>NZ_JAOEGB010000005.1 GCF_025420585.1 Planotetraspora sp. A-T 1434 | reverse complement strand
GCCCGTCGCGCGAGCTGCTCCAGACCGCCACCTCGGACGCCGCTCTAGCTCCCCTGTAGGTCTGTCCCGGAAAGTTCTACAGTCCCGCACCCGGCGATGTCGCCGTGGTCGAGGACGTCTGTGGCGGCCCGCTCGAGGGGCTCTTCGACACTGATCCCGCCCGTGCGGCGGCTGCCCTGGGCGACCTCGCCGGGATGCTCAAGGTGATGCACCGCCACCACGGCCCCCGGTATGGCCGGGTAGACCTGCTGGAGCAGAACGTCACAGCGGGCGGCGCCTCGTGTGAGGCCCTGGTGCTCAAACGTGCGTTGCGGGACCTGGAGGAGGCGGCGGACCGGGGCAGCAGGATCGCAGCAGCAGCCGGCGCGTTGGGCGACCGGCTGCAGGAACTGGCTGCACGGGTGACCCCGCGCGCGGAGTACGGGCTGATCCACTCAGAGCTGGGTCCTGACCACGTCCTGGTCGACGGTGACGGACACGCTGTATTGATCGACATCGAGGGGTTGATGTACTTCGACGTGGAGTGGGAGCACGTCTTCCTCCAGCTCCGCTTCGGCGAGCGATACGCGGCACTGTCCCAGCCCGGTCTCGATCCGCAACGCATCGATCTGTTCATGCTCGCGATGCGCCTGTCGCTGGTGGCCGGTCCGCTGCGCCTCCTCGACGGAGACTTCCCCGACCGGTCGTTCATGCAGTCGATCGCCGAGCACAACACCGAGGAGGCTCTGGCGCTCCTACCGTGAGACCGCTATGAGGTCTGCGAGGCACCACGGTGCAATCAAGACCTACTTTGGGGTTGGGGACATCTTCGGGAGCGGATGGCCCGAACGGCCTGCCGTTGCGCCACTACCGGCCTTCGGGCGAGAAGCGGCCGCTGATGGTGTTCGCGCACGGCGGCGCCTGGGTGATCGGTGATCTGAACACCCATGACCGGACCTGCCGGCGCATCGCCGACGCCTGTGACGTGGAAGTCCTGGCGGTGGACTATCGGCTGGCGCCTGAGCATCCGTACCCCGCGGCCATCGACGACGTGGCCGAGGTGGTGCGCTGGGCCCAGCCGGTCGCGATCGCCGGCGACAGCGCGGGCGGCTACCTGGCGACCATGGCTTGCCTGCGGCTGCGGGATGCCGGGGAGCCGCTGCCTGCCGTACAAATCCTTATTTGATCCAACACGGACCTGACGTTGTCGCAGCCCAGTGTCGAGGAGAAGGGCTCCGGACACGGGCTCGACGCCGACTTCCTCGCCTGGACCGTCGCGCAGTGGACCCCTGATCCCGCCGTGCGCCCTCAGGCGAGCTCTCTTCTGGCGTCCGATCTGTACGGCATGCCGGACGCACTCATCGTGACCGCCGAGCATGACGCACTGCGCGACGAAGGCGACGCCTACGCCCGGCGGCTGGCCCAGGCAGGTGCGCGCGTGGTGCACCGGCAGGAGGCCGGACTCGTGCACGGGTTCATCCAGAACATGGACCTGACCTCTCATGAGGCCGCCGCCCATGACCGGCTGTTCGCCGACGTCGCAGCGCTGGTTCACCGGTGATGGATCAAGCCTGCCCCTCCGGAAACCCTCTTGCGTAGCGACCGTTACGGACGGCTACACGACGGATGGCGGCGGCGACGCGTGGCGACGCCGCCATCGAGCGCCCTTGGCGGCCGGTTTCGTTCGGGTGTTCTCCGGCGGTCAGGCCCAGGCCGGCAGCTCAGGTCCTACCGGAAGGCGGCGGTGTTGCGCCGGGCCCAGTCGGCGAAGGTGCGGGGCGCGCGGCCGAGGACCCGCTCGACGTCGGGGCTGACACGCTGCTCGGCTGGAGTGGGCTCGCCGAGGATGGCGAGGGTGGTCTCGACCACGGGCTCCGGCATGAACCGCAGCATCTGCGCGCGGGCCTCGTCGCGGGTCAGCTCGGCGAACCGAATCGGCTCGCCCAGCGCGTCGCCGAGCGCCTCGGCTTGTTGCCGGGGTGTCGTAAGGGCGGGCCCGGTCAGCTCGTAGATCCGCCCGGCGTGACCGTCCTCGCGCAGGGTGGCGGCGGCGACTTCCGCGACGTCGGCCGGGTCGATGGTCGGCAGGCCGACGTCACCGAACGGCGCGGCGACGGTCCGTTGGGCACGGACCGACTCGGCCCAGGCGTAGGTGTTGGAGTTGAAGCCGCCAGGCCGCAGGATCGTCCAGTCCAAGCCCGACTGGCGGACGGCGTCCTCGATGGATCGTCCCACGTCCCCATGGGAGGCCGACTGCGGCCGGGTCGCGACTCCCTGGGAGGACAGCAACACGACCCGTCTGATTCCGCCGGCTTTGGCGACGTCGAGGATGTCCCGCGGGCTCAGCAGATGCGCACTGGCGCCGCCGTTCTGCAGGAACAGCGCGTCAGCGCCGTCGAAGACGGCCCGGAGGCTTCTCGGGTGCGGTCAGGTCGGCCTGCCGGTGCCGGACGCCTTCCGGCACGTCCCCGCCGGAGACCCGGCGGGACACCGCCGTCACGTTTTTACCGGCTGCCGCGAGGGCCCGCACGAGCGATCGGCCGACGTTGCCGGTCGCTCCCGTCACTACGATCATGAAAAGCTCCCAGGTGGTTCATCGTGGTGGTCCACGCCCCGAGTGGGGCGAGAACGTCGCGAAGCGGGGTGGCCTCACCGCGACCCCGGCGACGCTAACACCGCAGATATAGTAGGTACCTAGAGGAAAGTGGCTATGTCAGAGGGATCCACGTGGACGGCAGCGCACCTTGGACGACGACCGCGACGACCGATCCCGAGCTTGCCTGTCCGATCAGCCCGGTCGTGGACATCGTGTTCAGCCGGTGGACCACGCCGATCCTGTGGACCCTCCACGCGCACGGCCGGCAGCGGTTCGTTGAGCTGGAACGACGGATCACCACGATCACGCCGAAGGTGTTGACCCAGAGGCTTCGCCAACTGGAACGCGACGGCCTGATCGTGCGCACGTACCACCCGGAGATCCCCCCTCGGGTGGAGTACGAGATCAGCGAGTTGGGCCGCAGCCTCGCCCCTTTGTTCGCCCATCTCGCGGAATGGGCCACCACGAACCTCGGCAGAGTCGACCAGGCCCGGCACGACTACGACACCAAGCCGGCCCGATAGGGCGCGCTGCGCCACTTCCGGCGTCAGACCACTTCCGGCGTCAGACCACTTCCGGCACACTGGCCCGCGTGACGATCACCTCCCTCCCGCGTGTGGCGAAGCCTCTCGCCGCCAGGCGTCATCGATTCGCCGCTCACTTCATTGACGGAGTGATTTACGCTCTCGCCACCGCGCCATTGACATTGCCCCTTCACAGGGAGACTTCAGCCTCTGGAAGGTCTGTTCTGACCACTTTCCTGGACCCCTACACAGGACACCCCGGGTGGCCGGTCCAGGTCGCCGGGACCATCCTTTTCACCATCTACTTCTGGCTGCTGCACGCCCGGTGGGGCCAGACGCTCGGAAAGCGGCTCTGCCGGCTGAAAGTCGTGTCCAGCGCGACCGGGGAAGCGCCCGGCATTCGCGATTCCGGGCTGCGGGCGCTCGTCCACCCCTTACTGACGGGGATCCCCTATCTCGGGCCGGTTCTCTATCTCGTCGACGCGCTGTGGATCTTCGCGGACTCCGACAGGCGGTGCCTCCACGATGTGATCGCCAAGACCGTCGTGATCGACCTGCGGGATCCCCATAGGAGCCAGAGCCCTTCCGGCCGGTCAGGCCTTCTCATCGGCCTGGGCATCCTGCTCGCCCTGTTCGTGATCGTGGCAGTGGTCTCGACGCTGCTCGCCCGCTGACCCGGCCGGTCCGGTCGGGGCCCGTAATCATCCGCCTGTGCCGCCGGCCACGATGGCGCAGGCGGCCACGTGCACCGCCCCACCGCTGGAGAAGACCGCTGTGCCGGTGACGGGATGCCCTTGCCCGCGATCCCCGCTGAAACGGCCTCCGGCCTCGGTCACGATCAGCGACAGCGGGGCGTAGTCCCAGAGCTTGCCGCCAACCTGCACCGCCATGTCCAGCTCCCCCGAAGCCACCAGTAGCGCGCCGTGCGCGGACCAGCCGGTCACCACGGCGGCGTCCGCCAGCCGGTCCACCTCGGGCCGATATCGCGCGGGGATCATGTCGATCGGCGGGAGGACCGCCACCCGGCACGAGCGCAGCGCCGAGGGCGGCTTCCCCGCCCGCAGACGCCGTTCGCCGCTCACCCGCCCATCAACGAGGTCGGCGACGAAAGTGTCCTGGCCGCGCGCGGCGTACCAGAGCCTCCGCTGGGCCGGAACGACCGCGACCCCGATGACGACTTCACCGTCCTCCTCCAGGGCTATCAACGTCTGCCAGCGATCGTCGGCCTGGACGAAGACGAGCGTTCCGTCGATGCCGTCGAGGATCCAGCGTCGCCGCCCCTGGCCGAGCTCACCGGTCTCCTCCCCGATGAAGGCGTCAGCCGGTCGCTCGGCGCGCAACACACGGCGGACCTCCTCCTCCACGGTCAGGTCCGCCTCGGTGACCACCGAGCCATCGGCCTTCTGCTGCCGGGCAAGCTCCTGAACGCGTGCGAAATACCGCAGCCCCACCGCCGCGCCGGCAACGGCGGCTCGCTGGGCCAGCACAAGGTCATCACGCATGCCGACGATCATTGCGCACCCTTCACGACCACGACGGCATGAGGCAGCCCCATGCCCCCGGCCGTACGGCCTGGCGCGAAGTCCACTCGGGGACCACGCGCGGCCGGCAGCCGCGGCCAAGCCGTCCGACAGGCTTCAAGGTTTGTACTACAAACTGGTTGGCAGATGTGGCGCTGAGAGGTACGGTTTGCAGGACCAACAAGTTTGGGAGGGTGGGAAGATGGAACGCAAGAGCCTGGAGTCCGCGGCGGTGATCTACTCCTATATGCGAGGTCTTCTCTCCATTCCGGCGGGGATCTTGTTAGTCCTCGCCGGGCTGAGCAATCTGCAATGGGGCCCGCTACGTCACGTCTGGGTGTTCGTGGGCGCGATGGTCCTGGCGGGGGCGGCATATCTGCTCATCACGCGCTACTACAGCGCGAATTACGGGCGGGTCACTCCGTCAACGACGGCGCAGGTGAGGGCCGTCGTCGTCACCCTCGTCGACGCGGCGGTGGTCGTCGGCGGGGTGCGGTTGGACTGGACGTCAGATCTGCCGGTCAGCGGGACGGCGACCGCGTTCGCTCTGATCATGCTGTTCGCCTACGCCGTCAAAGTGCGGCTGAGAGCGCACCACGTGATCATCTGCGGTTCTCTGCTGGTGGCCGGCCTGGTGCCGATCTGGGGCCGCGTGGGAGCCGACGCCAAGATCAACGTGGGTCTGATCCTCGCGGGGATCGCCACCATCGCGACGGGGATCTTCGACCACGGCGCACTCAGGCGCACCTTCGGGCCCGCAGGCGACCTGGACCACGGGAACAGCGATGCCGGGGAATAACGACGACGAACCGATCCTCGATCGGCTGATCCATGAGCCGGGCCGTTTGGCGATCCTGACGGTGCTGTCCTCGGTGAAAGACGCCGACTTCGTCTTCCTGCAGCGCGCCACGAGGCTGACCAAGGGAAATCTCTCCAGCCACCTCACCAAGCTCGAAGAGGCGGGCCTGGTGACAATCGAGAAGAGATTCGTGAACAGGAAGCCCAACACGAATGTCACGCTGACGGCGATCGGCAAGGAGCGCATCGCCCATCACTGGGACCAGCTGGAACGCTTGAGGAACTTCTCGGAGAAATCCCTGCGGGAACTTCCGGAACTCCAGGAATAAGCCTGAGATAGGTCGTCGCGTTCAGGCGCGTAGCGCTGAAACGCACTCGAAGACCATTGTGATGTGGGCCGCCGAGCGGCAACTCGGCAGCCCACGAGATGGAAAGCCGCACACCACGCCCTCGGGCGTGTCCTTACGCGCGCATGCCTTCCAACGGAAAGGAGAACAGCTCGTGCTGTTCACTGGCAAATCGATCATCAATCGCCTGAGCGCGTCCATCGCGACGACGGGAGTGATAGTCCTCGCGGCCGGCGCGATCACCGGCTCCGGGCAGGGCGGAGCGGTGGCCGCCGGTACGGCGGAGCCGTACCACCCGGCGCCGCTGACCTGGGCCGCGTGCCCCACTCCGCCGGTCGCCCGGCCCGGCGAACCGCAGCCTCAACGTCTCGAGTGCGCGAAGCTGACGGTGCCGCTCGACTACGCCGAACCCCACGGCGAGACGATCCAGGTCGCGCTGATCCGGGTCAGGGCCACCGACCAGGCCCACCGCCTCGGGTCACTGGTGTTCAACTTCGGCGGCCCCGGCGCATCCGGGATCGACGCGTTCACCGGCGGCGTCGCGGCCCAGTTCGCCAAGCTCGGCACCCGCTATGACCTGGTCAGCTTCGACCCCCGCGGGGTCGGCCGGAGCAGCCCGGTGACCTGCGTGGACGACAAGTGGAAGGACGCCTGGGCAGCGGTGGACGCCAGCCCGGACGACGCCGGGGAGCGGGCCGCCTTCCGCGCCGCGAGCAGGGCTTTGATCGAGGGGTGCGAGAAACGGTCCGGCAAGGTCCTGCCGTACGTCGGCACGGTCAGCGCCGCGCGGGATATGGATGTGCTGCGGGCCGCGCTCGGAGAGCGGAAGCTCAACTACTTCGGTTTCTCGTACGGGACCTGGCTGGGCGCCGGCTACGCCCACCTCTTCCCCGCCAATGTCGGCCGCGTCGTCCTGGACGGCGCCGTCAACACGAAGCTTGACCCAGTGCGGTTCTTCCTCGAGCAGGCGGCGGGCTTCCAACGGGCGCTCGGCCATTACAGCCGGTGGGCCGCCCAGCAGCCGGGAGCCAGGACGACGAAGAACGCGGTAACCGCGAAGATCGCCGCATTGCTGGACGGTCTTGACGGCAGGCCGCTCGCCACCGACAGCGGGCGCGAGCTGACCCAGAGCCTCGGCGAAGCCGGCGTGCTCGCGGCGCTCTACTCCAATTACGCGTGGCCCCTGCTCACACAGGCCATCGAGCGCGCGGCCGCCGGCGACGGCACGATCCTGCTGTCCCTGGCGGACGCTCTCTTCCAGCGGAGCCCCGACGGGCACTACACCAACTACCTCGACGTCTCCGGCGCCATCTACTGCGCCAGCACCCCCCAGCGCTACACCGAGAGGGACATCGCCAAGGCGCTGCCCGCGTTCAAGAAAGCCTCCCCGGTCTTCGGGCCGACCCTGGCCTGGCGTGCCATGTCATGCACGGGGTGGCCGGTAGAGGGCGATGAAAACGCCCACAAGGTCGACGCCCCCGGCGCGCCGCCGATCGTCGTGATCGGCAACACGGGCGACCCCGCCACGCCCTACTCCTGGGCTCCCGCGCTGGCCCAGCAGCTCGGCTCCGGAGTGCTGCTCACGCTCAAGGGCGAGGGCCACGGCGCCTACCCCACCGGGGATGCCTGCATCCAGGGGGCCGTCGACGGCTACCTCCTGAACGGAAGAGTGCCCGCCAACGGCACCACCTGCCCCGGAACGCACTGAGTCGGGGCCTCTAACCGCCGCAACGAGCAGGAAATCAGCCGACGGTCCGCGGGCCGGCCTGGCGGGGCTCGACCCCGCCCTGTCCCCCGCCACGCCGCCGTCGCGGCGTATGAGCCGCGGGCGGCAGGCGTTCACCGACCCGATAGGGACGGTCTGCTCACCCTGTTGGCTGGCCGGACCGCGTCACTTGCCGTTCAAGAGGCCGATACGTGCTCCTCTCTCCTGACCAGCGATCACCGCAAGAGGAACCCCAGCCAGACACCCGGCACCAATCGCGCGAACGGATTGTGAACTGGACCTGCGGTGTCTCACATAGGTAGGCCGGCCGCACGGCGCCGTAGTCTGCCTTTCCCTCCGTCTCTCAGCTGATGGCGGGCGGGTCCAAAAGATCGCCAGGTGCAGCGTTTTGACACCTCTCACGGATAACCGCTATCTATTGGCCAACCGTTAGGGAGTGGAATGCAGGACGCAGTGCTGGCGATGCTCGCCAAGGAGCCGTCGCACGGGTACCACTTGCATGCTCGGCTGCGGCGTAGTCTCGGCCCGCTGGGCGAGTCGATGAACCGCGGTCAGATCTATGTGACGTTGGCCCGGTTGGAGCGAGCGGGGCTTGTTGTCTGTGAGCGGGCGGACGGCCTGCCCGAGCGGCCGGAGCGTAAGGTCTACGCGCTGACGCCGGCCGGGCAGCAGCGGGTGGCCGCCTGGCTGGCCGAGGTGGGCTGGCCGAAACCAGACCTGGCGGAGTTCCATCTCAAGCTCGCCGCTGCCGCCGCGGCCCGGCTGGCCGACCCGGTCGAGCTGGTGGCGGCGCAGCGCCGGGAGCTGCTGCGCCGCTTGCGCGAGGCGCAGCAGGCGGCGCTGGCCGAGCCGGCGGGGTCGGGCGCCGGCCTGCTGCTGGAAGGGGTCGTGCTGCGGTTGCAGGCGGACCTGCGCTGGCTGGATGCCTGTGAGCGGGCCTGGTCCAGGGTCGATGACGAAGTTGAGGGTGCATGAACGTGTCAAGTGCCGCGGTCCGGGCCTGCGGCCTGGTGAAGACGCATGGCCAGGGGCAGAGCCGGGTCCGCGCGGTCGACCAGGTCGACCTGGAGGTGCCTCAGGGACAGATGCTGGCGGTAATGGGGCCCAGCGGCTGCGGGAAATCCACTCTGCTGCACCTGCTCGGTGGCCTGGAGCGGCCTACCGATGGAGAGGTGTGGGTAGCCGGGCGGCGCATCGACACGCTGAGCGAGCGAGCTCTGGCGCGCATGCGGCGCCGATCGGTCGGGTTCATCTTCCAGGCCTTCCATCTGGTGGAGGAGTTGTCGGCGGCCGAGAACGTGGAGCTGCCCGCACTGCTGGCCGGACGCTCGCGCCGCCAGGCCAGACGGCGCGCGAGCCTGCTGCTGGAACGGGTCGGGCTCGCCGACCGCGCCTGGCACTTGCCGTCGCAACTGTCGGGCGGGCAGCGTCAGCGGGTCGCCGTCGCCCGCGCGCTGGTCAACGAACCGCTGGTCGTCCTGGCCGACGAGCCGACCGGCAACCTCGACACCACGGCGACCCTCGAGGCGCTGCGGATCTTCGAAGAGCTGCGTACGGCGGGACAGACGCTTGTGATCGTCACGCATGACGAGCGGGTCGCGGCCACCGCGGATCGGCTGGTCTCGATGCGCGACGGGATGTTCGTCGACGACGCCCGGCTGGCCGGCTCCCCCACGCGCGGGCTCGGCGGGCTGATCGGGCTGGAGGGCTGAACGTCATGGGCTTCATCGTGCTCATCGCGCGTCTGGTGCTGGCTGGCGTGCGCCGGCACAAGGTCCAGGCCGCGGTGCTCCTGCTCGCGGTCACCGTGGCCACCGCCACCCTGGCGTTGGGCCTGCCCCTGCGCGGCGTGAGCGACGCGCTGTACGAGCAGACCCGCGCGGCCACCGCCGGGCCGGACGTGGTGGCACTCTCCGGCGACACGGGCCCCGCCGTGACCTCGGCCCTGGCCTCGCTGGCGAACGAGCCCGAAGTCATCGCCCACCATGGCCCTTATCGCATCGTCTACGCCGACCTCACCACGCGCGATTCCACCTCGTCCCCGGTGGTGGTGCAAGGTTTCGGCGAGACGCCCGGCGCGGTCAACCGGCCGCTGCTGACCTCGGGTCAGTGGGTTCGTTCCGGCGGCACGGTCCTCGAACGCGGCTTCGCCACAGCGCTGGGCGTCAGCGTCGGCGACCGCGTCACCATCGCCGGCCGGCCGTACCCCGTCGTCGGGATCGCCGTGACCGCGGCCACCTCCATCTACCCCTGGGCGGCGCAGATCGGGCCGGGCGGCGGGCCAAGCGACTACAGCGGCCTGGCCTGGATGACCCGATCAGATGCCCGGGCCCTGGCGTCGTCCCAAGATCTCCCGGTGGCCTTGGCCCTGGACGTTAAGCTGCGTGACCCCGCCACGGCGCAGGCATTCCTGGACGCCCACCGCGTCTCCACCCTCATGGTCAACTTCCATACCTGGCAGTTCACGGCCGAGCAGGACATGGTCATCCTCAGGGACACCCAGCCGATCCTGGTCGTCGGTAGCTGGCTGCTCAGCTTCCTGGCCATCACCGGAGTGGCGGCGCTGGCCGCGGGGCGCACCGTTGAGCAGACGCGCCGGGCCGGGCTGCTCAAGGCCGTCGGCGCCGCCCCGGGTCTGATCGCCACGGTCCTGCTCACCGAGTACCTGGCGCTGGCGCTGGCCGGCGACGCGCTGGGGCTGGTGATCGCCCGCCTGATCGCGCCCGCCATCGCCAGCCCCACCGCCAGCCGGATCGGCGACGCGGCCGGGCCCGGCGGCGCCACCGTTGCCACGGCGACCGTCCTCGCCGTGGCGGTGGCGGTGCTGTCCACGCTGCGTCCCACGCTGCGGGCCATGCGTACGGCCACCGTCACGGCGCTGTCCGCCACCGCGCACCAGCCCCGTCACCGGCCCTGGCTCACCGCGCTGTCCGCGCTGCTGCCCACGCCGCTGCTGCTCGGGCTGCGGCTGACCGCCCGCCGACCGGGCCGCGCCGTGCTGCAGGCGTGCTCCACCGCCACCACAGTGATCGCGATCGTCGCCCTGCTGACCCTCTACGCCCAGCCGGAGAGGGGCTACGGCCTGGACGGCTCCTCCGCCCTGCCCAACCTGCGGGGCGAGCACGACCGCCGGCTGATGCTCACAGTCACCATCCTGCTGATCGCACTCGCCGTCGTGAACACCATCACGCTCACCTGGACCACTGCCATGGAGGCCCGGGCGAACATGGCCATCGCACGTACGCTCGGCGCCACCCCCGGACAGATCGCCGCAGGGCTGTCCACAGCCCAGCTCCTGCCCAGCCTGCCCGGCGCCATCATCGGCGTCCCTATGGGCATCGGCCTGCTCTCGCTCTTCGCCGCCAGGAATTCGGCGGAACCTCCCTCCTCCTGGCTGCTCGGCGCCGCACTCGCGACTCTCCTGGCGACGGCGGCGCTCACCGCCCTGCCCGCACGCCTGGCGGCCCGCCGACCGGTGGCGCAGACCCTCAGCGCCGAAACAGCGTGACCTGCCCCGCGGCGCTCAGCGGACCGAGGCCCGCACAACCCCGCAGAGACGGAATCACGAAGCACAACGCCGGCCGTGAAGTCGCGGGCGGTGACCCGGCTGCGCTCAGGCGGAGCGTGGCCGCGGCATTCGACCTGCTCGGTATCGCCTCGGCCACCCCTGACGCTCGACCGGACTCCGACCGGCACGCCCCCGAAGCGCCGCCCGGGTTACCCGAACAGTGACAGCTGGCCCTCGCCGGCCAGGGTGTTGCGGTGTTTCTTGAGATGCCGCCATTGAGGCAGATCGTCCATGTACGACCAGGACAACCGGTGATGCGGCGTCGGGCCGAGGGACGACAGAGCCTTCTGGTGGACCGGGGAGGGATAGCCCGCGTTGTCCGCGAAGCCGTAGTCCTCGAAGCCGAGCGAGGCCATGAGGGCGTCGCGACGGACCTTGGCGATCACTGAGGCGGCGGCCACCGAGACGCACGACAAATCGGCCTTCGTCTGGCAGCGGACCGCCCAGGGGGCGCCCAGGTAGTCGTGCTTGCCGTCCAGGATGACGGCGTCGGGTTTCTCGGGAAGCTCCGCGAGCGCCCGTCGCGCCGCCCGGCGCAGCGCCTCGGTCATGCCGAGGGTGTCGATCTCCTCCACCGATGCCTCGCCGTACCCGATGCCGGTGGCCCAGGACATGATCTCCCCCGCGAGGGCCGTACGCCGCGAGGGGGCGAGCAACTTGGAGTCGGTGAGGCCCTCTGGGGGCGCGGAGAGGTCGGTCACCACGGCGCAGACCGCTACGGGACCGGCCCAGGCTCCCCTTCCCACCTCGTCGACCCCGGCGACCAGGCGGGCGCCACCGGTGGACGTAAGCAGGAGTTCCAGGTCGTAGGAGGGGTCAACCGTCGTCACGGTCCCCGAAGCTACCGGATCACCCGTACCGGGTCACACGTTCCGGGTCACACGTTCCGGGTCACACGGCCGCGCAGGGTCACACGGTGATGTACGGCGGCGCGCCGCAAGCACGCCGCCGCACACGTCGTCAGCACTCCCGGATGATTATGCGGTGGTGGCGTCCAAGCTTGCCGCCTCGGCAGCGTCCGCGGACACCGGAGCTTCGGCCGCCACCGGGACCTTCGAGCTCTCCGCTGCCGGGGTATCGGCGGTCTCGGCCAGGCCCGGTCGCTCGTCCCGGAGCACGCCGCTGACGGCGTCGCCGTCGACCGTCTCTTTTTCGATGAGGAGCGCGGCGAGCCGGTCGAGAGCGCCGCGGTGGGTGCGCAACAGGTCGACCGCGCGCTTCTCGGCCTCGCCCAGCAGACGCGCCACCTCCTCGTCGATGACCTGCTGGGTCCGTTCCGAGTACGGCCTGCGCCGGAAGTCCTCCGCCTCCTCGCCCAGGAACGAAAGGCTGGTGGAGGAGTAACCCACCGGGCCCAGAGCGGGTGACAGGCCGAAGTCGCGGACCATCCGGGTGGCGAGTTGGGTGGCCGAGGCGAGGTCGTTGGCCGCGCCGGTCGAGCCTTCGCCGAAGACGACGAGCTCCGCCGCCCGGCCGCCGAGCCGTACGGCGAGCAGGTCGGTCAGGTAGCTCTCGCTGTAGAGGTGCCGCTCGGCCTCGGGCAGCTGCTCGGTGACGCCCAGGGTCATCCCGGCGGGCAGGATGGTGACCTTCGCGACCGGGTCGGCGTGCTCGCACAGCGTCGCGAGCAGGGCGTGCCCCGACTCGTGCACGGCCACAGACTGCCGCTCCTGCGGGAGCAGCGCGTTGGACGTCTCGCGCCTGCCGAGCAGCACCCGGTCGCGGGCCGTGTCGAAGTCGTGCGCGCTGATGGTCGTACGGCCGGCCCGGACCGCGTTGATGGCGGCCTCGTTGACGAGGTTGGCCAGGTCGGCGCCGGAGAAGCCAGGTGTCGCGCGGGCGAGGACGTCGAGGTCGACCTCGGGCTCCAGATGCTTGCCCTCGGCGTGCACGGCGAGGATCGCCGCCCGTTCGGACTGGTTGGGCAGCGGCACGGTGACCTGCCGGTCGAATCGGCCCGGGCGCAGCAGCGCCGGGTCGAGGGTCTCCGGCCGGTTGGTCGCGGCCAGCACGACGATCCCGGTGCTCTGGTCGAAGCCGTCCATCTCCGACAGCAGCTGGTTGAGCGTCTGCTCCCGCTCGTCGTTGCCGCCGGCGACCACTCCCCCACTGCGCCGGCCGCCGATGGCGTCGATCTCGTCGATGAAGATGATCGAGGGCGCCCGCTTGCGCGCGTCGGCGAACAGGTCACGCACCCGTGAGGCGCCCACGCCGACGAACATCTCCACGAAGGCCGAACCGGTGACGGACAGGAACGGCACCGCGGCCTCGCCGGCGACCGCACGGGCGAGAAGGGTCTTGCCGGTGCCGGGCGGGCCCACCATGATCACGCCTCGGGGCGGCTTGGCGCCCACCGCGGCGTAGCGGCCGGGGTCGCGCAGGAAGTCGACCACCTCGCTGATCTCCTGCTTGACCCCGTCGTAGCCGGCGACGTCACCGGTCAGGGCCTGGAAACCCCGGCCGTCCACCGCGACCTGGCCGCGCTCACGCCGCGCGAGCTCGAGGTTCTGACGCTGATGGGCCGGGGACTGTCCAACGGCGAACTGGCGCGGGCGCTGACACTCAGCGAGGCGACGGTGAAGACCCATGTCGCCCGGATCTTCGCCAAGCTGACCCTCCGCGATCGGGCTCAGGCCGTCGTGCTCGCCTACGAGACGGGCCTCGTCTCACCCGGTGAGTCCGCTGAGGCCGCCACCGCCGGCGGATAACCCACCCTCTTTGAAGTGCCAGCTCCAGGGACCACCGGAACGGGCATTACTTCCGGTGTGTGGTCTTCCTCCGCGGCCGGGAAGGGACGAGCGGTGAGGGGCTGACCAGAGCGGACCAGTGCGCCGGACGAGTGAGCGACGGCGGAAGCTTCGTGGCGCGGTTACCTTTCGCCGCGTTGACCTGGAGCTGGGTGAGAAAGATGGCACCGGTGAGGTCCGCGCCCGAGAGGTCGGCTCCCCTGAGGTCGGCGCCGATGAGGTCCGCCACCCTCAGATCGGCCCCTCTGAGGTCGGCGCCGATGAGGTAGGCCCCTCTGAGGTCCGAGCCTCTCAGATCCGCGCCCTTGAGCTTGGCGCCGATGAGGTCGGCTCCTCTGTGGTCGAAGGGCTCGCGCCGTACCCCCTGTCGTACGAGTTCACTCGCGCGTAGGAGCAGGACATTGACCTGTCCCCGGTGCGCCGCGACGTCGAGTTTCATGAGGAGGTCGGGGCCGAGACGTGTCTGGCGTTCGGTCTCCTGGAGCGCGAGGCGGATGTCACCGTGGATCGCCCGCGCGGGCTCCAGCGTCAGCGCCTCGTCGAGGTACCAGAGCAGCTCATGGAGCTGCCGCATGACCGGGAACACCTCGAACATCGGCTTCGCGGTTTCCGGGTTCCGCCGCCAGTCCCGTCCGCCGAAGGTGACCTGGGAGACCTTCTGCCCCGCGCCGAAGCAGTCGTAGACGGTGCAGCCGGTGAAACCTCTCTGCCTCAGGTGCTGGTGAATGCCGCAGCGGAAGTCCGTTCGCAGATTGGCGCACGGCTCCCCGGCGGCCTTGTCGACCGCGAAGTCCGCCGAGGCCGCGAAGGGCAGCGCGACGCAGCACAGCCCGAAACAGCTCCCGCAGTCGGCTCGCAGGCCGAGCCGGTCCCCGCCCTCGGGGCCGCGCTCCGCATGGTCGTGCTTCTCGGACAACGTGCCCTGTCTCCTCATGCGCCGCTCCTCCACCCGAACGTCGTCACATTACGCCCTCACGGACAGTGCGCCCGGACACGGCGAGTGGCGTGGGCAGCCTCGGCGGAGCATGACGCCTACCCCCGCCTCAGGCCCGCCCGCCATCGGCCGATGAACACGGTTCAGCGTGCGGGGCCGCGCCCGGACGGCCGCGCACTGCCGCGTGCGGCACAGCCGCGACCGTGACTTCGCCGACAAATCTCCCATGACTTTTTCGTTGATCGAGCCACCTGCCCGATCGGACAAGCCCTGGAAGCGTTGTGCCGGAGCACGCCGGGGCCCCATCGCCCAGGGGCGTCTCAAAGAACGAAGGGGTTGTCGATGGGAGACGGAATGGCGGGGGGCGCCTCGGTCACCGGGCTCGGAGCCACCACGCCACTGGGCGGGGACGTGGCCTCCACATGGGCCGGCCTGCTGGAAGGGCGCTCCGGCGTCACCCTGATCGAGGAGGACTGGGCCGAAGGCCTGCCCGTGCGGATCGCCGGGCGGATGCGGGTGGATCCCGGCGAGGTGCTGGGCCGGGTGCGGGCCCGGCGGCTGGACCGCTGCCAGCAGGCCGCGCTCGTCGCCGCGGGGGAGGCCTGGGCGGACGCCGGCTCCCCGGGCGTCGAGCCTGAGCGGCTTGCCGTGGTCATCGGCACGGGAGTCGGCGGGGTGCTGACCACACTCGCCCAGGACGACGTCCTCGAGTCTTCTGGCGCGCGGAAGGTCTCGCCGTACACGGTCCCCATGCTGATGCCGAACGGGCCCACGGCCGTGGTGAGCATCGAGTTCGGCGCCAAGGGTGGGGCTCACACGCCGGTGAGCGCCTGCGCCTCCGGAGCCGAGGCCATCGCGATGGGCCTCGATCTCATCCGTCTCGGCCGCGCCGACGTAGTGATCGCGGGTGGCGCCGAGGCGTGCGTGCACCCGCTCACCCTCGCCGGGTTCGCCCAGGCCAGGGCCCTGTCCACGCGCAACGACGCCCCGCAGGAGGCCTCCCGGCCCTTCGACACCGGGCGCGACGGTTTCGTCCTCGGCGAGGGGGCGGCGCTCGTGGTCCTGGAACGCGAGGATTTCGCCACGGCTCGTGGAGCCCGCCCGCACGCCACGCTGGCCGGCGCGGGCACCACATCCGACGCCCACCACATCACCGCCGGCGACGCGGGCGGGCAGGTGCGCGCGATGCGGCTGGCCCTGGCCTCGGCGGGGCTGGACGCGCTCGACATCGGGCATGTGAACGCCCATGCCACCTCGACCCCGACCGGCGACCTGACGGAGACCCGTTCGATCACCGAGGCGCTGGGGACGCATGCCGCGGTCACCGCCATCAAGTCGATGACCGGGCACCTGTGCGGGGCCGCCGGCGCGATGGGCGCCATCGCCACGATCCTCGCCATCCGCGACGGCGTGATCCCCGCCACCCGCAACCTGGACGACCTGGATACTCAGGTGAAGCTCGACATCGTCACCGGGCGGACGCGCCATGGCCGGTGGGCGGCGGCGGTGGCCAACTCCTTCGGCTTTGGCGGCCACAACGCGTCCCTGGTGTTCACCGCGGCCGCCGCGTGAGCCGTGGGCGGTCGACTTGGCGATGCCCGCTCGTCTGCCCAGCTCGGTGAGGGGCAGGCCGGCGCGGATGTGCCCCCATCAGGAAGCCCGCCCGGAGAACCCCGGGCAGGCTTCCTGATGCCCCCCCCTGATCACATGGCCGCGCGGGCGGAGCCCTCCCCCGGGCGATCGGCGCCGTCGGGCTCCTCAGCTGCCTTCCTGCACCTGGAAGATCTCATCGGCGACCAGCCCGTGGGCCTCACGGTGCACCGCCGCGGCTGCCTCCGCCGAGGGCGCCTCGACCAGGCAGAAGATCTTGCCCTGCCTCTCGTCGACCCAGTACCGCAGGTAGCTGACGTCGTGCTGCGCCTGCTTCTGCAGGTCTGCCTTGTGCGCCTGGGCGACGTCGGCCATCGCGACGCCCTCGGCGATGTTGTGAACGTCCATGTAGAGCGGCATGCCGGCCTCCTGTTTTCGTGGTGAGTCCCGTCAACCGTAAGGACGGGGGCCGGGGGGCCGGATCGGGAGCGGTTCCCTATATTCCGCCGCGCGTTGCCTAGATTTACGCGTCGGCCAGGCCGAGCCGGACGGCCTGGCCGACGGCGGCGTTGCGGCTGGGCGCGCCCAGCTTGGCGAGGATCGCCGAGACGTGGTGGCCGACCGTCTTAACCGAGATGAACAACTTCGCAGCAATCTCGGCGTTGGTGTGCTGCGCGCAGACCAGGGCGAGCACCTCCCGCTCGCGCCGGGTCAGCCCGGAGGGATGCTCCCGCGTGGCCGCGCGCGGCCCGGCCGGGAGCGACCGGACGCCGAGCCTGCGCAACCCCTGCCTGACGATGCGCGCCGCGGGGAAGGCGCCGAGGCCGGTGAGGATCCTCAGGGCATCGCGCAACTCCGGTTCCCCGGCCGCGCTGGAAAGGGCCAGCGCGGCGTCGTAGCGGCAGCCCAGCTCGGTCCAAGCCCGCGCCGCCTCGGCCAGGTCGCCGTCGAGCTCCAGCCGGTACGGCTCGGGAAACTCCCCCTGCGGCACGCGGAGGGACCCAGTCCGCAGCAGCCAGACCGCGACCGCGCCGCGGTCCCAGGCGTCGGACCGGGCTGCGACGTCATGGGCCAACTCCGCCTCGCGCCGTGCCTCGCCCGCCTTCCCCTCCAGCCAGTACGCCTCGGCGCGGGTCAGCCGGACCGGCACGATCTGCTGCGGCTCGCCGGTGCGGTCGGCCAGCACGGCCGCCTCGTCGAGGTGCTCCCAGACACCGGGCTCGCCGCGGCGGGCCAGGACCGAGCCGACCCTCCGCACCGTGCACAACCGGTTGGACGGGGACCGGCCCACCGTGGCGAGGATGCCAGCGCTTATCGCCAGCGACTCCTCCCAGCGCCCGGTGCGCTCCATGATGGTGGACTCCTCACTGCGCAGGCATGTCACGTATGTGGTGAGGTCGTGCTCGGCGCAGTAGGCGATGCCCTCCGTCAGGTACCGCTCGGCCTCGGCGAACTGCCGTCGGCCGTTGTGGAGGGCGGCCAGGTTCGTGAAAGCCCGGCCCGCTTGGTCCTGGTGCCGCCCGGCCAGCGCGATCTCCAGCGCGCGGCGCATCCCGCCCTCCCACTCGCCGCCCCGGACCCCGGCGCACGCGGCCTGGGTGTTGAGCGCGTCGCTGAGGACGTCGGTGGCGCCGAGCCGCTCGGCCAGCGCCTGCGCCCGCAGCGCCAGGCCCTCCGCCGCGTCGAGCTCGTACCGCAGCATCCGTTGGTTGGCGAAGGTGGCGTACGCCCACGCCAGCTCGACGCCGGGCCCGAGCGGCTCCAGAACCGACACGGCGTCCTCGGCGGCGGCCACCTCGCCGTGGCACATGTTCCACATGATGCGCGACAGCCGTCGCAGCGCGTCGCCCTCCCGCAGCCGGTCCCCCGCCTTGCGCCACTCCATCAGCGCGCGCTCGCACGCCTCGGCAGCGTCCTGCCACTGGTCCAGCAGCGCCGCCTCGTCGGCCAGCCCTTCGCACAGCTCAGCCAGGGTCGTGGCGTCCGCCTCGGCGGCGAAGCGCAGTGCCCGCCGGAACTGCGCCGCGGCCTCGCGGTGGGAGGCCAGCCACGCCGCGCGGCGGGCGGCGGCGGGCGCGTGGCGCAGGACCGCGGCGGCGTCACCCGCCGCCTCGGCGTGGAAGGCCATCCGGGCGTCATCGTCGCAGCCCAGGGAACCCAGCGCCGCCAGGACCAGGCCGTGGATCGCGCGGCCGCGGTGCGCGGGCACCGCCCCCTCCACCGCCAGCCGGGCGATCTCGTGACGAAACCGCAGCCATTCGCCGTCCCCGACTACCAGCCCGCACGCGAGCAACTCGTCCACGGCCGGGGCCAGGCACGGGGTCACCGACTCCAGCAGCCGCGACTCGACCCTCGTGCCGGTCAGCGCCGCGACGTCGAGCACCTCGCGGGCCGCGCCGCTCAGGCGCGCCGCGCGCGCCAGCACCGCGTCCCGTGCCGATCCGGGAACCTCGTGCATGCCGGCCTGCACGACTTCGGTCACGTAGAACGGGTTGCCGCCGGTCAGCCGGTGCAGCGCGGAGGCGTCGGCTTCGCTCCCGCCGGCCAGCACGCGCACCGCCTCCGCGGACAGGGGCGCCAGGCCGATGCGCCTCGTCGACCGCTGCGAGGCCAGATCGCCCAGGGCGAGGCGGAGCGGATCGGCCGCCGCCAGGCCGTCGTCCCGGTAGGTGGCGACGAGCAGCAGCGCGGTGCCGCGCAGCCGCCGGCCGAGGAAGCTCAGCAGGTCGAGGGTGGCCTCGTCGGCCCAGTGGACGTCCTCCATCACGACCACGTCCAGCACCCCTGGGTCGCCGACCTCGCGCAGCAGCCCCCGGAACAGCTCCTCACGGCCGGCACCGGCGCGGCACAGCTCCAGCAAGGGGCCGCCCAGCTGATCGGCCAGGTCGAACAGCGGCCCGAGCGGGCGCGGGGTGAACAGCCCGTCACAGGCCCCCCACGACCACCGCGCCTCCGGCAGATCCCGCTGGAACCGCTCGACCAGCGCCGACTTGCCGACCCCCGCCTCGCCCGCGACCAGGACCAGCCGTCCCTCACCACGCCGCGCCTCGGCCGCGTACTCGGCCAGCGACGCCAACGACGACTTCCGCTCCAGCAAGCGCATCTTCGTAGTATCCGCCACCGTCGCGGTGGCGGCCACGCCGTTCCTGCCCGTCGGTCTGCCGGTGCTGCTCGCGCTGGCGGGCCTCGTGCTGGTCCGCCGGCCCGCCGCGACCGTGACCGGTCCGATCGGGGAGGCCCGCCGATGCCCCTGCTCGCCATCGCCCTGCTGGCCGCCGGGACCTACGCGTTCCGGCTGGCCGGGCCGTGCTGGGGGACCGGCTGTGCGGGGTGCCCTGAGCTCCTCCGTCACGGCCGGCCGGTGATGACCGTACGGCCGCGGGTCCGGCGGGGCGGCTAAAGCGCGGCCCTTGCCATCGCCGCCTCGATCCCGTCGAAAAGGATGGCGAGCCCCACCTCGAAGACCTCCCTGGCCTCCTGCTCCAGATAGGGGACGGTCTCGTCCTGGACCCGGAAGGCGCCCTGCCGTTCCAGCCAGGTCACCATCGGGAACCGTTCGGCGAAGTCGGTCGCGACCTCCATCAGCACGGCCGACCGGGCATACCACCAGTCCTCGTCCGACACCCCCGTCGCCTTCGGGGCCTGCCGTGTCTCCGCGATCGTCTGCGCCGCCCCCCGGACGAAGTGGATCAGAGTTCCGACGACCCGCCGCAGCACCCCGGCTTCCAGCCCGGTCTCGTGAAGGATCCGGACAACCGTCTCGAGCATGCCGTACTCGTTGGGCCCGAGGACCGGCCGCGCCTGCGACACCTGGAGCACCCACGGATGCCGCAGGTAGAACGCCCACGTGTCCCTTGCCCAGGACGTCAGAGCCGCCCGCCAGCCGTCTTCGAGGTCGTAGCCGGCGGGCAGCTCCGCGAGGACCCGGTCGTGCATCACGTCGACCAGCTCACTCTTGCTGGGGACGTAGGTGTAGAGCGCCATGGCCGTACGGCCCAGCCGCTCCCCCACCGCCCGCATCGACAGGGCCGCCATCCCCTCCGCGTCGGCGATGGCGATCGCCGCCTCGACGATCATGTCCACGCTCAGGCCCGGCTTGGGCCCCGGGCCCGTCCGCACGTCCGCCGACCCCGGGGCCCGCCAGAGCAGAGCCATGGAACGGCGCGCGTCGCCCTGTCCGGCGT
Source organism: Planotetraspora sp. A-T 1434 (assembly GCF_025420585.1). Taxonomy (GTDB): domain Bacteria; phylum Actinomycetota; class Actinomycetes; order Streptosporangiales; family Streptosporangiaceae; genus JAOEGB01. Next base: position 277,484 of record NZ_JAOEGB010000005.1, on the reverse strand, counting down.
AAACCACCAAGTTGAATCTCCTTACGGCATAAACTAACGTGGTCCAGCTATCTCTTTACACTCTAAAGATATCGGGAGAGACGCCGGTGACCAGTGCTGAGTGCCCCCCTGCCGCGAGCCGTACGCGATCTGATGAAGCCGAGCGCACGATGGCCGGACAGCGGGCCGCGGCGGACAGCCACGACGTCATCGAGGTCCGCGGCGCCAGGGAGAACAACCTGGCCGACGTCTCGCTGGACATCCCGAAGCGCCGGCTGACCGTCTTCACGGGGGTCTCCGGGTCCGGGAAGTCCTCTCTCGTCTTCGGGACCATCGCCGCCGAGTCGCAGCGTCTGATCAACGAGACCTACACGGCCTTCATCCAGTCGTTCATGCCGAGCCTCGGCCGGCCCGACGTCGACTCCCTGCGCAATCTGAGCGCGGCGATCGTCGTCGACCAGGAGCGGATGGGCGCCAACTCCCGATCCACGGTCGGCACGGCGACCGACGCCCACACGATGCTGCGGATCATCTTCAGCCGGCTCGGCACGCCCCACGTCGGCACGTCGTCGGCGTTCAGCTTCAACAATCCCGAGGGCATGTGCCCGGAGTGCGAGGGGCTCGGCCGCGTCTCGGCCATCGACGTCGACGAGCTCGTGGACGTCGAGCGCTCTCTCAACGACGGAGCGATCACCGTCCCCGGGTTCACCGTGGACTCGTGGTACTGGCAGAACCTGGCGCACTCCGGCTTCGTCGACCCCGACGTGAAGCTGAAGGACTTCACTCCCGCCCAGTGGGAGGACTTCCTCCACAAACCCGCCACCAAGATCAAGCTGGGCACGATGAACACCACGTACGAGGGGCTCGTGGTCAAGGTGCAGCGGGTCTACCTGTCCAAGGACAGGGAGTCGATGCAGCCCCACATCCGGGCGTTCGTGGACCGGGCCGTGACGTTCACCGCCTGCCCCGCGTGCGGCGGCGCCAGGCTCAACCCCGCCGCGCTGTCCTCGACGATCGACGGCCGGAACATCGCACAGTGCTCGGCCATGCAGATCAGCGACCTGGCCGACTTCGTCCGCGGCATCGGCGACCCGTCGGTGGGGCCGCTGCTCGGCGCCCTGCGCAACACCCTCGACTCGCTCGTCGAGATCGGCCTGGGCTACCTGAGCCTCGATCGTGAGTCCGGAACGCTGTCCGGAGGCGAGGCTCAGCGGGTCAAGATGGTGCGGCATCTCGGGTCGAGCCTGACGGACGTCACCTACGTCTTCGACGAACCGACGGTCGGCCTGCACCCGCACGACATCCAGCGGATGAACGACCTGCTGCTGCGCCTGCGCGACAAGGGGAACACGGTCCTGGTCGTCGAGCACAAGCCCGAGGTCATCGAGATCGCCGACCACGTCGTGGATCTCGGCCCCGGCGCGGGCCCGTCCGGGGGGCAGGTGTGCTACACGGGCGACGTGGCCGGGCTGCGGACCTCCGGCACCCTTACCGGGCGGCACCTCGGCCACCGGGCGAGACTCCGGGATCAGGTGCGGCAGCCGTTCGGACACCTGCCGATCAGGGGCGCCGCGCTGCACAACCTGAAGGACGTGAGCGTCGACATCCCGCTGGGCGTGCTGACCGTGGTCACCGGCGTCGCGGGATCGGGCAAGAGCTCGCTGATCCATGGCTCGCTCTCCCGCCGCGAGGGAGTGGTCGTGGTGGACCAGTCCGCGATCCGGGGATCTCGCCGGAGCAACCCGGCCACCTACACCGGGCTGCTCGACCCGATCCGGACGGCCTTCGCCAAGGCCAACGGCGTCAAGGCGGCCCTGTTCAGCGCGAACTCCGAGGGCGCCTGCCCCAACTGCAAGGGAATCGGGCTGGTCTACACCGACCTGGCCATGATGGCGGGGGTCGCGTCCGTCTGTGAGCAGTGCGAGGGCAAGCGCTTCACCCCCGAGGTGCTCACGTACAAGCTGCGCGGCAAGGACATCAGCGAGGTCCTGGCGATGCCGGTGACCGAGGCCCGCGCGTTCTTCACCTCCGGTCAGGCACGCGCAATCCTCGACCGGCTCGCCGACGTCGGCCTGGGTTACCTCGGTCTGGGCCAGCCGCTCACCACGCTCTCCGGAGGCGAGCGGCAGCGGCTCAAGCTGGCCATCCACATGGCGGAGAAGGCCACGACGTACGTGCTGGACGAGCCGACCACCGGCCTGCACCTGGCCGATGTGGACAAGCTCCTGGCGTTGCTGGACCGGCTGGTGGACGACGGCAACACGGTCATCGTCATCGAGCATCACCAGGCCGTGATGGCCCACGCCGACTGGCTCATCGACCTCGGCCCGGGAGCCGGGCACGAGGGCGGCAGGGTCGTCTTCACCGGCACACCCGCCGACCTGGTGTCGTCCGGGGCCTCGCTCACCGCCCGGCATCTGCGCGAATATCTCAAGGAGACCGCGGCGTAGTCCGCCGCCCGCCGTCCGTGGCCTCCGCGCAAGCGGTCCCATGGGGGGGAGACCGGCCCGGCGACGCTCGGGCCGGTGCGGTAAGTTCCGGGTGGGGGCCCGGTCCAGTGCCTTCCCCGGACGAGATGTGCGCCGTACCCGGCCTGCCAAGACGACGCACTTTCGGAGGGGCATGTACGGGGACGTCATCTCGGGGGCTCCGGTGCCCCGCCCGCTGGACGTGCGGTGGATCCACGGGTCCCCGTCGGCCAAGCACAACACCGACCCCGACATCCAGGTGCATCACTACGACGAGCACACGGTGATCCTGCGGCAGAACAAGGCGATCAACTATGAGGCGCCCTTCATGTTCCTGCTGTTCGGGAACGACAAAGCCGTCCTCATCGACACCGGCGCCACCGAATCGGCCGAGTTCTTCCCGCTGCGCCAGGTCGTCGACCAACTGATCGAGCACTGGCTCGCCGAGCACCCCCGGGACGGATACGGCCTTCTCGTCCTGCACACCCACCCGCACGGCGACCATGTCGCGGGCGACGCCCAGTTCACCGGCCGCCCCGGCACCTTGGTGATCGACGCGGCACTGGGCAGCGCGTGGGACTACTTCGGGTTCTCCGGCGGCCCGGACGGGGTGGCCCATGTGGACCTGGGCGGCCGAATGCTCGAATGCCTCCCCACACCCGGGCACCACGAGGCGGCCGTCACCTTCTACGACCCCGGCACCGGGCTGCTGCTCACCGGCGACACGGTCTACCCCGGCCGTCTGTACGTCCAGGACTGGCCGGCCTTCCGCCGCACCATCGACCGGCTGATCGCCTTCGCCGGCACCCGGCCGGTCACCCATGTCCTGGGCTGCCACATCGAGATGACGACCGAGCCCGGCGTCGACTACCCCATCCGCACGACCTACCAGCCGGACGAACCGCCCCTGCAGATGACCGTGGACCAGCTCCGGGACATCCGCGCGGCGATCGACGAGATCGACCGGAACGGCGGCACGCCCGGCCGCCACGTCTTCCCGGACGTCATCATCTGCCTCGGCACCTCCTGAGCCGGAACGCTGGCGGAGTACGCCGGGAACCGTACGCCGGACGACCTGGCACCTTGGACGGCGAGCCAGTCGTGAACACGCCCGGATCGCTGACGACCGGAGTCCCGGAAAGTTCTTCAATGAAGTCCGGGAGGGGGTGTCGGATCGGGGCGGTGGTGTTCGTAGGAGGGGTGAGGCCGCCCGCAAGGGGGGCGGCGCCGAGGCAAAGGAACCGCGATCATGAAGCTGACGACCGTGACTCAGGTCACCATCGATGGGGTGATGCAGGGAAACGGCGGTGCGTCGGATGAGGACCGCAGGAACGGATTCGAGCGCGGCGGATGGGCTCGGGGGGCGGGTGACGACGAGACCAGGACGTTCATCACGCAGACCTACCAGCGCGCAGAGGCGTTCCTGTTCGGCCGGCGCACCTACGAGTTGTTCACCTCCTGGGGATCAATCGGCCAGATGCGCGCACATCCCATCGGCGTGGCCTTGAACGAGGCCCCCAAGTACGTTGCCTCGACCACGCTCACCGCGCCGCGTTGGGGGGACACGACCGTTCTCCGCGGTGACCTCGCGGCGGCCATCAGTGAGCTGAAGGCCAAGCCCGGGGGTGAGCTGCAGGTGCACGGCAGTGGCATCCTGACCCGGTGGCTGCTGGAGAACGATCTGGTCGACGAGATGATTTTGATCGTGATCCCGGTGATCCTCGGCCAGGGCGCGAGACTGTTCCCGGAGACCGGTCCAGACCTTGCGCTCGACCTGGTCGAGTCGCGGGTCGACTCCAAGGGCGTGACGATCCAGGTCTACCGGCCGGCCGGGCGCCCGCGGTATGCAACGGCCTGAAGTCCCTACCACCGAACCACGCTGTCTCGACACCACAGGAGATGATCTTCAGATGCGGTACCTGGTTTCCGTGATCGATGACAAGAGCAATCCCGGCAGCACGGACAGGCAGCCTGCCATCAGCGCCTTCAACGAACGACTGATCGCCGAGGGCTACTGGGTCTTCTCCGGCGGACTCGCGGACACCGACGCGGCCACAGTCATCGACAACCGGGGCGAGCAGGCGGTGTTCAGCGACGGGCCTTTCGTGGAGTCCAAGGAGTACCTCGCCGGCGTCTGGGTGTGGGAGGCCCCCGATCTCGATGTGGCGCTCAAGCTCGCCGCCGAGGCGTCGAAGGTCTGCGATCGGAAGATCGAGGTGCGGCCGTTCCAGTGAGCGACGTCGAGGAGGCGATCACCCGGGCCCACCACGACGAGTGGGCCCGGGTGGTGGCCGCACTGACCAGGCGCTTCGGTGACCTCGACATCGCCGAGGAGGCAGCGGCCGAGGCGTTCACGACCGCCGTCGAGCGGTGGCCGGCCGACGGCCTGCCCCCCAACCCGGGCGCGTGGCTGACCACCACCGCCAACCACAAGGCCATCGACCGGATCCGGCGTGAGAACAAGCGCGACGACAAGCACCGGGAGGCTCAGATGCTGCACGACAACACCCCACTCGAGCCGCTGGGCGCCATCGACGACGACCGGCTCCGGCTGATCTTCACCTGCTGTCACCCGGCGCTGGCGGTCGAAGCCCGCGTGGCGCTGACCCTGCGCATGGTCGGCGGCCTGACCGTGCCCGAGATCGCCCGTGCCTTCCTGGTGCAGGGGACCACCATGGAGCGGCGCATCACCCGCGCGAAAGCCAAGATCAAGGCGGCTCGCATCCCCTATCGGATGCCGTCCGCCGAGGATCTGCCGGCGCGCGTCTCCGGCGTCCTGGCCGTCCTGTTCCTCGTCTTCAACGAGGGCTACCTGGCCAGCGGCCCCGACACCGATCCCGTACGACACGACCTGACCACCGAGGCGATCCGGCTCACCCGCCTGATCCGCACGCTCCTGCCGCAGGACGGAGAAGTGGCCGGCCTGCTGGCGCTGATGCTGCTCACCGAGGCCCGCCGCCCCGCCCGGGTCTCGGCCGGCGGCGAACTGGTCCCCCTGGCCGAGCAGGACCGCGGCGCCTGGGACGCGGAACTGATCGCCGAAGGTCATCGGCTGGTGCGCGAGCGCCTGACCGCTGCCGCCGCCGGGGTGGCTCCGGGCCGCTATCAGATCCTCGCCGCGATCAACGCGGTGCACACCTCCGCCCGCGACATCCGCGACACCGACTGGTCGCAAGTCCTCGCCCTCTACGACCAGCTCGTCCGCCTCGACCCCTCGCCGATCATCGCCCTCAACCGGGCCATCGCCGTGGCCGAGCTCGACGGGCCGGAGGTGGCACTGGCCATCGTTGACCGCCTCGCCGAGGCGTTGGCCGGCTATCACGCCTACCACGCCACCCGCGCCGACCTGCTGCGCCGGCTGGGCCAAAGTCAGCAGTCACGCCCAGCCTACGACCGGGCCATCGAGCTGGCCGGCAACACCGGCGAGACCGCCTACCTCACCCGCCGCCGCGACCAACTGCACTAGCGCCCGCGTTTGAAGAGCGCAGTGATACAGCGATGAAAGGCGACGCGGAACGCTGCTCTATGGCCGCGACCGGCGGTGAGGCGAGGGCTGGTGTCACCCCTTGCGTGCCACGCCGCAGATCGCGTCGACCTGTGAGGGATCGCCGCCGCCCGCGTCGCCGAGCTCGGGCCGCCATTGCGTGGTGGCGACCAGGCCGGGTTCGATGAGTTCGAGGCCGGTGAAGAATCGGGCGATCTGGTCGGGACGCCTCAGATGGTAGGAGCTGGCGGAGTTGGCGTTGTAGGCCGCGATCGCCTCGTTCAGCGCCTGATTGGTGTCGGTGCCGTCGCTGAGCGCCAGGTAACTGCCTGCTGGTGCGGCCTCCAGCAGCCGGTGAACGATGGTCTCGGGCTGGTCGGAGTCGGGGATCTGCCCGAGGACGCCCAGCATCATCAGCGCGATCGGCTGGCTGAGGTCCAGTGTCCGGGCTGCCTCGGCCAGAATGCGGTCGGGGTCGCGTACGTCGGCGTCGATGTAGTCGCAGACGCCCTGGGGGGTGGTGGTCAGCAGGGCCTGGGCGTGCACCAGTACCAGCGGGTCGTTGTCGACGTAGACGATGCGCGACTCGGGGGCCACCCGTTGGGCGACCTCGTGGGTGTTGTCGACGGTGGGCAGGCCGGTGCCGATGTCCAGGAACTGGCGGATGCCCACCTCGCCCGCCAGGAACCGGACCGCCCTGGCCAGGAAGTAGCGCTGAAGGCGCGCGATGCGGGCGATGCCGGGGAACATCTGCAAGATCGTGTCGCCGACCTGCCGGTCGGCGACATAGTTGTCCTTGCCGCCGAGCAAGTAGTTCCAGACCCTGGCTGAGTGCGGCAGGTGCGATTGGATCTTGTCGGCCCAGGGCTCTGGCGGGGTGCTCACTCCTCGAGCATCACAGAACGCGTCCTCGGCCGCCGGTGGATCGGGGATCACGGCGGTGACATTGTGATCACAGACATCATCCGCCCGCCGGGGACGGGAGCCCTGGCGCGTGGGCCGTACGGCATGCGGGGTATGGCCTGCCGTACTCAGAACGTGCCTTACTCAGGGTAAACGGGGGGCGAGATGACCCGGTGTCTGGTGACGGGGGCGACGGGCTACATCGGCGGGCGGCTCGTGCCTGAGCTGCTGCGCGCGGGGTACGGCGTGCGGTGCATGGCCCGCTCCCCCGGCAGGCTGCGCGACCACGCCTGGCACGCCCGCGTGGAGATCGGCCAGGCGGACGCCCTGGTCCCCGAACAGACCAGAGCCGCGCTGGAGAGCGTGGACGTCGCCTATTACCTGATCCACACGATGGGCTCGGGGCGCGACTTCGCCGGAAAGGACCGCGCGGCGGCCACCGTGTTCGCCTCTGCCGCGAAGGACGCGGGTGTGCGCCGCATCGTCTACCTCGGCGGCCTTACTCCGGCCGACAAGCCGTCCCCGCACATGCGGTCGCGGGGCGAGGTGGCGCGGATCCTCCTCGACTCGGACGTCCCGACGGCCGTGCTGCGCGCCGCGATGATCATAGGGTCGGGGTCGGTGTCGTTCGAGATGCTCCGCTACCTCACCGAGCGGCTGCCGGTCATGACCACGCCCCGGTGGGTGCGCACGCGGACCCAGCCGATCGCGATCCGGGACGTGCTGCGCTACCTCGTCGCCTGCGCGGAGCTGCCGCCCGAGGTGAGCCGCGGCTTCGACATCGGCGGTCCCGACGTCCTGTCCTATGGGGAAATGATGCAGGGGTACGCCGATGCCGCCGGCCTGCCTCCCCGCGTCATCATTCCCGTTCCGCTGCTCACTCCCCGGCTGTCGAGCTATTGGGTCGGGCTGGTGACGCCCGTGCCGGCCGGTGTCGCGCGGCCGCTGGTGGAGTCGCTCCGTAACGAGGCCGTCTGCCGGGAGCATGACATCGCCCGGCACGTGCCCGACCCGCCCGAGGGGCTCATCGGGTTCCGCCAGGCGGTCGACCTGGCCCTGCGCCGGATCAAGGAGGCGGACGTCGCGACCCGGTGGTCGTCGGCCTCCACTCCCGGCGCCCCGAGTGATCCCCTGCCCACCGACCCCGACTGGGCGGGCGGCAGCCTCTACGTCGACGAGCGCAGCAGGCCCGTCAACGCGGCCCCGGAGGAGCTGTGGCGGGTGATCGAGGGCATCGGCGGCGACAACGGGTGGTATTCGCTGCCCGTCGCCTGGCGGGTCCGCGGCCTGCTCGACCGGCTCATGGGCGGCGTCGGCCTGCGCCGGGGCCGTCGCGACCCCCACAGGCTCCGGGTCGGCGACGCGCTCGACTTCTGGCGGGTGGAGGAGATCGTCCCGGGCAGCCTGCTGCGGCTGCGCGCCGAGATGCGGCTGCCCGGCCTGGCTTGGCTGGAGCTCACCTGCCGGAAGGAGAACGGCAGGACGGTGTACGGCCAGCGGGCGATCTTCCATCCGCGTGGCCTGCTCGGCCATCTCTACTGGTGGGGCATCTCCCCGCTCCATGGGCTGATCTTCGGCCGCATGCCCGGCAACGTCGCCAGGGCCGCCGCGCGTGGCGGCCGTTGAGGAGCGACGCACCCAGGGCGCAGCAGCCGCCGAAGCCTCGGACCCATGGCAGCCAGCACGGCGTCAAGGACCAGCCCGCCGTCCTCGGCTCGTTCGCGCCGGCCAGGCCGGTTTGGTCTACTTAGCGGCGCTGTTCACCCAGAACGCCCTGGGCTTCCAGCGGTGGAGGCGGTTGCCCGATGGCGAAGCTACTTTTCGCGATGACCGGGACGGCGTACTGGACACTCAAGGACGGCACCAGGTATGCGACGGGTTACAGGGCCGAGGAGTTCGCGGCCCCGTACAAGGCGCTCACCGAGGCCGGTCACCAGATCGTGGTCGCCACCCCCAACGGAGTGGTCCCGACCGTGGACATGATGAGTTTGCGCCCCGAAATGGCCGGCAGCGCTCAGATCGCTCTCGATCTGGAGGCGATCATCCGCTCTGCAGAGGTGCTGCGGCGGCCGATCCGATTGGCGGACGCCCGCCTGGAGGATTACGACGCCGTCTACTTCCCGGGCGGCCACGGCCCCATGGAAGACCTGTGCGTCGACGCGGACGCCGGCCCGAGGTGGCATACCTTGTTGGACATGGCAAACCGGTGGTGGCCGCCGGCGATCGGAACATCGCCTGCCGGGTCGGCTCAGCCGAGAGCGACCATCACGGGGGTGAACAGGTGGTCCCGGTCACCGGGAAGGGGCGCACCGTGGACCATGATGGCGGTCGTGAACCGGTGGCTGAGGCCGTGCGCTTCGGCCCAAGTGGCCAGTTCCGGCCACCGGTCGTCCGCGTCGAGGCGCAAAGGGCCCTCGACGGCGGCGGCCAGATCCGAGATCAGCGCGAGCGCGGTGCCGCTGTCCTGGGCGATCACCGGTCCGAGGACGGCGCCGTCTCCATTGCGCCAGGCCCCGCCGAAGCCGGCGACGCCGGACGGGCCGTCCACCACGCGGAATTCCTCGGAGAACGACGGCAGCCGGGTCAGCAGCGCCGTACGGTCAGCGCCGAAGGCGGCCAGATCGAGGGCGAGCACCTCGGGGAGGTCTACGGCGGTCATCGGACGTGAGACCGGCCGCGGGGAGCCGCCGCCGGGCGGGCGGAACGGCCCGCCGTACGTGTGGCACCGGCCGATAGTGCGGAAGCCCAGCCGCTCGTAGAGGGGCCGGCCGTAGTCGGTGGCGGTGAGCCAGACGGTGGTGGTCCCGGCCTCAGCCAGCGCGTGCCGCATCAACCGGCCGCCGAGACCCTGGCGCTCGTGCCGCCGGGCCACGAGCATCATGCTTATGGCGGCGACCGCCCGGCCGTACCGGGTCGCCACTACGGTGCCGGCCAGCCCGCCCTCGGGATCGTCGATCCCGTAGACCGCGCCCACCTCGAACAGCAGCCGCCACTTGTGCTCCTCGGGAAGCCAGTCGCGGTCCTGTGACAGGCGCAGGCAGGCCGGAAGGTCCTCGGCGCCGAGCCGCCGGATCGGCATGCTCCGGGCGGACGGCTGGCCGGCCTGGGTGTGGCTTGCGTTCGGCATGGGCGGTGACGTTAGCGATCTCACGAATCGCACGTCCATCGGTTTTCCGCCGCCGACTCCGAATGGAGGTGCCGTTAACCAACGTGTCATAGGCCGCCAAACCTGGAAGCTCCCTAGGCTTCTGTAATGCCGACGCGCCTGGCACCGCCGATGGCGGATCAGCCGCAGGTAGTTCGGCCCGGACGGGCGCAGCGTCAGCACCGAGCGGGCCAGGCTCGGATGCTCGAACAACAGCCCGGTGTAGGCGTACATCACCTCGATCAGCTCGCTGTGCCACCGGTCGCCCGCGTCCGGATCGGGCAGCCGAAGACCGGCCAGCAGTTCGTCCAGGATCGCGCCGTGCAACTCGGCCATGTTCTGCACGTACACGTACAGCGAGGCCGGACCCGTGTCGAGCTCGGCCGCCAGTCGACGCATCGTCACCCGCCCCAGACCCCCCTCGCGCATGATTCACACCGCCACGGCGATCACCTGGGGCTGCCACGGGTGGACACATGTCAATGGCCACGGGCGATGACGGCTGTCGCAACTCATCCCCTCATATTCGGAGATAGCGTGATTCCCATGAATCGAGAGCTGACTGTGATGGCCGTGCACGCTCACCCTGACGACGAAGTGCTCGGCACCGGTGGCATCCTGGCCCGCTACGCGGAGGAGGGCGTCCGCACCGTCCTCGTCACCTGCACGAACGGCGAGCAGGGCGACGGGCCTGGCGGGGTGAAGCCGGGCGAGCCGGGGCATGACGACAGCGCTGTGGCCGAGCGGAGGCTCGCCGAGCTGCGCGAGTCCGTGGACCATCTGGGCGTGGCGCATCTGGAGCTGCTCGGGTACCGCGACTCCGGCATGGACGGCTGGGACGGCAACGGCCACCCCGACGCCTTCGCCAACATCCCCGTGGAGAAGGCCGCGGCACGGCTGGGCGAGCTGATCGAGCGCTACCGGCCCCAGGTGGTGGTGACCTACGACGAGAACGGCGGCTACGGCCACCCGGACCACATCCAGGCGCATCGGATCGCCGTGGCGGCGACCGAGGCGACGGGCATCCCCGACAAGCTCTACTACACCGCCGTGCCCCGGGCCGCCATCAGGGAGATGTTCGAGGTGATGCGCTCGTCTGGGATGGACGTGGGCGGCGTGGACCTGCCTGAGGACTTCGGCACCCCCGACGAGCTCATCACCAGCGTCGTGGATGTCTCACCGTACGTCGAGAGAAAGGTCAAGGCCCTGAAGGCGCACGAGAGCCAGGGCGAGAACATCTTCCTGCTGCGCATGCCCGACGAGGTCCAGCAGCGGGCCTTCTCGTTCGAGGCGTTCACGCGCCACTTCTCCCGGGTCGCCGCGCCCGACCACGAGGACGACCTGTTCGCCGGGCTGAGGGACTAGCGGCCAGAAACCCGTTCGATCGAAGCCGGCCCCGGGTCGTCATCGCGCTAGTCGTCAAGATCGCGCTGGTCGTCAAGCTCGCCTACGACCAGTTCGCGTAGTGGCCACGAGCGAACCTCATCAGGGCAGCGCCTACCGAGATCCGGTCAGCCGCGGGGGCGCCAGGATCAGACCGTCGACCGTGACCGGGAGCAACCGGGCCGCCACGCCGGATTCGCCCTGCAACCGCACGGGCCCGTTTAAAGTCATGATCACCGTGGCGGGGAAAGGATTGGACGGGATGATGCTCGGGCTTGTAGCTTGCAGTTGACCGTGACACCGCCCGAGGAGGTGAGACCCATGAACGCTGTATCGATGTGGGTGCTCCCCCTTCCCGCCACGGTCGGGCGATTGACGTAGGTGTCGCCGGGAGCGCCTCGCCAACAAGGCACTCCCGAAAGGCAACACCTATGCACTCTCTGCAGTTCACCGCCGAGCCGTCGTCGAACGATATGGTCGAGCGCGACTTCACCGTGGGCGACGTCCCCGGACTCCGGTCGCCGGCCTCCGGCGCCGATCGGGCGCCCCTCACGTTCGACGTGATCATTGCCGGGTGCGGGCCGACTGGTGCGATGCTGGCCGCCGAACTGCGGCTGCACGATGTGCGGGTACTCGTTCTGGAGAAGGAAACCGAGCCCGTGTCGTTCGTCCGCATAGTCGGTCTGCATATCCGCAGCATCGAGCTGATGGCAATGCGCGGACTGCTCGAGCGCATTCTCGAACACGGAAGACAGCGTCCGGCCGGCGGTTTCTTCGCCGCCATCACCAAACCCGCCCCCGAGGGCTTGGATTCCGCGCACGCCTATCTGCTGGGCATCCCGCAGCCGGTCATCGTTCACCTGCTCGAAGAACATGCGATCGAACTGGGCGCGCAGGTCCGGCGCGGTTGTGCGGTCGCCGGTTTCCAGCAGGACGACGAGGGCGTGACCGTCGAGCTGTCCGACGGGAAACAGCTGCGTTCGCGCTACCTCATCGGCTGTGACGGCGCGCGCAGTACGGTGCGCAAACTGCTCGGCGTCGGCTTCCCCGGCGAGCCCTCACGGACCGACACACTCATGGGCGAGATGAAAGTGGGTGTACCGCAGGAGGAGATCGCCGCCAAGGTAACCGAAATCAGCGAGACCCATCAGCGATTCTGGCTCAGGCCCTTCGGCGAAGGGGTCTATAGCGTCGTAGTCCCCGCCGCGGGAGTCAGCGACCGCGCGGAACCGCCCACCCTCGAAGATTTCAAACAACAGTTGCGCACCATCGCCGGAACCGATTTCGGCGTGCACTCCCCGCGCTGGTTGTCCCGCTTCGGGGATGCCACCCGGCTGGCCGAACGTTACCGGGTCGGGCGGGTGCTGCTGGCCGGCGATGCGGCGCACATCCATCCACCCATCGGCGGTCAGGGCCTCAACCTGGGCGTTCAGGACGCATTCAACCTTGGCTGGAAACTGGCCGCACAGATCCGCGGCTGGGCGCCGGAAACACTGCTGGACACCTACCAGGCCGAACGTCATCCGGTCGCCGAGGACGTGCTGGACAACACCCGCGCCCAGATGGAACTGCTGTCCACCGAACCGGGCCCGCAGGCCGTGCGCAGGCTGCTCACCGAACTGATGGACTTCGACGAGGTGAACCGCTATCTGATCGAGAAGATCACCGCGATCGGCATCCGCTACGACTTCGGCGAAGGCCCCGACCTGCTCGGCCGCCGCCTGCGCGACATCGACGTGAAAAAGGGCCACCTCTACGGTCTGCTGCATCGCGGCCGCGGCCTGCTGCTGGACCGCACCGAACGCCTGACCGTCAGCGGCTGGTCAGACCGGGTCGATTACCTCGCGGATCCCACTGCGGGACTGGATGTTCCGTGCGTCCTGCTACGCCCCGACGGCTACGTCGCCTGGATCGGCGACGATCAGCAGGACCTGGACGAACACCTCTCCCGCTGGTTCGGCAAGCCTGCCAACTGACTTCGCCTGCAACCGAAAAGGCCCGTGAGGATGATCGGAACGGCCAGTAGCGACTGACATCGGAAGGCTGGAGACAGCATCAGCCGTGGTCCTCTGGCGGACGCCCGCGCTGCTGGAGGCGCCGTCCCACATCCGCTCACTCTCTGGGTGCCTCGGGTCGGGTAGATGCGATCATGACCGGAATGGACACTCGTTTCCTTGGTATCGCTGATCTGGTCGAGGCCCCGTCCGTGGCGGTCGTAGTCGACGTCATGCGTGCTTTCACCGTGGCTGCCTGGGCCTTTGCCCAGGGGGCGGAAAAGATCGTTCTTGCTGAGTCGCTGGACGAAGCCCTGGCGCTCAAGGCTCGCCACCCGGATTGGGTGGCGCTCAAAGACGGTCCGCCCGCGCCCGGGTTCGACACCGTCAACTCGCCGGGCCTGCTGCGGTCTATTGACCTTGGCGGACGGACCGTTGTGCAGAAAACCACGGCAGGGACAGTCGGCGCCCTTGCGGTCAAGGAGGCGTCGCTGGTGCTGTGCGCCGGCTTCGTGGTGGCGGAGGCAACGGCTCGGCTCTTGCGGACGCGCAAGAGCGACAGTGTCACGTTCGTGGTCACTGGCGAAGATGGGCGGGCCGATGAAGATCTGGCGTGTGCTCAATACATCGCTCGGAGGGTCACCGAGGCTGGGACGGATGCTGCTGAGTTCCTCCGCCGCGCTGCCGAGTCGCGCGCCGCCGCCGAACTGGCGGACGGGGTGCGCCAAGGAGTCCATCCTGATGACGTTGCGCTCTGTCTTGAGGTCGACCGGTTTCCCTTTGCCATGGTGGCGACCTTGGAAGGCTCGCTCATGGTCCTGCGTCCACGGGCGATGCCTTCACCGACTGACAAGGACCCGGTCTGATCGCTGGTGAGGTCTACTTTCAGCATGCGAGAGCGAGCACCCTGTCGGGTATGCGGTATCAACTGCATGTCCCGATGACGGTGGTTCGGGGCGGCGGCAGGCGGCTGACCCGAGTTATTGCGGCGGCGGCCTGGCGGAGCCGGATGATCTCCTCGTGCTGTGCGGCGAGCCGGGCCAGGGCCTGGGTGAAGTGAATCCGCGGAGCGTCGCGACTACGGCTATCGAGGGGTTCTCGCCGGCTTGGCGGCTGCCGAAGCGGCTATCGCCGTGACGGGCGATCCAGCACTGTGAAGCGTAGGTGGGTGGCGTAGGGAGACTCGATCACCCGCGTCCGCTCCAGCCGGATCGGCGCGACCTCCAGGTGCTCGAACAGCCGGACGCCGTCCCCCAGCAACACGGGGACGAGATGGATCTGGATCTCGTCGACGACCCCGGCCTCGATGGCCTGCCGGCCTATGTCCGCGCCGCCGCCGAGGGCGATGTTCCCGTCCCCGGCGGCCTTGCGGGCCAGTGTCACAGCGCTTTCGACTCCGTCGGTCACGAACGTGAACGGCCCTGCGGGCTTGGCCCACTCGGAGGGGACGTGGTGGGTGACCACGAAACACGGGAGCCCGCCCGGCGGGTCCCCGCCCCACGCCTCGGAGACGTCGAACATCCGCCGGCCCACCACGAAAGCTCCGGTGTCCGCGAACAGCTCATCGAGCACCGCGCGGTCGGGCCCGATCGCCGCGAACCCGTCCGCGTCGCCGCCGTGCACCCAGTAGTGCAGGATCTCGCCTCCCACGCCCAGCCCCTGCCCGGGCCGGTCCTCTGGCCCCGCGACGAAACCGTCCAAAGACATCGAGATCGAGAAAATGACCTTGCCCATGAGGTCTCCTCCTGCCCGCATCCGTCCACCGAAGATCCTCCAGAGCAGGCCAGACTTCAAGACCGTTCACGAGCCCGCTTCCCCAGGGCCCTCCCTGCACCGGCACATCGGCGCGGTGCGGTCAGCAGCATTCCTGGCCGAGCCAGGCTTGGCGCCCTTCTTTGACGGCGACGGCGGCGACGGCCAGTCCGATCAGCGGATCCAGCCACCACCACCCGAACGCGGCGTTGGCGGCCAAGCCGGCCAGGACAGCCCCCGCCAGATAGGCGCACAGCAGGTTCTGGGCGCCTTCCCCGGCGGTGGCGCCGGAGCCCAGGCGCGCACCGAGGCGTTTCTTGGCGACACCGAGCAGCGGCATGAGCACCACGCTGAGCGCGGTCAGCGTGATGCCGGGCACGCTGGAGGCGGCCTCCTGACCGGTGACCAGCTTATGTATGGCCTCGATCGTGACGTAGGGAGCCAGCAGCCAGAACGAGACCGCCACGGCTTTTCGCGCCCGGCCTTCGGAGGTGTGCGACAGGGTGCGCGAGCCGGTGAAGCGCCAGATGACGATGACGCTGGCCAACCCCTCGACCGCCGACGACAGCGCCCAGCCGATCAGGGCGATGGAGGCGGCCGCCACGCCGGCGGCGATGCCCGCGGCGCCTTCGATGGTCATCCAGATCAGGCTGATCCAGGACAGCGTTCTGGCCCAGTGGGCTGCCCGGAGCCAGTTCTCATCACGTCCCGATGCGTCCCTCGGGGCGGTCCTCGGGATGGCGGCTGGTGCGGAGGCGCAGCAGATGTCCGGGCAGCCGCCGGTTTTGGCCCCGGTTTTGGCCCCGGTTGTAGGGGCGTCGGCGGGGGTGGTGTGGTGCAGGGCAGGGGATGGCTCGCTCATCACCGCGTCTCGCTCTCGTCCTCGTTTTGTGGTGGTGCTTTCCGGTGCTTTCCGCGTCTGCTCTCATCTGGGCGCGCCCATGGCGGGACGGATGGCCGGGGTGCGGCTGTGGTTGCTCTGGCGGCCCGTCATGCCGGTTGGCGGCGGCGAGGGAGCGGAGGTTCGGGGCGGTGCGCGGGGCCATGGGGGTCGGCGCAGTGGGCGCCCCCGGCGGCGGTGGCGGGTGCCGCCGTTGCCGGGGCGAGGGTGAGCAACTCGGCGGGGGCGTGGTCGACCTGCAAGGTGGTGTGCCGGATGCCGTAGTCGTGGTGGACCAGGTGTTCGACGGCCTGCCGTACGGCGTGGCAGTCGGCTCCGGTGGTTACCAGGACGTGGGCGGACATTGCGGGGTAGCCGGAGGTGACCTCCCAGATATGCAGGTCGTGCACTTCTGCGACATCCGCCAGGGCGGCGGCTTTGCGGCCGAGCTCGGCGGGGTTGACTCCCACGGGGGCGGCCTCCATGAAGACGCGGCCGGCCTCGCGGACCAGGCCCCACCCGGCCTTGAGCATCAACACCGCCACCACCAGGGCGGCGATGGCGTCGGCGCGGGCCCAGCCGGTCAACACGATGACCGCGCCGGCCACAGTGGTGGCGATGAAGGCGTACAGGTCGTTGAGGATGTGCTGGAAGGCGCCTTCGACGTTGAGACTTGTCCGGTTGGCCCGGCTGAGCAGCCAGCTGGCGGCGAAGTTGACCACCACTCCGGCCAGCCCGGTGGCCACCAGATATCCGCCCTGCACGGACGGGGGCGCGACCAGGCGGTTAACGCCTTCGTAGAGGAAGTAGACGGCCAGTAGCAGCAAGGTGATGCCGTTTGCCTGGGCGGAGACGATCTCGGCTCGTTTGAGCCCGTAGGTGAACCCCCCTTGAGGCGGCCGGGCCGCGATCCGCACCGCCACCAGGGCGAACACGATCGCGCAGGCGTCGGTCAGCATGTGTCCGGCATCGGAGATCAGCGCCAGAGAGCGGGCGATGAGGCCCACCATCACCTCGGCCGCCATGAAACCGACGATCAACGCCAGCGCACCGGCCAGGCAGCGACGGTTGGCCTCCGCGCTGATCACATGCCCGTGCCCGTGGGCCTTCTCCTGTCCGGGCTTGTGCTCGTGACTGTGTTCCCCGTGTTCGCGGGCGGGGGTGTGGAGGGCCGGGTGATCAGTCATCACGGTCTCCTCGCTCGTGCCTGATGTGGACGATGGCCACGTCGAACAGCATCCGTACATGAGAGTCGGCGAGCCGGTAGTACGACATCCGCCCGCTGCGGCGTACTTTCACCACCCGATTGGTGCGCAGGAGCCGTAGCGCGTGCGAGGCGGCCGACATGCTGTGCCTGCTCGCCGCCGCCAGGTCGCAGACGCACATCTCTCCCCCCTCCAGAAGTGCCGCGATCAACCGCAGCCGTCCCGGATCGGCAAGCAAGCCGAAGATCCGCGCGAGATCCTCAACCGCGTCCTCGTCCGGCAGTGCCTGACGGACACTGGCTACCCGTTCGGCATCCACTATCCGTACTGCGCAGTCATCCGGTGTCCACGGCACGACACTTGAATATTCGTTCATACGTGGGAGTATTTCAACCTCGCCTTCCGCCCCCTCGGGACACTCGTGGCAGGTCCGGAGCCCCTTGTCCGTCAGCGAGCCCATGGACCGGCAATCAATACTTGCCCGGTTGCTCACATGTGTAAGCCTGAGGGTAACTGGATAACTACGGAGCGTAAGGTTCGTCGATCCAGTCCCGGAGGTTCCCATGGCATCCGACCCCGATCCCCACCCCGGCCACCCCGCGCCGTCCCGCACCGAGGCATGCTGCCCCGGCGAGAGCGCCGCCCCGCAGGCTGACCAGCACGCCGGCCACGCACCCGATCAGGGCGACCGCTGTGGCTGCACCGGCCACGGGCACGGTCACTCCCCCGGCCACGGGCACGGCGACAGCTCCTGCCATTCCCACCACCCCTAGTGCCGGACGAAGTGACGAGGAACGCGATGGGCGACGGACAAGGCAACTCACACAATCACGACGGCCACGGCCACGACGGCCACGACCACGGGAGCCATGGGCATCCGCATAGTCAGGGGCAGGCGAACGGTCACGGGGACGGCACCGTCGGCATACTCGACGACCTGGCCCACCTGGACCACCTGAACGACCTCAACCATCTCGACCCCCCCCGGCCACTTCGATGAGGCGTCCATGGGGCCGGCGCACCGGGATCCGCCAAGCGCGGCCGGCCTGCTGTCCCCCGCGGACATCCGCAATCAGGTGTTCACGGTGGTGCGCCTACGGGAGGGCTACGACCTGGCCGAGGTCGACCGGTTCCTCGGCAGGGTGGAGGCCGCCTTGATCAGGCTGCTGCGAGACAACGAGGAACTGCGGGCGCGCGCCGCCGCGGCCGAGCACAGCGTCGGATGCGGAGCGCAGCTGTCGCCGACCATGGCCGCAGACAGCGCCGTTCAGCTCGTCGATGTCGCCAGAGCGGCGGCAGAGCGGACGCTGGCCCTCGCTCATCAGGAAGCCCAGGCCGTGCTGGCGCAGGCACGAGGCACGGCCGAGGAGGTGCAGCAGGCCGCCCTGAACAAAGCCGTGGGGCTCCGAGAGGCGGTTGCCGGCATCCCCTATCAGGAGCTCGACAGCCGGATTCAGGTCTTGCACACCTTCATCGCCAACTTCGGTAGCGGGCTCAAGGACACCCTCGACGGGCAGATCAACCGGCTCCACACCCTGCTCGACGAACTCCACGACCGCGCGGGCGACTCCCACGACCACGGCGACGACTCCCACGAGCACGAGTCCCGCGACCGCGGCCCGGTCGGCCAGCCCGCTGAGGGGCTTCATCCGGCCTCGGGCTGACGGTTGCCGGCACGGGGGCCGCGCTGGAGGTCCCCATCTGTTCCCCCTGAGCCGGCGGATTCAGGTGCCGGCCAATGGTGTGGCCCCAGCCTTTCCGCACTCCCGCCCAAACCAACAGGAGGTATTCAGGCATGCCATCATCGGCTGTCGTCTTGGCCGCATGGCCGGTGCTGGACATCCAGCCGCCCCGCCAGGAGGCAATGGGGGCGGTGCTGCTGGTCTGCATCTCTACCCTCGTCGGGGCCTTCCTCGCCCGTCGCAGCTCCAAGCGGATGAGCCTGTGGCTGGCCATCGCCTCGGCGATGATCCTAGTCACGGCCTTGGTCGACCTGGCGCCCGACGCCTGGGACGAGGCGGCCGAGGCCGGCGTCCCGCCCTGGGCGCTGGCGCTGTCGGCCGGCTTCGGTTTCCTGGTCATCACCTACTTCACCCGCCGGGGCTGCGCCTGCCCTGAGGACGAGCCGCCCCGCGCCGCCCTGCACGCCCCCGGCCTGCACCGCCGCCTCAAACAGGGCATGGACGCCGCGGTGTTCGGCGGCATGGGCACCGCCGCCGCACTCACCCTGCACCGCGCCATCGAAGGCGCCGCCCTGGCCCTGACCGCGTCCGTCGTGGTCATCATCGCCCTGATCGTCCACTCGGCCAGCGAGGGCCTGGCCCTGGCCGTGCTGCTCGACATCGCCAAACAACGCCTGACCCCCTGGCTGGTCGTGGCCTGCCTCAGCCCGACCGTGGGCGTGGTGACCGCCACCCTCAGCCCTCTCCCCGACCGGCTCGTCCCGATCCTGCTCGCCATGGTCATGGGCGTGCTGTGCCGGACCGCGATCGTCGGAATGAAACTCGCCGCGAGCAAGCAGGAGGGCGGACGGCTGTCCCGCCGGCAGATCGCCATCGCCGCGAGCGCAGCAGCCGGCGCCGGCATCCTGCTCGCCACCGCCCACACCCTCGGCGGCGAGGAAAACCCCCCGAAAGCCGCCGCCGGCGGCGGGGCCCTGCCTGCCGTACTGGACGCGGCGCTGGAGGCGGCACCGCTCGCCCCGGGAGCTGCGGTGGCCGGGTCCCTGCCCCTCAGGCGGCAGGACCGCCGCATCGCACCCGGCCCCTCCTCGAGCCCGCACCCCACCTCGTCCGCACGCGCGCCGGGCGTCGGGCACCGCCCGGACCGGGCAGCGGTCCGGACCTCAGGGACAGGGGCGCCCCCGCTCAGCCGGGCGGAGCTGAGCCAGGCGGTCAGCTCCGGCCGGCTCAGCCTGGCCGAGATCTTCCAGCGCGCCGATCCGGTCACCGAGCACACCCCGATCCGGCGCATCCTGCGCGCTCTGCCAGGCTCCAGCCCGCACACCGTGCACGCCCTCATCACCGCCACCGGCGTCGGTGCCAAAGAGCAGATCGCCGACCTCAGCGACCGGCAACGCCGTTCACTGCTCACGGCTCTCAGCCACCGCGATGCGACCGCCCCCGCAGCCCGCGCCCATCAGCCGGCAGCTGACGGCAGCTGACCCCCCGGCATCGCAGGAGGAGCCGGCGCGGCATTGTCCGGCGCCGGCTCCTCGTCTCGGAGGTGCGGCGTCTGGTTCGGCGTGTGGTTCAGCGGGTGAGGAGGTCTCGGCGGGTTTGCCGCTGGCGCCGTAGCCGCACAGGTCGGGGCAGATCACGGTGTGGTCTGCTGCGAGGTCGGCGGCGACGTGCCGCCACATCAGATGATGTCTCCGGGAAGCCGTGCAGCCGCAGCGGCCGCCTCGCACCCCGCCCCGCCTGCTCGTCACCGAAGGGCCGGGGCACGCGCTACGCGCGGAGGCGGACGCGGTGGAAAAGATCATTCGCTCCGAGACGAGCAGACGGCCCCCCTTGTCCAGGGCACACAGCGCCCCAGGAAAGATCCGTTATCGTACGTCGCGTATCCCGAGAATGTATGCCGCAGTAAGCGCAACGGCACGATCTTCGTCATGTGACAGATCTGCGAGGGCTCGTGACGCTGTGGTTCCCGGGATACCCGCGAGCGCCTGTGTCAGCCGTCGACGTGCAGACGATTCAACGGCGCCGTGGACGAGGCGATCAACGAGCCTGGTAGCGATCTGATCCGCCAACGCGGGACGACCCGCCAGCGCGCTCAGTGCATCGGCTGCATCGACGTCATTCGTCCCCTCGACGACCATATCGATGAGCGTCGGGACCGCGTCGGGCACTCCACGTGCCCCGAGTGCCAGAGCCGCATACCTGCGGACCACGATGTCGGGGTTCGTGAGGGCGTCCTGCAGCAGCGCGGTCGCCTCACCGCTCGGAATCTCGGCGATGGACTGGACGGCACGTTTGCGCACCTCGGCTACTGGTGAGCCGAGGCCCTCCCCCAGCAGCGCCAATCCGTCATCGCCCGATTGCGCCAAAGCCCATCGAAGGGCTCCGGCGACGTTCGGGTCCGTCTCGCTCAGCGCTGCCTCGACCAGCGCTTCAACTGGCACCGGAACCTTTCCGACTGAGAACAAGGCCGCGCGCTGGCGCTTGCCAGCGCTCTTTGACCCCAACGCCTGGAGGAGTGCGATGATCTGGAGGACGTCCTCCCAGCCTGCGGGTTCCGCGGCACCGATCCGACGCAGTCGCGTGAGCAACTCGGTCTCAGCTGCGATGCGTTCTCGCGTCTGGCGGATGAGGTCGTCGACGAGCTCTGAGGGCGTGAAGCCGGGATCATCGAACGCGCGCCTGACTTCACGCAGCGACAGCCCCAATGACCGCAGGCTCTCGATATGGAAGATTCGCCGGATGTCCTCGCTGGAGTACTCTCGATAGCCGGCATCGCTACGACCCGTTGGCCGCACCAGGCCGAGCGAGTCGTAATGCCTGAGCATGCGGGCGCTGACCCCGGACCGCCGTGCCACATCACCAATCAACACTGACCATCACTCCTCCTTGCTGGTGCTGCCGAGGGCCACGACGCGCTTCGCCTCCTCGATCGCGAACCTGAACCCGGCATCCGGGTCGCGCAACAGCCGTTCCGTGGCGATCGCGTGCGCGCGCACCCGTGGATTGAGATCCGTCATCGCAGCGCGCAGCGCTGGCACAATCACCTCACCGAGCGCGATCAGCGCCCGGCTGAGGCTAAGCTGCGTCTCACGTTCGCCGCGCCCGAGCTGTGTCGACAACACTGCGGCCAACTCGGGCTCTTCACCTTCGGGCACGAGCACGACCGCTGCCCGCCAAGCGCTCCGCGCCACCTCATCGTCGGCGTCGGACAGAAGCGCCCGGGTGATCGCCGGCCACGCTTGCCGATCCCCGATCTTGGACAGCGTGTGCAACGCCTGGCTTCGTGCCTGCGCACGCTCCGAGCGGACTTCCTTGAGAAGCTCTGGGACCGTCATTGATGCCGAGTGGCGAGTGAGTGCCCACGTCAGCATGTCGCGCACATAGAATTCGGGCTCGATCGCGCATCGTTCGATGAGCTTGTCGATGAACCGCGGGTCAGGGGTCGTGCCGACCGCTAGCGCTGCCCGCAGCCGCACTGACGAGCTGCTGTCCTCCAGCCCCTGGAAAGCTCGAATCGTATCCGTGTCCTGTTTCGGCATGGCCATCGGGACCACCTCCTGGCAACAGTGAAAACCTTGTCACCGTGTCAAGGTCAAGTGGGGCGTCCTGGGTGAGCGGGATCGCACCAGCTTGGTGCCCAACTGGGCGTGCCGCCAGCTGAAAGGTCCCGGACCGCGGGCCACCGGGAGAGACCGCATGTCCAGGCCGCAGCCGTTCCAGGTGATGGGCCCCGTGTCTCCGATATGCCCGCCGACCTGCCACGATGACTGTGGTAGACCAGTTGAACGGACAAGGATGGCCAATTGCGGTCACATCCGCATGAAGAGCCGTCGGCTGAGGAGAGGCCATGGCCAAGCTGCTGGCGGTCAACGTGGGCATGCCCCGCGACGTTTCCTGGCGCGGCAGGACGGTCCACACCGGTGTGTGGAAGCGGCCTGTGACCGGCCCGCGCATGGTGCGCCGGTTGAACATCGACGGGGACGGCCAGGGGGACCTGGCCGGGCACGGCGGCGAGCAGCGGGCGGTCCTGGTCTACCAGCTCGACTCCTATCGATACTGGCGGAGGCAGCTGAACCGCGACGATCTCGGCTACGGACAGTTCGGGGAGAACTTCACCGTCGACGGGCTGCCGGATGACGAGGTGTGCGTCGGGGACCGATTCCGGATCGGTGAGGCGGTTTTCGAGGTCACTCAGCCGCGTGTCACCTGTTATCGCGTGGGCCTGCGGCTTGGTGAGCCGCGGATGGCCTCTCTGCTCGTGGCCCACCGGCGTCCCGGCTTCTACCTCAGGGTCCTCACCGAAGGTCACGTGGAGGCGGGAGACGACATCGTCAAGATCGCCGATGGGCCGGAGGGCATGACCGTCGCGGAGATCGACGCCCTGCTGTACCTGCCGGGGCACCCCCGCGAGCAGCTCGTCCGGGCGCTCCGCATTCCCGCGCTCAGCCCTGGCTGGCAGACCTCTTTCCGGGCTCTGCTCGACCAGGCCGACGGCGCTTCGGGGCGAGCTCCCGGCAACGCGGGGCTGACGTCGGCCGCCGGTCCGCCCCCGGCCTGGGAGGGGTTCCGGCCGCTGCGGGTGACCCGGATCGACGCCGAGAGCGCGAGCGTGTTCTCGCTGGTTCTGTCCGACGTCGACGGCGCGCCCCTGCCGGCCGCCCTGGCCGGGCAGTTCATCACCGTACGGCTGCGCCCGGCCGGCAGCGCGTCCCCTCTCGTCCGCAGTTATTCGATGTCCGGCCCCCCGGGATCCGCGCGATATCGGATCAGCGTGAAGCACGAACCGCACGGCGCCGCGAGCACTCACCTGCGCATCCGGGTGCGCATCGGCGATGTGCTGGACGTCGCCGCGCCACGAGGCGCCTTCACCCTGAAGGCCGGCGACAACCCGGTCCTGCTGGTGTCCGCCGGGATCGGCGCCACACCCGTCCTCGCCATGCTGCACGAACTGGCCGGCACGCGTTCCCCACGGGAGGTGTGGTGGCTGCACGGGGCACGCGACGGTACGGAGCACCCCTTCGCCCGGGAGACCCGTGACCTGCTGGCGAGGTTGCCGAACGCACGCGAGCACGTCTGCTACAGCCGCCCGGCGCCCGGCGACCGCCAGGGCGTCGACTACCAAACCGCCGGGCGGCTGTCCCTCGACCTGTTCCGCCGGCTCGGTGTTCCCCGCAGGGCCGACATCTACCTGTGCGGCCCGCCGTCCTTCATGGAACACCTTCCGGCCGCCCTCGCCTCCTCCGATCTGGCCCCGGCGGGAGTGCACACCGAGGTCTTCGGGGCCGGACCCGCCATGACGCCCGGGCTGACCGACGCGCCGCGTCGGCCGGCGCATCCGCCCGCGGGCCAGCCCGGCGAGGGACCGACGGTCTCGTTCGCCCGCAGCGGCCTCACGGTCGCCTGGGACCCCGCCTACGGGAGCCTGCTCGAACTCGCGGAGGCGTGCGACGTGCCGACCCGCTGGTCGTGCCGTACGGGCGTCTGTCACAACTGCGAAAGCGGCCTGCTGTCGGGAACCGTCGCGTATTCCCCCGAGCCGATCGACGCGCCGGCGCAGGGCAACGTCTTGATCTGCTGCTCCCGGCCTCAAGACGCCATCGCACTGGACCTTTGACCCTTCGGTGAATGGGCGAAGCGATGAGGGAGAACGAAGCGCAGTGCGAGGTGACCGCTGAGAGGGGGCCGCCGACCGCCGCGCAGGTGCTGTTCTACCCGGTCACCGATGATCTGCCCGCGTCGTCGCTCAACGAGAGCGGCCGGGCCGGGGCCGTACGGCGAGCGGGCGCAGAGCGGCGAGCGCGAGCGCGAGCAGAGCCGTGGGCAACGCGGGCGCGGCGGCAAGCGCGTGGAGGACCAGCCACCCTCCTCCGGCGGCGCCCGCGACCAGGCCCGCGAGCAGGACGACGCGGTCCCAGAGCACCCGCCCACCGGTGACCAGACCCGCCAGCACCCCGGTCAGCGTGCCCGTGAAGAAGGTCGTGGACAGCCCGGGAATGCCGAACGTCCGGACCGCCGCGCTCTGCGCGCCCATCGCGAAGGCGGCGACGACCGCCAGCACGAGACGCTCGTCCCCCGCCGGTCGGCCCCCGGCGGCCGCCCAGGCACCGAGGAACAGTGCGAAGAGCACCAGCTCGCACCCCAGGACGACGGCCACCCGCACCGCCCACCCCGGGTGGCCGCGCGCCGACGGCCCGACGATCCGGCCGCCCGCGAGCACGCCTGCGGCGAAACCGGCGATCGCGCCCGCCGCGCCCGCCGCGAGCGCGGCGTCGGGACGCCCGGCCGACAGTCCCAGCAGCACGAGGTTGCCCGTCATGACGCTGGTGAAGACCCCGCCGAGCCCGATGAAACTGATCGCGTTGGTGGCGCCCGTCGCCACCGTCAGCGCTGTGGCCAGGACCAGCGGCCCCAGATGGGCCCGCCCGGTCCGGGAGGCCGCCCCTGCCGGCATCCCGCCTCCCCGTGAATTCCCCAGACGCATCCGCCGTTCGCTCGCCCGGCCGCTATGAACGCGCCCGCCGCCCGACCGTCCCCTTGCAAGCCGTACCCCACCCGAGCGGGTGCCGATCCGGCGGGTTGCTGATCCCCCGGCGGCGGGCCTTGGCTTACTCGGCCGGTGCCTTGCCGGCAAGGGTGCCCGCGTTGCCCGCGGGCGCCCCCGGCTGGACCGCGCTGCGCGCGAAGACCAGCGTGCTGATCAGGGCAAGAACCGCGATCACCGACGCGCTGACGAACGCCGACGAAGTGCCGCGCGCCAACGCCTGCGCCGCACTGCCGCCCTTGGCCGCGGCCTGGTGGTAAACGGTGACAAGCACCGCGAGGCCGAGGGACCAACTGCTCCACTGCAGTGTCTGGAACACCCCGGCGCCGGCCCCGGAATCCTCACGGCGCACTCCGGACAAAGACGTGACGCTCAGCGCGACGGTGGTGAGCCCGGCCCCGATGCCGAGCAGCACCAGCGGGCCGAGGACACCGGCCAGGTAGCTGCTGCCGCTGGACAGCTGGGTGAGCCACAGCAACGCGGCAGTGACGAACGCGATACCAGCCGCCATCACCGGGCGAGTGCCCCACCGCTTGATCAGCCTGCCGACCAGCCGGACCACGCCCATCAGCACGACGGTCATGGGCAGGAACCCGAAACCCGACGCCAGCGGACCGTAGCCGAAGCCTTCCTGTAAGTACTGGGCAAGGAAGTAGATGACCGCGAAAATGGTGCACGGCACCAGCAGCGTGTTCACGTACGCGGCGGCCCTGCGCCGGTCGGCGAACAGCCGCAGTGGCATGATTGGCTGCCCGGCCCGCGCTTCGATCAGGGTGAAGCCGGCGAGCAGCAGCACCGCGGCGACGAAGACGGCGATGGTGACCGGGTCGCCCCAGCCGGAGGTCGCGGTGCGGTTCACCCCGTAGGCCAGCCCGGCCACGCCGGCGGTCGCGCTGATCGCGCCGGCGAGGTCGAACCGGCCGCGGTGCGTCTCCGTCTCGTGCACGAAGACCGGTGTGAGGGCGAGGATCGCCGCGCCGATGGGCACGTTCACGAAGAACACCCAGCGCCAGGAGCCGGCCGAGGCCAGCACGCCGCCGACGAGCAGGCCGAGCGCGAGGCTGGCGCTGGACACCACGGCGAACACGCTGAGCGCCTTGGTCCGGCGGGGGCCGTCCTCGTAGTTGGCCATGATCAGCGCCAGCACGTTCGGCGAGGCCATCGCGCCGCCAAGGCCCTGCAGCACACGGACCGCGACCAGCCACCACGACTCGGTGGCCAGGCCACCGAGCAGCGACGCGGCGGTGAACAGCAGCACGCCGAAGGCGAACATCCGGCGCCGGCCAAGCAGGTCGCCCGCGCGGCCGCCGAGCAGCAGCAACCCGCCGAACGCGAGGGTGTAGCCGTTGAACACCCATGCCAGGCCCGTCTGCGAGAAGTGCAGTTGTGCCTGGATGCCCGGCAGGGCGATGTTGACGATGGTGGTGTCGATACCGACCATCAGTTGGCAGGCGAGCACCACGGCAAGCACGATCGCCGACCGTCTGCCGCCAGGAGTGATGGTCCGCTCGGTCATGTGAGCCTCTTCTGCAGGCAACGGGCAAGGTGCCCCAGGCGTGGCCACGTCCTGGTCAAGCCGACGCCACCGGCTTGCTACCCGGGTTGCGTCAGGCGTGCACTACGATATGGGCGACCCGCCCACTTTGTAAACGGGCGACCCGCCCACTTCTCGGAGGTCGATGATGGCCGCGGACCGCGCGAGGGGGTTGCGCTCGGACGCCCAACGCAACGCCGAGCGTTTGCTGGAGGTGGCGACGCACGTCTTCGCGGAGCAGGGGCCAGAGGCACCGGTAAGCGAGATCGCGCGAGCCGCGGGCGTGGGCACGGCCACGTTGTACCGCAGGTTCCCCACCAGGCAAGCCCTGCTCGCGGCGGTGTACGCCGGGCACGTCCAGGCGCTGGCCGCCCGCGCCGACGAGCTCGCCGTCTCCTCCGAAGACCCGTTGCGGGCACTGGTCGGCTGGCTGCACGAGTTCGCCGGTCTGCTCACCGAGCACCGCGGGATGAAGGGTCTGATCACCGGCCGCTACGAGGGCGACGCCGAGCTGTTCCGGAGCTGCCGGCGCAGCTTGTCGCTGGCCGTCGATTCGCTGCTGCGGCCCGCGCAGCAGGCCCGCGCCATCCGCCCGGACGTCGACGCCGAGCGCACGTTGACCTTGATCAACGCTGTGGTGCTGGCCGCGGGCCAGGCCGGTAACAACCAGGACGAGACCAACCACCTGATCGACCTGGTGATCTCCGGGTTCCGGTACGACGACCGCAACTGACCCCGCTGTGGACGCCTCAACGCTGTCGCCCGCGAGATGTCTGCTTGACACCGGGCCGGCCCGGCTCTCCTACGGCCAGGCCCGCGCCCTACTCGACGAGCACCCTGCGGTGCGCGGGCCGGGGACGGGGTGACCTGCACGAATACCGCCACTTCTCCCTGACGCACCTCGGCGGGCAGGGCGCGTCGCTGCGGATGCTGACGGCAAAGTCCCGGCACAAGAAGCCGGAGCCGCTACTTCCAGCCCTCCCCGGAGGCCATCGCCGAACTCATCAGCCTGATCGCGCCGGGGAACGCGCGTCGGTGACAGCAGCCAGCGGCTACTGGGCCGTGCTCACCAGGCCAGGCCGCCCGCTGTAGCTCGTCGGTGGCCCCTGCCTGCTCTCACACGGGAGACCACCCGCCTCACCTTGCGCCAGCGCCTACTCGGCCCGGTCATTCAATGGGCCGTTGCGATGAGGCGTCGCAGTGCGGCGTGGGCGGGTGGGCCCCATGTGGGCTTGCCGCCTGGGCGGCTACGGACGCCGGCGTCTCCGATGAGGATGCCGGTGAGGGCGCGTACCACCGCCCATCCGCGGGCGCGGAGCAGGGTCGCGGCGTCCGGGGCCGGCTGGTAGGCGGCATGGAAGCGGTCGGCGGTGTCGTCTGGCAGCAGAATCCAGGCGGCAGCGAGGTCGTAAGCCGGGTCGCCCGCGAAGAGGTCGCCGAAGTCGATCACGCCGCAGATGGTGCCGTCCGCGGTGAGGACGTTGGCCGGATGCAGATCGCCGTGGAGCCACAGGGCTGGGCCCGCCCAGTCGGGCGCGGCGGCGGCGTCTTCCCAGACCGCGCGGACGGCGTCCGGGTCGGGGATGAGCCCCAGTTCGGTGGCCGAGGCGAGCTGCTTGGCGAAACCCTCGGAGTGGTCGGCCAGCGGCCCTCCGCGATCCCGGCCGGTGGGCGCCTCATCGGGGGCAGGTTGGTGAAGTGCCGTCAGGAAGGCGGCCAGGGTGGTGGCCGCCTCCGCGGCGCGTGTGACGGGGGCGCGGTCGGCCGGCTCGCCCGGCACCCAGGTGGTGACGATCCAGGGGCGCGGAAACCGTGCGGAGGGCTCGCCGAGACGCTGCGGGACGGGAACCGGCAGAGGAAGGCGTGGGGCAAGAGCGGGCAGCCAAGTGTGCTCCTTGCGCAGCAACGCGTCCGCAGACTCCCGCCGCCTGGCCATTGATCATGTTGAGCCAGGTCCGGCCGCCGCGGCGGCCGAAGTACTTGGGGTGGGCCGTGCGTACGCCGAAGGCGCAGGGACGACGAAACAGCTTCTCCGACAACCCCGGCCACCTCCGCCACGCCGACCAACCGGGACAGGACGTAGCGGAGGTAATCCACTTCACGGAGGATGATCTCGACTGATCCCAGGTCAGGGCATATCCGTTGGATCTTTCGTC
This sequence comes from Planotetraspora sp. A-T 1434, assembly GCF_025420585.1. Taxonomy (GTDB): domain Bacteria; phylum Actinomycetota; class Actinomycetes; order Streptosporangiales; family Streptosporangiaceae; genus JAOEGB01. The sequence continues at coordinate 248,378 of NZ_JAOEGB010000005.1, read as the reverse complement.
GTTGCTACGAGGACCCCCGCCCAGCACGCGACGGTCATGGCGCTCGTCTGGCCCTCCTGCTCAACGCGGTCTTCTTCCCACTCGCCGTATGAAACGCCCCGTACCGGGCCGCCTGCTCATCCGTCAGGAACTCGACCGCCACAACAGCTCTCCGAAGATCGACAACAACGACCCACGAAGGCTCCAACGCTCAATCACCCCAGGTCAAAGCATCAATATGACCCGACACATCTGGACACATCTGGGCGGTATCTCACTCTTGACGCATCCGACCGAATGGATTGACGCACAGCCGGGTCATCGCCGGACGCCGCCGTGATGTAGTCCGTTCAGGAGGAGGGCGAGCAGGCGGTCGGCTTGAGCTGAGCTGTCCGGGGTGTCCTGGGCGGCCCAGGCGATAGCGCCGACCATCTTCAGCACATCCGCGTCGTCCGCATCGGCGACGATCACGCCTGATTGGCGCGCCCGCGCCAGCAACGCAGCCCCCACCGCGAACATCTCCGCATGCCAGGTCGATACCAGGCCGTTCCCGCGGTCGAGCGCCGAGTTCATCACCGCGGCCGCCAGACCTCGATAGGTCAAGGCATGCATGAGTGCAGCATGCAACCAAGTGGACAACGCGTCGAATTCGTCCCCAGCCGTCAGCAGCGCGCGACCAAGGTCGACCAACTCGGCTATCTGCTCGGCGAGTACCGCCTCTATGAGATCCAGCCGAGTGGGGAAATGCCGATACAGCGTTCCGCTGGCCACCCCTGCCCGCCGAGCGATCTCGTCCAGGGAGGCGTCCACACCGAACTCGGCGAACGCGATTTTCGCCTGCTCGACCAACTGCTCGTAGTTACGTCGGGCGTCTGCCCGCCTCGGCCGCCCGGCGCGCGACCGCGACTCGTGACCTACCAGTGCGATCACCACACCCTTGCGAACCGGGGACACAGTCCGTTACCGTGCCCATCTAACCGGACTGTGCCTCATGTTACTGGCATGACTCACCCAAAGCATGGAGGGCCACCCCAATGGCGCTGTCGGAACAAGACCGGATCGACATCAACGACCTGATCAATCTCCACGGTCACCTCACGGACGCGGGCAAGCTGGACCAAGCGGGTGAGCTGTTCACCTCAGATGCCACCTATGACCTGGACGACTTCGGCCGCGGCTCGTTGCATGGGACCGCGGCAATCCATGAGGCCGCGCTCGCATTGGGCGACGCCAACCCGGTCGGCCATCACGTCACCAACATCGTGATCACTGGGATCGACGATCGCTCGGCGCGGGTCCAATCCAAAGGAATCGGCATCAAGGCCGACGGAACGGCCGGCAGTGTTGTCTACGACGACATCGTCACGCGCCAACCCGACGGCTGGAAGATCAGCTACCGCAAGGTGACTGCCAGGCGAGCGGCACTCGGCCAGCAAGAACTTGGTCCGCGTGAAGTTCTGGAGCGTTTCCGCCAAGCCGCTATCAGCCAGTCCGCCGATGACATGAGCCGCGTGTACGCAGTCGACGCGGTCCATGAATTCCCGTTCACACGCCCAGGCCTGCCGTCCCGGCTTGAAGGCCGGGACGAAATCGTGAACTGGATCGCCGCAGGGTGGAAAGCCCACCCGCTGGAGTATGAGCGTTACCGTACTCTTGCCATCTACGACACCAGCGACCCGGAAACGATCATCGTCGAGCAGGAAGCCCTCGGGACCAGCGCATCCACCGGCGAGTTCGCGCTTCCCAACATCGTTGTCCTCACCGCCCGCAACGGGCAGGTCGCCCATCTGCGCGACTACGTCAACATCCTGGCAGCCACAGCCGCCATGGGACGCGATATGTAAACGCGCCACCGCGCCACATCACCATCGTCGAATCCGGCCACGCCACGGACCTGGCCGGGTAACCTGCTGGACCGGTACGCCGACGCCCGCTGCCCAGGGCGAAAGCGTCTGGATGACCGCTTGGCCCCTGCAAGGCATCCTGTTCGTGCTGCACACCGGCATCGCTTGGGAGCATCTGCCACAGGAACTCGGCCACGGCTCGGGCATAACATGCCGGCAGCGGCAACCCGGACGCGGCGACCGTCCGTTCGGCCCACGACGAGTCCCCCGGCCAGGTGCCGTTGAACTGCCTGTACAGGTCTGGAGCGCGGGCGGCTCTTCCGGTCAATCCGTGGGCCGGCGAGCCAGGTTCGCCTCGCGGGCGACCGCCCAGGCGTCCGCCACCGGACCCAGGTGCCCGAGCTTGTCAGGGTTGATCACCGCGTGGATCGTCTGGATCCGTCCGTCGAGTATGTCGAGCGTCAAGGTGTTGAGGACCTTGTCATCCCGGTCGCGGGAGATCGCGCCCGGCTGGCCGTTCACCTGGTGCGGCTCCACGACACCGCCGATCTGGAGGAACGGCGGGACGATCGCCGCCAGCACCCGGGCCACGTTTTCGGCCCCGAAGACGCCCGTGCCCCATTGCGGGGCCTTGCCGCCGCTGTCGCCGACCATTCGGGGAACCACGGCCCGACGTACTCTTCCCGCCGGAGACGGGCCGACCGCAGAACGTCGATCGAGATCCGGGTAACTACGGCCGAGAGGAAGGCCTTGGTCGATGCGGCTTGTGTCCGGGAGGCCTCCCAGCGCAGCCACGTCTCCTGGACCGCGTCCTCGGCCCCGCTCACGCTGCCGAGGATCCGGTAGGCGATCGCGAACAGCAGCGGCCGCAGCTCCTGGAATTCCTCAGCCCGGGTCACGCCAGCCCTTCCCGGAAGCCCTTGCGCCACGAGGGGTAGCGCAGCTCCCAGCCGAGCTCCCGCTTGGCCTTGGCGTTGGAGAAGCCGCGCCCCTCGGTCATCATCGTCACCACCACTTCCCCGGCCAGTATCCGGGCCAGCCACTTGGGAACCCGCATCGGCCGCTTCGCGCCCGCGCACGCTGCCAGGTGGGGCAGCCACTCGCTGGCCGGGGCCGGTTCGTCGTCGACGATGTTGAACACCCCCCTCGCCTCCTGCTCCACGGCCAGGATGGTGGCGCTCGCCGCGTCGTCGAGATGCACCCACGAGCCGTAGCCGGTGCCGCCCCCGACCAGTGGGAACTGCCGCTTGCGCACGAGCTCCACCTGGTCCTCGGTGGCACCCGGCCCATAGAACCCGCCGTACCGCAGGACCGCACCGCCAGCCCTGACGACCACGTCCTCGACGTGGCGGAGCGCCTCCATCCCCGTGTGCGCAGCCGTCCCCTCGTGCAGGTCCAGCGGGTCCTCCTCGGTCTTCACCCATCCGCCCTCGCGGATTCCGTTCCAGTTGGCGTAGCCCTGCGCGACGAAGTGCGATACGCCGGTCGCCTCGGCCGCAGCCAGCAGGTGATCAGTCCCCTCGGTGCGCAGCCGGATGGTGGGGACGGACCACCGGTCAAAGTGCTTCAGGTCGGGCTTGCCAGCGTGAGCGGGACTAATTCCGGTCATCTGGTGCACGATCACGTCCGGCCGGGCCTTGGCCACCGCTTCACCGACCGACACCGCATCCAGCCCGTCCATCACGACGCCATCCGCGCCCATCTCGGCCACCAGGCCCAGCTTGGCCGTGCTCGTCGTCGTAGCCGTCACCTGGTGGCCGCGCGCCAGGAGCTGCGGCACCAGCCGCCGCCCCAAAACCCCGGTCCCGCCCGCCACGAACACCCGCATGACCATCACCTACCTGATTCCAGAGCCTGTCTCTGAGACCTGAGACGAGACAGCCCGGCCGTCTGTGACATGGAATGACGATTGGTGACGGCCTTCTTTAGGCCCCTGATTGAGGGTGACGATGTCACGGCTTTCTCCCGGTGGCCGCTGCGTTCAGGGCCGATCGGGCGGCGATCACGGCGGGGTGCTCTTTGGTACCCCGCCGGTAGGCCAGACGGGTCCTGCGCCGGGTCGGCAGTGCTGTCAACACGACATTCGCCGGGTGCGTGAGCAGGCCGAGTTCTGGGACGAGTGCGACGCCCTGGCCCGCGGCCACGAGGGCGAGAACGGTGCCGAAGTCGTCGGCGTGGTGACGGACCCGCGGGGTGAACCCGGCCGCCTGGCAGGCGCGGACGGTCATCGTGTGGCAGAGCGTGCCGGGTGTGCCGACGATCCAGGGCGCGTCGCGGCGGGTCTCCAGCGGCCCGCCGCTCAGGGCGGCCAGATAGACGGTCTCCTCCAGCAGCGGCTCGCTGTCCAGGGCCGGATCGGGTTCGGCGGGCACGTAGTCGTAGTCCTGGACCAGTGCGACATCCAGCGTCTCGGCGCGCAGGGCGGCCGGGACGGTCGCCGGGTCCAGTTCGGTCACCATCAACTCCAGCCCTGGATGATCGCGGCTCAGCGCGACGAGCGCAGGGGACAGGATCGTCCGGACGGCCGTTGGAAAGGCCCCGATCCGCAGCGTCCCGGTGAGCTCGGCGCGGGAGGCGGCGAGATCGGCCGTAGCCTGTTCCAGCACCGCGAGGATCTTCTCGGTGTGCTCGACCAGGGTGAGCGCGGCGGGAGTCAGTGCGACGCGGCGGCCGGTCCGCTCGAGCAGGGGCACCCCCGCCTCGCGCTCCAGCGCCGCCAATTGCTGGGATACGGCCGAGGGCGTGTAGGCGAGCGCTTCGGCGACGGCGGCGATCGTCCCCCTGTGGGCCAGTTCGCGGAGCAACCGCAGCTTACGCACATCGAGCATAAGCTCAGGTTACGGTTAACTGAAGAAACGTGAACTGGACCTGAGGTGTCGGTGCCGCCAGGTTGGGGACCATGACGCTCACCGGTCTCTTCGTCCCGCTCATCACACCGTTCACCGCCCGGGGAAATCTCGCCACCGAAGCACTGGAGGGGCTGGCCCACTCGGTACTCGACGACGGCGCGACCGGGATCGTCGCGCTCGGCACGACCGCGGAGACCGCGACCCTGACGCCCGAGGAGCGCCGCCGGGTCCTGGATATCTGCGTCCGCGTCTGCGGGGAACGCGACGCACACCTGATCGCCGGGGCCGGATCCAACTCCACGGCCGGCTCAATCGAGGCACTTGCCACCCTCGGCTCACAGATCACCGCCGCCCTCACCGTCGTCCCCTACTACACCCGCCCGTCCGAGGCGGGAGTGCTCGCCCACTTCCGCCGTCTGGCCGCCATCAGCCCGGTGCCGCTGATCATCTACAACATCCCCTACCGCACCGGCCGGATCCTCGGCCCCGAAACCCTGCGCCAACTCGCCAAACTGCCGAACGTCATCGGCTTCAAGCACGCGGTCGGCGGCATCGACGACACCACGATCGCCCTGATGAGCACGCTCCCGCCCGACGTCGCGGTTCTGGCAGGCGACGACCTCTACGCCGCTGCGATGCTGGCGCTCGGCGCCTCCGGCGCAATCCTCGCTTCCGCCCACCTACAGACCACATCCTTCTCCACCCTCATCGACACCTGGCGCGACGGCCCGATCGACAAGGCACGTCTCCTCGGCCACCGTCTCGCCGTCCTCTCCTCGGCCCTGTTCGCCGAGCCCAACCCCGTTGTCATCAAGGCGGTCCTCGCAGCCCAGGGCCGCATCCCCAGCCCCGCCGTACGCCTGCCCCTGCTCCCCGGGAGCAACACCGCGACCTCGGCAGCGCTCCACGCTCTCGAATCCCTCTCCTGATGTCCGAGCGAGGGAGGCGTCGTAGCACCCCCTCATCTCCGGGCAACTCCGCAGCAACTCACCAAAGGGACCCTGCCCGGCGACCCGGCCACGGTCGAGGACGACGACCTGATCGGCCCGCTCCAGCACGGCCCGCCGGTGCGACACCACCAGCAGCGTCCCGGGGCCGGTGCCGTCGCGGGCCGCGTCCGCGATCCGGCTCCACAACAGCGTTTCGGTCTCCACGTCCAGCGCGGACGACAGATCGTCGACCACGAGCAGGTCCGGCGCGCGGACCAGCGCCCGGGCGGCCGTCGCCCGCTGAACCTGCCCACCGGACAGCCGTACGCCACGAGGCCCCACGACCGTCTCCAGGCCCTCCGGCATGCCCGCCAGGTCCTCATCCAACGCCGCCAGTTTCAGCGCGCGGTCAAGATGGTCGGCAGGCCAGCCGAGCAGCAGATTCTCCCGCAGCGACGCCGACAGCAGCCGTGGAACCTGGCTCGCGTACGCCACGCGGTCCGGCACCAGGAACGTTCCCGGGTCGTCGACGAGCGCGCCGTTCCAGCTAATCGTCCCGGCGTCCACCGGCACCAGACCGAGCAGGGCGCGAAGCAGAGTCGTCTTGCCCGAGCCGACAGCGCCGGTGACCACCGTGAACGACCCCCGCCTCATCCGCAGATCGACCCCGTGCAGGCCGCGGCCGCTCCCACCGAAGCGCACGGTCAGCCCGCGCGCCTCGAGCACCTCCAGCGCGTCGCCGCGGTCCGGTGGCGACGCGCTCACCGGAGACGGTTCCCGATGGAACCAGACGCCGGTGTTCCGCGACAGGTCGCGGGCGTCCTCGTGTGAGGCCATCAGCCGGCCGAGCCGTTCCGTGGCGACCGCGGCCTGCGGCAGGCGATAGAGGATGCCCCCGATGGTGCGCGGCAGCGCCGTCAGCCAACTGACATAGCTGGTGAACAGCGCGAGATCACCCACCGTGAAGCCGCCCCTGCGCATCCCCGACGCCGCGAGCAGCAGGACGAGCCCGACGCTGATCTCGACGGTCGCGCCCGTCGCCGCGTCCAGCAGGTCCGTCGCCAGCCGGTCCTTCACGGCCGCGTCACGCCGTCTCCGGTTGTGCGCACGCAGGCGCTCCAACGCCGCCTCTTCCGCGCCGGCGGTCTTGATCGCCAGCACGCCGCCGAACACCTCGCCGATGTACGCGGTGACGGCCGCGCCGAGCACCCGGGCACGCACGTGCAGCCGCCGGATCACCTCCCTCATCGACCGGCTGAGCACGCCGATCGCGATCATGGGGACCACCAGCACCAGCGTGATCACGGGGTCGATCGACGCCATGATGACCAAGGCGGCCACGCCGAAGAGCGTTGCGCCGGCCAGACCGACCGACTCATCGGTGAGCTCCACCACGTCACTCACGTCATCACGGAACCTCGCGACCGACTCGCCCGGCGAGTGCGGCAGCCGGGTCGCGGCGGGCCCCCGCGCCGTCAGGATCGACCGCAGCACGTTGGCGCGAAGGAGCGTCGCCGCGGCGTCCCACCAGTAGACGCCATACGACCACGCGACGACGAGCACCACACCGCGGACCACCTCCACGCCCACAAACGCCGCGCACAGCCACAACGCCTGCTCCAGACCGGCCACGCGATGCCCGCTGATCACATCGAACAGCCGCTGCAGCAGCAGCCCCCCACCGAGCGGGATGACACTGACCGGCATCCACAACAGAGCCCCGATCAGATAACGGCGCAGGTCGAACCGGGCAAGACGGATGCCGACCAGCAACACGGGCCTCATCTGGGCACCCCCGCCATCTCCAGCATGCGAGAGAACCGGCTGCCCGGATCCGCCACCAACTCCTCGCGACAGCCGTACTCGACGACCCTGCCGTCAGCGATCACCGCGATCTTGTCCACCCGTGACAGGGACGAGAGCCGATGCGAAATGATCACACCGGTCCGGCCGGTGAGCAGCCGGTCCACGCAACGCTCGATACTCCGCTCGGTGGCCGGATCGAGCCGGCTGGCCGCCTCGTCCAGCACGACCAGCCCCGGGTCGGCCAGCAACGCCCGCGCGAACGCGAGCAACTGCGCCTCACCGGCCGAGACGCCACTCGCCGCGCCGCCGCTTTCCGTGACATCCGTGACACCGCCCAACTCGGTGTCGAGCCCATCGGGCAGACCCGCCAGCCAGTCGCCCAGACCGACCTCCGCGAGGATGGCGCACAACCGGCGATCATCGGCCAGCGGCCGGAAAAGCGTGAGATTGTCCCGGACACTCGCCGCGAACAGCTGCACATCCTGGGTGACCACGCACATCCGCCGCCGCGCCGACCCGGGATCGACGTCACGCAGGTCCAGCCCGCCCACCCGGACGACGCCCTCCGCCGGGTCGTACAGGCGCAGCACCATCCGCGCGATCGTCGTCTTCCCGCTGCCCGTACGGCCCACCAGCCCGAGCGTCTCACCCGGCGCCAACGTGAACCTGACGTCTGACAGCACCCGCTCACCGTCGCCGGGATACGCGAAACCCACCCCGTCGAGCTCCAGACCGAGCGGCCCCGTCGCCGGCAGCTCACGCGCGACGGCCGGCTCGGGCAACGTGCACCGCTCCGCCAGCAGCCCACCGATACGGACGATGCCCGCCAGCGCCGTCTGATACCGCCTCAGCTGATCGATCAGCCGCTCGAACGGCGTGCGCACCATCAGCGTGTACTGGAACAGCAGCACGGCCGTGCCGACCGACAGCGTTCCCGACTGCCGGGACCACGCGGCGAGCCCCAGCACGATGGCCGTCCCGGCCGCGAACGCCACGCTCGTCCCCGCCAGAAGGCCGCTCCCGATTCGCGCGGCCCGGAACTCGGCGTGATACCACGCGGACCCAGCCTCATAGAAGCGGTACACCGCGTGCTCCCCCGCCCCGTTGGCGCGGAGGTCCTCCGCGCCGGCCAACCGCTCCTCCAGGTTGCCGAAAAGCGCCGCGCTCGCCGCCCGCGAATGAGCCGCGGACGGTACGGCAAGCCGCTGCGCGCGGGCCACGCCCCAGCCGATCAGCAGGCAGTAGACCAGCAGGACGCCGCCGAGCCGCGGGTCGACGGCGAACACGACGACGAGCACACCGGCGACAAGCAGGAAGCTCGCCACCACGTCCAGCAGGAACGCCACGACGAACTCCGCCACGGCCACGACATCGCCGTCCACCCGCTCGATCATCTCCCCCGGCGTACGCCTGCCGTGGTAGGCCATGTCCAGGCCCAGCGCGTGCTCCGCCAGCCTCTCCCGCAGCCGGTTCGTCCCGTCCCACGCGAGCCGGCTCGCGAGCCACGCCGTCACCATCCGGGCGCCCTGCCCGGCCACCGCCACCGCGAGATAGCCGAGCGCGATCACCACGAGATGGCGGGTCGCCGCTCCGCCGATCGCGCCGTCGACGAAACGGCGGGTCAGCTGGGGCGCCAGCAGCGGAAGCACCGTCGCGGCGACGATGGCGGCCGCGAGAGCGACCGCGGACCGGCGTCCAGGCCGGAGGTGACGCAGCAGGGAGCCCCAGGTCTCCCCTGGCTCACCGGGCTCCGTCATCGACGCTGCCGATCTCGTCGATGACACCGGCGGCGAAGATCAGCCGCTCGGTCAGGCTGGTCTTACCGGCGTCTACATGCGCCGAAATCCCCAAGGTCAACGTTCGCACGAAGCGTCATGCCCTTCAGATAGACGGAAGCTCTCTTCTGGGTGGCCATGAACGCTTCGCGCATTTCCCCGTCTCCTAGATCGACCGGCTGTTTCCGCAGTACAACAGACGGTCGTCCCGGAGGACAACCGATTTATCGCCCGCTCAGCCCCAGGTCGCCCCCGCCGGCTCCTTGATGGTGGCGTTGAGGCGGTTGAAGAAGTTCGTCGTGGCGACCCAGAGGATCAGAGCCGAGAGCCCCTCCTCGTCGTAATGGTCGGCGACCTCGTCCCAGAGCTCGTCCGGCACCGCGTCACCCTGCCGGTCGCTGAGCCGGGTGACGGCCTCGGCGAGCGCCAGCGCCGCCCGTTCGGCGTCGCTGAAGTAGGGCGCCTCCCGCCAGGCCGCCACCGACCACAGCCGCTCATCCGTCTCACCCGCCTTCTTGGCGTTGCGCGCACCCGAGTCGACGCAGGCGCTGCAGCCGTTGATCTGGCTCACCCTCATGTGGACGAGCTCCAGCGTTTGCTGCGGCACACCGCCCTTGTTCACCGCCTTGTAGAGGTTCTGGATGCCCTTCATCGCGTCGGGCAGCACCATCGCGGGGTTCTTCATCCGTGCCTTCATGATCTTGCTCTCCTTCGGGAGTTCTTCAGGTGCCGGTGCGCGTCACACCGGCGCGGTTTCGCTCGTCACTCCTCTGACGGAACGCGACGGAAGAATGTGACCGATGAACGAGAAAGAAATCCTGGCCGAGCGGTTCCAGGGGCACCGGACCCATCTGCGAGCGGTGGCCTACCGGATGCTCGGCTCTCTGACCGAGGCCGACGACGCCGTCCAGGAGGCCTGGCTACGGCTCAACCGCTCCGACACGAGCGACGTGGGCAACCTCGCCGGATGGCTCACCACGGTCGTCGGGCGGGTATGCCTCGACATGCTCCGCTCGCGCACCTCACGGCGCGAGGACCCCCTGGACGCGCACCTGCCCGACCCGATCCTGAGCCCCCTCCACGGGACGGATCCCGAACATGAGGCCCTGGTGGCCGACTCGGTCGGTCTCGCGCTGCTCGTGGTGCTGGAAACGCTGACTCCCGCGGAACGCCTCGCATTCGTGCTGCACGACATGTTCGCCCTGCCCTTCGAGGAGGTCGCACCCATCGTCGGCCGCTCTCCGGCCGCGACCAGGCAACTGGCGAGCCGGGCACGCCGCAGAGTTCAGGGAGCGGCCCCGGTGCCCGACACCGATCTGGCCCGCCAGCGGGAAGTCGTCGACGCCTTCCTCACGGCCGCCCGCGGAGGGGACTTCGATGGGCTGGTAGCCGTACTCGACCCCGACATCGTCCTCCGGGTCGACGACGGCGCCGTGCCCGCGGCCGGCAGCCTGCGGGAGGTTCGCGGTGCGGCCGCCGTGGCCGGGCAGGCGCTCAGCTTCCAGCGAATGGCGCCCTTCGCCCGACCGGCGCTCGTCAACGGTGCCCTCGGATTGATCACGGCGCTCGAGGGGCGGCTGGTGGCGGTCATGGGCCTCACCATCGCCGATGGGAAGATCGTCGCCATGGACATCCTCGCCGACGCCGACCGCCTCACCCGGCTCGACCTGGCCGTCCTCGACGACTGACCGGCCTGCCCATACCGCGCCGGGGACGGTACCCGAGCACGGGCCGCTCACGTACGCCTCCGGGCCGGTGCCTCCGCGGATGGCTTTGAGGGGTTGGATAGTGATTTGTCCTTCACCGTGCGCCTTTACAACGTAGATTTCTATTAGGATCGCGGGTGATGAACGCCCCTGCCATACCTGAGCGGCTTCCCGACGAGCAGGCCGCGCCCGACCCCTACTTCGTGTACCTCGACGCTCTGCAGAGCCCCGAGTCCAAGCGCACGATGCGCGGCTGCCTCGACCGCATCGCCCGGCTCATCACCGGTGACCCCGAAGCCACGGGGGCCGGCCAGCCGTGGGGGCTGCTCCGCTACGAGCACACGGTGCGGCTGCGGACGCTGATGCGCGAGCAGGGGTGGTCCGCGGCGCACGTCAACAAGCATCTGGTGGCCCTGCGCCGGGTCCTGCAGGAGGCCTGGCGGCTCGGGCTCATGACCGGCGAGGAGTTCCAGCGGGCCGCCGACCTGCCGTCGTACAAGCACACGCGGGTCCCCGTGGGGCAGCACGTCCCGCCGGAGGTCCTCGAGGCCGCGCTGGAACAATGCGAGGACGACCACTCCCCCGCCGGCAGGCGCGACGGCGCGATGCTCGCGGTCCTCTACTCCACCGGATGCCGCAGAGCCGAACTGGCCGCGCTGAAACTGAGCGACTTCGACCGGCCCGCCAGATCTCTCCGGGTCCGGGGCAAGGGCGACAAGGAGCGCCTGGTCTACCTCACCGCCGAGGCGGTGGAGCGCGTGGAGCTCTGGCTGTCCGAGCGCGGGCGCGAGGCCGGGCCGCTGTTCTGCCCGATCAACAAGGCCGGGAGGCTCCGGTTGTCCCACATGACCGGCCAGGCGATCGCGGACATCGTCTCCCGCCGCCTCACGCAGGCGGGAGCGGCGAAGAGGACGCCGCACGACTTCCGCCGCACCTTCATCGGCGAACTACTCGACGCGGGCGTGGATCTCGCGACGACGCAGGCCCTGGTCGGCCACGCCTCCCCCGCGACGACCGCCCGCTATGACCGGCGTCCCGAACGCCGCCGCCGCGAGGCGGTCGACCGCCTCAAGATGCCCGGGACCGCTCGGCCGCGCTGATCCGGTAGAGGACATGGCGGCGCAGCGGGCTGCCTTCCGGCAGCACCGGGTGCTCGAAATCGCCCTCCGCGTCACGCGTCATGCCGATGCGGCGCATCACCGCCTGCGAGCGGAGGTTGCCCGTGGCCGTGAAAGACACGATCTCCGACAGACCGAGCCTCCCGAACCCGTCGTCCTGTACGGCTCTCGCGGCCTCGCTCGCATAGCCGTACCCCCAGGCGGACCGGGCGAGCCGCCAGCCGATCTCCACGGCGGGCGTGAAGTGCGCGGTGAACCGGGGGATCGACAGGCCTGTGAACCCGATGAACGTCCCGGCCGTCTCGACCGCCCACAGCCCGAATCCGCGCTCGTCGAACCTTGCCTCCGCCTGCTCGATGAAGGCGTCGCTTTCGGCCCGCGAGAGCAGGGCCGGGAAGTGCTCCATCACCGCGGGGTCGGCGTTCAGCGCCGCGAACGGCTCCCTGTCGCTGCTCCGCCACCGTCTCAGCAGGAGCCGCTCCGTCCTGATGACCATCGTCCGCCTCTCTCTCATGCCGCATCGCTCACACAGCGGCAGCTCCCTCGGCGAGGGCGAGCCGCGAACTCCGGAGGCCCGGACGACCTCAATGACCCGGACGAGGGGTGAACCGATGACGACGGGGCTGCGCATGCGGTACGGCACCACCGACGTCCTGCGCGATCTGACGTGGCCTCAGTAGGCGTATATCGACTTCGCTTTGATCTGGTAGTTCGCACCCCACGTGGTGCACAAGGTGGTCACACCGGAATAGTGATGGACGGTGCCGCGCGCCTTGATCCGCCACCCCGGGTACGCGATGAAGCCTCCGCCCGACTTGTACAGGCCGCCGTTGCCGCCGACACGGTAACCGACCAGGTAGTAGTGGTAACCGCGGGGTGACCGCAGATATGGGCAGCCGTCCCTGCGCTGGTAGGTGCCGTAGAACGTCCCCGCACGGGACGCCTGCGTCTCCGGAACCGCAGCGGCCGTCACGGTGGTGCTCACCAGCAGGGTCAGCGCGCCGACGGCAAGGGCAGTAATCCTTCTCGTCACGAATCGCTCCTCATCCAATGAGATGACGCGAGGCCGCGCCAAGTCTGACACGCCCCAGTTGACATCCGGAAGGGATCAGCGAAGCGGCCCGCATGTATCGCCTCTGGAAGGCCCCTGGCGGATCACCAGGTCACCGCGCCCGGCGATGTAGGGCCTTCCCGGCCGCCACCGCGCCCACTGCCGACGCTGGAACAGGACCCCACAATGACGAACGCCCCGCGAGACACTGGGTCTCGCGGGGCGTCCCACGTTAGGACCGATGTGGCGGTCGCCTCCTCGGCGAGATGCACAACACGGCTCCAGCCGAACGGTATTCCGTGAAGGCGGTAATTGCGGCCCGGGGGACACAAACCACATCGGTCACACTGAGCCTAACGGACTCCAGGGAGTGCTTATTCCAACGCCCCGGAATCATGCCCGTTCTCTCACGCGTGCCGCGCTTGGCGAAGCCGTACAAAAGGGAAGATGCGGACTTGCCCGAGCCGCGCACCGTGACAGGTGCCGGCGCGGCCTAGGGTGGGGCTGCAACGCCCCTTCGGAGGAGAGCCCGTGCTTTACCGCACCGCCAAGATCGTCAGTGTTCCCATGATGCACCTGCTGTGGCGGCCCAGAATCGAGGGCCGCGAGCACGTTCCGGCGCACGGCCCGGCGATCCTCGCGTCGAACCACCTTTCGGTGCTCGACTCCTTCGTCCTCCCGGCGTTGCTTCCCCGGCCGGTGCGGTTCGTGGCCAAGAACGAATACTTCACCGGCAACCGGCTGACCGCCCTGTGGATGCGTGGCATGGGCACGATGCCGATCGACCGGGAGAACGCCTCCGCCGCGCAGGCCATGCTCGACACGGCCGTCGACGTGCTGAAGTCCGGCGAACTGTTCGGGATCTATCCGGAGGGGACCCGCTCCCCCGACGGCCGCCTCTACCGCGGCAAGATCGGCGTCGCGTGGCTGACCCTGACCACGGGGGCCCCGGTGATCCCCGTGGCGATGCTCGGCACCGAGAAGGTCCTGCCGCCGGGGAGATCGGTGCCGCGGCTGCACCGCATCGGCATACGGCTCGGCGCTCCGATGACCTTCACCGGCGACGCCGCCAGCGCCCGGGACCGCCGCGACGTCACCGACCGGGTGATGGAGGCCATCCGCGGCCTGTCCGGGCAGGACTACGTCCCGAAATACGCCGCCAGCGTCAAGGGCGCCGCGTGACCGTCTTCACCGGGTGGGGGTGACGATTCACCCGCGCTAGGCTCTGCGGTGTCCAACGCTCTCATACCGGCTGTCACGCCGGACTCATGAGATCGCTGAGCCGACACAAGGACACCGGGGGGTGCGCGTGCCTCGAGGACGAACAGTCGCGGTCACGTCGGCCGTCGCCGTGCTGGTGGTGGGGGCCGCCGCCGGAGGCGCTTACTACGTGCTGCACACGCGCGGCACGCCGCAGGAGACCGCTCAGCGGTTCACCGCGGCCTGGACGCGCGGCGACCTCGCGGCCATGAAGGCCGAGCTCGCGACGCCGTCCCCCGGTTTCGACGCCGCGTACGCCGAGCTGACCAAGAACCTCGGGGCCACCGGGGTCGCCGTGAGCGGCCTGCGTGTGAGCGCGCCGGTGAACGACCGGGCCACCGCGGCCTACTCCGCCACCGCCACGCTCAAGAACGTCGGCGACTGGACCTACCAGGGCGAGCTGAAGCTCATGGTCAAGGACCACTACTGGAAGGTCGACTGGTCGCCCCAGGCCGTCCACCCCGCGCTGACCGGCGCCGAGCACCTGGCCCTCAAGACCAGCTGGCCGCAGCGTGCCGCGATCACGGACGCGAACGGCGACCGCATCGACGGCGGGGACGTGGGCGGCTCGGTGCAGCAGCTCGTCGGCTACCTCGACAAGGCCACCGCGAAGGACGTCAAGAGGCTCGGGGCCGCCTACCACGTCGGCGACACCGTGGGCGCGGGTGAGGGCCTCCAGCAGACCTTCCAGAAGCAGCTCGCCGGCACCCCCACCACCGAGATCCAGGTCGTCGGCTCCGAGAAGAAGACCCTGCACACCATCGAGGGCTCCCCCGGCAAGGATGTGCGGACCAGCCTGGACCTGCGGGTGCAGCGGGCGGCCGCCGACGCGGTGCGCGACCTGAAGAAGATCGCCTCTCTGGTCGCCATCCGGCCCTCCTCGGGCGAGATCCTCGCCGTCGCGAACAACCAGGGCGGCTTCAACCGGGCGCTGGCGGGCCAGTATCCGCCGGGCTCCACCTTCAAGACGATCACCGCTGCCGGATTGCTCGCAGAAGGGCTCTCCCCCTCTGACAAGGTCTCCTGCCCCGCGAAGGCGAACGTCGGCGGACTGGACATCCGCAACTCCGACCACGAGTCGTTCGGCTCGCTGACGTTCCTCGACTCCTACGCCCACTCGTGCAACACGACCTTCGCCCCGCTGGCCGCGTCCAAGCTCGGCGCGCGGAAGCTCTACGACCTGGCCACCGGCTTCGGCTTCAACCAGCCCCTGAACATCGGGGTTTCGGCGGCCAAGGGCAGCATGCCGAAGGCCACCAGCGACGCCGAACTCGCCTCCGAGGCGTTCGGCCAGGCCAGGATCCTCGCCAGCCCGCTCGTGATGGCGACGGTGGCCGCGGCCGTGGCCGACGGAAGCTGGCGGCCCCCCACGCTGGTGCCCGACCTCAAGCAGAATGCCTCCCCCAAGGAACTGCCCAGCGGCGTCGCCGAACCGCTGCGCCAGATGATGAGGGCCGTCGTCACCAAGGGCACCGCCCACGCCGCCGGGCTGCCCTCCGGGACCGCCGGCAAGACCGGGACGGCCGAGTTCGTGAGCAACAGTAAGATCGAGACCCACGCCTGGTTCATCGGCTTCCGCGGTGACCTCGCGTTCGCGGTCGTGGTGGAGGCCGGGGGCATGGGCGGCGAGGTCGCCGCCCCCGTCGCCGCTCACTTCCTCAAGTCCCTCAGCTGACCTCGGCCGCTGACCTCGGCCGCTGACCTCGGCCGCTGACCTCGGCCGGGCGGCCGTGACGCCTCGCCGTCGCAGGTTGCGCCGACGCCACCGGTTATGAAGAGAGGTCCGCGTGTCGACGCTGTCCGCCATGAGCGGCTCGGAAACGGTGAGGGGCCTACAGGAGAGGGCGGCCCGGGCTCTTCCGGCCGAGCACATCAAGGATGTCGACGGGTGGTGGCTGCGCCATGCCCCCGGCTGTGCCTGGTGGGTGGGAACGGTGCTGCCACACGGCAATGCCAGGGGCGAACTGCTGTCCAGGGTCGTTGGGGCGGAGGAGTTCTATGCCGGTCACGGCGCGGCCCCGCGGTTTCAGATCAGCCCCGGAGCGTGTCCGGAAGGGCTCGACACAGTCCTGCAAGAGCGTGGCTACCGCCGTCAGAGCTTGGTGTCGTTGCAGGTGGTGCCGATCGCGCGGGTCCTGGAACAGTCGCCGGCCGGCTCACCGCGGGTTCGGTTGGACGACCGCCCGACACGCGCATGGTTCGAAACCTGGCACGCCGTGCACGGGGGCGACTCACGTTCCGAGTGGGACCTGCTCGGCCGCGTGGAGCAGCCGTCCGCCTACGCCTGCGCGGTGATCGGGGATGACGTCCTCGCGGTGGGCCGCGCCGTCGCCGACACCGGGTGGGCGGGAGTCTTCGGCATGGCCACGCTTCCCGAGGCGCGGGGCAAAGGCGCGGCCCGCGACGTGCTCGCCGCGCTTGCCGGCTGGGCCGGCGCACACCAAGCCGGCCGCATGTATCTGCAGGTGGAGCGCGACAACATCCCGGCTCTCCGGCTGTACCAGCGGATGGGCTTCACCGAGATATGCGGTTACCACTACCGCACCGCGAGGTGAGCCTCAGGCCAGTAAAGATGGCGGACCTCCGCATGATCACGGCCGGAGTTCCGGCAGGTCAACCACCATGTCCAGGAATCGTGCATGATCACGCCGGAGTTCACCCATCCGCGACGAGATCGACCCCGCGTACGCGACCTCCCGCGGAGCTGCGGAACTTAGATCAACAGGCACGGCGCCGCGTCCGGAAGACGCTGCGAACGCATGAGCGCCGACGGTTCCACCGCGAGGACGTGGCGGTCGGGGGGCTCGTACGACCCGGTGCCCGCCCCGACGTTCAGTATGGTCCGGGCATCGCCGAGCGCAGCCCAAATCCGCGCAGCGATGCGCGGTTCAGTGCGCCGTGTCACGGTGTAGGTGGCTCCGATGGTGTCGTACAACTGCGCGCTGGACATTGACACTGCCTTTCCGGCTGTCACCCACCGTCCCCGCACCGTGGCTGTGGCCTGGGTAGCGTGTCACTGCGCGGGACGTCGCTTGATCGCTATTTCACCAACTTGCCAACCTGCCGAACGAGTCACTGAGCGTTGATCAACAACGGCGATCAGGAGTTCAGCGACGCGCCCTCCGTACCGCCTCGCCGTAGGCACCCGACCCGTCCCGGCAGACGATCTCCACTCCGATCACCCTAGCGATCGACAGTCAGACTGCGCGGTGTCTTTCTGCCGTATTCCGGCCGCCCCTAGAAGGCACGAGCCGTCATAGAACTCCTTACGGTATAAGGTATTGTTCGGGCGGGGATAGCTTACGCCGTACAGAGATGTGGGCCGAGATCGGCCGCAGCCCTTGGGAGGACATCGATGCCAGCCGCGACGCTTCACGACGGAGGCGTGATCGAGATCGAGATCCGCGGAGCGGGACCAGTCGTTCTGCTTCCGGTGAACCCCAAGCCTGGCGACGACGGCCCTCAGGCCGAGGAAATGCGCAAATGGGGCGCCGACCCCTCACTCGGCCATTCCCTCGTGGCCGGACTGAGTGACAGGTTCAGAGTCGTCGCCTTCGACTACGAGGGACACGTCCTGGCCGCGCCGAAGGCCGACACGCTCACTCCGGAGACGGTCGCCCGTGACCTGCTCGCCGTAGCCGACGCGGCCGGCGCCGACCACTTCGCCTACTACGGATACTCCTGGCTGGCCATGATCGGCATGCAGCTCGCCATCCGCACGGATCGCCTCACAGCGCTCGCTATGGGCGGTTTCCCACCCGTCGGCGGGCCGTACGCCGCGATGCTCAGCGTCACGACCGCAACGCACCAGATGTCCGCCGAGGCGCGGAACCCCTCATCCGCTGAGCCAGTGGAGGCGGGCGATTGGGACAACGCGCCCGTGTCCATGTCGCAGGACCAGACCCGCCAGTTCGTCACGCTCTACCAGGCACTTCAGCACTTCGACGACCGGGCCGCCCAGAGCCGCATCACCTCCCCCAGGTTGTGCTTCGCCGGATCAGCCGACAGGATCGACTACGGCCCCAGGTGGGGGAACACGCAAGTGGACATCGCCGGACCGATCCTGGAGCACCGCAACGACATCGAGGACCTCGGCTGGGATGTGCGCGTCCTCGACGGTCTCGATCACATGCGGGCGATGCAGGCGAACCAGGTCCTCCCCGTCATCCGCCCATGGCTGGCGTCGAAGCTCTCCGCCCTCGCGAACTGACGCCACCCGACATCCCGCCCGCCGATACCCCTCAGGGATGGGCGAGCTCCAGGACGACGATGCCCGCCAGAACGGTCGCGCTGGCCGTAACGCGCAGGTAGCCGAAGCCTTCCCGGAAGATCAGCGTGCCGATGAGCGCGGCCATGACGATGCTCGTCTCGCGCAGGGCGGCGATGGTCGCCAGGTTCCCACGGGCCTGGGCCCAGACCACGAGCCCGTACGCCACCACGGACAGCAGGCCGCCGGTCAGGCCGCGCCCGGATACGGGTCTCAGCTGCCCGATCAGGGAGCGGCCTCGCCGCGCCCACGCGATCAACGGCAGAACGGGCCCCTGGCAGAGGAAGAGCCACGCGATGTAGCCGGTGACCGTTCCCGAATGCCGCACCCCCGTGCCGTCGACGACCGTGTACAGGGCGATCATCATTCCGGTCCCGACGGCGGCCGCGAGCGCCGGCAGTTGCGCCCGGCCGGGTATCCCGTCCGCCAGCGCCAGGCCGGCCAGGCCGCACGAGATCACCACCACCCCGGCGACGTCCCGGCCCGGCAGAGCCTGGCCGAGCACGGTCGTGGACACCACCGCCACCAGCAGCGGTGACGTGCCGCGGGCCATGGGGTACATCTGGCCGAAATCGCCGAGCTGGTAGGCCCGCAGCAGCAGAACCTGGTACACGACCTGCAACACGGCGGACGCCGCGATGTACGGCCACGCCGCCGGGTCCGGCATGGGCATCAGCAAGACCATCACGGCGCCGCATCCGGTGTAGGCGAGGTTGATCAAGGTGAAGCCGGCCAGCTTGTCCTTGATGCCGTGTGCGAGCCCGTTCCAGACGACGTGCAGGAGCGCCGCGGCCAGGACCACGGCAGGTACGGCGGCCGCGCCCGCACCCGATGACACGACCCCGGGCATACGGCTCCCCACTGACGCTGTGAAACGAGCCTCCATCTAACCGGCATCCAGGCGGGGCGCGCCTCGTCGACACCGCCCGCACAGTGCGCCTGGCGTCGGGCCGCGCGCTGGACTACGACTACGTCATCTAGGCGGTCGGCGACGCCGCCGCACCGTCGGGCCAGCCGCCGCGGATGAGCTGGCGGCCCGCGTCCCGAGCAGCCGACCTCCGCTGCGCGGGTGGTCCCGTCCCCGTGACGAAGCAGCATGTATGCCGAGCGGTTCACCTTGTTGCGGCCGCTGCTGTTCACGATCGTCTACGGATACTCGGCTCGGTAACCGAATCCGACGACGGCTGTAGGGGGTCCCGGTAGTCCTGGCCGAAAAACCAACGGATATCGCTGACCTGCGCTAACGCGGAATCTCAGATTGCAGTCGCACTTCATGGTGGCCGACAACATCCGTCACTGCAGGTAGCCGTGTCAGCTATCGGCGGGTGTTTGTGCCCCTGGTTGTCCTCGAGGAGTTGATGTGTGCGGGTGAGGAATGCCTGGCGGACCTCTTCTGGGTGCAGTATCTGGAGTGGTCGGCCGAGGCTGAGCAGGTAGCGGGCCAGGCCGTCGGCGTCTGGCCCGCCGATGTCGATAATCGTGGCGTCATCGCCGTCCGGGTGGTGGACGCCGACCGTTAGTGGTACCAGCCTGCGGGCCTCATCGGCCGGTACGGTCAGGCGGATGGTCACCCGCACCGGGTAGGGCCTCAGCGCGACGCCCGTGCTGACCATCTGTGCCGGATCTGGCGGGTCGGACAGGGCAGTGGCCTGCCCGGTGGCTGTGGCATCGATGATGCGATCGGTACGGAAGGTGCGCCAGTCCTGCCGCGTCAGGTCGTAGGCGAGGAGATACCAGCGGCGGCCGGTGTAGATGAGCCGGTAGGGGTCCACTCGGCGGGTGGACGTCGTTCCGGCCCGGTCGCGGTAGGTCAACTGGGTGCGTTCGCCTCGCCGGCACGCGGTGGCCAGGTCGAGCAGCAGCGCGGGGGAGATCTGGCTTTCGTCGGGTCGTGCGGTGTGGGTGAACGCGGCGTCCAGCTCGCCGAGCCGGTCGGCGATCCTGGCCGGCAGCACCTGCCGTAGTTTCAGCAGCGCCGACAGGGCTGCCTGGTCGCTGCCGGAGACTCCGCTGAAGGCGGCGGTGCGCAGCCCGACAGCGACCGCGAGGGCCTCCTCCTCGTCAAGGATCAGTGGCGGAATGCTGGTTCCAGGCCCGAGGTGGTAGCCGCCCCATGGGCCCATCTCCGATTCGATGCCGTAGCCGAGTTCACGTAGCCGGGCGATGTCCCGGCGAACCGTCCGTTCGGTGATCTCCAGCTGGGCGGAAAGATCAGCGGACGTCCAGGACCGCCGCGTTGACAGCAAAGACAGCAGCCGCAGCAGCCGTGCCGAGGTGTTGACCACGGCTAACAGTCTGCTCGATAACCAGGACCGTTTCTGACCGGGTCATACCGTAACGTCGCCGGCATGACCGAGAACTCCTCGGCCGAAAAGTCCATTACGACGACGATGACCTCCGCCAAGGTGCGTCAGATGACGGGCCCGGATGGGCGCACGTAACCGACGAGGGCAGGACCCATGGAAGCACGCATGAAGAGCATGGCGAATCCCGACGTGATCACAGCGATCCAGCATCTCCACAAGGCGATTCACGCCGGTGGCGTCGACCCGCTCGTGCTCGAGCTGGTCCATCTGCGGGCCAGCCAGATCAACGGCTGCAGCCCGTGTGTGTTCGCCGGCGTCCAGTCGGCGAAGAAGCATGGAGACCGAGGAGCGGCTGCACAACGTGGTCACCTGGCGCGAGACGCCTTCTTCACCGAGGAGGAGCGGGCAGCGCTCGCGCTGACCGATCCAGCGCCACTTCCGGCAGGCCCCCGTCCTGGGCTCCCACCTTCGGGTGACCGCCGACAACCATCCCTTTGATGATCATCAGGGGCACATGACGATGAGCAACGAACTACTGGAACTGACCGTTACCGATGCCCGAGCCTGGCGGGAGTGGCTCAGCAGGCACCACAACAGCTCGGCAGGGGTGTGGCTGGTCCTCGCCAAGCAGAACACGACCCGGCCCACCAGCCTGACCTATGACCAGGCGCTCGACGAAGCCCTGTGCCACGGCTGGATCGATGGTCGGCTACGACGGCGGGATGAGATCACCTTCTGCCGGCGCTTCACCCCTCGCGGAAGGCAAAGTCCCTGGTCAGAGCGGAACGTTTCCATCGTGACCCGTCTGATCAGCGAGGGCCGGATGCATCCGGCCGGAATGACCGAGGTCGAACGCGCCAAGGCCGACGGCCGCTGGGACACGGCCTACGCGGGACAAGCCGGGATCGAGGTACCAGCCGACCTGGCCGCCGCATTGGCCGCGAAACCCCGGGCACAAGCTATGTTCGACATCCTCACCTCCCAAAACCGCTACGCCATTCTCTATCGGATCGCGAACGCCAAACGCGCCGAGACCCGAGCCCGCCGTATCACCCAGTTCGTTGACATGCTCGCCCGCGGCGAGGCGATCCACCCACAAAAGCGCGCCCTCGGCAGTTGAATGCGGGCCCACTCCTCTCCTCGCCTCGCTCCTCCAAGCCCACGTACATGGCGGCTCGGCGTTCGGCCAGACCCGGAACCTTACCCAGCCCCCAAGAACCCGTCATAGGCGCAGGCTCGGCTCAACAGCGGCCGGGCGCAAGGGGCGCCAGCCGCCTCCGACGAGCGGGCCGACGTGGACCTCACGACCGTGCGGGACACCAACTCGTACTTTGCGCGGCTGGTGACCCGTCAGGCGCTCAACACATCGCGACGGGCGCACGCCGTCGCGAGGAACGGCGTTGGGCGAAGCGCTCGTTGAGCGCTTCCTGCCGCACTCCGCTAGACGCGGTCGTACCGCATCACCACCACCTGCGAATCGCAGGTACGCGACTCGGCCAGCCGCAGGCCCAGCCGCTCTTCGCGCGGGACGAACAGCGGCCGGCCACCGCCCAGCACGACCGGGTGCACCGCGAGGTGATACTCGTCGATCAGGCCGTGGTCGGTGAGCGCGGCGGCCAGGCTGGAGCCGCCGGCGAGCAGCAGGTCCTTGCCGTCCTGCCGCTTGAGGTCGGCGACCTGCTCGGCGAGGTCGTCGCCGATGATCCGGGTGGCCCAGTCGGTCTCCTTCAGTGTCTTCGAGAAGACGATCTTCGGCGTGTCGCGCCAGCGAGGGGCGAACTTCAGGACGTGCGGGTGGTCCGACATCGACTCGGCATTCGGCCAGAAGGCCACCATGCCTTCCCAGACGCCGCGCCCGTACAGGAAGGTGTCGGAACGGTCGCCCAGCGCCTCGGAGTACGCCGACAGTTCCTCGCCCATCACGGGCCAGTCGAACTCGCCGTTCGGGCCGTCGATGTGGCCGTCGATCGAGGTGTGCACCCAGAAGATGATCTTACGCATGTCCGGCTCCTGTTCTCTTTTGCTTTCACAGGTGGGTCGCAGCCGTGGCGACGTTCTCTACATCTGGCGGAAGAATTTTTTTCGGGTTATTTCGTCGGCATCGGCCGGGCGTCGGCGGCCGAACAGCGCCAGCAGACTGACCATGACCAGCCCCCGAGTGGACAGCTCCAGCTTGTCGGCGAGGGTGACGGCGTTGGCCACCACCCCGAACGCGGTGTGCCCTACCAACGCCCCACCGGCCAAGCAGAGGCTGTGCCGGTCCGTCCACCCGCCGCTCGCCGTCCACCGGCGTACCAGCCACCCAGCCAGCACCGCGACCGGTGCCTGGTAGCCGAGGTCGATGGAGGTCGCCACGGTAACCCGCAGCAGCAGCCCGCCCAGCACGAACACCACTCCGGCCACCACGACCCCCGTCCGCTTCAGGTACGGCGGACGGCCGGAACGTGGCAGCCCAGGTCGCTTCCGCCAGACACGCCGGACCTCCACCGCCGAGGCCATCGTGCGCGCCGCCTTGCGCAGCCTCGAGACGTGCGCAGTTGCTCGGCCTCGCCGCCCGCTCGGCCCGGGCCGGCAGGTTGGAGATGATCAGCAGATCCAGCACGTGCAGAGCGTCATCGACCGAGGAGGTCTCCAGGTGCCGCACGGTGGCCAGCAACGTGGCGTCTGCCGATCGCCGGGGCGCAGGTGAACCCGGCCTTCCACGGGTGCCAATCTGGCAGAAACGGGCCGCGAGGATGGATGGTTGCTGGCCGGAGTGCAGGTGAGGAGCCTTGGTCGGTGCGGCTCAGTCCGGGGGCGGCCGTAGTGTGGCCGTCGGTCCGAAGAGGCGGTCGAGGTGGTAGTCGATGATCGCGGTGGCGGCCGCGTGGCTGCGCTGCCGGCCCAGGACGCTGGCGGTCAGGCCGTTGGCGAGAGCCAGAAGTGTGGCGACCTCGGTGCGCGGGTCGCGATCGGAGGCGAGGTCCCCGGCCTGCTGCGCGGTGGTGAGCCGGGTGGTGAGGAAGTCTTCCAGCGCGTCGGGTCGGGTGAGCGCGGCCGCAGCGAGCGCCGGGTCGGTGAGGGCGGCGGTGTAGTAGGCGGTCCAGGCCAGCGAGTCCAGCCGGCTCTGCTCGTCGGAGGGCAGGATCGCGCCGAGGACGGCTTCGAAGACACCTCGCGTGGACAGCCGGCCCGTGTCGGCGGCGGCCCGCTGCCGGACTCGGCGGTCCAGGCGGGCGGCCAGCTCGGCGAGGCCGGAGTCGAGCAGGGCCTGCTTGTCGGTGAAGTAATACTGGACGACACGCAGTGAGACTCCGGCCTCGGCGGCGATCTCACGCATCGACACCGCCTGCAGGCCGCGGGTGCTGGCGATGCGCAGCAGTGCCTCGGTCAACTGGCGTCGCCGCTCATCATGGTCCACCTGTTTGGGCATGCCGGTTTCCTAACTGCGCTCCGTGCCGTGCCCCGGCGTTGCGATCTCGGCCCGGGCTTGGCCGGGGAAGGTGAGGATCCGCTCTGTGACCAGGCCTGGAGCTTCGACGGGCAGCGCGTGCCCGGTGTCGGGCACGATCTCCACCCGCCACGACGGCGCGATTT
Organism: Planotetraspora sp. A-T 1434; assembly: GCF_025420585.1. Taxonomy (GTDB): domain Bacteria; phylum Actinomycetota; class Actinomycetes; order Streptosporangiales; family Streptosporangiaceae; genus JAOEGB01. The sequence continues at coordinate 223,912 of NZ_JAOEGB010000005.1, read as the reverse complement.
CGGCCAGCCGCGCGGCCACCGACTGCGCGTTGTGCACCGCGCTGCGGGCGCCCAGCAGCACCTGTACGGGCACGGACAGCTCACGCACCTGCTCGTCGGTGTAGGTGGGCGGGATGGGCAGCCGCCGGCGGAAAGACCGGCCGGCCAGCAGCAGCTTCATCAGCACGTCCTCACGCAGCGCGCCGTTGCCGACCGCGCCGGCGACACGGCGTCGTAGCGCACGAGGAAGCAGGGCGGCCATACCGCCGACGATGACCCACCGGTAGAACCGCCCGCTCAGCGGCGCGAAGCCGACCGGATCCACCAGCGTCAGCGCCGCGACTCGGCCACCCCCGCCAAGCTGCTGTTCCACCGCGGTCCAGCCGCCGTAAGAGGATCCCACCACATGTGCGCGCTCGGCGCCGGCCGCGGCCAAGACGTCGGTGAGCCAGCCACCGACCTCGGCACCGGTCACAAGCGGCTGCGTCTGAACCGAGCGGCCGGGCTCGCCGAGCGGGTCGACGGCAAAGACCGGACGCATGCGCGCCAGCGGCTCGATGTAGCGGTACCAGGCCAGCGCGTTCCCACCAGCACCGGCCAGGAGGACCACCGGATCCCCCTCGGCGGGCCCGGCCCGGTGGATCCGCACACTGCCGGCGCGGGTCTCGACGTCGATGGAGTCCACCGGCACTGGCCACAGCTCGCCGAGCACCCGGTCATAGGCGGCGAGGTACCTGTCGCGGGCATTGTCGCTGGTGAAGGCCGACGGCCGGTCGGGGGCGCGCATGGTGACCTCATCTCTCCCCTTTATGGATACAGTCGTATCCTAACAGTTGGGGTCCCCGTCACGTAGCAATCGCGAAAATTCACGAACCCGTCCCTGACCTGCGGCCATTTTCGCGCCTGGTCAGGCCGGTAGCTCAGCGGTGTCTACTTGAACCGGCCCTTTAAACCCGGTCCGGTCCGTACGGCTCAGCGTCGGGTACCTCGCATGAGACGGAATTGAGGAAGCGCCAGAGAAGGCGTTCGGCTACGCCAGCGCAGGGGCCGGGCCGGACCCGATGACTTCGCAGGCGACCGTATCGGCTCCGTTTCGTCATGCTGAACTGCGGCAACGGCTGACTCCGGATCGCGAGGGGGTCGGGATGCTCGATGAACCGGTCGATGCGATCCGGATGGCGCTCGGAGTTCCTTCCAGGGGCAGTGCGAGGGCTGCACCACCACGGCGTGGCACCTGAAGGACGCGGTCTACCTCAACGCCCGCGGCGTCTCGTTCGCCATCGTGACCACGGGCCGTTGGGACGAGGTGGCCTCCTACGTCGAGTTCATGGGCTACACCCAGCCGCGACCCCCGTGGAGACCCTCGGCCGGCACGACCACCACCACTGACGCGCCTTCGTCGACGGCGTCGGCAAGGCGGGCGGCGGGGGCAGAGCGCTCCAGCTGCCCGTCGGTCGGCGCCCGTATGTTCAGGTGGTCTCTACATCGGGAACGCGGCCGCGTCGTTCCGGAGAGCCATGATCAATAATGTGGCGATCAATGTGGCGATCAACAGCCAGCTCACCACGATGATCAAGGTGGACCGGCGTGGCCACTGGCGAGCGCGGCCGACCGCCCGGCGCCGTCCGCGCTGCCGACGCTCCACCCGCTCGTTGAACGACTCGAGCCTGGCCGCGAGTCTCGGGTCCTCATCGGTGAGGTGCCGCTCGATCATCGCCAGCATCCGCTCTTCGTCCTGCGACCAGGCCATGGCGCACCTCTCCCAAGACGCAAGGTGTGTGCCGACGTTCTGCCCAACGATGAAGATCATTAGCCGTATCCAAGACCCGGTATTTACCGCGTGTTGTGAGTTGCGATCTTCCTCGAACTCGCGTTCTAATCATGTCATGCGCTGGGACAATCTGCGTCTGACCGATCACGGTCAGCGCGACGAGGCCCTCCCGCTGTTCGCGCGCGGGGCGGTGACGAGGACCTTCGACACGCCGGAGTTCCGGGGCATCACGTTCTACGAGATCCACGCCCGCTCGGTCATCAACCGCGTCCCCGGCCAGAGCCGCGTGCCGTTCGAGTGGACCATCAACCCCTACAGGGGTTGCAGCCACGCCTGCACGTACTGCTTCGCCCGGAAGACACACGAATATCTGGATCTCGGATCGGGCGAGGACTTCGACTCCAAGATCATCGTGAAGGTCAACGCGGCCGAGCTCGTCCGCAAGGAGCTCGCCGCGCCCAAGTGGGCCGGGCAGCACATCGCGATGGGGACCAACGTCGACTGCTACCAGCGGGCCGAGGGGCGTTACAAGCTCATGCGCGGCATCCTGACCGCCCTCCGGGACGCCGCCAACCCGTTCTCGATCCTCACCAAGGGGTCCCTCATCCTGCGCGACCTCGACCTGCTCACTCAGGCGGCCGAGGTGACCGATGTCAGCACCGCCGTCTCGGTCGGCTTCGTCGACGACGCCATGTGGCGCGCGGTCGAGTCCGGCACGCCGCACCCGCGCAAACGGCTGGAGGTCTGCGCCACCCTCACCGAGCACGGCATCCGCTGCGGCGTGCTGATGGCCCCGATCCTCCCCTACCTGACCGACTCCCCCGCCATGCTGTCGCAGACCGTACGGCGGATCGCCGAGACCGGCGCCGCCCACGTCACCCCGATCGTGCTCCACCTGCGCCCGGGCGCCCGGGAGTGGTTCATGGCCTGGCTCTCCAGGGAGCACCCCCGGCTCGTCCCCCGATACACGGAGATGTACGGCAGGGGCGCCTACGCCCCCAAGGCATACCAGGAGCGGATCGCCCAGGAGGTCGCCGCGCTGGCCCGGCGGTACGGAATCGGCCGGTCGAGTTCTCGCGACGCCCGCCGGATCCCTCAGCGCCCGCAGCCCGCCAGAGCCTCCGCGCCGGAGCAGCTCACCCTTCTGTGACCCCCTAGCCGATCCCGGTTTCCCTCGGCCAGAGCCTCACGGACAATGAAGCGTCAGAGGGCACGGGCGGGAGGAAGCGCGGCATGGATCAGCAAGACCTTCGGCGGCGGTTCGGGACACTGACCACCGCCCACCTGGCGGACGCCTGCATTCGCGCTCAGCTCCCTGTGCGCTGCGGGCCCGCGCTCCTGCGCGCCGTGGTGCCCGGCGGCCGCCTCATCGGGCGTGCGTCCCCCTCCCGGCACGCCGGCAGCGTCGATGTCTTCCTGGAGGCGTTCGAACGGGCGGAGCCCGGCGACGTCCTGGTGGTCGACAACGGCGGACGGCTCGACGAAGCCTGCGTCGGCGACCTCGTCGTCCTGGAGGCCCAGGCCGCCGGGCTTGCGGGCATCGTGATCTGGGGGCTGCATCGCGACACGGCCGACATCCGAGCCATCGGACTGCCGGTCTTCAGCCTGGGAGCGATCCCGACCGGCCCGCTGCGCCTCGATCCCCGTCCCCACGACGCGATGGACTCCGCCACCGTGGGCGACTGGACGGTCAGCCGTGACGACCTGGTCCTGGGCGACGACGACGGCGTGCTGTTCGTGCCCGCCACCCGCGCCGCGGACCTCTTCGGCCTCGCGGAGAAGATCCGCGACACCGAGCGACGCCAGGCCGAGCGGATCCGCGCGGGCGACTCCCTGCGCGGCCAGGTGCGGTTCGACGCCTACCTCGCCCGCCGCAGGGAGACGCCTTCGCTGACCTTCCGCGAACATCTGCGAGCCGTGGGCGGCGCCATCGAGGAATGACTCCCCCTTTCGCGGGTCACTCCCCGGCAGGCCGGGCCTCCCCGATAGCATCGGCAGGCGTGGAGGACGTCGAGGGCGCGGAGGACGTGGAGGATTTCGTCCGGGCGCACACCCGGCTCGCGGCTGTGCCGTACGTGCCGGAGATCCTTCTGCACCAAGTTCCTCCCCTGACGCCGCCCCTTCCTCCTTCCCAACCGTCCCCACCGGCTCGCCCCGACGCATCCGGTGACCAGCCTCCGGGCGACCAGCCCGACGACCCCGGCGGTGAGGCGCGGGACGGCGCGCTTTACGCCATCTGGGAGCGGACGGGGCGGTTGCCGTTCTGGGCCTACGCGTGGGCGGGCGGGCAGGCGCTCGCGCGGCACGTGCTCGACCATCCGGAGCTGGTCCGGGGCCGGACCGTCCTCGACCTCGCCACCGGATCAGGCCTGGTGGCCATCGCCTCAGCCCTCGCCGGAGCCGCCCGGGTGACCGCCAACGACATCGACCCGCACGCACTCGCCGCGACGGCCCTGAACGCCCGAGCGAACGGCGTGACCGTCGCAGTCGTCGAAGGGGACCTGCTCGGCCACACCGCCACCGAGGACGTCGTCCTGGCGGGGGACGTCTTCTACGAGAAGCCGCTGGCCCGCCGGGTCATGCCGTTCCTGGAGCGAGCCCGGGGTGTGGTCCTGGTCGGCGATCCGGAGCGAGGGTGCTCCTACCTGCCCGCGGCCCGCTTCGAACGGGTCGGCGTCCATACCGTGCCGGCGCCCCTGGAGGACACCCCGCGCAAGCGCACCACCATCTGGCGCCTCGTGTGATCCAGATCACACAACATTCGCGCTGTCTGCCACGTCACAGGAAAGGGGGACCGGCGACTACATGAACGGGGCATGATTTGTCGTTTTCACGCCGTGCCGTGCTGCGCGCACCGGCCAAGGCGCTCGTGAAAGCTATCGCTAAAGCTCTGCTGAAAGCACTCGAGGCCCGCGACCGGCGGCGGGCCCGCACAGCGCCGCCACGCAGCGGCCACGAGGTCCGCATCCTGTTGCTCCACGCGAACGGCATGGGCGGCACGATCCGGACGGTGTTCAACCTCGCGGGGCACCTCGCGCGCACCCGCGACGTCGAGATCGTCAGCGTGGTGCGGGAACGCGAGACGCCGTTCTTCCCCGTCCCGCCCGGAGTGCGCATCCGCTACCTGGACGACCGGTTGCCCAGGCGTAAAGGTCTGCTCTCGCGCTTCCCCAGCAGGCTCGTCCCGAAGGACGAGGCGGCCTACCACAGGTTCTCCCTGCGGTCCGACGTGAAGCTGGTCCGCTACATCCGCTCACGCCGCCGGGGCGTCCTCATCGGCACCAGGCCGGGCCTCAACCTGATCACCGCCCGGATCTCCCCGCCAGAGATCATCACGGTCGGGCAGGAGCACGCCAACCTCGCCTCCCACGAGCCGGGGGTGCGCGCCCGGATCCGCCGCCGGTACGGCAGGCTCGACGCCCTCGTCACGCTGACGCGGGCCGACCTGCGGGACTACGAGCGCGTGTTACGGGACAGGCCGGCCGTCCTGGCGCAGATCCCGAACGCGGTGACCCGCCTCGGCGGCGGCCCGTCCCCTCTCACGGACAAGACCGCCGTCACCGTGGGCCGCCTGAGCTACGTCAAGGGCTATGACCTGCTGATCCGCGCCTGGGCCCACGTCGCGGAGCGGCACCCCGACTGGACGCTGCGCATCTTCGGGAACGGATCGCGCCGCGCGAAGCTCCAGGAGTCGATCGACAAGCGCGGCCTCACGGATCGTGTCTTCCTCGAGGGCTCCGTCGAGGACGTCGGGGCCGAACTGGAGAAGGCGTCCATGTTCGTGCTGAGCTCCCGGCGCGAGGGCATGCCGCTGGTCATCCTGGAGGCGATGAGCAAGGGCGTCCCGGTGGTGAGCTACGACTGCCCCACCGGCCCCGCCGAGCTGATCACCGATGGTCACGACGGCCTGCTCGTCAAACCCGGGAAGATCCACGCGATGGCCGACGCGATCCGCGCGGTCATCGAGGACGAGGAGCTGCGCGGCAGGCTCGCCGCCCACGGCCTGGAGACCGCCGCGAAATACGACCTCGACGTCATCGGCGCCCGATGGGACGAGCTGCTCACCACCCTGGTGGAAGGCCGCACCGGCGAACAGGGGATCACGCTTGCGCCATCAGCCGCTGGGCCAGCGCCCGCACCTCGCCCCTGAGCTCGTCCGGCCTGATCACGGTGAACGGCCAGCCGAGCCCGGCGAGGAGCCGCGCCATCCCGTCCAGCCGGTCAGCCCGGCCCGTCATCCGAACTCCCGCGTTCTCCCCGCCGGGCCCGTTCACCTCCACGAGCGTGGCCACCGACGGGGGGATCCGCCGCCGGGCCTCCTCCATCGTCGTGGCGAGCACCACCTCGACCTCATGCCGGTACGGCACGCCCGCGAGGGACTCCATAACGTGGCGCACGGGGTCGAACTCGCCAGGAGGGGAGAACGCCACGTCCGTGGCCTCGGCGCGGCTCACCCGGTCGATCCGGAAGGTCCGCACCTCGCCGCTGCGGTGATCATGCCCCGTCAGGTACCACCGGCCGGAATGGAACACCAGGCCATAGGGATCGGCCTCCCGCTCGCTCTCCGAGCCCGAGAAGGAGCGGTAGGCCAGCCGTACCCGCCGGCGGCGACGAGCCGCGTCCGCCAGGGTGAGCAGCGCGGCGGCGCTCGGCCGGCGAGGCGCGGCGGTCCCGGGCGCCCGGGAGGTCATGTCCAGCGTCTCCTCGACCGCGCGGACGCGGTCGCGCAGCGCCTCCGGAAGCACCCGCTGGATCTTGGCCAGCGCACTCTCCGTCGCCGTCACCCCCACCGACAGCCCGGTTCGCCGGCCGGCCAGCAGCCCCAGGACGACGGCCGTCGCCTCGTCGTCGGTCAGCATGAGCGGGGGCAGCCTGTACCCCGGCATCAGCCGGTATCCGCCGTACCTCCCCCGCCCGGCCTGGACCGGAACACCGAGGTCCGCCAGCCGTACGGCATAGCGCCGCACGGTCCGCTCGTCCACCTCCAGGCGGGCCGCGATCTCCGGCCCCGTCAGGCCGGGACGAGCCTGGAGCAACTCAAGGAAGGCGAGCACGCGATTCGTTGACATATCAGGACCGATTTTGCCCTGATTCGGGCCTACCGTCGAACCCATGACGACATACGTACTGGTCCCCGGTTTCTGGCTCGGCGCGTGGGTGTGGCAGGGCGTGGTGGCGCCGCTCCGCGCGGCCGGGCACGCGGTCTTCCCCCTCACGCTCACCGGCCTGGCAGACCGGTCCCATCTCGCCGCACCGGACCTGACCCTGGACACCCACATCGACGACATCACCAACCTGCTCGCCTTCGAGGACCTGCACGACGTCGTCCTGGTCGGGCACAGCGGCGGCGGCGCGGCGGTGACGGGCGCGGCCGACCGGGCCGCCGGCCGGATCAGCCGAGTCGTCTACCTCGAGAGCGGCCCGGTGCCGGACGGCGCGGCCCAGATGGACCTGTCCGGACGTGAGCTGGTCGAGCGGCGGGTCGCCGGCGGCTGGCGCTACCGCTTCCCTTCATGGGCGGAGCTGGAGGAGTCCGGCGTGAGCACAGAGGGGCTGGGGGCGCCCGAGCGGGAGCTGATGACCGCGCGGGCCACCGGCCAGCCGCTCGGCACGATCACCCAGCCGCTGTCCCTCACCGGCGCCTTCGACAAGCTGCCCAAGGCACTGATCAGCTGCTCGTTCCCCCTGGAGCGGGTGAAAGCGGGGATCGCCTCCGGGGATCCGTTCTTCGCCGGACTGGCCGGGCCGGAGTGGGACCTGCACGAGCTCCCCACCGGCCATTGGCCGATGCTCTCCCGCCCCGCTGATCTGGCTGTTCTCCTGGGCAGGATCAACTAATACCGGCGGCCTTTACACTGTAGATCACAAGTATGGGACATTTGTCCCACACAAGGCTGGATCGTTGGATCTACTGGCGGAGATCGCGCCTTTCTAGCGTTGCGGCCATGGACAGCAACGCTGTGTCACTGACCTCGGTGACCAAGAACTTCGGGCCGGTGCGAGCCGTGGACGGCCTCACGCTCGCCATCCCCCGTGGCCGCACCGTGGCCCTCCTCGGGCCGAACGGCGCGGGCAAGTCGACCACCATTGGCATGCTCCTCGGCCTCGTCCCGCCCGACTCCGGGCACGTCTCCCTGTTCGGCCACGACCCCGAGCGTGCCGTACGGCTGGGCGAGGTGGGCGCGATGCCCCAGGAGGGCGGCCTGATCCCGAGGGTCACTGTCGGGGAGCTGCTGAGCTTCGTCGGCGGCACATACGCCGCTCCCCTCCCCCTCGGCCAGGTGCTCGCCCTGGCGCAGATCGCCGATCTCCCCGACCGGCGGGTGGACAAGCTGTCGGGCGGCCAGGCCCAGCGGGTGAGGTTCGCCATGGCCCTGATCGGGGACCCAGAGCTGATCGTCCTCGACGAGCCCACGGCCGCTCTCGACGTCGAGGCCAGACGCGAGTTCTGGGCCGGCATGCGCGGCCTGGCCAGCAAGGGCAAGACCATCCTGTTCTCCACCCATTACCTCGACGAGGCCGACGAGCAGGCCGACCGCGTCGTCGTGATCAACCGTGGGCGTGTGGTCGCGGACGGCACCAGTGCGGAGATCAAGCGAGTGGTTGCACTGACCACCGTGAGCGTGACCGCCGGCGGCGAGGTGGCCTGGCTGGGCCGCCTGCCCGGCGTCCGGCGCCTGGAGGTCCGGGGCGACCGGGTCCGCCTGCGCAGCAGCGACCCCGACGCCACCGTCATGGCCCTCGCCGAGGCGGGAGCCGTACGGAACCTCGAAGTGACCCCCGCCGATCTGGAGGACGCCTTCGTCGCCCTCACCGCCAAGGAGACCGTGTGATGTCAGGACTGATGGGATACATCCGGCTTGAAATGATCAGGACCGTGCGCGACGGCGGGTACGTCATCTTCGGCATCGCCATGCCCGTCGTCATGTACCTCGTCTTCACCAATCTCGGCCTGGCGCCGGGCGACAGGCACTACGCGGCGGTCTTCACCATGGTCAGCATGGCCGCGTACGGCGCGCTCGGCGGCGCGTTCAACAACGGCACGGGAATCGCCGAGGACCGGGCCGCGGGATGGCTGCGCCAACTCCGGCTCACCCCGCTGACGCCCGCCCAGGTGGTGACGGGCAAGGTCGTCACCGGCGTGGCCGGGGTGGTGCCCAGCATCGCGGCGGTGCTGCTCACCGGCGCGCTCGTCAACCACGTCACGCTCGCCCCCGGCCAGTGGCTGTCCATCGTGGGCCTGCTCTGGGCCGGCACGATCCCGTTCTCCCTGCTGGGACTCGGCAACGGCTACCGCCTGACCGGCCAGACCGCCGCCATGGCCAACGTCGCGACGCTGCTCAGCCTTTCCATCATCGGCGGCCTCTGGGTTCCCACCACAGGGTTCCCCGGGTGGCTGCGGGCGATCTCGGGGTGGACGCCGTCGAACAGCTACGCGTCCCTGTCCTGGCATATCGCGTTCGGCGAGGCGCCCACGCTCCGCGAGGTGGCGATCCTGTGCGGCTGGCTCGTGGCCTTCGGCCTGTACGCCGTGTACGGCTACCGCCGCGCCGCGCGGACGGCCTGACGTCTGTGGAATCATCACACCAGATGAACGCGGACCGGGACCACTGGATGAATCCGCTCGGCGAGGGCGAGCGGGGGCCCGACGCCAAGGGCATGGTCGTGTGGGTCGCCCTCACGGGCGGCCCGGTGTGGGACATCGCGGAGGGCAGGTCCCACCCGCTCTGGCTGGCCGTGCCGGGGGCGTGCGCCGCGGCGGTGCTCTATCTCGTCACGATCCACCTCGCCTTCGCCGACCGGCGGCGGGCCAAGTGGCGCGCGCTTCCCGTCCTTGCCGCGGTCGTCGTCGCGGACGTCGTCGCCTTCCAGGGGAACTGGCTTTACCTGCTGGTCATGCTCTCGATCGCCGGGGGCGTGACCCTGCGCGGCCGGGAGCTTCCCCTGCTCCTGTTCGCGCTCTGCGCGGCCGCGCTGGCCATCCGGCTGACGACCGGAGGCGCCCTCGCCGACTCGCTGTCGCTCGTGTGGGGCGTCTTCACCGCGGGGATCATCCCGGCGATCATCATCCGGCTGTGGGAGGCCATCCGGGAGCTCCAGCGCACCCGGGAGGAACTGGCCCACGCGGCGGTCGCCGAGGAGCGGCTGCGCTTCTCCCGTGACCTGCACGACCTCCTCGGCCACACGCTGTCGGTCATGGTCGTGAAGGCCGAAGCCGTCCGCCGCCTGGCTCCCCGCGACGCGGAGGCGGCGGCGCGGCAGGCCACCGACATCGAGCAGATCGGACGGCAGGCGCTCACCGAGGTCCGGGCGGCCGTGACGGGCTACCGGGGGCGGGGGCTCACCGCGGAGCTGGAGTCGGCCCGCACGGTCCTCGCCGACGCCGGCATCGCCCTCACGATCCGCACCCCTGTCGTACGGCTTCCGCCGGAGACAGACGCCCTGCTCGGCTGGGCCGTACGGGAGGGTGTCACGAACGTCATCCGGCACAGCGGCGCCGGCACATGCGAGATCGACCTGTGCGGCACGCAATCGGCCGGCACCGAGTCGTCCGGCACCGAGTTGTCCGGCGTCGGGCTGGACGGCGTCGGGCTGGACGGCACGGGGGCGGGAGACCTGGACTTGGACGGTGGGGCGGAGCTCGTGCTGCAGATCCGCGACAACGGCCGCGGCGGGCACGCGGACCACGCGGTCCCTCCGAATCCGCAGGGGAACGGCCTCGTGGGGCTGCGCGAGCGGGTTGCGGCCGTGGGCGGGACGATGGACGCCCGAGCCCTTCCCGGCAAGGGCTTCCTGCTGCGGGTGGCGGTGCCGCAGGAGCCCTGTCAGCGGGGAGAGCGCGTGTGATCAGGGTGCTGCTCGCCGAGGACCAGGGCATGATGCGTGGCGCCCTGGCCCTGCTTCTCGGGCTGGAGGACGACATCGAGGTCGTGGCGCAGGTGCCGTCCGCCGACGCCGTCGTGGCCGCCGCCCTCGACGCCCGGCCCGACGTGGCGCTCCTCGACATCGAGATGCCGGGCGGCAACGGGCTCGACACCGCCGCCGAGCTGCGGGAGAAGCTGCCCGGCTGCAGGGTGCTGATCCTCACGACGTTCGGGCGGCCCGGATACCTGCGCCGGGCGATGGAAGCGGGGGCCTACGGGTTCCTCGTGAAGGACGGGCCGGTGGAGGAGCTGGCCTCGGCGATCCGCCGCGTCCTCAAGGGCGAGCGGGTGATCGACCCCGCGCTCGCGGCTGCCGCGCTCAGCACCGGCTCCAGCCCCCTGACGGACCGGGAGCGCGACGTGCTCGCCGCGGCGTCCGACGGCTCGACGATCGCCGACATCGCGGCCCGCCTCCACCTGTCGGAGAGCACGGTCCGCAACTACCTGTCGTCGGCCATCGGAAAGACCGGCACCCGCAACCGGATCGAGGCGGCCCGCCTCGCCCGGCACAACGGCTGGCTCTGACGCCCGTTCTCTTGCTCGGTTCCTCGACGGCTTCCCACTGCGCCTCCACCGCGGAGCGGCGCTGCCTTTCTGTCAACCGGAGCGGAGTGATGTGATAAGCGCGGCGATGGCATCGAGGATGCGGTCGAGCCCGTGCTGGAAGCGCTCGCCGGGGGCGACGTGCGCGGTGTGGGAGTCGAGAATCGATCGGCTGAACAGCGGGAAGGCGCCCGATTCGACGACTTGGCGCACGTACGGCCCGATGTAGTCCCGCTTCCAGCGCTCGGGGTCCAGGCCGGTACGACGGGCCTCCTCCAGCCAGCCGATCTCGCGGCGGTTCGCTGTGGATGTAGTCGTTGAGCATGCCGACGAAGCCGGTGATGTCGTCGATGTCCAGGCCGATCTGGGGCTCCGTGCTGCGTCACCTCCGGCTCGGCGACCACACGTTCGGTGGCCTTCGGCTCCTTGGCCGGCGCCCGCACCGTCTTCTCCCCGCCCGAAACCGCCAGGAGTTCCGGGCCCTATTGGACGTCGAACTCGTTGCCCTCCGGGTCGGCCATGGTCACGTGGTGCGATCCCGGCTCCTGGACCGTCCACAGGACCGTGGCGCCGAGCCCTTTGAGCCGGTCCACCTCCGCGTCGCGGCGCTCGGGCCCGGCGTGCAGGTCGATGTGGAGCCGGTTCTTTACGGTCTTCGGCTCGGGCACCGCCTGGAAGAGGATCCGCCGCCCGAGGCCGATGCCGCTCTCGGGATCGACCGGGTCGTCAGGGTGCCGCACGGCCTGAAGGCCCTTCCACGCTTTTCCGTCGGCCGTGAGCCCGCTGTCCGTGATGACGCCGAGCCCGAGGAGCCGCTCTATCAACTCGCTGTTGTCCTCGACCTCGTAGCCGAGGGCCTCGGCCCAGAACGCCGCCTGCCGGTGGGGATCGGCGCAGTCGACGACGAGTTTCCAATGAAGGGTCATTCACCTACTTATACTCGAACCTCAGGTCCTTACCGCCTGCGGTGGATCTTTTTGAATTCCTGATTTCAACCGGTCGTCAAACCGGTCGGTCCAGCGGTCGCGGTACCGCTCTATCCACGCCGACGCGCCAGGCTGCAGGGCCTCAGGGTTCGCGGGCGCGGAGGTAGGCGTCCAGGTCGGCGGCGCCCTTGAGCATGGCGCGGCCCCGGGCGGACAGGCGGGCCTGCCAGTCGCGCAGGGTCGACTCCAGCGGGGCGACGCCTCCGGCGGAGCGGACCTGAGCGATCAGCGGGGCGATCTGCTCCAGCAGGTAGCCGCCCCGCCTGAGCTGGTGGGCCAGCCGGACGTCCCGTACGTCGGCCGCGCTGTAGATCCGGTAGCCCGTCTGCGGATCACGGCGCGGCCGGACCAGCCCGGCGTTCTCCCATTTGCGCAAGGTGGCAGGGCGGATGCCGAGCCTCCTGGCCAGGGGGCCGATGAACGTGTCGCCGCGCTCCTGCGGCACGGGCGCCAGATCGCGGAGCGCGGCTTCGACGGCCTGGAGGGTGCGGCGGTCGTCGAGGAGTTGGCCGTGGCTCTCGTCGATGAGCCGCAGCGCGTCCTCGGTGGCACCCCGGTTGACCGCCTGCATGATCGACGTGGCCGTCTGGTGACCGTGCCCGGGCACGAGGGCGAGGAACGCGCGCAGGGCTTGCGCGTGCAGCGGCGTATAGGTGCGATAGCCGTGGACGGTGCGTTCGGCGGCGGGCAGGATGCCGGCGTCCTCGTAGTTCCTGATCGCCTGGGTGGACAGGCCGTGCTCGCGCGCCAGGTCCACTGGCCTCAAGGATGCATCACCGATTGAGGGTCCATCGCGATGAGAGCGGGGATATCTAGGTAAAAGTCTACAGCGTTGGTTCAACGATACCGTTGAAGGTATGGATATCAAGGACACGGCCCGGCCGCTCGATGGTGCGGGCGTCTCGGCGTTCCTCCAGTCGCTTCCCGCCAAGCCCCTGCTGCTCGGCCTGGGCGAGGCCAGGCACTTCGTGGAAGAGCTGGGCGAGTTGCGCAACGAGATCTTCCGGCATCTGGTCGAGCACGAGGGCTACCGGTCGTTCGCCATCGAGAGCGACTGTCTCATGGGCCTCGTGGTCGACGACTACATCACGACGGGCGCGGACACGCTCGATGACGTCATGGAACGCGGCTTCAGCCACGGCTTCGGCGCGTCACCGGCCAACCGCGAGCTCGTGCGCTGGATGCGGGAGTACAACGAGGAGCATGGCGAAAAGCTCCGGTTCTACGGCTTCGACGGGCCGCTGGAGTATTGGGCCGCGAGCCCGCGCCAGGCGCTCACCGCCCTCTACGCCCTCCTCGACGGTCCGCTGCCCTGTACCAGGGAAACCCTCGACACGCTGCTCGGCCCGGACGACCGGTGGACGAACGAAGCCACGGTCATGGACCCGTCCCAGTCGATCGGCCAGTCCGCCGACGCCCAGCGGCTGCGACTGATCGCCGACGACCTGATGGCGCTGCTTGACACGCAGACGCCGCGGCTGAGCGCGGAGGACAGACAGAGGGCGGCGCTGTACGGGCGCACCGCCACCGGCCTGCTCCGCTACCACCACTGGATGGCCGACACGTCCCCGGCCCGGATAGCCAGGCTGTCGGGCCTGCGGGACGCGATGATGGCCGCCAACCTGCGTGCCGTCGCCGAGCGCGGCCCGGCCCTGGTCTTCGCCCACAACCTCCACCTGCAGCGGAACAAGAGCTTCATGCCGCTCGGCGACCAGTTGCTGGAGTGGTGGAGCGCCGGGGCGATCACCCAAGCGCACCTGGGCGACCGGTACGCCTTCCTGGCCTCGGCCCTCGGCACGGCCGGCGACAACACCCCGCCCCCGGACACCGTCGAGGGAGTCCTGTCCACGCTCCCGTGGGACCACTCTCTCATCGACGCCCGCCGCCTGGCCGAGGCCATCACGAGGCCCGCCCCGCGCATCTCCCACGATTTCCGCTATTTCCCGCTGGACCCGGCCCAGCTCGACATGATCGACGGCGTCGTCTTCCTCAAGCAGGCCGTCAGGCTGGGTTGACAGGCACGTGCGTGTCAGGCTCTGCCGACACGCACGCGCATCAATCACACCATCCATGCCCGCCCCCTCACCAAAGGCGGCGGGAGCGCGGGTCGGCCCCCGAGACCACGTCGTCAGGTGGCGGCCGCCTCCACGTCGAGCGCGTCGAGCTCGGCCCACAGCTCCTCGGGGATCGGATGGCGGAACGCCTCGAGGTTGGCGCGCACCTGGGCGGGTTCGTGCGCCCCCAGCAGGATGGACCGTACGGCCGGATGGCGGAGGGGGAAACGCATGGCCGCCGCGGCTATGGGCACGCCGTAACGGTCGCACAGCGCGGCGATCCGCCGCACCTCCTCCGAGGCGCCGGGGCCGGGCGCGGCCAGCTCGCCGCGGTGGAACAGCGCTCCGGCTACCACCGTGATGCCGCGCTCCCAGCAGAGCGGCAGCAGCTCGTCGAAGGCGGACCGGCGCAGCAGGGTGGCCTGGTTGGCGGCCAGCAGGACGTCCGGGTCGGCGTGTTTCACGAAGTCGACGAGCATCCGCGACTGGTTCATGCCGACCCCGATGGCCCGCACCACCCCCTGATCACGCAGTGCGGCGAGCGCCGGGAACGCGGAGTCGATCGCCTGCCGCCAGTGGTGGTCGGGGTCGTGGATGAACAGGATGTCGATCCGGTCCACGCCGAGGCGGTCGAGCGACTCCGAGACGCTGCGCAGCACCCCGTCCCTGCTGAAGTCCCACTCGACGTGCCGGTCGTTGGAGACGGCGAAGATGGGCGGGGCTCCGGGGCCGGGCCGGACGAGCCGGCCGACCTTGGTGGACAGCACGTAGTCGTCCCTGGGCACGCCGCGGAGCACCCGTCCCATCCGCTGCTCGGCCAGGCCGACCCCGTAGAAGGGCGCGGTGTCGAAGTACCGGATCCCCTCCTCCCAGGCGGTCTGGACGACGGCCTCCGCCTGGGCGTCGGAGATGGGCCGGAGATAGTTGCCGAGAGGCCCGCCGCCCAGCCCCACCTCGGACAGCTTCAGCGGCTCCTTCACTGGCTCCGTCATTCGGCACCCACGCCGTCGACGGGCTCCAGATGCAGCCAGGTCGTGACGACCTCGGAGACGGCTTCGAGGTGGTGGTCCTCCCCCGCCTCGACGATGAGCACGTCACCCGCCGAGAAGTCCTCGGCCGTGCCGTCGATGTGGACCCGCCCCGAGCCGGACAGGATGAGGAAGATCTCCGGATCCGGATGGGTGTGCGGCCCCTCGTCGTGGCTCACCTCGCCGGGCACGAGCGTCGAGACGCCGCCCCCTTCCACACGGTAGCCAGGCAGCCCCACACCCGAGCCGAACGCCGCCAGCGTGCGTCTACGCATTGACCCCTGCTTCCTTGGCCGCCTTCTCTATGGCGGCCAGCTCGTCGTCGGTGAAGTCGAGCCGGTCGACGGCCGCGACATTGGCCTCGAGTTGCTCGGGCCTGCTCGCGCCGACCAGCACGGACGTGATCCGGTGGTCGCGCAGCGCCCAAGCGAGCGCGAGCTGGGCGACGCTCTGGCCGCGCCCGGACGCGATCTCGCCGAGCGCGCGGACGAAGCCGAGCACCTCCGGGGTGATCCGGTCGGGCGTCAGGAAACGGCCGGCGCTGGCCCGGGACCCCTCCGGGATGCCGTCGAGGTAACGGTCGGTCAGCATGCCCTGGGCCAGCGGCGAGTAGACGACGCAGCCCATGCCCTCCCTCTCCAGCACGCCGAGCAGCTCGTCCTCGATGCGGCGGTTCAGCAGCGAATAGGCCGGCTGGTGGACCACAAGCGGGGTGCCCAGCTCGCGCAGCGCCCGGGCGGCCTCGGCCGTGCGGTCGGGGCGGTAGTTCGACACGCCGGCGTACAGCGCCCGGCCGGACCTGACGATGTGATCCAGGGCGGCCGCCGTCTCCTCCAGCGGCGTGGAGTCGTCGTCGCGGTGCATGTAGAAGATGTCGACGTGGTCGAGCCCCAGCCGCCCGAGCGACCGGTCGAACGCCGCGAGCACGTGCTTGCGGGAGTTGCCGCTGCCGTACGGACCGTCCCACACGGGGTTGGAGCTCTTCGTGGAGACCACGATCTCCTCGCGGCGCAGGCCGAGATCGCGGAACAGCGTGCCGAAGTTGCGTTCGGCGGCGCCGATCGGCGGCCCGTAGCGGTCGGCGATGTCGAAATGGGTGATGCCGAGGTCGAGGGCCTTCCGCAGGATGGCCCGCTGGCCGTCGAGGGGGTGCTCGTCTCCGAAGTTGTGCCAGAGGCCGAGGGAGACCGCGGGGAGTTTCAGGCCGCTGCGGCCAGTCCTTCTGTACGGCTGGCGTTCGTAGTTCACCATGTTGTCGGCAGGACGCCTCGCCGTACGACAGCGAGGAGGAATGCCATCCCTCCTTCGGGGTTCCAGTCGTCGGAAATCAACGTCCCGCGATCCCGGTCAGCGTGACGCCGCGGATGAAGGTCTTCTGCGCGATGAAGAACAGCACCAGAATGGGCAGCATCGAGAGCAGCGCGACCGCCATCATCTGGTTGTACTGGGTGGCGTACTGGCCGGAGAACATGCCGAGCCCGAGGGGAAGGGTGAACTTCTCCGTCGAGCGGATGTAGATGACGGGCTCCAGGTACTGGTTCCAGTTGCTGACGAACGAGAACAGGCAGATGGCCGCGATCGCCGGTTTGGACAGCGGCAGCATGACCGTCCAGAGGATGCGCAGCTCGGAGGCTCCGTCGATGCGGGCCGCGTCGATGAGCTCCTGCGGGATCGTGGTGAAGAACTGGCGCAGCAGGAAGATGTAGAGCGCCACGCCGAAGAACTCCGGCACGATGAGCGGCAGGTACGTGTTCACCCAGCCGAGCTTGGAGAACAGGATGAACTTCGGCACCAGCGTGATCTCGCGGGGGATCATCATGGTGGCGAGCATGGCCGCGAACAGCACGCCCGCCCACCTCGCCCGCATCCTGGCGAAGGCGTAGGCGGGGAGGACGCACGAGACCAGGTTACCCAGCATCGACAGCGCGGTGATCAGGACGGTGTTCACCAGGAAGGTGGTGAACGGCAGCGACCCCGACCAGCCGCGCGCGTAGTTCTCGAAGTGGAAGGAGTCGGGGATGAACTGCGGCGGAAACGCCAGGTTGTCCTCGTCCGACTTGAGCGAGGTCGTGACCATCCACAGGAAGGGCAGCACGAAGATCGCCGTGCTGATGACCAGGAGCACGTAGGCGCCCGAGCGGCGGATCCTCCTGATCCGCCGGGCCTGCTCCCGGGTCGGGGCCGCGCGCCGCGGTCCGGACCCGGCGGTCACGGCGTCGGCCGCCTCGACGGCCATGGTGGTCCCTCTCATTTGAACTCGTAGTGGACCCAGTGCCTGGCCAGGCGGAACTGGACAAGCGTTACGGCGATGACGATGGCGAACATCGCCCAGGACAGGGTGGCCGCGTAGCCCATGTCGAAGTAGACGAACGCGTTCCGGTAGATGTAGAGCCCGAGCACCATCGTGGCGTTGCCGGGGCCGCCCTCGGTCATGACGAGGATGAGCACGTAGCCCTGGAGGCTCGCGATGAACCCGGTCACCACGTTGAAGAAGATGACCGGCGACATCATGGGCACCGTGACGCTCCAGAACCGGCGCCACCAGCCCGCGCCGTCGATCTCGGCGGCCTCGTAGAGCGTCTTGGGGATGCCCTGCAGCCCGGCCAGGTAGATGACCATGGTGTTGCCGGCGCCCCACACGCTCATCAGGACCAGCGCCGGGATGGCCCACTCCTGCGAGGCCAGCCAGCCGGGGCCCTCGATGCCGGCCATGGCCAGCAGCTTGTTGATCAGGCCGTAGTCCGGGTGCAGGATGTTCAGCCACAGCAGCGCGGTCGCCAGGCCCGACACGACCGACGGAAGGTACATCACCGTGCGGAACAGGCCCTGGAAGCGCAGCGGCTGGTTGAGCAGCAACGCCAGCAGGAACGTGAACGTGACGCCGAGCGCGACGGACCCCACGCCGTACTGGAAGGTGTTCCCGATGGACTCCCAGAACTCGGGGTCGCCGAACATCCGCCGGTAGTTCGCGAGGCCGACCCACTCCGGGCTCCTGAGCAGGTTCCAGTCCATGAAGCTGATCACTATTGCGGCGACGATCGGCCCGGCGCTGAACAGGACGAACCCGATCAGCCAGGGCGACACGAACCCGTAGAATCGCCGCGCCTCGCGGCGGGCCAGCGTCGTGTGGCCCCGCCGCGGGAGGGTGAGCGCGGTCATCAGGCGATCTTGTTCTCGGCGAGCAGCGGCGTGACCTTGTCGGCGATCTCGCGGAGCGCGGACTCGAGGTCGGTCTTGCCGAGCATGGCCCGCTCCCAAATCGGCTTGGCCGTGTTGACGACCTTCTTGTTGGCGGGCAGCTTCATCACGCCGTCGGTGGAGGCGTAGTCGGCCAGCACCTCCTTGACCAGCTTGGCGACGTCCTGCGGGATGCCGAGGGCCTCGGCGTTGGGCTCCCAGGCCGACTGCCGGGCGGGCGCGCTGATCCTGCGGAACTGCTGCCCGGTCGAGGACAGGAACTCGTGCATGTAGATCCAGGCGGCGTCCTTGTTCTGCGACGAGGCCGGCATCACCAGGGCGCTGCCGACGGCCGGGGTGAACCGTCCCGCGGGGCCCTTCGGCACGTGGGTGGCGCCCCACTTGAACGCCTTCTGCTTGGACAGCTCGGTCATCAGCCAGGCGCCGTTGATGTGCATGGCCGCGTGGCCCGTCTTGAACGGCTCGACCTTCTCCAGGAGCTGCAGCTCGGCCAGGCTCGGCACGGCCTTGTCCTTGAGCAGCAGGTCGAGCCACATGCCCATGGCCTTGGCCGCCGCCGGCTCGGTGATGAGGACGGCCGACTCGTCGGCGTTGAGGAACCGGCCACCGTACGGCATGAGGAACAGGGGCGACAGATCGGGCGCGGGGATGGGCATCGGCGAGAACCCGTAGACCTTCTCGGCGCCCGACCCGCTCGTCAGCTTCCTCGCCGTGTCCATCATCTTCTCGACGGTCCAGCTCTCGTCCGGATGCTTGATCCCGGCCTTGTCGAACAGGTCCCCGTTGAAGAACAGAAGTTTGGGCGCCATGTCGGTCGGCAGGCCGTAGAGCTTGCCGTCGCGCTGGAAGTAGCCGAGGGCCTTCACAGGCAGGTCGTCCATGTCGAACGACGGCGTCTTGGAGACGTAGTCGTCCAGCGGGTGCAGCACGTTGTTGGCGATGAAGTTCTGCGTCCAGGAGTAGTGGTTGTACATGACGTCGGGCAGCACGCCGCCCGCCGCCTGCGCCATGTATTTGGTGAGGAAGTCGTCGATCGACGGCGAGATCTCGCGTTTGACCTCGATGTTGGGGTGCCGCTTCTTGAAGAAGAAGTCGAACTGGGTGTTCCGCACCTCGGCGATGACGTCGGACGTCATCGCGACCGTGATGGAAACCTTCGAGGCGGGGTCGGCCACGTCGGTCTTCGGCCAGGTCAGCGAGTTGTTGAGCGCCTCGGCCTCCTCGAACGGCCAGGTCTCGTTGCCGGGGCGGTTCGGGTCCAGCGTCGGCACGCCCGACTTGACCGGGGCGGCCGCCTGCTTCTGCTTCCGCGTGTCTCCGGCGCAGGCGCCCAGCACGGGCACCGCCGCGGCGGCCACCGCGAGAGCCAGCATGCGGCGGCGGTTCAACTGCAGCCGATTCAGGTCCGGGAGATTTCTGTCCATGGGGAGTGGCCCTTTCACAGGAAGAGCTCTATGACCGGCACCGCCACATCTGGGCGCCGCACCGGGAGCTGGAGGGTGAGCGTGCCGTCCGGAAGCGCCGAAAGCCGGGTGTGGCCGCTGTCCACGGAAGGGTCGGGGATCAGCGTGCGGATCTCGGAGGCGTCGTTGAGCAGCTGCGCGTATCGCACCCGCCCGGCCAGCCCGGGCAGGTGCAGGTGCCGGTACGGCCAGCTGAACAGGTGCACGTACAGCCGGTCGCCGGCTTGTGTGTAGCGGCAGTCGGGCGGGGCCTGATACGCGCTGGGCCCCGCCCCGTAGATGGAGCGGCCGTGCAGCCGCATCCACTCCCCGATGCCCCGGAGCGTCGCCAGCGCCCGGGGTTCGAACTCGCCGCGCCCGTTTGGTCCGACGTTGAGCAGCAGGTTGCCGTCCTTGGAGACGGTGTCGACGAGCATGCGGACGAGCAGGTCGACCGGCTTCCAGTCGAGGTTGTCCCGGTCGTAGCCCCAGCTTCCGTTGAGGGTCTGGCAGGCCTCCCAGACCTCCGCCACGGGACCGGTGGGCTGATACTGCTCCGGGGTGACGAAGTCGCCGGGCACCTCCAGCCGGTCGTTGATCAGCGCGCCCGGCTGCAGCCTGCGCACCAGCTCGACCAGCTCTTCGGAGCGCCAGTCGGCCCTGCCCTTGCCGCCGGGTGTGAGCTCGCCGCCGCGCCGCCGCGCCGAATAGGAGAAGTCAAACCACATCGTGTCGATGGGGCCGTAGCGCGTGAGCAGCTCCTCCACCTGTCCGTGCAGATAATCCGCGTATTTACTGATGTCGCGGCCCTCGTTGGAGACGCCCTCGGTGTAGGCCGGATGCAGCCCGTCGACGGGGAAGTCCGGGTGGTGCCAGTCGATCAGCGAGTGGTAGAAGCCCACGCCCAGGCCTTTCGCCCGGAACGCGCCGACGATCGGCCCCACCAGGTCCTTGCCGTACGGCGTGCCGGTCACGCAGTAGTCCGTGAGCGCCGAGTCCCACAGGCAGAACCCGTCGTGGTGCTTGGTGGTGAGCACCATGTAGCGCATGCCCGCGCCCTTGGCCGCCTCCGCCCACGCGTCCGGGTCGAACAGGTCGGGCGCGAACCGCTCGAAGTACACCCGGTATCGCCCGTCGGTGAGGCGCTCACGCTGCTTGACCCACTCGTGGCGGGCCGCGAGCGCGTAGAGACCCCAATGGATGAACAGACCGAAGCGCTGCTCCCGGAACTCCGCCAGTCGAGCCTCAAAGGTCCGATGATTGGTGTTCACATTTGTGAACGATGTCTCTCTATGTGACCGGTCGGGCATGGCCGTACCGTAGACGCGGCTATTAACTTCGTCAAGAATTGAATTGCAACTTCTTGCAACTTATGGTTAACCGCACTGTGAGGGCCAGTAAGCCCTAATCCTCCTACGTTTCTCCTCGTCATGCCTCCGGCGAAAGCGCCCTGACCGCTCTACGCGAAAGGAACGGTGGACATGCCCGACTGGACTCTCAGTGCCGGCGAGCTGACCGCGGTGGTCGCGCTCTCGCCCTCGGGCGAGCTCACCCTGGCCGTACGGCGGGGCGGCGACGAGGTCGTGGCGCCGTCACGGCTGGGCATCCGCGCCGCGCACGAGGATCTGAGCCGCGACCTGGCCTTCGACGGCATCTCCAGCAGGGATGTCGACGAGTCGTACACGACGCTGGTCGGCAAGCGGCGGGCGCACCGATACGTCGCCACGGAGTGGACGCTGGGGTTCACCAAGGGCGGGCACCGGCTCGACCTGCAGGTCCAGATCTCCGGCCAGGGCGTGGCCTACCGATACGTCGTGCCGTGGCGAGGCCCCGTGACCGTCTGCGAGGAGGTGTCCGAGTACGTCATCGCGCCCACCGCCCGTGCGGTGCTACTGCCGTACGAGAACGGCAGGTGCGACTACGAGGAGATCCACCGTCACACGACCGCCGGGACGGCCGAGCCGATCCTCTACGGGTACCCGTCGCTGTTCCAGGTCGACGGCACGTTTCATATCGACGGCACCTGGCTGCTGGTCACCGAGTCGCGGCTGGACGGGACGTACGCGGGCTCCCGGCTGCGGTTCGACGGCGACGCGTTCCGGCTCGACCTCCCGGACCCCTATGTCACGGCGGCCAGCCCGCTCGTCACCCCATGGCGCACGATGATCATCGGTGACCTGTCCGCGATCGTCGGGAGCGACCTCGTCACCAGCCTGGCGGAGCCGTCCCGGCTCGACGACACCTCCTGGATCAAGCCGGGCGCCGCCGCCTGGTCGTGGTGGTCCGACGCCCCCTCCACCCGCGACCTGGAGGCGCAGAAGCGGTGGGTCGACTACGCCGCCTCCCAGGGCTGGCCGTACCTGCTGGCCGACGCGGGCTGGAACAAGGAGTGGATGCCCGAGCTCCTCTCCTACGCCGCCGGGCGGGGCGTCGGCGTCTTCCTCTGGTCGCACTGGCAGCACCTCGACACCGAGCTGGAGTTCCGCGAGAAGCTCGCGGTCTGGAAGGAGTGGGGCGCCGCCGGGGTGAAGATCGACTTCACCGAGTCCGACGGCCAGGACCGGATGCGCTGGTTCGACGCCATCCTCGCGGCGACCGCCCGGCTGCGCATGATGATCGTCTTCCATGGCGGCACGATCCCGCGCGGCACCGAACGGACCTGGCCGCAGTTCATGACCGCGGAGGCGGTCAAGGGCGCCGAGTGGATCAAACCCAAGCCCGGCAAGGAGCCGATCTACCCGCCCACCCACTACCTCTCGCTCGCGTTCACCCGCAACGTGCAGGGCCCGATGGACTTCACGCCCTGCACGTTCACCGGCGTCCGCGCCATCTCCGCCGGGTTCGAGCTGGCCCTCGCGGTCATCTTCGAGTCGGGCGTCCAGCACTTCGCCGACAGCGTCGAGTCGTACGAGTCACGCCCCGAGGCGCAGCGGTTGCTGGCGCGGGTCCCCACCGCGTGGGACGACACGAGGCTGCTGTCCGGCGACCCCGCAGACCACATCGTCATCGCCAGAAGAAGCGCGGGAAACGGCGCGGGAGACGGCGCGGGAGACGGCGAGGAGTGGTATGTCGGGGCGGGAGTCTCCGGGCCGGCCCGGACGATCACCGTGCCGCTCACCTTCGCCGGCGAGGGCGAGTGGGCGGCCGACATCTATCGGGACGCGCCGGACGACCGGATCGTCATCGAGACGGTCAGCGTGACCGCCGGGGGCAAGCTCGACATCCCCGTCGCGTTCAACGGCGGCTTCACGGTCCACCTCAGGCGGACCCCGTAGGGCGCACCGGTGCGCACATCCAACAACCACCTGTTCACCGGCACCCGTTCGACCGCGTCCGTCCCGAAGGACGGGCGCAGCATCCCCTTCCGGCACGTCAACTTCGAGCAGCGGGAACTCTCATGAATAAGCACGGTTTACGAATCGCCGGGGCACTGTGGGCGTGCGCGCTCCTGGCCGTCGCGACCCCGGCGGCCGCCGACCCCACCCCCACCACTTCGGAGCAGGGCGCCGCCGGTGAGCGCGCGCCGCACTGGGAGCTCCGCTGGAGCCCCCAACCCTGGCGAGACGGCGTCGGCGCCTTCGAGGCGCGTGAAGACGACCGGCGCGGCTCCGACCCCGAGGGCGCGCCGCACGTACGCGTGGACCGCAACGCCTACCGCTTCGACTCGCACGTCATCGACCGCGACGGATCCGACCGCATGCGCAGCGAGGTCAGAGGGATGCGGACGAGCGACGGCAGGGCGCTCGAAATCCGCAAGGACGAGACCTGGCGGATCAGCTACGACATGTACATCCCGGACACGTTGGACGCGACGAGCCAGTTCACCCACATCTGGCAGATGAAGACGTCCGACACCAGCACCCCCGTGGCGCAGATCTCGCTGCCGATCAAGAGCGGCGTGCCGTCGATCGAGGCGCGTTACTGGATCCAGAACGAGAACGCGCACCCGGTGGGCTTCACCGCCCTCGAACCGCTCCAGAACAAGTGGATCTCCACCACGCTGGAGTTCAAGTCGTCCGACGACGGCTACATGCGCTGGATCCTGCGAGACGGCCCTCGGACGATCGTCGACCAGCGCGTCGACCACATCGACCTGTGGTGGACCGAGGAGCAGTACAACCGGCCCAAGTGGGGCGTCTACCGCAGCATCAAGAGCACCGGTCTGCAGGACACCTACCTGCTCATCAAGGATCTCAAGGCGTGGCAGCTGGGCCGGGCGACGCCGCCCGTCAAGCTCCCCCCGCCCGACCGGAGCCCCGGGGCGTACGAGGCCGAGCGCGTCGGCAACGTCTTCGAGGGCGCGGCGGAGGCCGCCTACTGCGCCGTCTGTTCCGGGGGCCGGAAGGTCATCCTCATCGGCGGCAACGTCTACGACTACGCGGTGGTCAAGGGCGTGCTGTCGGAGACGACGGCGACGAAGCAGATGACGATCCACGCGCTGGTGGACGGCACGCAGTCCTACCTGGTCAGCGTCAACGGCGCCAACGCGGTCGAGGTGCCCATGACGGGCACCGCGGGCACGGTGACGACGGCGACGGTCCCGGTGAACCTGGTCGCCGGCGTCAACACGATCAGGTTCTACAGCCACACCGCCCGGTCCCCGGAGCTCGACAAGATCGTGATCAGCTGATCCGGGGGACGAGTTCCAGCAGCCCTCCGGTCGGCACCGTGACCGGGTGGACGCCGGGGGTGAGCGAGAGGACGCTCTCGCTCACCGTCCGTCCCCGGCAGTCGACGACCCGGAGGCCGGCCACACAGGCCTCGCGGACGTCGAGCAGGACCTCGGCCGAGGAGTCGGCGTTGGCCACCAGCAGCGTGCGGGCGGGCGGCACCTCGATGGGCAGCGGCGCGTAGCGGCCGACGATCACCGTGTCGTCGTCCCGGGCCCGCACCAGCGGGTAGCCCAGGTCGGGCCGGGCGGGCTCGAACACGCCGCCCTGCAGCACGGCGGCGTTCCGCCGGAAGAAGCCGAGCCAGAACGTAAGCGCCGCCTCCTGCCCGGGCGTCAGCGCGGTCAGGTCCGCCGAGATCTGCGGCACGGCGAACAGCACGTTGATGAGCTGGGCGGCGACCCGCTCGGGGCTCTCCGAGAAATGCCACATCAGCATGTCGGCGTGTACGGCGAGCGGCCCGGCCACCAGTCGCAGGTCGACGGTGCGCTGCCGGTTCTGCGCCGGGCTCAGGGGGCAGTCGGACGCGCGGATCATCGTCGCGTACGGCCACAGGCCCGGGCTGACGTACGGCTGCCGCAACTCCACGAGCACACGACCACTCGAAACGCGGTGGCCGAGCCGCTCCCCGAGTTCGGCCAGCAGCCTCCGCACCCCCTCGGTCACCGTCGCGCAGTCGGCCTCCGGGCCGGGCGGCGGGGGGTCCGGGATGACGAACTGGTCGATGAAGTCGATTTTCAAGCCGTCCGCGTGCCACTCGTTCACGGCCCTGGCAAGGTGGCCGCACAGCAGGTCGCGGACGGCGGGATGGCGCGGGTCCACCACGACCGCGTCCATGTGCTCCTTGTACGCCAGCGCGTACGGCTGGACCTGGTCCCACAGAGCGGTGTGGCGTCCGACGAACGGCAGCGCGTACCACAGGAGGTAGGCCGTCCCGCCGTCCCGCACCCGCGCCACATGACCCGACATATCAGGAAAAGAGGTCGTTGACGGGTGCCATTCGCCGACGTAGCCGTAGCCGCGTCCCCGGTCGTCGCTGTGCCAGCCGTCGTCCACGATGATCGTGTCGCAGCCGAACCGCTTCGCGGCGGCCGCCTGCCTCTCCACGGCCTCGGCGGTCACATGCTGCTGCATGGCGTACCACGTCGAATAGACAGGCATCCGCGCGACCTCCGGCACGCCGGGCCGGGAGTCCCACTGCTCCGCCCACCACGCGGCGACGTCGGCGAGGGCGTGCGAGAACGGCCGGCCGCCGAGGTCCAGCCGGAGCACCAGCGCGTCGCCGGGGCCCGCCTCGTGCTCGGCCCAGAACCCGAACTCGCCGGTCTCCTCCACGACTCCCGTCCTCATCGTGACCGGCCCGACGACCTCGCGGAGGGCGAAGGCGCACAGCGACACGTCGCCCGCGCCGACCAGGCAGCCCACGGGGGCGCCCTTCTCCAGCGACACGGTGCGCGGCCGGCGCCAGAACGGCGGGAGCCCGCGATGCTCGCCGCTGTCCGGTGTCCAGAACGCCGTCGCGGCGACGCACGGCAACCGCCAGGCCACCCGCACCACGGAGGCGACGGCGGATTCGACGCGGACCTCCGCGACACCATCGGCGGCCCGATGAACGATCCAGGACAACTCGGCGACGCCTGTGACGTCGAGGATCAGCTCGGCCCCGCCCGCGAACAGTCCTGTGGGCACCCGCGCCTCGGCCGTCCCGCCCCGGTCACCCTCATCGTGCGGCTGCCAGATGCCGGGAGCGGCCTGTGACGTGCTCCGGGAGTCCCCCGTCAACGCCCCTCCTACAACGTGAAGAGTGTCTGGATGGCGACAGCCGCGGCGCCGCGCGCCCAGTGCTCGAACGTCCGGGAGCGCAGGATCAGGCGGCAGTCGGCGGCGGCGCCGAACGCCTGGCCGGCGAACGCCTCGGTCATCAGCTCCTCGAAGCGGCCATAGCAGGTCAGCCCGGAGACGTCGCCCGTCACGATGATGCGCTCGGGTCCGATGAGGTTCGTCATGGCGGCCGTCGCGAGGCCGATGGCGTGCCCCGCCCGCGCGAACACCGCCCGGACCGCCTCATCCCCCGCATGGGCGGCCTCGATCGCGCCCTCCATCGTCAACTCCGCGTCGCCGACGGCCGCCCGCGCCGCCTCCAGGACGGGCCCGGTCCCGGCGATCGCCTCGACGCAGCCGCGCCCGCCGCAGTGGCAGGGCGGGTCCTGCCCACCCACGGGGATGTGCGCGATCTCCCCCGCGACCCCGTGCGACCCCGCCACCAGCCGGTCGTTGACCACGAGCCCGCACCCGATGCCGACACCCACGGTGACCAGCGCGAACGACGACGCGCCGATCCCCTCACCGAACCACTGCTCCGCCACGGTGAGCGACTTCACGTCGTTCTCGACGGTCACGGCGAGCCCGGTCGCCTCCGCGGCCCGCCGAGCCAGCGGCACCTGCCGCCAGCCGAGGAAGGGCGAGTAGCGCACCACCCCGTGCGCCTTGTCGACGTCGCCGGAGACCGCCAGCCCGAGCGAATGGCAGCGCTCGCCGTACGACGGGGACTCGGCGAGCAGCCCCGCGACGAACCCGGCGAGCTCCGCCACAACGTCGTCCACGGCGGCCGAGGCGAGCGGCCTGCGGGCCGAGACGAGCACCTGCGCCCGCAGGTCCGTGACCACCCCGATGAGCTCGTCTCCGGTGATCTTCACGCCGGTGAAGAACTCCCTGTCCGGCCTGATGTCCAGAGGGCTGGCCGGACGGCCCGCCCCCGGACCCGAGCGCTCGGTCGCCTCGAGCTCCCGCAGATATCCCGCCTCGATGAACGGCCGCGCCGCCTTGGTGACGGCTGCCGAGGACAGCCCCGTGCGCCTGGCTATCTCCACCCGCGAGACCGGCCCCTGTGTCAGAACCATGGTGAACACCGTGGCCGCGGCGGGGCTGGTCAGCGGTTCTGGGCGACGCACGGGAGCGAGCATGGCCGGATTCTATCCAATTAACTTCGTCAAGAATTGAATTGCTCGATACCACCGGAACGCCTCCGGCCCGGACAACGATCCTAGTGACCTCCGTCACCCCCACGCACGAGGAGACCTGATGCGCCGCTACGCGTTCGTCGGCCTTGGACACCGGGCCGCGACCTACTTCGACGCCCTGCTGAGCGACTACCGCGACCTGGGCGCCCCGGTCGCGCTGTGCGACACGAATCCGGCGCGGATGGCCCTCTACGGCCGGAGCCTCGGCCTGGCGGCCTACCGGGCCGAGGACTTCACGCTGATGCTGGAGAAGGAGCGCCCCGACGTGGTGGTCGTGACCACGCCCGACTTCACCCATCACCACTACGTGTGCGCGGCGCTCGACCACGGCCGCGCGGTGGTCGTCGAGAAGCCGCTCACCACGACCGCCGAGGGGTGCGCCGCCATCGCGGAGTCCGCCCGTGACGGCGACCTGACGGTGACGTTCAACTACCGCTACTCCCCGCGGAACTCCGAGGTGAAGCGGCTGCTCCTGGAGGGCGCGATCGGCACGGTCACCTCCGTGCACTTCGAGTGGGTGCTCGACACCATGCACGGCGCCGACTACTTCCGTCGCTGGCACCGCGACAAGGCCAACTCCGGAGGGCTGCTCGTGCACAAGGCCACCCACCACTTCGACCTGGTCAACTGGTGGCTTGGCGCCGCCCCCCGCACCGTCTACGCCCAAGCCGACCTGCGCTTCTACGGCAGCGGCAACGCCCCCGGGCCGCGCCCGGCCCGGGGCCACGGCTCGGGCCTCGCCGGGACCGACCCCTTCACGATCGATCTGGCCGCCCACCCCCGGCTCAAGGAGCTCTACCTCGACACCGAGCACGAGGACGGCTACCTCCGCGACCAGGACGTCTTCGCCCCCGGCGTCACCATCGAGGACAACATGTCGGTGCTCGTCCGCTACGACGACCGGGCGCTGCTCACCTACTCCCTCAACGCCCATGCCCCCTGGGAGGGATACCGGGTGGCGTTCAACGGCACCGAGGGCCGCCTCGAACTCGACGTCGTCGAGCGGGAGTGGGCCGCCCCCGAGTCCGCACCGGTCCTCGGCAGGGGTGCCAGGCGCCTCGGCCCCGCCGACGCCGACCGCGTGCGGGGCGAGCGGATCGTCCTGCAGCGGCACTGGGAGCCGGCCCGCGAGGTCGCCGTCCCCACGGGGACGGGTGGGCACGGCGGCGGCGACCGCCTGCTGCTCGACGACGTGTTCCGCGGGACCGCGGCCGACCCGCTGGGCCGCAGGGCCGGGGTCGAGGACGGGATCCGCGGCGTCCTCGTCGGCGTCGCGGCCAACCGTTCCATCGATTCCGGCGGGCCCGTCCATCTGGCCGACGGGGGGCTCCGCCTGGCGTGACCGTGACCGGGAGGGGTTAGGGCTCTGTGGCGGGGAAGAAGCCGGCGTCGAAAGTCACCTTGGCGAGGGCCTTCTGCCCGTCGGCGTTGGGGTGGAAGTAGTCCCACGCGCTTACGAGCTTCAGGGTGAAGGGGTAGGAGAAGACCGCGCCGCCGTCGTACCGGCAGGCGGGGCCGTACCGCGCGCACGCCTGCTTGAGCTGGTCGTTGTAGTCCATCACCCGCTCTCGCACCTCGTCGCGGCGGGCCTCGTCCTTCTTCGCCATCGATTTCGGGTTGGCCAGCATCGAGGGGCAGATGTTGCCGATGGTCCAGAACGTCCGGGCCCAGGCGTTGTCCCTGCCCGCCCGCCACAGCCGCTTCAGGTCGGGGATGCTGGCGACGAACACGCTCGCCCCGGTCGGCTTCAGCACGGCCAGCGCCTCGTCGATCCGCTGCCGGTAGGTCGCGACCGGCGTCATGGCCTTCGCCGACCCCATGCACGCGTCCTGGGCGCCGATCAGGATCGTGACGTAGTCGGCGCCCTTCTCCACCGCCTGGCGCGCCTGCCCCACGAGGTCGGCGCTGGTGGACCCGGGAACCGCGAAGTTCAGGTTGTGCCCCTTGATGGCCGGGCCGAGGGCGAGCAGCCGCAGGTAGTGGCTGTTGACCTCGGTGTTGTCCCCGGCGGCCCAGGACCGCGAGGTACACGAGACGTACCAGCCGCAGGCGTTGAAGCCCGCGCTTATCGAGTCCCCCAGCGCGGCCAGAACCCTGGGGCTCGTCTGAGCCCGCGTCTGTGGCCGCGTCTGTGGCCGTGTCTGCGCGTGGGCCGTGCCGGGTCCGAAGAGAACCGCCACAGCCAGGACTGACGTGATCTTCTTGATCATGAACACCTCCGGGAGACCAAACGTAGAGATCGCTCGGAGGTGTGCTCTATGACCACCAGGGAAGGCGTGCCTTCCGTGACCAAGTTCCTATCGCCGCTTGACACAGGGAGCCCCGCTGCGCGGGGGGCCGTGTCGAACACGTTCAGTTCCTGCGTAAAGTGAGTCGCGTGAGTGTCGCTCTGATCCGCCCCCTCGTGGTTCGCACGGTCGCGGTGAGCGACCCCAGGAACCTCCTCACCCGGCTGCCCGCCGCCGGGCCGTACGCCTGGGTCCGGCACGGCGAAGGGCTCGTGGGCTGGGGAGAGGCCGCCCGCGCGACGGTGCCGCCCGGTCCCGGGCGCTTCCAGTGGGCGCGCGAGTGGCTGTCGTCGCTCTTCGGCGACGCCCGCATCGACGACGAGGTCGGGATGCCGGGCTCGGGCCCCGTGGCGTTCGGCTCGTTCACCTTCGACGGCGACGCCGAAGGCTCCACGCTGGTCCTCCCCCGGGTGGTGCTCGCCCGCAGGGGCGGGCGAGCGTGGCTCACCACGATCGGCGACGACCCGTTCGACGCGGTCACGCCCTGGTTACCCCCCGGCCGCATCCGCTACGGCGACGGCACGCTCACCGCCCCCGAATGGCAGCACACGGTCGCGAGAGCCGTACGGAAGATCAAGACGGGCGCCCTCGACAAGGTCGTGCTGGCCCGCGACCTGATGGCCACGGCCGAGCGGGAGATCGACATCAGGGTGCTGCTGTCGCGGCTGGCCGCCCGCTATCCGGAGTGCTACACCTTCTCCGTCGGCGGCCTGGTCGGAGCCACCCCCGAACTGCTGGTCCGGCACACCGGCCAGTCGATCGAGTCGCTGGTCCTCGCCGGCACCACCGCGCGCGGCGGCGGGCCGGCCGAGGACGCGGCCCGCGGGGCCGCCCTGTTCGCCTCCGGGAAGGACCGCTACGAGCACGTCTGCGCCGTCGCGTCGGTCAGGGAGGCCCTCACTCCCCTGTGCTCGGCCCTCGACGTGCCCGCCCAGCCCGAGTTGCTGGCGCTCCCGAACGTGCAGCATCTCGCCAGCCGGGTCACCGGCCGGCTGTCGGACGGCGCGTCCGTCCTCGACGTGGTGGCCGCGATGCACCCCACCGCGGCCGTCGGCGGCACGCCGACCGGCACCGCCCTCAACGTGATCCGCGAACTGGAGGGCATGGACCGCGCCGGCTACGCCGGACCCGTCGGCTGGATCGACGCGCGCGGCGACGGCGAGTGGGGCATCGCCCTGCGCTGTGCCCAGATCTCCGGCGACCGCGCCCGGCTCTTCGCGGGCTGCGGCATCATGGGCGGCTCCGACCCCGCCGCCGAGCTCGCCGAGGCGCAGGCCAAGCTCCGCGTGATGCAATACGCCCTGGAAGGCTGACGAGCTCAGCCCTTCCCGCGGAGGTCCGCTCGCAGGGAGTCGATGCGGGCCACGTCGTCCGCGGAGAGCCGCAGCGCGCCGGCGGCCACGTTCTGTTCCAGGTGGTCCGGGTTGCCCGTGCCGGGGATGGCCAGCACATGGGGCCCGAGCCGCAGTGTCCACGCCAGCCGGACCTGCGCGGCCGTCACCCCATGCGCGCGGGCCACGGCGAGGATCTCCTCGCTCTCAGCGCCCGTCGCGCCCCTCTCGCGCCCGGCGCCGGCGATGGCGAAGAACGGCACGAACGCGACACCTTGCGCACCGCAGGCGCGCACGAACTCGTCGTCGTCGTGCCCCGCGTCGATGCCGTACCGGTTCTGCACGCAGACCACCGGCGCGATGGCCTGGGCCTCGGCCAGTTGTGCCGGCGTGACGCCGGAGACGCCCAGATGGCGGATCAGCCCAGCGGCACGGAGCTCGGCCAGCGCGCCGAAATGCTCGGCGATCGAGCCGTTTCTCCGGCTTGGCGGGACACGTAGGTTCACGACGTCCAGGTGGTCACGGCCCAACTGGCGCAGGTTCTCCTCGACCTGGCCGCGCAACTGCTCCGGCGTGGCCCACCACCACTCGCCCGACGGGTCCCGGCCCGCCCAGACCTTGGTGGCGACGACCAGGTCGTCCGGGTACGGCGCGAGCGCCCGGTTGATGAGCTCATTGGCGGAGCGCAGCGACGAGAAGTAGAACGCGGCGGTGTCGATGTGGTTGACACCGAGCTCGATCGCGCGCCGCAACACGCGGATCGAACGTTCCCGATCGCTCGGCGTGCCGAGGTCGAAGGCGGCGCTGCCGGTCAGGCGCATCGCGCCGAATCCCATCCGGTTGACTGTCAGGTCGCCGAGCTTCCAGGTGCCCGCGGCCGCCGCGGTGATCGCTGAGGTGATCGCTGAGGTGATCGCTGGGGTCATCGTGGCAGTGTGCCATATCCCCGAACAGCATCTCCTCCGGACGAACAGGAAGTGGAGGCTTCCCGTGACGGCGAACCGCAGCCGGGCGAGGCCGACGACGTCCATAGAGACTTCCAGGGGAGAAAAGCCGCCAGGACTCCTGCCGGTCCTGGATCAGCTTCGCTCGGCCAGGTGTCACTCGGCCACGTGGACGTGCTCGCCGAGGCTGGGGACGGCCCGGCCGGCGGTCGCCGTGGCCAGCCACTCCTCGAACCCGGGCACGCCGTCCAGTGCGACGTTCACCTCGAACGTGACCCGGTCGCCGTAGTCCACGTGCCTCAGCGCGTACGGCGAGGCCCGCAGGTCGCTCTCCAACCGGCCCGCCTGGGCGTGGTCCGCCGTCACGCGCACGACCCTCGCCGGGATCATCCGCACGCTCTCCGCCCGGTCCAGCGTCTCACTGACCGCCCCGCCGTACGCCCTGGCGAGACCACCGGCCCCCAGCAGCACTCCGCCGAAGTAGCGGGTGACCACGGCGGCCACGTCCGCGTACCCCCGCCGGCTCAGGACCTCCAGCATCGGCGTCCCGGCGGTCCCGCCCGGCTCTCCGTCGTCGTCGGCCTTCTGCGCGCCGGAGTGTCCCGGCTGTGCCCCGATGACGTACGCCGAGCAGTTGTGGGTCGCGTCACTCCAGCGCCGCTTGCGCCCGGCGACGAACTCCCGCGCGGCGTCCTCCGAGTCGACAGGGGCCAGCGCGCAGATGAACCGCGAGTGCCGGACCTCGATCTCATGCTCGGTGACATCACGGACGGTCAGGTACGGCACGGGCATCCGACAAGGCTAGCCAACCCGGCACACGGCTCCGCCCGGCGGGTGTCAGGCCCCGACGGTCCCGTCGATTCCCTCGCGGAGGAAGTCGGCGTGCCCGTTGTGCCGGGCGTACTCGTGGATCAGGTGCAGCATGACCATCCGGAGCGAGACGTCCTCACCCCACCGGGGCTGGTGGCCGATCACGTCGAGCGACTCCGCCTCCCGCTCGATCCGGCGCGAGTGGGCGACCTCCGCCTCCCATGCCTCGAACGCCTCCGACCGCGTGGCCGTGCTCGCGTCGTACGCCGCCTGGTAGTCGCCCTTCTCGGACCACACGAGCGGGACGTCCTCCCCGTTCATCGCCCGGCGGAACCATGCGCGCTCCACCTCGGCCATGTGCCGCACCAGGCCCAGCAGTGACAGCGTCGAGGGCGGCATCGACTGGCGGCGCAGGTCCTCGTCCGAGAGGCCGTCGCACTTCAGGGCGAGCGTCGCACGGTGAAAGTCGAGGTGAGCCCGCAGCATCTCGCGCTCCCCCGCGATCAGGGGCGGTCCGATCCGTTCGGTCGTCGTCGCTTTTTTCGTTTTCACGGCGACAATGGTGCCGGGTCCCACCTTGATCGCTATCGCGAGGGTGCGCCTTTACAAAGTAAGTCACAGCTTCGACGTCTCCACTGGGTGGTGGTCCCGGTCACCCTCGCAGCCAGTCGTCGAGCCTGACCAGAAGCGCGGGCTTCGCCACGACGCCCCCCATCCCCGGGAAGACCGCGGCGCAGGGAGCACGCCAGACACGGATCTCGGCGACCGCCCCGGTCACGTCAGCCACCCACACCACATCGAGGCGCTTGACCGGATCGGCCGTTGAACCCGCCACACCGCAGCGGGTCCAGTTGACGACCTCTGTGCCCCCGCCCTTTCTCACTTCCTCGATGGCCGTCGCGGTGTTGAGCAGGTCGCGAATCGGTCCCAGCTCGTCGCGCAGCGTCCGGCTGTGACCCAGCCGCAGCGTGTCGCCCTGCCGGACATAGCGGCAGGCGGTGACCGCCGCAAGCGGGCTCGGAAGGTGCGCGGCCGAACCACCACGGTTGCGGGCGATGTCGTCCCTGGGCACGTCGGTGATGACATCTTCGTTGCTCCGCCGGACACGCAGCACGGCTGGGCAGGCGGGAGCCGCGACGACGAACCCCCTGGACGCGAGCTGGTCCCGGTAGAACCCGAGAAATGTGTCGATCGGCTTACCGTCGGAAAAGTTGAGGTACCGGGTTCGCGCGCCGAAGCGGGCGGTGCCGCAGTTGCGGTCCAGCAGGACCACGGCGGGCGGCCCCTCGACGTAGTGAACCGCGAAGGACAGCTCTGAGGGAAAGCCGATATCGGTACACCCGGTCCCCACATGAACGTCCTCCGGCAGAGGGCGGCCTTCCGCCTTGCTCCGCGCGCGAATCCTCGCCTCCAGCTCGTCGCGGGTGGGCAGCGCGTTGAGCACGGTCACCATGTCGGCGACCCTGGTGGTGAGCGTCCGCGCTTGGCCTGACCATGGCGACCGAGCGGGCCTGCCTCTATAGGGCAACCGGGTGACCAGCTCGCACAACGTCACGGAGACGGCGCCGTCCGGCACCAGCGGGCCGGGCAGGTCGAAGACGTCCCGCTCCTCCACCCAGGCCGTCGGGCACCCGTCAGCACCAAGGGGCGGCCGCCGGACCGCGGGCATGGCGAAGGACGCCGAAGCGCCGAAGAGCAGGACGACTACCGCGATCACCTGCCCCAGACGCAGTCGACGCGGCGGTCGCCGCCCGTACACCCGCTTTTCCCCTGTAGACGGCATGAAGCGAATTTACGGGCTCCGGCGCGAAGCCGGGCGACAGCCGGGAAATCACAGAAACGCGCCTTTCCATGCCCAATTTCTGGCATCACGATTTGCGGGTCATTTGTTTCGGATGTCGCGGAGCGTCCAGCGGAGGTCGGGGAGGTTGACCACGATGGCCTCCTGTGAGCTGCGCGCGATGACGACGACCGCCTCGTTGTCGGGGTCGGGGTTCTCCTCACGATGCGGCACGAACGGCGGGACGAAGATGTAGTCGCCGGGTCTGGTGTCGACCCGCACCTCCCGCGGCTCGTCGCCGTCGATGTCTAGGAACACGAAAGACGGGGTGCCGCTGACGACGTAGATGGCGGTCTCGGAGTCGCCGTGGTGGTGGTTCGCCGATGATGTGGCCGGGGCGACGTGGGTCTGCCCCATCCAGAGCCGCGACGAGCCGACGGTGGCCCCGCTGATCGCGGCCCGGCGGTGCATGCCGGACGTCTGCGCCGTCTCCGACGTCAGCCCTCCGGGGACGATGTGGTGCAGCCGCCGATGGAACGGGTCGTCCGGCAGGTCGGCAAGACCCGGCGAAATGGGCACGTCACTCATGGTTCTCCTCCTCGGGCGCGCCTCCGATGGCGCGCCCGACAATCATGGTCCCTTGTCGCTGTCCGACGGGTGCGCGGCGAGGACGCCGAACGCGCCGTCGTGGTAGAGCAACGGCCCGTGCCCGTGGTCCACGTCGCCGTCGGTGACCAGGCCGATCACGAGCCGGTGGTCCCCCGCGATGAACCGCTCCTGGACGCTGCAGCGCAGCCACGCCGCCACGCCGTCCAGCACGGGTTCGCCGGTCGGCAGGGAGCTCCAGCGGGTCCGGGGGCCGAACCTGTCCGCGCCCTTGCGGGCGAACAGCCCGGCCACGTCGCGCTGCCCGGCCGACAGGATGTGGACGACGAAGCTGTCGGTGTCCCGGATCGCGGGCCAGCTCGACG
Organism: Planotetraspora sp. A-T 1434; assembly: GCF_025420585.1. Classification (GTDB taxonomy): domain Bacteria; phylum Actinomycetota; class Actinomycetes; order Streptosporangiales; family Streptosporangiaceae; genus JAOEGB01. Next base: position 188,173 of record NZ_JAOEGB010000005.1, on the reverse strand, counting down.
CGCCGACCGAGATGCCGAACGACAGCAGCGGAGGGTCGAGCGACACCGACGCCACCGAGGTCGCCGTGAAACCGACGGGCCCGCCCTTCGACAGGGCGGTGACGACCGCGACGCCCGCGGCATGCCGGCGGAACGCCGAGAGGAACACGTCACCTGCCCCGCCGACCCCGGGCAGGCCGTTCTCGACCGCGTCGACGCTCATGCGCGGGCCTCCCCCGTCGTACGGCTCTCGCGCGGGCCAGTCCCCTGCCGGTGGTGAGAGGGCCAGTGGTGAGGAGTCATGTGGGGATGCTCCCTTCGGAGAGCGCGTGCGCTCCCGCGCCGGTGAGGATGGTGTCGTCCTGAGGGGTGTGGATGCGGCTGCACAGCACGTCGCGGTAGTGCCGTTCGATCGGGTTCCCCCGGTGCAGGCCGGGGTTGCCGATCAGCGCGATGCCGATCTCGACGGCCCTGATCGCGTTGCCGGTCACGGTGTACTTGACGAGCCCCGAGTCGGGCACCGGCTCCCCCGAGTCGACGGCGGCTGCCGTCGCGGAGAGCAGGCGGGAGTTGGTCAGCAGCAGCGCCTCGATCTCGCCCACCGCCGCCTGAAAGCGGGGCAGCGAGGCCAGCGGTCTGCCGAGGTTGGCCGGGACCCGCTCGTTCAAGTAGCGGACCAGCCAGTCGCGGGCCGCCCTGGCCACGCCGTCGTAGACGGCGCTGAGCAGCACGTTGTTCCACGCCAGGAACGGCAGGCCGCGCCCGGCTGGCGGTGCGCCGGGCGGGTTCACGTCCACGGCGTGGCCGGCCGGGATCCACGCGCCCGTGAAGATGACGTCGTCGCTGCGGGTGGCCCGCATGCCGAGGTGGTCCCAGGTCTCCTCGACACGGTAACCAGGCGTGCCGGCCTCCACCAGGAACGCCCCGACGAGGGGGTTCTCGTCGTCCGTGCGCGCCCATACCGAGAGCCAGCGCAGGGCGGGGATCCCGGTCGAATATATCTTGTGGCCGGTGACGCGCCAGCCGTCCGCCGACCGGGCGGCGACCGTCGCGGGCAGGCCGCCCCGGGCGGGCGTGCCGAGGTCGGGCTCGACCCGGAGGGCGTTGATCAGCGCCACGCCGTCGCGGTTCGATCGCTGCACGCGCTCCCGCACGGAGGCGGGCCACGGGTTGTCCGGACGGGCGAGCGCGGCGTGCGCCATCAGATGCTGGGCGGTGACCAGGCCCACCGACGGGTCGGCCTTGCCCACCTCGCCCAGGACCGCGGCGGTCTCCGCGAGCCCCGCCCCTCCCCCGTCGAGCTCCTTCGGGAGCGTCAGCGTGAGCACTCCGGCGCGGTGCAGGTCGTCGAACGCCTCGTGCGGGAAGCTCGCCTCCCGGTCGTGCCGCTCCGCCCGCTCCGCGATCCCGGCCAGCGCCCGGGCGAACTCGCCCGCTCTCACCGTCATGACGCGACCTCCCGGGAGAGCAGGCGCGGCGGCGCGAGCACGGTGACCGGCGGCGGGTCTCCGTCGAACCGTTCGACGTCGACCCGCGCGTGCTGCCCGGCGCATCCCTGGGACAGCCGTGAGGACGGCACGTCGGCGGTGAGGACGTTGGGGTTCCCGTGCACGCACAGGTCTCCCAGCGGGTCGTACCACGCGCCCGTCGCGAGCTGGACGACGCCGGGGCGCAGGTCTTCGGACAGTACGGCTCCCGCGAGGCAGGCGCCCCTGTCGTTGAACACCCGGACGACGTCGCCATCGGCGATGCCACGGGCGGATGCGTCAGAGGGGTGCATGCGCAGTGGCTCCCTTCCCGAGATCTTGCTCGCCTGGCTGACCGCGCCGGGGTCGAGCTGGCTGTGCAGCCGGGTCGACGGCTGGTTCGCGATCAGGAGCAGCGGATGAGGGTCCGGGCCGGGGTCCAGCCACACCGGGTGGCCCGGGCAGTCGTCGTAGCCGAATCCCGCCACGGTCGCCGAGGTGATCTCGATGCGGCCGCTCGGCGTCCGGAGCGGGCTGCCCTCCGGGTCGGCCCGGAAGCGCTCGAACAGGGTCTCCCGCTCGTGCCCGGGCGGCAGCTCAAGCTCGCCCGCCTCCCAGAACTCCGCGAACGGCGGCACCGGGAACGGGGCCGTCTCGCGCCAGGCCGTGTAGAGATGCTCCAGCCACTGCCGTGCCGTACGGCCCTCGGTGAACTCATCGTAGACGCCGAGCCGCGCGGCGAGCCCGGCGAGGATATCGTAGTCGTCGCGGGCCTCGCCGTACGGCTCGACGGCCCGGCGCATGGCGATGAGGTGGGTGTCCCGGCGGCCGCTGCCGAAGTCGTCGCGTTCGAGCGTGCTCGTCGCCGGGAGCACGATGTCGGCGTGCCGGGCGGTGGCCGTCCAGTACGGCTCGTGCACCACGATCGTGTCGGGCCTGGCGAACGCCCGGCGCAGCCGGTTGAGGTCCTGATGGTGGTGGAACGGGTTCCCGCCCGCCCAGTAGACAAGTCGAATATCCGGATATTTCAGTGTCTGTCCGTCGTAGTCGTAGGCCTCCCCCGGATGCAGCAGCATGTCGGCGATCCGGGCCACCGGGATGAACGTGGACACGGGATCGCGCCCCTGTGGCAGGTAGGGCAGCCTGCCCGTCGGCCCGTGACCGCCCACGTCGCCCATCGACCCGTAGCCGTGGCCGAAGCCGCCGCCCGGCAGGCCGATCTGGCCGAGCAGCGCGGCCAGGGCGATCGCGGCCCACACCGGCTGCTCTCCGTACCGGATGCGCTGCAGCGACCACGTCACGGTGATCAGCGTGCGGGAGCGCGCCATGCGCCGGGCGAGCTCACGGATCCCGTCGGCGGGGATGCCGCAGATTCCCGCCGCCCAGTCCGCGTCTTTCGGCTCCGTGAGGAGATAGCGCTCGAACGGGGCGAACCCTACGCAGTAACGGTCGAGGAAGCCGCGGTCGTGGAGTCCCTCCGAGACGAGGGTGTGGGCCAGGGCGAGCATCAGCGCGACGTCGGTGCCGGGCCGGATGGGATACCAGCGGGCGTCGAGGGGGAAGTCGGTCCGGAGCGGACTTATCAGCGCCACGTCGGCCCGTAGCGACTTCAGGTGGCCGGGGGTGACGTGGCGGGTCACGCCGCCGGGGGTGACGTAGACGTTCTTCTCGGGGACGCCGCCGAAGGCCACCAGCAGCTCGGTGTTCTCGGCGATGGTGGGCCAGGTGGAGGCTCGGCGCACCACCTGCTCGGAGTCCCCCACCACGTGGGGCAGGAGCACCAGCGACGTGCCGAGGCTGTAGGAGTTGCGCGACGAGGTGTAGCCCCCGGCGAGCCCGAGGAACCGGTGGAGCTGGCTCTGCGCGTGGTGGAACCGCCCCGCGCTGGCCCAGCCGTACGACCCCCCGAAGATCGCCTCGTTGCCCGACGTGCTCCGGACCCGGTCGAGCTCGGCGGCCACCAGGTCGAGGGCCTCGTCCCATCCGACCTCGACGAACTCCTCATCGGCCGCCCGGGGGCGGGGCCCCGGCCCGTGCTCCAGCCGGCTCCGCCGTACGGCCGGCCGGGCGACGCGGGCCGGGTGCCGCAGGGCGCTCGCCACGTTCCCGAGCAGCGGCGACGGCGCGGGATCCGCCGGGTGGGGAATCACCTCGACCTCCCCCCGGTTCATCCGCACGCCGAACGCCCCCCAGTGGGACGTAGTGGGGGTCGGGCGGGTCACGCTCCCGCGCCCACGGTGACGCGTCGCCGCTCGGCCGCTCCCGCGCGCAGCAGCGGCACCAGCCCGCCGCCCCACTCGACGACGTCGTCCAAGGGGTCGAACCCGCGGATGAGGAAGGTGGTGACGCCCAGGTCGTAGTACTTGAGCAGGGCCTCGGCCACCTGCTCGGGCGTCCCCACCACGGCGGTCGAGTTGCCGCCCGGCCCGGTCAGGTTGGTCACGCCGTACCACAGCCGCTCGTCGTGGACGTCGCCATGCGCGCCCTGCTCCTGGAGCCGCGCGGACCCCACCGAAGTGGACTCGCGGCCGAACCCCTGTCCCCACTTTCCCGCGCCGACCCGTTCGGCGGTTGAGGCGCGGATGCGCTCGGCCCGGTCCCACGCCTCCTTCTCGGTGGGGGCCACGATGGGCCGGGTGGACAGGCTGAACCTGACCGTCCGGCCGTGCCGGGCCGCCTCCTCGCGGACGGCCGCGATGCGCTCGGCGATCTGCGCGAGCGGCTCGCCCCACAGCATGTAGACGTCGGCGTGCTCGGCCCCCACCCGGACGGCGGCCGGGGACGCTCCGCCGAAGTACAGCGGCACCTCGCCATACGGCCTGACCGAGCTGAAGGCGCCCTGGAACCGGTAGAACGCGCCCTCGTGGTCGAACGGCCGCTCGAAGGTGAGCGCCCGGCGCAGCACGCTCATGAACTCCGCGGTCCGGCTGTACCGGTCGTCGTGGTCGAGGTAGTCGCCGTCGCGTCTCTGGTCGAGCTCGTCGCCGCCGGTGATGTGGTGGATCGCCACCCGCCCCGCGCCGGTCAGGTTCTCCAGCGTCGCGAGCTTGCGGGCCACCAGCGTGGGCTGGACGAAGCCGGGCCGGTGGGCGATGAGGACCTTGAGCCGCTCGGTGGCGTGCAGCACGGACGCGGCCACGGCGAACCCGTCAGGGCCGGTCGCGCCGTAGCCGATGAGCACCCGGTCGAACCCGGCCTCCTCGTGCGCCCGCGCGAACCGTGTCAGGTAGGCCGCGTCCACCGGCGACCCCTCGACGCGCCCGTGGGTCTCCGAGATGTCGTTGGTGGCCACCATGCCGAGGACTTCGATGGACATCTGGAACTCCTAGCTGAAGGCGGGGCTGAGGGCGGGGCGGCGCTCGTTGACGAGCCGGATGAGGGTGCCGTAGTCGACCGCGTCGGCGTAGGGCGAGTAGCCGCGGATCAGCAGCGTCGTGACGCCGATGTCCACGTAGTCGAGCAGGGCGTCCGCGACCTGCTCGTGGCTGCCGACGAGCGCGGTCGAGTTGCCACCCGCGCCGGTGGCCTTGGCGAGGGCCGTCCACAGCCGCTTGTCATGGACCTCGCCCTGGTCGGCGTACTTGAGCAGCCGCCTCGACCCCTCGGCGTTCGCGGGGTCGATCTTGAAGGTCTTGCGGAGGTCGCCGACGCGCTCCTTGGTCACCTCCAGGATGTCCTGGGCCCGGGCCCAGGCGGCCTCCTCCGTCTCGCCGGTGATCGGGCGGAGGCTGACGCTGAAGCGCGGGTCCCGGCCGTGGGGCGCGGCGGCCGCCCTGACCTGGTCGATCCGCTCCTTGATGCCGGCGATCGGCTCCCCCCAGAAGGCGTAGACGTCGGCGTGCTTGGCGCCGACGCGGACGGCGTCGGCGGACGCGCCGCCGAAGTAGATGGGGATCCGGCCCTCCGGCCGGACCGCCGACCACCCGCCCGCCACCCGGTAGAACTCGCCCTCGTAGTCGAAGGGCGTCTCGGAGTCCCACTCCTTGCGCAGGACGTCGAGGAACTCGTCGGTCCTGCGATACCTCGTCTCCTTGTCACTGAAGTCGCCGTCGCGGGCCTGGTCGGCGTCGTCTCCTCCGGTGATCACGTGCAGTGCCACCCGGCCCGGGTGGAAGGCGTCGAGCGTGGCGAACTTGCGCGCCGCGATCGTCGGGGCCACGAAGCCGGGGCGGTGCGCGAGCAGCACGCCCAGGCGGGTCGTGGCGGTCAGAGCCTGGCCGGCCACGATGAACGCGTCGGGGCTGCTCGACCAGTGCGCGACCAGCACCCGGTCGAACCCCGACTCCTCGTGTGCCCGCGCCAACTTCCGGACGTATTCGGGCTGGATCAGCGGACCCTCCGCCGCCGTGCTCTCGCTGGTCTCCTGTGTGCTGACGAGGCCGATGAACTCAACCATGGGCGTGATTCCTTTCCAGGCGGGATGCGGCTGAGGGCCAGGTGGCGGCGTGATGACACGCGACGTGGCGGTCGCCCGAGACGGCCGTCTCTGGCTGGATCGAGCAGTCCGAGGTGGCGAAGGGGCATCGGTGGGCGAACACACAGCCGCCCGCGACGCCCGTCGGGCCGGCTTGGCGGAGGGCCGCGAGCGAATGTCCGTGCACGCCGCTGACGCGGGGCGCGGAGGCCACCAGCAGCGCGGTGTACGGGTGGCGCGGGTCGCGGAAGACCTCCGTGACGGGGCCGTCCTCGACGATCCGGCCCCGGTACAGCACGGCGACCCGGTCGGCGATGCCCGCGAGCGAGCCGAGGTCGTGGGAGATCACCACCACGCCGATGCCGAGCTCCCGGCGGAGGTCGTCCAGCAGCCTGAGGATGTGGTTGCGGTTCGACGCGTCGAGCGCGCTCACCGGCTCGTCGCAGACGAGCAGCCTCGGGCCGGAGACGACCGCCCGCGCGATCGAGACCCGCTGGCGCTGGCCTCCGGAGATCTGCCCGGGCGTGCGGCTCGCCACGGAGGAGTCCAGCCCGACCAGTTCGAGCGCCCGTGCGACCTTCTCCCGGCGCTCGGCGGCGGGCACGCCCTGGATGGCCGGGCCCTCCCCGACGATCGCCGCGACGGTCAGGTCGGGGTCGAGCGAGCGCAGCGGATCCTGGAACACGAGCTGGACCCGTCCCGTGCGCCGGAACGCCCGCAGGCGGGAGCCGTCCAGGGCGGACACCGGAGCGCCCTCCACCTCGACGACGCCGCGGAGCGGCCTGACGAGTCCGAAGATCGTGCGGGCGAGCGTGGTCTTGCCCGACCCGGTCTCGCCGACGATCCCGACGATCTCCCCCGCCCGCACGGTGAGGCTCACGTCCCGGAGGATCGGTACGGCGGGGCGGCCGAGGGAGACGTCGATCCCGCGCACGGCGAGCAGCGGAGCCTCCGGGGAGGCCGCGGCCGCCGCCTCCCGGGCCGGAGCGGGCGCGCTCATCGGGCTTCTCCCATGAGAGCTCCGGCCCCGGCCAGGGCCACCTCGCTCGCCCGGACGCACCGTACGGCACGGCCCTCCGGGAGCGCGCTCAGTGGGATGTCTCCTTGCCGGCACGCGTCGGCGGCGAAGGCGCACCGGTCGGCGAAGCGGCAGCCCGTGACGGCCGCGCCTACGGGCGGCGGCTGTCCGGGGATGACGTCCAGCGTGCGGCGCCCCCAGTCGCCGACTGACGCGACGCGCAGCAGCGCCTCGGTGTAGGGGTGCCGGGGCGAGGCGAGGACCTCCTCGGTCGGCCCGGACTCGACGAGCTCGCCGCCGTAGAACACGGCGATCCGGTCGCACAGCTCGGCCACCACCGCGAGGTCGTGGGAGACGAACACGATGGAAAGGCCCCGCTCGCGCCGGAGCCGGCCTAGCAGTTCCAGCACCTCGGCCTGGACCGTCACGTCGAGCGCGGTGGTCGCCTCGTCGGCGACGAGGAGCTCGGGGTCGCAGGAGACCGCGATCGCGATCAGGACCCGCTGCAGCATCCCGCCGGACAGCTCGTGCGGATACTGCCCGTACACGCGCGCCGGGTCGTGCAGACCCATCCCGCCGAGCAGTTCGACCGCCTTGGCGCGCGCCGCCCGGCGGGGCAGCCCGGCCTTCACCCGCAGGACCTCGGCGAGCTGGGCGCCCACGGTGAGGGAGGGGTTGAGATAGGAGGCCGGGTCCTGGAAGACGGCGCCGATCCTGGCGCCCCGGACGGCCTCCCACTGGCGGCGGCCGAACGCCGTCAGGTCCTCCCCGCCGAACTCGACGCGGCCGCCGGTGACGGCGCAGCCGGGGGGGAGCACGCCGAGGACGGCACGGCAGGTGAGCGTCTTGCCGCTCCCCGACTCGCCGACGAGCCCCACCGACTCTCCGGGGGCGACGTCGAAGGAGACCCCGCGAACGGCCTCCGCTCCCCCGCCGACCGTCACCCGGAGGTCTGTCACGCTGAGCAACGGCCTAGACGACGGCATCGGCACGCACCCCCGTCGTGTCTCGTACGGCGTCCGCCAGCGCGTTGAGCGCGCCGACGGTGATCATGATGAGGAGGGCGGGGGCGAGCGGCGCGAGCGGCTGCTGGTGCAGGAACCCCAGGTCGCTGGCGAGGACGCCGCCCCACGTCGGGGCGGGCGGGGCGACGCCGATGCCGAGGAACGACAGCGACGAGACCACCAGGAGGCTGGCGGCCGCCGCGCCCGCCGTGGTGACCGCGATGGTGGGCAGCACCTTGCCCAGCACATGGGTGCGGACAACGCGCGTGCGGGACGCGCCGAGCAGCTCCGCCGCCTCGACGTACTGCGCCCGGGTGAACTCGATGGCCGAGGCCCGGGTCACCCGGAAGAAGACCGGCGCCAGCAGCACCCCGATGGCGAGCATCGCCTGGTGCGGGCCGTTGCCGAGCACGCCGGCGACGGCGATCGCGAAGATGATGAACGGCAGCGTCAGCAGCGCGTCGGCCACCCTCATCGCGACCCACTCGTAGACCCGCCCGAAGAACACCGAGACCAGGCCGGGAACCGCGCCGAGGACGAGCCCGGCCCCCACCGCCTCCAGCGTCCCGAGGACGGACGCCCCGGTTCCGCTGATCAGCCGCGAGAGCACGTCACGGCCCAGATAATCGGTGCCGAGGAGGTGGCCGCCGGACGGGCCGCGGAGCCGCTCGGCGGGGTTCTGCGCGACCGGGTCCAGGGGGCTGAGCCAGTCGCCGAAGACGGCCAGCGCCACGACCACGGCCAGCACCGCCAGCGACAGCCGCACCGACGGCAGCCGCCAGGCCCCGCGCAGCGAGACGCTCATCGGCTGCTCCCCGGATGGAGCCGGGCGACCACCATGTTGACCGCGAGGTTGGCGATCAGCACGATCACGATCGTGACGAGCAGCGCGCCCTGGATGACCGGCACGTCGTGCTTGAGCGCCGCTTCCCGGGTGAGCTGGCCGAGGCCGGGCAGCGCGAAGACCGTCTCGGTCACGACGGCCCCGCCGATCAGCCGGGGGACGTGCAGGCCGACCACCGTGATCGCCGGGCCGGCCGCGTTGCGCAGCGCGTGGCGGAACAGGACGCGCCGGGCGGACAGCCCGCGCACCACCGCCCCGGTCACGTAGTTCTGCCGGAGCGCGCCGACGAGCGAGGTGCGCAGTTGCCGGGCGATGTCGGCGGCGGCGTCGAAGGAGAGCGCGACACCCGGCAGGATGATCAGGCGGAGCCACTGGACGGGGTCCTGGTCCAGCGGCACGTAGCCGCCTGACGGGAAGAGCGGGATGGTGACCGCGAACAGCACGACGAGCCCGATGCCGAACACGAACGCCGGCACGGTGGAGGCGACCGCGCAGACTGCGGTGACCGCCCGGTCGAACCGGCCGCCGTCGCTCACCGCCGCGCCGAGCCCGGCCCCGCCCCCGATGAGCACGGCGAGCGCCACCGCGAGCACGGTGATCGACAGATCGACCTTCAGCCCCTGCACGACGCTGTCCGCGACAGGGAGCTGCGTGAACCACGACCGGCCGAGGTGGCCGGTGACCGCGTCGCCGAGCCAGGTGACGTACTGGACGAGGAAGGGCCGGTCCAGCCCGAACTCATGGCTCATCCGCGCGATGTCCTGCGGTGTCGCCGTCTCCCCCAGCACGGCCGCGGCGGGGTTGGCGCCGCCGAGCGCGCCCAGGCCGTAGGTGACGAAGGTCGAGACGACCAGAACCGTCACGAGCGACGCCGTGCCACGGGCCATGCGGGCGACGCGGGCCACTGTCCCGGCCCGCCAGGCGGGCCGGGGAACGATCAGGGAGGTCATGGCGCCGCGATCCGCACGCCGTCGAACCGCTGTACGGCGATGCCGCGCGGCAGCTCCGAGACCTTCGGGTTGCGGGCGAAGATTCGGGGCGTGGAGAACAGCCACACATTCGGCAGCTCGCGGACCCCGATGGCGGTCGCCTTCCGGACGGCCTCGGCATAGGCCGGGTCGTCGATCGGCGTGGTCCGGACCTTTTCGAACTGCTGGAGCAGCGCCTTCGGCGTGGTGCGGCCGGGGTTCATCAGGCCCTCGGGGCCGTAGACGACACTCAGCGCCTGCAGGGGGGACTCGCGGCCGACGAAGCCGTCGGGCGCGAGGGCGACGTTGTGCTGGACGTAGACGAGCTGGGTGTGCTGGGCGGGGGCGATCAGCTTGATCGTGGTCCTGATGCCGGCCTCCTTGAGCTGCTCCTGCACCTGCTCCGGCAGGCCCTCCGGCGTCGCGGTGGTGAGCGGGACGTCCACCCCGTTGGGGTAGCCCGCCTCGGCGAGGAGCTGCCTGGCCTTTGCCGGGTCGTGCGGGTAGAGGCCTTCGAGCGAGGGGTCGTAGCCGACGTGGCCCTTCGGGAAGGGCTGCACGTTTACCTCCCCGATCCCGAACTGGGAGGTGTCGAGCAGCGCCTTCCGGTCCACCGCGTACTTCAGCGCCTCGGTGACCTTGGGGTTGTCGAACGGCGGGATCCCGCTGTTCACGTCGAGGACCCGGACCGTCAGCGACGGGATGACGTCGACCTTCAGCCCGGCCGCCTTGGCCGCGTCGATCTGGCTGGGCGGGATCGTGGCCACGTCGTACTGCCCGGACTGGAGGCCCGCGACGACGGTGGCCGGCTCGGGGATGGCCTTCACCTCGAATCCCGCCAGGTGGATGTTCGCGACGTCGTAGTAGGAGGGGTTGCGCCGGAGCGTCGCGTGGTCGTTCGGCACCAGCTGGACCAGCGTGAACGGCCCGGCGCCGACGGGCTTGGCGCTGACTCCCTTGGAGTCGGCCTCGAACGCCTTGGGGCTGACGACCATGCCGGTCTTGCCGGCGAACAGGTAGGGGATCTGGTAGTCGGGCTGGGTCAGGAGCACCGTGAACTCCTGTGGGCCGGCGACCTTCACGTCGGCCACGCTGTGGAGCTGGGATGCGATCAGGGAGTCCTTCTCGTCCCGCCCGCGCAGGATGCTCTTGCGCACGGCCTCCGCGTCCAGTGGCGAGCCGTCGCTGAACGTCAGACCGGGCCGCAGGGTGAACGTGATCTCCTTGCCGCCCGCGCCGTACTTCCAGGCGGTGGCGAGGCCGGGGATCGGCGTGCCCTTGTCGTCCAGCCGGGTGATGGAGCCGTAGACGAGCGACAGCGCGTTGACGTCGTTGCCGGCGCTCGAGGTCACCGGGTCCCACGTCGTCGGGAGACTCCACCCCCACTTGAGGGTGCCGTCGGCCGTCTGGGCGGTGGTCCCGGCAGGGGCACCGCCACAGGCGCCGAGCGCCAGGACGGCCGCGGCCAGCGCCAACGCGATGAATGGGCGTCTACCTGACATGAGACGGGGATCCTCTCGTAGGGCATATCCCACATTGCATGATCTATGTCCCACATCGTAAGAATCCCCCTAAAACCTGTCAATAGACTAGGGAATTGTCTGGCGCGGCGCTCTAAGCTGTGCTGGTGGACACGGAGAACCTTCGGAGGGGCACCCAGGCGGTCGACCGGGCGATCGCGGTCCTGCGCGCCTTCGAACGCACGCCGACCCTCACCCCGACCGAGGTCGCGCACCGGCTCGGCCTGTCGGTGAGCACCGCACACCGGATCATCCGCGCGCTTCACTCGGCGGGGATGCTCGGCCAAGACCAGGTCACCGAGCGCTACCACCTGGGGATCACCACGGCCACCCTCGGGCGTCTCGCGCTCGAACGGCTCGGCGCCACGATGATGCTTCCCGAGCTGGAGAAGCTCCGCGACCGGACCGGCGAGGCGGTCAATCTGGGCGTCCGGATCGGCGACGAGGTCGCGGTGCTGCTGCAGGTGCCCTCACGGCACCCCCTGCGCTACGAGCAGGAGCCAGGGTCGCGCAACCCGATCCACGTCTGCGCGATGGGCAAGGCGCTGCTCGCCTTCGGCGACCCGGTGGTCACGATGGAGGAGCCGTTCACCCGCTACACCGGCACGACCATCACCACCCGCGCCGAGATGGCCGCCGAGCTCGACCGGATCAGGAGCCGCGGGGCGGCGGTCAACTTCGAGGAGCGGGTGGTCGGCGTCCGGGCCGTCGCGGTCCCGCTGCGCGACGGCCGCGGCGCCGTGCTGGCGGCGATCGCCATCCAGGGCCCGGCCGTACGGCTCGGCGACGACCGGCTCCCCGAGCTGACCGACGAGCTGACGAAGACCGCCTCCAGCCTGGCCGCCGCCCAGCGCGGCCTCCCCACACCTTCCGCGTGATCATGCACGGGTTCCCGCGTACCGCCCCCTACCTGCCAGACTCCGATCGTGATCATGCACGGACTCCGTGCGACCGATGTCGGGACATCGGTCGCACGCCGGCCTCACCGATCGTCGCGGGCGGCGATCGCGACCGCGGGGTTGAGCGTCAGGACGCCGTTGATCGACTTGTCCGTCTGCAGCTTGGCCGTGATCTTGGAGGTGACGTCCGCGAGGTTGGCCATCGAGACCACGATGGCGTCGGCCTTCTCGCTCACGGCCTGATCGATCAGCTGTGACTGCTTCGCCGGGTCGCCGTCGCCCTGGTAGGTCACCCTGACGCCGTACTGCTTGCCCGCGGCCTCCGCGCCGTTCTTGACCACGTCCCAGAACGCCCTATGGGTTATCACCGCGAAAGTGGCGCCGGGCGCGAACGCCGCGGCGTCCTCCGATGGTTTGTCCTGTCCGCCGCCCGGGCTCGAACACCCGCTCAGGGCGCCCAGCAGCACGGCGACGATCGCGACACTCATCAGCTTCATCGCTGTCTCCTCACGTCGGCTCTTGCCCCTCGTGAGATCACCGGTGCTTTTTCTAACCCTCAGGGAACGAGTGTCAATGATTTGTCCTGACAATAGGACTTTCTATGCTGGTGCTGATTGTCCGGACATCCTGACGGCCGTTAAGATCAGGCCCGGCTGAGGAGGAGAACATGAGCAACCTGGAGATCGACCTGGACCGGTCGAGCCCGGTCCCCCTCTACTTCCAGGTCGCCGAGCAGATCTCCGAGGCCATCCGGCGCGGTGACCTCCCGCCCGGCTCCCGCCTGGACAACGAGATCCTCCTGGCCGACCGGCTGGGCCTGTCCCGCCCGACGATCCGGCAGGCGATCCAGTACCTCGTGGACAAGGGCCTGCTCGTCCGCAAGCGCGGCGTGGGCACGCAGGTCGTGCACGGCCAGGTCAAGCGGTCGGTCGAGCTGACCAGCCTCTACGACGACCTCCGGCGGGCCGGGCAGGAGCCCGGGACGCGGGTGCTGTCCATCGACACGGTCGCCGCGGACGACGGCATGGCGGCGGTGCTCGGCCTCCCGGCCGGGACGGAGCTGCTCAGGGTCGAACGGCTCCGCTACGCCGGGGGAGAGCCACTCGCCCTCCTGCACAACTGGCTGCCGCTGAGCACCGCGCCGCTGTCGGCTTCCGCGCTGGAGGAGCGCGGCCTCTATGAGCTGCTCCGGGCGGCCGGAGTGCGGATGAGGGTGGCCAACCAGCGAATAGGGGCGAGAGCGGCGACCCCGGCCGAGGCCCGGCTGCTGGACGAGCGCCGGGGCGCGCCGCTGCTGACCATGGTCCGCACGACCTACGACGACCAGGGCAGGGCCGTCGAGCACGGCTCCCACGTCTACCGCGCCTCGCACTACTCCCTCGAGGTCACGCTCATCGAGCGCTGACCGGGAGACCCACGCATGATCACGGCCGGGATTCCCGCAGCTCAGGGCGCACCACTGGGAACTCGTGCATGATCACGCGGAGGGGGTGTTCACGCGGGCGGGTCAGGCAACGACGGTCTCGGGCGCCGACTCCTCTTCCGCGATGGCCTTGGCCGCCTTACGCTTCAGCCACATCGTGGTGGCGATCCCGAACAGGACCGCCACGACCAGGCCCACCCACGAGAAGCTCTTCAGCCACTTGTCGGCCACGATGCCCAGGTAGTAGATGGCCGCCGTGGTGCCGCCCGCCCACACGACGCCGCCCAGCACGTTGCCGATCAGGAAGCGCCAGTACGGCATGTGCAACGCGCCTGCGAGGGGCCCCGCGAGGATCCGCAGCAGCGCCACGAACCGGCCGAAGAAGACCGCCCACATGCCCCACCGGTGGAAGACCTGCTCCGCCTTGGCGATGTGGGCCGGTCCGAAGTGCTTGGGGAAGCGCCGCCCCAGCCGGTCGAACAGCGGCCTTCCGCCCTTGCGCCCGATGAAGTAGCCGATCGAGTCGCCCACGATCGCCCCGCCGCTCGCGCAGATCCCGACGACGAGCGGGCTGACCACGCCCTTGGCCGACAGCAGCGCGGAACTCACCAGCACGATCTCACCCGGGAGGGGGATCCCGAGGCTCTCCAGACCCACGACGGCGGCCACGAGCACGTAGACCCAGATGGACGGAATGGTCTGCAGCCACTCGTCGACGTGCATGTCACTCCTCTGCCGGGGAACGCTCTATTGGGGATGTCCTGGCACCTCACGGGGGAATCAGGCACGAGATCCTCGGGCGGATCCATGTCCATTGTGCCGTCGCCGCGCGAGTGGCACATCCCTCCGGAGGACCACACGACGGTCTCCGCCCGTCAGCCCCGAGGACGACGGCCCGCCCCGAGCTGCGACCCAGGGCTTACGCGGACGGAGTTCTCACGACCGCATGGCGGCGCGCACGGCGTCGCGCATCGCGGCGTGGACGGCGGCGTTGCGCCGCCGGTCGGTGCGCGCCTCCACCATCCGCAGGCCCTCCCCCTTGATCGCCTTCGGTAGCTCCTCGACGTCCGACACCAGCGTGTACGGCACGCCGGCCGCGGCCGCGACGTAGGCGAGGTCCACGCCGTGCGGTGTGCCGAAGACCCGCTCGAACGGCGCCTCCAGCGCGGCCTGCGGCAGCAGCGAGAAGATCCCTCCGCCGTCGTTGTTCACGACCACTAGGCACAGGTCGGGCCGGGGCTCGCGCGGGCCGAGGATCAGCCCGTTCTGGTCGTGGAGCAGCGTCAGGTCGCCGATCAGCGCGTACGCCGGGCCGTTGTGCGCGAGGGCCGCGCCGATGGAGGTGGAGACCATGCCGTCGATGCCGGAAGCGCCCCGGTTGGCCATCAGGCGCAGCCCCCGCCGGGGGCGCATTGCCTGGTCGAGGTCCCTGATCGGCATGGACGACCCGCAGACCAGCAGCGAGCCGTTGGGGAGCAGGTCGGCCAGATCCCGGGCCAGCCGCGGCTCGGTCAGCCCCGACTCGTCCAGAACGGCGTCGACCGCCTCGCGGGCCACGTGGTCGGCGTGCCGCCACGAGCGCAGCCACGAGTCGTCGCCCGCCGCGATCGGGATCTCCACAGCCTGCGCGACCTGCGTGGCCGACCGGGTCGGGTCGGGCCACCGGGTGAGGTCGGGTGCGACGACGATGTGCTCGTCGGCCCGCCGCAGCCACGACAGCAGCGGCCGCGACAGTCCCGGACGACCCAGGGTGACCACCACGTCCGGCCGGTGGGCCTCGGCGAACTCCGGGTCTCCCAGCAGGAAGTGATACGTCGAGACGGCGTGGTCGCCGTAGCGGCCGCCGCCGTTGGGCTCCGACAGGACCGGCCACCCGGCCATCCCGGCGGCGGCGACGTAGCGCCGGACGCCCGGAGCGCCGTCGCCCACCACCAGCACACCCCGCCGCGTGGGCGCGATGTGCAGCGCGGACGCGGGCGGCGCGACCCTCGTCCTGATCCACGCGCCCCCGGCGTCGCCGTCGAGCGACTCGCACCAGGCCGTCTCGCCGTCGGGGATCAGCGGCTCCCGGAACGCCACGTTGAGGTGGACCGGCCCGGGATCCGACGGCCCGACCGCCCGCTGATGGGCCCGGCAGACCAGCGACCGCCAGTAGGCCACCTGGCCCGGCCTCTCCTCCGGCACGCCGACCTCGGCGAACCACCGGACGGCCGAGCCGTACATCTTGACCTGGTCGATGGTCTGGTTGGCTCCGGTGCCGCGCAACTCCGGCGGCCTGTCCGCGGTAAGCACGAGCAGCGGCACACCCGCCTCCGACGCCTCGACGACGGCGGGGTGGAAGTTGGCGGCGGCCGTGCCGGACGTGCAGATGACGGCGACCGGCCGCTCCGACCGCTTGGCGAGCCCGAGCGCGAGGAACGAGGCCGACCGCTCGTCGATGCGGACGTGCAGCCTCAGCCTCGACTCCGCGTGCACGGCGAGCGCCAGCGGCGCCGAGCGTGAGCCGGGGGCGAGCACGACGTCGGTGACCCCGCAGCGCACGAGTTCATCGACTAAGACGGTGGCGAGAGCGGTGGCCGGGTTCACGCCCCCACCTTCCCCGCGACAGCCCCTCCGAAGAGCCCCATCTACGGGCGGCGGGGGAACTTCGCGAAGTCGGGCGCGCGCTTCTCCTTGAACGCGTCCCGGCCCTCCTGGGCCTCCTCGCTCATGTAGTACAGGAGCGTGGCGTCACCGGCGAACTGCTGCATGCCGGCCGCGCCGTCGGTCACCGCGTTGAGCGCGCCCTTCAGCATGCGCAGCGCCAGCGGCGACTTCTCCAGCAGCTCGCGCGCCCACTGGACGGTCTCCTCCTCCAGCCTCTCCAGCGGAACCACGGCGTTCACCAGGCCCCACTGCAGCGCGGTCTGGGCGTCGTACTGGCGGCACAGGTACCAGATCTCGCGGGCCCGCTTAAGGCCGACGGTCTCGGCGAGCAGCCACGACCCGTAGCCGCCGTCGAACGAGCCCACCTTCGGTCCGGTCTGGCCGAACCGGGCGTTGTCGGCGGCGATCGTCAGGTCGCAGCACACGTGCAGCACGTGGCCGCCCCCGATGGCGTAGCCCGCGACCATGGCGATGACGGGCTTGGGCAGGCGCCGGATCTGCACCTGGAGGTCGAGGACGTTCAGCCGGCCGATGCCGTGGGTCGTCTTGTCGACGTACCCGTCGTCGCCGCGGATCTTCTGGTCGCCGCCCGAGCAGAACGCCTTGTCACCGGCGCCCGTGAAGATGATCACACCGACCTCGGTGTCCTCCTGGGCGACGTTGAACGCGTCCCGGAGCTCGAAGAGGGTCGTCGGGCGGAACGCGTTGTGCCGCTCCGGCCGGTTGATCGTGATCTTCGCGATGCCCTCCGCGGTTTCGTAGACGATGTCCTCGTACTCGCCTGACCGCTTCCAGTCGACCCCGCTCGCCACGCTCGCTCCTCATTTGTACGTCTCAGTCGTCACGTATCAGCAGTGACGTGTCGGTTCGTCACGTATCGGCCGCTCACCGGCCGCGCACGTACCGGGACTAACCTTACGTCCGTGCCCAGCAGTCTCCGAAACCGCCCGGTGCACGCCCTGCTGCTGCCTCCCGGGCCCGCGATGGTCGACGCCGTACGGCATGCGCTGTCGGGCGACGGCCCCGCCGTGCTGCCGCTGTCGTCCGACCTGCCCCGCCCCGCGCTCGACGCCGCCCTCGCGGCCCTGCGGCCCACGCATGTCGTCACCCCGGACGGCGTACGGCGGGAGCCTGACGGGGTGGGCAGCGACGCCGCTGTGATCATCGCCACATCGGGGTCCACCGGGGTCCCGAAGGGCGTGGAGCTCACGGCGGAGGCGCTGACGGCCTCGGCGCGCACGTCACTGGCGCGCCTGGGGGCCGGAGCGGGCGAGCGCTGGCTGTGCTGCCTGCCGCCGTCGCACGTCTCCGGCATGCAGGTGCTGGTCCGGTCGCTGCTCAGCGGCACGGAGCCGATCATCCACGAGCGCTTCTCCCCCGGCGACGTCGCGCGGAGCGGGGCCCATCACGTGTCGCTGGTGCCCACACAGCTCAGGCGGCTGCTCGACACACCGATCGGCGAGGCCGGAGTCTCCGCGTTCCGTACGATCCTGCTGGGCGGGGCGGCCCCTCCCCCCGGCCTGATCGCCGAAGCCGTCGCCGCCGGCGCGAGGGTCGTCACGACGTACGGCATGAGCGAGACCAGCGGCGGATGCGTGTACGACGGCGTGCCCCTTGACAATGTAGATCTCAAAATCGGGGCCGATGGGCGCGTCCGGATCGCCGGGCCCGTCGTGTTCTCCGGCTACCGGCTGCGCGACGACGCGCCCTTCGAGGGCGGCTGGTTCGTCACGTCCGATCTTGGCGTGATCGAGGACGGCCGGCTCAGAGTGCTCGGCCGGGCCGACGACGTCATCAACACCGGGGGCCGGAAGGTCGTCCCCGGCGTGGTGGCGGACGTGCTGACCCGGCATCCCCAGGTCAGGGACGTCGCCGTCGTCGGCAGGCCCGACCCCGAGTGGGGGGAGATCGTCGTGGCCGTAGTGGTCGGCGAGGTCACCCTCGGCGAACTGCGGGAGTTCGCCAAGGAACGTTTGCCCGCCTATGCCGCGCCACGGGTGGTGGAGGTGGTGCGGGAGATCCCGACGTTGCCAAACGGAAAACCGGATATGGTCGCCCTGCGGAACCATAAATGACCTCCATGCGTCTATATAGGCAGAGAAGGAGGGCGTGTCCATGAAACCGACCCGCAGGATGCTGATCTCCACAGGAGTCGTCGGCGCCGTCCTCGTCGGCGGAGTGTCCGTGGCCGCGACCGCCTCCGCGGGCCTCCTGCAGAAGGCCACCATGATGACCCAGCAGGGGTCCCGGCACGGGCAGGTGACCCCCGCCTCTCCCGGCCCCGTCGAGATCACCGGCACCCCGACGGAGGTCCCCGGCTACGACCCGAGCGTGGTCTCCAAGGAGATCAACCAGGATCCGGACGAGGTCGCGGACTACTGGACCACGGAGAAGATGGAGGGCGCCGAGCCCATGCCGATGCCGCAGGTCAGCATCAGCATCATCGGCCCCGGCGACTGAGGTCTCACCTGCCCGCCGTCCCCGCTTCCGCCAGACCTCGGCGACAGGCGACCGCATGATCACGCTCGCTGCTGTGAATGCCCGGCTGTTCACGGCCGCGACTGTTCACGGCCGCGGCACCCGGTCCGTGATGGTCGGACGGCGTGCGGGCGCGCGCGAAACCGGGGCAACCCGCCTCCCGGCCCCAAGCGCCCGGTGGAGACCCCGGGGGCGGTCACACGAGACCCGGCGGGAACAAACCGGACTCGTTCGCGTTATTGATACTGGTGCGCGCGCCTGCCGCCGCGACCACCCGACCACCACAGACTGATCAACTCCGCAAAGGAGGAGGTGTCCTCATGCCCCGCACCGCCGTGGCGACCTCGCCCGCGAGCGAGGTGACCCCGACGACTCTCGACCGGCTCCTGGACCGAGGGCGTGCGCAGGGTCACCTTTCCCTGTCGGAGCTGCGCGAGGCCTTTGCCAGGTCCGGCGTCAGCCCCGCCGAGGGCCGCTCGATCCTGCGCGAGCTCACCGAGGCGGGCGTGAGCCTGGCCGCGGAAGACGGCCACAACGACACCGGCGCCCCGGCCCCGGGAACCACAGCGCCTACCCGTAAGACCCGCAGGGCCGCCGCGACCGCCACCTCCAAGCGGTCGGCCGCCAAGGCCGAGAGGCCGGCCAGGCCCGAGAAGGCGGCGAAGCGGGCGGACGAGTCCGGAGCATCCGGCGAGGACGAGGAGTGGACCGCGGAGGAGGCCGAGGCCGAGGACACCGAGACCATGGACCTCGACGACAACTCCTCGGTCATGGGCGACTCCGTTCACACCTACCTGAAGTCGATCGGCCGGCGCACCCTGCTGACCGCCGCCCAGGAGGTCGAGCTCGCCAAGCGCATCGAGGCCGGGCTGTACGCCGAGTACAAGCTGGAGGCCGCCCTGGAGAGCGGCGAGAAGCCGGCCCCGGGCGTCCGCGACGACCTGGAGTGGGTCATCGAGGACGGCAAGCGCGCCAAGGACCACATGCTGGAGGCCAACCTCCGCCTGGTCGTGTCCGTGGCGAAGAAGTACACCGACCGCGGCATGGCCCTGCTCGACGTCGTGCAGGAGGGCAACCTCGGCCTGATCCGCGCGGTGGAGAAGTTCGACTACACCAAGGGTTACAAGTTCTCCACCTACGCCATGTGGTGGATCAGGCAGGCCATCCAGCGCGGCTTCGCCGACTCGGCCCGCACGATCCGCCTCCCCGTCCACGTGCTGGAGATGCTGTCGAAGCTGTCGCGCGTGGAGCGGGACATGCACCAGCGTCTCGGCCGGGAGCCCACCCCCGAGGAGCTGGCGGCCGAGCTGGACAAGACGCCCGACCAGATCGAGGAGCTGCTCCGCACGAGCAGGCAGCCGATCAGCCTCGACTCCACGATTGGCGAGGACGGAGAGACCCGCATCGGCGACCTCATCGAGGACGTGGACTCCCCCGAGGCGTCCGAGGTCGTGGACCGGCAACTCCTGGCCGAGCAGCTCAAGGGGGTGCTGGGCAACCTGACCCCGCGCGAGGCGAAGATCATGTCTCTGCGCTTCGGCCTGGCCGACGGCAAGCCGCACACCCTCGACGAGATCGGCAAGCACCTGGGCCTGACCCGGGAGCGGATCCGCCAGCTTGAGAAGGAGTCGCTTTCCAAGCTGCGCCACCCGAGCAACACCCGGCCGCTTCTCGACTGGGCGAGCTGACCCGTACGGCTCGCGCCGGGCGCACCGCCGCCCCGGCGTGAGCCGTACTCTCCCCCGCGCCCCGAAGCCCCGCCCCTGAACCCTGCCGCTTAAACCCCGCCCCTGAACCCTGCCGCTGAAACCCCGCCGCTGAAGCCCCGAGCTCCTCAAGCCTCAAGCACGGGTCAACTGCGCACCGGGTCGTCCGCCGTCACCGGTTCCCGGGTCACGGCCCTCCGGTTGTAGATCAGCGATGAGACGAACGCCGCGAGGATGAGGCCGACGCCGATCAGCCCGGTCACCAGTTCGGGGATGTCCAGCCGGATGCCGGCGAGCAGCAGCAGCGCGAGCGCGCCGATCGCGTAGTGGGCGCCGTGCTCCAGATAGATGTACTTCTCCAGCGTCCCGGCGCGGACGAGGTAGACGGTCGTCGACCGGATGTACAGCGCGCCGATGCCGAGCCCCAGCGTGATCACGAAGATGTTGGAGGTGATGGCGAACGCCGCCACCACTCCGTCGAAGGAGAACGACGCGTCCAGCACCTCGAGATAGAGGAAGAGCGACAACCCCACCGCGCCCGCCGACCGGGCCCCCGCTCTGGACTGGCCGCCGCCCTGCTCCTCGAAGAAGTCCCCGAGGGCGCTCACGGCCAGATAGGTGACCAGGCCCAGCACTCCGGCGACGAGGACCTGCGGGCCGCCCGCGGGCTCGGCGAGCCGCGACGCCAGCAGCAGCCCGATGAGGGCGATGATCGTCGACAGCGACTGGATCCTGCCGAAACGCACGAAGACCCGCTCGATCGGCCGCAGCCAGGGGTCGTCGCGCTCCTCGACGATGAAGTCGAGGAAGATCATGAGCAGGAACATCCCGCCGAAGGCCGCGATGGCGGGATGTGCCGCGTGCAGCCGGTCGGCGTAGAGGTCGGGCCGGTTCATGGCCAGATCGACCACGCTCGCGGGCCCCAGCCCGGCGGTGAGCCCCACGACGATGAAAGGGAAGATCAGCCGCATGCCGAAGACGGCGATCAGGATGCCCACGGTGAGGAACATCCGCTGCCAGAAGACGTCCATGCGGCGCAGGACCAGCGCGTTTACCACCGCGTTGTCGAACGACAGGGAGATCTCCAGGATCGCCAGGATGAGGACGACGGGGACGACCTCCGCCCCGCCGACGAGGTAGGCGATGAGCAGGGCGGCGAGGGAAACGCCCAAGGACCAGCCGAAGGTGCGCCAGACGGTCGTTCCGCCGCCGGGGCTAGCCACAATCGACCCCGTGCTCCAGCCCGATCCCCTTCAGCTCGTTCATGTAGCCCTTCGTGATCGGCACGAACCGCCGCTCCTGATCCGCGCGTCACCGCGCCGAGGAGCACCGCGGTTCCGGGTGGGGAAGCGTCGGCTCCAAGGTAACCGATCACGATCGCCCAGCGTAAGGCGTGGCTTAACGCGACAAAGCGGGTGCGGGCGGAGCCGGGGAACGCTTTCCGCGCCTCATGCCCGATCCCTCCCGGATTTCCCGGAGAACCCCAGGTCGCCACATCCACATGACCCCTGATGACGGCGCCGCCCGGCCCGCGTTCCCACGGTCCGGGCGGTTTCGGCGCTACCGCCATCCGGCTGAACGGTCCCAACAGATGAACGGTGCCACCGGATGCTCAGGGCTAACAGATGAAGGGCGCTTATGGACGTGCTACCGGATGACGGCGGAGGCACGCGGGACCCGCGGGATTCCGGTCAGCCGGTGCGCCTCGCGCAGGGTGCGCAGGCGGCTCACCTCGGCGGTCCACATCGCGCCCTCAGGCGTCGCCCTGCCCTTGCGCCGGGCGATGCGGTCGTCGTAGGACTTCACACCGAGCGTGGCCCGCTGCGCCGCCTCGGCCGCGCGCAGCGCCTCGGTGAGGGCGCGGTCGAGGACCAGACCGGCCTCGCGCAGCTCCTCCAGGGAGGCTCCGGCGGCCTGCTTGGCGCGCAACTCCCGCTCGGCCTCCCGGGCCTTCCCCAGCAGAGCGCCGAAGCTCCGCCCGACCTCCAGGTCCGCGTGGTAGCGGACCTCCGCCTCCCGGCTCACACGCGGACGGAAAAACGCCATCGTCAGCCCCTCCATGTCGGACGACCCATCAGCCGGCTCATCAGCCGGCCCATCACTGCCGGTAGCGTACGCGCTTCCACAACGTCCCCGCACGCCAGGGTGCGCTGTCCTTTACGAAGTAAGGACAGATGTGGCAGCATGATCGCCGTGCCTGCCAAGCGACCTCCGGTCCCCCTGTCCCTGGAACGCATCATCGACGCCGCCCTGCACATCGCCGACGGGCAGGGCCTGCGCCGCCTGACCATGCGGAGGCTGGGCGACGCCCTCCAGGTCGAGGCGATGGCGATCTACCACCACCTGCCCCGTGGCAAGGAGGCGCTGCTGGACGTCCTCGCCGAGCACGTCACCACCGTCCACGTCGACCCCTCGGAGCCGGCGTCCTGGCAGGACCGGGCGCGCGCCTGGGCCCGCGCCGGCCGTACGGCACTGCTTGAGCATCCCGGCGTCCTGTCGCTGGCCCTGACCAAACCGCCCAAGGGGTCGGCGCTGATCGCCATCAGGGAACAGGCCGAGCAGCTCCGGGACGCCGGCCTCGCGGACGCGGCCGGGGCCGTCCGGGCCCTGCGGGCCTACGTCTTCGGGAGCGTCGCGGTGGAGGTGCAGCAGTCGGGCTGGGCCGACCCCGACGCGACGGTGCGCGACGCGCGGACCGCCGAAGGGGAGCGCGAGTTCGAAGACGGCCTCGACGCGCTCATCAGCGGCCTCGAACGCTGACGCGGCCATGTCCGGACCACGCACCGGGCGGCGCGGCGCGGACGCGCCAGAAATGGTAACGACTCAGTTACCAGATGGACGGCGTGTCGAAGTTGGACCGTTATCGTCCATGGGGCACTCTTGTGCGGTAGGTCACATCAGCGTGCGGGAGTCCGCTCGGGCAGCCTCCGGGCCCCCACCCGGACCGGCGGAAACCGTCCGAACGGACTATGTCATGCCGATGGGACCCGCCTGCAAACTGGTGTAGTCCACTATGCAGTTCGTCATACATCAACCCCACACGCTCGTCCCACGTAAAAAAGGGAAGGAAGACATCAGGACCGGTGTCCGCACCGGCTTCCCGATGACCGACCCGATCACTGACCACGAGCGAACGAGAAAGACACGGAGCCCCGGCGATGTGCCCTCATGACCCGGCCTGTCCGAGCGCGGAAGCGAAGGACCGAGAAGCCGCCCGCACGATCGCGTCCCACCCCGAGCAGGGGTGGAGCCTGTTGTGCAACGGCGTCGTGCTCTTCGAGGACACCGGAGAGCTCCTGCCCGACGGCGCGGTGATCGCTCCGCACCGCCCCACCGACATGGCCATCAGCGCCGCCTAGGTCCCGCCGGCCCCCGGAGTCCGGAAAGCCGGGAGCCCTCGTAGCCACCGCGCCGCCTCCTCGCCCACCTGGGCGGGATTCCTGTTCAGGTCGTGACCCTCCCCCGGAAGGACCACCAGACGCGTCGCGTCCGCCGCCTCCGGAACGCCGAACGGGTCCCGATCCCCGTTGATCACCAGCACCTCGGTCCCCGCCTGCCGCAGCTCATCAGCCCGCGATCTATCGGGCCTGCTCGGCGGGTGGAGGGGGAACGCCAGCGCGATCACCGCCTCGGCCCCGGCGGCCCGTGCCGTACGGCAGGCGACCCTGGCCCCGTTGCTCCGGCCTCCCTGCGCGAACGGCAGGCCGGGATAGCGTTTCCGCAGCTCGGCCACGACGGCGATCCACGCCTCATCCTGCTTGACCGCCGATCCGGGCGCCCGCGCCCCCCGGAGCCGGAACGGCTGGACCACCCGCGCCACCGTGCCCCCGATGGCCAGCACTGCGTCCCGTACGGCGAGCAGGTCGGGCGCCTCCACTCCCCCGGCCGAGCCGTGGGTGAGGACCAGCAGCAGCCGGGGGTCCGCCGCCTCGTCCACCTCGG
This sequence comes from Planotetraspora sp. A-T 1434, assembly GCF_025420585.1. Classification (GTDB taxonomy): domain Bacteria; phylum Actinomycetota; class Actinomycetes; order Streptosporangiales; family Streptosporangiaceae; genus JAOEGB01. The sequence continues at coordinate 163,866 of NZ_JAOEGB010000005.1, read as the reverse complement.
CCAGCGCCGGGCCGTGTGGTGTCGCGAACTCCATGGTGGTGACGGTACCGGTTACGACTTCCGCAGGACGCGCGACCCCTCCATCCGGAGGATGGCGCGGGATCATCGCCGGGGTCAGAATGTCAGAGTGCCCGACATATCACCGCAGCAGCCCGTGACGACGCCTCCCATGACGCCTCCCATGACGCCCCCCATGGCTCCGCCGGCACACCGGCCGGCGCCGTCCACGCGGGAGGACCTCCGGGCGATCATCGCGACCCGGCGCGAGCTCGGCCCAGAATACGAGGACGCGCTGGTCGACTCGTTCCTCGACAAGCTCGACGTGGAGATCGCCGCACGGGTGCGCAACGAGGTGGCCGCCCAGATGATCCACCGGCCGCAGCAGCCGCCCCGGAAGGACGCGGCCGTCGGCGTGGCGCTCGGGTCGCTCGGCATCGGGATCCCCCTGACGGGCATCGCGGCCGGGAACGCCGGAACCACCGGGCTCGTCCTCTCCTGGGCCGGGATCATCGCGGTCAACCTGGCCTACGCGATCAGCCGGCGCTCCAGCCGCTGATCCGGCCGCCGATTCGCACGGCCGCCGCTTCAGTCAGTGCCAAGCTCAGTAACAGGCTCAGTAACAGGCTCAGTAACAGGCTCGGTAACAGGCGCGGCGACGGGGCCGGGCACGGCGGGGCGGACGTCGCGAGTGAGGCGGAGCCGCACCTGCTCGGCGAGGACCCTGTCGGGGTGGTCCAGCCCGTAGCGCCAGACGGTCTCGGCGTCGGCGTCGCGGCCGCGCAGGGGCAGCGTCCGGGCGAGCAGCTCGATCGCGAGCGCGCCCGTCTCCGCACCGCCCTCCTCCCAGCGCCCTTCCTCCACCGCGCCGGCGAACTCGCCGCACGCCATCTCCAGATGCGCGATGCCGAGAAGCACCCGAAGGCGGGCCGCGTCGGCCACGCCGCCCACCGACAGGGCCTGTAACAGCACGTCGGCGGCCTGTCCCGGCTCCCCCTCGGCCAGCAACTGCTCCGCCATCCGCTCGGCGACGACGGACAGGCCGAGCGCGGCGTCGGCCTGGTCGGGCGCGCCGGCGTCGGCGGCGAGCTCCGCGAAGATCGCCGCCGCGGCGTCCAGATCGCCCGTCTCGGCGAGCCGGCGCGCCTGGTCGACGCGCCGCCCCAGACCGTTTTGAAGGGGGTCGATGGCCGTCATGAGGGGCCTCGCATGGGATCAGGAGTGATGAGGAACGATCACCAAGATCCTAACGATCCCGGCCCCCTCGCGGGAGTCACATGCGCAACCGGTCGCGCCGATGAAGGGGTCCTGGTCCTCATCCGGTCGCGGTGGGGTGACTCAGTCCTCGTAAGCCTCCAGAGGCGGGCAGGAGCACACGAGGTTGCGGTCGCCGTAGGCCTGGTCGATGCGGCGCACCGGCGACCAGTACTTGTTGTCGCGCAGCGCGGGCACCGGATAGGCGGCCACAGTGCGGGAGTACGGGTGCGGCCACTCGTCGGCGACGAGGGAGTCGGCCGTGTGCGGGGCGTTCCTCAGCGGGTTGTCCACCTTGTCGTACTCGCCCGACGCCACGCGGGCGATCTCACCGCGGATGGCGACCATCGCGTCCACGAAGCGGTCGAGCTCGGCCAGGTCCTCGCTCTCGGTCGGCTCGATCATCAGGGTGCCGGCCACGGGGAACGACATGGTGGGGGCGTGGAAGCCGTAGTCCACCAGGCGCTTGGCGACGTCGTCCACCGTGACGCCGGTCTCCTTGGTGATCTGCCGCAGGTCGACGATGCACTCGTGGGCCACCAGGCCGTCACGGCCGGTATAGAGGACCGGGTAGTGCGGCGCGAGCCGCCTGGCCAGGTAGTTGGCCGACAGGATGGCCTGCTCGGTCGCCTGGCGCAGCCCCTCCCCGCCCATCATCCGGACGTACGCCCAGGAGATCGGCAGGATGCCCGCCGAGCCGTACGGCGCGGCCGACACGTGCGCGGGCAGGTGATCGGCGAGGTGGGCCTTGACCGCGACCGGGCCCACGCCGGGGCCGCCTCCGCCGTGCGGGATGCAGAAGGTCTTGTGCAGGTTCAGGTGGGAGACGTCCGCGCCGAACTCGCCCAGCTTGGCGAGGCCGACCAGCGCGTTCAGGTTGGCGCCGTCGACGTAGACCTGTCCCCCGGCCTCGTGGACCCGGTCGCAGATCTCGACGATCGTCTCCTCGTACACGCCGTGGGTCGACGGGTAGGTCACCATGATCGCGGCGAGCGCGTCGCGGTGCTTGTCTATCTTGGCGGAGAGGTCGTCCAGGTCGACGTTGCCGTTGTCGTCACAGGCCACCACGACGACGCGCATGCCCGCCATGACGGCGCTGGCGGCGTTGGTCCCGTGGGCGGACGAGGGGATGAGGCAGACGTCCCGGCCGGCCTCCCCACGGCTGCGGTGGTAACCGCGGATGGCGAGCAGCCCGGCGAACTCGCCCTGGGAGCCCGCGTTCGGCTGGATCGACACCCGGTCATAGCCGGTGACCTCGGCCAGCCACCCTTCGAGGGTCTCGATGAGCTCCACGTAGCCCTGGGCCTGCTCGGCGGGGACGAAGGGGTGGATCTGGGCGAACTCCGGCCAGGTGATCGGTTCCATCTCGGTGGTCGCGTTGAGCTTCATGGTGCACGAGCCCAGCGGGATCATCGACCGGTCCAGCGCGATGTCCTTGTCCTGAAGTCTCCGGAGATAGCGGAGCATCGCCGTCTCGGAGTGGTAGGAGTGGAACACCGGGTGGGTCATGAAGTCGGAGACCCGGACAAGCTCGGCGGGCAGCGCGTCCGGAGTCGCCCGGTCCACGTCGTCCACGACGATGTCCGAACCGCCGAACGCCGTCCAGACCGCGCCGAGGTGGGCCGTGGTGGTCTTCTCGTCACAGGCGATGGCCACATGGTCGCCGTCCACGTGGCGGAGGTTGATCCCCGCCGTGGCGGCCGCCTCGACGACCTCGGGCGCGCGTCCGGGCACCCGGGCGAGCACGGTGTCGAAGAAATCCTCGTGGACGACCTCGACGCCGATCTCCCGCAGCCCGGCGGCGAGGACGACGGCGTGGCGGTGGGCCCGCTGAGCGATCCGCCGCAGCCCGTCCGGGCCGTGGTAGACGGCGTACATCGAGGCCAGCACGGCGAGCAGGACCTGCGCGGTGCAGATGTTGCTCGTGGCCTTCTCCCGGCGGATGTGCTGCTCCCGCGTCTGCAGAGCCAGCCGGTAGGCGGGCCGGCCGTCGGCGTCCACCGAGACGCCCACCAGGCGGCCCGGCATCTGCCGCTGCAGCCCCTCACGGACGGCCATGTACGCGGCGTGCGGGCCGCCGTAGCCGAACGGCACGCCGAAGCGCTGGGACGAGCCGATCGCGATGTCGGCGCCCAGCTCACCGGGGGCGGCCAGCAGCGTCAGCGCCAGCAGGTCGGCCGCGGCGATCACCTGCGCCCCCCCGGCGTGCGCCCGCTCGCTGAGGGCGCGGAAGCCCGCGACCCGGCCGCTCGCGCCCGGATACTGCACCAGCACCCCGAAGCACTCGGGCAGGTCTCCCGCGAGATCGGACTCGACGAGCGTGATGCCGAGCGGCTCGGCCCGGGTCGCCAGCACGGCCTTCGTCTGCGGCAGCGCGTCGGCGTCCACCACGAAGACGTCCGTCTTCGCCTTGCTCGCCCGGCGGGCCAGCGTCATCGCCTCGGCCGCGGCCGTGGCCTCGTCCAGCAGGGAGGCGCCCGCCACATCCAGCCCGGTCAGGTCGGTGATGACGGTCTGGAAGTTGAGCAGCGCCTCCAGCCGCCCCTGGGAGATCTCCGGCTGGTAGGGCGTGTACGCGGTGTACCAGCCCGGGTTCTCCAGCACGTTGCGCAGGACGACCCCCGGCGTGATCGTGTCGTGGTAGCCGAGGCCGATCATGGAGGTGAGCACCCGGTTGCGGCCCGCCAGAGCGCGCAGCTCGGCCAGGGCCTCGGCCTCGTTCACCGCCTCCGGAAGGCCCAGCGGGCCGCTCGTGCGGATGGCCTCGGGTACGGCGACCGCCACCAGATCGGCCACCGACTCGTAGCCGACGGCCTCCAGCATCCGCGCCTGCTCGGCGTCGGACGGGCCGATGTGACGGGTCGCGAAAGGCGGGGCGGAAAGGTCGCTGAGCGGGGACCGATCGGTCATGACAGGGGCCTCCTGGACGGGTCGAGACCTGCGCGCCCGCCGTGCACGTGGCACAGCCGGTCGCTTTTGCGGTCTCCCCCTCTGTCATCGGACCTGAGAGCTTCACCGGGCCACGACGGACCCGGCTTTCCCCTTCGGTGAGGCCCCACCTGGCTGGTGCGCCTGCTTTTCAGAGTCGCCTCATCCGTGCGGTACCGGATGCCTGAGAGATTCCGGGGAGGTTTGCTCCTTCGGCGCCCCTGTCAAAGGGGACTCTCCCGCACGAGGTCGTCGGCCTTGCCCACTCTACCGGGTGCCCCGGATCGGGACTGACGCCCCCTTGCCCCCATAAGCCGATCTGCTACGGCGCCCAAGAGTCTCGCGGGGCCTCAGCCGGTCTTACGGGCCTTCCTGCGGCGGGCCAGCTCATCCGCCGGATGATCTCCCTCCGGGTCGGACGCCGACTCGGCGCGCTCACCGGGGAGCTCGGCGAGCGACCCCTCCACCTCGCGCCAGACCCGCCCGAGCGCGATGCCGAAGACGCCCTGCCCGCCCTGCAGGAGGTCGATCACCTCGTCCGCCGACGTGCACTCGTAGACGCTGACCCCGTCGCTCATCAGGGTGATCTGGGCGAGGTCGTTGACCCCGCGGTCACGCAGGTGCTGTACGGCGGTGCGTATCTGCTGAAGGGACACCCCGGTGTCGAGGAGCCGCTTGACCACCTTGAGGACGAGGATGTCGCGGAAGCTGTACAGGCGCTGCGATCCCGAGCCCTGCGCGGCTCTTATCGTCGGCAGGACCAGCTCGGTGCGCGCCCAGTAGTCGAGCTGCCGGTAGGTGATGCCGGCCGCCGCGCACGCCGTGGGGCCCCGGTAGCCGACATTCTCGGGCAGCGCCGCCGGCTGCTCGTCGAACAGCAGGCCCTGCTCGCCGGCACGCTCCCGCGCCGACTGCCGAACCGGGTCATGCTGGCCGGCCGACTTACCCTCGCCGCTGCTGACCGCCACTGCGGACCTCCGGCTTTCTCTCATCCCACGGTCTGATCTGGGGGTTCGTGAATTACAACCGTGGTTTCCCTTGCACCGTAGGACCGGGGCCATTTTCAGTCAACGACCCCGCACGGCGCGTCGTGAAGCGTTATCTCCCGAAATCAACCCCGGACTCCACCCCGGACTCCACCCGGAGTCACCCGGACTCAACCGCACCCAAGCGCGCTCGGCCCGCACTCAGCCCGCGCGGCCGAAGTCCTCCGGGGTGATGTTGTCCAGGAACTCCCGGAACTTCTCCACCTCGTCCTCCTGGTCGTCGGGCATGCTCACGCCCGCCTCCTGGACCACGTCCTCACTGGCGTAGATCGTCGCCCCCGTCCGCAACGCCAGCGCGATCGAGTCCGACGGACGGGCGCTCACCTCCACGCCGTTCGAGAACACCAGATCCGCGAAGAAGATCCCGTCCCGCAGCGCGACGATGTTGACGGTGCGCAGCCGCACCCCCAACGCCTCCAGCACATCACGGAACAGGTCATGGGTCAGCGGCCGGGGCGGCGGCTCCTCCGCCTGCGCCAGCGCGATAGCGGTCGCCTCGGTCATGCCGATCCAGATCGGCAGGTACCGATCACCGCTCGTCTCCTTGAGGAGAACGATCGGCTGGTTGGAGGGCATCTCAACGCGAACCCCCACGACCTCCATCTGCAACACGGGCGACTCCGTCTCAAAGCGTCGCGGCATATCACCTGGCATTCAACGTAACACCGCGAGGGAGCGAGTGAGCCGGTCACCGCCTCATTACCGCCCCAGAACGCCGCGAACACTGCCACGAAGTAACGCGGTGTGCAATTCCTGGAGAAGTCCGGAGATCTCCCGAGCTGTCTCCCCCGCCTGATCGACCGCCCCGGGAGCCCTGCGGCGCAGCAAAGGCGCCACCGCCTGCTCTACCAGACCGGCCTCGCGCTCGACCGCGGCCTTGACCGCCCGAAGGTGCCGGGCGTGCAGGCCGAACCGGGCCAGCGCCCCCACGCTGCGGGCCACCTGCAGGGCGTCCGCGTCGTACCGGCGGGCCACCGCCGCCACGAGGCCGAAGCTCTCCAGCTCCGCCAGGGTGTCCTCGTCGATCCCCGCGGCCTCGATCAGCTCCTCCCTGCTCAACCGTACGGCAGGAGCCTCCCCGGGCACGGCCCGCGGGCGGGTGGCCTGCTCGTCGAGGTGATCCTTGATCACCCGGAGCGGGAGGTAGTGGTCACGTTGCGCGGTGAGGATGTAGCGCAGGCGCTCGACGTCGTTGTGGGTGAACTTGCGGTAGCCCGACGGGCTCCGCTGCGGCTCGATGAGCCCCTCACCCTCCAGAAACCGGATCTTGGAGATCGTCACGTCGGGGAACTCGCCCTGCAGAAGCGCGAGCACCTCCCCGATGCTCATGAACGCCCGTACGGCCTGCGCGCTCATGACTCCCCCTCCTCACCGATCATGGCCCTCCAGGGCCACGTGTGAGGAACACCAGCCGGAACTTCCCGATCTGCACCTCGTCTCCACCCGCGAGCGGAAACTCCTCGATCCGCTCACGGTTGACGTAGGTGCCGTTCAGGCTTCCGACGTCACGGACGGTGAACTGGCCACCGCGCCGGTAGAACTCCACGTGCCTCCTGGACACGGTCACATCGTCCAGGAAAATGTCGCTTTCCGGGTGGCGACCCGCCGTAGTGAGGTCACTGTCGAGCAGAAAGCGGCTGCCCGCGTTCGGCCCGCGCATCACGACCAGGAGCGCGGTCCCCGGAGGGAGCTGCTCGACGGCCGACCTGTCCGGCAGAAGCGTCTGGCCCGTCTCGCTCTCCAGCGCCTCGAGCGAGATCGTCGAGGTCGTGTCAGGAGCGGCCGGCGCCGGAGCGCTCAGCGGCGAACCGCATCGTGAACAGAAACGGGCATCCTCGGGGTTGGCATGACCGCACTGCGTGCAGTAGACGCTGGGCATCGATCGGCTCGGCCTCTCTCACGACTTGCTCAGACTGCGAATGCCGCAACTTACGCTGATCAGGGACAAAGGTCAAGAAGCGTCGCTGGGCGTGGACTGACCAACGCTATAACCCACAACCATTCAAGGTCCATCCTGCCACACTGTTTACATTGCGACGGCGCCCGTGACCGGCGTCAGCCGATTCTCGCGGGCGCCGGTCGCGCGGGCGCGGCTCAGTGCCCAGCGCTCTGGCCGCCGTCGATGTGGAGGATCTCACCGGTCACGAAAGGCGCCGACTCGAGGAAGACCACGCCCTCGACGATGTCGCGGATCTCGCCCAGCCTGCCGACGGGGTGCAGGCCGGCGAGCGTCTCGTGGGTCTCGGGGCGGTGCATCGGGGTCTTGATGACTCCGGGCGAGACCGCGTTCACTCGCACGCCCCGCTTCGCGTACTCGATGGCCAGCGACTTCGTGGCGGCGGCCAGCCCGCCCTTGGTCAGCGAGGCCAGCACGGACGGCACGTTGGAGTTGGGGTGGTCGACGAAGCTCGTCGTGATGTTGACGATGTGGCCGCTCCCCTGCTCGGCCATCGGGCCCAGAACGCGCCGGGTGATGTGGAAGAACCCCGCGAGGTTCACGCCGAGCACCGCGGCGAAGTCGTCGTCGGTGTAGTCCGTGAACGGCTTGGCGATGAAGATGCCGGCGTTGTTGACCAAGGTGTCGATGCGGCCGAAGCGGCCCAGTGCCTCCGCGACCACTCGGTCGGCCGTGGCGGCCTCCGCGATGTCGCCCGGCACGGTCAGCACGTCCGCGTCCGTGGAGGGCGCGATGGTGCGTGACGTGGCGACCACCCCGTAGCCGAGCTTGCGGAACCCGTCGACCAGGCCCGCGCCGATGCCCTGGGACGCTCCGGTGATCACAGCGACCTTCTGTCCACGATCGCTACCCATGGTTGTCACGTTACCACTGTCCTTTTGCAGGTAGAAGCTTGTCCGCCGGTCATAGACGACCGGTCTAGAAAGACGCTAGACGACCGGTCATTTACTGTCAAACACGAAACGCTGAAGGGCGCCCCGAGACGATCACGGACGACGGGCGGGGGTTATTGGGAGCCGGCGGCCTGTTCCACTACCCGAGCCCAGCGTTCGAGGATGGTCTGGGCGGTGTCGACGTCGTGGCCCTCGGCCCAGAGGTGGGTGACCGCCTCGGCGGGGTCGGGCAGGACCAGGGCCCAGCTCCCGTCCTCCTCGACCACCCGGACGCCGTCGGTGGTGTCCAGGCGGTAGCCCTCGGCGGCCTCGACGACGGAGCGCATCACGGTGCCCTTGTGGGCCCACGGGGTCGGTACAGTCCGCTTGAGGAGCTTGGCCTCCGGGATGCGGGCGTCGATCTGGCTCAGCGACAGCCTGGTCCGGGCGACCAGCCCGAGCAGGCGGAGGAACACCGCGAGCCCGTCCACCGTGGGGGCGAACTCGGGCACGATGAAGCCGCCCCTGCCGTCGCAGGCGAAGATCATGTCCGGGTGTTTGGCCGCCGCGGTCAGCGTGTCGACGCTCGTGGCCGTCCAGTCGACCTGGACGCCGTGGAACCGGCAGACCATCTCGGCCACGCGGGTCGTCGTGACGGGCAGCGCGACCCGGCCTCCCCTGCGCTCGGCGGCCACCAGGTCGAGCACCACGAGCAGCGCCCGCTCCTCGCTGATGAGCTGGCCCATCTCGTCGACCAGCGAGACCCGCTCGCCCACCGGGTCGAACCGTACGCCGAAGGCCGCCCGTGACGACGCCACCAGCTCGGCGAGGCGCTGGAGGTCGCGGCGGCGCTCGGCGAGGGTCTCGGTCGGCGAGGCGTCGTCGAGCCGGTTGTTGACCGTGAGCACGTCCACCCCGGCCCGGCCCAGGAGGCTGGGCAGCACGAGTGAGGAGGTGCCCCCGGCGCAGTCGACGACGACCTTCATCTCGGCGTCCTTGATGCCGCTCATGTCGATGCACCCGAGCAGCTCGCGGGCGTAGGTGTCGACCGCCCTGGCGGGAAAGGTCAGCTCGGCGATCTCGCCGGGGAAGGCCCGGCGGTACTCCTGCCGGGAGAACACCCGCTCCAGCTTCCGCTGGGCCGCCTGGGAGAGGTCGGCGCCGGACTCGTCCATGAAGACGATGTCGACGCTCTGGGGGTCGCCGGCGGTGGTGCGCAGCGCGATGCCGCCCCTGACGTTCTCCCTGGAGGTGTTGAACCTGGCGACCGGCAGGGGGGCCGCCTCGAGGTCGACCACGTTGATGGCGCTGGAGTTGAGCGCGCTGATCACGGCCCGCTTGAACGCCCGCGCCGCACGGGAGGCGTCGCGCGAGGTGACCACCGTGTCGCCCTTGCTCAGGGTCGTGGCGTACGCGCTGGCCAGCCGTACGCACAGCTCGGGGGTGATCTCGACGTTGACGAGGCCGGAGACGCCGCGCGTGCCGAACAGGCTGCGCTGGCCGCGCGACTCCCAGATCACGCTGGTGTTGACGACCGCGCCCGCCTCGATGGTCTTGAACGGGTAGATCTTCACGCCGGAGGAGACGTAGGCCTCCGCCTCGATGACGCACTCGTCGCCGACGACCGCGTTCTCCTCGATCCTGGCGCCGGTCATCACGTCGGTGTTCTTGCCGATCACGCAGCCCCTCAGGTGGGCGGCCGGGCCGACGTAGACGTTGTCGTGGACGACCGCGCGGTGCAGGAAGGCGCCCTCCTTGACCACGGCGTTGCTGCCGAGCACGGTGTACTCCCGCAGCTCGGCTCCGGCCTCGACCTTGGCGTAGTCGCCGATGTAGAGAGGCCCCTTGAGCACGGCCTCGGGGTCGACCGAGGCTCCTTCGGCGGCCCAGACGCCCGGCGCCAGCTCGAAGGCGTCGAAATCGACCTTGACCTTGCCCTCCAGGACGTCCGCCTGGGCCTTGAGGTAGCTCTCGTGGGTGCCCACGTCCTCCCAGTAGCCGTCGGCCACGTAGCCGAACAGCCGCGCCCCGCGCTCCAGCAGCGCCGGGAAGACGTCTGACGACCAGTCCACGGACTGTCCTGGGGCGATCTCGTCGAGGACGGAGGGCTCCATGACGTAGATGCCGGTGTTGACGGTGTCCGAGAACACCTGGCCCCACGTGGGCTTCTCCAGGAAACGCTGGATGCGCCCGTTCTCGTCCACGATGATGATGCCGAACTCGAGCGGGTTGGGGACCCGCTTGAGGCCGATGGTGACCAGCGCCCGGTTCTCCCGGTGGAACCGCAGCATGTCGGTCAGGTCGATGTCGGTGAGCGCGTCGCCCGAGATGACGAGGAAACGGTCCTCGCGGAGTTTGTCGGCGGCGTTCTTCACGCTCCCGGCCGTGCCGAGCGGGACCTCCTCGGTGGCGTAGTGGAGGCTCATGCCGAGCTCGTCGCCGTCGCCGAAGTAGTTGCGGATCAGGGCGGCCAGGAACTGCACGGTGACGACCGTCTCGGTGAAACCGTGCCGTTTGAGCAGCCGGAGCACGTGCTCCATGATCGGCCGGTTGATGATGGGGAGCAGGGGCTTTGGCTGGTTGGCGGTCATCGGCCGGAGCCGTGTCCCCTCTCCGCCCGCCATGACGACGGCCTTCACGGGTCACCCCTTCGTTAGCTGGCGCACCTGTACGACATACAACACCCCCGCCCACCAATACAGACCAGTTCCCCAGATGGCGAAAGCCCATCCGAAGATCGCGCAGATCTGGGCGTACCACCCGTGGTGGGAGGCGAGGAACAGCAGCGGGAAGGCGTACATGAGGCATGCCGTGGCGGCCTTGCCGAGGAAGTGGACCGGCAGGGCCGGGCCGTACCCGTGGCGGCGCAGGACGGGCGGCATCCACAGGAGCAGGACGTCGCGCAGGGGCACGGCCAGCGCCAGCCACCAGGGGACGACGTCCCGCAGGACCAGCCCGACGAGGGTGGCGAGGATGTAGAGGCGGTCGGCGAGCGGGTCGATCAGGCGGCCGAGCCTGCTGGTCTGGTTCCAGGCGCGGGCGAGCTTGCCGTCGAGCCAGTCGGTGAACCCGGCGAGCATGAGCAGCCCGATGGCCCAGCCGTCCGCCCTGGGGCCGAGCACGAGCCAGAGGAACACCGGAACGCCGAGCAGCCGGAGGAAGCTCAGCAGGTTGGGGACTGTCCAGATCCGGTCCTCGGCAGCGTTCACGCCCCAGACCCTACATGCCCCCTCGCCGCCCTCCGCGTGGCGGATCCAGGGGGTTGAACTCGGCGTCCACCAGGCCGAACCGGTGCGCCACCACGGCGGCCTGGGTGCGGTTCCGCAGCGCCAGCTTGTCCATGATCCCCGCGACGTGGCTCTTGACGGTCGTCACGCCCACGTGGAGCCGGTCGCCGATCTCGGCGTTGGACAGGCCCATCCCCACCAGGGTGAGCACCTGGACCTCGCGCTCGGTGAGGCTGCCCGGCAGCGGCACGACGGCCCGCTCGGCCGCGAGGGCCCGCTCGACCACGCGCCGCAGCACGGACGGCGCGAGCAGCGGCTCCCCCACGGCGGCCCGCCGTACGGCCTCGACCATGCGGTCCGGCGGGTCGTCCTTCACCAGGAAGCCGAGCGCCCCGGCGCGCAGGGCGGCGTAGAGGTTCGCGTCCTCGGAGAACGTGGTGAGCACGACGATCCGCGCGGCGGGGTCGAGGGCGAGGATCCGGCGGGTCGCCTCCAGCCCGTCGACTCGGGGCATCCGCAGGTCCATCAGCAGCACGTCGGGGCGGTGCCGCTCGGCCAGCCGTACGGCCTCGGCCCCGTCGGCGGCCTCCCCGCACACCTCCATGTCCCCGGCGGCCTCCAGCATCATCCGGACCCCGGCGCGGACGAGTGCCTGGTCGTCGGCCACCACGACCCGGATCACGCGGCCCTGGCCTGAATCACGCGGTCCTCCCCGGGGTCGACCATGGGCATTCGGGATCGGCGTCCGGCTGCCGGTCGGGCAGGGGCAGCGACGCGGCCAGCCGCCAGCCGCCGTCCTCCACGGGCCCGGCGCTGAGGCGGCCGCCGAGCGCCCGGGCCCTCTCCCGCATGCCCGCGATGCCCTGGCCGGTGGAGGGCAGCGTCTCCTCCGGCCGGGCGGAGCCGGGGCCGTTGCGGACCTCCACCGTCATCGCGTCCCTCTCCACGCCGACGGTGATCTCGGCCCGCGCGCCGGGGCCGGCGTGCTTGAGCACGTTCGTCAGCCCCTCCTGGACGATCCTCGCCGCGGACGCCCGCACGACGAGCGGCGCGGCGGCGGCCTCTGCGGCGAGGCGGAGGTCCACCCGCAGGCCCGCGGCGGCCATCCGGGCGGCGGCGTCGCGCATCACGTCGCCGGGGTCCGCCAGGACGACCTCCTCCCGTGCCGCCTCGTCCCACACGGGGTCGCGCAGCACGGTGAGCAGGCCGCGCAGGTCCTCAAGGACGCGATGTCCCGTCTCCCTTATGTCGGTCAGCGCCTCCGCCGCCGGTCCCGTCGCCCCCGCGTACTGGGCCGCGCTCGCCCGCAGCACCATCGCGCCGACGTGGTGGGCCACGATGTCGTGGACCTCGCGGGCGATCCGCTCCCGCTCGGCGAGCCTGCCGGCGCGGAGCCGCTCCACGGCGAGCTCCCCGGCCTGCCGCGCCCCGGCCTGGCGCGCCCGGACGTACCGGCCGATCGCGACGGGAGCGGTGACGATCGCCATGAGCGCGACCACCCGGAAGAACGTGATCTCGGTGCCGTCGCCGACCGTCGCGATGGCGGTGACGGAGCAGGTCAAGGCATATCCGGCGGCGACCCAGGACCAGCTCGCACGGGTGGCGAACACCCCCAGAGTCACCAGGGCGAGGAGCTGGAGACTGCTCCCGGTCCTCGGGGCGTACTGGTCGGCCACGACCAGCGCGACGCTCTGCAGCAGGAGCACCGCGCCGGGAAGCCGGCGCACCACGCCGAGGGCGAGCCCGGACAGCATGACGCCCAGGCCGACCGCCCAGACGGGGAGCGTCCCGCTGTCCCAGAACGGCCAGGTGCCGAGGACGGCGCACGCGACGCCGCCCCCCGCCAGCAGGAGATCGAGCAGGGGCGCGGAGTCGGCGGGAACGCGGCTCTCCCGGCTCCGCAGGTAACGGCCGACCATCACGGGGAAGGCGATCAGGCCGACCGAGTAGAACCACGCGTTGCTGGTGAAGGCGATGCCCGGGTCGGCCAGGTTGATCGCCGTCGCGGCGGCGGCGAGAACCGCCACGGGCGCCGTCCAGCGCAGGTCTCGCGTGCGGGCCAGGACGCCCACGGAGATGGGCAGCAGGATCTGCGTGGTGTTGGCGGTGAACGCGCCGAGCTGGTCGCAGACCACGAGCAGCCCGGCCAGATAGAGGCAGACCGGCCCCGGCCGGCGGCGCAGCAGGCCCATCGGAAGGCCGGCGAGGAGCGAGAAGAGCGCGGCGATCCAGAGCGGCGCCGAGGGCCCTCCCCAGGAGCCCCCTCCCGGCCCGGCTGTGACCAGAACGTCCAGGACGACCCCGGAGACCGCCAGGAGAACGTCCCACACCGCGCCGCGCCACCGCATGGACGAACGGTATCCGGCGCGTCATCCCGCCTCGTTCCTCCGGAGGGAGGAGGACGCCTCCTCCTTCTGGCCGCTCGTGGCGTGTCCTTGTGGCCGGTCACGATGAGCCTCGTGGCCGCTCACCGGGCTCCTCGTGGCCGCTCGCCGTGGGCCTTGTGGCCGGTCACGACGAGCCTTGTGGCCGCCGGGACGGGCCTGAGGACGGGCGATCACGCGAGGTAGGCGGCCCTAGCGTCGGGGCCATGGCCAACGAATCAGCGATCTTCTTCGGGCAGTTCCTGCGCGCACCCGCCGTGACGGGGGCGATCGCGCCGAGCTCGCGGAGGCTGTCGTCCGCGGTGTGCGTGCCGGTGCCGGAACGCGGCGACCCGGTGGTGGTCGAGCTGGGCCCCGGGACGGGCCCGTTCACCGCCGAGATCCAGCGGCGGCTCGGCGGCCGGGGCCGCCATCTCGCCGTCGAGATCAACCAGCGCCTCGCGGGCCACCTCGCCGCGGCCCATCCCGGCGTCGAGATCGTCGTCGGCGACGCCGAGCGGCTCCCCCGGCTGCTGGCGGAGCGGGACCTCCCGGCGGCCGACGTGATCGTGAGCGGGCTCCCCTGGGCGGCGTTCTCCCCGGCCCACCAGTCGTCGCTCCTGGCGGCGGTCGTCGAGGCGCTCGACCCCCGGGGGGCGTTCACCACGTTCTCCTACGTCCACGCGCGGCCACTGCCGCCCGCGCTGCGGTTCCGCCGGGGGCTGGCGGACGCGTTCGAGGAGGTCGTCCCGGGGCGTACGGTGTGGCGCAACCTGCCGCCCGCCTTCGTCTACCACGCGAGACGGCCACGCCGCTGAGGCCGGGTCTCAATCAGTGATCTCGATTCCGACCAAAAAGCCGAACTCCGTTCTAGTATTGCCACGCCACCAGGAATGGAGACCGCCATGGACTTCTCGCTGCCCGAAAGCGCGCAGGCCGTACAACGGGGAATCGCCGGCATCTGCTCCCGTTACGGCATGGACTACTGGGAGCGGTGCGAGACGGAGAAGCGCTGGCCCGAGGAGGTCTGGGCGGAGCTCGCCAAGGGTGGCTGGCTCGGCCTCGCCGTGCCCGAGGAGTACGGCGGAGCCGGGCAGGGCCTGCTGGAGCTCGCGGTGGCGACCGAGACGCTGTCGGCGTCGGGCTCGGCGGGCGGCTCCGCCTTCACGTATGTGCTGACGCCCGGTTTCGGCGCGATGACCCTGGCCAGGCACGGCACCGCCGCGCAGAAGGCCGAGCTGCTGCCGAAGCTGGCGACCGGCGAGATCGAGACGTGTTTCGCCCTGACCGAGCCGGACGCCGGGTCCAACTCCCTGGCGATCTCCACCTTCGCCCGGCAGGACGGCGGCGAGTTCGTCGTCAACGGCCAGAAGATCTGGATCACGGGCGTCCAGCGGGCCACGTGGATGCTGCTCGTCACGCGCACCATCCCGGCCGCCGAGGCCAGGCCGCGGGCGAACGGCATGACGGTGTTCCTGGTCAACGTGCCCGAGGCCGTCGCGGCGGGGCAGCTCTCCTACCGGCCGATTTCCAAGATGGGCGCGAACACGACCCCGTCCAACATGGTCTTCATCGACGAGCTGCGCGTGCCCGCGGAGAACGTGGTGGGCGAGCTGCACGGGGGCGCGGTCGTGCTGTGGGACATCCTCAACCCCGAGCGGATCCTGCTGGGGGCGAGCGCTCTCGGCGGGGCCGAGGTCGCGCTGCGGGTCGGCGTGAACTACGCCAAGGAACGGGAGGTGTTCGGGCGGCCCATCGGGTCGAACCAGGCCATCGCGTTCCCGCTGGCGCAGGTGAAGGCCAAGATCGAGCTGGCCCGGCTGATGCTCTACAAGGCCGCCTGGGCGTTCGACAACCGGCTGCCCTGCGGGACCGAGGCCAACATCGCCAAGCTGACCGCCTCGCAGGCGGCGTGGGAGGCGGCCGACGCGGCCTTCCAGACCCACGGCGGCATGGCGTACTCGCTGGAGTATCCGGTGGCCCGGCTGCTCACGGACGCCCGCATCGGCAAGATCGCTCCCGTGACGGAGGAACTGCTGCTCAACTACCTCGCCACCCAGGTCCTCGGCCTGCCGCGCAGCTTCTGACGCTTTACGCCGTCCGCCCGCGAGCCGTGCATGATCACGAAAGACGATGCCGCAGGTCCCGGGCGTGATCCCGGAAGCTGTGCATGATCACGCCAGGTGAAGGGGCAGGCCGGGGCCGCCCACGGGAATCCGTGCATGATCACGCCGAAGGGTCAGGGGCGGGAGGCGTCGATCAGGGCTTCGACCAGGCGGTTGTCCGTGCCACGCTCCGGGTGCCACTGGACGCCGACGGCGAACCGGTGGCCCTGCAGCTCGATCCCCTCGACGATCTGGTCGTCGGCCCACGCCACGGCGAGCAGGTTGGTGCCGAGCCGCTTGACGGCCTGGTGGTGCGCCCCAGTGACCTCCGCCCGGTCGCCGATCGCCTTGCCCAGCTTGCTCGACACGCTCACGGTGACCAGGTGCCTGGCCGTCTCGTGCCGCTCGTGGGCGACCACCTCGGGGAGCCACGGGATGAGCGTGCCGCCCTGGGCGATGTTCAGCATGTGCATGCCGCGCGAGATGGCGAGGATCGGCAGGTCCGCCTCGACGGCCGCACGGGTGAGGGCCAGTTCGAAGCGGTCGCGGTGGCCCTGCGGCTCCTCCACCCGGCTATCGGCGGCCTCGCCGTACAGCGACGGGTCGATCTCGACGCCGCCCGCGAGGATGAGCCCGTCGAGGCCGCGCACGTAGTCACCGGCGGCCACCGGGCTCATCGGCGGCAGGAGGACGGGGGCGCCGCCCGCCTTCTCGACCGCCCGCGCGTACCCCTGCGGGGAGATGACCGCCTCACGGACCCAGACGCCCCACCGGGCGGCCTCCAGGTAGGTGGTGATGCCAACGATCGGACGTGCCATGCGGTCTCCCGGAGTGTTCCTTATCGGCTCGCCCCAATCATGGCGTAAGCGTTTTCTTTTTTGTCACTTATCTCACCTATCACTTCTGCCATCATGACCACGCTCGATCACTCAGCATTACTAAGCAATCACTATCCGTACACCTTCGCACCACCTTGTGAAGAATCGGTTGTGACGCCCGACTGCGAGTGAAAGACTCCCGAATGAGCGATCGGTTGAGCCGGGGCCGCCGCCGCTCGTCACCCGGAGCCGTCAGGGAGGTGGATCGACAAGACCGGAGCACACTTCCGGTCCCTAGGGTGGGACACAGCAGATGACGCTTAATCCGCGCCTCGTCAAAGAGAGCTTCTCCGTCGTCGAACCCGTCGCGGAGAAGGCCGCGGCGTACTTCTACGGGCGGCTGTTCGCGGAGAACCCGCAGCTGCGGGCGATGTTTCCGCCCGCGATGGACGTTCAGCGCGACCGGCTGTTCAGCGCGCTCACGAGGATCGTCTGGATGCTCGACAGCCCCGGCGGTCTGGCCGGGTACCTCGCGCAGCTCGGGCGCGACCATCGCAAGTACGGCGTGGCCGCCGAGCACTACTCGGCCGTCGGCAAGGCCCTGCTCTCCACGATCAAGCACTTCGCCGCCGAGATCTGGACGGACGAGATCGAGGCCGCCTGGAGCACGGCGTACGGCATGGCCGCCGAGCTCATGATCGAGGCGGCCGCGGCGGACGCGGGCGTCTCTCCCCCGTGGTGGCTCGCCGAGGTCGTCGACCACGACCGCCGGACCCGCGACATCGCGGTCATCACCGTACGGCCCACGCAGCGGATGGAATTCAGGCCCGGCCAGTACATCACCGTGCAGACCGCCCGCTGGCCCCGGGTGTGGCGGACCTTCTCCATCGCCAACGCCCCCAGGGACGACAACACCCTGCGACTCCACGTGCGGGCGGTCTCCGGCGGCTGGGTCAGCTCCGCGCTCGTCCAGCACACCCGGATCGGCGACCAGGTCCTGCTCGGCCCGCCCGTGGGCACGATGGTCCCGGCCGACTCGGGCAGGGACATCCTGTGCGTGGCCGGGGGCACCGGCCTGGCCCCGCTGAAGGCCATCATCGAGCACGTCATCGCGTCCGGCCGCCGTCCCCACGTCCACCTGCTCTTCGGCGTACGGCACGCGTCGGAGCTGTACGACATCCATGACCTTGTCCGGATGGAGTCGTCTTTCCCCTGGCTTCGGGTGCTGCCGGTGGTCTCCGACGAGCCGGCCTACGACGGGATGCGCGGAAGGCTGCCCGACGTGGTCGAGCGCTTCCACTCGTGGGCCGAGCACGAGGTGTACGTATGCGGCCCGGCCGCCATGGTCAACGAGACCGTACGCCGCCTGCAGGCGTCCGGCGTCCCGCTCTGCCGGATCCATCGCGACACCGTCCAGGACGAGCCCTAGCCGCGCACCGGACTCCACGGTGTCGCCGTCCGGGGCGAACTCAGTCGAGTGCCGGATCCCCGCGCGGGATCGGCCTGCCCCTGGCACGATGGGCGGGAGGCACACGAGGAGGTCGCCATGGAAGCGCTGCTCGCGATCGGGACAAGGAAGGGGCTGTTCCTCGCACGCTCCTCCGGCGGGCCGTTCGAGGTCGACCCCGTCCGCTTCTCCACCATCGGGGTGCCATCGGTGGCGATCGACACGCGTGGCGAGACGCCCCGGTTACTCGCGGGCATCGAGCACGGCCATTTCGGCCCCTCGGTGCTGTGGTCCGACGACCTCGGCGAGACCTGGGAGGAGGCGAGCGCCCCTCCCGTGGCCTTCCCCGAGCGGACCGGGGCCGCGCTCTCCCGCGTCTGGCAGCTCCAGCCGTCCCCGTCGGAGTCCGGCGTGGTCTGGGCGGGAGCAGCCGATCCCCGGCGGATCGCCGTCGCCGCCTCCGCCGTGGGCGTCTTCCGCAGCTCGGACGGCGGGGCCTCGTGGGAGCCAGCCAACCGGAACATCCGGGCGCCGTTCCTGCCCGAGGGCGCGCAGTATCCGGAGTTCGGGCAGTGCGTGCACCGGGTCGCCCAGCATCCGGCCCGGCCCGAGCGGCTCTACCTCCAGCATCACTTCGGCGTCTACCGCTCCGATGACTTCGGCGGCTCCTGGACGGACATCGGAGCCGGACTGCCATCCGACTTCGGCTTCCCGATCGCCGTCCATCCGGCCAGGCCGGACACGGTCTACGTGTTCCCGCTGCACAGCGACATGGACCGCACGCCCGTCGGCCACCGGTACGCGGTGTTCCGCAGCGACGACGCCGGGGCGAGCTGGCAGGGCCTGTCCAAGGGGCTGCCCGACGAGCCGGTCCACGCCGCCGTGCTCAGGGACGCGATGACGGCCGGCGAGGCCGGCGTCTTCTTCGGCACCCGCGACGGCGAGGTGTACGGCTCCGCCGACGGCGGCGAGACCTGGACGCGGATCGCCCGCCACCTCCCCGACGTGCTGAGCGTCCGCGCGGCGGTGCTCTGAGTGGCCAAGCCGATCACGCTGGTCACGTTCGTCCTGCCGAGCACGCTCCGGCACTGGGTCGGCGACCAGGCCGAGGTCAGGGTCTTCGCGGTGGCCGCGTCCGAGGAGGAGATCCCGACGCTGGGCGCCGCCCTCGACACGCTCCGCCGTACGCACCCGTCACTGGAGGAGCGGCTGCGCGACGAGTACGGCCACATCCGGCGGCACATCAGCATGTTCGTCTGCGGGGAGAACGCCCGGCGGCTCGGCGGCCTGTCCTGCGCCCTCCCTCCCGGCGCCGAGGTCTACGTCCTCCCCGCTCTCTGCTGACGCGTTCGCCCGCTACGGCTCCGTCGACATCCTCAGTGCAGGACGTCGAGCTGTTCCGCGGTGTGAGGCACGACCGCGTCCATGCGCCCGGCGAGGATCTTCTCCGCCCATTCCGGGTCGGCGAGGAGGGCCCGGCCCACGGCGACAAGATCGAACTCGTCCCCTTCGAGTCGGTCCAGCAGCTTGTCGATGCCGGCGACCCGAGCTTGCTTCCCGTCTTCCAGCGTCGCGATGACATCTTCGCTGAGACCCACGGAACCGACGGTGATGGCCGGCTTCCCGGTGAGTTTCTTCGCCCACCCGGCCAGATTGAGGTCGGAGCCGTCGAACTCCGGTCGCCAGTAACGCCGGGTGGAGGCGTGGAAGACGTCCACACCCGCTTCCACGAGCGGCGTCAGGAGGGCTTCGAGTTCCTCAGGGGTCTCGGCGAGCCTGGCGTCATAGTGGTCCGCCTTCCACTGCGAGAAGCGGAACAGGATCGGGAAGTCAGGGGCGACGGCCTCGCGGCAGGCGGCTACGATCTCAGCGGCGAAACGGACTCTGGAGGCCAGGTCCCCGCCGTACCGGTCGCTACGGCGGTTGGTGTACTCCCAGAGGAACTGGTCGATCAGGTAGCCGTGGCCGGCGTGTAGTTCGATGCCGTCGAAGCCGAGACCCTCGGCAGCGCCGGCGGCGTCGGCGTAGGCGGTGATCACCGCGTCCACGTCGTCCTGGGTCATCGCCTGGCCCGATCGGCTGCCGTCCAGGCCGATTCCGGAAGGGCCCATCGGGGCGGCTTCGGGGAACGGCGGGGCACCGGGGGGACGGACCATGCCGACGTGCCAGAGCTGGGGAATGATTTTCGCGCCCGCGCGGTGGACTTCCGCCGCCACCTGCGCCCAGCCCGCCAGGGCTTCCTCCCCGTGAAATCGCGGCACCCGGTCGCTGTCACCCGCCGAGGGGTGGTCGATGTAGGTGCCCTCGGTAATGATCAGGCCCACTCCACCGGCAGCCCGGCGTGCGTAGTACTGCGCCACATCGGCACGAGGGACACCGTCCGGCGAGAATTCACGAGTCATCGGCGACATGACGATGCGGTTCGCCACGGTGAGGCTGCCAACGTTCATGGGGCGGCGGAGGATCCGGCTCGCGCGCAGGGCGGCACTGGAGGAAGACATGGGGGACTCCGTATTCGTCACTTAATGGTGTTCTCCGCACCTCGTCCGACCTGCGGTGACACGAGAGTGCGGTGGCATCACTAAGCTAAAAGCTGACGTTGACGTCAGAGGCAAGTGATGTGACAGGAGTCACTGAGGAGGCGTTGATGCGCATCGGTGAACTGGCCGCCCGTGCGAGTGTGAGCGTGCGGGCACTGCGCTACTACGAAGAGCAGAACCTGCTCACCGCGGAACGCAGCTCCAGCGGTCAGCGGCACTATCCGGACAGCGCGGTCGACCGCGTTCAGCTGATTCAGCACCTGTACGCCGCAGGACTGACGAGCAGGACGATTGTCGACCTGTTGCCGTCTTTCGAGACGGGTGAAGTGTGGGCGGCGACGCTCGATCGGCTGTCGGCCGAGCAGAAACGCGTCAACCGGAAGATCGGCGAGCTGGTGGGCATCCGCGACAGACTCGACGTCATCATCACCAAGGCCACCGAAGCCAAGATCGCGGGGCGATCCTGTCGCGATTAGGCGTTTGGCCTCCCATGAGGCCGTAAGAACATGCCCTCTCGGTCGCCCCGCGCTGCTGCTGCCCCGGGTCAGCGCACGGCAGGGCGACCCGGTCACGCCGGAACGGGGAGGTCCTTCTCGAAGGGGTGCGGTCCCATCGGCCCGGGATAGACCGTGACGTCGAACAGCGGCCGGTACCCTGCCCTGACGTAGAGTGCGACCGCCTCCGGCTGCCGGGGACCGGTCGTAAGGTAGATCCGCCGGTAGCCGCGCCGTACGGCCTCGTTCTCCAGTTCCCGCACGACCAGTTCGCCGAGCCCTCGGCGCCGGTGACCGGGGTGGGTCCAGATCCGCTTGAGCTCGGCAGTGACCTCGTCGTACCGCCGGAACGCGCCGCCGGCGATGGTCTCGCCGTTCTCCACCACGATCAGGAACGCGCCGTCGGGCGGCGCGAAGTCGGAGTCCGGGAAGCGGGTCAGCTCGTTGTTGGCCCCGTAGCGGGACTCGTACTCGAAGGCGAGGCCGTCGAGCAACGGCCGGAGCTCCGGATCGCCGACCACGACCGGGCGGACCTGAAACGTGTGTTCGATCGTCATCTGTTCTCTTTCACGGCCATCTGGATCTCCGCGAGGTGGGCCGGAGATCGGTCCCGGCTACTTCTGCCGGGGCAGGCCAGGCGGGTTGACCGAGGACTCCTGGACCGCCTCACTGGACAGACCCCACCGCGCGAGGACCTCAGCGTACTTGCCGCTCTTGATCAGGGCGTTCAGGGCCTCGCTGACCGGCTTGGCCAGGCCGTTGCCCTTCTGGGTCATGGCGGCGATGAGTCCCTGCACGGTCGCGCCGCCGCCGGAGTACGTGCCCACGATTTTCGTGTCACCGGTGACGGCCGCGTGGTAGGCGGCTGTGGGGTTGGGGCCGAAATTGGCCACGATGCGTCCCGACTTGAGGGCGAGGTAGTAGTCGGCGGCCTTCTGGTAGTACTGGATTTTGACCGGCTTGAGCCCGGCTGCCTTGTTCTGCTTGTCCCAGTCCAGCAGGATCTTTTCCTGGTTCGTGCCGGATCCCACCGACACGGTCAGCCCGGCGATGTCGGCCGGCTTGGTGATGGACGTGATCGGGCTGTCCTTGGCGACCTCCCAGGCGAGCTGGTCCAGCCGGTAGGTGGCGAAGTCGTAGATGTCCTTGCGCTCCTCGGTCACCGTGATGTTGGAGATGCCGAGGTTGTCCTTGCCGGAGCGCACAGCCAGGAAGAGGTTCTCCCATGAGGTGGCCTCCAGGTGGAGCTTCAGTCCGAGGACGTCCGCGATGAGCGAGGCGATGTCCTCTTCCAGGCCGATGGGAGTGACGTTGTCGTCCGCGACGAAGGACAGCGGCGGCTCGAAGGTGCTGGTGCCGACCCGGAGCTCACCGGCGGCCTTGATGGCGGCGGGCACCTCGGCGGCGATGGCGTCGACCTTGGCCGCTGTGATCCGCTTCTGGTCCGGCCCGGTGTTGAACTTCGGCGCCGCCGACGATCCCGGGCCGCCCGCGGGAGCCGCGGCCAGGGAATCCACGCCACGCGAGGCCGTGCCACAGGCCGCCAGAAGCAGGAGCGAGGACATGGTCAGGGCGGCGATCCGGGATGCGGATGGCATGTGCGTCCTTTTCTGATCGGGGAGAGAGGTCTGATCGGGGAAGGTCCGGGGAGAGGTCTGATCGCTGATCGCCCGGGACGGTCAGAGAACCTTGCTGAGGAAGGCGCGGGTCCGGTCGTGCCGGGGGTCGTCGAGGACCTGGGACGGCGGGCCCTGCTCGACGATCCGGCCGTCGTCCATGAACACCACCGTGTCGGCGACCTCACGGGCGAAGCCGATCTCGTGGGTCACGACGATCATCGTGGTGCCGCTGCCGGCGAGGCTCTTCATGGCCTCCAGCACCTCGCCGACGAGCTCCGGGTCGAGCGCGGACGTCGGTTCGTCGAAGAGGACGACCTTGGGCCGCAGCGCCAGCGCCCGCGCGATGGCGACCCGCTGCTGCTGGCCGCCGGACAGTTGCCGGGGATAGGCGCCGGCCTTGTCGCCGAGCCCGACCTGCTCGATCAGGAGATCCGCGAGCCGCTCGACCTCGGCCCGCGGCCGGCGCTGGGCGGAGATCGGCGCTTCGGTGACGTTCTGGCGGACCGTCAGGTGCGGAAAGAGGTTGAAGCTCTGGAACACGAACCCGATGTGGGTGCGCTGCCGGAGGATCTCCCGCTCCTTCAGCTCGAACAGGCGGTCGCCCGCTCGCCGGTAGCCGATGAGCTCGCCGTCGATCCGCACGTATCCGCGGTCGATCTTCTCCAGGTGATTGATGCTGCGCAGCAGGGTCGACTTGCCCGAGCCGGAGGGGCCGAGGACGACCGTCACCTCTCCCGGCTGAACCTGGAGGTCCACCCCGCGCAGCACCTCCAGCGGGCCGTAGCTCTTGTGAACACCGCGCACGTCGACCATCGGGTGGCTCATCGCCCGCCCCCGAGATCCACGAGCCGCTGGTCCCTGGCGGCCCGCCGCACGGCGAGCACGCCCCGGACGCGCTGGAGGGGCGTCGGCGGCAGGGCCCGTGCCGCTCCCCTGCCGAAGCGGCGCTCCACGTAGTACTGCGCGACCGACAGGACCGTGGTGAGCAGCAGGTACCAGATCGCCGCGACGAGCAACATGGCGATCACCCGGCCGTTGCGGTTGTAGATCACCTGAACCTGGTAGAAGAGCTCGGGCAGCGCCATGATGTAGACGACCGAGGTGCCCTTGACCAGGCCGATGATCTCGTTGCCCGCCGTGGGCACGATCGTCCGCATCGCCTGGGGAAGCAGGATCCGGAACAGCTGCCGGGTCCTCGGGATGCCGAGCGCGGAGGCCGCCTCCAGTTGTCCCTGGTCCACCGAGAGGAAGCCGGAGCGCACGATCTCGGCGGCGTAGGCCGCCTGGTGCAGCGTCAGCCCGATCACCGCGGCGGTCACCGGCCCGATCAGGTCCATGGTCCCGATGTCGAACAGCGCGGGCCCGAACGGCACGCCGAACGAGATCCGCCGGTAGAGGATGGCGAGGTTGTACCAGAACAGCAGTTGCAGGATGAGCGGCACCGATCGGAACAGCCACACGTAGCTCCAGGCCACCGACACGAGCAGCGGGCTGCGCGACAGCCGCATGAGGGCCAGGACGGTCCCCAGCAGGAACCCCAGCACGATGCCGAGCACGGTCAGCTGGATCGTGAACGCGACGGCCTCCAGGACCGAGGGGGCGAAGAGGTACTCCCCCACGATCGCCCAGTCCCAGGCGGGGTTGGTGATCAGCGCGTTGACCGCCATCGCCAGCAGCACGAGGACGACGGCGCTCGCGATCCAGCGCCACGGGTGCCGCGCCTTCACGATTGTCAGGGACTCGGCGGCCTCATCGGCCTCATCGGCCGTGACGGTCCCGCCCAGGACGGGCGCGGCGCTCATGAGGACCCCGTACGGTGGAGCCCGCCGCGGCTCCGGACGACGTTCAGTCGCATCTCAACCGGCATGCAGACACTTCAGCACATCCGGCAGATTTCCGTCAAGACCTACTGGTTTAGTAGGTTATTCCCGTGACCCGGCCGCGACCCGGCAGTGCCGGGAGGTCGGACGGGTGAGCGGGAGCGGCGGTCAGACCTTGCGCCAGCCGGGAATCCAGGCGCCGTCCTCGACCACGTAGTCGCCGAACAGCGCCGGGGCCTCCTCCTTCATCAGCTCGCCGATGCGCTGGAACACCAGGCGGATCTCCTCCTCCGCGCCGGCGGCCGTCCGGGACTCGATCGTGTGCCGGAGCGTGCGCACGTTCGCCGTCCAGACGAGGCCGGTCGCGAGCCCTTCGGGAGCGAAGCGGCGCATGAACGAAGTGCGGTGCTTCTTCTCCGCGAACGGCACACCCTCCTCGTCGAGCCCGAAGTGGTCCGCCATCCAGGTCTGGAACTCCTCGAGCTGGTCGAGCACGGCCGACGCCCGCTTCATCAGCTCGGCGTCCTTCTGGGCCCACTCGGGGAACCAGAACGGGATGTCCGACAGCCGGACGAAGCGGAGCGACTCCTGCGAGATGGCCACCCCGGGGCGGTGCCGTACCAACTCATGGGTGAAGACCCGCGACACGTTGTGCAGCACGAAGCTGAAGCTCATGTGCTCCAGCACAGAGCCGTGAGCGCTCGCGAGGATGTTGCGAAGATATTCCGTCTGGTCGGCCCGGATGCGGGTCACGTTGGGGTTCAGCCCCGGCTCGAAGGAGCGGTAGCACAGCCTCCCGGCGAACTCGGCCAGGTTCTGCGCGTCGAAGTCCCCGCGCTCCAGCCGCTCCAGCCAGCTCTCCCCTCCGATCTCCCGCAGGTAGCGGGCGAGCTCCTCGTAGTCCAGCTCGGGCCTGGCGACGAGGAAGACCTCGGGTTCGACGCTGCGCATGATGATCCCCGTGACGAACGACTAGATGAAACGACTGACTGACGGGTCCAAGCAAACCAGGTCCGGCGGGCTGATCGCGAACCGGTCACCTGATGCGGCAGGGGCTCAGGTGATGTCGCGCCGGACCGTCGTGGCGGAGGCCACGAGCGCGAAGATAACCGCGTAGCCGGCCAGGACGAGCGCGCCACCCCACGCGGGGAGCAGTTCGGGTCTGCCCAGCCCGGTGTCCACGTCGATGCTGAGCAGCGACTGCGCGGCCCCGCCGGGCAGCCACCTGCCCACGGGCTGCAGGGCGGGGATCGCGACCAGGATCCTCTCGATCACGTAGGACCACACCACCGCGCCGACGATGCCGGCGACCTGGTTGCGCACCAGCGTCCCCAGGCCGATGCCGAACAGAGCGTACAGCGCGAAGGTCGCGATGATGCCGAGGCCCGTCTGCGGGATGTGCCAGGCGGCCGGTGAGAACTCGCCCCCCGAGATCAGCACCGTGGGGATCACCACGACGGCCTCGAACACCAGCGCCCCGAGGCCGAAAAGCAGGCCCACAAGGAGGCCGCCGACCAGCTTGGCGACGATGACGCGCCCCCGGCGAGGCGTGGTCAGGAAGGTACCGGTGATCGTCTGGTAGCGGTACTCGGCGGTCATCATCACGACACCGAGGATCATGGCGAAGACGTTCCCGTCCGCGCCCGCCGACCAGGCCATCCGCGCCCATTCCACGGTGTCCCGCTCGGGCAGGGCGGGCGCCCCGTTCTGGCTCACCCCGGCGAAGCCGATGAAGAGGCCGAGGTTCACCCCGACCAGGACCAGCATGACCAGGAGCATGATCCACCACAGCCGGGTGGTGAACAGCTTCTGCAGCTCCGCCTTGACGAGCCCGATCATCGTCCCTCCGTCAGCTCGAGGAAGATCTTCTGGAGGTCGGACCGCTCCGGAGTGAGCTCCGACAACGCCACCCGCTGGTCGAGCGCCACCTGCCCGACCGCCCCGGAGTCCAGGCCGTGCACGCGCAGCAGGCCGTCCTCCGCTGGCTCGACCCGCGCGCCCGCGGCCTCCAGGGCGGGCGCCAGCTCGGCGGCCTTCGCCGCGCGGACCCGTACGGCCGGCTCGCCGTTCGTGGTCAGCTCGGCCAGGGTGCCCTGCCGTACGAGCCGGCCCTTGGCGATGATGACCACGTTGTCGACGGTCTGCTCGACCTCCGGCAGCACGTGGCTGGAGACCAGCACCGCCGCGCCCTGGTCGTGCGCCAGGTGGCGGAGGAAGCCGCGCAGCCACTCGATCCCGGCGGGGTCGAGGCCGTTGGCGGGCTCGTCGAGGATGTAGACCTTCGGGCGGCCGAGCAGCGCGGACGCGAGCGCGAGACGCTGCCGCATGCCGAGGGAGAAGCCCAGCACCCGCTTGTCCGCGGCCTCCGCCAGGCCGACCTGTTCCAGCGCCTCGTCGGCCCGCTGGACGGGGAGCCCCGCGGCGGTGCACAGGATCCGCAGATGGTTGCGGGCCGTGCGGCCCGGATGGAAGCTCGTGGCTTCGAGCACGGCCCCGACCTCGGTGACGGGCTGGGGCAGCGTGGTGTAGCGCCGGCCGCCGACCAGGGCTTCCCCCGAGTCGGGGGTGACCAGGCCGAGCAGGCAGCGCAGTGTGGTGGTCTTCCCGGCTCCGTTGGGCCCCAGGTAACCGGTGACGGAGCCTGCCTCCACGGTGAAGGACACGCCGTCGACAGCCTTGAGCGCGCCGAACGTTTTCGCCAGATTATGGATCTCTATGGCACTCATCGCGCCGATTATCGCGCCCGGGACGGGTTGGTTCCTCCTCTTCAGGGATGATCCGTACCCGTCCCCTTCGGCGGGTAGCCGTTGACCGGCCCGTCCCAGAGAGTTCAGAGGCGGTAGACGCGCCTGGCGTTGCCCGACCCGATCATGTGGGCGATCCGGGCCGCGTCGGCCGGGGACCACTCGCCCTCGCCCAGCCGGTCGGCGAGCACGCGGGCGAGGCCGCGCCGGTGATAGACCGCGCCGAGCAGGCACAGCTCGGCGACGCCGTAGCAGTCGGAGCTGAACATCTGCTTGTGGAAGGGGACGAGCTCCAGCAGCTCGCGGACGACCGAGACCGAGCCCGCCGCCGTGTAGGTGAGCGCCAGCCCCACGTCCACGTAGACGTGGGGGAACACGTTCGCCAGGTAGGCTGCCTGCCGGTGGAACGGGTAGCAGTGCAGCAGGATCACCGGCACCCCCGACGGCGCGACCGCCCGGATGAACCCGGTCAGGAGGGCGGGGTCGGAGCGGTGCAGGTCGAGGTCGGTGTCGCCGTAGCCGCAGTGGAACTGCAGCGGAAGGCTCCGCTCCCTCGCGACGTCGATCGCGGCCCAGAGCAGGTGGCGCACCAGGACCGGGTCGGTCAGGCGCTCCTTGGGCTCGGCCAGCCGCCTGCCCGCCGCCGCGATCACCGCGCCCCGCGAGGGACGGGACGGGTCGAAGCCGAGCCCGCACCGGTAGGCGGCGATCGATTTCAGCCCCGCCGCGCGGGCGGCCCTGGCCGCCAGCTCCTCGCGCAGCATCCCGGCGTAGTCGACCGCCGGCATCCCGGCCTCCGCGACCTCCTGCTCGACCTGCTCCAGCCGGACGATCTCGTCGGCCGCCGCGCCGCCCAGCCTGCCCATCTCCGCCGCCGACAGCAGCTCGGGGCCCTCCAGGCCGGTGTCCACGAGGAATGCGGCGATCCCGGCCGCGCGAAGCAGCCGCCGGTTGACCTCGGCCGCGCCCAGCTCGGTCCGGCGGGACAGGTACACGGCCGCGGGCACATGCGGTTCCAGGCCGAGGACGGGCGCGCACCAGCGCCGGATCGCCACACCGACGGGCGTGTCGAAGTGCGTGGTGCCGGGGGGCGCCGGCGTGCCCGCCTCGGTGATCAGCATCTCGAACTCCGACCGGGACAGGTCGTCGCGCCGCACGCCGTGGCAGTGGTGGTCGACCATCGGCGCGAGGAGCGCAGCGCGGACGGCGTCCGGCAGCGACGGTGACACGAGCACGTCGTCCAGTCTGGTCTCCGGCACGGGAGTGGACTCTACGGCTCCCGTGCCGGCCCGGTACGGCTTTCGCCTCCGTCTTTACCCGGGACTTTGCCGAGCACTTTGTCGAGCACTGTGTCGAGGGCTCCCCGAAGGCTCGCCGAGAGCTTTGTCCGGGGCTGAAACGGCGGCTCTACTTCGAGCAGAGGCGCAGGACATTGGCGATGATGCGCGCTCCGGCGCCGCCCTCCGTGGTGAGGATCGACTCGGGGTGGAACTGCACCCCGAAGCGCCTGTTCTCCACGTCCTCGATCGCCATCGCCGCGCCGTCCGGGGTCTGCGCGGTCACCGCGAAGCCGCGCACGCCCGGCTCCTTGGCGTGCAGTGAGTGGTAGCGGGCCGCGACGAACTCCTCCGGCAGCCCCTCCAGGAGCGCGCTGTCGCCCTTGCGGTGCACCCGGCCGCGCTTGCCGTGCTCCGGGTACGGCAGCAGCTCCAGCGTGCCGCCCGCCTGCTCGACCATGGCCTGGAGGCCGAGGCAGACGCCGAAGACCGGCAGCTCGCGCGCGTACAGCGCCTCGACCAGCGCGGAGCAGCCGAAGTCGGACGGCCAGCCGGGGCCGGGCGAGAGAACGACGAGCGTCGGCGCGATCTCCTCGATCATCTCCAGCGGGAATCCGTGCCGGAGCGTCACGACGGAGGCGCCCTGCTGGCGGAAGTAGTCGGCCAGCGTGTTGACGAAGGAGTCCTCGTGGTCGACGAGCAGGACCGTGTGGCCGTCGCCGGGCCTGTCGGCGGCCCGCTCGGCCGCGGCCTCGGCGCTCGGGCGGCCCACCGCGGCGAGGGCGCCGAGCAGCGCGCTGGCCTTGAGCTCGGTCTCCCGCTCCTCGGCCTCTGGGTCGGAGTCGAACAGCAGCGTCGCGCCGGCCCTGACCATGGCGACGCCGTCGCGGATCTGCGCGGTCCGCAGGGTCAGGCCGGTGTTCATCGAGCCGTCGAAGCCGATGAAGCCGACGGCTCCGCCGTACCAGCGCCGGGTGGTCTCCTCGTGGTCCTCGATGAACTGCATGGCCCAGGTCTTCGGCGCGCCGGTGACCGTGACGGCCCACATGTGGGTGAGGAACGCGTCGAGCGCGTCGAACTCGGGACGCAGGCGGCCCTCGATGTGGTCGACCGTGTGGATCAGCCGGGAGTACATCTCGATCTGGCGGCGGCCGATGACCTGCACGCTGCCGGGGACGCAGATCCGCGACTTGTCGTTGCGGTCCACGTCGGTGCACATCGTCAGCTCGGACTCCTCCTTGACGCTGGACAGGAGGGTCCGGATGGCCTCGGCGTCCTCGACCGGGTTGGCGCCGCGGGCGATCGTGCCGGAGATCGGGCAGGTCTCGACCCGGTCGCCGGTCACCCGGACGTACATCTCGGGGGACGCGCCGACGAGGTGCTCGCCGTCGCCCAGGTTGAGGAGGAACTCGTACGGCGCCGGGTTGCTTGTCCGCAGGGACCGGTAGAAGGCGGAGGGGTCGGTGCAGGAGGAGTGGAAGACCTGGCCGGGGACGACCTCGAACAGGTCGCCGCGCTTGAACTTCTCCTTGGCCTTGGCGACGACCTCGGCGTACGTCCCCCTCGCCGGATTCTCCGGGATCTCGGTGGGAGCGGGCAGGGGGACGCTCTCGCCTATCCGCTCCATGCCGGCGGTGGAGACGCCGTCCACGGTGAACTCGTAGAGGTACTCCACGCTGGTCTCGCGGACGCGGTCGATCACGACCAGCCGGTCGGGCAGGTGGAGGACGAGGTCGCGCTGGTCGTCCGGGCGGGACAACCGGTAGCGGATCGGCTCGAACTGGAAGGCCAGGTCGTAGCCGAAAGCGCCGTAGAGGCCGAGGTGCGGGTCGTCGCCGCGGAAGGCGGCGATCACCTCGCGGATCGCGGTGAAGACGGTCGGCCGGCGGCTGCGCATCTCCTCCGGCAGCAGGTCCTCCGACTCGGGGATGTGGACCTCGACGTGGCCGGAGGTCGGCTCGGTGACCGGCTTCCCGGCGGCGAGCAGGCAGGACGCGATGACCGGGAGGACCACGCGGCCGCGGTCGTTGAGCGCGCGGGCCGAGATCCGCCGGCCCCTGGCGACGATCTCCACGCACGGGTCCACGTAGCCGAACGCCCAGCGGCTGTAGCGGCCCGGATAGTCCATTCCGGAGGAGAAGGCCCCGCCCCGGCGTTCGGTCAGCGCCGTGACGATCTCTTCGAGCGCCGCCTCGGGCACCTCACGCACGCGGCGCTCGACGGCGACGCCGCCGGCGGTGGTATATCCGCTGATCTCCACTGTCTTCGCCCCTCAAGTCGTATGCCCCGGGGGCGGACATACAGAAGGCCGCCTCTCGGGGCGGCCAGTCACTGTGCTCGCAAATGCGAAAACCACGCCGCCTGCTAGCGGCGCCACCACTGAAGGTGCGTAGGAGTTCGCATGCCAGCAAGGGTAGCGGCCACTGCCACGATCATGCAACGAGACAAAACGGGAGGATAACTCCCAAAGTGACACGAAGTATTGGTATTCTGTTACCAAGAGGTTAAGGAGGCGGCGTGGCGTACCTGCCCGTACCCCGGTTGCCAGTCCCCCGGTTGCCGGCTCTCCGGCCGAACGGCCTGCCGGGCCGTCGCGTGCGGGTCAGACGCGACGTCCCCGTCCCGATGACGGACGGCGTGGCCCTTCTGGCCGATCACTATGCTCCGATCGGCGTCACCAGGCCGCCGACGATCCTCATCCGCACGCCATACGGCCGGGCGGGGGTCTTCGGCTGGATGTACGGCTGGAACTTCGCCCGGCACGGGTTCCAGGTGCTCATCCAGAGCTGCCGCGGCGGCTTCGGCTCGGGCGGCCTGCTCGACCCCCTCGGCGACGAGCACGCGGACGGCCTGGCGACGGTCGAGTGGATGCGCGCGCAGCCGTGGTGGGGCGGGACCTTCGCGATGCACGGGCCGTCCTACCTCGGGTACAACCAGTGGGCGATCGCGGCGGACACGCCCGACCTCAAGGCGATGGCCGTCCAGGTCGCCGCCTCGTGCTTCCGCGACGCCGCCTACGTCGGCGGGGCCTTCGCGCTGGAGTCGTCGCTGATCTGGACCACGCTGACCGCCCACATGGAGGGCCGCTTCGGCGGCATGGCCGCGCTCACGGCCCCCTGGCGGACGCGGCGGGCCGTGACCTCCGGCCGCCCGCTGTCCGAGCTCGACCTCGTCTCGGCGGGCAGGCCGCTCCCGTTCTTCCAGGAACTGCTCAACCACCACGCCGACCCCTCCTCGCCCTACTGGGAGAAGAGGGACTTCTCGGCCACCGTGGGGCAGGTGACGGCAGAGGTCACCATGACCGGCGGCTGGTACGACGTCTTCCTGCCCTGGCAGCTCAAGGACTACGCGGCCATGCGGGCGGCGGGACGCCGGCCGTACCTGACGATCGGGCCGTGGTATCACGCCGACATCCGGCACGGGCGGGTGGCCAACGCGGACGCGCTGACATGGTTCCGCGCCCACCTGATGGGCGACCCCTCGGGGCTGCGCCGCTCGCCGGTCCGGCTCTACATCACGGGCGCCGGCGAGTGGCGGGACTACCCCGAGTGGCCGCTGCCGGGGACCCGGTTCGAGCGCTGGCACCTGCAGCCGGGCTTCGCCCTCGCGCGGGCCAACCCGGCCGAGTCGGAGCCCGACCGGTACCGCTACGACCCCGCCGATCCCACCCCCGTCTACGGCGGCCCCGTGCTGATCGGCAACTCCGAGCCGCGCGACAACCGCCGGCTGGAGACCCGGCGCGACGTGCTCGTCTACACCTCGGAATCCCTGGCCGAGGACACCGACCTGATCGGCCCGGTGATGGCCGAGCTGTTCGTGCGCACCAGCCGGCAGCACACCGACATGGTGGTGCGGGTCTGCGACGTCCACCCCGACGGCGCGTCCCTGAACGTGTGCGAGGGCGTGCGCCGTCTCACCCCGGCCCAGGGGGCCGACGAGAACGGCGTGCGCCGGGTCGAGGTGGAGCTGTGGCCCATGGGGCACCGGTTCCGCCGCGGCCACCGGATCCGGGTGCACGTGGCGAGCGGTGCCTACCCCCGCATCGCCAGCAACCCGGGCACCGGCGACCCCCTGCCCTTGGGGGCCACGATGTTCACCTCCGAGCAGGAGATCCTCCACACCCCCGATTACCCGTCGGCCGTCTTCCTCCCCCGTCCCCTGCTGGGCTGATCACGCGTCCCCGGGCAGCCCGGGGGCCGCTTCGCGGAGCGGGAACAAGACGCTCTCAACGGGCCGCCCGGTCGCCCCCCCGGGGACAACCGGGCGCGAGCCGTACGAGATGTCAGGTGGAGCCGGCCAGCTCCAGGTCGTGGACACGGGGGTCGCCCTGGTCGGCGAAGTAGTCGTCCGGGCGCGTGGCGTCGGGGCCGTCGGCCGCGTCGACCAGCCGCGCGATCACCGTGCCGAGGACGGCGACGACCAGGTTGACGATGAGCGCGAGGAAGCCGGCGTAGATCGTGACCTTGGTGTCCAGGCCGAGCTTCGCCAGCGGGAACGCGGACCCGCCGAAGTGGGCGTGGTTGGTGACCGGGTTGGCGATGTTGTACAGCAGGAGCACGCCCGTGCCCATCCCGGCGACCCACCCGGCGATCAGTCCCGCTCGGTGGAACCAGCGGGTGAACAGCCCGAGGCCGATCGACGGGAGCGTCTGGAGGATGATCACGCCGCCGATCAGCTGAAGGTCGATCGAGAACTGCGGGTCGATGAGCAGGATGAACAGCACCGCGCCGACCTTGACGACCAGCGAGGCGATCTTGCTGACCGAGGCCTCCTGGGCGTCCGTGGCGTCCCGCTTGATGTACTCCCGGTAGATGTTGCGGGTGAAGAGGTTCGCCGCGGCGATCGACATGATGGCGGCGGGTACGAGCGCGCCGATGCCGATCGCGGCGAAGGCCACCCCGGCGAACCAGCCGGGGAACATCTTGTCGAACAACTGCGGGACGACCGTGTTCACGTCCTTGCCGATGGGCTTGATCCCGGCGGCGATGGCCATGTAGCCGAGCAGCGCGATCAGGCCGAGCAGCAGGCTGTAGGCGGGCAGCGCGGACATGTTCCGCTTGATCACGTCCCGGTTCTTCGCCGCGAGGACGCCCGTGACGCTGTGGGGGTAGAGGAACAGCGCCAGCGCCGAGCCCAAGGCGAGCGTGACGTACTGCAACTGGTTGTTGGCGTTGAGCAGGACGCCGTCGCCGGGGGCGGGGGTCGCGTCGAACTTCTCCTTGGCCGCGTCGAAGATCGCGCCCAGGCCGCCGAGTTTGGCCGGGATGTAGATGATCGCGGCGAGGATGACGATGTAGATCAGGGCGTCCTTGACGAACGCGATGAGGGCGGGCGCGCGGAGCCCCGACTTGTAGGTGTACGCCGCCAGGATCGCGAAAGCGATGATCAGTGGCAGGTCGCCCCCCACCCCCATCGTCTTCAGGACCGCCTCGATGCCGACGAGCTGCAGCGCGATGTAGGGCATGGTCGCCACGATGCCGGT
Organism: Planotetraspora sp. A-T 1434; assembly: GCF_025420585.1. Taxonomy (GTDB): domain Bacteria; phylum Actinomycetota; class Actinomycetes; order Streptosporangiales; family Streptosporangiaceae; genus JAOEGB01. Next base: position 129,876 of record NZ_JAOEGB010000005.1, on the reverse strand, counting down.
GATCGCGATGAGCAGCGCCAGCGTCGGCGAGCCGAACCTGGCCCGCACGAAGTCGGCCGGCGTGACGAGCCCGTGCACGTGGGACACCGACCACAGCCGGATCAGCACGAGGAACACGATCGGATAGGTGATCACCGTGTACGGCACGGCGAAGAACCCCGTCGCGCCGGCGCCGAACAGCAGGGCCGGGACGGCCACGAACGTGTAGGCCGTGTAGAGGTCACCGCCGATGAGGAACCAGGTGATCCACGAGCCGAAGCTGCGGCCGCCGAGCCCCCATTCGTGCAGGCTGGCGAGGTCGTCCGGCCGCCGCCAGCGGGAGGCGACGAACCCCATGCCGCTGACCAGGAGGAACAGGACGGCGAAGACGATGATCTCGGTGGTCATCGGCCCCTCCTCGTCATGCGGTACACGACCGTGGTGGCCGTGACACCGATGAGGATGAAGGCGAGCTGGAGCCAGTAGAACAACGGGATGCCGAAGAGCCGCGGCTCCACGGCGTTGAACAGCGGCGGGATGAGCGGAATGATGATCGCGACCAGGAGCAGCCAGTTCCATGGGCTGCGATCAGTGCGGGGCGTGGTCAACGCACTCTCCTATCGGACACGGGTTGACTCGCAGCGTAAAAGTCACCAATGTAGCCGTGATATCACCGATCGCCGAACGGTCGGGTTGTCGCGCCGAGCGACATCGCGCCTACCGCGGCCCTTCGCTCTCCCCCGACGGCGACGCCGCCTTGCCGCATGATCACGTACGGCTTCCGCGCAGGCCCGCCACGGGTCCAGGGAATCCGTGCATGATCACGTTCGGCGTGCGGGCAGGCCGGCCGCCGGGTCGCGGAACCTGTGCGTGATCACCACCAAGCGGTGTGCGGCTAGACCTTAAGGGCGGCGGTGATGACGTCGGCGAGGCCCTCGACCACGGTGGCGCGGTCGACGTCGCAATTCTCCAGCCACCAGTCCCCGATGGCCTGGACCATTCCGACGAAGGCGTGCCCGAGCACCTGGGCGCGCACGGGGTCGGCCACGCCCTCCTCGGCGAAGACGGCCCCCAGCTCCTCACCGAGGCTCCGGACGATGGCCGCCATCTGCGTGTGCGTGCGGCTGTCCTCCGCGCTGGCCCGGTGGAACAGGAACCGGTACAGGTTCAGGTTGACCGAGATCGTGTCGAGGTAGGCGTTGATAGTCGCCTGCGCCCGGACCCGCAGGTCGGCCCTCGGCTTGGCGAACTCGGGGCGCAGCAGGTTGATCACGACGCGGGTGTGCCGCTCGGCGAGCGCCTGGTAGAGGCCGCTCTTGTCGCCGAAGTGCCGGTAGAGGATGGGCTTGGTGATCCCCGCCTCCGCCGCTATGGCGGCCATCGACGCCTCCGGGCCCTCCCTGCGGATGACCCGGTCGGCCGCGTCGAGCAACTGCCGCCGCCGCTCCGGGCTCCGGCCTCGCTCCGCTGTGCCCGCCATGCAGTCAGCATAGGATGCCCGCTCCCGGTCCCGGCCGGTCATGACACGCCGCGCTCCTGCCCCGGCCGGCATCGCCCGTGTCCACGCCCGTGTCCACGCCCGGGCCCGTGACCGGGACCGTGACGGGCAGTCCGCCGGGCCGGAAAACGATCGACCGGGCGATCTCTCCGGTAATGTGCCGGACGCGGGATTCGCCCAATCTCAAGGCAGCCCGGTCTCAAGGCAGCCCGGTCTTAAGGCAGCCCGGTCTGGAGGTGGCAGAGGTGGACGAGGCGGGCGGGCCGCTGGTTCCGGGCTACGAGGTGCTCGGCATCCTCGGTCAGGGCGGGTTCGGAATCGTCTACCGCGCCCGGCAGCTCGCGGTCGGCCGTGAGGTCGCCCTCAAGATCGACAACCGGGTGCTGGTCTCCGACCGGGACCGGCGCCGTTTCATGCGCGAGGTCACGTCGGCGGGGGCGCTGTCGGGGCACCCTCACGTGGCCGACGTCTACGACGCGGGCGTGCTCTCGGACGGCCGGCCGTACATGGTGCTGGAGCTGTGCCCGGGCGGGTCACTGGCGGATCGGCTGAAGAGGCATGGACCGCTGAGCGTGCGCGAGGTGCGGGACATCGGCATCAAGATCGCCGACGCGCTGGCCGCCGCCCACGCCACCGGAGTGCTGCACCGGGACGTCAAGCCCGCCAACATCCTGATCAACTCCTATGGGCTGGTGGCGCTGTCCGACTTCGGGCTGGCCACGATGCCCGCGCAGGGCGGCACGGCACAGGGCGAGGTCTCGGTGACGCGGGAGTCGCTCACGCCCGCCTACGCCCCGCCGGAGGCGTTCGACCTCTCCGAGCCCACGGCCGCCGGTGACGTCTACGCGCTGGCCGCGACCCTCTACGCCCTCCTGTACGGCAGGCCGCCGCGCTTCCCGGAGAGCGGCGTGGTCAACATCGCCGTCATCATGGCGCTGCATCGGCGGCCCATCCCGGACATCCCCGGCGTGCCGTCCGCGCTGACCGACGTGCTGCGGCATGGCATGGCCAGTGACCCCGGGCAGCGCATCCCGACCGCCGCCGGGCTGCGGGACGCCCTGGCCGCCCTCGACATCGACGGGTCCGCCCGTCCCGGTCATCCGGCCGCTGTGCCCGACCCGAGGTCGCTCGGTTCCCCGCTGTCCTGGGGGGCGGACACCTCCGGAGGAGCGGCGCCGGAGCAGTGGCGGCCCTCCGGGCCGGACGGCCCGGGGGCGGCGCCGCCGCGTTACGCCGTCACCAGCCCGGGCGGCCGGCACGGAGCGGCGGCCGTGCCCGACGTGCGGAGGGCGATGACCGAGCCCAACGCCCTGGCCGGACCCGGCCACCCGGCACCGCCGGCGCACCTCCCGCCACCGAGTCACCTGTCCGCACCCGGCCATCTGACCCCGCCCCACCACCTCGCCCCGCACAACCACCTCGCCCCCTCGGGCCGCCTGGTGGCGTCCGCGCCCCCTGGCGGCCTCGGGACCGGGCGCAGTGGGGTGACCACGCGTCCCGCGGGCGCGTCCCGCCACTCTTTCGCCTTCGCGGCGGTCGCGGCGGTCTTCGCTCTGCTGCTCACCGCCGGGATCGTCGTGATAGCGCGTGGCGACGGGGACCCCCGGACGACACCGTCCGCTGAGCCGACCGGGACGGCACAGAGCCGGACTTCACAGGGCCGGACTTCACAGGGCCGTACGGCCGCGCCGGACGTGACCGCGGCCGCCGGCCGCCTCGGCGTGCCGGTCCGCACGGACGGCTGCCCCGCCGCGTCGGTCGCCGGGGCGGGCGCGGCCTGCGTCGCCAAGCCGGAATGCTGGGCGGGACCGGTCTCGATCGGCGGCGACGTGACGGCCCGGCCGCTCCCCTGCGCCGGCGCGCACACCTGGGAGACCTTCGCCATCGCTCCGCTCCCGGACGACCTGACCACGAGCGACGAGTACGCGGTGTCCAGGCACCCCACGGTGGCCGGGCTGTGCACGATGGCCGTCCTGCTCAAGTCGCGGACCGGCGCGGCCCGTACGGTGTCACCGGACCGGTGGGACGTCACGGTGCTCCCGCCGAGCGCGGCCCGCTTCGCCGCCGGGTCGCGGGCCTACCGGTGCCTCGGCCACGTGGCGGGCAAGGACACGACCGGCAGCGCCTTCGGCGCCGCTGGTCCCGGCTAGCCGAACCTGGCAGGTCATGCCTCTGGCGGCCTCACGACTCGTGCTCCGCGAGGGTCGTCAGCTCGGACAGGGCGTCGCGCAGGTAGTCGATGAGGTCCCACACGTCGGGGACCATCTCGCGGTCGACGACGATGCCGAAGTCGAGTGACCCGTTGTAGGAGAACACCGTGATGTTGATCCCGCCGCTCACGTCGGTGATCACCGACATGGGATATTGCGCGACGACCCGCCCGCCGCAGATGTAGAGCGGCGACTGCGGCCCGGGAACGTTGGAGATCACCAGGTTCATGGCGGGCGCGGTCCGGGACGCGAGCCGGAAGGCCGCCCGGTCGGCGAGCGCGCTGAGCGCCGCGGGCATGGCCTGGCTGAACTCCAGCAGCCAGGTCGCCGGGGCCGCCGCGAACCGTTCCTTGACCAGCTTCATGGCCTGGCTCACCGCTCTCAGCCGGGCCTCCGGGTCGGCGATGTCGGTGGGGATCGCGGTCATCGCCAGCGTGACCTCGTTCGCCAGGAAGTCATTGGGAAGCTCGCCCCTGGTCGAGACGGGGATGCCGACGACCAATGGAAGGCGGGGCAGCTCGTCACGCTTCGCCAGCCAGCGGCGCAGGGCCGCCGCGCACAGCGCCATGACGACGTCGTTAACGGTGACGCCGAAGGAGTTCTTGACACGCTTGACCTCGTCGAGCGGCAGCGTTCCGAACGCGAACCGGCGATGGGGCGAGATCGGCCCGGAGAACGGCGTCCGCGGCACGGCCATGCGCGGCAGATCGGGCAGGTCGGTGCCGCCGCCGCGGATGAGCCGGGAGATGAGCCCCGCGCCGGGGATCTGGGAGACGATCGGCACCTCGTCGAGTCGCGGCACCGCGCCCGCGACGAAACGCACCAGGGCGACAGGGTTCTCCAGGAGGCGGCCGACACCTCGGATGATCATCTCGACCGCGTCGGGCGCACGTTCCGCCGACTCCCAGATGGGGACGTCGACGGGCTCCTCCGGCGGCGGGACCTCGCGGGGCTCCGGCGTGAAGTCCATGAGCGCGGCCAGCACCTCCGCGCCGGTCACCCCGTCGATGGCCGAGTGGTGGACCTTGGTGTAGACGGCCACCCGGCCCTCGGCCAGCCCGTGGATGAGGTCGAGCTCCCACAGGGGCCGCCGCCGGTCCAGGCGCGTCCCGTGCAGCCGTGCGACCAGCGCGGCGAGCTGGTGGTCGTCACCGGGCGGCGGCAGCGCGATCTCCCGGACGTGGTAGTCGAAGTCCACATCCTGGTCTTCGGCCCAGTAGGGGTGGTCGAGCCCCAGGGGAACCTCCACCAGACGGCGGCGGAGCGGCGGAGCGAGGTGGAGCCGCTTGCTCAGCAGGCCGACCAGGCCGTCGCGGGTGACCGCCCCGCCGGGAGCCGTGGAGGGGTCGAGGATCGTGAGCCCCGCGATGTGGGCGAGGTTCGTGGCGGTCTCGAAGTTGAGGAACTGCGCGTCCAGCGCGCTGAGCTGCCGTCCCATGCCCTAGTCCCTGCCCCGAAATGTCCGTCTTCGACCGTCGCGGGAGCGTCGCTTTGGCGTGAAATCCCAGCTGAACGCCGGGTCAGAGCACCTCGACCTCGATCGTGTCGGTGTAGTGGAGCCAACCGGCGGCGGCGAGTTTCACGACGGCCCACCAGCGGCCGGGCCTGGCTCCCTTCGGAGGCCGCACGGCGAAGCGGACCTCGGCCTCTCCCTCCGCCGGCACGACGACTCCGGTGTTCCAGCCGGGGAACAGCTCGAAGGTGTGCCAGGGGCTGATCAGCTGCGCCTGGACGGACATCGGGGACAGCGCCCCCGACTGGAGCCGCACGACGATCTCCGCCTCGCCGCCCGGCCGCAGCCGTACGAACGGCGGATCGCCCAGGCCCTCCAGCGACACTTCCGGCCCGATGGCGTGACGGCCGCCGACGTGGAGGCGGGTCACGTCCTCGTAGGCCTGCCCGCCGAACTCGGTCGTGGCCCGGAGCAGGTAGAGCCCGCCCCGGACTCCGGCTGGCGGCGCGAGCCGTACGGAGACGAGGGCGTGGCCGCCGGGGGACAGCGCGTACGGCACGGTGGCGGGCTCCACCGTCCAGCCGTCCGGCGGGGTCAGCGCGACCGCCCCCGCCGCCTCCTCCTCGGTCAGGCCGGACGCCAGCGTGAGTGCCAGCGACATCGGGCCCGAGGCGTCCACGTCGGTCTCCGAGAGATGCACCGCCACGGGCAGGTTGCCCAGCGGCGCGGGCCCGGTGTTGTTGAGCCAGTATCGCGTGTAGACCGGCTGGTGCGGCTCGGCCGCGACGGCGGCGCCCGGTGATGTGGCCCGTCCCGCGGCGTGATCCGGGAGGCCGGCCCGGAGGGTGACGATCTCCATGCCGGTCAGCGTCCCGGGAGCCTTTCCCGTGACGTTCTCCAGGAGGTCGGCGCGCTCCCAGGGGCCGACGGGCAGGGACGTGGTGATCGCCGGGTCCGCCGCCCCGCCGTGGGCCTCATACAGCCGGACGGTCACCCCGTCCACCGGTCCCGGTGTCCGGCCGGAGGCGATCGGATTGCCCGCCGCCTTCAGCGCCGTGAGGACCACGCCCGGCCCGGTCTCCAGGAACGAGCGCGCCTCGCCGCCCTCCCCGAGTGACCTTCCGGCCGGTACGGCGCCCGCCCAGACTGGGAGCAGGGGATGGTTGACGTCGTGGCCGAGCCGTACGAGGTCGGCGTCGCGCCAGTCCCCCGGAGCCGCCACGAGCGCGCACTCGAACGAGTGGGTCCAGTGCTGGAGCTGGAAGTTCGACCCGTCGGGCGCGGCGCGGCGCGGCGGGTCGATCCAGATGCCGGACGGCCAGCCGGTGCACGAGCGCATGAGCGACACGTGCATCGCCCCGGAGGAGTCCACGGCGAAGCCGGGAACGCCCCGGTTGATCAGGCCGACCGTGTAGTCGTCCAGAGGCTCGGCCGGCTCGGCGTCCGGCTGGACCACCTCGATCGTCGCGTCGTCCAGGTCGGCGATCAGGTCCTCGACGGCTCCCTCGCCGCAGACGACCAGGACCGGCAGCGTCCTGGGCCCGGTCAGGTCGGCGCCCGGCACCCACACCTTCTCCAGGGGCTCGGCCGCCGGAATCCAGATCCTCGCCCGGCCGTGGGCGTCGAGCCGTTCTCGCAGCAGCGCCGCCTCCCCGTCGTCGAGAAGCTCCGCCACGAAGGGGTTCTCCTCGGGTGTGCCGACGGCGATCCGGACATCGGGCAGGTTCGAGTCCACCGCGAGGTCGCCGTACCGGGGGCCCGGACCGGTCGAGCAGGTGGACGTCACGCCCTGCCGCACGAGCGCCACGGCGAGCTCCCTGACCGGGAAGTCCGAAGCGGCGGGCGCGATGATCTCGGCGATGCCGATCGCGCGGGCGCTTTCCCCTCGCCCCCCGCCACCCCGGCCGGGCGGGCGCAGCACCACCCGGGCGGTCGACGACAGGGCGAACCAGTTGTGCGCGGGGTTGTCCAGCGTCCACGGATGCTCCGCGGAGTCGACGTCGATGAGGCCGAACCCGCGGCCGATGACCGCGTTCCCCACCTCGCTCACCGGCAGCGCCCCCGGCACGGACACCGGCCAGCGCAGCCGCAGCAGCTTGTCCGCCCCGTCGAACTCGTCCACGTGGGTGGTGAGGTCGACGCGGGGAAGCCCGTCCCACAGGGTGATCTCCTGGGTGTAGGCCACCGGGCCGACCCTGCCGGTGACGACGATCCGCCGCCCAGCCGGGCATTCCATGACCACCACCTCGGCGTGCGCGTCGGCCGAGCCGATCATCCCGCCGCTCGGCAGCAGGTGCCAGGGCCCCTCGTGGAAGCTCGGATGCGCCGGGTGCTCGTCGTAGACGAGCAGCTCGTTGCCGGCCCGGCCCGCCTGGAGGAGCTCCCGGCCGCCCACCCGTAGGCTGGACACCGCTCCAACCGCGCGCCGGATCGACCTCGACCGCGTGGGTGGCGCTCTCGATCCGGGTCCCCTCCCGTACGGCCCAGCCGAGGGGGGAAGGCCGGCGTGTCGGGATCAGCCGGAACGTCCGGTACCCGAGGGCCGGGACGTCGCGGGCCAGGAACACGACGTCCACGGCCGCCAGGCTCCGGTCGGGATGATGCTCGGCGTGTTCCAGCAGCAACGCGTGTTCGAGGGCCGGGTCGAGGGCCGGGTCGAGGGCCGGGTCGAGGGCCGGGTCGAGGGCGAGGCCGTACGCGCCGGGCTCGGGGATGCTCAGCCGGACCCTCACGAGGTCGGTCCGGGGCCAGGAGGACGGGTTGAAGACCACGACGCCGTCCAGGCCGCCGGCGAGGCGGCGGAGCGACGCGTCCAGGACCTCGGCGCCCAGGTCGCAGGCCTCGCGCCAGCCGGTCAGCAGGTCGAGGTAGACCTGGTCGGACTCCGACCCGGTGATCCCGTCGTGGTGAGCGCCGTACACGAGCTGCCGCCAGGCCTTGTCGAGCACGGCATGGGGGTACGGCCGGCCGCACTCGATCGCGGCGATCGTGGCGAACTTCTCCGCGTCGGCCAGCTGGGCCTCGGCGTGCCGCTGGGCCTGCTTGGTGTCGATGAAGGAGACGTCCTTGCCGGTGTAGATCGGGTTCATGTCCCGGGTCTGCGGCGAGAGGGCGCCGATCTCGGAGCGGACCGCGGCGAAGAACTCCCTGGGCAGGCCGCAGACGAACCGGGGGGAGACGTGGCGCCCGTTCCAGTCGCGCTGGATGTCCATGATCCACTTGTTGGGCGGCGTGTAGTCGGTGCCCACGGGAAGCAGCACGTTGCGCGTGGCGGCGACCTTCTTGAGCAGCAGGAACAGGTCGTAGACGTGCGCCTCGGCAAGCTCCAGGGTGGCGGCCGAGTCCAGCCACCATCCGGCGCTGTAGTGCGCGGGCATGTAGTGGGTGAGCACGCCGCGGCCCGACGGCGACAGCCATTCGAACTCGGAGGGGAACTGCATGACGGACGGGTCGTTCCACCCGCCCCTGACCAGCATCGGGCCCCACTGGTGGAACGGGCCGCGCGCCCACGAGCTGGAGCTGAGCCCCGCGTCGGCGATCAGCCCCGGAAACTGCGGGTCGTGTCCGAACGCGTCCAGTTGCCAGGCGGTGTGCGGATCTCCGCCGAGGATGTCGCGCTGGAAGCCGATCCCGTGCACGATGTTGCGGATCGTCGACTCCGCGCTCGTCAGGTTGGTGTTCGGCTCGTTGTAGGTGCCGCCCATGATCTCCAGACGGCCCTCGGCGAGGAGCCGCCTGAGGTAGGCGCGGTCCTGGGGGTGGGCGTCCCAGTAGGGCTTGAGGTAGTCGACCTCCGCGAGCACGAACTTGTAGCCGGGGTCGCGCCTGGCGGTCTCCATGTGCAGCCGGACCAGCTCGAAGCCCGCGTGCTGGAACTCCATCCGGGTGGCCTGCGCCCAGTCGCCCGCGCTGTCCCAGGTGGTGGTGTAGGCCGCCTGCGTGTTCCACCAGACCGGGTCGTAGTGGAAGTGCGGGATCATCCACACCGTCCACCCCGGCTCCGCCACGACCAGCTCGGCCTCCGCGACGGCCTGGTGCCGGGCAGCCCCGGAAGCAGCCGCCGTACCGGTGGGGACTGCGCCCCCGGCTGCCGGGCCGGCGACGGGGCCGGCGACGGTCGCCCGGACCATGATGGGGACGCGGGTCCCGGGCGGCGCGCCCGTGTCCACGGGCACCTCGACCGCGCGGGCTCCCGCTGCCCCACCGTGGACGGTCGCCGTACCGGAGACGTCCCGGCCGGTGATCCGCACCTGGACATCTCCGGATGGCCCCTCCAGGGCGACCCGGACGATCTGGCGCGGGCCCTCGACGAAGAGCTCGGTGGACTCGACGGCGGTGATGCGCATGGCGACGCCCCTAAGGTCGGTTCCCGGCAGTCGCCATTCTCGCCGAGCGGCCCCACGGCGGCAATGACAAAGAGTCAGACACCAAGTCACACGGGGTCGTCCACAGCGCCGGAGACGGGGGTCACATGACGGCCGCGACCACCACTCCGGCGGCGAACAGGACAATGCCGACACCGAGGAAGATCACGCCGATGAGCGTTCCGCTGCCCGTCGCGCTGTCGATGCGGACCCTCGTCGGCTTGGCCGGGTCGTACAGGATCGGCACCTGGTCGCCGGGCATCGCCGGCGGGGGGCTGCTGCCGAAGGGGCACTCGGCCTCCACCCGCTGGCCGTACACCGTCGTGAAGCGCACGGTCGGGTAGTAGACGGTGCCGCCCTCGCTGGACCGGCTCGGGCGCAGCCGGACGACCTCACCCTGGACGCGCTGGGCTCGTTTCCGGAAGTCGCGGGCGCTGATCGTCAGCCCGCCTCCGATGAGCGCGAAGACCACACCGATGAGGCCGAGGATGAGCGGGAGGAGGATGTTCTGTGGCACGTTCGAACCGTACGGCCCGCCAGTTGCGCTCCGGTTGCGATCGCCTTGACGAAATGATCAAAACGGCGATCATGGTCATCAGGGGCGCAGGCGCATCAGGGCCTCGGCCACGTCGAACACCGACTCGCCCAGGTCGAAGCGGCTGAACAGGTGGATCTGGTCTCCGGCGTCGATCTCCAGCAGCTCGGTCGTCAGGCCGTACCGGCGGCGGCTGTCCACGCGGATCCGGTCGACGTCGTTCCAGGAGACGCGTTCCTTGCCGGCGAGCCCGGCGACGACCAGCCCGTCCTCCCCCGCCGCGAGCCGCACAGGAGCGATGGCGTCGCGGAGCACGAGCACGGCGAAGCCGAGGGCGGCCACCCCGGAGAGGAAGACCTGCAGGCGGTCGCCCATGACCGCGAGCGCCACGCAGGCGGCGACGCCCGCGGCCTTCAGCACGGTGATCCGCCTCGGCACCCGCCATTCGTGCCGCGGCTCCTGCACATCAGCCATCGTGGCAGCGTAACGGCTGAGCGGGCCCCGTGCCGACAGCGTCTCATCAGCGGCACCGGTCGCGGTCAGACGCCGCGGTCAGACGCCGTGGTCAGACATCGCGGGTCAGACGCCGTGGTCAGACATCGCGGGTCAGACGCCGTGGTCAGACATCGTGGTCAGACATCGCGGTCGACTCGCATGGCGGTCTCCTCGGGCGCGTAGCCGCCGCCGTCGGGCCCGATCTCGTCGGCGATCAGCTCCTTCACGGTGTCCTCACGCACGCCCTCGCTCGGATCGATCAGCCGTCCGGCCATCCGGGGCTCCGGAGTGTCGTAGGACAGATCCCCTGCCAGGAGATCCCCGCCCACGTCCTCGGCGGCGTCCTCGCCCTGCGTGTACGGCGGTTCGCCGCCGCCCGGGCCGGGAGTTTCCTCGGGGACCTCACGGCTCAGTCTCAGGTCGAGAGGCTCGCCCTCGGCCATCTCCCTGGCCGTCGTGCCGTATTCGTCGACCCCCACCGGCCTGTCGGCGGGGACCGGCATCTCCTGCGGATCCTCGGCCCACCTCTGCTCGGGCGCGCCCTCCTGCAGATCCGGGATGCCCTCGTCTTCCAGCGGCGACCGCGGATCGGGTTCTGGTCTGTGTTCCCTCATAACCGCCCCATGCCCCACGAGGGCGTTCTTAGTACGCCTTGCGGAAACCGGCCCGTGGATTGATACTCGTGTACGGGTACTCGTAGACGAGTATTAACCCGGTGGCTCGCGAGGAGGCGGCATGGCCAAGCGGCGCAAGGTCGGCAACATGCTGGGCCTGGCCGTCCTCGCGACGGTCTACGCCAAGCCGATGCACCCCTATGAGATGGCCTCCTTCCTGCGCGAACGCGGCAAGGACCGGGACATGAGGATCAAGTGGGGGTCCCTCTACACCGTGGTCGGCAACCTGGAGAAGCACGGATTCCTGGCGAGGGCCGAGACCGTCCGGGACGGAGGCCACCCCGAGCGCACTGTCTACCGCATCACCGACGCCGGGCGCGAGGAGCTCAAGGACTGGCTCCGTGAGCTGATCGCGGTGCCGGAGCGGGAGCAGCCGAAGTTCGAGGCCGCCCTGTCGGTGTGCGGCGTCCTCGGCCCGGACGAGGTGACGAGCCTGCTCCGGCAGCGGCTCGCCGCCCTCGATACGGAGATCGCCGAGGAGCGGGAGGCGCTGACCCGTTACACCCGTGAGGTTCCGCGGCTGTTCCTGATCGAGGCGGAGTACGACCTCGCCATTCGCGAGGCCGAGGCCGCCTGGACCCGGTCGTTCCTCGACGAGCTGACGACGGGTTCGTTCCCCGACCTCATGACGTGGCGGAACTGGTACGAGACGGGCCAGACGCCGCCGGAGATAGCGGAGCTCGCGGAAAGGGGCGGCGGCACTACGAGCTGAGCCCGATTGGGCCTCAACGGGCCCCGGCGGGGTGCGGGAACACTCCGCCGGGGTCCTCGACCTCGAACCGAAACCCGCGGAACGGAACCCCGGTCACAAGGTGGCAACCGCAAGAATAGCCGGGCTCCTTCCCGGGCCGGTTCGGACACGCACGATCCGCACGATCATGCACGACCCGAAACCGGAGGAACCATGGAGAACACGCGTCCGCGACGGACCCAGGCGGCGAACATGGAGGGGCCGATGGCGCGGTGGTACGCCCGCCAGCGCGGCTCGGAGCCCCAGATGGCGGCGGTCCGGGACCAGGCCGCAGACCTCACCCGCGGCCTGCCGGCCGGGGCGGCGGTGCTGGAGGTGGCTCCCGGTCCGGGGCTCCTGGCCATCGAGGTGGCCCGCCTCGGATTCGCCGTGACAGGCCTGGACATCAGCCGGACGTTCGTGGACATCGCAACCGAGAACGCCCGCCGGGCGGGCGTGCGGGTGGACTTCGAGCGGGGCGACTCGGCCGAGCTGCCCTTCGAGGCCGGGACGTTCGACCTGGTCGTCTGCCAGGCCGCGTTCAAGAACTTCGGGCGGCCGGGCCGGGCCCTCGACGAGATGCACCGGGTCCTGCGCGACGGCGGGACCGCGGTGATCCAGGACATGAACAGGGACGCCTCACGCGCCGACATCGACGGCGAGGTCAGGGGCATGGGGCTCGGCCGGCTGAACTCCTTCCTGACGAAGGTGCCGCTGAGGGCGCTCAGGCGCCGCGCCTACTCTCGAGCCGAGTTCGAGCGCCTCGCCGCCGGGAGCGCCTTCCGGACCTGCGACGCCCGGGCCGACGGGATCACGCTGGAGGTCCGGCTCACCAAGCACGGCACCTGACCCTCGCCGTACGGTCAGGTCACCGGGATGATCTCGGCCTTGATCAGGCGGCCGTCGGCGATGCCGAGGACGCCGAGAGTGCCGTGAGGCTGGCGGCGGCGGTCGGTCGGAGAGCCTGGGTTGAAGATCCGGACGCCGTCGCCGGTCAGGTCCATCGGGATGTGGGAGTGGCCGAAGACGACGAGGTCGGCGGCCGGGAACCGGCGGCGCATCCGGGCGGTCCTGCCGGTGGCCTGCCCGCTGTCGTGGATCATCGCGACGCGCAGCCCGTCAAGGTCGAGCTCCAGGGTCTCCGGCGCGCCCCAGGCGGCGACGTCCGGCCCGTCGTTGTTGCCGAGCACCGCGTGGACGGGCGCGTAGGCGGCCAGTTCGCCGAGCACGCCGGCGGTGCAGACGTCGCCCGCGTGCAGAATCACGTCGGCGTGCCGGAGATACCCGGCCACCGCGGGCGGGCAGGACTTCCACCGCCGCGGAGCGTGGGTGTCCGACAGCACGACGACTATCACCGTCCCATCCTCCCTCCCGCTCCGGCTCCCCTCGCACTCCGGCGGGATTAGGCGGCGGATCGCCGGGATAACCACCGTATTCGGGGAATAGGACAACAGGACTTCGCCAGATACGCCCCCGCCATGACTCGTCCGTGGCCCTGATTGGCCGTGCCGGCCATGAGGCCGTTACAGGCCGTGACAGGCCGAGGTGCCCCTACACCGGCCCCCCATCCGGAGCCGCTCGGGAGGATAACGATGACCAGGCAGATCGCCGACGGCTTCCAGAACCCCACGCTGATCGAGCTTGAGGCCCGGGTGCGCGGGCTTGAGACGCAGGTCGCGCATCTCACCGAGCTGGTCAAGGAGCTCTCCGGCGACCAGCGCGAGTCCAGCTGACCCCATCCCGGTTCCTCCGGCGAGAAGTCCGGCCGGGCAGCCCGGAAACGGCGATGCCCCCACCAGGCGAGAGGCCTGGCGGGGGCATCGGGCAGGCTAGCCTACCGTGATCTTGTCGAGGTTGGGCCCGCCGTTGGCGGTCGTGGCGGTCAGCCGGATCGTGTTGCTGCCGGCGTTGAGCGGCACCGACTGCGTGGAGGTGACCCAGGTGTCCCAGTCGGTCGTCGGGTTGAAGGGCACGTTGGAGGCCACCACGGTGCCGTTCACCGAGATGTCCATCGGCCGGCCGACTGTCGTGCCGTTGGCGTAGCGGATGACGAGCGGCGTGCTGCCGGCCGACGCCGCGTTCACCGTGAACTCGACGTAGCTACCCGTGATGTTGGTGTAGTCGACGAAGCCCGTCCCGGTGAAGTTGAGGTGGTTGTTCGCCACGACCCCCTGGGAGATCGTCGCGTCCTCGGCCTGGTAGTCGGTCGGGGTCCCGCCGGACGGCGTCACGTCCACATCGATGTAGTCGATGTTCGGGTTGCCGTTCGCGGTCGTCGCCGTCGCCCGGATCGTGTTGGCTCCCGCGTTGACCGGCACGGTGAACGTGTCGGTCGCCCAGGTGTCCCAGTTAGTGGTGCTGTTGTAGTCGCGGCTCGCGAACACGGTCGTGCCGTTCACCGAGATCGCGCTGGGCCGGTTGGTCGTGGTGCCGTTGGAGTAGCGGAGCTTGACGGTCGCGGTGCCCGCCGACGCCGCGTTGACGTTCCACTCGAGGTACGACCCGGCCACGTTGTCGCCGTTGACGTAACCGGTGCCGCTGAAGCCGGTGTGCGTCGTCTCCAGGACGCCCTGGGAGATCGTCGCGTCCTCCGCCTCGTAGCGGCCCGGCGGGGGCTCGACGGGGCCGCCGGCCGCGGCGTAGGCGCCGCCGACCCAGGCCTCGTCGACCCGCCACCGCGAGATACCGTGGTGGCCGGTCTTGGTCAGCCTGACGTACCGGGCGGTCTGCCCGGACAGGTCGATGAACTGGACGCCGCGGGCGTTGGGCACGGTGCCCGTCTTGACGGCGCTGCCCCAGGTCGACCCGTCGTTGCTCAGGTAGACCGAGTAGCCCGCGATCCGCGCCGAGTCGGTCGACGGGTAGACCGTGGAGTCCTCACGCTGGTTGAACCCGATGTACTGGACCTTCTTGGCGGAGCCGAGGTCGAAGGTGAGCGAGGCCGGCTCGGCGGCGTTGCTGTCCCAGTAGGTCAGGTAGTCGCCGTCGCCGGCGGCGGAGCCTCCGTGCCCGCTGGTCGAGGAGCTCGCGCTGACCGTGACGCCGGAGTAGATGCCCTCACGGCCGCTGGAGATCACCTTGAACACCGTGTCGTACTGGTCCCAGCTGGAGATGCCCGACAGGGTCAGCGTGCCGTTCGCCTGGGTGAAGCTCACCGCGGCGCCGGTCCGCAGGTTGGTGACACTGGAGATCTTGTAGCCGTTGTCGCGGACCTGCAGCGTGCTGCCCGACGGCGCGGTGACGACGTGGATGTAGTGCTGGTTGGGGTTGGTCTTGCTGATCGTCGTCACGCCGTGGGCGCCGTTGTTCCAGAAGCCGGGCTTGAGGCCGCCGTACATGTAGCCGCCGCCCTCGGTGCCGTTCAGGGACTCCCAGATCGGGTCGAGGTAGGTGTCGGTGAAGTTGTTGAAGGTCGCCTGGTTGCTCGGGAACTTGCCGTTCACCTGCGCGGTCTCGGCCATGAGCGCCTTGACCGACGACCCGGCGTTGGTGATCAGCCGTCCGAGGGTGACCTTGTAGTCGACGGTCGAGTTGTTCCCGTCGTACCACCAGTTACCGGTGGTCGGCAACTTGAAGCAGGCCTCGATCAGCCGCGGGGCCGCCGTGTAGACCGCCTGCGGGTAGTCGTAGGCCGGCGTCATGCCGGTCTTCTGCTCGTTGCTGATCATGTCCATGATCGGCGTGTCTTCGTTGTTGTTGCTGAGCGTCATGTCCGGACGCTGCTGCTGGATCTGGCCGTACAGGTTGTGGCTCTCCCAGTACGCGTTGTCGTTGTCGATCCAGAATCCGGCCAGCTTCGGATAGCGCTGCATCTGCTCGAAGAACTGCAGGTAGCTGAACTCGCCGAACCCGTCACGAGTGGTCAGGTCCACGCTGTGGCCCACGTAGCTGGAGAAGGCCGAGGAGTTCAGCCAGTCGCCCGAGGTGAGGCCCTGGTTGTGCCACTGCGGGTCGTCGGTCATGTAATTGATGACCTTGAGGCCCTGCGCGTCGGCCGCGTTGATCAGCTCGCCCAGGAAGTCGCGCTTGGTGGCGCAGGAGCCCGGGATCTTCGACGGGTACGGCCGGGCGTAGCCGAGGCGGCTGTGGAAGGTGGCCAGCACGATGTACTGCGTGTGCAGTTTCTTGGCCTCGTTCACCCAGTAGTTCGGGTCCCAGCCGCCGTTGGTGACGTCGGTCTCCCACTGGGTGCAGCTCGTGTGCTGCGGCGAGGTGCGCTCACCCCAGTGGAGGAAGAGCCCGCCGATCGAGTTGCGCAGGAATGCCTGGCGCGGGTTCTGCAGGTCCGCCCGGGCGGGGCTGACGAGCGTCATGCTAAGGACGACGGTCGCCACCGCGACTAACGCGGCGGCGATTCGTCTCCTGGAACTGGAAACCATGGTGCGGGCTCCTTTAGGGCCTCAGGGGGTTTCGGGGGGTGTTCGGGAGTTTCGGGTTTCTGGGAGTTCTGGATTTCCGGGGAGGGTTTGAAGGGATATCGCTTGCGCCCGGCAGGTGGGGAACGCTGCGGACACCACCTGCCGGACGCGGCTCCTTCACCGGTCTAGGACCGGTTCACCTCGCGCTCGCCTGAGTCGCCGGCTCATTGGCTCGGGGTCATTGGCTCACGTCGAGGTAGTCCAGGTTCGGCCCGCCGTTGGCGGTCGTGGAGGTCAGCCGGATCGTGTTGGAACCGGCGTTGAGCGGGACGGTCAGGGTTGAGGTGTCCCAGGTGTCCCAGTTGGTCGTGGGGTTGAACGCCCTGCCCGCGGCCACCACTGTGCCGTTGACCGCGATGTCCATCGGCCGGTTCACGGTGGTGCCGTTGGCGTACCGGATGGCGATCGTGGCGTTGCCGGCCTGCGCGGCGGTGACCGAGTACTCCAGGTAGCTACCCACGATGTTGTCGAGGTTGACGTAACCCGTGCCGCTGAAGCCGGGGTGGAGGGTCTCGAAGATGCCCTGCGAGATGGTCGCGTTCTCCGCCTCGTACCTCGTGGGCGGCGGCCCGCTCGGCAGCGGCGTCGAGTTGGTCGCCTTCACCCGCAGCGCGCCGCCCGAGGTGTTCTGGCTGTTGGTGACGGCGTAGCCGGTGACGTTGCTGACTCCGACGTCATAGGGGCTGGCGCTGCCGCGCTGCGCGGTCAGGCCGTCCACGACCACGGTGGAGGCGTCGTCGGCGATGATCGCGGGCCGGTCGTCGTTGGAGCTGAACTTCAGGGTGCCGCCGTTGACCTTGACGCCGGTGGCGTGCCTGATCCAGTACCCGTACGACGGGCGGGTGCCGTAGTCGCGCGGCGGATAGCTGGTCAGGAACTCCCCGGGAACCTTGGTGGCGTCCGAGGCCGGGTGCGCGCCGGGGACGGTCAGGTTCACGTTGTTGAACGTGATGCCGGGGCCGATGTCCACCGAGGTGGTGCCGGTGACCGTGCTGGCGTAGTCGTTCGCGCCGGTCGTGCCGTCAACCACGGGGGCGTTCAGGTTCGAGCCCGTGACGTTGGTCAGCGTGATGTTCCTGATCCGGCCGGCCGGGGGCGAGCCTGGGCAGCGCTTACGGTCACCGATCTTGAAGTAGATCGGGGTGGTGGTGCGCGACAGCGTCACGTTGGTGTAGCTGATGTTCTCGATGATCGCGCCGTCCATCGAGACCATCCCGATCCCGGCCTTGCCCCCTCCGGTGATCGTGATGTTCTCGAACCGGATGTCGCGGAAGTTGCCACAGGTCTCCGAGCCGAACTCCAGCGCGTTGTTCTGGTAGGAGTACGCGGTCGTGTCGTGGACGTAGTTGTCGTGGCTCACGTAGGTGTGGCCGAGGGCGTAGTCACTCTTGAACGCGATCGCGTCGTCGTTGGAGGCGATGTTGCTGTTGGCGACCTCGACGTTCCAGCTGTTGATGATGTCGAGCGCGTCGCGGGTGGCGGACGTGTCACGGACGGTCGTCAGGTGGTCGATCAGCACGTCGTGGCAGCCGTTCATGAGCAGCGCGAAGTGGCCGCCGTGCTTGATCGTGATGCCGGAGATCGTGATGTGGTCGCACTCGGTCAGCGCGATGGCCTTGTTGGCGGCGCCGGACGGAGGCGAGCTGCTGGTCGAGAGGTTCTTGTCGCCCTCGATCGTGCCCACGCCGGTGAACCCGACGTTGCTGACGTGGTCGCCCCAGAAGAGCGAGTTGTGGAAGTGGCTGTGCCCGAAGTCCTGGTACTGGCTGTAGCTGTTGGACTCGGGGGCGTCCATGCCGCTGGCGGCGGCCTTGATGGTGGAGCCGGAGTCGAGCCGGAGCGTGACGTTGCTCTTCAGGTGGATGGTCCGCGAGCGGTAGTTCCCGGACGGGAACACGACGATGCCGCCGCCCGCCGCGTTGGCCGCGTTGATGGCCTTGTCGATGGCGTCGTCGTCGTTGGTCGACCCGTTGCCCGTCGCGCCGTAGTCGCGGACGTTGAACTCGGCGGCGGCCGAGGCCGGAGTCCATTGGACGCCGGAGAAGGCGATGCCGGCCGCCAGGACGGCGGCCAGGCCCTTCAGATATCTCATGCGACCTCGATGTAGTCGATGTTGGGGCAGCCACCCGCGGTCGTCGCGGTGAGCCGGATCGTGTTGGAGCCTGCGTTGAGCGTCACGGTCAGCGTGTCGATCGCCCAGGTGTCCCAGTTCGCCGTGGCGTTGTAGTTCCTGGTGGCGACCGTCGTGCCGTTGACCGCGATGGCCATCGGCCGGTTCGTCGTGGTCCCGTTCGAGTACCGGATCCGCAACGTCCTGCTCCCCGCGCTCGCCGCCGAGACGGCGAACTGCACGTACGCCCCGGAGACGTTGTCGGTGTTGACGTAACCGGTGCCGCTGAAGCCGGTGTGGGTCGTCTCCAGCAGGCCCTGCGAGATCGTCGCGTTCTCCGCCTCGTAGCGCGTGACGGGCGGCGGCGGTGGCGGCGTGGTCCCGCCCCCTGGGACCGCTTCGGCGTACGTCGTGGCCAGACGCGCGCTGTTCAGGTACGCGTCGGCGACGGCGTCGCCGTTCGAGCCGGAGCGGTAGACGCCCCACTTGTGGTTGATGTGGTCGCCCCACAGGGTTGCGCAGGGGTAGCGGGTCTGGCCGTTGGTGAACGTCTGCTGGACGCCGTCGACGTAGAACTCGACCCAGCCGTCGGTCCCGCGCGAGACGCGGTAGCCGATGACGAAGCTCTGCCAGGTGTTGAGACGCAGCGGCCCGTTCCAGATGTGCGGGGTCGAGCCGCCCGGCGTGGTCAGCTGGAAGTGCAGCATGCCGTCGCCGAGCGTGCGCAGCACGAACGGGCCCGACTGCGGCTGCGAGCTGGACTCGCCGGAGATGTGGCACTGGTAGAGCGCGATCCAGCTGCCCGACTTGGTCGGCATCGGGTTCCACAGGGCCCGCCAGCCCAGGTACTGCACGGCGCCGAGGTAGGCGTCGTTCAGGCGCAGCACCGACCCGTCGGGGTTGCGCAGGCCGCGGCTCTCACAGCGGGCCTTCGACCCGTCGGGGTTGCCCCACGTCTCGTACTTGAAGCAGGAGCCGTACAGGCCCTTGGGGTCGTTGACGACCGTGATCTTCCCCGGTTCGAGCTCGATCCCGTCGAAGACGTTGGTGCCGAGGGCCGGGTCGCCGGTCCACAGCGCCGAGGCCCGCGCGGGCTCGGCGAGCCACCAGGGCAGCACGGCGGCGCCCCCGAGAGCGAGCGCCGTCCTTCTCGTCATGTGCTTCATGTCATGCGACCTCGATCCAGTCGATGTTGGGGCAGCCGCCCACGGTCGTCGCGGTGAGCCGGATCGTGTTGGAGCCTGCGTTGAGCGTCACGGTCAGCGTGTCGGTCGCCCAGGTGTCCCAGTTCGCCGTGGCGTTGTAGTTCCTGGTGGCGACCGTCGTGCCGTTGACCGCGATGGCCATCGGCCGGTTCGTCGTGGTCCCGTTCGAGTACCGGATCCGCAGCGTCCTGCTGCCCGCGGTGTCGGCGGGCACCGTGAACTCGACGTACGCCCCGGCCACGTTGTCGGTGTTGACATAGCCGGTGCCGCTGAAGCCGGTGTGCGTGTTCTCGAAGACGCCCTGCGAGATGGTCGCGTTCTCGGCCTCGTACCGGTTCGCCGGCGGGGGCTGGGTGTTCGAGATGTCCTTGCCGTTGACGGTGACGCCGGTGAGCACGAGGTTGTCGACGTAGTTCACCGTCGGCGCCGCGGTCGTGATGTTGGTGAACGTGCTGTTGGTGATCGTCACGTTCTTGATGTGGTCGGCCGAGCGGCCGTCGAGGTTGAACGCCTGCGCGGCGCCGTCGATCACGATCTGGTCGGCCGTGAAGTCCTGCACCACGGGCGGCAGCGAGCCGCTGGTCTCGTAGTTGAGCGTGATGTAGAGCGCGGACCGCTCCAGGTTGCGCCCGTTGATCCGGCGGAGATGGACGTTCTCGATGAAGCCGCCCCGGTTGAAGCTCGTCTTCACGTACAGGGCGTACTTGCAGGGGTAGCGGCCGGGGAAGTCGGCGGCGTTGACCTGGCAGTCCTGCGCGAAGACGTTCCGCACGCCGCCCGACGCCTCGCTGCCGATGGTGACGCCGCCCCAGCGGCCGCTGAACTTGCAGTTCTCGATGACGATGTTCTCGCTGGGCTTGTTCACCCGGCGCCCGTCGCGGTCGCGGCCCGACTTCACCGGGATGCAGTCGTCGTTCGTGTCGAAGCGGCAGTCGTGGATATAGACGTCGGTGCAGGAGTCCGGGTCGCACCCGTCGCCCTGCGAGTTGGTGGTGCGGAAGGTGACGCCCCGCACGGTCACGTTGGTGCTGTAGACCGGGTGCAGGCTCCACATCGCCGGGTTGGTCAGCGTGACGCCCTCGACCAGGATGTTCGTGCAGTTGTAGAGCCCGATCATGTTCGGCCGCAGCTTGTGCCCGTCGCCGAACTGGCGCTGGATGACCGGCGTGTCGTTCGCGCCGTACTGGGTGAGCAGGGTGCGGTCGGTGCCGCTACTGCCGAAGGTCGACCAGTCACCGGCCGGTGCGTTGCCGTCGATCGTCCCGGTCCCGCTGATCGCGATGTTCGTCTTCCCGTTGGCGTAGATGAAGGGCGAGAAGTTGTAGCACTCGATCCCCTCGTAGCGGGTGAAGACGTTCGGCTGGTACGACCCGTGGTCCGTGCGGAACCTGATCGTGCCGTTCACCTGGAGCCGGACATTGTCCAGAAAGTGAATCTTGCCGGTGCGGAAGGTGCCCGAGGGGACGAGCACGGTGCCGCCACCGGCGGCGTTGCACGCGGCGATCGCGTTCTTGAATGCCGTGGTGCAGTCGGTGCTGTTGTTGCCCACCGCGCCGTAGGACGTGATGTCGAACGTGCGGTCCGGGAAGGTGGGCGGGACGATCCTGGCCAGGATCGCGGGCACCTGGTCCCAGGGAGACGCCGCCAGAGCGGTGGCGGAAGCGGAGGCGGAGGCGGAGGCGGCCGAGGCGGCACCGGCCAGCACGGGGGCGGGCAGCAGCGCGCCGCCCGCCACCAGCCCGGCGGCCCTCAGGAACTCACGTCGGGAAGCATGCATGTCGGGAAGCCCCTAGCCAATCGTGATCTTGTCGATGTTGGGCCCGCCGTCGGCGGTGCTGGACGTCAGCCTGATCGTGTTGGACCCCGCGTTCAGCGTGATCGGGATCGTGGCGGTCGCCCAGGTGTCCCAGTTCGTCGTGCTGTTGAAGGCACGGTTGTCCGCGACGAGGACGCCGTTGACCGTGATGTCCATCGGCCGGTTCACGGTCGTGCCGTTGGAGTAGCGGATCGTGAGCGAGCCGGTGCGGGCCGCGGTGGAGCTGACGGCCTGCTGCAGGTAGCTCCCGGCCACGTTCGTGAAGTTCACGAACCCGGTGCCGGTGAAGCCGAGGTGGTTGGACTCGACGACGCCCTGCGAGATCGTGGCGTTCTCCGCCTGGTAGTCGACCGCGGCGGGGGCGGGGGCGATCTCGATGTAGTCGGTGTTGGGGCCGCCGTTGGCCGTCACGCCCGTCGCGCGGATCAGGTTGGTGCCCGCGTTCAGGGTGGCCGTGATCGTCTTGGTCTGCCAGGTGTCCCAGTTGGCGGTCGGTGGGAAGGACAGGTTGTCGGCCACAAGGCCGCCGTTGACGGTGATGTCCTCCGGCCGGTCGACCGTCGTGCCGTTGGCGTAGCGCAGGTTGATGTTGTACTGGCCCGCGGTCGGCGCGTTCACGGCCCACTGAACGTAGCTGCCGCTCACGTTGGTGTAGTCGACGAAGCCGGTCCCGGAGTAGCCGAGGTGGTCCGACGCCACGGTGCCCTGGGAGATCGTCGCGGTCTCCGCCTCATACCGGTTGGACGGGGAGGGAGAGGGCGAAGGCGACGGGCTCGGCGACGGCGAGGGGGACGGCGAAGGCGATGGGCTCGGCGAAGGCGATGGGCTGGGAGTCGCGTTGTTGGTCCACTGGTAGCCCCGCATGTTAGTGATCAACATGTAGGTGTCCTGCAGCGAACCGGAACTGTCGCCGAGCGACCGGTAGATGCCCCACTTCGGGCGGACGCGGTCGTCGAGGAAGGTGTCGATCCCCGTCTTGGTCTTGTCGAGGATCGTCGCCCCGGCCTTCTTGATCACGAACCGCAGCGACCCGGCCGTGCCGTTGCCGATCTTCGTTTCGACCTCGACGTCGATCCAGGAGTTCTGCAGCGGCGTCAGCGGTGTCGAGCCGATGACGATGTTGTCGTTGAAGTCCTTCATCTCGATGATCTGCTGTTTGCTGCCATCGCGGGAGAGCGAGATCGTCATGATCGGCAGCGAGCCGGTGCCCGGCATCTTGAACTGCATGATGTGGGTGAAGGTCGTCGTGCCCTTCAGCGTGCTCGGGATGAACATCGAGTAGGTGAACCGCCAGCTCTGGCCGCTCAGCATCTCCAGGTACGGCCCGCCGGCCGGGGTCCGCATACCGGTGACCTCCTGGCGCTGCCGGTCGGTCATCGAGTCGCGGTCCACCATGTGCATGTTCCAGCGGAAGTTGTTGCCCTCGGTGAAGATGTGCGGCTGGCCTGCCGGGTGCGAGTCCGCCCGGTCGTCCTCGATCGTCTCGAACGCCTTCAGGCCGTCACGGCTCGCCTCGGGCGCCCACTTCAGCTCCCACCCCGGGGCGGCCTGCGCCGGGGTCTGCGCGAGCGGGACGAACGCCAGAGGGACGAGGAGCGCCGCGCCGAGGATCGCCAGAGCCCTTGTCGTTCTCATGGGCCGGTCACCTCCAGGTAGTCGAGGTTGGGGCAGCCGTTGGCCGTGGTGGCGGTGACACGGACGGTGTTGCTCCCGGCGTTGAGCGGGGCGCTGATCGTCGCGTTGGCCCACGTGTCCCAGTTGCCGGTGCCGTTGAAGGCCTTGCCCGCCGCGACGACGGTCCCGTTGACGGAGATGTCCATCGGGCGGTTGGTGGTGGTGCCGTTCGCGTAGCGCAGCAGCAGGCTCGCCGTGCCCGCTGTGGCCGCGTTGACGGTCCACTCCACGTAGCTCCCCACCGCGTTCGCGGTGTCGACGAAGCCCGTCCCCGAGTAGTTCAGGTGGTTGTTGGCCACCACGCTTCCCGTGGAGATCGTGGCGTTCTCGGCCTCGTAGCGGACGGCCGTGGGGGCGTTGCCGTACAGCGTGCCGTTGATCCTCACGTTGTTCAGGACCACGTTGTCGGCGTTGCTGATCTGGGGAGCGGCAGTGGTGATGTTCGTAAACGTGCTGTTGCTGATCGTCACGTTCTTGATGTGGCTCGCCGACGACCCGGACAGCTTGATCGCGAACGGCGACGTGTCGATGTTGAGCCCGTCCACGGTGATGTTCTGCACGACCGGGTTGACGATCGGGCCGTATCCGGGGCCGGTGAGGCTGTAGTTCATGTCGATGAAGAAGCCGCCGCGGTCGCACGGGCCGCCGGTCAGGTTACGGACGTGGATCCCGTCGACCACTCCCCCGCGCCGGTTGTTGGTCTTGATGTAGACCGCGTAGAAGGAGTGGTAGCTCGAACCGGGGAAGATCTGGTTGTCCTGCGCGAAGACGTTGCGCACGCCGCCCGACATCTCGCTGCCGACCGTGATCGCGCCCCAGCGCCCGTAGTACTTGTTGTTGCGGATGACGATGTTCTCGCTGGGGACTCCCACCCGGCGGCCGTCGATGTCACGTCCCGACTTGATCACCGTGCCGTCGTCGCCGGTGTCGAACGAGCAGCCCTCGATGAGAACGTCGGCGCAGCTCTCGGGGTCGCATCCGTCGACCATCGCGCCGCGGCTGTAGACCTTGACGTTCCGCACGGTCACGTTGCGGGACAGCACGGGGTGGATCGTCCACATCGCGGGGTTCTTGATGTTGACGTCCTCGATCAGGATGTTCGTGCAGTTGTAGAGCTGGATCATGTTCGGCTTGAGGTAGTGGCCGTCGCCGAACTGCCGCTGGTTGACCGGGACGCCGTCGACCGCCATCTGCTGCAGGGCGTCCCAGTCGGGGCCGCGCTGGTCGTCGAAGCCGAACCAGGGGCCGGCCGCGGCGTTGCCGTCGATGGTCCCGGGGCCCGTGATCGCGACGTTGGTCTGGCCGTACGCGTAGATGAAGGGCGAGTAGTTGTAGCACTCGATGCCCTGCCACCGGGTGAACACGTTCGGCAGGTAGGACCCGGCGTCGCTGCGGAACCGGATCGTCCCTCCCGCGTTGACGTGCAGGTTGACGTTGGACAGCAGGTGGATCTTGCCGGTGCGGAACGACCCCGTGCCCGGCACCAGAACGGTGCCGCCGCCCGCGGCGTTGCACGCGGCGATCGCGTTCTTGAAGGCGGCGGTGCAGTCGGTCGTGTTGTCCGGCTTGGCGCCGTACGCGGTGATGTCGAACGTGCGGTCCGGGAACGTGGGCGGCACGATCCTCGCCAGGATCGCCGGCACCTGGTCCCATGGCGACGCGGCGTACGCCGACCGGGGCGCGAGCCCCGTCAGCAGGACGCCGCCCGCCATGATGCCTGTGGTCTTGATGAAATCTCGTCTGTCCACGTGGGGGGTTCCTCCAGCGCTGGGGAGCGAGTGGCCGCGCCCCTTGGGACTTGGGGCGCGGCCACTCGCCGTTCATTTACGTGATCGTGACGCGGAAGATCCGGTCCGATCCTGGCGAAGCGTCACCGTTGTTGTCGCAGTTGGTGGTGCTGAGCCACAGTTGGTTCGCGCCGGGCACCTTGATCACCGTCCGGAGACGGCCATAGGCGCCGACGTAATACGCGGTCGCGGTGCCCACGCTTTCACCGCTACCGATGGGGATTCGCCACAGACGCTCGCCCTTCAACGCCGCCATGTAGACGACGTTCCGGACGATCGCTATCGCGCTGGGCGAGGCCGTGCCGGTCGACCACGTCTTCTTCGGGTTGGTCATCCCCGAGACGCTGCAAGTCCCCTCGCAGGTCGGCCAGCCGTAGTTGAGACCCGGCTTGATCAGGTTGAGCTCGTCGACGGCGCTGTTGCCGAACTCCGCCTCCCACAGGCGTCCCTGGGAGTCCCAGGCGATGCCCTGCGGGTTGCGGTGGCCGTAGCTGTAGACGAGGGTGCCGAACGGGTTGCCCGGCGCCGGCTGACCAGTCGTGGTCATCCGCAGGATCTTCCCGTTGAGGGAGTTGCGGTCCTGCGCGAGGTTGCCCTGCTGTGAGTCACCGGTGGTGGCGTAGAGGTAGCCGTCCGGGCCGAACGCGAGGCGTCCGCCGTTGTGGAACAGGCTCCGCCTGATGCCGGTGACGATGGGCGTCGAGGTGCTGCTGAGCGACGTGCCGTTGTAGGTCATCCGGACGATCCGGTTGTCCGTCGGCGACGTGTGGAAGAAGTAGACGAAGTGGTTGGTGGTCCAGTTCGGGTCCACCGCCGCGCCCATCAGGCCGCCCTCACCGCTGGTGGTGCCGGTGGTGGAGGCGTTCGGGACGGTTCCGACCAGCGTCTTCGTGCCGGCCAGGGTGACCTTGTAGACCCGGAACTGGCCGGACGCGACCTTGTCGTCCCGCTCGGTGACGAGCGCGGTCTGGCCGTCGGGGAGCCAGGCCATGCCCCACGGGATCGTCCAGCCGCTGGAGATCTGGGTGATGCTCGACGGCACGCCGCCGTCGGGGTCGTTGCAGGACGGGGTGGTGAACGTGACCGTGTTGCTGGGGTCCGACACGTTGCCGGCCGCGTCCTTCGCGACCACGGTCAGGCTGTACGGGCTGTTGCAGGCCAGGCCGCTGACGGTCGCCGAGGTGGCCGGCGGGTTGCCGGTCACGGTCGCGTAGACGGTCGTGCCGCTGCGGACCTCGTAGGCGACGACGCCGACGTTGTCGGTGGAGGCGCCCCACGAGAGCTGGACGCTGTTGGAGGTCAGGTTCGAGGAGGTCAGGGTGCCCGGCGTGCTCGGCTTCTGGGTGTCGGAGCTCTGCGACGTCGTGCACTCGACGATCGGGCTGGGCGGCGACACGTTGCCGGCGGCGTCCCGCGCGAACACGGTCAGGCTGTAGGTCGTGTTCGGGGTGAGCCCGGTCAGCTGCTTGGACGTGACGTTCCCGGCTTCGCTGATCTTGTTGCCGTAGTTGTAGATGTCGTAGGCGACGACGCCGACGTTGTCGGTCGAGGCGCCCCAGTTGAGGGTCAGGCCGTTCTCGCCGACGCCACTGCAGGACGGCTGGCCGGGGGTGGTCGGCCGCTCGGTGTCCGAGGGCGTCCCCACGCTGAGGCGGTCGAGGTTCGGCCCGCCGTTCGCGGTGGTGGCGGTAGCGCGGACCGTGTTGCTCCCCGCGTTCAGGGTCGCGTTGACGGCCAGGTCCGCCCAGGTGTCCCAGTTGCCGGTGCCGGGGAAGACGAGGTCGGCGGCGACGTCCACGCCGTTTACGGCGATCGTCATCGGACGGGCGACCGTGGTGCCGTTGGCGTACCGGAAGGTCAGCGAGGCCGGTCCGGCACTGGCGGCGTTCACGGTGAACTGCACGTACGACCCGGTGACGTTCGTGTAGTCCACGAAGCCGGTGCCGGTGTAGCCGAGGTGGTTGCTGAACACTCCGGCCTGGGACAGGGTGGCGTCCTCGGCCTGGTAGTCGTTCGACGGCGCGGCCACGGTGACGTCGAGGTAGTCGAGGTTCGCGTTGCCGTCGGCGCCGGTCGCGGTCACCCGGATCTTGTTGGCGCCCGCCGTCACGGGGGCGGTCAGGGTCGAGTTGGCCCAGGTGTCCCAGTTGCCGGTGCCGGGGAACGCCCGGCCGGCCGACACCACGGCGCCGTTGACCGACACATCCGATGTCCGTGTGGTGGTGGTGCCGTTGGCGTATCGCAGCACCAGGGTCGCGGTCCCGGCCGCCGGAGCGTCGAAGCTCCACTCCAGGTAGCTTCCGGCGATGTTGGTGCCGTCGACGAAGCCCGTGCCCGAATAGTTCAGGTGATTCGTCGCCACGGCTCCCTGGGAGATCGTGGCGTTCTCGGCCTCGTAGCGGGTGGCGGCGCCGGCCGGTCCGGCCATGGCGCCCACGGTCAACAGTCCTCCCATCAGCGCCGCCACGAGAACCACGGCGCGCGCTCTGGGCCTTCCAGATCTCATCGAACCTCCTCGGCGGCCTGCCCGTGTCGGCAGACTCCTGAGACGAAAGGTTGGACCTTTGGACCGTGATCCCACATTCAACGGCCGCTTGTCAACGCGAAGTTACAGATGGACCGGTGCAAGTTTGCATTCCTGTAACGCCGATATGTCGGACCGATACATCGGATGTCCTGGCGCGGTGCGTCGTCTGCGCGAATTGTCCGGGTTCAGTCGACGGGAAACGCTTTCTTTCGGGACCGTGTTCCGGTATACAGATTCTTGTTCCGATACATGGACCGTACTCGCCTCCACGGTGTATCTCTATTACGGAAAGGTAGACGCGAAAGGTTGGATCTCTTAGCGTGACCTGACAACCGATGGACACGGTCAGTGCGGTTTCTGACTCGTGCGCGTTACGGCCGTACGGCAAGCCTCTGTCCCGAGCGCAGCTCATACATAGGAGGACTTGTCGTCCCCCCTCTGTCCCCAGAGACAAGGAGATCGAAAGGTGATCCCCCACATCCGAGGTTTGCGAAGGCTCGCCGTAGCCATCGCGGTAACCGCGGTCGCCGCGGCGGGCCTTCCCGCCCTCCCCGCCACGGCGGCTTCCACCGTCTACGAGGCCGAGAACGCCACGCTGTCGCAGGCCGGTGTGTTCAGCAACCACCTCGGCTACACCGGCACCGGGTTCGTCGACTACGTCAACACCACCGGTGGCTACATCGAGTGGACGGTGAACGCCGCCGCGGCGGGGCAGCAGACCCTGACGCTCCGGTACTCGAACGGCACCACCACCGCCCGCCCGATGGACATCGCCGTCAACGGCACCGTGGTCTCCAGCGGGCTCTCCTTCGGCAGCACCGGTAACTGGGACACCTGGACCACGAAGGCCATCACGGCCACCCTCAACGCCGGGACGAACGTCATCAGGGCCACCGGCACCACCTCCAACGGCGGCCCGAACGTCGACTCGCTCACCCTGGGCGACGTGACGACGCCGCCGCCCTTCGACTGGTCGAAGGCCGTCGTCGACTCCACGATGGCCCGCTTCACCCCCAGCACGATCGGCGGCTGGAGCTACCCGGTCGCGCTCTACCTCCAGGGCCAGTACCAGGTCTACCTGCGCACGCACGACGCGCGGTACCTGCAGTACATCAAGGACTGGGGCAACCGCTTCGTCGACAGCAGCGGCAACATCAGCAACAGCTTCGGCAGCCTGGACAGCATGGAGCCCGGCAACGTCCTGCTGATCCTGGCCAAGGAGACCGGCGAGAGCAAGTGGCGCATCGCCGCGCAGAAGATCCGCACCCGGCTCAACACCTACCCCCGCACCTCCGACGGCGGCTGGTGGCACGGCAGCGGCTCCTCGCGCGAGGGCCAGCTCTGGGGCGACGGCGTCTTCATGGTGGACCCGTTCGTGATCCGCTACGGCCAGCAGTTCAACGACGCCACGTGGGGCAACGACAACGCGGCCCAGCAACTCGTCGTCTACGGCAAGCACCTCCAGCGGACGACGGGAGCGCAGGCGGGCCTGCTGTGGCACGCCTATGACGAGCCGGGCGGCGCCACCGCGAGCTGGGTGCACCCCGAGCTCGGCAACACCAACGGCGTCACCTGGTGCCGCGCCGAGGGCTGGTACGGCCTGGCCATCACCGACATCCTGGAGCTGCTGCCGGCCACCCACCCGCAGCGGGCCGCGCTCACCGACATCCTGCGCAAGCTGGTCGACGCGTTCGCCCGTTACCAGGACCCGGCCACGGGCCGCTGGTGGCAGGTCGTCGACAAGGGCACCGACCCGAGCAACTGGCTCGAGACGTCCTGCTCGGCGATGTACACCACCACGATCTCCCGGGCCGTCGAGAAGGGCTACGTCGACGCGAGCTACCAGACCTACGCCGACAAGGGCTACCACGGCGTGCTGGCCAAGACGTCGATCGGCTCCGATGGCCTGACCAACGTCAGCGACATCTGCATCGGCACCAACGCGGATGACGCGCTGAGCTTCTACTACGGCCGCCCCCGGGCCACCAACGACTTCCACGGCCTCGGGGCCTTCCTGATCATGAGCGAGCAAATGATCAAGACAGGCCGGGCGTGATCCCGGCGTCCGATTAGCTGAGCGCGAGAGCACTCATCCACCCGCTTTCGCGCTCCGGTACGGCTTCCGCCCATCAGGGTGGAAGCCGTACTTTTTTCCGAATTACGGCGGCCCGTAGCCTCAGTATGATAAGAAACCTTCCTAACAAAAGCACCCCCTTCGCCTTAACCTGCGAGCCTTAACCTGCGAGCCTCGCCCCCCGAGCCTTGACCCCCCGAGGTGAATCTCAGTGATCCGTTCTCGCGCCCTCCTGCCCGCCGTCTGCGGCGTGGCCCTGCTCGGTGGCCTGCTCGGTGGCCTGCTTGGTGGCCTGCTCACCGGCCCAACCGCGCAGGCTGCGGCCTGGCAGCTCAAGTGGTCGCCGTCGGCGGCCAAGGACGGTCTCGCCGCCTTCGAGGGCGTCGAGGACGACCGGGCGGGCTCGCACCCCGGCGTCAAGCACATCTACGTGCAGAACGGCGCCTACCGGTTCGACATGCACATGAAGGATCGGGACAGCTCCACCGACCGCCAGCGCCAGGAGGTCAAGGGGATGCGCAGCCCGGCGGGCGGGCCGTACCTGGAGTGGAAGAAGGGTGAGACCTGGCGGCTGACCTACTCCATGTACATCCCGCGCTCGCTGAAGGCCACCACGACCTTCACGCACATCATGCAGATGAAGATGCCGGGAAACGACAGCTCGCCCATTCTGACCACCTCGCTGCGCAGGTACGGCAGCACGCCCAAGATCGAGCTGAACGTCGAGAACTCCGGTGTCGTGGTCGGGTCCACCGACCTGGCCCCCCTGCAGAACAAGTGGATCGACGTCGACTTCGAGCTGAAGATCGGCGACGCCCCGAACGGTTCGGTCCACTGGGTGATCCGCGACGGCTCCACCACGGTCCTCGACGTCAAGCGCGGCGGGCTCGACACGTGGCTGAGTGACCGGGTCCGCCCGAAGTGGGGCATCTATCGCTCACTGGGCGACAAGTCCGGCTCCCTCCAGGACTGCTACCTGCTGCTGCGCAACCTGAAGGCATACAAGCTCGCCTGATCGCGCCGGGAGGACGGGACGGCCGGCGTCCGCGGTCAGGTGCGGCTCCCCGGAGCCGCACCGAACCGGACGACCCGCTCCTTCGGCTCCCGCCCGGTGGTGGCGGCCATCACCCCGAGCACGGCCAGCACGACGACGGAGATCATCAGCAGCGCCATCACCGTGAGCGCCGCCACGGCCGCCAGGGAGACGATCGCTCCCAGCAGCTCCACCATTCCGCTCTTCCCCCTTTAAGAGACGACCCCCCGGACGGACCAGGATAGAGATAGGCCCGGAAGCTCCTGACTTGCCCCGTTACCGGTGGCTCATGCCTTACTGATCGGCTATCGCGGGGCGACCGACGGGCAGGATGTCGAGGCGGCGCAGGATCATCCCCTCGCGCAGCGCCCACGGGCAGATCTCCAGGACCGGCAGCTCGAACAGGTCCATGGCGGCGTCGGCCACGACCGCTCCCGCGAGGAGCTGCGCGGCCCGGCCCGCCGACACGCCCGGCAGCTCGGCCCGCTCGGCCGCGGGCATCGCGGAGAGCCGGCCCGTCCACTCGGTCAGGTCCTCGTGCGCGAGCGTCCGCTTGACGTAGGAGCCCTCGCTGGAGGGGGCCGCGCCCGCGATCCTGGCGAGCTGCCGGAACGTCTTCGAGGTCGCCACGGCGTGGTCCGGCCTGCCGTACCTGCCGACGACGCCGACCGTGCGGGCGATCTCGGTCCGCGCGTGCCGCCGCAGGGCGCGCACCTCGTCCGGGTCCGGCGGGTCGGCGGTGAACCAGTCGCGGGTCAGCCGCCCGGCCCCCAGCGGCAGCGACACGGCGACGTCGGGCTCCTCGTCGATCCCGGAGGCGATCTCCAGCGACCCGCCGCCGATGTCGACGACCAGGAGCCGCCCGGACGACCAGCCGAACCACCGGCGGACGGCGAGGAACGTGAGACGTCCCTCGTCGTCGCCGGACAGAACCTGGATGTCCACCCGCGTGTCGGCCTTGATCTGGGCGAGGATCTCCTCCCCGTTGACCGCGTCGCGGACCGCCGAGGTGGCGAACGCGACCAGGTCCTCCACGCCCTTGTCCTCCGCGATCCGCACGGCCTCCGCCACGAAGGTCCGCAGCCGGGCGGCGCCCTCGTCGGACAGCCGGTCGCCGTTCACGAGGTGCTCGGCCAGGCGCATCTCCTCCTTGTGCGAGTACGCGGGAAGGGGGCGCGCGCCCTGGTGCGCGTCCATCACCAGGAGGTGCACCGTGTTGGAACCGACGTCCAGGACTCCAAGTCGCATGATCCGACGCTACAGCCTGCGTTTTGTCCACATTCGGTCATCCCCCGGCCAGCGGTCGCGGGGATACGTCGTGGGGGGAGGACACTCCGACGGAAGGAAACCCCCGTGGGCTCCACCAGACACCCCCTCGCCGTCATCGGCGCCCTGGCCGCCTCCCTCACGCTCCTCGCCGCCACACCCGCCTCCGCATCAACCACCGCGTCCACCACCGCGTCCACCACCGCGTCCACCACCTGGTCGGCCGTCCCGACTCCCGGTGGCGACCTCAGCCAGCTGTACGGCGTGGCCGCGACGGCTCCCGACGCCGCGTGGGCGGTGGGTTCGGCCTACGACTTCAGCCTGGGCGCCCAGCGGTCGCTGATCGCCCGCTGGAACGGCACGTCCTGGTCGCGGGTCACCAGCCCCAACGGCTCCCAGCTCTACAACGAGCTGTACGCGGTGGACGCCACATCGGCGAGCGACGCGTGGGCCGTCGGCTCGATCGAGACCGCCCACGGCCCCAACGGCGGCGGCGACGGCCCGAAGAAGGCCGCGGCCTGGCGCTGGAACGGCACGAGCTGGCGCATCGTCGATCTGCCCAGGCCCGCCAGCACCCCCACGGTCACCGGCGTCGACGCCCTCTCCTCCGGCGACGCCTGGGCGGTGGGCTGGTACTACGAGTCGCTGACCCCCACGGCGGCCGGGGCCGGCTACGCGGCGCACTGGAACGGCTCCACCTGGACGCAGGTCGAGATGCCGGCGGTCGGCGACTACCTCACACAGGTCTATACGGTGTCCGGCACCTCCTCGACCGACGTCTGGGCAGTCGGCAGCTGGCGCGACCGCGGCCCGGGCCAGCCGTACCATCCGCTCGCCCTGCACTGGGACGGCTCGGCCTGGACGCCGGTGACCGTGCCCGAGCCCGCCGGTGGCGGCTTCCTGCGCGGGGTCAAGGCGCTCTCACCGACCGACGTGTGGGCCGTCGGCGGCAGGGACTACCACACCCCGATCAGCTTCCACTGGAACGGCACGGCCTGGGCGGAGGTGCCGTTACCGGCGCTGGGCGGGACCGGGAACAACTTCCTCTACAGTGTGACCGGCACCGGCCCGGGCAAGGTCTGGGCCGTCGGCTACACCTCCGCCGGGACGAACAACCCGGAGCCCCTGGTGGAGCGCTGGAACGGCTCCTCCTGGCAGATCGAGCCCGGCACGACCACGCAGTACGGCGGGCTGCTGAACGGCGCGGCCGCGGTCGCCGGACCGAACGGAACCACCATGATCTGGGGGGCCGGCTACCGCAACGCCTTCTCCGGCACGGGCTTCACCAACAGGACGCTGGCCCTGCGCGGCTCCGACTCCGGCTGACCCTCCCCGCTGCCGGTGCCGCTGCCCTGTCTCTGGAGCCGGTTCGCCCGTCTTCCTCGGGGTAGGGCAGGACGGATCGGCGAGGAAAGCGGTGACCATGGGCGAGAGGCGAAGGGCCGGCCGGTCAGGTGGCCGGTCGGCTGGCTGGGGCGACTCGGCGGGCAACTGGAACGGGCGCTGGACCGGCGCCTGGGCGGGCGGAAGCTGGGGACGGCGCTTCGGCAGGCGGGGCAGACGGCTCCGCGCCACCGCCCGCGACACGTTCGGCTGGGAGCAGCTCCGTCCCGGCCAGCAGGAGGCGATGGAGCACCTGCTGGCCGGGCGTGACGTGCTCCTCGTCATGCCGACCGGAGGCGGCAAGTCCGCGGTCTACCAGGTGCCGGCCCTCATCCTCGACGGGCCCACGGTCGTCGTCTCCCCGCTCATCGCCCTGCAGCGCGACCAGGTCATGGGCCTGCTCAGGGCAGGCGCGGGCGGCGCGGTGGCGGTGAACTCGGCCGGATCGGTGGACGCGGGCCTCGACCAGGTCACCGCCGGCCACGCCGAGTACGTGTTCCTCTCCCCCGAGCAGCTCGCCAAGCCGGAGGTGGTCGACCGGCTGGCCGAGACGCGGCCCTCGCTCGTCGCGGTGGACGAGGCACACTGCGTGTCCGCCTGGGGTCACGACTTCCGGCCGGAATATCTGCGGCTGGGCAAGGTGATCGAACGGCTCGGCCGCCCGCCGGTGATCGCGATGACGGCGACCGCGGCCCCGACCGTACGCGAGGAGATCATTCGATCTCTCGGCATCACGGGGGCCCAGCAGATCGTCCGCGGCTTCGACCGGCCCAACCTCGATCTGGAGGTCCGCCGGTTCGTCAGGGACGAGGACAAGCGCAGGGCCCTCGCCGATCACGCCGCGGGGCTCGGCGGCGTCGGCCTCGTCTACGTGGCCACCCGCCGCCAGGCCGAGGAGTACGCCGAGCTGCTCCGGGAGCGGGGCCGCAGGGCCGAGCCGTACCACGCGGGGATGAAGGCGAGCGAGCGCCGGGAGGTCCACGAGCGCTTCCAGGGAGACGAGCTCGACGTCGTGGTGGCGACGTCGGCGTTCGGCATGGGGATCGACAAGCCCGACGTCCGGTTCGTGCTGCACGCCTCGCCCCCGGAGTCGGTCGACGCCTATTACCAGGAGATCGGCCGGGCCGGCCGTGACGGCGACCCCGCCTCGGCCGTGCTGTTCTACAGGTCCGAGGACCTCGGGCTGCGCAAGTTCTTCACCGGCGGCCGGGCCGGCGGGGAGCTCCTGGAGCGGATCGCCACAATCGTCCGCGAGCACGGAAACGGGCGCGGGGGCGAGAGCGGCGGCGGAGAGGGGGGCCGGAACGGCGACGAGGTCGCGGCCGGGGAGCTGCGGGAGCTGCTCGGCATCGGGGCGGCCAAGCTGACCTCCCAGATCAACCTGCTGGAGCGGGCCGGGGCCGTGGAGGCCGCCCACGGAGGCGGGCTGAGATACGCCGACGACGGTCCGCCGCCCCGGGAGGCCGCCGCGCGCGCCGTGGAGCTCGACAAAATGCGGCACCGCCTGGAGGAGTCGCGCCTCGACATGATGCGTGGCTACGCGGAGACGACCGGCTGCCGCCGCCGCTTCCTGCTCGAATACTTCGGCGAGCCGTACGAGCGGGCCTGCGGGGCCTGCGACACCTGCCGGTCGGGCGAGGCGAGCGCCCCCGACGCCGGTGATGGGCCGTTCCCGCTCCACGCGACCGTACGGCACGCCGAGTGGGGCCAGGGGGTCGTGATGAGCCGGGAGAGCGACCGGGTCACCGTGCTGTTCGACTCGGTGGGCTACAAGACCCTCGCGCTGCAGGCGATCGACGGGGTGCTGGAGCTGGCCTGAGCCGTACTGCGCTTGCTGAAGTGTGCTGAGGCGCCCCTGAGTCACGGCGCGGGGAGCGACGCAATCATTACTAATCGTGGCATGCCCTCCCCTTGCGGGCGTTCCGACCACACGACCACACTCGAAAAGGGCTTTGTGGAATGTGGGGGTGATCAAGGTGCGGGAGGGGTTCAGCGCCTACGAGACGTGGCCGTTCGAGTGCCTGCGGTGTCTGCTCGTCTGGGAGGAGGAGTACCTCGTCCGGCGCATGTCCGACGGACACGGCAACGACGTGGTCGTCTGGACCCGGGAGGGCACGCAGGTCCAGCCCCCGTGGTCCGGCATGACCTGTCCCGCCTGCGGCTGCGGCAGCGTGACCACCTTCCCCACCGGCTACCTCTCCCACCAGGCGGCGATCGCCCGGGCCCGCGCGGCGGCGGCCGCGACCCCCTTCGCGACCACTGGTGGCCGCGGTCACTCCCCGATCATGACGTACGCCCTGCTGGCGTTCTCACTCCTCGTGATCACGAGCGTCGAGGTCTACGAGAAGGTTCTGCGCTGACGGGCCTCCTGGGAGCCTCGGCCTGCGGCCGTCAGCCGTTCACGCATATTGACGGTGCATCGGCCTGCGGGTAAGTTCACCTCAATTTAAAAAAGAAAGCTTACTAACAATTCCTCGGGAACCCACTGGCAGGAAGCGCGCCCATGCCGCGATCGCCGCCCCCGTCCTGACAAGCCCCCGCACCCGCGAAACAGACCGCGAGCCCACCGCGAACCATCGCGAAGCCACCGCGCGACACCGCGCGACACCGCGCGACACCGCACAACCAAACACTGCGACCCACCCAGCGACCGGCCCCTCCGCCGCCTCGCACGCGTCCACCGCACCCCACCCCTCGCCATCCGCCCATTGGACGTGGAGCATTGATGAAACGCAGGATTCTTCCGACACTCTTAGCGGCAGTGGGGGCACTGCTGGTTCCTCTCGCCGTCTCGGTGCCCAGCGCGTACGGGGCGGTGGCCGTCCCGATTCGCGCCAACTCGAACGGCCCGGCCTTCACCGACGGCTCGGGGAACTCGTGGTCCGCCGACAAGGCGTACGCCAGCGGCAACTGGGGCTACGACACGTTGTACGGGGCGAGCTCGACAGCGAGTGCCATCGCCGGGACCACCGATGACGCGCTCTACCAGAACTACAACCTCTTCAGCGGCTGGACCGGCTACAAGTTCGACGTGGCCAACGGCACCTACACGGTGACGCTGAAGATGGTCGAGGACTGGGCGAACGCCGCGGGCCAGCGCAAGTTCGACGTTAAGGCCGAGGGCGCCACCGTGCTCACCGGCTTCGACATCTTCGCCTCCTGCGGCGCGCTGACCGCCTGCGACAGGTCGTTCACCACGAC
Organism: Planotetraspora sp. A-T 1434; assembly: GCF_025420585.1. GTDB lineage: Bacteria > Actinomycetota > Actinomycetes > Streptosporangiales > Streptosporangiaceae > JAOEGB01. The sequence continues at coordinate 93,444 of NZ_JAOEGB010000005.1, read as the reverse complement.
GGTCAGCGACGGCCAGCTCAACGTGCAGTTCAACATGAACGGCGGGGCGAACTACGCCACGGTGTCGGCGATCTCGGTCACCGGCGGCGGTGGGGGCGGCGGTGACACGACCCCGCCGAGCGCGCCCTCCAACCTCCAGGTGACCGGCACGACCACCTCCAGCGTCTCGCTGTCGTGGGGCGCCTCGACCGACAACGTCGGCGTCACCGGCTACGACGTCTACCGCGGCTCCACGCTCGTGACGAGCGTCACTGGCACGTCCTACACCGACACCGGTCTCGCGGCGAGCACCAGCTACACCTACACCGTCAAGGCCAAGGACGCCGCCGGGAACGTGTCGGCCGCCAGCAACTCCGTCACCGGCACCACACAGGGCACCGGAGGAGGCGGGGACACGACGCCACCCAGCGCGCCCTCCAACCTCCAGGTGACCGGCACGACCACCTCCAGCGTCTCGCTGTCGTGGGGCGCCTCGACCGACAACGTCGGCGTCACCGCCTACGACGTCTACCGCGGCTCCACCCTGCTGAACACCGTGAGCGGCACCACCTACACCGACACCGGTCTCGCGGCGAGCACCAGCTACACCTACACCGTCAAGGCCAAGGACGCCGCCGGGAACGTGTCGGCCGCCAGCAACTCCGTCACCGGCACCACCCAAAGCGGCGGAGGCGGCGGTGGCGGCAACAAGCTGCTCGGCTACTTCGTCGAGTGGGGCGTCTACCAGCGCAACTACCACGTCAAGAACATCGAGACCAGCGGCTCCGCCAGCAAGCTCGGGTACATCAACTACGCCTTCGGCAACGTGACCAACGGCCAGTGCGCGATCGGCGACGCCTACGCGGACTACGACAAGTTCTACGACGCGGCCTCCAGCGTGGACGGCGTCTCCGACACCTGGGACGCGGGCGCGCTGCGCGGCAACTTCAACCAGCTCCGCAAGCTGAAGGCGAAGCACCCCGGCCTGAAGATCATCTGGTCGTTCGGCGGCTGGACCTGGTCCGGCGGCTTCGGGCAGGCCGCGGCCAACCCGACCGCCTTCGCCAACTCGTGCTACAGCCTGGTCGAGGACCCGCGCTGGGCCGACGTGTTCGACGGCATCGACATCGACTGGGAGTACCCGAACGCCTGTGGCCTCAGCTGTGACACCAGTGGGGCGGCCGCCTTCAAGAACCTCATGTCCGCGCTTCGGTCCCGCTTCGGGTCGAGCTACCTCATCACCGCCGCCATCACGGCGGACGGCACGTCCGGCGGCAAGATCGACGCTGCCGACTACGGCGGCGCGGCGCAGTACGTGAACTGGTACAACGTCATGACATATGACTACTTCGGAGCCTGGGCCGCCCAGGGTCCGACCGCGCCGCACTCGCCTCTCAACTCCTACACCGGCATCCCGATCGCGAACTTCTACTCCGACGCGGCCATCCAGAAGCTGAAGAGCAAGGGCGTGCCATCGAGCAAGCTGCTGCTCGGCATCGGCTTCTACGGCCGCGGCTGGACCGGCGTGACGCAGAGCGCGCCGGGCGGCACGGCGACGGGCCCGGCGCCGGGCACCTACGAGCAGGGCATCGAGGACTACAAGGTCCTCAAGAACAGCTGCCCGTCAACCGGCACCGTCGCCGGCACGGCGTACGCCAAGTGCGGCAGCAACTGGTGGAGCTACGACACCCCGAGCACGATCGCCGGGAAGATGAGCTACTCGAAGAACCAGGGCCTCGGCGGCGCGTTCTTCTGGGAACTCACCGGCGACACCTCCAACGGCGAGCTCATCACCGCGATGAAGAACGGTCTGGGCTGACCCAGCGGGCCGGGGAGGTTCCGCACCTCCCCGGCCTTTCGTCAGCTGACATCTGTCCGGAGGCGGCGCCCGATGCCGGGCTCCGCCTCCGGGATCACCTCGCGGGCACGGCGGCAGCCTGTCGCCCCCGCTGGACCAGATAGCACAACAGAACGCCAATGGGTCAGACATGGCCCAACCGGCAACTGGGACACCTGGGCCAACGCAACACTCACCGTCTCACTAAACGCCGGGAGCACCACCGTGCGCGTCATCGCCACCACGGCCAACGGTTGCCCCAACGTCGATCACCTGGAGTTGACCGGGCCATGAGAAAGAAGTTCTTAGCCATCCTCGGCGGGGTGCTCCTCGCTCCCCTCGCGTTCGTGTCGCTGACGCAGACCCCCGCCCAGGCGGTTCCCGGCTGGGAGCTGAAATGGGCTCCCAACGCGAGCACCGACGGGCTGGCGGCCTTCGAGCTCGTCGAGGACGACCGGGCGGACTCGCACCCGGCCGGCCAGCCGCACATCTACACGGAAGGCAACAACTTCCGCTGGAACATGCACATGGTCGACCGGGACACGATGACCGACCGGCAGCGCCAGGAAGTCGCCGGCATGCGGACCCCGGCCGGCGGGCCGTACCTGCAGATGCTGCCCGGCCAGAGCTGGCGCTTCACCTACTCCATGTTCATCCCGAGCACGCTGAAGGGCACGACAACCTTCACCCACATCATGCAGTTCAAGATGCCGGGCACCGGCTCGCTGCCGATCATGACGATCTCGCTGGACCGCGACAGCAGCAACCAGCAGATCATCGAGATGCAGGACTTCAACGAGAACAACCTCATCATCGGGTCGACGCCGCTGGTGCCGTTGCAGAACTCCTGGATCGACGTGGAGGTCGAGACCAAGATCGGTGACGGCACGGCCGGGTCGCTGCGGTTCGTGATCAAGAAGGCCGGCACGACGATCCTCGACCAGACAAAGACGGGGATCGACACGTTCCTGGACGACCGCGTGCGGCCCAAGTGGGGCATCTACCGGTCGCTCGGCGACACCTCCGGGTCGCTGCAGGACACCTACATGCTCATCACGAACATGCGGGGCTACCAGTGGACCAACAACGCGACCCCGAGCCCCTCGCCGTCGCCCTCACCCACGCCGACCCCTTCCAACCGGTATGAGGCGGAGACCGCGACGATCTCCCAGGGCACCGTCGCGTCGGACCACCTCGGCTACTCCGGGACCGGCTTCGTCGACTACACCAACGTGGCCGGCAGCTACGTCCAGTGGGCCGTCAACGCGCCGACAGCCGGCCAGTACAACATCAAGCTCCGGTACGCCAACGGCACCACGGTCGACCGGCCGGAGGACGTCACCGTCAACGGCAACCTCGTCGCCAACGACCTGTCCTTCCCGCCAACCGCGAACTGGGACACCTGGGCCACCAAGACCATCACCGCCACGCTCAACGCCGGGACCAACCTCATCCGGGCGACGGGCGTCACGGCCAACGGCGGCCCCAACACCGACTACATCGAGGTCGACCCCGCCCCCGCCGCGGTCGACTACCAGGCGGAGAACGCCACGATCTCCCAGGGCGTGGTCGAGTCCAACCACCTCGGCTACACCGGCACCGGGTTCGTGAACTTCACCAACATCGCCGGCAGCTACCTGCAGCAGGCCGTCAGCTCAACCACGGCCCGCGCGACCTCGCTCACGATCCGCTACTCCAACGGCACGACCGTCAACCGGCCGATGGACATCACCGTCAACGGCGTCCTCGTCGCCAACGACCTGTCCTTCCCGCCGACCGCCGACTGGGACACCTGGGCCACCAAGACCATCACCGCCACGCTCAACGCCGGGTCCAACACGATCAAGCTGACATCCAGCACCGCCGACGGCGGACCCAACATCGACAAGCTCACAATCGGGTAGTGCCGTGACCGGAACCGATCACGGCGTGTAGCTTCCGCGCCGGTTAGATGTGCCCTGCATGTCCGATCGGCGCGGGAAGCGGTGCCACGGCAGGCCCGGTCGCGTGACCCGGCGGGCCGGGTGGCCCCCTCCTCCCCGTCGTCCCTCAGCTCACATGGATCTGGGGGCGGCGGCCGATCTCGGGCTCCGCCTTTCGGATCACCTCACTCGATCACTGGCGGCGCAACCGGCAATTGGGACATCATAATTACCAGAAGTATCCCCCCAAGCCGGAAGCACCATCGTGCGCGACGTAGCCACCAAGGCCAACGGCTGCCCCAATCTCGACTACCTGGAGTAACCGGGCCATGAAAAAGAAAAGATTCTTAGCAGTCCTCGGCGGAGCGCTGCTCGCCTCCCTCGGGGTCTTGCCGCTGACCCAGACCCCCGCCCAGGCGGCACCTGGCTGGGAGCTGAAGTGGGCCCCCACGGCCAGCACCGACGGGCTGGCGGCCTTCGAGACGGTCGAGGACGACCGGGCGGACTCGCACCCGGCCGGCCAGCCGCACATCTTCACCGAGGGCAACAACTTCCGGTGGAACATGCACATGGTCGACCGCGACAGCAGCACCGACCGGCAGCGCCAGGAGGTCTCCGGCATGCGGACCCCCGCGGGCGGCCCGTACCTGGAGATGCTGACCGGCCAGACCTGGCGGATCACCTACTCCCTGTACATCCCCAGCACGCTGAAGGGCACGACGACCTTCACCCACATCATGCAGTTCAAGATGCCGGGCACCGGATCGTCGCCGATCATGACGATCTCGCTCGAGCGGGACGGCAGCAACCAGCAGATCATCCAGATGGAGGACTTCAACGACGGCATCATCATCGGGTCGACGCCGCTGGTGCCGCTGCAGAACTCCTGGATCGACGTGGAGGTCGAGTCCAAGATCGGTGACGGCACGTCCGGCTCGCTGCGATTCGTGATCAAGAAGGCCGGGACGACGATCCTGGACAAGTCCAAGACCGGGATCGACACCTACCTCGGCGACCGCGTGCGGCCCAAGTGGGGCATCTACCGGTCGCTCGGCGACACCTCCGGGTCGCTGCAGGACACCTACATGCTGACCACCAACATGCGGGCCTACCAGTGGACCAACAACGCCACCCCCAGCCCCTCCCCCTCGCCCAGCCCGTCGCCGTCGCCGAGCCCGTCCCCGTCGCCCTCACCCACCCCGTCCAACCGGTATGAGGCGGAGACCGCGACGATCTCCCAGGGCACCGTCGCGTCGGACCACCTCGGCTACTCCGGGACCGGCTTCGTCGACTACACCAACGTGGCCGGCAGCTACGTCCAGTGGGCCGTCAACGCGCCGACAGCCGGCCAGTACAACATCAAGCTCCGGTACGCCAACGGCACCACGGTCGACCGGCCGGAGGACGTCACCGTCAACGGCAACCTCGTCGCCAACGACCTGTCCTTCCCGCCAACCGCGAACTGGGACACCTGGGCCACCAAGACCATCACCGCCACGCTCAACGCCGGGACCAACCTCATCCGGGCGACGGGCGTCACGGCCAACGGCGGCCCCAACACCGACTACATCGAGGTCGACCCGGCTCCGGCCGCAGTGGACTACCAGGCGGAGAACGCCACGATCTCCCAGGGCGTGGTCGAGTCCAACCACCTCGGCTACACCGGCACCGGGTTCGTGAACTTCACCAACATCGCCGGCAGCTACCTGCAGCAGGCCGTCAGCTCAACCACGGCCCGCGCGACCTCGCTCACGATCCGCTACTCCAACGGCACGACCGTCAACCGGCCGATGGACATCACCGTCAACGGCGTCCTCGTCGCCAACGACCTGTCCTTCCCGCCGACCGCCGACTGGGACACCTGGGCGACCAAGACCATCCCGATCACGCTGAACTCCGGGTCCAACACGATCAAGCTGACATCCAGCACCGCCGACGGCGGACCCAACATCGACAAGCTCACAATCGGGTAGTGCCGTGACCGGAACCGATCACCGCCAGTAGCCTTCCGCGCCGGTCACCCATGCCCGACGCATGTCCGATCGGCGCGGTAAGGCGCGGTGGCGGAACCGGTAAGGGAACGCTGGAGGGCCGGGAGGGAGAGCGTCTTCTCCGTCCCGGCCCTCACCGTGTCATCCGGCGTCATCCGCTCCCAGCTCACCTCCCAGCTGACGTCTCAGCTGACGTCTCAGCTGACGTCTCAGCTGACGTGCACCTGGGGGCGGCGGCCGGTCTCGGGCTCCGCCTTCCGGATGACCTCGCGGGTCAGCGGCGGCACGTCGCCCCCGCCGAAGACCAGGTAGCGCAGCAGAGCCCCGACCGGGTTGCCCTCGGCCCAGTGGAAGTACACGTGGGGCCGCTTGCCCGTCATGTCCCGCAGGTGGAAGAGGATCGCCGCGATCGTGTTGGCCACCACCGCGCTCCGGACGGACAGCACCTGATACCCGTGCCGTGTCTCCCCCGTCACCAGCAGCTCGGACTCGAACTCCGACGCGTCGCCGAGGGTGACCTCCAGGAAGATCATCGGCTCGTCGTCGGGCAGGTGATGATATTCCCGTGTCTCGCGGTCCTTCTCGGCGTACTCGGCCGAGTCCCGCGCGTCCGGCTCGTTGGCGATCAGGCGGAGCTCGCCGGGGTTGTCCATGACGATCCGGCGGGCCGCCTCGTCCAGCTCCACCTTGGTCACCCGGAGCTCCGTGGAGCGGGTGGCCCGCGAGACCAGCGACGTCACGACGATGGCCACGACGAAGAGCAGCGCGATGCTGAGGCCGTCCGGGCGCTCCCTGATGTTCTCCACGGCGGCGTAGCCGAGGACCAGCGAGATCACCGTGAATGCCGCGGCCGGGAAAGCCCGCCCCGCGCGGTACGCGCTGATCGTGACGGCGACCGCGGCCGACAGGATCAGGGCCAGCACCCCCGTGGCGTACGCGCCGCCCTGCGGCTCCACCTGCGCGCCGAACAGGAGCGTGATGGCGAACGCGATGGCGGTGAAGACCAGCACCAGCGGACGGACCGCGCGGGCCCAGTCGGGCGCCATGCCGTACCGGGGAAGGTAGCGCGGCACGATGTTGAGCAGGCCGGTCAGGGCCGACGCGCCCGCGAACCACAGGATGGCGATCGTGCTGATGTCGTACGCCGTGCCGAACCAGTCGCCGAGATGCTCGTGGGCGAGGTAGGCCAGGGCGCGGCCGCTCGCCTTGCCGCCCGTCTGGAACTCCTTCGCCGGGATCAGCATGCTCGTCGCCACGCTGCTGGTGAGGAGGAACACGCTCATGATGAGCGCGGCGGTCGTGAGAAGCCGCCGCGCGCCCTTGATCCGCTCCCGCAGTTCGCCCTGGATCTGCGGCATCACGGCCACCCCGGTCTCGAATCCGGAAAGGCCGAGCGCCAGCTTGGGCAGCACCAGCAGCGACACCCCGATCATCGCGAGGGGGCTGGAGTGCTCGGCTGTCAGCGTGTGCTGCCAGCCGTCGATGAGCTGCGGGTGGGACACGACCTCCCACAGCGCCACGGCGATGACCACGACGTTGAGCACGAGATATACGGCGACCAGCACGACCGCGAGCCCGATGGCCTCGCTGAAGCCGCGCAGGAAGATCGCGCCGAGCAGCGCGATCAGCAGCAGCGTGATGGGGACCTGCTGCCCGTCGAGGAAGCCCGGGACGAAGGGGTTCTCCAGGATGTGCGCGGTCGCGTCCGACGCCGACAGCGTGATCGTGAAGATGAACGCGGTGGCGACGAAGCCGAGCAGCACCAGCACGAGGAGCTTGCCCCACCAGTGGGGCAGCAGCCGCTCCAGCATCGCGATGGATCCCATGCCGTTGGGGCTCTGCTCGGCCACCGCGCGGTAGGTCGGCAGCGCCCCGAACAGGGTGAGCGCCACCAGGAGGGACGTCGCGATCGGCGACAGCGCCCCGGCCGCGGCGGCGGCGATGCCCGGCTGGTAGCCGAGGGTGGAGAAGTAGTCCACACCGGTCAGGCACATCACCTGCCACCAGGTGTGCTGCTTCTCCGGGCTGTCCTTGTGCGGACCGGACGGCACGCGTTCGCGGTGCAGGCCCTCCAGGAGCCACGCCCGCACCGTCCCGGACGCCTCCCGCTGCGCCGACGTGGTCACCCCGGCTCACTCTCCTTGTCACCTACGGCGTTGCTTGGCAGACAGACCATACTGGCGCATCGCGGAGAACGGCGCTCAAGGGCGTACGGGCGGGCCGGCGCTCAAGGGCGTACGGGCGGGCCAGGGTGTGGGACGCCCGCGGGGGCGGGGTGCGGGGTCCGCAGGCGAGTGAGGGCGGCCCGCATCGCCGATCCGGCACAATGAGAGCCTCCCGGAAGAAGGTGGATCAGGATTGTGACGATCTCTATTCAGCAGCGGATCGCCGAAGAGCTCGGCGTGCGCGAGAACCAGGTCACCGCGGCCGTCGACCTGCTCGACGGTGGAGCCACGGTGCCGTTCATCGCCCGCTACCGCAAGGAAGCGACCGGCATGCTCGACGACGCGCAACTGCGCACACTCGAGGAGCGACTGCGCTACCTGCGCGAGCTGGAGGAGCGCCGCGCGGCGATCCTGGAGTCCATCCGCTCACAGGGCAAGCTCGACGACGCGCTCGAAGCGCAGATCATGGCGGCCGACTCGAAGGCCCGGCTGGAGGACATCTACCTGCCCTTCAAGCCCAAGCGCCGCACCAAGGCCCAAATCGCCAGAGAGGCGGGTCTGGAGCCGCTCGCCGACAAGCTCCTGGCCGACCCGTCGCTCGACCCGGCGGCCACGGCGGAGGCCTTCGTCGGGGAGGGAGTGGCCGACACGGCGGCGGCGCTGGAAGGCGCCCGCGCGATCCTCGTCGAGCGCTTCGCGGAGGACGCCGACCTCATCGGCGACCTGCGCGAGCGGATGTGGTCCCGCGGCCGTCTGGTCGCCCAGGTCCGGGACGACAAGCAGGAAGCCGGAGCCAAGTTCTCCGACTACTTCGACTTCTCCGAGCCCTTCACCAAGCTGCCCTCGCACCGCATCCTCGCGATGTTCCGCGGCGAGAAGGAAGAGGTCCTCTCTCTCACACTCGACCCCGAGGCGGAGGAGCCGAACGACTACGAACTGCGGATCGCGCGGCGTTTCGGCGTCTCCGACCAGGGCCGTCCTGCGGACAGGTGGCTGGCGGACACCGTCCGCTGGGCGTGGCGCACCCGCATCCTCGTCCACCTCGGCATCGACCTGCGGACCCGTCTGTGGCAGGCGGCCGAGGAGGAGGCCGTCCGGGTCTTCGCCACCAACCTGCGCGACCTGCTGCTGGCCGCTCCTGCCGGCACCCGCGCGACCATGGGCCTCGACCCCGGCCTGCGGACCGGCGTGAAGGTGGCGGTGGTCGACGCGACCGGCAAGGTCGTGGCCACCGAGACGATCTACCCCCACGAGCCGAAGCGGCAGTGGGACCAGTCCCTCGCCGTCCTCGGGCGGCTCGCCGCCGAGCACGGCGTCGATCTGATCGCGATCGGGAACGGCACGGCCTCCCGCGAGACCGACAAGCTCGCCGGGGAGCTCGTCAAGCTCATGCCGAACCTCACGAAGGTCATGGTGTCCGAGGCCGGGGCCTCGGTCTACTCGGCGTCGGCCTACGCCTCCCAGGAGCTTCCCGGTCTGGACGTCTCCCTGCGTGGCGCGGTCTCCATCGCCCGCCGCCTGCAGGACCCCCTCGCCGAGCTCGTCAAGATCGATCCGAAGTCGATCGGCGTGGGGCAGTACCAGCACGACCTGTCCGAGATCAAACTGTCGCGCTCGCTCGACGCGGTGGTCGAGGACTGCGTGAACGCCGTCGGCGTGGACGTCAACACGGCCTCGGCCCCGCTGCTGACCCGCGTCTCCGGCATCGGCTCCGGGCTGGCGGAGCACATCGTGGCGCACCGCGACGCCAATGGCCCCTTCCGGTCCCGGCGCGGGCTGAAGGAGGTGCCGCGGCTCGGCCCCAAGGCGTTCGAGCAGTGCGCGGGCTTCCTCCGCATCCCCGGAGGCGAAGACCCCCTCGACGCCTCCAGCGTGCACCCCGAGGCGTACCCCGTGGTGCGCCGCATCCTCCAGACGACCAAGAGCGACCTCCGCACGCTGATCGGCAACACGGCGGCGCTGCGCTCGCTCAAGCCCGCGGAGTTCGTGGACGACACCTTCGGCCTGCCGACCGTCACCGACATCCTCAAGGAGCTGGAGAAGCCGGGCCGCGACCCCCGCCCGGCCTTCAAGACCGCGACCTTCAAGGAGGGCGTGGAGAAGATCGCGGACCTCGCGCCCGGCATGCTCCTGGAGGGCGTGGTGACCAACGTGGCGGCCTTCGGCGCGTTCGTCGACGTCGGTGTCCACCAGGACGGCCTCGTCCACGTCTCGGCCATGTCCAACACCTTCGTCAAGGACCCGCGCGACGTGGTCAAGCCGGGCGACGTCGTACGTGTGAAGGTGCTCGACGTGGACATCCCGCGCAAGCGCATCTCCCTGACGCTCCGCCTCGACGACGAGACCGCCCCCGGCAACCGCGCGGGCCAAGGCGGCGGCCGAGGCGAGGCGCAGCGAGACGGCCAACGCGGAGGTCAGCGGGGAGGCCAGCGGGAACAGCGCGACGGCGAGCGCGGGGCCTCGCAGGGGGGTCGCGGTGGCCAGCCCCGGCAGAACCAGGGCAGGGCGAGCCGTGACTCTTCCAGGGGTTCCAACCGAGGCTCTGGCGCGCCAAGCGGGGCCATGGCCGAAGCCCTGCGCCGCGCCGGCCTCACCGACCCCGGCTCCCCCACCCGCTGACAGCGGGCGTACCCCGCCCAACAGGCACAGCCGCCGGTATGGCACGCCGCTCGCCCACTCAGGACGAGCGGCGTGCCGTACGCCTTCCCAAAGCGTCGTCAGACGCCGGGCTGACTTCTCAGGTGACCACGTTGTGCAGCCGCTCGTCGGTCTCTCCGTGCTTCTTGGCCGCCGCGACCCCGGCAAAGACGCACGGGCTACAGCCGTTGATCTGGCTGGCGCGCAGGTGGACCAGCCCGACGGACTCGGTTGCCGAGGCGTTCGAGGCCCAGCGCGACCGGCTGCGCGCGGTCGCCTACCGCATGCTCGGATCGCACGCCGACGCCGAGGACGTGGTCCAGGAGACCTGGCTGCGGCTCTCCCGACAGGACACGGCGACCATCCACAACCTTGCCGGCTGGCTGACCACGGTGGTCGGCCGGATCAGCTTCGACGTCCTGCGATCGCGTCAGGCCCGTCCTGAGGCGTCCTACGACGACCGGCTGCCCGAACTCGTCGTGACGGTCGACGACAGCCCTGCGCCAGAGGACGACATGGCGCTCGCCGACTCAGTCGGGCTCGCGCTCCTGGTCGTCCTGGAGTCGCTCAGACCGACACTGCGTGGCGTGCCAGGCGGGTTGAGTATCGCCTCCTGACCGCGACTCCGGCGGCCCTCGAGCTGGATCCCTTGGTGACCCGCTGCCGCAGGCGCACGGTAGCGCGAGCACGGGGCCCGCATGCCCCGGCGCTTGATCAAAGTGCCATGGATTCCAGATCTTTCTCGGAAGGTACGCCTCTTCACGTCACCAGGCCGAGGGCCATCCACAGGTTCTGATCATTGCTCTCGAGGCGCCGGCCTTCCCAGCCATCCACCACTCAGCGTTAACAGGAACGTCGCACCTGGTGCTCACCATTTCCCATATGCCGCTGACCAGAGAAGCTTTTCACGCACGCCGCATAGGATTTGGCTGTGGGCCCGACACCGAATCCGGTATTTTCCGGATTAATCCCTCCCCGACCTACAGCGCCAGCCTCATGTCCGCTGGGATCGATTCCGACAGTGAGCGGATGCCGGGTCGTCACGCCTGGGGCACGGCTCATCCCGGGAGGTCCGGCGACGCCGCCGCCAGCGGGAAGCGTGCCGGGGTTCCTCTCGTTTCCTGTGTTCATCTGGCTTCTCGTGCTGGCTTCGCTGCTACTCCTCGCGCTTCTGTTGATCGGGATCGTTCAGGAAACACGGCTGCGAAAGCGCTTCAAGGGGGAGCGGGCGTTCGTCCGAACGCAGCGTTTCATCGTCGCCGCGGAAGTTGTGGCGTTTGTCTGGCTCGTAACCGCCGCGCTGGCCACACGCATCCAAAGGGAGCAACACGCGGAGGCGTGTGGCTGGCTTCTTCTGTGCGTCATGGCGCTGGCATACCTGACGATCTGGCTAGACCTGAATCTGGAAAAAAGCGCCATTGTGATGGTGCTGGCGGTAATGGTTTTGGCTTATCCCATCGGCCTGTTCGTCATCGATGGCACGGGATCCCCGGAAGAACTCCATCGCGACAAGGACCACGACCACGTCCGTCCCGTCGAACGGGCACGTCCGCTGTAGCCGGGTTCCGGCTGCTCCCACCCGCATGACGTTTAATCAAGCGATTAAACCTTATGATGAGGCCAAACCCAAGGATGAGTGCGCACTGAGCGGGGATGCCGTGGCCGGGAAGCAGCAATCGGGAGCCGAGACACGCGAACGGTTGATCGAGGCGGCTACCGAGACGCTCCGCACCGAGGGGTACGCCGGGACGAGCGCGCGGACGATCGCCAAGGCGGCCGGTGTCAACTCGGCGCTGGTCTTCTACCACTTCGGTGGCGTCGATCCACTGCTGCTGGCCGCCCTCGACCGCTCATCCGAGCAGCGCATGACGGCCTACCGGGAGATCGTGGCGGAAGCGAAGAGCCTGGAGGAGCTCGTCGAGGTCGCCACAGGCATCTACCGGGCGGACATCGAGGGCGGCCACATCACGCTCTTCTCGGAGCTGGTCGGCGCGAGCATCGCCCGGCCCGAGCTGCGGGAGGAGATCGTCAAGCGGGCCGAGCCGTGGATCGACTTCGTCGAGCAGACGCTTGAGCGCGTCATCGGCGGGTCCCCGCTGGCCAAGCTCTTCCCCCCGCGCGACCTCGCGTACGCCGCGATCACGTTCTATCTGGGCGTCAACCTCTTCACACACCTCGACGCGGATCGCACGCGCACCGAGGCCCTGTTCAACCTCGCCGGGCGAGTGGCGCCCCGAGCCAAGCTCCTCACCATGCGCCTCCCCCGCCGCCAAGCCGGCCGCCAGTAAGCAGGCATCGGATGTCTAGCTCGGCCCGGCAGTGCCGTACGGCATGGCCCAGCGGTTCAGCGCGCCGATCGAAGCACGCGAAGGGAACGATCATCGCATATATCGATCGCGGTCACTAATTCGTTAAGGAGGTTGACCATCGCTCACCGGCCCCGATATACATCGGATCATTAGAGCCGATACAGCGGAGGCGATATGAAATTGCGGGGTCCTGCAGGGGCGGTGGCGGGGCTGGCGATGGCGCTGTCACTGGCCGCGTGCGGCTCGGGAGACACGAGCCCCGGCACCACCGGGGGCACGACCGGTGGCGGCGCCGGAGCGGCCGGGGGCAAGGTCGGCATCGACCATCCCCGGGCGGACTCCGACTTCTGGAACTCCTATATCAAGTACGTCCCGGAGAAGGCCAAGGAGCTGGGGGTCGACCTACTCCCGGCGACCAACTCGCAGAACGACGTGCAGAAGCTCGTCGCCAACACGAACGCCCTCGTCGGGCAGGGCGCCAAGGCCATCGTCATGGCGCCGCAGGACACGGGCGCGATCGTGTCGACGCTGGAGCAGCTCGCCAACAAGAAGATCCCGGTCGTCTCCGTCGACACCCGGCCGGACAAGGGCCCCGTCTACATGGTCGTACGCGCCGACAACCGGGCGTACGGGCAGAAGGCGTGCGAGTTCCTCGGCGACAAGCTCGGCGGGAAGGGCGAGGTCGTCCAGCTCATGGGGTCGCTGTCGTCGGTGAACGGCCGCGACCGGGCGGAGGCGTTCCGCGACTGCATGAAGACCAAGTACGCCGGGATCACGGTGTACGAGGCGCCGACGGAGTGGGACGGCGGCAAGGCCGCCGCGATGCTGCAGACCCTGCTCCAGCAGCATCCCGGCATCAAGGGCATCTACATGCACGCGGGCGGCGTCCACCTCGCGCCCACGCTGCAGGTGCTCAAGGCGAAGAACCTGCTCGTGCCGCCCACGGACGCCAAGCACATCTTCGTCGTCTCCAACGACGGAATCCCGCAGGAGTTCGCCGCGATCCGGGCCGGCCAGATCGACGCGACCGTGTCGCAGCCGGCGGACCTCTACGCCAAATACGCCCTTTACTACGCGAAGGCCGCGGTCGACGGGAAGACCTTCACACCGGGACCGACCGACCACGACAGCACGATCATCCAGCTCCCCAACGGCCTGGAGGACCAGCTTCCGGCTCCGCTCGTGACCAAGGATAACGTCGACGACAAGGCGCTCTGGGGAAACCAGATCAAGTGACAGATCAACGGACAGCCGTCGAAGCGGTTGATGTCACGAAGCGTTTCGGCGCCACGGTCGCGCTCACCCGCGCCGGGATACGGATCGCGCCCGGGAGGACGCACGCCCTCGTGGGGCGCAACGGCGCCGGCAAGTCGACGATGGTCTCGATCCTGACCGGGCTCGCCCGCCCGGACGAGGGCACGGTGTCCTTCGGCGGCGAGCCCGCGCCTCCGCTCGGCGACCGGGACGGCTGGCGGCGGCGGGTCGCCTGCGTGTACCAGAGGTCGACCATCATTCCGAGCCTCAGCGTCGCGGAGAACCTGTTCCTCAACCGCCAGTCGGACGGCGGCCCGATCAGGTGGCGGGGGCTCCGCCGCCGTTCGCAGGAGATCCTCGAAAGGTACGGCGTGGCCGTCCGGGCTGACCGGCTCGCGGGTGAGCTGACGGTGGAGCAGCGCCAGCTCGTGGAGATCGCGCGGGCGCTGTCGGCCGGAGCGAGGTTCATCATCCTCGACGAGCCGACGGCGCAGCTCGACGGTCCGGCGATCCAGCGGCTGTTCGCGCGCATGCGCGCCCTGAAGGAACAGGGCGTCACGATGCTGTTCATCTCGCACCACCTGAACGAGGTCTACGAGGTGTGCGACGACGTGACGGTGTTCCGTGACGCGCGGCACGTGCTCACCACGCCTGTAGCGGAGCTGCCGCACGGTGACCTGGTCGCGGCGATGACGGGTGACGCCGTCACGCTGGGCGAGCGATCCGACCGCGCCGCACCGGCGCCGGAGGTCGTGCTACGCACGGACGAGCTGAGCCTCGGGGGGCACTACGAGGACGTCAGCCTGGAGATCCACCGGGGCGAGGTGCTGGGCCTCGCGGGGTCGGGCAGCAGCGGCAAGGTGGCGCTGGCCGAGACCCTCGCCGGGCTGCGCGGGGCCGGCCGTGGCACGGTGTCGATCGACGGCGTACGGCTCCGCCCCGGCGACGTGGCGGCCGCGCTGGAGGCGGGCCTGGGATTCGTCCCCGAGGACCGAAACAAGGAGGGGTTCGTTCCTCTGCTGTCGCTCACGGAGAACGTCACGCTGCCAGTCACGCGAAGGCTTGGCCGGTACGGCGCGGTCTCGACGGCCAGGCAGCGGGCGTACGCCTCCCGGATGATCGGGGAGCTCGACATCCGCGCGAGCGGGCCGGAGCAGCCGGTGGGCGAGCTGTCCGGCGGCAACGCGCAGAAGGCCGTGATGGCCCGGGCCCTCTCCAACGAGCCGAAGGCCCTGGTCGTGGTGGACCCGACGGCAGGGGTTGACGTCCGGGCGAAGGAGGCGCTGCTCGGCGCGATCGAGGACGCGGCACGCCGCGGCTCGGGCGTGCTCGTCGTCTCCGACGAACTCGACGACCTGCGCGTCTGCGACCGGGTGTTGGTGATGTTCCACGGCCGCGTCGTCCGGGACCTGCCGCGCGGCTGGACCGACCAGGAACTGGTCGCCCTGATGGAAGGCGTCGCATAAGTGAATCGCATAGGTGATCAGCGTGAGTGTGTGGCATGACTGAGCGGAGTGAGCGGATGAGGGTCGCGCCGGTCGCGTTGCGGCTCGGCAGGTTCAGGGATCTCACGCTGGTGCCGGTGATCCTCGTCCTGCTCGGGGCGGGCGCGGTGGTGAGCCCGACGTTCCTGACGGCCGAGAACCTCATCAACGTCATGCAGCAGCAGACGGCGCTCGCGCTGGTCGTGCTGGCCGAGGCGCTGATCCTGATCACTGGGAAGTTCGACCTCTCGCTGGAGTCGACCGTGGGCCTCGCGCCCGCGCTGGCGGTGATGCTCGTCATCCCGTCGTCGGCCGGAGGGTTCGGCATCGGGCTGCCCACGTTCCTCGCCATCCCGCTGTGCCTGCTGATCGGGGCCCTCCTCGGGACGGTCAACGGTTTTCTGATTCTGCGTTTCCAGCTCTCGGCGTTCGTCGTCACGCTGGCGATGCTGATCGTCGTGCGGGGGCTCCAACTCGGGCTCACCGGCGGCAAGAGCCTGTTCGAGCTGCCGCAGTCGTTCCTCTATCTCGGCAGCGCCACGTGGCTGGGCCTGCCCGCGTCGATCTGGATCACCGGGGCGCTGTTCGCCGTCGGCATCGTCGCGCTCGGCTACTTCCGGCTGGGCCGGTCGCTGTACGCCATCGGCGGCAACGCGGACGCGGCGCGGGCGGCGGGCGTGCGGGTGGAGCGCGTCGTGTGGGGCGTGTTCGTCATCGGCGGGGTGCTGGCGGCCCTGGCCGGGGTCCTCACCACTGGCTGGCTGGGCTCGATCAGCGCCAACCAGGGCAACGGCTGGATCTTCATGGTGTTCGCGGCGGCGGTGATCGGAGGGGTAAGCCTCGACGGCGGCAAGGGCACGGTGTTCGGCGCGCTGACCGGCGTGCTCGTCATCGGCCTGGTCGAGAACATCCTGACTCTGCGCGGAGTGCCGGGCGAGTGGAAGCAGCTCGTCTACGGCGTGATCATCCTGGTGGCCCTCATGATCAGCCGCCTCGCCGGAGGAAAGGCGCAGGACTAGGCGCTAAGGTCCGATGATTTGGGTCCTTACAGCGCAGATTCCATCCATTAATGTCCTTAACAACCAAATAGATCCGATGTGTGAGGTGCGTATGGACGATGGCAACTGCCCCACCGATGATCACTCCGCCGGCAAATACCCCGCTGACAAGTACCCCGTGTCGCGGCGAACGGTTATCGGCATGGCGGTCGGAGGCGCGGCCGTCGCGGCCCTGTCCCCCTGGGCCCCGGCGGCAGCGGCGACGGCGGGCCGTACGTCCGCCCTGCCCGAGCGGGCCCTCGCCGCGGGGGTGCCGCTCGACAACCGGATGACCACCGACACGCAGTGGGCGGACTTCCTGCGCGGGCAGGACCTGATCTGGAAGAGGCTGCCCACGGTCTGGCACGAAGGCCCCTTCCTCGGCGACGGCCGGCTCGGCTCGATGGTCTACAAGGAGCCGAACCAGAACCAGGTGCGGTTCACCGTCCAGCACGGCGAGGTTCAGGACCACCGGCCGCAGTTCGGCAGCGGCTGGGGCACCGCCCGTCTGCCGGTCGGTCATCTCACCCTGCAGCCGGTCGGCACGATCTCGTCGGTCGACTGGCGCCTCGACCTGTGGAACGCCGAACTGGTCGGCACCATCACGACCAGCTCCGGCACGCTGACGCTGCAGGTGTCCATCCACGACCAGGTCTTCGTGGCCTCGGTCACGCCGAGCGGCTCCGAAAAGGTCAAGTGGGTGTTCACGCCTGAGAAGGCGATCACCCCGCGGTCCGCGTCGGAGGCGCCGCCCTCCGGCTACACGGAGAACCCGACGTGGACGACGAAGACGACCGGCGACGTGAAGCAGGTCATCCAGCCGCTCACCGGGGGCGGCCAGACCGCCACCGCGTACCGGGAGATCGCCGGGCCGTCCTCCGGCCAGCGTCTCCTCTATCTGACGGTCGCGCACAGCTATCCGGCCACCACGGCCGAGGCCACGTCGCTCAACCGCGTGCAGACGGCGAGCGCCGTGGCGTATGCCACCTATCTGAACACCCACCGGGCCTGGTGGCACGACTTCTACAAGAAGAGCTTCGTGTCGATCCCCGACCAGCGCCTCCAGGCGTTCCACTGGATCCAGCTCTACAAGGTGGCCTCGGCCACGCGGGCGGGGGCTCCCGTGATGGCGACGACCGGGCCGTGGCTGGAGCCCACGCCGTGGCCGGCGGTGTGGTGGAACCTCAACGTGGAGCTCGAATACTGGCTGATCCACGGCTCCAACCACCTGGAGCTCGACTCACTCACCTCCACGCTCTCCGACAACAAGCAGCAGCTGATCAACAACGTGGGCAGCGCGTACCGCTCTGACTCCGCGGGCGTGGGCCGCAGCTCCGACATGTTCGCCAACCGGGGCGTGGGCACCCCGGGGTCCGGCGCGGAGGTCGGCGACCTGACCTGGGCGCTGCACAACGTGTGGCTGTCCTACCGCCACACGATGGACGACACGCTGCTGCGGGACACCCTCTTCCCGCTCCTGCGCCGGGCGATCAACTACTACCTGCACTTCCTGACGACCGGCAGCGACGGCAAGCTGCACCTGCCGTCCACGCTCTCACCGGAGTACCCGGTCGTCCCGAGCGGTGACACCAACTACGACCTCGCGCTGATCCGGTGGGGCTGCCAGACCCTGCTGGACTCGTCGGTCCGGCTGGGCATCGCCGACCCGCTGGAGAGCAAGTGGCGGCAGGTGCTCAGCCAGCTCACGCCGTACCCGACCGACTCCAACGGTTACATGATCGGCGCGGGCACGCCGTACGACCAGTCGCACCGGCACTACTCCCACCTGCTGATGATCTATCCGTTGTACCTGGTCAACTGGGACCAGCCGCAGAACTGGGCGCTGATCGAGAAGTCGGTCGTCCGCTGGCAGTCGCTCACCGGCGCGCACCGCGGCTTCAGCTACACGGGCGCCGGGTCGATGTACGCGATGATGGGCCGGGGCGACACCGCCCTGTCGTATCTCATGAAGTTCTTCGACCCCACGACGTCCTTCCCGTGCCGGGCCAACACCCACTACACCGAGGCCGGCCCGGTGATCGAGACGCCGCTGTCGGGCTCGCAGACCATTCACGACATGCTCTGCCAGAGCTGGGGCGGGGTGATCCGCGTCTTCCCCGCCATCCCGTCGGCGTGGAAGGACGTCACGCTGCACGACTTCCGCGTGCAGGGCGCGTTCCTCGTCAGCGCCGTCCGCTCCGGGGGCGTCACCAAGTTCGTACGGCTGCGCAGCCTCGCGGGCGAGCCGCTCCGGCTGAAGCACGGCCTGGCGCAGTCGACGGCGGCCACCGTGTACGAGGCGGAGAACGCGACCATCTCGCAGGGCATCCTGGAGACGCTGCACACCGGGTTCACCGGCACCGGCTACGTCAACCTCGACAACGTCACCGGCAGCTATCTGGAGTTCACCGTGAACGCGGCGACGGCCGGCCCGGTCAACCTGCGCCTTCGCTTCGCGAACGGGACCACCGCCAACCGCCCGACCGCCATCGCGGTGAACGGCACAACGGTTGCCACTCCCGACTTCCCGCCCACGGCCAACTGGGACACCTGGACGACGGTGACGATCCCGGCCACCCTCAACGCCGGGGCCAACAAGATCCGGGCCACCTCGACCACGGCGAACGGCGCCCCCAACCTCGACTCGCTGGAGGTTGAGCCGCAGAGCGTCACCACGAGTTACCAGGCCGAGAGCGCTACCATCTCCCAGGGCGTCGTCGAGTCCAATCATCTGGGCTTCACCGGGACGGGCTTCGTCAACTTCGACAACGTCACCGGCAGCTCGATCGAGTTCACCGTCAACGCGGCGGCCACTACCCGCGCCACGTTCACGTTCCGGTACGCCAACGGCACGACCGTGGAGCGCCCGATGGCCATCACGGTGAACGGCATGAACGCGGGCACCATCCTGTTCCCCGGGACGGCCAACTGGGACACCTGGCAGACCCTCTCGTTCACCGACACCCTCACCGCCGGGACCAACCTCATCAAGGCCACGGCCACGACCGTCAACGGCGGCCCCAACCTCGACCGGCTGGACGTCACGCCCCAGCAGGACTCCACGCTGACGGTCACGCTGGACGACGGCTCGCCCGCCACGTGGCGCGACGCCGGAAACGGAATCATCGAGATCGACCTGGCTAAGGACCGGGAGGTGCTCGTGTACCCTGCCGGTTCCACTCCCCCGCTGACGATCGCCCCGGTCCCCATCAGCCAGCCCGGCGCGGCGTGGGGCCTGCCCAGCTGACCGGTTGAAGCGCCCGTCCCCGGCCCGCCGACCGGCGAGCCGGGGACCAGGTCTTTCACGCCAACGCCCCACGCGGCACGAGGGCGGGCCCCGGCCGTAAGGGATAATCGGTGGAATAGGGCGATCCTGGGCGCTGTTCGCATTCAGGTCCGCCCCAGGCGGGCAGGCACGATTACGAGGGACGGCTCCACGCGCCGCGCGGCCACGCGCGCTCCCCGTGATTAGGACGACACGGCGGAACGGCTGCCGCTCGACGACAGGAGATAGCTTGCGCCCACCAACGGCCGGAACGACGGTTGGAACGGCGGACCTCCTCGCGACGGAAGGACCGTGGGAGACGCCCGCGGTGTTCCCCTCGCGCGGACAGACCCCGGTGGCCCGCACCCTGCTCGACGTGCTCGACCGGACGGCCCGCCGGCACCCCCACCAGCCCGCGCTGGACGACGGCACGGTCATCCTCGACTACGCCGGTCTGCGCGCCGAGGTGGACCGGCTCGCCACCCGGCTGCGCGACATGGGCGTCGGGCCCGGCGACCGCGTCGGCGTGCGCGTGCCGTCCGGCACCGCGGACCTCTACATCGCGATCCTCGGGGTGCTGGCGGCGGGCGCGGCCTATGTGCCGGTCGACGCCGACGACCCGGACGAGCGCGCCGCCCTGGTCTTCTCCGAGGCCGCCGTCTGCGCCTCGATCGGGGCCTCCATCGGGGCCTCCATCGGTCCGGATTCGGCCATCGCCACGCACCGCGCGCCGGCGGGCCGTACAGGAGCGCCGGGGCCGGGCGACGACGCGTGGATCATCTTCACGTCCGGGTCCACCGGCACGCCGAAGGGCGTCGCGGTGACGCACCGCAGCGCCGCCGCGTTCGTGGACGCGGAGGCGCGGCTGTTCCTCGCGGACGCGCCGATCGGACCGGGAGACCGGGTGCTCGCCGGGCTGTCCGTCGCCTTCGACGCGTCCTGCGAGGAGATGTGGCTGGCATGGCGGCACGGCGCGTGCCTGGTGCCCGCTCCGCGCGCGCTCGTGCGGACCGGCATGGACCTCGGTCCCTGGCTGGTGGACAAGCACATCACCGTCGTCTCGACCGTGCCGACCCTGGCGGCGCTGTGGCCGATGGAGACCCTCGACCGCGTCCGCCTGCTCATCTTCGGCGGCGAGGCGTGCCCGCCCGAGCTGGCCGAACGGCTGGCCGTGCCGGGACGCGAACTGTGGAACACCTACGGTCCGACCGAGGCCACCGTGGTCGCCTGCGCGGCGAGGCTGGACGGCGGCGGGCCCGTGCGGATCGGCCTGCCGCTCGACGGCTGGGACCTGGCCGTCGTGGACAAGACCGGTGAGCCGGTCGCCATGGGCGCGACCGGAGAGCTGGTCATCGGCGGAGTGGGGCTCGCCCGCTACCTCGACGAGGCGAAGGACGCCGAGAAGTACGCCCCGCTTCCCGCTCTCGGCTGGGAACGGGCCTACCGCAGCGGCGACCTCGTGCGGGCGGACCCGGAGGGGCTGGTCTTCGTCGGACGGGCGGACGAGCAGGTGAAGCTCGGCGGCCGCCGGATCGAGCTGGGCGAGGTGGACGCCGCGCTGCAGGCGCTGCCCGGTGTCGCGGGCGCGGCGGCGGCCGTGCGGACGGCCGCCGCCGGGCACCAGTTGCTCGTCGGCTACGTCGTCCCCGGCGAGGGCTTCGACCAGGCCGCCGCCAGGGCGCTGCTGCGCGAGTCGCTGCCCGCCGCGCTGGTCCCCCGCCTGGCGTCCGTGGACGCCCTGCCGACGCGGACCTCAGGAAAGATCGACCGTGACGCGCTCCCCTGGCCGCTGCCGACCTCGGCCGGCGCACCCGGTGCCGAAGGCCGGGAAGTGCCGGGACCGCAGGAACTGTCGGAAACGGAGAGATGGCTCGCCGGGCGCTGGGCCGAGATCCTGGGCGTCACGACGAGCGACCCGGACGCCGACTTCTTCACCGAGGGCGGCGGCAGCCTCGCGGCGGCGCGGCTGGTGTCGTTCCTGCGTGAGCGGTACCCCGCCGTCGCCGTCGGCGACCTCTACGACAACCCGACCCTTCGCGGGCTCGCGGCCCACCTGTCCGGGACGGACACCACTCCGATCCGGACGACCGGGCGGACCGTACGGCCGATGCCGGCGCGGGCGTCGGTCGCGCAGGCGGCGCTGATGGTGCCGCTGCTGACCGTCGGCGCCCTGCGCTGGGTGACCGTGCTGGCCACGCTCAACAACCTCTTCTCCTTCCCGTGGGCGCCCGCCGTTCCCTGGGGCTGGGTGCTCGCGGGCTGGCTGCTGTTCCTCACCCCGGCGGGCCGGATGGCCATCGCCGCCGGAGGCGCCCGCGTGCTCCTCCGCGGCGTCACGCCCGGCGCCTATCCGCGCGGCGGCGGCGTGCACCTCCGCCTGTGGGCCGCCGAGCAGCTCGCCGCCCGGCTGGGTGTCGCGGGGGTGTCCGGCGCGCCTTGGATCAACTATTACGCGCGGGCGCTCGGCGCGCAGGTCGGCGAGGACGCCGATCTGCACTCGCTGCCGCCGATCACGGGCATGCTGAACCTCGGGGCCAACTCCGCCGTCGAGCCCGAGGTGGATCTCAGCGGCCACTGGCTCGACGGAGACCTCCTGCACGTCGGCGAGATCCAGGTGGGCGCCGGCGCGACGGTCGGCTCCCGCGCGACGCTCTTCCCGGGCGCGCGGATCGGCAAGAACGCGCAGGTCGCGCCTGGGTCCGCGGTGACGGGCAGCGTCCCGGCCGGCGATCGCTGGGCCGGGGCTCCCGCCATCCGGAAGGGCAAGGCCAGGCGGCACTCCGAGCGGCCGGCGCGCTCCCGGCGGTGGGTCGCCCTGTACGGCCTGTCCGCGCTGGTTCTCAGCCTGCTCCCGGCGGTCGCGGCGCTGGCCGGGCTCGTCGTCCTCGGCCGGTTCCTGCACGGCAGCGCGACGCTGGGCGAGGCGCTGACGGCCGCGCTGTACGGCGTGCCGCTTGCGACGATCACGGGGATGGCCGCGCTGGCCTTCGCGATCCACGTGTGCGTCCGCCTGCTGGCGATCGGCCTGCGTGAGGGCAGCCACCCCGTCCACAGCCGCGTGGCCTGGCAGGCCTGGGCCACCGGCCACCTGATGGCGATGGCCCGCGTCTGGCTGTTCCCGCTGTACGCCAGCGTCCTCACGCCCGCGTGGCTGCGCGCCCTCGGGATGCGGGTGGGCCGCGACGTCGAGCTGTCGACCGTGCTGGCTCTGCCGTCCCTCACCTCCGTCGGGGACGGGGCGTTCCTCGCCGACGACACGATGGTCGCGCCGTACGAGCTGGAGGGCGGGCGGCTGCGGCTGGCCGGCGCGCGCATCGGGAAGCGCGCGTTCCTCGGCAACTCGGGCATGACCGCACCGGGCCGCAAGGTGCCGAAGGACGGCCTCGTCGGAGTGCTCTCGGCGACGCCGAAGAAGGCCAAGGCCGGCTCGTCCTACCTCGGCATGCCGCCGGTCGAGCTCCGCCGTACCGCCGAGGGCGGCGACCGGAGCCGCACCTACGACCCGCCGATCGCCCTGAAGGTGGCCCGCGCGGCCGTCGAGCTGTGCCGGCTCGTCCCGGCGATGGCTACCGTGGCCCTCGCCGTGCTGGTGGCGGCGGCCCTCGAATGGCTCGCGGCGTCGTACGGCTTCGCGGTGGCGGCGCTGCTCGGCGGGGTGACGCTGCTGGCGGCGGGCATCGCGGCGGCCGTGACCGCGAGCCTGGCGAAGTGGGCGCTGGTCGGCCGGATCCGCGCCGGCAACCGCCCGCTGTGGAGCTCGTTCGTGTGGCGCAACGAGCTGGCGGACAACTTCGTCGAGGTGCTGGCCGCGCCGTGGTTCGCCGAGGCCTGGCTGGGGACCGCGCCGCTCAATCTGTGGCTGCGGTCGCTCGGCGCGCGGATCGGGCGCGGGGTGTCGTGCCACACCTACTGGCTGCCCGAGGCGGACCTGATCGAGCTCGGTGACGGGGTGAGCGTGAACCGGGGCTGCGTGCTGCAGACCCACCTTTTCCACGACCGGGTGATGAGCATCGATACGGTGGTGCTGCGGGAGGGCGCGACGCTCGGCCCGCACGGGGTCGTCCTCCCCGCGGCGGAGGTGGGGGCGAACACCACGATCGGGCCCGCGTCCCTGGTGATGCGCGGCGAGTCCGTGCCCGCGCGGACCCGCTGGCTCGGGAACCCGATCGCGGCGTGGGCCCCGTCTGACTGACGCCGCCTGTAGTGCTGAGCAAGGGGACCTGAACGAACGTGAGCGTGGCCCACTCCTACTTTCCGAATCGAGGCGACGACGGGTATCGGGTCGAGCATTACGACCTGTCCCTCGACTACCGGATAGGGCCGAACAAGCTCACCGCCGTGGCGCGGATCTCGGCCGTGGCTACGCGACAGACCGAGTCGTTCGGGCTCGACCTGGGCGCGTTCCGCGTCGGGAAGGTCCTCGTGGGGGGTGCTCAAGCCCGGCACGCCCGCCGGGGTGACAAGCTCGTCGTCACCCCGGCCGCCGCTCTGCGGGAGGGCGAGCCGTTCGTGGCCGAGGTGCACTACGCCGGGACCCCGCGGCCGATCTCGACACGCTGGGGCGAGCTGGGCTGGGAGGAGCTCACCGACGGCGTGCTCGTCGCCAGCCAGCCGATCGGCGCACCGTCGTGGTTCCCCTGCAACGACCGCCCGGACGACAAGGCGGCCTACCGGATCTCGGTGACGACCGCCTCGCCGTACGAGGTCGTCGCGACCGGAGCCCTGGCCGCCAAGCGCCGCGCGGGATCGGCCACCACGTGGGTGTACGAGCAGCGCGAGCCGATGGCGACCTATCTGGCGAGCGTCCAGATCGGGCGATACCGCCAGGAGGTGGTGCCCGGTCCGGTGCCGCAGAGGCTCGCCTTCCCGTGGCGGGCCGCCGCCCGGGTCAGGCACGACTTCGGCCGCCAGGGGCAGATGCTGGAGGCGTTCGCGAAGCGGTTCGGGCCCTACCCGTTCGACGGCTACACCGTCGTCGTGGCGGGCGACGAGCTGGAGATCCCGATCGAGGCTCAGGGCATGTCGATCTTCGGCGTCAACCACGCGGACGGCCGCCGGGGCAGCGAGCGGCTGGTCGCCCACGAGCTGGCGCACCAGTGGTTCGGCAACAGCCTGACGATCGGCGACTGGCGGGACATCTGGCTGCACGAGGGCTTCGCCGCGTACGCGGAGTGGCTCTGGTCGGAGGACTCCGGAGGCGAGCCCGCAGAGGAGCACGCGAGGCGGGCGCACCGGAAGCTGGCCGCGCTGCCGCAGGACTTCGCCCTCGCCGACCCCGGGCTGGACCGGCTGTTCGACGACCGCGTGTACAAGCGCGGCGCGCTCGCCCTGCACGCCCTGCGCCGGACGCTCGGCGACGCGGCGTTCCACCACATGCTGCGCGAATGGACGGCCGCCCACCGATATGGGACCGTCAGCACGCGGCAGTTCACCAGCCACGCCGAGCGCTACAGCACGCGCCCCCTGGAGACGTTCTTCTGGACCTGGCTCCGCGACCCCCGGCTCCCCTTTCTCCCGTAGAGCGCCGGCCATGCGGCCGGTCGGCGAACCCAAAGATCCGATCAATGCTGATATTGACAGCCGAAACTCGCCATATCTAGCATCTGATCAGCGCGATATCCAACTTTTTCCCACATGACCCGAGATAATTCCACGTAGGGGGCGGGATGTGGTCGGAGGACTCGACGGCGAGAAGCACGGTCTGAGCAGCACGGTCGGGAGGAAAATGACCGGCGACGAGGACGACGGACGCCGTGTGGGGGTCGGGGTAATCGGGTGTGGCGACGTGTTTCCTCGCTACATCCAGGGCATGCGGAGGTTCTCGGGCCTGCACGTCGTGCGGTGCGCGGACATCGAGGGCTCCCGCGCCGAGCGGGCGGCCAAGCAAGTGGGGCTCTCCGTCTGGGGATCGGTCGAGGAACTCCTGGCCGACCCGGCGGTGGACATCGCGGTGAACATCACGCCGCCCTCGGTCCACGCGGCCGTGACGATGGCGGCGCTCGACGCGGGGAAGCACGTCTACGTCGAGAAGCCGCTGGCCGCCACGCTTCCGGACGCCGCCGAGGTGCTGGCCCGCGCCGAGGCGACGGGACGGCGGCTGGGTGTGGCTCCCGACACGTTTCTCGGCAGCGCCTGCCAGACCGCGCGCTCGGCCATCGACCAGGGGTTGATCGGCCGTCCGGTCGGAGTCACCGCCTTCCTGACCCACAACAGGGCGGAGAGCTGGCATCCCGATCCGACGTTCCTGTTCAAGCCCGGAGGCGGGCCGGTGCTGGACATGGGTCCGTACTACCTGAGCTGGCTCGTCACGTGTCTCGGCCCGGTCATGGAGGTGACCGGGGCCACGACGATCGGCTCGCGCCGGCGCCAGGTCACGACTCCGGGCCGCCTGGTGGACACGATCGACGTCGAGGTGGCCACCCACGCGTCGGCGGTGCTCCGGTTCGGCTCCGGAGCGGTCGGCACCGCGATGATGAGCTTCGACGTCTGGGACGCCCATCTGCCCTCCATCGAGATCTACGGCACGCAGGGCACGCTGTCCCTGCCCGACCCGAGCGGCTTCGACGGGGACGTCCTGCTCAAGCGCTGGGACAGCGAGGGATGGCGCCTGCTCGCACCGGTCACTCCGCCCGACGGCCCCGATGAGCAGCGATTACGCGGCCGGGGCGTCGCGGACCTCGCCGCGTCCCTCTCGACCAGTGTCCAGCGCGCCACCGGAGCCCTGGCGTACCACGTGCTGGAGGTTCTCACTGCCATCGAGACGTCGAGCCGCGAGCGCCGGGTCGTGGTGATCGAGAGCACGTGCGACCGGCCGGAGCCAGTGTGATGGGACACGCGATGGGCGCCGGGACGGCGGACGTCCGCCTGGTCTTTCCCGAGCGGGGCGCGGTCGAGCCGTGCGCCGTCGTCGACGCCACCGGCAACGCCGAGGTCTTCAGGAGCGCGCTCGCCCTCGCCGGGCGCTACGGCACGGTGGTCCTGCTCGGGGACACCGGGCATCCGGGGGCGCAGCGCCTGTCCTCCGAGGTCATGACCAAGGGCCTGACGGTCACGGCGGTCCACGACACGCACGACCGGCCCGGCTGGGACGAGCCACGACTGCTGCGCTACGTGCTCGGCATGATGGAGCGCGGGCTGCTGGACTGCTCCGGCCTGATCACGCATCGCTTCTCCTGGCGGGACGCGCCAGAGGCGTACCGCCTCGTCAACGACCGCCGCGGCGAAACGATGGGCGTCGCCTTCCTGTGGGACGGCGCGGGCAGCGGGGACGGCGCCTGATGCGGATCGCCCACGTCTGCCGCGACCTCGCCACCGATCGGGCGACGGGCACCGGCGCCCAGGTGTTCGCCACCGCGCTCGCCCAGGCGGGCCAGGGGCACGAGGTGTGCCTCGTCAGTGAGGCGCTGCCCAGCTCCCGTCTCCGGCCGCCCCTCACCTGGCTTCGGTTGAGCGCACCGCGCCCGGACCACCGCTATTTCACCGAGCCGCTCGAGTACGCCGACCGGGTCTACGACACCCTGCGCGAGCACGGCCCGTTCGACGTGATCGAGTTCTCCCACACGGGCGGCGAGGCGCTCACCGTGCTCCGCGCGCGGCGACTGCTCGGCGAGTTCGCGTCGGCCACGATCGCGGTGACGCTCACCCCCTGGCATTCAGCGACAGGGGCGGGCGCCAGGTCCGGTCCGGGAGCGCATCGGCCCGTCACCTACCACAGCATGATCGCCGAGTTCGCGGAGGGCTACTGCCGGGCGCGGGCCGATGTGGTGATCGCCGAGTCGGTGGCCGTGGCCCGCACCTCGTCCCGCCCGGTCACCCTGCGGCGGCCGTCGCCTCCCGACCTGCCCGGCAAGGGGATGTCGGAGGAGCGGACCGTGCTGCGGCTCGGCGCCCTCCACCCGGGGTCGGGGGTGGAGGCGTTCCTGCGGGCCGCCGAACGGGTGGCCGAAAAGGACCCGGATCTGCGGTTCACGCTGCGCGGCGACGACACGCCGGCCGACCCGGTGGGCCACTCCTACTGGGACCACCTGCGCCGGATGCTCCCGTCCTCACTGCGGGACAGGGTCGTCTACGGCGGCCCCGTCCGGACGGAGGACATCGGCACGCTGCCGGTTCCCGGCACGCCGTGCGTGCTCCCGGAGTCGGCCTCCGAGCCGCCGGGCACCGCCGCCCTCGCGGCGGCGCTGGGCTACCCGGTCATCGCGGCGCACGGCAGCACGGCGGCCGACCTGCTGGACGGCGTGCGCATCGTGCCTCCCGGCGATCCGGACCGGCTGGCCGGCGCGATCCTCGACGCCGTGGCCCGCCCCTCGGTGGATCCGGTGCGGCACACTCCAGACAGGCGCGCCGCCGCGGCCGTGCCGGTCCGCTCGCGGCCGGTGGCGGCGGCGCCCGCGCGCCGCGCGCCCGGCTGCCCGGTGACCGTGGTAATCCCCCTCCACGACCAGGGCCGATACGTCCGGGACGCGGTCGAGTCGGTACGGCGGAGCGACCACCCCGACGTGGAGATCCTCGTGGTCGACGACGGCTCGACCGACCCCGAGACGATCCGCGCGTTCGACTCCCTGCACGGCGTCACCAAGGTACGGCAGGCCAACGCGGGCCTGCCGGCCGCCCGGAACGCCGGGGTGGAGAAGGCCGCCGGGCGGTACATCGTGCCCCTGGACGCCGACGACCTCCTGCCTTCCGGCTTCATCGGCTCAGCCGTACGGGCCATGGAACGGCATCCCGACCTCGGCTATGTGGCCGGTTACCTGCGCTACTTCGGGCTGCTGGAGTTCACCCACGTGCCGGTGGGCCACGTGCCGGGGCTCAGCCTGGTGCTGAACACCCATCCTCGGGCGACCGGCATGTT
This sequence comes from Planotetraspora sp. A-T 1434, assembly GCF_025420585.1. Lineage (GTDB taxonomy): Bacteria > Actinomycetota > Actinomycetes > Streptosporangiales > Streptosporangiaceae > JAOEGB01. The sequence goes on along the minus strand of NZ_JAOEGB010000005.1, from coordinate 64,713 downwards.
CCGCAGGGACGCGCTGCTGGAGGTCGGCGGCTACGACGCCGCGCTGCCCGCGTACGAGGACTGGGACCTCTACATCCGCCTGCACAAGGCGGGCTACGACTCCGACATCCTGCCGATCGAGGGCCAGCTCTACCGCCGCCACGCCGAGTCGATGACGTTCAGCACGAGCAACGGGCTGCGGCTGGAGTTGCTCCAGCACCTGCTGCGCAAGCACGCCGACCTGCTGTCCCCGGACCGGTCGCTGCCCCTGGTGCTCACTCTGGCCCATCTGTGGAAAACGGGATACGAGCCCAGCGCGTCCGTCCTCCTCCAGCGGGAAGGAGGCCTGCGGTGACCCACCCGGAACCGTCGTCCCTGTCATCCACCACGCTGCCCGCTCTGCTGGCGGCCCGTGCCTCCGTGGAGCCGGACCGCGTCGCGCTCGCCGTCCCGCGCACGGGCGACCCGGCTGAGCTGACCTTCGGGGAGTGGGAGACACGGTCGCGCGCGGTGGCGGCCGGGTTGGCGGCCCGCGGGCTGCGGCGCGGCGACCGGGTCGGGCTCCTGTTCGGCGGCGAGAGCTGGATCGGCTACGCCGTCACCTTCCTCGGGGTGCTCAGGGCCGGCGGCGTCGCCGTGCCGTTGTCGGCGCGGCTGGCCCCGGCGGAGGTGAGCGACCTCATGACCCGCTGTTCGGCGGCGGGCGTCATCCACGAGCCGGGATCCGCACCGCCCGCCTCACCGGGATGGACCGCCACGCCCGAAAGCCTGGACGGTTCCCCCGGGAACCTCACTCCGGACGCCCCCGCTCCCGGCGACCTCGCGCAGATCATCTACACGTCGGGCACGACGGGCACGCCCAAGGGGGTGGCCGCGAGCCATGCCAACCTGGCGTACGGCCAGCGCCCGGACCCTCCCCAGCGGAGATACGCCCACTCCGAGCACCTGCTGCACGCCTTCCCGATCGGGACCAACGCGGCTCAGATGATGCTGGTGGACGCGCTCGTCGCGCATCCGGCGGTGCTCGCCGTCCCCCGGTTCGAGGCGGAGCTGTTCGGCCGCCTGATCGAGGCGTACGGCGTGGGCACGGTTTTCGTGGTGCCCTCGATGGCGATCGACCTGCTGAACGCGGGCGTCCATGACCGGCGTGACCTGTCGAGCGTGCAGTTGCTCAGCTCGTCGGCGGCCGCCCTCCCCGCGCCGGTCGCCCTCGCGCTGGCCGACGCCTTCCCGAACGCGACGATCGTCAACTACTACACGTCGACGGAGGCTGTGCCCGCGCAGACGACCATGATCGTCGACTTGGACCGGCCCGCCTCGGTCGGCCGGCCGGCCGACGGAGAGCTCATGATCGCCGACGAGGAGGGCAGGCGCCTGCCGGCCGGGGAGACCGGGGAGGTGTGGCTGCGCTCGCCGGGAGCCCCGCGCTCCTACTTCGGCGACCCGCGGGCCGGCGCCGAGGTCTTCAGGAACGGCTGGGTCCGGATGGGCGACCTCGGCCACCTCGATGAGGAGGGCTACCTCTTCCTCGTCGACCGGGAGAGCGACGTCATCAAGTCGGGCGGCCTGAAGGTGTCGACGCTCCAGGTGGAGACCGCGCTCTACGAACATCCCGCCGTCGCGGAGGCCGCCGTCGTGGGCGTCCCGCACCCGGTCATGGGCATGGTGCCCGCCGCCGCGGTCGTGGCGCGGGAGCCGGTCTCCCAGGCCGGGCTGCGCGGTTTCCTCACCGGCAGGCTGGCGCGGCACGAGGTGCCCGCGCGGGTGCTCGTCGTGGAGTCGCTTCCCCGCAACGACAACGGCAAGGTGGTCAAGCGCGAGGTGCGTGCCTTGTTCACGGACCCTGTCACCGAGCGGGGACGCCCCCTCTCGACGCCGGACGAGGTGACGTTGGCGGAGATCTGGGCCACCCTGCTCGGCGCCCGTGACGTGACGGCCGACGACGACTTCTTCGCCCTCGGCGGCGACTCGATGAAGGCCACCCAGCTCGCCTCGCTGGCATCCGACGTGTTCGGCGCCGAGCTGGGGCCGTCGCTCGCCTTCGACGCCCCGGTCCTCGCCGGCCAGGCCCTACGCGTGCGCGCGGCGGCGTCGTCGCCCCGGAAAGGCGACGCCAGGCAGGAGGCGCGGACCACGGCTGCTTCCGGAGGCGCGGCACCGCTGAGCTCGCTCCAGGCGTACTTCCTGCGGTGGATGTACGAGACGCCGGAGCCCCGGGCGGTGTCGGCGGTGAACGTCGCCCTCAGGGTCCGGGACGCCCTGGACATGCGCGCGCTGCGCCGGGCGCTGGACCTGCTCGTGGCCCGGCACGAATCGTTGCGCACGGTCTTTCCCGGCTCCCCCGGCTTTCCCGCCTCCCCCACGCCCCCAGTCGTGCTTTCGGAGTGCCCACCCGACCTGGTGGAGCTCTGGGCGGGGGACGAGGCCGAGGCCAAGGTGGCGGCCGTACGCGAGCTGGAGCGGCCCTTCGACGTGACGACGGGACCGCTGACCCGGCTGGTGGTCGTGCATCTCGGCCCCACCCCGATCGAGACCGAGGACCATACCGAGGACCACACCGAGGACCACGTGGTGGTTTTGGCGGTCCATCACCTCGTGTCGGACGGGTGGTCGATGGCCGTGCTGCTCCGCGAGCTGGGGCTGGCCTACTCGGGCTCGCCGCTTCCGCCTCAGGCGACGACCTGCGCGGACGTCTACGCACGGGCGTCGGCCCGCTGGCCGGAGGCCAGGCCGTACTGGCACAGGGTCCTCGGCGGAGCGCCGCCCGCGCTCACCGCTCCGCGCCGCCCGGCGGACCGCTTCACCGGCACGTCGATCCCCGTGCGCCTCCCGGCCGGCCTGCCGGTACGGCTGGCCGCACGGGCCCGCCGGGACGGCGCGTCGGTGTCGATGGCGCTCCTCGCGGCCTGGGCGGAGGTGCTTCGCGAGTGGACCGGCTCGGACGATCTCGTGTTCCTCTCACCCGTTCCCGGGCGCGTCCGGCCCGAGGACGAGGTCCTGGTGGGCTGCCTCGTCCAGTCGCTGCTGCTGCGGGTCGACGCGAGCGGGCGCCCGCCGTACGGCGAGCTGCTGCGACGGGTGCGTGCGGCCGTGCTCGACGCGGCCGAGCACCAGTTCTATCCCTACGAGGAGTTCAGCCGCCTGATCCCGCACCCGGCCTGGTTCCGCTTCGAGAGCTGGGGCGGCCCCGCCCACTTCCCCGGCCTGGAGTCGGGCCCCTTCGAGCTTCCCCGCGAGCTGATGTTCGACTGGGCGCTGCCGCCCGGCGAGGCCGATCTCAGCGTGCCGGAGCTCGCGGTCAGCGAGGGACCGGACGGCTCGCTGTCCGGGTGGCTGGTCTACAACCGGCACGCCTACGACCGGCCGGAGGTCGAGCGCCTCGCCGAGAACCTCCTGGCCCGGCTGGAGCACATCGATGACGCCTGAGTCCACACCCGTCCCCATATCCCTCGAACCCACGCCGCTGTCCCCCGCGCAGAACGGGATCTGGTTCAACGAGCAGCTCGGCGGCACGGGCGCGGTCTACCACATGCCCTTCTCCGTCTCGTTCGACGGCGACCTCGACGCCGAGGCGCTGACGGACGCCTGCCGGGCCGTGGCGGAGCGGCATCCGGTGCTCGTGTCGGCCGTGGCGGAGCGAGACGGCACGCCGCACCTCGTCCCGGCGCGAGAAGTGCCGCCCATGCCCGCGATCGTCGAGATCGACGAGGACGCGGGTAAGCTGGCCGCCGCCCTGGACAGGGAGATCCTCCGGCCCTTCGACCTGCGGCGCGGGCCGCTCGGCCGGTGGACCCTGTTCCGGCTGGGGCCGCGCCGCCACGTGCTGCTCGTCGTGGTGCACCACCTGGCGTTCGACGGCCAGTCGACCGACATCTACGTCCGCGACCTGGCGGCGCTCTACTCCGGCCGCGCCCTTCCGGCGCTCCCGCCAGAGGAGGAGACCCCGCTTCCGGTGGCCGAGGCGCGCGAGTTCTGGGCTCGGAACGCCTTCGCCCAGCCGCCCGACGTGCTCCTCCCCGGGTTGTCCGGCCCGGTCCCGCAGGTGGACGAGGGCGGATCGGTGGAGTTCTCCCTGCCGTCCGAGCTGCGCAAACGGATCGCCGTCGCGGCGGAGGACATGGAGGTCAGCCGCTTCGAGCTGCTGCTGGGCTCGCTGCACGCCCTCCTCTTCCGGTACGGCAACGCCGGCCCGGTCATCGCCGTCGACCTCGGCACGCGGAACGCCTCGGCGCGCGACCGCATCGGCGTCCACGTCAACGAGGTCCCGATCGGCACCCGGCCGGCGGCGGAGACGACCTTCCGCTCGTTCGCCCGGGAGCTGCGCCGCGACCTGCGCGCCATGTACCCCTACCGCGCGGTCCCGCTCGCGCGCGTCGTCGGCGGCCTGCGGCCCGCGGTGGGGCTCGCCCCCGTCACGCTGACCTACCGCAGGCGCGAACCGGCCCCCGAGTTCGCCGGCGTCTCGGCCTCGGTCGACTGGGTCATCTTCAACCACACCGCCCGGAACGCGCTGCGGATCCACCTCGTCGAGGGCCCGGACGACCTCGGGGTCATCCTGCAGTACGGCACCGGCTCGCTGGATCGGGACAGCGTCGAACGAGTCCGGAGACACTGGCTCACCCTCCTCGAAGCGGCGACGGCGCACCCGGACACTCCTCTCGCGGAGCTTCCGCTGCTCGGCGAGGCCGAACGGCGGGCGGTGTGCGGGAAGGCCGTCAATTACGGCGACGCGACCGTTGCCTCCCTTTTCGCGGCGCAGGCGGCCGCCACGCCCGACGCGGAGGCGCTGGTGTTCGGCGCCGAACGGCTCACCTACCGCGAACTGGCCGCCGCCGTGACCTCGGCGGCCGGGGGCATCACGCCGGGCACGCTGGTGCCCATCAGGTCGCGGCGATCGGTGGAGATGGTGGTGACCATGCTGGCCGCGCTCGCGGCGGGCGCGGCCTACCTGCCGATCGACCCCGAGCACCCCGCCGACCGGCAGGCGTTCATCCTGGAGGACGCCCAGCGGCCCGCCGAGCCGTCCGACCGGGACGGCCTGGCCTACGTCATCTACACCTCGGGGTCGACCGGCCGCCCCAAGGGCGTGGAGGTGACCGGCCCCGCGCTCGTCAACCTGCTGCTCGCCATGCGCGACGAACTCGGCATCGGCCCCCACACCGCCGGTGGGACGACCTGGCTGGCGCACACCTCTGTGTCGTTCGACATCGCGAACCTCGAGATCCTGCTGCCGCTGATCACAGGCGGCCGGGTGGTCGTGGCCGAGGACGCCAGGGATCCCCAGGAGCTGCTCCGGCTGATCCGCGCCCACCCGGTCACCCACGTCCAGGCGACCCCGTCGGGATGGCGGATGCTGCTGGACGCCGGGTTCGACGAGCGTGCCGTACACGCCCTGACCGGCGGGGAGGCGCTGCCGCTGCCTCTCGCGCGGGAGCTGCGGGCCAGGACCGGACGGCTGTGGAACGTCTACGGTCCCACGGAGACCACCATCTGGTCCACGATCTGGGAGGTCCCGGAGGAGCCCGCGCACGTCTCGATCGGGCGGCCGATCGCCAACACCGAGATCCGGGTGCTCGACGAGCGGCTCCAGCCGGTGCCGGCCGGCCTGCCGGGCGAGCTGCACATCGGCGGCGGCGGCCTCGCGCGTGGCTACCGCGGCCGTCCCGAGCTGACGGCGGAGCGGTTCGTCCGCGACCCGGAGAGCGGGGCGCGGCTCTACAGGACGGGAGACCGCGCGCGGTGGCTTCCGGACGGGACCGTCGAGTTCCTCGGCCGGATGGACGATCAGGTCAAGATCCGCGGCCACCGGATCGAGCCGGGTGAGATCGAGGCCCGGCTGATGGCCCATCCCCGCGTGTCGCAGGCGGCGGTGACCGTGCTCGACGGAGACCGCCTCGTCGCCTACGTCAGCCCGGAGGCCGCCCCCGACCTGCGCGAGCACCTGGCGAAGTGGCTGCCGCCGATCATGATCCCGGCCGCGTTCGTGGCTCTCGACCGGCTGCCGCTGACCCCGAACGGCAAGCTCGACCGCAGGTCGCTCCCCAAGCCGCCGCCCTCCTCCGGCCGGCCGTACGGGGAGGACCCGTACAGGGAGAAGGAGACGCCGGACGAGCTGAGGGAGCTGGTCACCGCGATCTGGCGGGAGGTCCTGAAGCGCGACGACTTCGGGCCGGACGACAGCCTGTTCGACCTCGGCGGCCACTCGCTGACGATCACCCAGATCGCCTCACGGGTCCGGAGGCGGCTCCAGGTCCACCTGCCGCTGCACGTCTACTACGACAACCCCACCCTCGCCGGGCTGGTCGAGGCCATCAGGCCGGCCCACGAAGGCAGAGAGCGCGGGGAGGGCGGCGGCACGTGACGGACGATCCGCCCGTCGGGCCGCGCCCGGCCGGCATGGAGATCCCGCTGTCGCCGGGCCAGGAGCGGCTGTGGTTCCTCGACCGGCTCGACCCCGGCGATCCGGCGTACAACATGGTGCTCGTCGAACGGCTGCGCGGCCGGCTCGACGCGGGGGCGCTGGAACGGGCGCTCAACGGGATCGTCGCCAGGCACGAGATCCTGCGGACCCGTTTCCCGGCCGTGGACGGCCATCCGGTGCAAATCGTGGCGCCCGAGCAGTGGATCGAGATCGAGCGCGCCGGCCCGGTGACGGACAAGCGGGCCCGCGAGCTCGTCGCCGAGCGCACCAACGCGCCGTTCGACCTGGCGGCCGGGCCCATGCTGCGGGCGACCCTGCTGGAGCTGGACGACCGCGACCACGTGCTGTGCGTCGTCCTGCACCACATCGTGGCCGACGGGTGGTCGTTCGGCGTGCTGTTCGACGAGTTGGAGGCGGGCTATGAGGGGACGCCCGTGGACGGGCCGCCCATCCAGTACGGCGACTACGCCGTGTGGCAGCGCGACCGGCTGACGGACGAGGTGATCGCGGAACAGCTGGCCTACTGGAAGGACCGGCTGGCCGGGGCGACGCCCATCGACCTCCCCCTCGACCATCCCCGCCCGCCCGTCAAGACGACCAACGGCGCGTTCGCCGACCGGCCGATCCCGGAGCGGCTCTGGGACGGCGTCGTACGGCTGGCCCGCGAGGAGCGCTGCACGCCGTACATGACGCTGCTGGCGGCCTTCCAGGTGCTCCTCGCCCGCTACTCGGGCCAGGACGACGTCTGTGTGGGGTCGCCGGTCTCCGGCCGCGATCGGGAGGAGCTGGAGGGCCTGGTCGGATTCCTCGTCAACACGCTGGTCCTGCGGGGCGACCTGTCGGGCGACCCGAGCTTCCGCGAGGTGATGGGCCGGACCAGGCGGACCGCGCTGGAGGCCTACGAGCATCAGGACATCCCGTTCGAGCACCTGCTGGCCGAGCTGGGCGTCGACCGCGACCTCGGGCGGAACCCGCTGTTCGAGACGCTGTTCAACCTCTACCCGCCCTCGACGGGGCTGCGGCTCGCCGGGCTGGAGGCGGAGCCGTTCGACTCCGGGCACACCAGCGCGAAGTTCGACCTGATGCTGGAGATCCACCCGGGGGAGCGCGCCGCGCGCGCCTCGTTCAACTACAACACCGACCTCTTCGACGCCGCGACCGTCGACCAACTGGCCGGGCACTTCATCGACGTGCTGGAGGCGGTCGCCGCCGACTCGGACATCCGCCTGTCGCGCCTCTACCGGCGCCTCGGGCTTCCGGCCACGGATGTCGCCGCCGATGAGGCGCCGGATGCGCCTCCTGACCGGCAGGCGGCCCCGCCGTGCACGCGGATTCCGCTGTTCGAGCCGAGTCGCCACGAGGGCGTCGCGCTCGTGAGCCATGGCGAACCCGGTGCGGGCGGTTGGGGCGAGGAGGGCCAGGTCACCTATGCGGAGCTGGCCGAACGGGCCGACAGGCTGGCGGGGGCGCTGCGCGCTCGGGGCGTCGGCCCCGGGTCGCTGGTCGGCGTGTGCCTGGAACGCGGCCCGGAGGCGGTGACCGCTCTGCTGGCCGTCTGGCGGGCCGGGGCGGCCTACCTGCCGCTCGACCCGGCGTATCCGCCCGCGCGCCTGGCCTACATGCTCTCCGACAGCGGCGCCGGGCTGGTGGTCACCACGGAACGGCTCCTCGGGAGGCTGCCCGACGTCCCGGCCCTGTGTCTGGAAAGCCTGTGCTCGGAGAGCCCGTGCCCCGGCGGGCCGGTCTCGGCCGGTGAGCCCGCGCCCGGTGACCTCGCGTATGTGATTTACACCTCGGGGTCCACGGGCCTGCCGAAGGCGGTGGCCGTGGAGCACGGCGCGCTGGCGAGCCGCGTGGCGTGGATGCGCGATCACTACGGGCTGCGGCCCGGCGACCGCGTCCTGCAGTTCGCGTCGCTCAGCTTCGACACGCACGCCGAGGAGATCTACCCCTGTCTCGCCGCCGGGGCGACGCTGGTGATGACCGGCGAGCCGCTCCCCGACTTCCTCTCCGGCCCGTACGGCGGCGCCCTCACGGTGCTGGACCTCCCGACGTCGTACTGGCACGAGCTGGTGGCGGCATCGGTGGCCTGGCCGACCTCGCTCCGACTGATGATCATCGGGGCGGAGCAGGCGGATCCGGCGGCAGTGACCCGATGGCACGAGATCGCCGGAGAGGGTGTGCGGCTGGTCAACACGTACGGCCCGACGGAGACGACGATCGTGGCGACGGCGGCCGAGCTGACGGGCACCCGTGGGCCGCGCCGTCCGCCGATCGGGCGCCCGCTGCCGGGGACGACGGCGCACGTGCTGGACAGATGGCTCAACCCGGTGCCACTGGGCGTCCCCGGCGAGCTGCACCTCGGCGGCGCGGGACTGGCGCGGGGCTACCTGGGCCGTCCGGGGCTGACGGCTGAGCGGTTCGTCCCCGACCCGTTCGGCCCTCCCGGAGCGCGGCTCTACCGCACGGGCGACCGGGTGCGCCACCGCCGCGACGGGCAACTCGAGTTCATCGGCCGTCTCGACGACCAGGTGAAGGTCCGGGGGTACCGGATCGAGCCTGGTGAGATCGAGGCGCAGATCACGGCCCACCCGGCGGTACGCCAGGCGCGGGTGGTGGTCCGGGACGACTCCCCCGGGCTGCTGGTGGCCTACGTCGCGGCGGACGCCGGGACCGTCTCCGGCCTGAAGGCACACCTGGCCGAGCGGCTGCCCGAGCACATGATCCCGGCGGCGTTCGTGCCGCTCGACCGGCTCCCGCTGACGCCCGGCGGGAAGCTGGACCTGGCCGCGCTCCCCGCCCCGGAGTGGCGCTCCGCGTCCTACGTCGCGCCGCGCACGGAGGCGGAGGAGCTCGTCGCGGCGGTCTGGGCCGAGGTGCTGGGCCTCGATCGCGTCGGTGCGCTCGACGATTTCTTCGACCTGGGCGGCCACTCCCTGCTCGCCACCCGGGTCATCGCGAGGATCGGGCGGAACGTCCAGCTCGACGTGCCGCTGCGGACGGCCTTCACCCACCGCACGGTCGAACGGCTCGCGGCGGCGGTGGAGAAGCTGGTGGTGGCCGACCTCGAACGGCTGTCCGACGAGGAGGCCACCCGCCTGCTCTCCGGCGAAGCCTGGCCGAGCTGAGCACAAGCCGGTCGGACGGTAGACTTCGGCCGCCGGATCGGGACGAAAGGGTCCCTCCGTCCGGCAGACCACTTCCCCGGCCCCACGGGTCGGCCTAACGTGGTCTTTCAGTGCAACAGATGGTCCCTGAACCCCGACCGCTGCCTGCCTTACGGAACCGATCAGATCATTGATTTTTCCGGCCACCGGTGAAGAGGGTCGCGTCGCGCGCTCCAGCCCCTGGCCTCGACCGAGGAGCGCGGAACAACATATGGGTGATGGCGTGGACACGACCGTGAAGCGTGGGAATTCTTCGACGGCCGTGGAGGAGGTCGACCTCCGCCAGCTCCTGGCCGGTCTGACGGCGGTGCGCGACGGCGACTTCGGCACGCGGCTCCCCGACGAGGGCGACGGGCTGCTGAAGGAGATCGCCACCGTCTTCAACGGCATGGTGGACCAGTTGTCGCTGTTCACCTCGGAGGTGACCCGCGTGGCGCGGGAGGTGGGCACGGAGGGCCAGCTCGGCGGCCAGGCCGACGTGCCCGGCGTGTCGGGCACCTGGAAGGATTTGACCGACTCCGTGAACGCGATGGCCGGCAACCTCACCGACCAGGTGCGTGACATCGCCCAGGTCGCGACGGCCGTCGCCACCGGCGACCTGTCGCAGAAGATCACCGTGGACGTCCGGGGCGAGATCCTGGAGCTGAAGAACACGCTCAACACGATGGTGGACCAGCTGTCGTCCTTCGCCGACGAGGTGACCCGAGTCGCCCGGGAGGTCGGCACCGACGGGCGGCTGGGCGGCCAGGCGGAGGTGACCGGCGTGGCGGGCACCTGGCGCGACCTCACCGACTCGGTCAACTTCATGGCCGGCAACCTCACCGACCAGGTCCGCAGCATCGCGCAGGTGACCACGGCGGTCGCCCAGGGCGACCTGTCGCAGAAGATCACCGTGGACGCGCGCGGCGAGATCCTGGAGCTGAAGAACACCATCAACACCATGGTCGACCAGCTCTCGTCCTTCGCCGACGAGGTGACCCGGGTCGCCCGCGAGGTCGGCACCGACGGGCGGCTGGGAGGCCAGGCCGACGTGAAGGGCGTCTCCGGCACCTGGCGCGACCTCACCGACTCCGTGAACTACATGGCCGGCAACCTCACGGACCAGGTCCGGAACATCTCTCAGGTGGCCACGGCCGTGGCGCGGGGCGACCTGTCCCAGAAGATCACCGTCTCGGCGCGCGGCGAGATCCTGGAGCTGAAGAACACTCTCAACACCATGGTGGACCAGCTCTCGTCCTTCGCCGACGAGGTGACCCGGGTCGCCCGCGAGGTCGGCACCGAGGGACGCCTCGGCGGCCAGGCCGACGTGAAGGGCGTCTCCGGCACCTGGAAGGCGCTGACCGAGTCGGTGAACGTCATGGCCGACAACCTCACCGCGCAGGTCCGCAGCATCGCCGAGGTGACCACCGCCGTGGCGAAGGGCGACCTGTCGCAGAAAATCCGGGTCGACGCCCGTGGCGAGATCATGGAGCTGAAGGAGACCATCAACACGATGGTGGACCAGCTCTCGGCCTTCGCCGACGAGGTCACCCGAGTCGCCCGGGAGGTCGGCACCGAAGGCAACCTGGGCGGCCAGGCCACCGTCCGCGGCGTGTCGGGAACCTGGAAGGACCTCACCGACAACGTGAACGTGATGGCCTCCAACCTGACCAGCCAGGTGCGGTCGATCGCGCAGGTGGCCACGGCCGTCGCCCGGGGCGACCTGTCCCAGAAGATCACCGTCGAGGCCAAGGGCGAGGTCGCCGCGCTCGCGCAGACCATCAACACCATGGTGGACACGCTGTCCGCCTTCGCCGACGAGGTCACCCGAGTCGCCCGGGAGGTCGGCACCGAGGGCCAGCTGGGCGGCCAGGCCCGGGTGCCCAACGTGGCCGGCACCTGGAAGGACCTCACCGACAACGTCAACTCCATGGCGAACAACCTGACGAGCCAGGTCCGCAACATCGCGCAGGTCACCACGGCGGTCGCCCAGGGCGACCTGACCAAGAAGATCGACGTCGACGCGCGCGGTGAGATCCTGGAGCTCAAGACCACCATCAACACCATGGTCGACCAGCTCTCCAGCTTCGCGGCCGAGGTGACCCGGGTCGCCCGGGAGGTCGGCAGCGAGGGACGCCTGGGCGGCCAGGCCGAGGTAGAGGGCGTCTCCGGCACCTGGAAGCGGCTGACGGAGAACGTCAACGAGCTGGCCGGCAACCTCACCCGGCAGGTTCGCGCGATCGCCGAGGTGACCAGCGCCGTGACCTCGGGCGACCTGACCCGGTCGATCACCGTGGACGCCTCGGGAGAGGTCGCCGAGCTCAAGGACAACATCAACTCGATGGTGAAGTCCCTGCGTGAGACCACCCTGGCCAACCAGGAGCAGGACTGGCTGAAGTCCAACCTGGCCCGGATCTCCGGCCTGATGCAGGGCCACCGGGACCTGGCCGTCGTGGCCGAGCTGGTCATGAACGAGCTCGCCCCGCTCGTCTCGGCGCAGCAGGGCACGTTCCTGCTGGCCGAGGAGACCGCCAGCGGGGTCGAGCTGCGCGTCGTCGGCAGCTACGGCCACCGCGACACCTCCCGCAGCTTCGCCCTCGGCGACTCACTGGTGGGCCAGGCGGCGCTGGCCAAGCGGACCATCCTCGTCGAGGACATCCCCAACGGCTACCTCACCGTGTCCTCCAGCCTCGGGGTGGCCGACCCGGTGAGCCTGATCGTGCTCCCCATCGTGGTCGAGGACCAGGCGCTCGGGGTCATCGAGCTGGCCAGCCTCAGCAGGTTCACCCAGGTGCACCAGAACTTCCTGGACCAGCTCGTGGAGACGATCGGCGTCAACGTCAACACCATCGTCGCCAACGCCCGGACCGACGCCCTGCTGACGGAGTCGCAGCGGCTGGCCACCGAGCTCCAGGTCGGACAGGAGGAGCTCCAGCGCTCCAACGCCGAGCTGGAGGAGAAGGCCGAGCTGCTGGCCCGGCAGAACCGCGACATCGAGACCAAGAACAGCGAGATCGAGCAGGCCCGTCAGGAGCTGGAGGACCGCGCCCAGCAGCTCGCGCTGGCCTCGAAGTACAAGAGCGAGTTCCTCGCCAACATGAGCCACGAGCTGCGCACACCGCTCAACTCGCTGCTCATCCTCGCCCAGCTCCTGGCGCAGAACCCGACCCGCAACCTCACCGCCAAGCAGGTCGAGTACGCCAATGTCATCCACTCGGCCGGCACCGACCTGCTTCAGCTCATCAACGACATCCTCGACCTGTCCAAGATCGAGGCCGGAAAGATGAACATCACGCTGGAGCCGCTGAGCATCCGCCAGCTCCTCGACTACGTGGAGGCGACGTTCCGCCCGCTGACCACGGAGAAGGGGCTGCGCTTCGAGGTCACCGTCGCGCCCGATGTCCCGACCTCGCTGCTCATGGACGAGCAGCGGCTGCGGCAGGTGCTGCGCAACCTGCTGTCCAACGCCGTGAAGTTCACCGAGCGCGGCTCCGTGGAGCTGCGCATCGAGCGCGTGGACGCGCTGGATCTGCCGCAGGGTGCGGTAGCGCAGGAGGCGATCGCCTTCCACGTGATCGACACCGGCATCGGGATCACCGAGAAGAACCTCTCGCAGATCTTCGACGCCTTCCAGCAGGCCGACGGCACGACGAGCCGCAAGTACGGCGGGACCGGTCTCGGCCTGTCCATCAGCCGTGAGATCGCCACGCTGCTGAACGGCGAGATCCGTGCCTCCAGCGTCTTCGGCGAAGGCAGCACCTTCAGCCTCCACCTCCCGGTGACCCCGGTCGACCCCGACAGGGTTTACGACCCGGCCTCCGGTGAGCAGCCGCCGCGGGTGGCGCCGGTCTCGCTCAGCCCTGCCGTACCGGCCGTGAGGCCGAGAGCCGTGGACAGGGCGGTGACCGGAGACGGGCGCCGCCTGCTCGTCCTGGAGTCGCGCCCGAACGGCCTGCTGTCCCAACTCGCCGAGAACGTGGCCGCCGACCTCAGCGAGACGCACGGCACGGTATGGGTGTCCACCGCCAACAGCCCGGACGCCGCGCTGGAGGCGCTGGTCGGTGACGACTACCACTGCATCGTGCTGGATCTCGGCATGCCGCACAACGCGGCCGCCGACTTCCTGAGCAGGCTGGACGACAACCCGGCCCTCCGCGAGCTGCCCGTGCTGGCCCACCACTCCCGCACGCTGACCCGGCCCCAGGAGAACCTGCTCCAGGGCCGCGCGAGCACCCAGCCCCTGGAGCGGCTGCCCAGCCTCGACGAGCTCCGGGAGCGCATCACCCTGCACCTGTCGGCCGAGGGGCCGGGCGCCGTGCTTCCGCTCGTCCAGGCCAGCCCCGACGAGCGGCCGCGAGCGACCGCCCAGGTGGACACCGGGCTGACCGGCCGCAAGGTGCTGGTGATCGACGACGACGTCCGCAACGTCTTCGCGCTCACCAACATCCTGGAACTGCACGGCATGCAGGTCCTCTACGCCGAGAACGGCCGCAAGGGCATCGAGGTGCTGAGCCGGAACGACGATGTGGATCTTGTCCTGATGGACATCATGATGCCGGAGATGGACGGATACGCCGCGACCGCCGCCATCCGCAAGATGCCGCGCTTCGCGAATCTGCCCATCATCGCGGTCACGGCCAAGGCCATGCACGGGGACCGGGAGAAGACGCTGTCGGCCGGGGCCAGCGACTACGTCACCAAGCCCGTCGACGCGGAGGACCTGATCAGCCGCATGCAGCAGTGGCTCGAACTCTGAGCGCCCAACACGGCCTAGGCTGATCAGAGGATTCCCGGCAAGGAGGGGGCGTTTCATGGCAGGTCGGCATGGCTGACGCTCGGATGTGGCGGTTCGCCGCGGGCGCGCTGGCGCTCGCGGCGGTCGGATGGGCGGTGCGCGACGTTCCGGCCGCCCTCGGCGCGCGGCCGTCGGGCGAGCGGGCCCGCCGGGTGCGGCGGTCGCGGCAGTTCCGCGGATCGGCGTTCCAGAACGCGACGCCGAGCCCGGTGCTGCCTCCGGGGACGGCCGGCAGGATGGCCCGCGAGTTCCTGTTCGGGCGGCAGAGGCGCACACCGCGCCTGCCGGTGCCGCTGGTGACTCCCACCCCCAATAACGCCCCCAATAACGCCGCCGGCAGCGACCTCGACGTCGTCTGGTACGGCCACTCGTCGGCGCTGGTGGAGATCGAGGGCCGCCGCGTGCTGTTCGACCCGGTGTGGAGCGAGCGCTGCTCGCCGTCCTCGCTGGTCGGCCCGCGCCGCCTGCACCCCCCGCCGGTGGCGCTGCACGAACTGCCCGAGGTCGACGCGATCGTGATCTCGCACGACCACTACGACCACCTCGACATGGCGACCGTTCGCACCCTTGTCCGCACGCAGTCGGCGCCGTTCCTGGTGCCGCTGGGGGTCGGCGCCCATCTGGAGCGGTGGCGGGTGCCCGCGTCCCGGATCGTCGAGCTGGACTGGGAGGAGGAGGCGTCTATCGCCGGGCTGCGCTTCGTCGCGACGGCGGCGCACCACTTCTCGGGCCGCCTCTTCGTCCGCAACCCCACCCTGTGGACCTCCTGGGTGATCGCGGGCGAGCGCCGGCGGGTCTTCTACACCGGCGACTCCGGCTACTTCGACGGCTACGCCGCCATCGGTGAGGCGCACGGACCGTTCGACCTCGCCCTGATCCAGATCGGCGCCTACAGCCCCGGCTGGCCGGACATCCACATGACGCCGGAGGAGGCGATCCTCGCCCACCTCGATGTCCGCGCCCGCCTGCTGCTGCCCGTGCACTGGGGGACGTTCAACCTGGCGCTCCACGCCTGGGGCGAGCCGGTGGACCGGCTGTGGCGGGAGGCCAAGGCGCGCGACGTCCACCTGGTGGTGCCGCGCCCCGGCGAGCGGTTCAGCGTCGACGACCCGCCGCCGGTCGACGGCTGGTGGCAGACGATCGCCTGACGGGCCCCATGCCTACAGCGACAGTGTGGCGACAACCGGGGCGTGGTCGGAGTCGGCCGCGTCCCGGCGCGCCGTGGGCTGGTCGCCCACGGACGGCAGCCCGTGGGCGACGACCGAGCGGACCGACTCGACCCGGTCGAGCAGCGCGCGGCTGACCAGGATGTGGTCGATCAGCTCCCTGCGGTCGTGGTAGACGCGGGAGTACCGCTCCGCCTCCGGGATCAGCGGCGCCAGGTTCCACAGCCGCGACCCGTCGCCGCTGTCGGGGCGGCGCTCTCCCACCGTGCCGATCTCCGAGCCGGGCGGCCCGAGGAGGATCTGCGTGGTGGCGGCCTGCGGCTCATCGTTGAGGTCGCCGAGCACGACGACGTTCCTGGTCCGGCCGTGCCCGTCCAGCAACCGGTCAGCCAGGCCGCGGACGGTGACGGCCTCGGCGCTGCGCCGGTAGAGCGCGTAGGCGCCGAACCGGGCCCGCTCCCCCTCGTCGCGCGGCTGGAACCGCTTGCCGGGGAAGCTCAGCAGCTTGGACTTGAGGTGGCAGACCACCACGTCCAGGGCCGCGCCGGGGGCCGGCTCGGCCCGTACGGCGAGCACGCCCCGGCTGGTCTGCGCGGACGTGGCTCCCGTGTCGTCCGCCTGGATCGCGGCGAGCGGCGGGGAGAAGGCGCTCACATCGTGGAGCACGGTCAGCGGGAGCCTGCTGACGACGCCGACGCGGATGCCGCGCGCGTCGGGGTGTCCGGAGAGGGCGACGTGCCACTCGCCGTCGAGGAGCGCGACCAGGTCATCGAGGGCGGCGGGGTCCCCCACCTCCTCGACGCCGAGGACGTCCGGCCCGACCTGGGCGATCGTGCCACTCAGCGCCTTCAGCTTCGCCTCGTAGGCCGCCATGTCGCGCGGGCCGTACTCGCCGCCCGGGCGGTACAGGTTCTCGAGGTTCCACGTGCCGACAACAACCATGACCGCCACCCAAAGAGCGCCTAAGCATGAAATATCAGTTCCGCGTCCACTATGAACCGGTCGAAGGGTCTTGACGAGCGGATTTGCGTGATCTTCGTACATATCGTTTTAATGTCGGTTGTGCGGCTTGCGCCGCTATATGCCGGTCCTGTTCGCTGTGACGCATGAGCCCGACCACGGACGGCGCCCGCGCCAAATCCTGGCCCGACGCCGACGCCTTCGGGACGGGCGTCGGCGACCCCGTCACCGTGTACGGCACGGCCGACAGGGACGCCAGGGGCGAGCTGCGGCATGAGGGCAACCGGGTGCCCGACATCGTGGCGCTCGACCCTCTGCGTCTGGTCGCCGGCTGGCGAGCGGGTGTGGCCGACCCGCTCGACCCCACCCCCACCGACCAGGGATCGATCATGTTCGCGCGGTCCGGCGACGGCGGCCGGACGTGGACGACCGGCACGCTGGCGGCGGCCACCGCGACGCACCGCTACCACTACGTGATCTTTCTCCGTGACGGCGGCACACTGTACGCCCTCCTGGGCCGGATCACGATCAGCGAGGACCGGGAGCCGGGCGGCGGCGTCGACGGCTTCCCGGTGCGGATGGTGGCCAAGCGGAGCACCGACGGCGGCCTCACCTGGGCCGACTTCCCCATCGCCGTCGACGTGCCCGACAACGGCAGGGGCGTGGTCGTCGCCGGGAAGCCGCTGCGGCACGGCGGTCACTGGCTTGTGCCGTACTGGCGGAGGGTGGGAACGGCGACGCGGGCGGGCGTGCTGCGCTCGGCGGACCTGGCCACCTGGACGTCCGGTGGCCTGGCCGGGAACCCGCGGGACATCGCGATCGAGGAGCCGCAGGTCGTGGTCTCCCACGACGACCCCGGCACGCTGCTGATGGTGACCCGGACGCTCGACCTGAGAGGCGGGACGTCGCCCGAGCAGAAGGACGCCTACTACCGGACGCACGCGACCTACGCCGCCACGGCGACCAGCGCCGACGGCGGCCTCACCTGGTCGCCCCTGGAACTCGACCCGGACCTGCCGAATTACTACGTCAAGGCCTTCCTCACCAGGGACTCCGCAGGCCGGTATCTGACGATCTACAACACGCTCGCCGGGCCGTTCAGCGGGTCAGGCGCGGACAAGCCGGACCAATACCGCGAGGTGCTGCACTACAAGGTGAAGCGGCCGGGCGACCCGTGGGGGCCGGGGCGGCTGTTCGCCGACTGCGCCCGGCAGACGGCGGGCGCGGGCCGGGGCTGGGACGTCTACGCGAGCGCCGACGAATACGAGCCGGGGAAGTTCTTCGTGGTCTGGGAGCACAACCAGATCGAGATCAAGGTGGCGAGACTCGACGTGTCGGCCGGGTTCACCGGGGTCGGCGCCGGCTGGGGCGGCCCGTGGAACCTCACCGGGACGGCGGAGATCACGTCGTCGGGGCGGCTCCGGCTCGCCAGTGCGGGATCGAGAGACGGCGCCGGTAGTGGGACTCCCGGCGCCGGCCGGCCGTACGGACCGTCCGGGGCGTTCGTCGCGACGCTGAAGGGGCATGTCACGTCGCCTTCGACGCTCGACCGGAGGACGGGGGCGGGGGCGGGCCTGGCGCTGAAGGTGTCCACGGGGGCGCGGCGGCTCATGCTGGCCGTCCAGCCCGACGGCGTCCACTCGATGATCGAGGGCGGGACGGAGTGGAGCCGTGTCCACGCCGCCACACTGGACACGACGGCCGCCCATCTGTGGCGGGTCACCGTCGACGCCAGGGGGAACGCGGCGCTGTTCGCCGACTCGGCCGACACGGGTGCGCGCTGGGTCGTCGCCGCCGCTCCCGACGCCCCCGAGGTGTCGGTCTGGGCCTCGGGAACCCCCGGCCGACCGGCCGAGGCCCTGCTGGACTCCCTGGAGGTCGCCGAAACCGTCGCCGCCACCACGTGGGACGCCTGGGGCGACTGGAGGCCCGACCCGGGCGGCGGCGTGGCCGAGCTGTCCGGGGGCCGCCTCCGTCTCAGGAGCGCCACCGGGAAGGCCGCCCAAGCGACCATCGCCCTCGACATATCGAGGAGCGGCGACTTCACATTGGAGTTCCGGGGGCGGGTCGACGACGACAGCGCCCTGAACCCGGTCACCGGGCACGGCGTCAGCCTCGGCACCAAGGTCGCCAACGGCGCCAGGCGGCTCATGCTGGCGATCCAGCGCAACGGAGTCTGGACGATCAAGAAGGGCGCGACCGCCTGGGAGAGGGTCCACTCCCTCAACGGCGCGGGAGCCCTGGCGACGTGGAAGGTGACGGTCGACAGCGCCGGGGTGGCCCGGCTCTACCGCGACGGCGCCGGCACCGGGGCCACCTGGGTGACGCAGGACAGCCGGGAGAGCCCGCAGGTGACGCACTGGGTGGCCGGCACGCCGGGCGGCAACGCCGCGGAGGCCCGCGTGGAGTGGACCTGCGTCACCTGCCCCTGACCGGTTGACGCGACGGTGGAGGCGTGCGACTGAAGCGGCAAGAGTGGCCCTGGCCTGCGGCGATGACCATGGCGGTGGAGATTGTCTCCCCCGGCGGCTGGGTACGTGGACGGTTCCAGCCCAACCGCGGGAAGGAGCCGGACGATGACCTTCAACCCGTTGGAGGAACGCGGGATCCCACTGGACCGGCAGGTGCGCAACTGGCGCGAGCTCGACGTGATGCCGATCGATCCCGACCATGCCGATCCGTACACGAGGTGCCGGATCATCACGATGAACGGCATCGAGGTCGAGGCGATCCTGTTCAGTCACCACTTCGCACGGCACTGCACGATCCCTGAGGTCAGGCAGCAGCTCGCCGAGACGCGTTACATCGAGGCCCAGCAGCAGAAGGTCGTCAACTGGCTGCTGCCGGGGCTCGCGTCGGTGCTGGAGACCACGATCGCCTACGAGCAGGTGGCGGTGGACCTCACAGCCTGGGTGGCCCGGATGGAGCCCGATCCGTATTTGAAGCAGGCCTACCAGTTCGGCGTGCTCGAGGACTTCGACCACCTCTACCGGTACGCGAACCTGTTCGAGCTGATCGAGCACCGCCGCGCCGAGAAGGTCGTCGACCAGCTCACCGAGGTGATGCCGGGACGGCCGACGATGCTGCAGCACCGGCATCCGATCGACAACCTGCGCGAGCCGTACGACAAGAACACGACCGCGCCGCTGTCCAAGCTGCACGCGCTGACGATCATGTCGACCGAGCAGCAGACGATGAACTTCTACATGAACGTCGGCCCGGAGTACATGGAGCCGATCGCACGCCAGCTCTACCAGGAGATCGGCCTCATCGAGGAGGAGCACGTCACGCACTACGAGTCGCTGGTGGACCCGGGCGAGACGTGGTGGGAGCAGCTCGTGAACCACGAGTACAACGAGTGCTACATGTACTACTCGTTCCTGGAGACCGAGTCGGACCGGAGGGTGCGGTCGATCTGGGAACTACACCTCAACATGGAGCTGGAGCACCTGCGCATCGCCGCCGAGCTCATGCGGCGCCACGACGGCCGCGACCCGAAGGAGATCCTCCCGCCGCGGTTCCCGGCCCCCGTGAGGTTCGAGCCCAACAAGGAGTATCTGCGGGAGCTGATCGCCACCCAGGTCGACTACACGACCCTGGGGACGGGGTACGTGCAGGAGGCGCACGAGCGGTTCCAGCGCTGGCAGGAGCAGATCCACGACGACGAGCGGGCGCCCAGCGAGCGCGTCATCGACGAGAACCGGGCCAAGGCCGGCGAGGAGTACCGGCTGGAGACGGAGGGCGTGCATCCCCTCCCGAGTCTCCGGCGGCACTGATCCCCGGCGGGCTAGAGCTCGTACGGCTCGCGCCTCCCATCTGGACGGAAGGCGCGAGCCGTACGACATGGATGTCCTGTCAGCCGCCGCCCCTGCCTATGGCGCCCAGGGTGTTGCGGATGATGTCGCGGGCGCGGTCGAGGACGGCGACCGGCGGCCCGAGCAGCAGGTTCCTGGTCGCCGACTCCACGCCGGGATGAGGGTGGGTCGGCCCGAGCGCCTGGGCCGCCCTCACGGCCACGGCCATCGCCCTGCGCTCCGCCGAGGTCGTGTGCGCCCGCAGCTGGGTGAATTCGTAACGCTCCTCGGCACGGGCGTGCGACAGCACCGCCACGCGGAGCAGGTCGAGGATGCCCGGGAACTCCGGGTCCATGGGGCCCTTGCGCTCCAGCCAGGAGAGCAGCCGCTTGGCCTCGTTCTCCTCCTTCAGCCGGTCGGCGACGACCGCGCCGCCGCCCTCGAACTTGCGGCGGGCGTACGGGTGGACGAATTCCTCTTCGGCCGTCTCGTGGACGGCCAGGAGGCGCACCAGCCTCCGGAACGGTTCACGCCGCCGCTCCGGGGCCGCGCGCTCCACCTCGTCGAACAGGTCCCTGATCATGGCGTGCTGGTGCAGGAGGAGGTCGATGACGTCGCCCTCCCGCATCACCTCCGGAACCTGGCGGGCTTGGGCCATGGGGCTCTCCCTTCGAAGATCGGTTGGCTGCACCGGTTCGCAGGTCCATACCCGCCCAAACTATGGCAAATCGCCCATAAGACGCCGACGGGGAGTAAAGAATGAATCCGAGCGGGCGGGTAGGGACGTCGCCTGGAGGTGTGAGACCGATGACCGTGACCAAGTTCCACGATTTCCCGCTCGCCGATCGGGAGCACGACTGGGACGGCGACGCCGCCGAGAAGAGGGTGCGCGACTGGGCGGGCGCGGAGGACGGCCCCAACGCCAAGTACCGCGACGCGCACGTCTGGTACGACGGGGACCGGCCGGACAAGTTCGGGAGCTACAAGCTGCTGATCGCCGACGTGATCGGCGGCAAGCTGAAGGCCGTCCCCCGCGCGGTGATGGCCGCCGGGGCCGTCATGCAGGGCGCACGTGGCGGCGTCGACCTGCCCAAGGAGGACATCGAGCGGGTCAAGTCCCACCTGGCGAAGTACTACGCCAAGATGGGCGAGGCGCCGCCCTGGGAGCGCTGACCGAGACTGCCGGCGTGTGCCTTGGGAGCCATCATCTCGTAGTCTTCGCTCTGACACGCGCGGACACAAAGGAACTCCCCCATGGCATATGAAGGGTCCTGGGTCGTCGTCGGCCTGGACAACGGCGGCACCAGCAACAACACGACTGTCCTCGACGCGTCGGGGCGGTTCCTGGTGGACCGGCTGGTAGAGACCCCCAGCCTGGTGAAGGAGGGCCCCGAGGTGGCCGTCGAGCGGCTCGTCCACGCGCTCGGCAACGTGCTGGAACTGACCGGCACGCCGCTGTCCCAGGTGCGCGCCGTGGGGCTGGACACACCCGGTCCCGCGAGCGCGGACGGCGTGATCTCCTCGAAGGGCGCCACGAACTTCGTCGATCCCGGCTGGTACGGCTTCGACTTCCGGGGCGCGCTGGAGGCCCGGCTGGAACTGCCGGTGATCTACAACAACGACGGCAACGCCGCCGCGCTCTACGCCCACCACGTGCACTTCGGCCCGGACTCCTGGCAGCACTCCTCCGTGTCCGCGATCGTCGGCACCGGGCTCGGCGGTGGCGTGATCGAAGCCGGGCAGGTGGTCAAGGGCGCGGCCGGGATGGCGGGCGAGCTCGGCCACGTCCACATCCCGCTGCACGGCCTCCTGGAGGAGGGGCAGCCGCTGCCCGAGTGCAACTGCGGCTTCATCGGCGACGCCGAGAGCGTCGCCTCCCTGACGGGCATCGAGAAGAACCTGCTGCCCTACTGGCTGACCCGCTTCCCCGATCACGAGCTGGCCCGGGCCGAGTCCGTCGGTAAGGCCGCGAAGCTGCTGCGCGGCTACGGCGAGAACGGCGACCCCCTCGCGCTCAAGGTCTTCGAGCAGCAGGCGATGGCGATCGGCCGGCTGTTCACGATCGCGGCCAACTTCACCGACCCCAGCGCGTACTTCCTGGGCGGCGGCGTGGTCGAGGCGGCGCCGCACTTCCGGGAGTGGTTCCTGGAAACGGTCCGCGAGCACACGCTGCTCCGCGAGGAGCAGCGGCGCGTGGCCACTGTGGCGCTCGTGCGAGACCTCGACATGGCCGGAGCACGAGGCGCCGCCCTCGCCGCGCTCTCCCAAATCGTCGGCCGCTGACCTCACAGTTTCCCCCGCCTTCAGGGCGTCCACCCAGCACCCTCCCACACAGTGGGCTACCGCGATGTCACGTAACGCGGTCAGTGCGGCATGACCATGCGGCCTTTCTCGTGCCCGCGAGTCCCGGAGACAGGATGAGCTCGAGTAGCACGCCCAGCAGCACCGCGCCGAGCCCGCCCAGCGCCCAGACCCGCCATCGCGAACGCGCTCTCCTGCCTGGCGGGCCTGCTCCTTCCCGCCTCGTACGGCTGAGCCTTCCTGGACGTATCACTACGCCTGACAGTGATTGTGAGAGAAACGTCCAGCCCGAGTTGCGCTCTCGCGGAAGACCGGCACGATGCGGTGTCGTGAACGACGTCGTAAATGACAAGGACCTCCTCAACGGCCGCAGATTCGTCATGGTCAGCTCGACGGCGAGCTCCGTCGACCCGGTCGATCCCACCCGGTTCGAATACGAGGAGTCCGGTGGGGTCATCTGGGGAAGCTACGCCGGCGACACCGTGATACACGGCCACTTCGTCGGCACCCGAGACGCCGACCGGATCGAGCTTTCCTACGTCCACCTGCTCAAGAACGGCCAGCGCGCGGGCGGGCAGAGCAGCAGCCGCATCGAGACCCTGGCCGACGGCGGTCTGCGGCTGGTCGAGGAGTTCCAGTTCGCCGGCGACGACGCCACGCACGTCAGCGTGTGCGCCGAGATCCGCTGACCAGCGAGATCCCCTGTTCTCAGGGCTCCTTTCGCAGGGAGGCGCGGCCCTCGGCGGCGCCGACGAAGCGGGTCATGCCTAGCGGCACCGGATCCTGCGCGGGCTCGGGGACGGGCCGGCGGGGCGGCTGGCCGGGGCCCCGGTCCTTGGGCAGGTCGCTGGGCAGGACATAGGGCCGCCTGAGCACCTCGTCGAGGATGAACACCGTCTCGGTGGCCTTGACCGCCGGGATGCCGGCGAGCCTCTCGGTGACCATGGTGTGCACGGCGGACACGTCCGCCACCCTGACCTGGATCATGGCGTCGTGCTGGCCGGTGGTGATCGCGCAGTACTCCACCTCGGGCATCTGGGCGAGCTGGGCGCGGAACTGCCGCCACATCTGCTGCCGGACGGTCACGAAGATCAGCGCGGTGATGCCGAGCCCGGCGCGGGCGTGGTCGATCTCGGCGGTGAACCGCCTGATCGCGCCGTCGGCGCGGAGCGCCTCGAAGCGCGTGTACGCGTTGGCCCGGGAGATGCCGACCCGCTCGGCGAGCGCCGCCACCGAGATCCGCCCGTTCTCCCGGAGCACTTCGAGGATCTTCAGGTGGGTGTCGTCGAGCTCGAGGCCGATGCCGATCCGTCCAGGCCTGCCACCATCCTGGCCCGAGTTCCTTGACATTTCGGTCATCATCAAATCCTCCATGTGAGTTTCGTCTCGGCTTGGCCTTATGAGCTGGACTTTCTGCCGGACAATCCTGGACGATCGGCGACCAAACGTCTACATGGCCCATTTTCGGAGGACACAGAATGGCGACCCGTTCGCGGCAGGCAGCCCTGCTGCCGGTGGTGCTCACCGGCTTCCTCGCCCTTGCCGCCTGCTCCGGTGGCGGCTCGTCCAGCAGTCAGAGCTCCCCGGGCGGCGGCGCGGGCAAGACGCTCGTGATCGACACCTCCTTCAACCTCAAGACCGCGGACCCGGGGCGGACCTACGAGCCGACCGGCCTGATCGTCGGCAAGGCGGCCTATGACACGCTGCTGACCTTCAACGGCGGCGATCTGACCAAGCCGGTGCCGGACCTCGCCGAGTCCTACGACATGTCGTCCGACGGCACCAAGCTGACGCTCAAGCTGCGGCAGGGCGCCACCTTCGCCGACGGCTCCCCCGTCACCGCCGACGACGTGGTCTTCTCGCTGACCCGCGTGCGCGACATGAAGGGCACGCCGTCGTTCCTGCTCGACGGGGTGGAGATCGCCAAGACCGACGAGACGACGATCACGCTCACGTCGAAGACCCCCAACCCCGCGCTGCCGTTCATCCTGCCGAACCCCGCGCTCGGCATCCTCAACTCCAAGGTCGCCAAGGAGCACGGGGCCACCACGGACACGGCCGACAAGGCCGAGCAGTACCTGAACTCCGCGTCCGCGGGCTCGGGGCCGTACACGATCGAGTCGCTCAACGTGAGCAGCGAGGTCGTGCTGAAGCGGAACGCGAAGTACTGGGGCGCCCGCAAGCCGGTCTACGACAAGGTCGTCATCCGCAACGTTCAGGCGGCGACGCAGAAGCTCAACGTCCAGCGCGGGGACAGCCAGGTCGCGCTGGACCTGTCGGGCGACCAGCTCGCCGGCATCTCGGGCGGCCTCCAGGTCACCAAGACGGCCTCGGCCAACGTGGTGTTCCTGCTGGCGAACCAGGACCCGTCGGTCAGCAAGGTCACCTCCAGCCCCAAGTTCGCGGAGGCGGTCCGCAAGGGCCTCGACTACCCGGGCCTGCTGGAACTCGCGGGCGAGGGCTCGGTGCAGGCGCCCGGCGTGATCCCGTCGATGCTGCTCGGCGCGCTGCCGGCGGACCAGGTCGTCAAGCGCGACGTCGAGGGCGCCAAGGCCGCGCTCAAGGAGAGCGGCGCGGCGAACCCGACGGTCAAGTTGGAGTACCCGAGCGAGCTGACCGTGAACGGGCTGTCCCTGCAGCCCGTCGCCGAGCGGATCCAGGCCAACCTCAAGGAGGTCGGCATCACCGTGGAGCTGGCGCCTTCTCCGGTCACGACGGCGCTGGACAACTACCGCAACGGCAAGGAGCAGCTCGGCCTGTGGTACTGGGGCCCGGACTACCCGGACCCGAGCGACTACCTGGCCTTCCTGCCCGGCAAGCTGGTCGGCCTGCGGGCCGGGTGGAAGGCCGGGGCGGACAAGGAGCTGGAGGCGGCCGGTGAGAAGGCGGCCACCACGGTGGGCGACGACGCCCGCAAGCAGGCCTACGTCGACATCCAGACGAAGCTCAACGCCTCCGGCCCGTTCATCCCGCTCATCCAGCCGAGCCAGAACATCGTGACGGCGGCCTCCGTCACGGGCCTCACGTACAACCCGGTGTGGACCGTCGATGTCGCCGACCTCGGCACCAAGTAAAACGGGCAAGGCACCCAGTAGGGCTTCGCGCAAGAGGAGCCCGCTGGCCCGGTTCCTGGTCCGCAGGGTCGTCACCGCGCTGCTGCTGGCGCTCGGGATCACGCTGGTCACGTTCGTGCTGACCAACCTGGTCCCGGGCGACCCGGTGTCGGCCAACCTCGGCCAGCGGGCGCTCGGGGACCCGGCGATCGTGGCCCAGTGGCGGGCGGACCACGGCCTCGACAAGCCGCTCCCGCAGCAGTACCTGCTGTATCTCGGCGGCCTGGTCCACGGCGACCTCGGGGAGAGCCAGCAGAGCCACCGCCCGGTCAGCGAGGACCTGGCCGACTTCGTGCCGGCCACGCTCGAGCTGGCGGGGGCCGCGATCCTGGTCTCCCTCGTGCTGGGCGTGGCGTTCGGCGTGTTCGCGGCGCTGCGCCGGGACCGGCTACCCGACCACGTGCTGCGCGTCCTGAGCCTGGTGGGCATCTCGGTGCCGACGTTCTGGCTGGCGCTGGTGGCGTTCTACATCTTCTTCTACCGGCTGCAGGTCACGCCGGGCAGCGGCCGGATCGACCCGGGCATGACCGCTCCGCCGCACGTCACGGGCCTTTACACGATCGACTCCGCGCTCGCGGGCCAGTGGGACGTGTTCTCGTCCGCCATCGGGCACCTGATCGCTCCGGCGCTCGTGCTGGCCCTCTACACGATCGGCCTGCTCACCCGCTTCACCCGATCGGCGGTGCTGGAGGTGCTCGGGCAGGACTACGTGCGCGCGGCCCGCGCGAAGGGCCTGCCGGGACGGGTGATCCTGTTCCGGTACGTCGTGCGCCCGGCGCTCGTGCCGATCATCACGGTGGCCGGTCTCGCGTTCGGCAGCCTGCTGTCCGGCACGGTCCTCGTCGAGGCGGTCTTCGCGTGGCCCGGCGTCGGCCAGTACGCCTACAAGAGCGCCACGACCCTCGACCTGCCCGCCGTCATGGGCGTCGGCCTGGTGGTGGGCGGGGTCTACCTGATCATCAACCTCGTCGTCGACGTCCTGTACGGCGTCATCGACCCGAGAGTGAGGGTCTCGTGAAACGACGTGCGGGTCTCCGTGGGAGTCTGACAGGTGGGAGCCTGACCGCGCGATTGCCGGAGGCATGGCGGCAGCCCCTCGCGGTCGCCGGGGGCGTCGTGGCGGTCGCCTGGATCGTGGTCGCGCTCGCCGCTCCCCTGCTGGCGCCGCACGATCCGCTCGCCCAGGACCTGCCGCGGCTCGCGCCGCCGGGCTCCGGGCACTGGTTCGGCACCGACCAGCTCGGCCGGGACGTCCTCAGCAGGGTGATGTACGGCGCGCGGGTCTCGATCCCGCTCACGCTGCTCCTCGTGGTGCTGTCGGTCCTGATCGGGGGCCTGCTGGGAGCCGTCGCCGGATATTTCGGTAAGTGGGCGGATGAGACGATCATGCGGCTGGCCGACCTCGTGTTCGCCTTCCCCACCGTGATCCTCGCCATGGTCGTGGCGGCCGCCCTGGGGGCGAGTCTGACCAACGCCGTGCTCGCCGTGCTGGTCGTCGCCTGGCCCGCCTACGCCCGCGTGACCCGCGGGCTCGTGCTGGGCGTGCGGGGGCGCGAGTTCGTGGTGAGCGGCCGGCTTCTCGGGTTCTCCGCGTGGCGGTCCCTGCGGGTCGACGTCCTGCCCAACGTCACGGGCCCCGTCCTGGTGCTCGCGACCCTCGACATCGGCACCGCGCTGCTGCTGCTGTCCGGCCTGTCGTTCCTCGGCCTCGGCGCGAAGCCCCCCTCCCCGGAATGGGGCGCGATGGTCGCCTCGGGCGTGGAGGTGTTCGACAGCTGGTGGGTCGCGACGTTCCCCGGCCTGGCCATTCTGACCGTGGTCCTGGCGTTCAACTTCCTCGGCGACACGCTGCGGGACGCGCTCGACCCCCGGACCGCCCGCGCCATCAAGGAGCGTGCGCTGTGACGCTCACGATCAGTGCCCTCAAGGTCTCCATCGGCGGCTCCGAGATCCTGCACGGCGTCGACCTGGAAGTCCGGGCCGGCCGCGTGCACGGCCTGGCCGGCGAGAGCGGCTCGGGCAAGACCATGACCGGCCTCGCCGTGCTGGGCCTGCTCCCCCACGGATCCCGTACGGCCGGCCGGATCGAGCTGGCGGGCCGCGACCTGCTGGGCCTGTCCACCAAGGAGCTCAACGTCGTGCGCGGCGCGGAGATCGCCATGGTGTTCCAGGACCCGGCGACCAGCCTCCACCCGATGCTGACCGTCGGCCGCCAGCTCACCGAGCACATGCGCCACCACCTCGGCCTCGGCGCGAAGGAGGCGCGGGCCAGGGCCCTCGAACTGCTCGCCAAGGTGCGGATCCCCGGCCCGGAGGCGGCGATCGACCGCTACCCGCACCAGTTCTCCGGCGGCATGCGGCAGCGGATCGCGATCGCGATCGCGCTGGCCTGCGAGCCGAAGGTGCTCATCGCCGACGAGCCCACGACCGCGCTCGACGTGACCGTGCAGGCGGGCGTCCTCCGGCTGCTCCGCGGTCTCTGCGACGACCTCGGCCTGGCCGTGCTGCTCGTCACGCACGACCTGGGCGTGATGTCGGCGGTCGCGGACGAGGTGAGCGTGATGAAGGACGGTCTGGTCGTGGAGACGGGGCCGCGCGGGCAGGTGCTGCGCGAGCCCCGCCACCCCTACACCCGCGCCCTGCTGGACGCCCTCCCCGGCGAGACCGTCGGGACCGGGACGCCGGGCCGCGAAACGCCGGGCCAGGATCTGACTCTTGGGGGGGAGCCGCGATGACGCTGTTGACCGTGGACGATCTGGTCGTCGAGCACCGCGCGCCCGGCCGTCCCCATGTGCGTGCCGTCGCGGGGGCCAGCCTGACCGTCGAGGCCGGGGAGGTGGTCGGTCTCGTCGGCGAGTCCGGATGCGGCAAGTCGACCCTGGCCCGCGCGGTCTGCGGCCTCCACCCGGCCGCCTCCGGGAAGATCGAGGTCGGCGGCCACCTCGTCACCCCGCTCGGCCTGCGCCGCCGGGACCGGACGCTGACCGGGGTCCAGATGGTCTTCCAGGACCCCTACGCCTCGCTCAACCCGCGCCGCCGGGTGGGAGCCCAGATCGCCGACGGGCTCCGTACGGCGGGTGACACGGCGACCACCCCGGCCGACCTGCTGGAACGGGTGGGGCTGCCGCGCGACTTCGCCCGGCGGTTCCCGCACGAGTTCTCCGGCGGCCAGCGGCAGCGGATCGCGATCGCCAGGGCTCTGGCGGCCGGGCCGTCCCTGCTGATCGGGGACGAGCCGATCTCCGCGCTCGACGCCTCGGCCCAGTCGCAGGTGGCGAGGCTCATGCGCGACCTGGCCGTGGAGTCCGGCGCGGGCCTGCTGTTCATCAGCCACGACCTGTCCGTGGTGCGGCTGATCGCGGACCGGATCGCGGTGATGTATCTCGGGAAGATCGTGGAGACCGGGCCGACGGCCGAGGTCTGGGCCGATCCGAGACATCCGTACACCCGGGCCCTGCTCGGCGCGATCCCCGCCCCGGACGGCGCGGGCGTGCTCCCGGCGGAGCTGCCGGGAGACGTTCCGGACCCGGCCGATCCGCCCTCGGGCTGCCGGTTCCACCCGCGCTGCCCGCTCGTGATGGACATCTGCCGGGATCGGGAGCCCGAGTTCGGCCCGGTCGCCTGCTGGCTGCACGAACCCACGACGAGGCCGGCGACGACCGGACCGGCCTGAACGGCATGATCGAGGATGTGCGGGCGGGAATGGCCGAGGCGGGGGCCGATGCCCTGGTGCTGCGCCCCTCCCCCGATTTCCGCTATCTGGGCGGCCGTGGGGGCGGCTACCTGGTCCTAACCCCCGACGGGCCGCTCAGCACGGTGGCCGCTCCCGCCGAGGCGGCGGCGCTCATCCCCTCGTCGGCCCGCCGTGTGGCCGTCGATCCCGAGATGCGGGCGTCGGAGCTGTTCGCGCTGGGGCTGGACACCGAGCTGATGCTGGCGTCGGCCGTGCTGGCCCCGCTGCGGCTGCGGAAGCGGCCGGAGGAGGTGGCCGCGATGCGGCGTGCGGCCTCGGCGGCGGACGCGGTGCTGCTGTCCGCTCGCGAGCTTGCGTGGTTCGGCGCGACCGAGCGGGCGATGGCCTTCCGGCTCCGGGCCGTGCTCGCGGAGACCGGCTGCGAGGACGTGATCTCCGTCGTCGTCGCGGCCGGCGAGCACACGGCCGTCGCCGCGCACACGCCCTGCGACCGGGTGATCAATCCGGGGGACGCGCTGCTCGTCTCGGTGTGCGGCCGGTGGGACGGCTACTGCGCGGAGGTCGCCCGGGTCTTCGCGGTGGCCGAGCCGCCCGACGACTTCGAGGCGATGTACTCCGTGGTCCTCTCCGCACAGCACGCCGCGCTGGAGGCCGTACGGCCCGGCGTCCCGGCCGCCGAGCCCGCCAGGATCGCCAGGGAGGTGATCGACGGCAGCGGTTACGGGCACTACGCCGCCGGACGGCAGGCGCGCGGCATCGGGCTCAGCCCCGAGGAGGGCCCCCGGCCCGCGTCGGACGAGGTCTTCTCGCCCGGTATGACGGTGTGCCTGGAACCGGGCATCTTCCTGCCCGAGCTGTTCGGCGCCAGGGTGGCGGACGTCGTGGTGTGCGGCTCTCGGGGGCCGGAACCCCTGAGCCTGAGCTCGCCGTCCCTCCATGTCATGGATCGCTGAGGCGCCTGCCCCAGACCACGATGGATCCTGCAAAAGTGGGCAAATAACACCTGTAAGCAGCAGAAACCCCTGATATCACGACGGAGGATGGATAGGTCGTTCTCACTCGTGGACCTCACGGGTGGCTAGACCAGCCCCACCGTCACA
This sequence comes from Planotetraspora sp. A-T 1434, assembly GCF_025420585.1. Lineage (GTDB taxonomy): Bacteria > Actinomycetota > Actinomycetes > Streptosporangiales > Streptosporangiaceae > JAOEGB01. The sequence goes on along the minus strand of NZ_JAOEGB010000005.1, from coordinate 34,244 downwards.
TCGGGGAGTTCCCTCGGGGGAGGAACCATGACAGTGACCCAGACGACACGTCCGTCCCGCGCGCGTACGGCGCCCGAACCGCCCCGGCCCGCGATGGCGGAGGACACGAGTCACCAGTTCAACCTGAACCTGCCCTTCCTGCGCATCCAGGTAAGGCCGCCGGAGCTGCATCTGCCGCATGTGGAGCTGCCGCATGTCAGCCGGCGCGAGATGGGGCAGGCCATGGACATCGCGCGCACCTTCCTGCCTCCGCCCGAGCGGGTGGTCTACTACGGCGGGCTCGGCGCGCTCGCGGTCCTCGGCTTGATCGACTGGCCGGTGGCGGCCGCTATCGGCGCGGGGACGATGATCGCGCAGCGCACCCGCGAGCAGCGCTGGTCCCCTCTGCGCGGGCAGAGGGACACCACGCCTCCGAGGACCACGCGGACCGCCGAGCGTCCGGCCGAACAGGCGGCCGAGGGCGCCGGCGCGGAGGCGCGGCCGAGGACGGCTACGAGAGCGGGCGCGGCCTCAAGAACCGCGAAGCCCAGAACGCGGGCGACGCCGGGAGCCGGCACGACGTCCCGAGCAGGCACAGCGTCCAGAGCCGGGACGGCGTCCAGGGCCGGGACGACCTCGGGAGCGGGGACCACGTCCAGAGCGAGGACGTCCCGGACCGAGACGGCGTCAGGGACAGAGCCGAGGACAGAGACCGGGAGGCAGCCGAGGAGCACCGCGACCGCACGCTCCGGCACATCCACCAGGTAACGGCACGCAGGCCACGCCCACCCCGTCATGACAGGTCGCGGCGGGGCGTGGCTTCCCGCATGCCAGACGTATGCACGGACGTACGCGCCGTCAAGCACTCGCCGCGGACGCACTTGCCGGCGCGGACGCGCAGTGGCTTATCCACCGTGGGGAACGCCGCGCGGGCGAATGCCATATGACGAACGCCATGTGAGGGCACGCGTACGGCGGACGCCGGGTGAGGGATGTGCTCGCCGGCTCGCCCCGCCCAGCCGTGGCCCGGCAGGAGTCGCCCTGCGTCTCTGATGGGCATTCGTGTAGGCCGGACCGATCACCCGTGGCCGGTCCGAGGATCCCGTCGCGCCTTCCAAACCTTTGACCACCGGAGACGACATGTGGCCGTTCGGCTCGCTGTCCGCTGAATCGCTGCCGGCACTGGTGCGCGGCCAGGTGCTCAGTTTGATGCCCGACCCCGTTCTGAGCCTGATCCCACTTGCTCGCCGTACGCGGGCCTGCGCGGGCGGAGTGCGCATCGCCCTGAACGCGATCGGCGGCCCGGGCACCGAGCAGGCCGCCCGCTGTCTCGAAGACCGGCTCCTGGCGGCGGGGATGGCGCGGGCGGAGGTCAACGGCGCGCTCGGCTGCGTCTTCGTCGCCTGCGAGGCGGCCACCGTCGACATGGCCAAGCTGCTGGCCATCGTGGAGGAACTCGACGCCGACGCCGACGCCGAACTCGATGACGATGACGATGACGATGACGATGACGAACTGTACGGCGACGCGGACGACACGGACGACACGGACGACACGGACGACACGGACGACGCCGACGGCCCATCCGATACAGGCGATGCCGAGCCTTCGGGGAACGCGGCGGCGGCTCAAGGTGAGACTGACGAGGGGGCCTGGGCGCGGGACGCTCGCGAACATCACGCACGGGCCGCGCTGAGCCTCGCCGGCAGCCTCGCCGGGACCGGCCTGGCCCTCGCGGGCCGCGTCACGCACGTCTGGCGGCTGCCCCCTACTCTTCCCACACTCGTCCAGCTCGCGGAGCACACCCCGAGGGTGCGCCGGGGACTGGAGCGCCGCATCGGCGTGCACGCCGCTGACCTGCTGTTCGCCACCACGCGGCTCGTCACCCAGACGCTGGGCCAGCGGCCGACGGGGCTGCTGGTGGACGCTCTGGCGGCGGCCGGGCGGTACGCCGAGGCCCGTGCGGGGCTCGACGCCTGGTCGCGGCGGGAGGCGGAGTTCGCCGGTCGCGCGGGCGGCTACCGCCATGTCCGACCGGCGAAGGCGCCGCGGCCCGCGCCTGTGCCCCGCGGAGCGATCGAGCGGTACTGCGACATGGCGAGCCCGGTCTCGCTGGCGGCCCACGGCCTGACGCTCGTCGCGAGCCGGAGCCATTCGCGGGCGCTGTCCGTGCTCATCACAGGGACGCCGAAGTCGGCGCGCGCCGGCCGGGACGCCTTCACGAGCGCCGTGGGCCGGGCGCTGGCGAGACGCGGCGGCCTCGTCCTCAGCCGGCACGCCCTGCGCCGCATGGACCGCGTGGACACGGTCGTGCTGGACGCGGCGGCGCTGACCACCGGAGCATGGACGATCGAGGCGGTGGTCCCCCTCGTCCGCGAACCGGACCTTGAGGAGCTCCATGCCCGGCTCTACACGCTGCTCGATCTGACCGACCCCACGGCCCGGCGGGAGTATGACGGCTGGGAGGCGGAGCCGTACGCCGGGAAGGACCGGCCCGCGCAGTTGGCGCACTGGCGTGAGCTGGGCATCCGCCCGGTCGCGGTGGGGCGGGACGGTTCCGTGGTGGCCCTGGTGGGGCTGGCTCCCGAGCTCCACCCGCTGGCCGGGAGTCTGGTGGACGCGCCGAGGAGCACGTGCCAGGTGCTGATCGCCGGTGGGGAGCCCTGGCTCGGCCGGAGGCTGGCCGCCGACCAGGTCGCGGGCGGCCGGCGCCTCGCGGAGACCGTCCGGACCCTGCAGGCGGAAGGGCATGGCGTGGCCCTGGTGGCGAAGCGGTCGCGGGACGCGCTCCGCCAGGCCGACCTCGGCATCGGCCTGCTCGGACGCCACGTGGCCCGCGACCCCGTGCCCGCGGACCCCTCGCCCAGCCCCCCGGTCGGAGATTCCGTGCCGTGGGACGCGGATGTCCTGGCCGATCTCGACACGGCGCACGTGCTGCTCCGCTGTCTGCCCTCGGCCAGGGCGGTGAGCGAGCTCAGCGTGCGGCTTGCCGCGGCGGCGGCGGTCATCGGGGGCGGCCTCGCGGTGCTGGGCCCCGAGCGCACCGCCGTACGGCGGGCGCATCTCGTGGCCGACGGCACCTCGCTCGCCTCCCTGGCGATGGGGACGTGGTCGGGACGGCGGGCCGGGAACGGCGAGGCGCCGATCACGGCCGACGGCACGCCATGGCATGCGATGACGACGAGAGACGTCCTGACCCGGCTGAACTCCTCCGCCAACGGGTTGAGCGAGGCGGAGGCCGTACAGCGGAGGACCCTGTCCACGCGGCTCGGCGACGCGGGGCCGCAGTCCCTGGCGCGCGCCTCCGTGGAGGAGCTCGCCAACCCGCTGACCCCGGTGCTCGCGGCGGGCGCGGGAGTGTCGGCGGTGATCGGCTCGGTCCTGGACGCCGTGCTGATCGCCGGGGTGATGGTGGTCAACGCCGTGGTCGGCGGGGCGCAGCGGCGCGACGCCGGCCGGGTGCTTCGGACGCTTTCCGAGGCCACCGCCGTGCGGGTACGGCTGCGCCGCCCGGACTGGGACGACGGCGGCAAGGGCGGGGACGGCGGCTGCGCGGCCACCGCCGGGGATCTGGTCGCGGGCGACGTGATCGAGCTGCGCGCGGGCGACGCCGTACCGGCGGACGGCAGGCTGCTCAAGGCGGTCGGCCTGGAGATCGACGAGTCCACGCTGACCGGGGAGTCGCAGCTCGTGGGCAAGGGCACGGCCCCCACCGCCGCGCCCGCGGTGGCCGACCGGAGCTCCATGGTGTACGAGGGCAGCTCGGTGGCCGCGGGGCACGGCCTCGCGGTGGTCGTGGCCACGGGCGAGGAGACCGAGGCGGGCCGGACCGCCAGGCTGGGCCGAGGGGGTCCCCCTCCGAGCGGCGTGGAGATACGGTTGCGGGAGCTGAGCCGCCGCATCCTCCCGGCGGCGATCGGCTCGGGGGTCGTCCTGATGGCCGTCGAGCTGATGCGCGGCTCGTCGCTGTCACGGGCGCTCGGTCCCGCGATCAGTCTGGCGGTCGCGGCCGTTCCGGAGGGTTTGCCCTTCGTCGCGACGCTCGCGGAGCTGGCGGCCGCCAAGAGGCTCTCCGCGCGGAAGGCGCTGGTCCGCAACCCCTCGACGATCGAGGCGCTCGGGCGGGTCGACGTCCTGTGCTTCGACAAGACCGGGACGCTGACCGAAGGGCACATCAGCCTGCGCCGGGTCTCCGACGGCGAGGCCGCGGGCATGGCCGACGGCGTGATGACGCCGCGGCTCCGGCGGGTGGTGGCGGCGGCGCTGCGGGCCGGGCCGAAGTCGGGAGGCGGGCGGGCCCTGGCCCACCCGACCGACCGGGCGGTGGTGGGCGGGGCGGAGAGCCTCGGCGTGACGCCGCAGGAAGGGCTGGCGGAGTGGCGGCGGGTCGACGAGATGCCGTTCGAGCCGGCCCGGGGCTACCACGCCGTCCTCGGCCTGTCGGAATCCGGCCATGTGCTCAGCGTCAAGGGCGCCCCGGAGGTCGTGCTGACCCGGTGCGCGACCCGGCTCCGCGACGGGCGGGAGGTGGAGCTCGACGAGGCGGGCAGGCGGATGCTCGAGGCGGAGGTCGAACGGCTCGCGCTGCGGGGCTACCGGGTGCTCGCCGTGGCCGAGCGGGCCGCCTCAAGCCGCGCCGACCTGGACGAGTCGCGGGTCGACCGGCTGTGCTTCCTCGGGTTCCTCGGTCTCGCCGACCCTGTGCGGCCCACCGCGGCCCGGAGCGTCGAGGGCCTGATGAAGGCCGGTGTCCGCGTCGTCATGCTCACCGGCGACCATCCGAGCACGGCCGAGGCGATCGCCGCCGAGATCAACGCGGTCAACGGGCTGCGGGTCATGACCGGTCCGGAGCTCGACGGGATGGGCGACGACGAGCTGGTGGCGGTGCTGCCGGAGGTGTCGGTCTTCGCGCGCGTCACGCCCACCCACAAGGCGCGGATCGTCTCCGCGCTGCGCCGGTCCGGGAAGGTCGTCGCGGTCACCGGTGACGGGGCCAACGACGTCCCCGCGATCCGCCTCGCCGACGTGGGCGTGGCCCTCGGGTCTCGCGCCACCCCGGCAGCACGGGCCGCCGCCGACATCGTGGTGACCGACGACCGCATCGAGACGATCATCGACGCGATCGCCGAGGGCAGGGCGATGTGGGGCTCGGTCCGCGACGCGCTCGGCATCCTGCTCGGCGGCAACATCGGAGAGATCGTCTTCACCGTCGGGTCGAGCGTGCTGACCGGGCGGAGCGCGCTGAACGCCCGGCAGTTGCTCCTGGTCAACCTGCTCACCGACATGCTGCCCGCCATGGCGGTCGCCGTACGGGCGCCGGACGCCGCCGGCCCGGAGAAGAGCGCCGAGAAGAGCGCCGAGAGGCTGCTGGCCGAGGGGCCGGAAGCGTCGCTGGGGTCGGCCCTGACCCGGGACATCAACGTGCGGGCCGTGACGACGGCCGCCGCGGCGAGCGCCGCGTGGCTGCTCGGCCGGATGACGGGCACCCGCGGCCGGGCGGACACGATCGGGCTGATCGGCCTCGTGTCGGCGCAGCTGCTGCGGACCCTGACGGCGGGAGGAAGGGACCGCACGGTCACCATCGCCGCGTTGTCCTCGATGGGCGCCCTCGCGCTGATCGTCTCGACGCCCGGCCTCAGCCACTTCTTCGGGTCCCGCCCGGTCGGCCCCTTCGGATGGGCCATCGGGCTCGGCTCGGCCGGGGCGGCAGGCCTGCTCGGCCGGATGATCGAGAAGACGTACCCGTAACGGCCACCGATCGTTCACCGAACGGTAACCTGAGCTATGCCGTTTTAGGTATGTTTATGGGACACTATGCCCTGGAACGTAATTTTGTCCCAATGAGGTATCAAGTGTCTGAATTCCTCGCCGCCATCCTCGCCAAGGCGGCTCTGATGCTCCTGGAGGCGCTCCTCATGCGCCTCGTGCAGTCCCTCGTCACGTCCGGGTTCCGCGTCACCTTCCCCCAAGCCGCCTGAGCCCCGCCTCCAGGGAATCACGGCCCCGGGGACGAGCGGACGCGGCACGCGACGATGCCGAGATCTCCAGCCGTCCCTCGTCCCCACGCCTGCCACTTGATCAATCCTTGAAGGCGTCCTTGACCTTGCCGGCGGCGTCCTTGACCTTCTCGCCGGCCTGCTTGACGTGGCTCTTGCTCTGGTCGGCCCGGCCCTCGGCCTCGAGACTCTCGTCGTCGGTGACCTTGCCGAGGCCCTCCTTCGCCTTTCCGGCGAACTCTTCGGCCTTGTTGTTGAACTTGTCCTCGGTCCCCATAGGTTCGCTCCCTCGCGGGTCTCACGGATTCGTGGCGTTCCCCTTTCCCCTGGTGAGGGGCCTAAACACGGGCCCCTCCCAGTAGTGACGCACGTCACCGCCATCCCGAATCAGGATTAAACGGACGAATCAGGCGTAAGGTAGGAAAGAGGGAATCTTCCACGCCTCAGAAGGGTGGTGTGCCAGATGACGCACCCCGCAGACATCGGGACGCATCCGGACATCGTGCAGATGCGCGCACGCTACGAGGCCGCCGCGGCGAATCCGAGGGCGCAGCTGGCCGACGGCCTCACACTGCTGGCGGGCACGTATCTCGCGCTCTCGCCCTGGATCGTCGGGTTCCATAGATTGAGCCCGTTCACCGTCAACAACCTGATCACGGGCATCCTGGTCGCGCTCTTGGCACTCGGGTTCAGCTCGGCGTTTGGCCGCACCTACGGCATCTCCTGGGTCGCACCCGCCATCGGCGTGTGGACCATCGTCGCGCCGTGGGTCATCCGCGGACACGCGACCACGGGGACGGTCGTGAACAACGTGATCACGGGCGCGATCATCCTGCTCCTGGGCCTGGCCACCATGCGGTTCGGCATGGCCGAGCGCGGCCGGCCGGGCGGCGGCGGTTTCCGCAGGCCGACGCCCTAGCGGACACGTCATCCGCGGATCGGCGCTCCTCGCCGCGTCAACCGGCCGGGAGCGCCACCACTCTCTGCGCCACCAGGCTCCGACCGAGGTTGAAACCGAGGTTCACGGTGCCAGGAGCGCTGTCACGGTGACGGGCCGCAGCGCCTTGTGCTTGAGGCCGTCCAGCATCGCGGGCAGGGCGGCAGCCGTACCGGGATGGCCGAGGTGCAGGCTGATGATCGAGCCGGGCCGTACGGCGCTGAGGACGTTGGCCGTCACGGCGGCCGGGCCGGGGTCGGTGTAGTCGAGCGAGTCGACGTCATACGAGAGGCAGGTGCGATAGCCGGCGTCGGCCGACAGCCGGCGGATGAGCGGCGTGGCGACCCGGCTCGCCGACGGCCGGAACCACGAACCGGCCGATCCGGTGAGCGCCCGCAGGCGCGCGGCGCACTCCTCGATCTCCTCGCGAGCGGCGGACGCGTCCATCGTCGAGATGTCGAGGTGATGCTGGGTGTGGTTGCCGAGGTCATGGCCGCCGTCGAGGATGCGCCGGGCGATCGCGGGATACTGGTCGAGCCAGGTGCCGACCGCGAGGATCGTCGCCGCTCCCCCAGTCCGCTCGATCGCCGCGAGGACCTGCTCGGCGAGCCGGCGGGGTCCGGCGCCGTGGAAGGTCAGGGCCACGAGCGGCCGGTTCCGCGGCCCGTGCTCGACCTCGGGCGGGAGCCGGCGGGGCACCGGTCCAGGGGTGGGCACCGGCTTCGTGGCCGGAGCCGGCTCCGGCCGCGCGGCGAGGCCCGGCGCCTGTCCCGAGCAGCCGGACGCCGCCGTCCACAGACCGGCCAGGAGCAGGAACCCGCGCCGCCTCATCGGCGCCTTCATCGGAAGATTCCGGTGTGGCCGAGTGAGTAGCGGCCGGGCTGCGGGTAGACGCACAGTCCGTGCGGCCCGCTGCCCACATGGATCTTGTGGATGAGCCTGCCGGTCACGGTAGAGAACACGTAGACGACACCGTCATAGCGGCCGCTCAGCCAGAGCCTCCGGCCGTCGGCCGACAGGCCGCCCATGTCGGGCGAGCCGCCACCCGGTATGTGCCAGGTGCCGACCACCTCGCGTCTCGCGAACGAGACGACGGAGACCGATCCGGCTCCCCGGTTGGAGACGTAAAGATCTCGGGAGTCGCGGCTGACGTACAGGCCGTGCGCTCCCGCGCCTGTCCTCATGAACCCGATCTTTTTGAAGGTGGCGGCGTCGATAAGCCAGAGCCCGTCCCGGCTCATGTCGGCCACGTAGAACACCGTGCCGTCGGGCGAGAGCTTCACGTCCTGCGGCATGCTCCGTTGGCTCAATTCGATCACGTGCCGCACCCGCGGCCGCTTCCAGTCGATGGCGACGAGCTCGCCGGAGAACTCGCAGCTGGCGAGGAAGACGGAGCCGTCGGCGGTGAAGTCGCCGTGGTTGATCCCGCGGCAGGGCAGTGGCAGCGAATGCTCCAGGCGCATGGTGTGCGGGTCGCGGAGGTCGAGCTCGTTGTTACGCTCCGCCATGACGAGCGCGTAGCGGCCGTCCGGCGTGAAGTACAGGTTGTAGGGATCCTCAACCTGCACAGGCTTGCCGGGTTCACCGGTCCGCGGGTCTATCGGGGTGAGGGAGTTGCCCGTGTTGTTGTTGACCCACAGCGTCTTCAGGTCCCAGGAGGGCACGACGTGCTGCGGGCGGCCGCCGACCGGGAAGTGCCGGATGATCTTGTAGGTCTTCGGGTCGATGACGTCGACGGTGTCGCTCTCGCTGTTGGGAACGTAGACGAGCGAGGGGAAGCCCGCGGCCATCGGGCTGATCATTCCCGGCTTGTCGGCCGCGTAGACGTGGAGCGGCTCGGGCGACGGCGGAGGCGCCGACGGCCTCGCGGCGTGCGGGGGCGGTGTCACGATGGCGGCCGGGGACGTCGGCGGCTCGGGAGCACAGGCCCCGAGCACCACGAGCACCCCGAGCACCCCCGACGCCCCAAGGGCCCCCAGCGCCCCGAGCGCCAAGACGGGCGCCACCGCGAGGGCGCGTCCGCCCATGACGTTCCGCACGACCACGCGCACGCCGACCCCCGTCTCCACCGAGCGGCTCCCGGCGCACGCCCGGACCCGCGTTTCCACGATCACGACGTGCGTGAGCGGCGGGCCAGTGGAACGCTAGCGCTCCAGCCACCTTTCAAGGAGCGCTTTACCTGCGGTTTTCCGCCTTCGATGGCGAACTTGATGCGCGGAACGGGGATGATGGGCCGCACGTCACTCGCGGGGGTCCCGGAGGAGCCGCCCCTGTCGGCCCCCCGTAAGGTCACGCTCGCCCGGGGCCGGGCCCGGTCTCGGGGGCCGGGGCGGCCAGGTCCGCGACCGACCAGGCCAGGGCCCGCGCGGCCGCCAGCATGGCGCGCTCGGCCTCGGGCGTGCCGGCCGCCGCCGTGAAGCCGGGATGGTGGTTGGCCACCGCCCGCCCGATCGAGAAGATCGGGTGCAGGGCGGGCAGCACCTGCGAGACGTTGCCGAAGTCCGTGGACCCGAAGACCTCGCCGCGCGGCGGCAGCGGCCCCGGCCAGTTGTCCTCGTACCGCCGGGCCAGCTCCGCGTCCGACCGCAACTCGGCGTAGACCACGGCATCGGGCGAGACGGTCACCTGGGCGCCGGTCGCCAGCGCCCCGGCCTCGAAGCAGGCGCTCACCCGGTCCGTCAGGGCCGACAGCCGGGCGAGGTCGGGGGCGCGGACGTTGTAGACGGCCGAGGCGAGGTCGGGGACCACGTTCGGGGCCGACCCCGCCGCCGTGGTCACGCCGTGCACGAACTCGCCCGGCCCCATGTGCTGACGCAGCAGGCCGATGGCCACCTGGGCCACGGTCAGCGCGTCGGCGGCGTTCACCCCGTCGTGGGGGTTGAGCGCGGCGTGCGCCGCCCGGCCCTGATATCGCACGGTCAGCCCACCGCAGGCGACGAACCGCGGCCGCACGCAGTCGTAGGGCCCCGGATGCGCCATCAGCACGACGTCGCTCCCGTCGAACGCCCCGCGCGACAGCATCAGGACCTTGCCGCCGCCGGTCTCCTCGGCCGGGGTGCCGAGGACCCGCACGGTGATCCCGAGGTCGTCGGCGAGCGGCGCCAGGGCCAGTGCGGCGGCCACGGCGACTCCCGCGATCAGGTTGTGCCCGCAGGCGTGCCCGATGTCCGGCAGCGCGTCGTACTCGGCGCAGAGCGTGATCACCCGCTCGCCCGTGCCGTACGTCGCGAGGAGCGAGGTGGGCAGGGAGAACGCGCCGACGGACACGTCGAACCCGGCGTCGGCGAGCGGCTCCGCCGTCCACGCCGCCGCCCGGTGCTCCTCGAAGCCCAGCTCCGGATGGCCGTGGATGAGGCGGCTCAGCCGTACGGCGTGGGGGGCGGCGGCGTCGAGGCGGGCGGCCAGGGCGTCCTTCACGCGTACCTCGACGCGATCGCGGAGGCGTTCCGCTCGGCGAGGTCGAGCGCGGCGGCGCGCAGGGGGACTCCCCTTCCGGCGGCGTCGTCCCAGACCGTGCCGAGCAGGCGGCGCGTCGTCCGGGAGATCTTGGCGAACGACTCGGGGGCCGTCGGGGCGATGTCCCCGAAGACGACCCACCACCACCAGGCGTTCGTCATGACGTTGGCCAGGAAGTCCGGCACGACGGGGACGCCGCGGGCGAACAGGTCCGCCTCGGCCGAGGGCAGCGTCGGCATGTTGGCCCCCTCGACCACGACCCGGGCCCGCACGGGAGCCGCGTCGGGGAGCACGTAGGACATGGCGCACGGCACGAGGATGTCGGCGGGGACGTCGAGCCAGTCGCCGCCGGTCCGCGCGCCGGACGGCAGGCTGGAGCGGTCGATCACCCCGGAGCGGTCGCGGGCCGCGAGCATGGCCTCGACGTCGAGGCCCTCGGGATCGCTCACCAGACCAAGCCGGTCGGCCACGGCGACGACCCGCACGCCCGCCTGCGACAGGTAGCGCGCCGCCGCGCCGCCGATCGTGCCGAACCCCTGCACCACGGCGGTGGCGTCCTTGGCCTCGATGCCGAGCCGCTCCGCCGCCACGACGCAGGCGTCCGCCACTCCGAAGCCGCCCACCAGGTCGGCCAGCGGCACCCCGTCGACCATGACCGCGAACGCCTCGCGCAGCCGTTCCCGCGCCGCGTCGGCGTCGTCGAGCAGGGCGAACACGGGCTCGATCGTGGACGGCAGGCCGAGCTCGGCCATGAGCCGGTCGAGCAGGTCCTGGCTGAGGCCGAAGTCCTCGCCCGTGTTCCACTGGGCGCGCAGGACGGGCAGCACGGCGGTCAGGAACCGGCCCAGCACGGCGGGCGCCTCAGGGTCGTCCGAGCCGATGTCGATGCCGCCCTTGGCGCCGCCGAGCGGGATGTAGCGGTCGGCCGGGTCGTAGACCAGGGCCTCCTTGAGCGCCATGCCCCTGGCCAGCCCGGCGACCTCGTCGAGCGTGCAGCCCGCCCGGAGTCGCAACCCACCGCTCGCGATGCCGCGGACCAGGCTGTGGATCACCACGTAGCCCCGTCGCTCGGTGACCGGGTCGGTCCAGGTGATCTCCAGCAGGTTCACCGCACCTCCAAATTCATCGTCGGAACATGGATCAGGGTCGGGCGGTCCGCAGCGAACGCGTCCGTCACCGCGTCCGCGAGCTTCCCCGCCGTGGTGCGGACGCCCCGGCAGCCGAGGGCCTCCGCGAGCGCCGCGAAGTCGGGCGACGGCAGCTCGACCGCCTGGACGGGATCGCCGCGCCCGACCATCTCGTCGCGGATCTCGCCGTAGCCCCCGTTGTCCACGACGACCACGGGAAGCGGCAGGCCGAGCGACGCGGCCGCCGCGAGCTCGGCCACGGTGAACATCACGCCGCCGTCGCCGAGCAGCGCGAGGACCGGCGTGTCCGGGCTGCCGATCTTGGCGCCCACGGCCGCCGGCAGGCCGTAGCCGAGCGTGCCGTACCCCGTGGGGTAGAGGAACGCGCCGGGGCGGTAGGCGGGCAGGTTGGCCAGCGCGCCGTAATAGCAGACCATGGCGCTGTCGGCGGCCACGACGGCGTCCCGGGGCAGGGCGGAGGCCAGGGCGTCGACGATCTCCAGCCAGGCCCGGCCCTCGGCCCGGGACTCGGCCCGCTTGCGCCGCCGCCACTCCCCGCAGTCCTGTGCCTCGTCACGCGGGTCGAGCCGGTCGAACAGGCCCCGCAGGGCCAGGGCCGCGTCCCCGACGATCGCGATCTCCGGGGCCGCGTTCGTGACGATCTGCGCCGGGTCCACGTCGATCCGGACCAGCCGGCCCTCCAGGGGCAGGGGGCCGTTCCACAGGTCGGACGGCGCCAGCTCGCTGCCGACGACCAGGACGGCGTCGGCCTGTTCCACCAGGTCGGCGACGGCGCGCAGGTGGAGGCCCGCGCCGAGCGCCAGGGGGTGGTTGTCCCACAGCACGCCCTTGCCGTTGGCGGTCGTGGCCACGGGAGCGCCGAGCCGCTCGGCCACCGCGCGCAGCTCGCGCGAGGCGCCCCGCGCGCCGCCTCCCGCCAGGATCACCGGACGGCGCGCCGCCGCGAGCCGCCGCGCCGCCGCGTCCAGGTCCGCGTCCCTCGGGGTGGGTGTGGCGATGCCGAGCGGGCCCACGGGCGGAGCGGCGTCCAGCTCCTCCAGCACGTCCAGCGGGACCTCGATGTGGACCGGGCGGGGCCGTCCCGAGGTCATCGCGGCGAACGCCTGCGCCACCGCGACCGGGATCTCGGCCACGCTCGTGACCCGGTGGCTGTAGGCGGCGATCGCGTCCATCGCGGCCCGCTGGTCCTTGGTCTCGTGCAGCACGCCGCGTCCCCGGCCGGGGTTGCGCAGCGGCATCCCAGGCGACAGCAGCAGGACCGGCACCGAGTCGGAGTACGCCTGCCCGATCGCGGCGGCCGCGTTCAGCGTGGCGGGCCCGGAGGTGACCAGGCAGACGCCCGGCCGCCCGGTGAGCCTGGCGTAGCCGTCGGCGGCGTATCCGGCGCCCTGCTCGTGCCGCATGCCCACATGCCGCATGCCGTACGCCGGGAGGTGCCGGTAGATCGGCAGGTTGTGGGTGCCGGGGATGCCGAAGACCGTGTCGACGCCGTGCTCGGCCAGCGCCCGGGCCAGGGCCTCTCCGCCGGTCACCACGTCCTTCTTCGAATCGTTCATCGGGACACCACCAGCGCGTCCACGGCCAGGGCCCCGCCGGGGCCGACCCGCAAGGGATTGATCTCGCACTCCTCGATGCCTGGCCGCTGGGCGACCAGCCGCGAGACCGCGGCCACCACCGCCGCGGCGCCTTCCAGGGACACCGCCGGGCGTCCTCGCCAGCCGGTGAGCAGGGGCAGGATACGCAACCGCCGGAGCATGTCCATCGCCACCTCCTCCGTGACGGGGGCCAGCTCCACCGCGACGTCCCGGTAGACCTCGGCGTTGACGCCCCCCGCGCCCACCATGACGACGGGGCCGAAGGACGGGTCCCGCCGGGCGCCCACGATGAGCTCGGCCACGTGCGGCCGGTTGTCCATCTCCTCCAGGACGTACTCCCCGGCTCCCAGCCGGGCGGTCATCGCGCCGAGGGCTTCGGCGGCCTCGGCCGCCCCGGCCAGGCCCACGACGACTCCGGCCGCCTCGGTCTTGTGCTCCAGCCAGGCGGCCTTGAGCACGTACGGCGGGCGCAGGGGGGCGGCGAGCACGTCGTCGCGGTCGCGGACGGCGACCGCGGCGGGGTAGGCCACGCCGTACTCGCCGAGGAGCGCCCGCGCCGCCAGATAACCGCTGGGCGCGCCCTCTGTCACCTGCGGCGGGGTCCCCATGAGGCGCGGCGCGCGGAGGGCGAGCTCGGTGGCGAGGCCGAGCGACCGGCCGGCCGCGTCGATCGTGTGGTAGGTCGGCATGCCCTGCTCGCGCAGCGCCGTCACGGCGGGGTTGTCCAGGCCCATGGTGTGCACCACCACGGGGAGCCCGGCCGCCCGCCCGGCGTCGCCGAGCATCCCGATCACCCGGTGCTCGGCGGCGGCCAGGCTGGGGGCGTCCTGGCCGTACGAGCCGAAGTAGCCGGTCAGCAGCACGGCGTCCACCTCGCCGCTGGCGAGCAGCGTGGAGACGAGCGTCGCGTAGCTGGTCAGGTCGCGCTCGCCCGCCCCGGCGAGATCGACGGGGTTGCGGGCTCCCGCGCCCTCGGGGAGCGTGCGGCCGAGCGCGGCGACCGTGGCGTCCGAGAGCCGCGGGACCTCCAGCCCCGCCCGGGCCAGCGTGTCGGCGGCCAGGGCGCCCTGGCCGCCGCTGTCCCCCACGACCGCGACCCGCCTGCCGACGGGACGGGCTCCGTCGAGCAGCATCTGCGCGAGGTCCACCGCCTGCGCCGGCGTCTCGGCGAGGATCGCCCCGGCGGCCCGGCACGCGGCCTCCACCACGTCGGACGACGCGGTCAGCGCCCCGGTGTGGGAGCGCGCCGCGGCCCGGCTCGCCTCGCTCGCCCCGACGGTGAGGACCACGACCGGCTTGCCGCGCTCCCGCAGCGTCTGGAGCGTTCCCAGCAGGGCCCGGCCCGCTGTAGAGGACCCGCCGAAGCTCTCCAGATAGACGACCACGACCCTGGTGAGGTCGTGGGACGCCAGGTCGGCCAGGATCTCCGCCGCGGAGACGTCGGCCTGGTTTCCGACCGACACGAACCGGGAGACCCCGATGCCGGCCTCGCCCGCCAGACCGGCCAGCTCCAGCCCGAGCTGCCCGGACTGGGAGACGATGCCGAGCGAGCCGGGGGTGAAGTTGCCCCAGGCCAGCTCCAGCGCGGTCGCGGCGTCGTAGATGCCGAGGCAGTTGGGCCCGACGAGGCGCGCGCCCGCCGCCTGGACCCGGGCCGCCAGCCTGGCATCCTCGGTTCCGGCGGTGATGGCGAGAAAGCCCCGCACGCCGAGCTCCAGCCCCTCCCCCATGACCTGCTCGATCGAGGAGGGCGGCACGCAGAGCACGGCCAGCTCGGGCGTGTCCGGCAGGTCGCTCAGGCTGGGCCGGCTCGCGACGCCGTCCACGACCGCGCCCGACCGGCTCACCAGGTGGACCGTACGGCGGTGCGCCCCGCGGAGCGCTCCCCTGGCCAGCCAGTGACCCCACTTGGCCGGGTCGGCCGAGGCGCCGATCACCGCGACGGACCGCGGGTCGGCGAAGACCCCGAGACTCATGCGGACCCGGCCATTGAGCGGGCCAGCGAGCGGGAGATGATGAGCCGCTGGATGTCCGAGGTGCCCTCCTCGATCTCCTCCAGCTTGGCGTCCCGCATCCACTTCTCGACAAGGAACTCGCGGGAGTAGCCCCAGCCGCCGTGCGTCTGGACGGCTGCCCAGGTGCACCACATGGCGTTGTCCGAGGCCGTGAGCTTGGCGATCGCCGCCTCCTCCGTGGCGGGCTCGCCCGAGTCGTGCAGGGCGGCGGCGCGCATGGTGAGCAGGTGCGACGCGTCGACCTTGGCGGCCATCTCGGCGAGCCGGAACGCGACCGCCTGGTGCTCGATGATCGGCACGCCGAACTGGCGGCGCTCCCTGGCGTAGGCGAGGGCGGTGTCCAGCGCGGCCCGCGCGAGCCCGGTCGCCGCCGCGCCGATCAGGATGCGGGAGGCGTCGAAGGTCCGCATCATGCCGTAGAAGCCCTGACCCTCCTCGCCCAGCCGGTTCTCGGCGGGGACCCGGACCTGGTCGAGGACTACCTCGGCGCTGACGATCGCCCGCTGGCCCATCTTCGGGATCGGCCGCCCGACCGACAGGCCGGGGGTGTCGCGGTCGACGACGAAGGCGGTGACGCCGCGCGAGCGCAGGGAGGGGTCGACCGTCGCGAACACGACGAACCACTTGGCGTAGGGCGCGTTCGAGATCCACGTCTTGGTGCCGCTCAGCACGTACTCGTCGCCGTCTCGGACGGCCCGGGTCTGGAGGGCGGCGGCGTCCGAGCCGACGTCGGGCTCGGTCACCGCGAGCGCCGTCAGCGGCGGCTCCTCGCCGCACAGCGGGGTTAGCCAGCGCCGGCGCTGTTCCTCGGTGCCGAGCGCCTCCACCGGCCCGGCGAAGAACCCGTTCGAGGTCAGCAGGTTGCCGATGCCGATGTCGCCGTAGCACAGCTCCTCGGTCACCAGCGCCTGGGTCACCAGGTCGGTCACTCCTCCGCCGCCATACTCGGAGGGCAGCATGAACGAGGTGAAGCCCATCTTGGCCGCCCTCGCCCACAGGTCCAGGGGCGACTCGTGGTCGGCCTCGTCGACGTCGCGCGCCCTCGGGCGGATCTCGCGCATCGCGAACTCGCGGGCCAGCTCGACGAAGTCCAGCTGGTCGGACGTGAGCTGCAGGGCGTCACGGACGGGACGCGGCATGCGGTACTCCCTCTCATTCATCATCGGACACCACGACGGACGTCTCGGGATGCCAGTGCACGATCGCGGAATCCCCGGGCTTGGGGACGTGCGGCCCGCGCGCCGCCGTGCGGGCCACGACGCGCTGACCGGAGCGCAGCTCGACCTCGACCCGCAGGCCGCTGCCGAGATAGACGACCTCGCGGACGTCGCAGTCGTACGCCTCGTGGTCCTGGGGCAGGCTCTCGCCCTGCGGGAGGACCCCGAGGTGCTCGGGCCTTACGACCAGGACGGTGCCGGCGTCGCGGCCGGGGAAGAGGTTGGACTCGCCGAGGAACTCGGCGGTGTAGCGGCTGGAGGGCCGCTCGTACAGCTCCTCGGGGGTGCCGGCCTGCACGATCCGGCCGTCTCGCAGCAGCGCGATCCGGTCGGACATGGTGAGGGCCTCCTCCTGGTCGTGCGTCACGAAGACGAACGTGATGCCGAGCTCCCGGTGCAGTCTTTTCATCTCCAACTGCAACTGCTCGCGCAGCCGCTTGTCCAGCGCGCTGAGCGGCTCGTCCATGAGCAGCACCCGCGGCCGGAACACGATGGCCCTGGCCAGCGCGACCCGCTGCTGCTGCCCTCCGGACAGCTGCGCCGGGAGCCTCTTGGCCAGCGCCCCGAGCCCGACGACCTCGAGCGCCTGCTCGACGCGGGTGCGCAGCTCGTCGCCCCGCACGCGCCTGCGGCGCAGCGGGAAGGCCACGTTGTCCCACACCGTCATGTGCGGGAACAGCGCGTAGTGCTGGAACACCATGCCGAGGCCGCGCCGGTACGGCGGGACCTTGGTGATGTCCCGGCCGTCCACGGCCACGCTGCCCGAGGTCGGCTCGGTGAACCCGGCGATCACGCCGAGGAGGGTCGACTTGCCCGAGCCGCTCGCGCCGAGCAGGGTGACGAACTCGCCGCCCGGCACGTGCAGCGTCACGTCGTCGAGGGCGAGGGTGTCCCTGTAGCGCTTGACGACGCCCCGGACGTCGACCGATCCGCCGTCACTCAACTGCTTCTCCGTTCTTTCGCGCCGCCGGCTCTCACGCGGCGGGCCAGGCGGGCCAGCCCGGCCACGGCGAACAGGGCCAGCGTGACGAGCAACAACATGCTCGACACGGCCGCCACCGTCGGGTCGATGCGGACCCGCACGCCCGACCACATCTGGACGGGCAGGGTCGTGAAGTCGGGCCCGGACAGGAAGACGCTCGTGACCACCTCGTCGAAGGAGGTGACGAACGCGAACACCGCGCCGCTGAGGACGCTCGGCAGGATCACCGGCAGCGTCACCCGGGCGAACGTGACGATCGGCCCGGCGCCGAGGCTCATCGCCGCGTTCTCCAGCCGCCGGTCGAAGGACATCAGCGCCGACGACACCGTGATCACGACGTACGGCACGGCCAGCGCGGTGTGCACCAGCACGAAGCCGAGCAGCGTCTCGGTCAGCCCGAGGTCCAGGAAGACAGCGTAGACGGCCAGGCCGATGATGACGTACGGCACCAGCACGGGAGCCATCACCAGAGCGGAGACGAGGGCCTTCAGCGGGTAGCGGCCGCGGATCATGCCGAGCGCCGCGGCCGTGCCGAGGACGACGGCGCACAGGGTGACGAGCACGCCCACCTGAACGCTGGACACCAGGCTGGAGACCCAGGTCTCGTCTCCCAGGAAGTTCTCGTACCACCGCCACGACCACGCCTTGGGCGGGAACTCCAGGAACGCGCTGTCGGAGAACGACATCGGGATCACGATGAAGACCGGCAGCACGAGGTAGAGACCGGTGAGCACGGCAAGGGCCCCGAGGGACGCCCGCACGAGCCGCCTGCTCGCCATGCCGCTCATCGCGCGCCTCCGAGCAGCCGCCGGAGATCGACCAGACGCGACATCAGCATGAGCAGCCCGCCCGTGACCACCAGCAGGATGACCGCGAGCGCGGAGGCGAAGCCCCACCGCAGCACGCCGGAGAGCTGCTGCACGATGAGCTCGCCGATCATGATGTTCTTGGGGCCGCCGAGCAGCGCGGGCGTCACGTAGAAGCCGAGGCTGGAGACGAAGACCAGCAGGGCCGAGGCCGCGACGCCGGGCACGGCCAGCGGCGCGTAGATCCGCCAGAACGCGAACGCCGGGCGGGCGCCGAGGCCCTCGGCCGCCTGCAGCAGGCGGCGGTCGATGCCGCGCATGGCCGCGTACATCGGGAGCACCGCGAACGGCAGCATGACCTGGACCATGCCGATCAGCACGCCGGGCAGGTTCCGCAGCAGCGGCACGGGCGGGCCGGGGAGCAACTCGTTGACGACGCCGGTGTCGCGCAGGATCAGCACCCACGCGAAGGTGCGCACGAGCAGGCTCGTCCAGAACGGCACCAGCACCGCGAGCATGAGCACCCCCCGCCAGAACGGCGAGGCCAGCGTCATCAGGTAGGAGTAGGGGAAGCCGAGCAGCAGCGTGACGAGCGTGACCAGCCCGGCCGTGACGAACGTGTTGACCAGCACGTCGAGGTAGACCGGGGAGTGGAAGAACGCGAGGTAGTTCTCCACGCCGGGCTCGGGATCGGTGAAGCTGCGCAGCAGGACGGCCGTGAGCGGCCACACGAGCACCGCGAGCAGGAATCCCACCAGAGGCAGGACCAGCAGCCCCCACCGGTCGAGGCGCGGGAGTCCGCGCCGGACCGCCGGGGCCGCGGGTTCCGCGGTCGCCGCCTCGGCGGTCACTGGGCCATCCACTCGTTCAGCCGCTCGCTGACCTTGTCGTAGTTGTCGGCCCAGTACGAGTAGTCGATGATCGCGGCACGCTTCGGCGCGTTCTCCGGGCTCGTGGGGATCTCCTTGCGGACATCGGGGTTCACGTAGTCCAGCGCCGCGTCGCTGGCGGGGGCGTAGGCGCTGTGGTTGGTATAGATCGCCTGCGCCTTGGGGTTGTTGAGGAACCAGTTCAGCCACTGCTGGGCGAGGTCGGCCCGCTTGTATCCGGCGGGGATGACCAGCTGGTCGTAGGACAGCAGGTGCTGGTTCCACTCGTTGGCGACCGGCTTGCCCTCCTTGGCCGCCGCGAAGATCCGGCCGTTCCATGCCTGGATCAGCGGGGTCTCGCCGCTGGAGACGAGTTGCTGCTGCTGCTCGCCGGTCTCGTAGAAGACGATGTCCTTCTTGATCGTGTCGAGCTTGCGGAAGGCGCGGTCGATGTCGAGCGGGTACAGCTTGTCGGCCGGGACGCCGTCCGCGAGGAGCGCGGCCTCGAACATGGCCCCCGTGGCGTACTTCCAGAAGCCGCGCTTGCCGGGGAAGCGCTTGGTGTCGAAGAACTCGGCCCAGGTCTTCGGGTGGTTCTGGGCGCTGAACACCGTCGTGTTGTAGCCGATGGTGAAGGCGTACTGCAGGGTCGGCACCGCGCAGTCGCCCACGAGCTTCTGGTCGAGCTTCGACGTGTCGATCTTGGCTTTGTCGATCTTGAGCGCCCAGCCGCTCTTGCAGGCGGTGACGGCGAAGTTGGGCTCGACCTCGACGACGCCCCAGCTCACCTTCTTGGCCTCGACCTGCGCGCGGAACTTCGCGTAGTCGGTGGGGGAATCCTGCTTGATCTTGACGCCCTGCTCCTTGCCCCACGGCTCGACGTAGGCCGAGACCGCCTTCTGCTGGTCGTCGCCACCCCACATGACGACGGTGAGTTCCTTCGCGTCGCCGCCGGAACCGCCGCAGCCGGCCAGCGCGATCAGCGCGCACGCGGACACGGCCGCTCGTCCCCTACCTGCCCACATGCCGCCTCCATAATTGACTGGCGGGTCAGTTATTTATGGGAGTGTGGCGTGCGCCACTCGCGGCTGTCAACGGTTAAGGGCGACCGAATTAGGGTGAAACGGAAGGTTGCCGTCAGGCGGTTTCGAGCTCGCGGACGAACGCGTCGACGACGGCGCGCATGCGTCCGGCGGGCATGTTCCGCGAGCCGAGCATGACCTGGATGGCGAGCCCGTCGATCATGCCGATGAGCACGTTGGCGATGGTGACGGGATCGCCTCCGTGGAGCTGGCCCCGGTCCTGGCCGTCGCGGACGATCCCCGCGACGACCCGGCGCCAGTCGCCGTACACGCGTTCGTTGAGCTCCTGCAGGTCCGGGTCGCGCAGGGCCTCTCCCCACAGCTCGATCCAGACCCGCCAGGCCTGCCGGGTCTCCGCGTCCTCCGGCAGGTAGGAGCCGAGAAAGGCGCGGAGCCGCTCACGGGGATCCTCATGGGCGGTCAGGATGGGCCGCCGCCGCTCGATCGAGCACTCGAAGTTGAACTCGAACGCGGCGTTGACGAGGTCGCGCTTGGTGGCGAAGTAGTAATGCACCGTGCCGTGGCTCATGCCGGCCTCCTTGGCCACGTCGGCGACCCGGAGCGAGCGGAGCCCCTTGTCGGCGATGACCGCGCACGCGCCCCGCAGGATCTGCTCCCGGCGCTCGACCTCCACACTGGGACGCGGCATGTCCGGCTCCTCCCCTGTGGCTGGCCCCCGTGCGATTTTCGACCGGCCAGCCAGTTATTCTGGCAGATCTTCGCGCCGCCCGGAGGACGAGCCCCCGGCCGATCCGCTCACCGGCACCGCGGCTCCCCGCTCCGGCAGCCCCTCCGGCGAGCCGGCGTCGGGCAGGCTCTCCGGAGACCCCGCACCAGGCATGCCCGAACCGGACGGCCCCGCCGTGGCGGCCGCGCGCCGCCGCCAGAGGCCATCGACGGCGAGGGCCCCGCCGCCACTGAAGGCGAGCATGACACACGCCCCCGCCAGCGCCAGGACGTACTCGTAACCGCCGCCCTGGTTGCTGAACCCGTGGGAGCCGTGCACGAACACGATCGCGCCGACCATGGTGAGCGCGAGCAGGCCGCCGAACAGCGGCAGCGCCGCGCCGACGATGAGGGCGGGCCCTCCCACCAGTTCCAGGATCGCGATCCCTGGCCCGGCGACCCCGGCCGCCGGGATCCCGGCGGCCTGGAAGTGCGCCGACACCCCCGGCAGCCCGGTGCTGGTGACCTTCGTCCAGCCGTGGACGATGAAGATCACCCCAACGATGACCCGGCCCACCAGCACCGAGACACCCCGCGCCTGATCGAGCATGACGACTCCCCCGAAATCGTGTGTGGCGGCATGACCCCGAGTGGCCATACCGAGTTCAATACCGACAGCCATGCCGCACTGACCTGCTTGTGACCTGCGAGAACATGGCGAATCCATTGAACGTGCCGGAGCCGCCGGTCCCCCGCGCGAAACGCCGTAGGGGTGGCCGATCACCGAAAACCGGCCCTGAGACACCCGTCGCGCGGGGCTGCCGTTTCGTACAGCATGGAGAGATCTTCGAAACGGAGGCGATGCCATGGATCGCGCACCCGAGGATCAGGCGCGGCGGGACGCCCTGCGCCGCGACCCCTACCCCGCCTACGCGAGAGCGCGGGAGACGCCGGGGCTGACGTTCGTCCCCGAGCTCGACGCCTGGCTGGTCAGCCGCGACGCCGACGTCCGTGAGGTGCTGCGCAGGCCGGAGGACTTCTCCTCGGCGAACGCGCTGCCGATCGAGATCCCCCCGGCGCCGGCCGTGCTGGCCGAGCTGTCCGCGGGCATCGGCGGCTTCCCCACCGTGGTGACCTCGGACGGCGAGGCGCACCAGCGGTACCGGGCGCCGCTCACACGCGGCCTGTCCCCCTCCCGCGTGGCCGCCGCGATCCCGTTCGTCACCGAGCGCGCCGAGGCGCTCGTCGAGTCGTTCGCGTCCGAGGGCCGGGTCGAGCTGATGGGCGCGTACGCCAGGAGGCTGCCGGGCGAGGTCATCGGCCACCTGCTCGGCCTGGCGACCGGCGACGTGCCCACCGCGATCGACGCCGGTTACCGCGCGGAGGAGCTGCTGTTCCGCCCGCTCGGCGCGGAAGAGCAAATCGCGGCGGCCCGTGACGTGGTGGCCCTGCAGCACATGATCGACGGATACGTCCGGCGGCGCGCGGCGGACCCGCGCGACGACCTGACCGGCGAGATGGTGCGGGGGCTCGCCCCCGGCTCGCCCGAGCCGTCCCGGGAGCTGAGCATGGACCAGCGGCGGGAGCTGGTGTCGAACCTCCAGAACCTGCTTCTCGCCGGGCATCTGACGACCACCGCCCTGATCGGGACGGCCGTGCTCCACCTGCTGCGCGACCGGGCGCAGTGGGAGCTGCTCTGCGAGCGTCCCGGCCTCATCCCGGCCGCCGTGGAGGAGGCCGCCCGGTTCGACGCTGCGGTTCAGGCGTTCCGCCGCGTGACCACCCGCCCCGTCGCGCTCGCCGGGACCGACCTCCCCCAGGGCACCACCGTCCTGGTCGCGTACGGCTCGGCCAACCGCGACGGGCGGCGGCACGAGCGGCCCGACGAGTTCGACATCACCCGGCAGCCGTCCCGGCATGTGGCGTTCGGGCACGGGGTCCACGCCTGCCCCGGCGCGCAGCTCGCCCGCGAGCAGGTGCGGATCACGCTGGAGGTCCTCACGCGGCGGCTGCCGGGCCTGCGCCTCGACACAGCGCAGCCGGTCGTCATGCTGCCCACGCTCATCCACCGCTCTCCGGAGACCCTGCCACTGGTCTGGTAGGGACCGGCCAAATCAAAGATTGGGACGATTCAGGCATGCACTCGACACCCGCGTCCGGGGACCATCGCGCCGTCGTGATCGGGAGCGGCATCGTCGGAGCGAGCGCCGCCTACCACCTGAGCCTCCGGGGCGTCGCCGTGACCGTCGTCGACGGAGCGGACACCGGGCAGGCGACCGGCGCCGGAGCCGGGATCATCTGCCCGTGGGTCGACCACGAGGGAGCCGACGACTGGTACCGGCTGGCGCTCGAGGGCGCCCGCTACTACCCGCCGCTCCTGGAACTGCTGGGCGCGGACGGCGAGCACGACGTCAGCCACGCCCGCGTCGGCGCGCTGCTCGTGGCCGACGACCCGGCCGAGCTGGCCCCGGTGGAGACGCTGCTGAAGAGCAGGCGGGCGGCCGCGCCCGATATGGGGACGATCTCCCCGGTCGACCGGCCCGCCGAGCTGTTCCCGCCGCTCCGCCCCGACGTGGCCGCCCTCCACCTCGACGGTCCCGCCCGGGTCGACGGGCGCGTGGTCCGCGACGCCCTGCTGCGCGCCGCCGTACGGCACGGCACGCGAGTGCTCTCGGGTACGGCCGCCTTCACGCCCCCGGGCGGGCTGCTGGTCGACGACTCGCCGCTCGGCGCGGACGTGGTCGTGGTGGCGGCCGGGGCGTGGACGGGCGAGCTGTGCCGCCCGCTCGGGCTCGAGGTGCCGGTCGTGCCCCGGCGCGGCCAGATCGCGCACGCCGAGCTGGCTGGGGCCGAGACCGCGGGCTGGCCGATCGTGCTGCCCCGGCGCGGGCCGTACCTGCTGGGTTTCCCGGGGTCGCGGGTGGTGCTCGGAGCGACCGTGGAGGACGCCGGGTTCGACGCGCGGGTGACGGCCGGCGGCCTCGGCGAGGTGCTGGCGACCGGCGTGGCGCTCGCCCCCGGCCTGGCCTCCGCCGCCCTGGTCGAGACGCGGGTGGGCTTCCGTCCCGTGACCGCGGACGGCCTGCCGCTGATCGGCCACCTCGCCGACAGGGTGGTCGTCGCCACGGGACTCAGCGCGTACGGCCTGACCGCCGGGCCGTACACGGGCCTGATCGCCGCTCGGCTGGCTCTCGGGGAGACGCCGCCTCTGGACGCCGGGCCGTTCTTCCCAAACCGCGGGGGGACGCCGGAGGCGACGGGGCCGCCTGCGTGACGCTGAGCGAGATGCTGCCCGGCCGGACGACCTGTGGCTGACCGGTGAGGACGGCGCCCGGACCTCCGAGATCCGCTACGCGGTCTTCGGGAGCGCGGCGCAGAGCCGGTCCAGCTCGTCCTCGGTGTTGTAGTAGTGGACCGAGGCGCGCACCAGTGAGGGCAGCCCCCGCGACTCGAAGTCCCAGCGCGCGGAGGAGGCGCTGGAGACCGACACGTTGATTCCCTCGGCGGCGAGCCGCCCGGCGATCTCCTGGCTGTCGTGACCGGCGACCGTGAACGTGACGATCCCGCACCGCCGCGCTCCCGTGTCGTGGACGGTCACGCCGGGCAGCGCGGCGAGCCGCCGCCGCAGCTCCTCACCGAGCCCGGTGACACGCTCCTCGATGGAGTCCAGGCCCAGGTCGAGGGCGTAGTCCGCGGCCACCCCGAGGCCGATCTTGCCGGCCTGGTAGGTCTCCCAGTTTTCGAAGCGCCGCGCGTCGTCCCTGATGCTGTAGGAGTCCGCGGAGTCCCAGGTGGCGGAGTGCATGTCCAGGAAGGGCGGCTCCAGGCTCCGCAGGACGCGGCGGGAGCAGTAGAGGAACCCGGTGCCGCGCGGGCCGCGGAGAAACTTGCGCCCGGTCGCGGAAAGCAGGTCGCAGCCGATCTCGCCCACGTCGACGCGCAGCTGGCCGACCGACTGGCAGGCGTCCAGCAGATAGGTCACCCCGGCCTCGCGGGCGACCTTCCCGATCTCGGCGGCCGGGTTGACGAGGCCGCCCTGGGTCGGCACGTGGGTCACGGCGATCAGCTTCACCGTCTCGTCCAGCATCCGCCGCAGCGCGTCGACGGATAACTGGCCCGTCTCGTCGTCGGGCACGACGTCGACCCGCACGCCGTGGCGGCGGGCGATCTGCAGGAACGGGATGACGTTGCTGGCGTACTCGGCACGGGCCGTGAGGATGCGGTCTCCCGGCCGCCACGGCAGGGAGTAGAAGGCCATGTCCCACGCGACGGTGGCGTTCTCCACCACGGCGATCTCGTCGCGGCCGGCGCCGATCAGGCGGGCGAGCGCGTCGTAGGCGTGCTCGATCAGGTCGCGCCGCGCGGCGGCCGCCTCGTATCCCCCCATCCGCTCTTCCAGCCGGAGGTGCTCCACGACGGCATCGGTGACCTGGCGGGGCGGCAGCGAGGAGCCCGCGTTGTTGAAGTGGGCGACGTGTTCGCATCCGGCCGTGTCGGCCCGCACCCGCTCGACGTCGATCCCCGCGCCCGCCGCCACGCCCACCCCTCCCACGCCCAGCCCTCCCACGCCCAGCCCTCCCACGCCCAGCCCTCCCACGTCCAAATCCAAGTCGCACCGGGCGTCTATTGTGCCGCGTATTGTCCTGCTGCTGCCGTCATGACCACATGATGGTCCACCCCTTCCAGCAGCGCGCGGACGGCCGCACTCGGCCGCCTCGTCGAGGAGGTCGCCACGCACAGCGACCACGTCAGCGTGGCGTCGGAGGTCCAGAGCACGGCGAGGCCCGGATCCTGGGGCGCGATGAAGTCCGGCAGGAAGGCCACACCGAGGCCGTGCCGTACGAACCCGGACGCGCTGGCGAGGTCAGTGACCTCCAGCGTCACGCGGCGCTCCAACCCGGCCATGGCGAACGCGCGGTCCACCACGGTGCGGTTGCCGTAGCCGGGCGGGAAGTCGATGAACTCCTCCTCGGCCAGCCGGGCGAGCGGCACGTCCCGCTCCCCGGCGAGGGGGTGGTCGGCGCGCACCACGAGCACGACCGGGACCGACGCGAGCTCCCGTACGGTCAGGCCGGCGGGCCGCGGGCCGGGGAGCGACAGGAACGCCACGTCGAGCTCACCCACGGCGAGGGCCTGGGCGAGCCCGGACGAGCCGCTGGGGGCGACGCGCAGGCGAATCGTCACCCCAGGATGGTCGGCGTGGAAACGGCCGAGCATCCCGGGCAGGTCGACGATGCCGGCCGAGGTCATCGTCCCGATGGAGATCGTGCCGCGCAGGCCACCGTCCGCGACCTGGACCGCCTCGCGGGCTGCCCGCGCCGCGTCAAGGGTGGCGCGGGCCTCGGGCAGGAGGGCCGCGCCGGCGTCCGAGAGCGCCACCCGCTGGGAGGTGCGGTCGAACAGCGTGACGCCCAATTCCCGCTCCAAGGAGCGGATGGCCGCCGACACCCCGGACTGCACGACGTGCAGTCGCCGGGACGCCCGGGTGAAGTTCAGCTCCTCCGCTACCGCAACGAAATACTCCAGATGGCGCAGCTCCATAGGCCCGATTATCACCGATGACGATTGAGGCCAGCACGAACGGTCGTTGGACGTGATCGGTCTCCGGGGATCACGCTGGGACTGAAGAAATCTGCGCCACCACGATCGGATCAGTCGTGCCTCCTGTTTCCCCCGCCGCCTCCCCCACTGTCTCCCCCGCTGTCTCCCCCGCTGTCTCCCTCGCCGCCGGTCCGCCGGACTCCCGCCGGGCGCGCGCCTCCCATCGCACCGGCTTCTGGTTCGCCGCCGTGGCGTTCACCGCGCAGATGGGGTTCGGCACGGCCCCCACTCCCCTGTGGCCGCTCTACGGCGCCCGCGACGGCTTCGGCCCGACGACCGGCACGGTGGCCTTCGCGCTGCTCGTCGTCGGCGCGGCGGCGAGCTTCCTCGGCCTGGGACACCTGTCGGACCGCCACGGGCGGCGCCGCGTCATCGTGCCGGCCCTGCTGACGGCCATCCTCGCCGCGCTCGTGCTGATCGCCTGGCCGGACCTGCCCGGCCTGCTCGCCGGACGGCTGCTGACCGGTGTGGGAGTCGGCCTGATGGCGTCCACCGCGACGACCTACCTGTCCGACCTGTACGGCAGGGCCAACCCGCGCGAGGAGGGGCGGCCGGTCTCTCCCGTGCCGGGGATCGTCGCGACCGCCGCCAACCTGGGCGGCTTGGCTCTCGGCCCCCTGGTGGCCGGGATCATCGCCCAGTGGGCGCCCCAGCCGTTGGTCCTCACCCAGGTGGCCTTCGCCGCCGCCATGGCCGTCTCCCTGGTACTGGTGCTGGCCAGTCCGGAGACCGTGGACGCCGGGGCGCGGAACCTCGCCCGGCCCGCCCGGTTCCTCGTTCGGCCGGGAGGTGGCGGCGTCTTCGCCGCCGCCGGTGGTCTGGGGTTCGCCGTGTTCGCGGGGTTCGCCCTGGTCGCGTCGCTCGGGGCCGTGATGATCCGGGGCCGGCTCGGCATAACGTCGCCGTTCGTGAGCGGCTTCGCGGGGTTTCTGATGTTCGGCGCCGCCGCGGCGGCACAGATCTCCATGGGCCGGGCCCCGACTCGCCGGATCCTGGCGGCCGGCACGGCTCTCTTCCCCCTCGGCCTGGCCCTGATCGCCGTCTCGCTCTCCCACCCCGCCCTGTGGCTGTACCTGGTCTCGACGGCCGTGACCGGCGCGGGCGGGGGGCTGCTGTTCAAGGGCGGCGTCGGCCACGCCTCCTGGGTAGCCGTCCCCGCCTCGCGGGCGGGTGTGCTGGCGGTGTTCTTCGTCGTCGCCTACGTCGGGATGGGCCTGCCGGTCATCCTGTTCAGCGTCGTAGCCGATCACGTAGGTCTCCAGCCCACGCTGATCGGTTTCGCCGCGCTGCTGTCGGCGGGCGCCGCCCTGTGCGTCGTGACGGTACGGCGCGGCGCCCGCGACTGAACATCAGACGGCGAGGGCGGCGACCTCCGTGCCGGCCAGGAGGAAGGCGCCCACCCCGTAGGAGTAGGTGCTCGTGGCCGACCAGGGATAGTTGTCGCTCGGCTTCGCGCCCGGTCCCTGGACGTAACCGAGCAGGCCGTCACTGCGCAGCGCGA
This sequence comes from Planotetraspora sp. A-T 1434, assembly GCF_025420585.1. GTDB lineage: Bacteria > Actinomycetota > Actinomycetes > Streptosporangiales > Streptosporangiaceae > JAOEGB01. The sequence continues at coordinate 6,394 of NZ_JAOEGB010000005.1, read as the reverse complement.
TGGACACCAGGCCCTGCCAGGCCCGCTCCACCACGGGCAGGTAGGTTGCGGCGTCCAGCAGCCCGCGGTTGATCCCGTAGGCCAGGCCGTACGTGAAGAAGGCGGTGCCGCTGGTCTCGGGGCCGGCGTAGTTGACCGGGTCGGTCAGGCTGGCGTTCCAGAAGCCGTCCGCGCGCTGGAGCGGCTTGAGCGCCGCCGCCATGCTCTTCAGGTTGTCGGCGTACTCGCTGTAGTGGGCCGCGGTGGACGGGAGGGCGGCGAGGACCTTGGCGTGGGCGGCGATAGACCAGCCGTTGCCCCGCGACCAGTAGGTCGAACTGCGGACGTAGTTGTTGTCACGCCACCACAGGCGCTGGTTCGGGTTCCAGAGCCCGGTGCGCTTGCTGGTCTGCGACTTGGTGTAGGTGTAGCTGGAGTACAGGTAGTCGAGGTGCTGCGTGCTGTTCTTCAGGACGCCGAGCCGGGCGAAGACCGGCATGGCCATGTGCAGCGCGTCCACCCACCACCAGTAGTCGGTTCTGCCGCTGGCGATCTGGGCGCTGATCCGGCTGACGGTCGCGTCGATGAACTGCGGCTGCGGGTCCAGCGCGTACAGGTCCAGGTAGACCTGCCCGGCCGCCTCGTGGTCGGCGTGGAACGGCGCGGTGCTGCTGTCCGCCATCAGCTGGTAGTTGTGGAACTCGGCCCACGCCTTGCTGAAGTCGCGGTACTTCGCGTCCTGGGTCAGCTTGAAGAGCGCCATGTTTCCGCTGTGGAACGTAGCGTTTTGCCAGTTGTTGTCGTTGTTGTACTGAGGCGTCCGGGTCAGCCAGTAGTCGGCGGCCCGGCGGGTGTCGGCGATCACCTGCGTCCTCGACAGGCTGGTGGTGCGGGCCGCCGCGGCGGTCGCTCGTCCTCCGAGGACCGCGGCTCCAGCGACCAGGCCGGTGGTCGCGAGGAAACCGCGTCGCGTGGGTCGGATGCTCAATGTGCTCAGTCTCCTAGTGGTGCTCGTTCTCTCCAGGAGTGCCCCGGCTCCCAAAGTGCACGGTGGTCACGATCGATAGATAGGATCCTTAACAAATAGAGAGATCGTCAAGGGGGCGGTTCCCGGCGGTCGTCAGCCCTAAAGGTCGGACCACTTGACATCGGAACGGTCGCGGCCACCGGTCGTCGGCGCCGCCACCCCCGGAGGGGGCAAATACCCTCTAAATCGGTAGGCATTGTTGACAATCCCCGCTGTGGCCCTTCAATTTGTTCTATGGGCACATATCGTCTCGGGAACGGGCGGCGTCGTACGGGAGCCGCGCTGTCCGTGCTGACCAACCCGGAGCGCGAGATCGCGCCCTCGGCCGCAAGACGACTGTTTTGAAGGTGAGCCACGCCTTCCACTCGCCCCAGACTGACGGGATGCCGGACGCCTTCCACGCCGTCGCGCAGACCGTCACCGCCCTCGCCACCCAGACCCTGCCGACCGGCCGTTCCACCATCGCCACCCGGCCACGCCACCGGCCACAAGCCCCCACCCCCCTCAGCGTCGTCACCGGCGCCCACGCCCACGGCCTGACCTCGGCACCCAGGCGGCGGACCGGCTCGGCGCTGCGGGTGAAGCACCTGCGCACGCACCTGACCGGCGACATCCAGAACGGGAGCTGACGATGACCCCGACCACCCCCACGATCACGACGACACCGGCCCGGGAGCCGGAGGAGGCCGATCACCGCTCGCCTCTGGTACGGCTCTCGCAGCTCCTCGACGAAGGCACCCTGGTCGCCCTGCACGTGCCGGACGGCAGCGGCGTCACCGCCGTGCGCGGCCGGATCGGCGGCGAGCGGGTGGTGGCCTACTGCACCGACGCGACCTCCATGGGAGGGGCGCTCGGCGCGCGGGGCAGCCTCCACATCGTGGAGGCCATCGACCTGGCGGTCCGGCGGCGCTGCCCGGTGGTCGGCCTGTGGCACTCGGGCGGGGCGCGACTGGCGGACGGCGTGGAGTCGATGGACGGCGTCGGCAGGATGTTCGCCGCCATGATCCGCGCCTCGGGCCGGATCCCGCAGATCTCCGTCGTTCTCGGCCCGGCCGCGGGCGCGGCGGCCTACGGGCCCGCGCTCACCGACGTCGTGATCATGTCCGAGGCCGGGCGGGTCTTCGTCACCGGACCCGACGTGGTGCGTGCGGTGACGGGCGAGCAGATCGACATGGAGGGCCTGGGCGGGGCCGAGGTGCACTCCCGGAAGTCCGGGGTCGTCCACGTGGTGACGGCCACGGAGGCCGAGGCGTACCTGCGGGCCCGCCGCATCACCGGCCTGCTGGCCCGCCAGGGGTCGTTCGACCTCGCCGCCTGCCGGGACGACGATCCGGACATCCGCACATTGCTTCCCGAGCAGCCGCGACGCGCCTACGACGTGCGGCCGCTGATCCGCCGGGTCCTCGACCCGGGGGGCGACGCGTTCGAGGAGTTCCAGCCGAAGTGGGCGCCGAACATGGTGATCGGGCTGGGGCGGCTCGCCGGCCGGTCCGTCGGGGTGCTGGCGAACAACCCACTGCGCAAGGGCGGCTGCCTCGACTCCCTCAGCGCCGAGAAGGCGGCCCGTTTCGTCCGGATGTGCGACTCATTCGGAGTTCCGCTGCTCGTGATCGTGGACGTCCCGGGATATCTGCCCGGCGTCGGCCAGGAGTGGGACGGTGTCGTACGGCGAGGCGCCAAGCTGCTGCACGCGTTCGGTGAGGCGGTCGTGCCCCGGGTCACACTCGTCACCCGCAAGTCGTACGGCGGGGCGTACATCGCCATGAACTCCCGGTCGCTGGGCGCGACGACGGTCCTGGCGTGGCCGGAGGCCGAGGTCGCGGTGATGGCCGCGGAGGCGGCGGTCGGGGTGCTGCACCGCAAGAAGCTGGCGGCGGCTCCCGAGGAGGAACGCGAGACGTTGCGGGCGGCGCTGATCGAGGAGCATCGGCGGCTCGCGGGCGGCGTCGGGCGCGGGCTGGCGCTCGGCGTCATCGACGAGGTCATCGATCCCCCGTCCACCCGGCGACGGCTGGTGGAGGCCTTCCACTCCGCTCCGCCGGCGCGCGGGATCCATGGCAACATCCCGCTCTGAGTGGGCAGTAGTCGTACCGGACCGTCAGCCCGGACGGTCAACGTCAGCACGAGCAGGAGGAACCCGCGGTGACCACGCTTGCCGACGTCTGGATCCGGCGCTTCCACCCCGCGCGGGAGGGCGCGGCGCGGCTGGTGTGCTTTCCGCACGCCGGAGGATCGGCCAGCGCCTACTACTCCCTGTCGGCCGCGCTGTCGCCCCACGTGGAGGTGCTGGCACTCCAGTATCCGGGCCGCCAGGACCGCCGCAAGGAACCACTGGTCACGGACCTCGCGACGCTGTGCGGCCAGGCGGCGGAGGCCCTGCGGCATCTCTCACCCTCAGGGCCTGACGCGTCTCAGGGGTTGCCTGTGGCGTTCTTCGGGCACAGCATGGGAGCGATCGTGGCGTTCGAGATCGCCCGGCGGTTCGACGGCGTGACGGCGCTGTTCGCCTCCGGGAGGCGGGCGCCGTCCAGGACGCGGCACGAGGACGTTCACCTGCGGGCCGACGCCCAGGTGATGAAGGAGCTCAACGCGCTGCAGGGCACCGAGAGCGCCGTGCTGATGGATGAGGAGATGCTGGAGTTGATCCTGCCGGCTGTGCGCGCCGACTACACGGCGATCGAGACCTACAGGTACGCCGAGGGGCCGGGACTCACCTGCCCCATCGTCGCCCTCGTGGGCGACGCCGACCCGCTCACCACGCTCGAGGAGGCGCGCGCCTGGCGGGAGCACACGACCGGCCCGTTCGACCTGCGCGTCTTCCCCGGCGGCCACTTCTTCCTGGGCGACCACGAGACCGCCGTCAGGGACGTGATCCGCACGTCTCTCCGGGCCGGTTCATGAGCACGCTGTACGGCATCAGCGACCTGCACGTCGGCTACCGGGAGAACCGCGAGATCGTCTCCAAGCTGGAGCCCGACGAGGCCGGCGACTGGCTGATCGTCGCGGGCGACGTCGCGGAGACGCCGGCCGCCGTCGAGTGGGCGCTCGGCACCCTCGCGGAGCGCTACGCGAAGGTCATCTGGTCGCCCGGCAACCACGAGCTGTGGACCACGGCGGACGACCCGGTGCGCCTGCGCGGCGTGGCGCGGTACGAGCATCTCGTGCGGATCTGCCGCGATCTGGGCGTGGCGACGCCCGAGGATCCCTACCCGGTATGGGACGGACCGGACGGGCCGGTCGCCGTCGCCCCGCTGTTCCTCCTGTACGACTACAGCTTCCTTCCGCAGGGCAGCTCCACGAAGGAGGAGGGCCTGGAGTACGCGCACGGCACGGGGATCGTGTGCTCGGACGAGTTCGTCCTGCACCCGGACCCGTACCCGTCCCGGGAGGCGTGGTGCGAGGCGAGAGTCGCGCAGACCGAGCGTCGCCTCGCCGCCCTCGAAATGCCCACCGTGCTGGTCAACCACTATCCCCTCGTACGCGAGCCGACGCGGATCCTCCGTCACCCCGAGTTCGCCATGTGGTGCGGCACCGAGCGCACCGCCGACTGGCACATTCGCTTCCGCGCGGCGGCGGTCGTCTACGGGCACCTGCACATCCCGAGGACGACGTGGCACGACGGCGTCCGGTTCGAGGAGGTGTCCCTCGGCTACCCCAGGGAGTGGCGCATCCGCCAGGCCGGGCCGTCCAAGCCGCGTGCCGTACTGTCCCCTCGCCGGGACGCCCGGGGCGAGGCGTGATCGAGAAGATCCTTCCGTCCTGGGTGGTGACGGCGGAGGAGTTCGGCGACGTGCCGGACGCGACGCTGTTCCCCGAAGAGGAGGAGTTGATCGCGAACGCGGTGGCGGTCCGGCGCGGGGAGTTCGTCACCGGGCGGCACTGCGCGCGGCGGGCCCTGGCCCGCCTCGGGGTGTCTCCGGGGCCGATCCCGCGGGGCGAGCGCGGAGCGCCGCTTTGGCCTCCGGGCACGATCGGCAGCATCACGCACTGCGCCGGTTATCGCGCGGCCGCCGTCGCGGCGGAGCGGGACGCGGCCACTTTGGGCATCGACGCGGAGCCCCACGGGCCGCTGCCGTCCGGCGTGCTGGAGGCGATCGCCCGCCCCGAGGAGATCGTCGCCCTGCGCCTGCTCCAAAACGCGGAGCCGGGGGTGTGCTGGGACAGGATCCTGTTCAGCGCCAAGGAGTCGGTCTACAAGGCGTGGTTCCCGGTCACGGGGCGGTGGCTCGAGTTCTCCGAGGCATCGGTGGACATCGGCACCTCGGGCCGGTTCACCGCCCGGCTCCTGGTGACCGACGCCCGCATGGGCACGGACCTGCTCGCCGGCCGCTGGCTGGTCGCCGACGGACTGCTCGCCACCGCCATCGCCCGTGCCCGCCAAGACGTGGATCCAGACGGGCGGCGGCGTCCCCCTCAGTCAGGGGCCGGCCCGCTGACGTGAGGGCCGGCGCCTCGCCTTGGGCTCTCTTCCTTGCGCCGTCGCAGCGGTTGGGGGTTCGTTGCGCCGTCGCCAGTGGTCAGGCGTGCGTCCGGGCGGCCAGCCAGGAAAGGAGCTCCTCGGCGGTGGCTCCGCCGTTCGTGTGGGTCGTCTGGTGGGGCTCCTGTCCCGGTCCCTCGCGCCGTTCGATTTCATAGGTGTCGTCTTCGCGTAGTGACACCGAGACAGACCAAGGCGGGTCATCGCCGTCCGGTTGAACCGCCATAAACGTATTGTCGGTATGGTTTAATTCGCTGATCAATACGACGAGCGCCTCCGGCGAGGGATCGTCGAGATGGTAGCCGTCGTCGGTGTCGGCGCAATAATGCTGAGCGGCCATGACCGCCCCTTTCTCGTCTGCTGACCAGCGGAATCTCGGCATGTCCAGCATGGCAGGTCCCTCGGCACCCGCGCCGGGTGTCACAACTTTTTGTGGCACCCAAACGTAAATTCACGGCCCGCGCGCTCCTTGTGGGGTACGGCTTACGGCGATTTGGATTAATTCGAACCATTAAGGCACCGGGCTATCTCTCAACACTTAATCGCAGTGTTTCCTGCCGCCACGCCCGCGCAGTAAGACCCACACTGCAAGACTGGGGCAGCGCGTCCGGGCGACGGAACCTGCTGCCCAGTGCCCGGTCCGTCCGGAAGTTCGGCACGACGGACAGGACGCAGCGCCCGGCATCGGGCGAGGCATCAGAAGGGCGGCACATCGAGCGTGGTGTCATCAGGCGGGGGTTGGTCGGCATACGGCGGCTGTTCGCCCGATAGCTGTCCGGCCGACGGCTGTCCGGCGGGCGTCGGCTGCGGTGCTCCCTCCTCCATCCAGACCGGTGCGTGTTCGAACGTGCTGGGCAGCGGGAGATCAGCATCAAGCTCCGCCGGCGGAGTGGCCGGGGTAGTGGGAGTGC
>NZ_JAOEGB010000049.1 GCF_025420585.1 Planotetraspora sp. A-T 1434 | reverse complement strand
CGTCCCCCAGATCGTGATCATGCACAGTTCCTTGACCGGCGCCCTACCCGTCGTAGCTGGTGGTGTGGTCCGGCCCGTGCTCGATGAAGGCAGCGACGGCGCGACGGTGGTCCCGAGTCCGCACCAGGTCGGCCGCCACCTTCGGCAGCATTTCATCCGACCTCGCCACACCGCCGGACTGGAAACCACGCAGGATTTGCTTCGTCGCCGCGTGGGCCCGGGTCGGGCCGGTGGCCAGCCTCATCGCGTAGGCGTGCGCGTCGCCGTGGAACGAGTCCGCCGGGAAGAGGGCGTTGACGACGCCCCACTCAGCGAGTGTCTCGCCGCGATACACATCACCGGTCATCACGAGCTCGCAGGCGCGCCCGACGCCGGCGCGCTGGGCCAGACGCTGGGTGCCGCCCATCGCCGGCGTGAAGGCGACCTTCCGCTCGACCAGCCCGAAACGCGCGGACCGTGTCGCGACGATGAGATCGCAGGCAAGAGCGATCTCGAAGGCTGCGGTGAGGGTGAGGGAGTGCGCCGCGAACACGGTCGGGCACGGCAGCCTCTCCAGCGCCTGGACCGCGCCGAGGTGGGCCGACCAGAACGCCGCGGCCTCGTCAGGCGGCACCTCATTGAAGATCTCGACGTCCAGGCCCGCGCTGACGACACGCCCGTCAGCGCGTACCAGAAGGCCCCGCGGGGAGTTGGCGGCCAGCCAGTCCACCGCGTCGGAAAACGCGCGCAGCATGGCGGTGTCGAACAGGTTCGCGGGCGGCCTGTTCAGCGTGAGGACGGCGAGCGGCCCGTCGAAGGCCAGCCGTACCGGCGACATCTCCGCGGACAGAGCCTCCGGCACAGCGCCGACCCGGGCCTCCGGCACAGCGCTCATCCGGGCCTCCGGCACGTGCTCATCCGGGCATCCGGCACCGCGCTGGTCCCGGCGGTGTCAGCCATCGCCGGCCCCTGGGGAGGCCGCGCCGAAGATGGCGATGGCGTTGTATCCGCCGAACCCGAATGCGTTGTTCTGGACGTAACGCAGCTCCGGTACGGCACGGGGCGCGCCGGTGACCAGGTCGATGTCGAGTTCGACATCGGCGGGATCGACCGCGGTCGGCGGCACCAGCCGCTCTTCCAGCGCCAGACAGGCCGCGACCGCCCCCGCCGCGCCGGCCCCGCCCATCAGGTGACCGACGGTGCCCTTGATCGCCGTGATGGCCGCGCGTGGATACGTCTCGGCGAAGATCGCACCTTCGGTGCTGTCGTTGGCCCGGCTGCCCGTGCCGTGCGCGAAGACGGCGTCGATGTCGTCCGCCTTGAGTCCGCACTGGTCCAGGGCGCGGCGGTGGCAGTCCACCACGCCCTCCGGGTCCGGCGCGGTGGGATGGCGGGCGTCGTTGTTCACGGCCACGGTCAACAACTCGGCGTACGGCCGGCGGCCGCCGGCGGCGGCGGCGCGTCCGGTCCGCAGAACCATGATTCCCGCGCCCTCCGACGGTGTGACGAAACGACGACCGCGGCTGAACGGCTGGCAGCCCACGGGGCCGATGGCGTGGAGGCTGCTGAAGCCGATGATGTTCTTCTCCGAGTACGCGTCGCAGCCGCCCACCACGGCCGTGTCCGCGACTCCGGCCCGGAGCATCTCCAGTGCGCAGGACAGCGCCACGTTGGACGAGGCGCAGGTGTTGTGCAGGGTAAAGACCGGCCCGGCCGCGCCCACCGCGCGGGCCACACCGTCCGCGATGGAGTAGCTGGACAGTCCGCCGCTGCCCGTGATGTCCCTCCGCCCGGCCACCAGGTCCTCGAGCACGTCGGCCTGACCGTCGTTGGTCCCGACGCAGACCACCGCATTCCGCAATCCAGGATCGCCCGGCGCCAGCCCGGCGTCCGCGATCGCCTCCAGGGCGGCGTATTCGGCGAAGATCGAGGCGGCGCGCGGCCTTGCCCGGCTCGTCTCGGTGATCCGCTCCAGCGCGACCGTACGCGCAGCCTCCGGCACCCGGGCACCGAGGACGCCCGGTTTCATGCCCGCGTAGAGCGGGGTCAGCTCCTCGAATCTGCGCCGCGCGGCGCACAGATCAGCCCAGAACGGCGCCACACCGGCGCCCGCCGGGGAGATCATGCCGAGTCCGGTGACGAAGATCCGGTCATCCATCGCTGTCGTCCTTCCGGGACACGGTGACCGCCTTCCGGGACACGGTGACCGCGGCTCGACGCCCGTCCCCGCTCTGGCAGCGGAGCACTGCACTCTGCGCCGGTCGCAGGCCGCGCACGAGGCGCAGGAACTCCGCCGTCACGAAGGCGCCGTTGCGCTCCACCGGTGAGTCGCCGGCCGCCGACGGAGATCGGCCGTCCTCGTCGTCCCGCAGCCAGGCGTAACCGCCAGGACGTGCCGCACGCTGCTCATTGGCGACACTCTGCTCATCGGCGGCCCGCTGCTCATCGGCGGCCCGCTGCTCATCGGCGGCCCGCTGCTCATCGGCGGCCTGCTGCTCATCGGTGACACGCTGCTCATCGGTGGTGAACTCGAATCTGGCCGTGAGCTCGTCGCCCGCGGTGAACACGCCATGCGCCACACCCGATCGGCAGCGAAGGTCCACGCCGTCGTGCCGCGCGTCGAGGAGCGCCTCCGCCGAGTACACGTCACCGACGAGGAGATGGCCCGTGCTCGACCCGCCGTTCGCGAAGGCCGAGAGCACCTGCCAGAGCGACAACACCGGAGTCAGCTGCCCCGCGTTGAGCGTGACGCTCCGCCCGGTCGCGCCGAGCGTCAGGCTGACGGACGCGGACGCCGAGCTGCTGTGGGCCTGCGGAAAGGCCTGAGCGGACAGGCGGCGGCCCTGCTCGGCCGCGTCCCGCTGGAGCTTGGCGACCGCGGCGGTGTTGCCGTACTCCGTGCCGATCACCACGGTGTCGTGGGTGCGCGGCCGGGACGGGTCAGCTCCGCTCAGCACCATGTACAGGCACAACCGGGTGAACCAGTCCCGGAACTGGTCTCCACCCGTGCCGACGACATCCCAGAGATCCCCCGGCAACTTCTCGGGGTCGACATCCGGCTGATCGGGGTCCTCCATGGCCAGCAACGCGACACTGCTCAGGTTGAACTGAAACACGCGACTCCCCACGCGACTCTTGTCGCCGCCGAACGGCCTAGCTACCGGTCAATCCGGCGACATATCTGTCGATATCGCCCACAGTCCCGAACCCGTGGATGTCTTCGTCGTCCAGGACAACGCCCAACTCCTCCTCGACGTTGACCACCACATCGATGAGCTTGAGAGAGTCGATGCCCAGGTCGTCCTGCAACTTCTGGCCGGGGGTGATCTCGGTTGACTCCGGGAGCTGACCGATCCGCCGCAGGATGGCGGCGATCTTCGGATGAACGGCTGTATTCACGGCGCCTTTCCCTTGTTCATCGCACGAGGACGGCCAGGCATCCGCGCGACGGCACTGTCCCTGCGCTGGTCCGACGACCACGCAGGCGGGACGTCGTACTGACCGGAACTCGTCACTACCCCTCTCAAGGGAGTATTCAGGCGCGTCGGCTCGGCGGCCAAGCACAGACGTGCGGCCCAAAGGGCATACCCGAACCGCCCCCGTCCGATCTCGATCATGTCGCGCGCGAGGGGAGCCGTTCGTCATCGAAGCGCAGGTCTCAGCCGCCGTGGAAGAATCACACGCACGAGGTGGCCTTCCACACGGGCTGACGGAAGCGCGTTTCCCGACACGAAGGTGGACGATGACCGCACGGCTAATCCAGCCCAGGGGACGCGGGTTCCTCCTCTCGACTTCCATCCCGTCGGGTGCGCCCGGATCGTCACCGATATGCGGAATCGCCTTTCAGCGAGCCACGGAAGGACACAGGACCGTCCCGTTGCCCTGTCGAGCCGGACCTGCCCTGGCCCACTGCCACGTCCTCCCGGCATGAAGGACGCGGTACGACGACCGCCCGGTGGGCGTCTTCCTATAATGACCGCCGTGGACGGACGCGCGGATGATCTGGTCGAGGTCGCGGCGAGCGCATGCCGGCGCGCGGGAGCCTATCTCGCCGACTCCTTCTCACGGCCTTCCCGCCTGAGCACGAAGAGCGGCCGGTACGACCTGGTCACCGAGTGCGACGCCGCCGCGGAGAAGATGATCAGGCGGGATCTGGCCGACGCCTTCCCCGGCAGCGTCGTCGTCGGCGAGGAAGACGGGGCGAGCGGCGCCGGAGACCTGACGTGGTACGTCGATCCGATCGACGGCACCCACAACTTCGCCCGCGGCATTCCGCTCTTCTGCGTCTCCATCGGGATTCAGCGGGCGGGCGTCCCGGTCGGCGGCTGCGTGTACGACCCGGTCCGCGACGAGCTGTTCAGCGCCGACGCCCACGGGCTACGGCTGAACGGCGCACCGCTGTCCGTTCCCGCCGGCCACGGTCCGGCAGCCGACGGAGCGGCGGAACACGGCAGCGCGGAACACGGCAGGATGGATGACGTGGTGGCGGACCCGGCCGGGGGCCGCCTGCCGATGCTGCTGACCGACATCCCCACGGCTGGTACGGCCGACAGCGCCGAGCTGAACCTCTTCTGCCAGATGCTTGACGCCGCGGACGTGCGCCGGATCGGCAGCTCCGCACTGGCGTTGGCCTATGTCGCCGCCGGACGCGCCGACGTGGCGGCCAACGCCGACGTGTTTCCCTGGGACATCGCGGCGGGGCGGGTCCTGGTGACGGCGGCCGGCGGACGGTTCACCGAGTTCCCGGGGCCCCGGCGGCCGGGTGCGCCGGGGGGCTTCGTCGCCTGGCTCCCGTCGTGCGACGCGCTCGGCCGCCTGCTGGTGCGGGAGATGAGCGGACTCCCCACCCTCGCCACGCACTAGTTGCTCCTGTTTGCTCTCCGACTGATGGAGCGGTCAGTTGCTCGGCGCGGTGCCCTCCACGAGTCCGTACTTGATGGCCGTGACCACGGCGGCCGTGCGATTGGTCGCACCGAGCTTCAGCAGCAGGCTGCTCACCAGGCGCTTCGCGCCATGCTCGGAGATCCTCATGCGGGTGGCGATCTGCCGGTTGCTCAGCCCGTGGGCGAGATGGGCCAGCGCCTCCTGCTCCCGGAAGGTGAGCCGCGCGGAGCCGAGCGCGAGAGCCGTACCACGTCCACGGCCGCGGCCGATCAGCATCCGCCCGAGATCAGCCGGGAGTGGCATCTCTCCCGACGCGAGCTGCACGAGAGCCCGTTCCAGTGCGTCGGCCTTCAGCTTCTGCCGGATGAGATAGCCGTCGGCAGGGCTCGCGGCGACGTCGAACCCGACCGAGACCTCGTGTTCATCGATCAGCAGCAACGTCCTCGGGACGGCGCCGTCCGCCCCCTCCGGCCCGTCCGCCCTGTCCCGCCCGTCCCGCCCGTCCCGCCCGTCCGGCTCGTTCGGCCTGTTCGCCGTGAGCTCGACGTCGGCCATGCTGTCCGGTGTCGACAGGACCACGTCGGCCTGCGAATGCTCCAGCACCCGATGCAGCTCACGCACGTCGCCGGGGTATTCCGCCTTGATGGCGAGAGAAAGCGTCGGAAGCAACGTCTGTAAACCTAGGCGTAACAATTCATCATTGATGAACACCACGACATGAACAATGGGGAGGTCCACGATTTCCTCCGTGCTTTTCTTTGCATCGATGGGTGGGCTCCTTCCGGCCTGCGCGAAGACCGGCCGGATGACGAAGCCGGTGCCAGGTGCCGACCTGTGCGTCGAATGCTCCGACGCGAAGGATGTGTCCTAAGTCGCGGCGACGATACGCATCGGTGTGCCCGCGACCATCTCCTGTGAGACGTCCATCCCGAGCGTTGTCACAAAGCGCTCGAACGCCTTGTCCTCGCCTCGGCCCACGCGGCCGTTCGCCGCCTCACGGCGCGCGCTGCCCGACATACTCGTCAACGGAAACCTCCCCCGGCCGGTGGCGGCCAGTCAACCGCCGGCCGTTCATCCACAGGACCTGTCAATGTCGAGAATCGCGCTCATCAAAGGCCCCTGCCGCCGCGCGGACGCCCGGGGGATCAGGAGCCTTTCCGCAGGCGCTCCGGTGAAGAGCCGCCCAACGGTGACAATCACCACGCGTGCCGCACGATCGCGTCGTGGAAGGCCGCGTAGTCGGGATAACCGGTCATCGAGATGCCCTGCCCGGCAGAACAGGCTCGCGGAGTCCCGTTCTCTCAGGGCATCGAGTGAATGAAGTGCCTTCGACCGTCAGGTCGCGTCCGCCGTGCCATTGTGACCGCCGGAGCACAACTCCGGCACGTCCGTCGCAAAGCCAAATTGGCTCACCGAGAAACTCTTCCCGCAACGGCCCCCCTCAAGGACAGCCAGATCGTGTACATCACAGCCCGCTAGCGAATGGCAGCTGTTTGTAAGTAAGGCTTCCTATCGATGCCGTGGAGGCTACCGGCGCGCCAGCGGAGCAGTCAAGGGCGCAGTGAGCAGCCCATTCGCCGCCACGCCGTACGCACCGGCGTCTATCTGGGAATTCAGGTGGATGAATATAGCGGGGCCGAAAACCGGTCATCCCACCGGCTGATCCCACCGGCTCATCTCCACCAAGGCGGGTGTCACCCCACGCCGCTGATCTTCTCGGGCTTGATGACGAAGATGACGCGCACCTGGTCGCGCCCGCCGTACCACGGGTACGGCTTGCCGAGGTATTTGTGGGCGAGCATCTCGATATGGTCCGCAGCGCCCTTGGTGGTGACATCGACCACCCGGCCTCGCACCTGGAAGTAGCGCGAAGGGTTGTCCGGATGCGATATGGCGACCGCCACGCGCGGGTCCCGCTCGATGTTCCTGGTCTTCACGTGGCTCCGCACGCTGTTGATGAGGACGTGCTCGCCATCGGTGTCGACCCAGGTCTGGGTCACCTGGGGCGAACCGTCGGCCATCGACGTGGCGAGGTAGCAGACACTCGGCCGGCGCAGCAGGGCGATCAGTTCTTCGGTGAGTTCCACGACGTTCTCTCAGCTTGCTGGTTGCACAAGGGGCCGATCTCGCGGGCCGCTCCGGTGAAGGGGGCCGATGTGCGCGGCTTCACCAGGTGATGTTCCAGCGACCCTTGGGCCCTCGATAACCCATCGATCATCGCAGGACCCGCCGTTAGACCCGCAGGCCGGCCCCGATCGAGGCTCAACCATCGGGAAACCAACCGGTGCTCCGTCCGTCAGGCCCCTTCCGTGTTGGAGACGAGGATGGAGGAGTCCCGTTCGGGCTCGGCATCGGACGGGACCCGGGACGGCAGCAGGAACAGCGTGGCCACCGCGCCGACGGCGAGTATCGCCGCACACCACCAGGCCGAGCTCGTGAGCGCGTGTGCGAACGCCGCCCTGCCGGCCGACACGATGGAGGCCGCCTCCCCAGGGCTCGTCCGTGCCACGCCCAACGCGCCGCTCAGCGACTCCCGGGCGGCCGCCGGCAGGACGGCGGGCAGGGCGGCGGGCAGGGCGGCGGGCAGGGCGGCGGTGTAGGCCGCGGCCAGGATGCTGCCGATGATGGCGACGCCGAAGGCGGAGCCCAACTCCTGCACGGTGTCACTCCTGCACGGTGTCGTTCATCGCTGACAGCAGACCCGAGCGCTCCTTCGGGCCCGAGCTCATGAGGACGTCGTTGGTCAGCGGGGTGGCCAGCCCCATCCCGACGCCGAACACCACGAGCGTCACGGCGATCGGCAGGTAGCCGCCCTTGGGACCGTAGACGGCCATGACGCCAGGCTGACGCCGTACAGCATGCCGTTGACCCCGAACCGCTGGCGCCGATGAACCTGGGATTGCGCAGGATCGCCAGGTCCACCATCGGATGCCGGGCCAGGGCCTGCCTGGCCAGGAAGAGGGCCAGGGTGGCCGCACCGCCGCCGAGGCCGATCAGGGCGTCGGCCGAGCCCCACCCGTCGCGCGGAACCGAGATCATGCCGTAGGTGATCGCGGTGAACGCGACGACGGACAGACCCCCAACCCGCACCCCATCGACCGATCACGGCGAAACACAAGACGGCAAAAATCCACCACCTTCGCGGATTGCCCTGTGTCATCACAACAAATCAACCTTTGATGCGATTTTCGACATACCAAGCGCGCCCGCAAGCGCGCCTCATCAAGCGCCGCTGTTCCAGCGCCTTTAATCAGGCATTTACCGCAACCTCGACACCCGACGGCTTTCTGCCGTCCATAAATACGGCACCCTGACCGAGGACCACGAGGCCAGACTCGTAGGCGAAGATCACCGCTGGATGCGGTCACGTCCAGCGAGCTTGGTGGGGGTCCGGCCGACGTGGACCTTGGTGGTGGTGTCGGAGAAGAGCTCCGCGGCGTACGGCCACGCGGCCCGCCGCACCCGCTGCCATCCGACACGTGGAGACGGTAAGTCAGGAAGATTCACTACATCCCCTCCGCGCACTTCAAGCGCGGTGACTCCCCGAAGCTTTGGACTTTACCAGCCGAGTCGGGAAATTTTTTCATAACCATCCGATATAAGCCCTAGCAGGAACGATCCAAACTCCGCGGGCAGGGCAACTTCGGCCGCCCGGGGACGCGGGAGGGCCCTTGCGCACCTGACAAGCCGATGGTTACCTAGGGGCTCGTTAGGAAACCTTCCTAACTATTGCCCCCGGGGCGCGCGCCCGCCCACGGCGCGCGTCCCGGGTCGTCCATGGCCTCGTGCCGCGCTCCATGGACACCCCACTCCTGGCGACCTGAGGCAACTGGGAGAGCCCCATGCGGGACAGCACACGCGTACGCCCTCGGAGGAGGGCCGCAAACGGCGGACGTGACCGCCTCCGTGCCCCTCGGAACCTTCTCAGATGGGACGCGGTGAACATTCGCAGGTCGACGCGCCGGAGTGGCGTTCGACGGCTGGCGTCGTCCGTGTGGGTTCCATGGGTGTGCGGGCTCCTGGCACTGCTGACCATCGCGGGAGCGGAGCTGGTCGTCGGGGGCCGGCTCGACCCGGGGAGCCCCGTTCCGGCGATGGTGCTGAACGGCCAGCGATCGTCCACCATCTCCAAGGCCCGGCTCGTGCGCATGGTCCTGCGCTTCGCCGAACGAGACCTGGACGAACTCGCGGACGACCTGTCGCGGGCGGCCGACCCGGCCTCGTTCGACGAGCGGTTAAGGGACTTCCAGAGCAAGCGGCACAACCCGTACCGCAGCGTGTATGTCATCGACACGAGCGGACGCCTGCTCGCCCAGGCGGGCGGCCAACCGCACCCCGACCGCCTTCCGGTGGTGCCGACGAGCGCCGGCACCACCGACGCGATCGACATCGACCACGTGCCGGTGACCTTGCACTACGCGCCGCTGGGCTTCGGCAAGAACGGGCGGGCGGTCGCCGTCGGCGAGTACGACCTGACCGGCCTGCGGCGCGCGGTCCACGTAAGAGGGACGGCGACGGCGTGGGTGGTCAACTCAAGGGGCGAGGTCATCTACTCGACCGCTGGTTTCACGGCGTTCCAGCAGCTCGCGACGCCAGAGCTGCGCGCCGCGGCCCTCTCTCCGGCGGCCAGGTCACAGGTGTCGCTGCTCGGTCAGGCGGGCTCGCAGCAAATCGTGGTGTCCGTGCCGATACGCGGGAGGGGCAGGTGGCCCGGACCGCTGTGGAGACTGGTGATCGCGCGGAACGCCGACACCGTGGGCCTCCCGGGGAGCCGCACCCGAGACCAGGCCCTTCTCGCGGCCCTGGCGACCACGGTGGTGACCGTCGGCGCCTTCGGCTGGCTGTACGTGATCTGGCTGCGCCCGCTCCGCCGGCTGGTGCGTGACGCCGAGCGCCTCGCGGCCGGTGATCTGAGCACCCGGGTGGAGGTCCGCCGATACGACGAGCTGGGCCTGGCCGCCCGCGCGCTCGAAGGCGTCCGGGTCGCCCTGATCCGCGACGCCGCACCGGCCGCCGGGCCGGGCCTTGACCGGCGGCTGAGCCTGCCGCCCGGAAGGGAGTTGTGATGGTCTACTACCTGTACGGGGTCTTCGCCTTCTCCGTGGGCGTGCTTTTCGTGGCCGGCCTGGTCGAGCGCCGCGGCCATCAGCGCCACCTGGCCGAGATCCCGGTGCGCATCCTCGTCAACGGCATCCGCGGCAAGAGCTCGATCACCCGTCTGGTCGCGGGCGCGCTCCGCGCCGGGGACCTCGGCGTGGTGGCGAAGACCACGGGCACCGCGGCGCGGTTCATCCATCCTGACTCCACCGAGGAGCCGGTCTACCGCAAGTTCGGGATCGCGAACGTCGTGGAGCAGATCGGCGTGGTGCGCCGCGCCGCCGCCGCCGAACCGGACGTCCTGGTGATGGAGTGCATGGCGATCCAGCCCGCGCTGCAGGAGCTCAACCAGGAGGTGCTGGTCCGCTCCACGATCGGCGTCCTCAGCAACGTGCGTGAGGACCATCTCGAGGAGATGGGCCCCACACTGGACGACGTGGCCAGGTCACTGGCCCGCTCGATGCCGGCCGGCGGGGTTTGCGTGACCGCCGAGCGGGATCGCCGCGCGGTGCTGGAGCGCGAGGCCGCCAGGCGCGGCTGCAGGCTCGTGGCGGTGGATCCGTCCGAGGTCACCGGTGACGAGATGGCCGGTTTTCCGTACCTGGCGTTCAAGGAGAACGTGGCGATCGCCCTCGCGGTGGCCGCCGAGCTGGGCGTCGGCCGGGAGGCGGCGTTGCGGGGGATGTACGCCGCCCCGCCCGACCCGGGCGTGCCGTCGGTCGAGGACTACCACACCGAGGACGGCACCGTACGGCTGGCGAACATCTTCGCGGCCAACGATCCGCAGTCGACCGTCATGAACTTCCGCCAGCTCGCCGCGGCCGGAAAGATCAAGCCACCGTTCATGACACTGATCAACTGCCGTCCCGACCGGATCGCCCGCAACGCCCAGATGAGCCGCCTCGTGGCCGAGCTCGACACCGACATCCTCGTCCTCATCGGGCATCCGACCAAGTCGGCTCTGGACGCGGTCCCGGCGGACTGGCGGGGCCGCGTCCTGGACCTCGGCGGGCCGGATCGGGATCCCGCCGACATCTGGCACAACATCACGAGATACGTCACGGGCAACACCTCGCTGATCGCGATCGGCAACATCCACGGTCAGGGCGAGCGGCTGCTGGAGCATCTCGAATCCCTTCGCCACCTGCCCACGCCCCTGGAGGCACGGTGATCCCCTCCCTGCCCACCGACCTGCCCGCCGAGGCCGCCACCCTGGGCCTGGCCATCGGGCTGCTGTTCGGGCTGTGCTGCTACCTGCTCACCAACCTGTCCCCCGGAGGGATGATCACCCCGGCCTGGCTGGCGATCACACTGCTGGAGGACTGGCGCCGGATCGCCATGATCATCGCGATCACTGTGCTGACCTGGGGTGGAGCCGTCGCCGCGCGCAAGGTGATCATTCTGTACGGCAAGCGGCTGTTCGCCGGCGTCGTCATGCTCGGCGTGCTGCTGCAGATGACGCTCTCGCTGTTCCTGATAAGGGAGCATCCGCTGCTGTTCGGCTACCAGACACTCGGCTTCATCGTGCCGGGGCTCATCGCCTACCAGTTCCTCCGGCAGCCCGTAGTGGCCACCGCGACGGCCGCCCTCACCGTCACGGGGCTGACCTATGCCGTCCTGGTCGGCGGACTGCTGCTCTTCCTGCCCTGGTGACCTACGGCAGCGCGACTCGGTGAGGCGAAGGAGCGATGAGACCCAAATCGACACGGCACGACCAGGTGATGCTCGAACCGCTGCGGTCCGCCGTCACGAGTCGGCGCTTCCGGTGGCGGAAGCCGCTGATCGCCGCGCTGATCGTCATCGGCGCGGCCCTGGCCTGCGGCTTCGCGTGGCGGAGCAGCGGTGGCGGTGAGCTCACCTTCGAACGGTACGCCCGCCAGCACCGCACGATCGTCAGGGACGGCGACGGGCGGACCCTCGCGATGCTGACCGACGGCGCCCGCACCGTGGTGTTCATCGGCGTCGAGCGCACCTTCGCCGAGCCCAAGGCGACGGGGGCGACCGTGACCACCCGCGCGCACGTCCGCCTCGCCCCGCGCCCATGGCACAGCGGAGCCGAGAGGGAGGACTGGTTCACCAGGTGGTTCGCCGCCGCGCGGAACAGCCAGGCCCCTGACGTGCTGGACATCGCCGCCCAGTACCTTGACGGCGCGCCCACCCTGCGCGACGGCAAGGGCCTGCGATACGCGGGCGAGGCCGACTACGGCCCGCAGGGCGACGACGAGCGGGTGGAGGCCGCCGACTTCAACGACTACCTGGGGGTTCGCTGGACCTACGGCCGTTTCGTCCGCGAGCCGAGGTCCCAGTTCCACAACTCCATGGACTGCTCCGGCTTCCTGCGCATGGTGTACGGCTATCGCTCGGGATATCCCCTGGAATTCAAGCCGGCGACTGGCCGGGCCCTGCCGCGCAGGGCCATCTTCATGGCGGAGAAGGGCCCGGGCGTCGTCATCGTCCCCGACAGGCACCGACGGGCCACGGACTACACCCGGCTCCAGCCGGGAGACCTGCTGTTCTTCAACGTCAGCCCGAACGACGGCGACGACATCGATCACTCCGCCATCTACCTCGGCCTCGACTCACAGGGACACCATCGCTTCATCTCCAGCCGTAAGACCGCCAACGGCCCGACCATGGGCGACATCGGTGGCCGGTCGGTTCTCGACAGCCGGGTGGGCCTGTACGGCCAAGGCTTCCGCGCCGCGCGACGACTGTGAATGTGACTGCCCGCTCTCAGGCGGGCAGCCGACGTGCGGCGCGGAGCGTTTTCGGGGGGCTCGGCGCTTTGGCCTGCGGCGCCGAGCGTCTTTCGGGGGGCTCGGCGCCTTGTGTCGAGGGCGGAAGGCTTCTCACGGGGCAGTGGCGGGCCGGCGGCGGAGGAGCCGGCAGTCGGCGCACCAGTACGGCCACCAGTCAAGTGACTTAAGCGCTCCTATCGACCTGATTCGTACGGTCCTTTATGTGAACGCCGTCGGGAAGACGGCGTCCCGCCGGCGAGCCGTACGCGCGGCCTGCCCGCGTTCAGCGTCAGCCGCGCTCTCCGTACTTGACAGATTTCCGTACCTGAAAGAAGGCCACATGCGCCGCACCGCCCTCCCCGCGACCGTTCTACTCGCCACGCTGGGGATCACCGCCATCGCTCCGTCAGCAGACGCCGTCGTGTCGCGGCAGGCCGCTCCCACGGCGGCGGGCCATGCCGACCCGCGTGTGCCCGCGGGCTTCGCCGAGCGTCAGGCCCACGTCAACGGCATCACCGTCAACTACGTGCGCGGCGGGCACGGGCAGACGCTCGTGCTGCTGCACGGCTATCCCGAGAGCTGGTACGAGTGGCGCGGGATCATGCCGGCCCTCGCCGAGCACTACACCGTCATCGCCCCCGACCTGCGCGGCGCCGGCGGCTCCAGTGCCCCTGAGGGCGGCTACGACAAGAAGACGATGGCCGCCGACCTGCACGGCCTGCTCACCAAGCTCGGCCTGGACCACCACATCAACCTCGTCGGTCACGACATCGGGACGATGGTGGCCTACTCCTACGCCGTCCAGCACCAGGACCGGGTCGCCAAGCTCGTGCTCAGCGAGGCGCCCATCCCCGACAAGAGCATCTACAACTTCCCCGCGCTGACCCCGCAGGGGCCGGGCGTCTGGAACTTCGGATTCTTCAGCGTCCTCAACGGCCTGCCCGAGCAGATCATCGAGGGCCGCGAGCGGCTGTGGGTCAAGAAGTTCATCAGCCTGATCGCCGTCCACAAGGACCGCGCGGCCGACCCCGCCGCCATCCGGGAGTACGCCGGAAACCTGCGCGACGACCGCAAGCTCAAAGCGAGCTTCGAATGGTTCCGCGCCCTGAACCAGGACGTCGCCGACAACAAGGGCTTCGCGCGGCACAAGCTCCGCATGCCCGTCCTGGCGCTGGGGGCCGACCACAGCCTCGGCCGGTTCGTCCCCGACCAGGTCAAGCAGTACGCCAAGAACGTCAAGGGCGATGTCATCACCGACTCCGGCCACTGGATCTACGAGGAGCACCCGGAGGAGATGACCCGCAAGCTACTCGACTTCCTGGCCTGAGCCTGACGCCCCCCGATCACGTACAGAAAGAACGATGTGATGACATCTCAGCGTCACGCGCAGGCGACCCGGCGGACCTTCCTCGCACGCGCCACGGCCGCCGCGGCGATACCCGTCACCGCCGGCCTGTTCGCGGGCCGCGCCGAGGCGGCGGACGCCACCGACCTGCCCGACTATGCGGCGATACCTTCGGCGTCGCTGGGGCCGGCGCTCAACGCCCAGGGCTACTACGTCGGCCAGATCAAGGGCAACCTCTACTGGGTCACCGACGGCTACTACCAGGCGATGTTCCTCACCACCCGGCAGGGCGTCGTGCTCGTGGACGCGCCGCCGACCATCGGGCGCAATCTGCTGCGCGCCATCGAGGAGGTCACCCAGGCCAACGGCAGGCCGAGCACGGTGACCCACCTGGTCTACTCGCACTCCCATGCCGACCACATCGGAGCCTCGGTCATCTTCGGCAAGGACGTCGTCCGTATCGGTCACGCCGAGACCCGTACGCTTCTCCGCCGCGACGGGGACCCGAACCGGCCCGCGCCCACGGTGACGTTCGACGACCGTTACGTCCTTCGGGTCGGCGGCGAGCGGCTGGAGCTCACTTACCACGGCCCGAACCACTCGCCGGACAACATCTTCGTCTACGCCCCCGACCAGGAGACCCTGATGGTGGCGGACGTGATCTACCCCGGCTGGGTGCCGTTCACGAACCTCGCCGTCTCCCAGGACATCCCCGGCTGGGTGGGCGCGCACGACGTGGCCATGAACTATCCGTGGAAGACCCTGGTGGGCGGGCATCTCGGCCGCCTCGGTGTCCGCGCCGACGGCCACCTGCAGCGGCAGTACATCGCCGACCTGGAGGCCAGCACCCGGGACGCGATGGCCACTGTGGATCCGACGCCGTTCTTCCAGAAGTACGGACCGGCGGGAAACGGTTGGGCGATCTTCAAGACGTACCTCAACGCCGTCGCGCAGCAAGCGGCCGCCCCGGTGGTCGCCAAGTACACCGGGACTCTGGCCGCCGCGGACGTCTACACGGTCGACAACGCCTTCACCATGCTGGAATCACTACGGATCGACTCGGGCCTGCTCGGCCCGTTCGGCATCCACCCCTGAGGTCCGTACGGTGGACACCGCCGATCTACTTATGGCGGTGTCCACCTCGTCCGTTCAGGACCGGCGCTTGGCAGTGTCGGCGTAGCGGGCGCGCATAGCCTCACCATGGCGGGACCGGCGGTGAAGACGAGATCATCGCCGTCGACGCGGCGCCCGGTCGCCCTGCCGACCACGACCGGCTCGACCTCCTCGCCGGTCTCGGCGTCGAGCAGAATCATTTCCCGCGTTCAGCTGCCGGTCATCACGGCGTGCATGCGCACGTGCGGCAGGGCCTCGGACCCTCTGTTCTGCCGCTGCAGGGTACGGCCGAGCAGCAGGTGGGCGTACGCCTCGGCCGGCTCCTGCTCCAGCACCCGGCGCAGCTCGGCCTCTGCCCTGCCGAGCTGAGCCGAGTGGTAGTACGCGCGAGCGAGGAGCAGCCGTACGGACAGGTTGCCCGGGTCCTCGGCGACGACGCCGGCCAGGATCCGAGCGGCCGTGATGTAGTCCTTCGCCTCGAAGAACAGCACCCCGCGCCGGTACTCCTCGGCGAGCGTAGTCGTGTTCATGGTCGCTCCTTCCTGCGGTGTCGCCAGCCCCCAACACCGTTTGAGCGCTCAACTATTCCGCGGGTGTAAGGACGCGGCCGCACCTCACATGCCGGGGACGACCCAGTCTTCGGGGGCCCTGCTCAGCCGTCGGAGGAGTCGGAGTCGCGGGCCTGGTCGGCGGCGAGGTTCGCGACGGCCGTCTCGAGGTCCTCGTCAACGGCGTCGTCCAGCTCGGCGTCCCGGTCCGCGTCCTCGTCAGTGAGGTGCACCGCGGCCTCTTCGGCGCTCGCGGCGCCGGCGTCGATGCCCACGTCACGACCGAGCAGCTCACCCGAGCGGTCGCCGTCCTCGCCGACCAGCCTGCCGCTGCGCGGCTCCTCGTCGTCCCATCGGCCGGCGAGCCGGGCCGGGTCCAGCTCGGGCTCCTCCTCGGCCAGCAACTGGTCGAGGGACTCGCCCTCGGCGGCCTCGGCGGCGGTCGTGCCGTACCTCTGTCCGGCCGACCAGCGCTCGGCTGCGGTCAGACCTGTGTTGAGCGGATCGTCGTCAAGGTCATCGGTCAGCAGGGAGTCGGAGGGCTCCAGCACCCCGTCGTCCTCGATCATGTCCTCCTGGACGTCTTCCTGGACGTCTTCCTGGAACTCGTCGTCTTCGATGGCCATGGCAAGCCTTTCGGCAGTAGTGATCAGTAGTTATTGGGCAGTGATTGGCAGTGCTTCAGGAGTGATTCCGTAGTGATTCCGTGAGCCCCGCGTGAACAGGGGTGTGCGGCGACCAATCATGTCAAGTTATCCGGAGTCCCGCCCGACCCACCCCGGCAGTCGGGGCTACGAGTGAGCGTCCCGACATGTCACGACTCCTGAGCGTAGGTGCGTATCTCGATTGAATCGCGGTCGGGGTCGCGCACGCCGGTGGCTCGGTGTTCACACTGGTCCGCAAGGGGAGGCGTTGTGTCGGAGCCGTCTGATACATGTGTGGCATGGGCGTGAGCGTGGACGAGTTCCTGGAGATGCTGGCCAAACTGCCCGAGGTCGTCCAGACCGACAGCGACAGTTGGATCTCTCTGAAGGTGCGGGGCAAGGGTTTCGGTTACCTGTGGGAGAATACGGAGACCGTAGGGCTCAAGGCGACGATCGAGGAGCAGATCGCGCTCGTCGCGGAGCGTCCGGAGGTGTTCGAGGTCCAGTTCACCGCAGGCCGGTTCGGCTGGGTGGTGGTGCATCTGGCGAAGATCGATGCCGATGAGCTGTTCGAGCTGGTCACCGAGGCATGGTGCCTGACGGCCCCCAAGCAGCTGGTGGACGCCCACGAGGGCGGCGGCCCGGGCCCCCGGGCCGGCCGGCACCTCTGACCGTCCACGATTCCCTCATGTCCGAAGGACGGGACCGGCCGCGGGTCCGCCGTCAAGGACGGGCATCGTTCCGATGACAACGCTGGCGTTCAGCTCGGTGGAGCCGGCCGTTCTCGGGATCAGCCCGTTGCGGGCGACGATCTCGGCGGTCTCCCGCGCCTGGCCTTCGCTCGTCTCGACCAGCAGGCAGCCGCCCGGCGCCAGCCATAGTGGCGCGGCGGCGGCCACCCGGCGCACTACGTCAAGCCCGTCGGCGCCACCGTCGAGCGCGACCGGAGGCTCATGGATGCGGGCCTCCGGAGGGAGCAGCCTGATCGCCCCAGTCGGCACGTACGGCGCGCTGGCGACCAGGATGCCGACCCGGCCTCGCAGCGTTGCGGGCAGCGGCTCGTAGAGGTCGCCTTCGTACACGTGGCCACCGGCGGCGGCGACGTTCCGGCGGGCACACCGTACGGCTGCGGGGTCGATGTCGACGGCGTGGAGCTCGACAGCGTGACGGTCGACAGCGTGACGGTCGACTTGGTCCAGGGCCGCGGTCAGCGCGGCGCCCACCGCGCCCGAGCCGCAGCACAGATCGACGACGACGACCGTTGACCGGCCGGATGCCTCACCTACGGATCCCGCGGAGTCGGCGGAACCGGCGGAACCGGCGGAGCCGGTGTGGTCGGCGGCATGGCGGGCGATGGCGACGGCTTCGTGGACGAGGAACTCGGTGCGGCGGCGGGGGACGAAGACCCCTGGGTCGACGGCTATCCGCAGGCCGCAGAACTCGGCCCAGCCGAGGACGTGTTCGAGGGGCAGGCCCGCGACGCGCCGGTCCACCATGGCGGCGAGATCGGCCGGCGTGCGTGCCGTGGAGATGAGCAACCGCGCCTCGTCCTCAGCGAAGACGCAACCGGCGGCGCGAAGCCTGGTGATGACGAGGGATCGGGGATATGAGGGGGAAACCGACATGGAGCACCTTTCGGAACGCCGATGGGCGCTCCCTCGGTCACCTATATCGGGTCGACCGCACAGCCGTGAGATGAGAGCACCCAGCCTGATAGAGCGGTAATGGGTCTCACCTCCTAGGTCCGTGCACTGCTGAGGACGGCCACACTACCCGAGCCGAATCGCCGCCCCGGCACAGCCCCCCACCGCAGCTTCACCTGACCGCTATCAGCTGACCGTCGAGGGCTCCGGCTCGGGGCTCTTGGCCTGCCCCGGCCCGGGTCACGAACGCCGTCCGGCGACGGATGACGGCGGTGGCGCCCCCGCCGCTGACAGCGAACGCCGGCGGGATCACCTACCAGCGGTTGAGCCGGTGCCCGAGCAGATGATCGAGCGAGAATCGGCCCGGTCCCGCCGGCCCCACCGCGGCGGAGGTCGGCGCCTCGCCGGCGGCGATCCATCAGAGGGCGACTCGGCCGGCGCCCGTCCCGGCTCCGAAGCCCTGCCGGGCGAGCCAGCCGAGGGTGTAGTCGGCCACCTCGTACCAGCCGCTGTCGATGGTCAGCGAGTGGCCGCGATCGGCGAACTGCTTCAGCTCGGTGACGGCGGGCGAGTCGCCGTACAGCTTGAAGGCGGCGCGGGTCACCACGTCCGGGACGGTGTGGTCCTTCTGCCCGGAGATCAGCAGCAGCGGTCCTCGGGTCGCGTTGGCCGTGTCGACGGCGGCGGGCGAGTGCGAGCTGAAGTTCGCGAACGCCGCCTCGAACAGAGGACGCCCCGGCGAGGGGATCGTCCACCGTGCGTACAGCTCGTTCGACTCCTTCTCCGAGATCGCGTTGCCGAAGCCGAAGCGGAACTGGGCGGCGGTGAGGGAGACCGCGCGCTTGCGGTTGGCCGGGTTGCCGAGGACGGGGAAGCCCGAGCGGAGCTGCGCGAGCGGCAGCGGCTTGACGCCCTTGATCTGCGCCGGGTCGATGGCGACGGCCGCACTGCCGTACCCCATGCCGAGGAGCTTCTGGGCGATCAGGCCGCCGAAGGAGTGGCCGACGAGGATGGGCGCCTGCTCCAGCGCCCTGATGGTGTGCGCGTAGTGCTCGACGACGACGTCGATGCCGACTCCCGCCACGGCCTCGGGGGTCTCGCGAGCCTCGGCGACCATGGGGGACTCGCCGGGCCAGCCCGGCGCGATCGGGTCGTAGCCCTGGGCGCTGAAGACGTCCATCCAGGGCCGCCACGAGGTCGCGTGGAGCCAGAGGCCGTGGATGAACAGGACGGGGGTGCGGGTCTCCGACATGATGCCGTCTCCTTGAGTCGTGTCCGGGCTTTCGCTGCCGGCTTTCGCGGCTTTCTATCCGGCTTTCGGCCGGCTCGCTGATGACTCAAGGTTCCGCCGACCGTCATGCCCGGCGACACGGTCAAATGACTGGCGCATGACGGGTCACGTCCCGATGGCTCTCGTTTATGGCCCCCCTATTCCTCCTGCTGTCCGTCCATCGCGGCGAGCGCGTCGCGGAGTGAGGCCCGGGAGGTGATCCCGAGCTTCGGGAAGATCTTGTAGAGATGCGACCCGACGGTGCGGGGCGACAGGAACAGCCGGGCGCCGATCTCCTTGTTGCTCAGCCCCGTCGCCGCGAGCTCGGCGATCTCCTTCTCCTGCGCCGTGAGCTGCGGCCGGTTGCCGTTTCCGGACCGTACGCCGGCCCCGGTGGCGCGCAGCTCGAGCTGCGCCCGTGCCAGCCATGGGCGCGCGCCGAGCCGGGCGAAGGCCTCCTGGGCGAGGTGCAGCGCCTCACGGGCGGCGCCGTTGGCGTGCAGGCGCCGCAACCAGACGCCGTAGGCGAGCCGGATCCGCGCCTGCTCAAACGGGAAGCGACCGCCCGCGGGCCGCGCGAGGGCCTGTTCGTACAGCTCGCGGGCCTGATCGTCAGGCGCGGTCATGGCCAGGGAGCCGAGCGTGAGCAGTTCCAGGCGCGGGGAGATCTCCCCAAGTCTCGCCTCTTCGGCGGCGAGCGCGTGCCGCCGGGCCTGCTCGGATCGGCCCGTGTGCAGGGCCGCCTCGACCAGGTCGAGCAGCATGCGGGGCGCCTGGTGGGAGTACGGCGTGAAGATGCCCGGCTGCGTCACGCTGGAGGCGTGCAGGTAGGCCGTCTCGTAGTCGCCCGCCCCCAGGGCCGCCAGCGTCCCGATGAGGTCGTGGAACTGGGTGAGCAGGCCGATGCCGCGCGGGCGCGCCCAGCTTTCGACGGTGTCGCGCAGCTCGCGGGCCTGCTCCAGGTCGCCCCGCGAGGCCGCGATGACGCCGAGGTAACTGCGGAACTGGTGGGCGAACAGCTCATAGCCGTGGCGGATGGTCATCTCAAGGCCCCTGCGGCCGGTGGCTTCGGCCTCGTCCCAGTGTCCCGACCCGATCTGGTCGAGCATGACGACATGGAGCATGGTCATGACGTTGGTGATCGCGCCGGCCTCGCCCTCGCGCTCCACCATCCTGCGCAGGGCCGGCCGGCATTCCGCCAGCATGTCGACGTAGAACGCCGACACGGTCAGCCGCATGACGTCCCACGGCTCCCCGCTCGACAGCTCGGCGAAAGCCTCCTCCAGACGGGCCCGTACGGTGAAACCACGGTGGACGAGGTCGCCCCATGAGTCCCGGTAGAGCAGCGTGAGGGGCTCGACGCGGTCGGCGAACCGGTCGAACTCCGCGTCGGTCAGCGCCCACAGCTGCGGGTCGCAGGCGAAATGGCTCACCGCGAGCAGCACGTGCAGCAGGCGCGACAGCGTCTCCGGATCGGCGCCGCCGCCCTCGCGGCGGAGGGCGTGCAAGAGCCCGCGGTGCGCGGAGACGACGTCACCGTAGCGATACAGCGCCAGGTATGCCGACGTCACGGCGGACGCCGCCGACTCAACCGCCCCGACGGCCCGGTCCGACTCCTCAAGCAGCCGCTGGGCCTGGTCGAGCTGGGCCGACTGCCCGGCGATGTAGGCCGCGTCGGCCAGCCGTCGCGACCGGTCCGCGTTCCTGGGGCTCAGCTCGGCCGCCCGGGTGAGCGCCGCGACCGCCGCCGTCGAGCCGCCGCGGAGGGTCGCGATGCGGGCGGCCTTCTCCAGCGCCGCCGCCACCGACTCGTCCGGGTCGAGCGTGGCCGCCGCCAGGTGCCAGGCGCGCCGTTCCGGGTCATGCCGGTAGACCTCCGCGAGGTCCGCGTGGGCGGCCCGCCGCTCGTTCGGCGTCGCCATCTGCGCGATCGCCGACCGCACGAGCGGATGCCTGAACGCCATCGCGCTCTCGCGCGGGTCCGTCACCAGCAGGCCCATCTCGATCGCCTCGTCGACGTCCCGCAGCCGGTACTGGGCCGTCGTACGGCTGCGCGGGGCGTTTCCGGCCCGCATGCCGTCCAGCGCGGCTCTGAGCAGCCGGAGCCGCGTCGAGTCGGACAGATCGCGCACTCTGCGGCCGTAGACGGCCTCAAGGCGACGGGAGAGCGGGACACCGGCCGGCAGCAGGTCATCACCGCTGACGCGACCATCGGCGAAGGCGCGAGGCAGCTCCTCAAGCGCCAGCGGGTTGCCCTGGGCTTGTTCGAGCACCTCCCTGCGGGCGTCGGGGCCGAGCTCGGGATGGGCGAAGGCCAGCAGATCGGCCGCCTCGCTCTCCGGAAGCGCGGAGATCTCCAGCTCGGGGAGACGGGCGCTGTCGAACGGCGTCTCCACGTCCGAACGCGCCGCCAGGGCAGTGACGATCTCGTAGTCGGCGAGCCTCCGGAACACGAACGCACAGGTCTCCGCGCTCGGCCGGTCGAACCAGTGGACGTCGTCAATGATCAGGAACAGTGGCTGTTCGGACGCCGTCAGGGCCAGAAGGTCGAGAACGGCACTGCCGATCGTCATCGCGTCTGGCGCTGCCCCGGAGACCTGCCCAAGAGCCCGCTCCAGGGCGCTCCTGTGCTCTTCGCTCAGGTCGCCGATGTGCCGCCGGACGGGATGGAGGAGTTGGTGGAGCGCCGCGTACGGCAGTGTGGTCTCGCCTTCCACTCCGGAGGCGTGCAGCGTCCGCATTCCGCGTTCGGCGGCGAGATCCGCGGCCGCCTCGAGAAGGCTGCTCTTGCCTACGCCGGCGTCCCCCCGAAGGAAGATCACACGCCTGGCTGTGGGGGCGGTGGAGAGGAGGTCGCGCAGGACACCCAGTTCGTGGTCACGTCCGACAAGGCGCCGAGCACGCCCGTTCATGGGCATCGTCTCACGGGGGACATTCCGCCACTTTATCGACAGTTCACCGCCCCCCAGGAGGACACCGCCGGCCGCCGGACCACCAGGCCGGCAAGGCCATGCCGGACGCCCGGGACACCTCTTTACGGCGGGCTTGCCGTAACCGGCGGCTTGGGGTTGTGGGCGTGCCGCGACCGGCCTGATCATGATCGGGGACGCCCGCCGCGACCACCATCGGAACCTGTGAACGCCGCCGCGACCGGCCGGAACCGCTATGCGGGGCTGTGAAGGCCGGCGCGACCGGGCAAGATCGCGATGCGGGCTGAAAGCCGCCGCGACCGGCCGGGACTGCGGTCGGAGCGCGCGCGTCCGGTCCGTCGCGGCGCGTGACCTACCCGAAGGCCTGATCGCCCAGCGCGGACCGCGCCTCGTCGACCTTGTCGGGGCACAGCGCGAAGAGGACTTCGCCCTGGCAGATCGACACGGGCAGCAGCCAGTTCACGTTGACGTTGGCGTTCGCCAGCCTCCGCGCGAACTTGGCCACCTCACCGGGCTGGTCCGGGCACCTGACCTGGAGCGCGGGATGCGCGGTGAAGTCGATGCCGGCGCCCTCCAAGGCCGCGGCGGCCGCCGCCTCGTCGGACGCGACGAAGCAGATGGTTCCATGGTCGCCCGTGGTCGTTCCGGCGCATTCGATGTTGACACCGCTGTGGCCGAGCACCTCGCACACGTGGGCCAGCTCACCAGGTTGGTTTTTGAGTTCAACGGTGTAGATGTTCATGACGACTCCCCCACGTCGTAACCGAACTCTCCCGTCAGTTCCGACGCTACGCCCGTCGCCGGTCACCGGAAAGCCGGGAAAGCCATGGCAACAGCGGTGCTGTCATCGGACGACGCGGCCACGGTGGATCACCCGCATCGGGCTGTCCAGGACACTCAGATCAGTGCGCGGATCCCGGTCATAGGCCACCAGATCGGCGGGAGCGCCCGGTTCGAGGCCCGGGAAGCCGAGGAAGGACCGCGCCGTCCACGACGCCGCTCCAACCGCGGCCTCCGGCGGCATGGACGCCGTCGCGAGAAGCCGCACTTCGCCGGCCACCGTCCCATGCGGGAGTTCCGGCGTCCCATAGCTGTCGGTCCCGGCCAGCACCGTCACACCCGCGTCGTACGCGGCGGCCACCAGGGGTCCCAGACGCGCGTGCGCCGACCGGAACCAGTCCCGGAACCGATCAGAGCCCGATACTCGGGCGACCTCCTCGAACGTGGCCCAGACGGTGAACGTCGGCACGAGAGCCGTCTTCTGCTCGGCCATCCTGTCCAAAAGCGCCGTGTCAAGGCCGAGTCCGTGTTCCAGGCTGTCCACCCGTGCCTCCACCGCGGCCCGGGCGCCCTCTGCCGTCTGCGCGTGAACGGCGACACGCCCTCCTACGGCATGCACCCGCCGGGTCAGGTCCCCGAGAAGGTCAGCGGACAGAGGCGGCGCGTCGAGACCCTTCTCGTCCACCACCCAGTCCGCGTAGACCTTGCACCAACCGCCGGACGCGAGAGCCTCCTCGACCGCCGCGTGAGCCAACTCCGCCTGGCCGACCTGCCGCGCCCAGCCTTCGTAGAACATGCCCGGCAGGCCCAGCCAATGGCCGGCCGACACGACACGCGGCTGGTCCGGCTCCGTACCGAACCAGGCCGGCAGGCGATCCGCCGAGCCGGGCACGCGTAACAGCGTCACGCCCGCCGCCAGGTGCTCCCGGCCATGACGCCGGAGCAGCCTCCCGTCGAGGGGATCGCCCGGCCGCTCGGCGCCCGGATGCGTGTGCGCGTCCACCAGCCCGGGCAGCAGCCAGCCACCGTCCACGACAGTCGTGGCGTCGCGGACCGGCTCACATGTCAGCACGCCTTCCGTGATCCAGAACTCGGCGGCCTCTTCGGACGGCAGTGCGACACCACGCACCCGCAACGCCCCCGCCGCCCCAGGACCACCCCTGCTCGCCGCCCTCATAGCGCCCCCCGACTCGACGTGTTCATGCAGGTCCTTCTCCCCACAGTTCAGCGTGCGACAGCTTCGTTGACCTGCGGCGGTGTGCATGGT
This sequence comes from Planotetraspora sp. A-T 1434, assembly GCF_025420585.1. Classification (GTDB taxonomy): domain Bacteria; phylum Actinomycetota; class Actinomycetes; order Streptosporangiales; family Streptosporangiaceae; genus JAOEGB01. The sequence goes on along the minus strand of NZ_JAOEGB010000049.1, from coordinate 688 downwards.
GGAGCAAGACCACGCGGGCGTCGGCAGGGCCCGGTGCGTGGTTCAGGGCTTGCGGCCGCCCAGTTGCTGCTCAGTTTCGGAATCGGGCGGCGTAGCGGCCTTTTCTGCCGAGGTGGGTGAGGCTCCAGGTGCCGTCGGGGTGGCGGTGGGTGGTGTAGCGGTCGGGGTGGGCGGCTTTGTCCCGGTTGTGCCAGGTGCAGGCGGGGGCCATGTCCTCCAGGTCGGTGCCGCCGCCGTTGATCCACCCGTTGACGTGGTCGATCTCGGCCATGTCGGCGGGGATCGCGCAGCCGTCGCAGTAGCAGGTGGCGTAGCGGGCGATCAACGCCTGGCGTTGGGCGGCGGTGGCCAGCCGTACCGCGCGGCCCATGTTCAGGACCTGCCCCTTGGCGTCCACCACCATGCGGACCAGGCGAGAGGTGCGGGCCAGCCGATGCACATCGGAGATCGGCAGCAGTTGCCCGGTCGCGATCAGCAGCCCGGGCGCGAGCCGGTCGGGGTGGTGCCCACACCTCCCACACGCCGCATCCCCCACCCCCTCACCCGCCCCCTCAACCGCGCCACCGCCAGCGTCCGCACCCGCCCCCGTCCCCTCACCGGCACCGGCAGCGTCCGCACCGGCACCCGCCTCCGCGCTCGTGTCCACGCTGGTTTCCGCAGTCCCACGTCCGGCATCTTCCCCGGTGGA
>NZ_JAOEGB010000048.1 GCF_025420585.1 Planotetraspora sp. A-T 1434 | reverse complement strand
CCGCCCGCGGAACAGCCTCGCCGGGAGGTTCGGGAACATGGCCAGCACCACGCCGGGGTCGTCCGCCCTCATCGGGCCGCCCAGAGCAGGCCGCGCTCGGTGAGCGTGCGGACCACCGGGTCGGTCAGGTCGGCGAGCGTGGCGCCCAGCCTGCCGTGCCATCCGGCGAAGCCCGTTCCCGCGTGGACGACGGACACCAGGCCAGCGATCTGCTCCTTAGTGAGGGTCCCCATTTGACCAACTCTGAACGATCGGATTTGTCGCGGCAAGGGTTCGCCGTCCGATGGACGTCAAGGTCGTCACTGAACCTCGGAGACGGCGTGGATGACCGCGCCCGCCGGCGTGCGATCCTGACAACAGCCCGCCTAGCCGAATGGCGGGCGCACGGAACAGAGGAGACACCTGGCTGATGGTGACCGTTGAGCTCTTTCCGTCCTCCCTGCCGATTGTGACCACGATGGGCCGGACCGAGAGTGGCCGGTCATGGCTGGCGCGGCTTCCGTCGCTGGTGGAAGAGCTTCGGGAACAGTGGTCCCTTCGACTCGGGGCGCCCTTCCACGGCGGAAGCTGCTCCTGGGTGGCTCCCGCGAGGCTGCCGGACGGTGGCACGGCGGTGCTCAAGGTGAGCTGGCCGCACCGGGAGGCGGCGGGCGAGGCGGAGGCCTTGCGGTGGTGGGACGGCTGCGGCGCCGTGCGGGTGCGTCGGTATGACCCGGAGAGCTACGCGCTGCTGGTGGAGCGGTGTGAGCCCGGCGGGCCATTGGGGGCCGCGGACGATCTTCAGGTGGAGGAACGTCTGCTGCTGGGCGCTGAAGTGCTGCGCGAGTTGTGGTGCGCGCCGCCGCCGGAAACGAGACTCGAACGTCTCGGGGACGTCACCAGTGAATGGGCCGATCTGGTCGAAGCCCGGATGCACAGGTTGCGGCCCGGCTTCGACCCGGGACTGGTGGCCCACGGCGCACGGCTGCTGCGCGAGCTGCCCGCCACCGCCACACGTGAGGTAGTCGTCCATGGCGACTTCAATCCGGGCAACGTGCTCGCCGCCCAACGGAGGCCCTGGCTGGCCATCGACGCCAAGCCGATGATCGGCGATCCCTGCTACGACCCCTGGCCGCTGCTGGAGCAGATCGACGACCCTTTCGCGTACCCGGATCCGCGCCGTCCGCTCGCCTCCCGCTTCGCACTGGTGGCAGACGCCCTTGGGGAGGACGAGAGGCGTATGCGGGCATGGGCCGTGGCGCGCCGCGTGGAGACGGCGCTCTGGGCGGTCGAGCACGGGGACTCGGCCGGCGCCTGCGACGTCATGAGACAGGTTCGAGTGCTGGCGCATCTGACCGGGATGTGATCCTCAAGCGGGAGCCGTGAGAATCGATCATGACGATAGTGCTGTCAAACGCCCCGTCGCCCCGAAAAGCAGCACTAACGTCATGATCGATCGGTGGGCACTCTGTCAGGGGCCGGGTGAGCGGTGGGTTTCGCGGAGGCGGGTCTTGAGGAGCTTGCCGCTGGCGTTGCGCGGCAGGGTCTCCACGAACGAGACGCCGCTCGGGCACTTGAAGTGCGCCAGGCGCTCGCGGCTCCAGGCGATCAGCTCCTCGCCGTTCGCCGCCGCGCCCGGCCGTAGGACCACGACCGCGTGGGCGACCTCGCCCCAGCGCTCGGACGGCACACCGATCACGGCGACCTCCAGCACCGCGGGATGGCCGGTCAGCACACTCTCGACCTCGGCGGGGTAGACGTTCTCCCCGCCGCTGACGATCATGTCCTTGATCCGGTCGTGCAGGTAGAGGTAGCCGTCCTCGTCGAAGGACCCGCCGTCGCCGGTGCGCAGCCAGCCGCCGGGCAGGATCGCCGCCTCGGTCGCGGCCGGGTTGCGCCAGTAGCCGGTCATCACGTGACCGCCGCCGATCAGCACCTCGCCCCGCTCGCCGGGCGCCACGTCCTTCAGCGTCTCCGGGTCCACGATGCGCATCGGCACGCCGTGCATGGGACGGCCCGCCGACAGCAGCCGCCGTTCCTGACCGGGATCGGGCAGGTGGTCCTCCGGGCGGAGCACGGTCACGCCGCCGGTCGACTCGGTGAGCCCGTAGCTCTGCAGGAAGGAGCACCCGATGGCGTCGGTCGCCGCCCGGATGACCGGCAGCGGGATCGGCGACGCCCCGTAGACGACGTACTTGAGCGCCGACCAGTCGTGGGAGGACACGCCCGGCAGCGACACCAGGCGCTGGATCAGCGTCGGCACGAGCGCGGCGTGCGACACCCGCCGTGAGATCAGCAGGTCGCGCAGGTCTTCCGGGGCGGTGGCCATCTCCAGCAGCAGGGCGGCCCCGTTGACGGCGGCGACCATGGCGAGCCCGAGCCCCGAGATGTGGAAGTAGGGGATAGGCGCCATCGCCACCGACGTCTCGTCGAGGTCGATTTCGTAGTGCATGGTCGCCAGGGCCTGGCCGAGGTTGCGCCCGGTCAGCATGATGCCCTTGGGCAGGCCGGTCGTCCCCGACGTGTAGAAGATCAGCGCGGTGTCGCCGGGGTCCGGGAGGACGCCCGGGTCCGTCGCGGGCTGGGCGTCCAGCCACTCCCCGTACGGCGTGGCCCCCGCTGCTGCCGTGACCACGCGGAGCAGGGACGGCACGGCTCCCGGCTCGGGGGCGAGCCGCTCGTCGCCCGCGCCGAGCACGAGGACGGCGGGCTCGGCGTCGCGCAGGATCTGCGTGACCTCCGCCGGGGCGAGCCTGTTGTTGACTGCCGTCGCGATCGCGCCGATCTTGGCGGAGCCGTACAGCACCTCCAGGAACGACGGCGCGTTCACGCCGATGTAGGCGACCCGGTCGCCAGCCTTGACGCCGTCGGCCAGCAGGGCGCGGGCCACCTGGCTGGACCGGGCGTCGAGCTGGGCGAAGGTGGTGACCCGGTCCGGCTCGATGACGGCGGGCAGATCCGGCGTCGCGGCGGCCCTGCGCCGCAGGATGTCGGCCAGCCGCTCGACGCGGGTGCCGTCGGCGTGCAGCGCGTAGTCCGCGTCCGGGCCCGACCGGCTCGGACCCGTGACCACGCGGGACGTGTCGTAGAGCGTCACGGCACCTCCGGGAACCGGAACGGCGCGAAGACGGGGGGCTCGAAGATGCCCGGCGGGGCCGCGACCACCTCGGGGATGGCGCGGATGACCGGCCCGGCCGTCACGAACTGCGCCGCCGTCGTCCTGCTGACGGGGTCGTCCGGCTCGATGAGGTTGAGGGTCATGGTCATGGACGGCTTGCCGGTGACGGTGACCGTCCAGTGGTCGCGCCCGGCGTAGCGGGGCAGCTCCGGGTCCATCGTCCAGATGATCGACAGCGTCAGCACGCGCCGCCCGCCCGCGATGGCGTGCCAGCGCCACTCGGTGGCGGCGACGGTTCCGGCGGGGATGGTGCCCGCGGCCACCTGGAGGTCGCGGCCGGCGAGCTCGACGTGGTGGTCCGGCTCGTAGCGCTCGACGTCGAGCCCCATGCGCTCGGCCATGAACGCCAGGGTCTCCTTGTAGAGCATGCCGTACATCTTGGGCAGCTCACCGGCCGTGAGGTCGATGGCGGCGGGGTCGGAGCCCATGCCCATCACGTCGAACACGAAGTTGGGGTCGGGCATCCGGGTGGCGTCGAGCACCTCGTCGATGGCGATGTGCTCCAGCTCCAGGTTGACGCCGCTCAGCGCGAGGACGATCCGCTCGCCGATCACGCCGGGGCTGACGCCCACGCCGTACAACGTGGTGCCGCCCTCGCGGCAGGCGGCGAGGAAGATCTCCTCGCGCTCCCGGCCGTGCGCGCGGGGGAAGTGGTGGCCCGCCGTCGTGATCACGTTCTTGCCCGACCGCAGCAGCGCGCAGATGTCGGCGTCGTGCGTCTCGTACGGCACCTGCAGGCGCGGGGTGTGGATCACCACGTCGGCCGGGGTGTCCAAAATGTCCTTCACCTCGCGGGTGGCGATGACACCGGTGAGGGGGCGGCGGGCGATGTCTCCCGCGTCGCGGCCGGCCTTGCGGTCTCCGTAGACGTAGAGGCCCACGAGTTCGAGGTCGGGGGAGTCGAGCACAGCCCGCAGGGTGGTCTTGCCGATCGCGCCGGTCGCCCACTGGATGACGCGCAGGGTCACGTGGTCTCCTTCACTGAGTTGAGGCGCAGGGTCACGCCCGCGAGGGTGAACTCGCGGGCCTCGCCGGCCCCGCCAAGGTCGGCGGCCACCAGGCCGCGCCGGTCCGCGACCGGGACGAACCTGACCAGGCCGTCGCCCACGCGGACGCCCTCGGCGGTCTCCTCGGCGCCGAACAGCCGCGCCCACAGCTTGGCCGTCTCCTCGGGGCGGTCGACGGCGATGTCGACCGCGAGCAGGTCGAGCGGCGTGCCGGGGCTGCCTGGCGTCTCCCAGTCGTCGTAGTGCCACTCCTTGCCCGGCGGGATCTCGTCGGCCTCCACGAGCACGCCGAGGTCGCGGGGATGGAGCTGGGTGATGGTCGCGCCCTGGAAGTCCTGCTGGTGAGTGATCCTCACCCCTTCCTTCTCGGCCCGCGCGGTCAGCCCGGCGGTGTCCGGCACGCGGAGGGCGACCACGTAGCCGCCCTCCCCGGAGGCGAGGAAGCGGTGCAGGGGGGAGGTCTCCGAGGCGGGGGCCACGATCTCCAGGTAGGTGCGGCCCAGGGTGAGCACCTCGTTCTTGATGCCCCAGGCGTCGAGCTCCGGGTCGGGGAACCCCTGCGGGAGGCCCAGCTCGCGGCGGGCCAGCGCGGCGGTCGCGGCCAGGTCGTGGGTCGCGATGGTCGCCTGGACCAGGTCGAGCTGGACCAGGTCGAGCTGGACGAGGTCGAGCTGGACGAGGTCGAGCGCGCTCATTTGGTGGTCCTGAGCGTCTGGGCGTTCAGCAGCTTGGCGAGCTGCCGCTCGTATTTGGCGGGATCGCGGGCGGCGCGGGCGCGGGCGTCGACGGCCATCCAGTCGGTGTCCGCGACGTTCTCGCCCCGCTCGACGGCCTTGAGCCCGGCCCTGGCGATGTCGCGCGGGTCCTCCTTGGCGCCGTCCACGTGGGAGGCCATCCGGGTGTCCACCGAGCCGACGATGAGGGCGGTCACCTGAGTGCCCTGAGGCTCCAGCTCGGCCCGGGAGATCGTGCTCAGCCAGAGAGCGGCGGCCTTCGAGGGGGAGTAGCCGCCCATGAACGGGGCCGGCACCATCCCGGCGACCGACAGGACGTTGGCGATGGCCCCGCCGCCGTTCGCGCCGAGGACCGGCGCGAAGGCGCGGGTCATGTTGAGGACGCCGAAGAAGTTGACCTCCATCTCGTCCCGCGCCGCCTGGTGGTCGTCGGTCAGGACGAGGCGCCTGTTGGCGTGGTAGCCCGCGTTGTTGATCAGGAGGTTGACGTCCGGGCAGGCGCTCGCGGCCTCGGCGACCTGGGCGGGGTCGGTGACGTCCAGCCGTACCGGTGTCCCGATCTCCACGTCGCGCGGGTCGCGGGCGGCGGCGTAGACCTTGGCCGCGCCCCGGGCGAGCAGCTCCTCGACGAACGCGCGGCCGATGCCGCGGTTGCCTCCGGTGACCAGGGCGACGGCCCCCTCGACGCGGATCATCGGGCGGCTCCCCGGTAAACCAGGTCACTCGGGTACTTCCCGCCGCGGGCGAGGACGCCGGTGTCGGGCACGAGCATGCCGAAGATCCAGGTCTCGGCGGCGGGCGCGTCGTGGTTCCACTCCCACACCAGCGCGCGGTGCGCGATGCCCCAGCGCCCGTCGCGCCGCTCCATGCGGTCCACGATCCGCGCGCCGACGAAGGAGTGGCCGAGGCCGTCCGGAGTCTTCACCCGGCTGAACGTGGTGACGTACGACTCCGCCTGCGCGGTGTCGCCGTCCAGGTCGATCAGCACGTTCGTCATGCAGTGCATGGTCAGGCTCTTGGGGTGGGTGACCGTCCGGGAGATGCTCGCGACGTAGTCGGCGGCGGTTCCGCTGAACACGCCGCCGTGGTCCTCGGTCGCGCCGGGCAGGTAGCAGGCGGCGAGGCCGTCCACGTCGCCCCGGTCGGCCGCGCGTAGGTAGCGCGCGAGCACCTCGTATATCTCCTGCTTGTCGAGCAGCGCCTGGACCGCGGGGTCGCGCTGGTCAGTCACGTGTGGCCTCCTCATCGAGTGGCGTTTGCGAGCACGCTACAACTAACAGAGTTAGTTCGCCAGAGGTCGTTACGGACAGGTTTCGACGGGGTTGCGGACCGTTGACGTGTTCACTCTTTTTGTTGTAGTAAATGCGGTCACCGGCATCACACTGCTAACTGAAGCATGAAGCTCGTATTGGAGCGGCAGATGCAGACGGACATAGAACCCGAAACCAGTCCCTCGCTCACGGTTTCGGACGTGACACTGCGTTTCGGCGGGGTGGCGGCACTCGACGGGGTCGGCTTCACCGTGGCCCCCGGCGAGATCTGCGGCCTCATCGGCCCGAACGGGGCCGGCAAGACGTCTCTGTTCAACTGCGTCACCCGGATCTACCGCCCCGACTCGGGGCGGATCGCCTTCGGCGGCACCGACCTCTCCGGTGTCGGGGCGGGGGTGCGGCCGCACGACGTCGTACGGCTCGGCATCGCCCGGACCTTCCAGAACCTCGCGCTGTTCCCCTCGCTGACCGTCCTGCAGAACACGCTGGCCGGCGCCCACGCCCGTAATCGGGCCGGGTTCGCCGGGGCCCTCGTGGGGTGGCCGGGGACCAGGGCCACCCAGCGCCGCCTCGAAGGGGAGGCCATGGACATCCTCACCGAGCTGGACCTGCGCGACCTCGCGCACCGCCCGGCGCAGGGCCTGCCGTACGGCACGCTCAAGCGGGTCGAGCTCGCCCGCGCGCTCGCGGCCAAGCCCCGGCTGCTGCTCCTGGACGAGCCCGCCGGCGGCCTGACCCACGCGGAGGTCCGCGACCTGGGCGACCTGATCCTGCGGCTGCGCCGCGACCACGATCTCGGCGCGCTGCTCGTCGAGCACCACATGGGCCTGGTCATGAGCATCTCCGACCACGTCGTCGCGATGGAGTTCGGCCGCAAGATCGCCGACGGGACCCCGGAGCAGGTGCGCGCCGAGCCACGCGTCGTCGAGGCCTACCTCGGGAAGGCGTCATGACCCTGCCTACCGCGGAGACCCGGCCCACCGTCGAGACCCTGCTCACCGTGGAGGGCCTCGCGGCCGGTTACGGCCAGGCGCGCGTGCTGCACGGCGTCGACCTGGAGATCGGGAAGGGCGAGGCCGTCGTCGTGCTCGGCGCCAACGGCGCGGGCAAGACCACGACCATGCGGGCCCTCGCGGGGCTCCTGCCGTACACCGGGCGCGTCGGCTTCGAGGGCCAGGCCCTCGGCGGGCTCCGCCCCGACGCGATCGTCTCGCGCGGCGTCAGCCTCGTGCCGCAGGGCCGGGGGACGTTCTCCCACCTCACCGTGCTGGAGAACCTGCACGTCGGGGCCGCCATGCGCCGCGACAAGGACGGCATCCGCGAGGACGTCGAGCGCTGGTGCTCGGTCTTCCCCGTGCTCGCGGAACGTTCCCGCCAGGCGGCCGGGACGCTCTCGGGCGGCGAGCAGCAGATGCTGGCCGTCGCGAGAGCGCTGATGAGCCGCCCGCGCCTGCTGCTCTGCGACGAGCCGAGCCTCGGCCTCGCGCCCCGCGTGGTCGCCGGGCTCTTCGAGGTCCTCGCCCGCGTCAACCGTGAGGAGGGGGTCGCGCTGCTCATCGTCGAGCAGAACGCCGAGCTCGCCCTGAGCATCGCCCACCGGGTCTACCTGCTGGAAGTCGGACGGGTGGTGGCCTCGGGCACCGCCGACGACTTCCGCGGCGACGAGACCATCCGACGCGCCTATCTGGGCTACTGAGGAGCGCCGCCCGTGGACATCTTCCTCGAACGACTCTTCGACGGCCTCACCAACGGAGCCGTCTACGCCATCATGGCGCTGGCCCTGGTGGTCGTGTTCCGCAGCACGGGCACGATCAACTTCGCGCAGGGTGAGATGGCGCTGTTCACCACCTACATCGCGTGGTGGCTGACGACCATCGGAGTCCCGCTGTGGGCCGGCACGGTCGCCGCCGCCGGAGTGGGATTCCTGCTCGGAGCGGTCGTCGAGCGCACCCTGATCCGTCCTGTACGGCGGCGCAGCGACATGGCCACACTCATCGTCGCCCTCGGCCTGTTCACCGCGTTCAACGCGCTGGCCGGGCTGCTGTGGAACTCCGAGACCAAGCCGATGCCCAGCCTCTTCCCGAGCGGGCTCAAGGACTACCTCTCCGTGGGCGGCGCCCGGCTGTACATCGACGCGCTCGGCGTCTGGCTGGTCGTCATCGCCCTGATCGGCGCGGTGTTCCTGCTGTTCAACCGCACCCGGCTGGGGCTGCACATGCGCGCGGTGGCCGGCAACCCCGAGTCCGCGGCGCTCAGCGGCGTGCGGACCGGCCGGATCCTCATGCTGGGCTGGGGGCTCGCCGGGATCGTCGGCTCGCTCGCCGGCGTCCTCGTGACGCCGCTCTCCCCTCAGCAGCTCAGCCTCCAGACGATGTTCCCCATCCTGATCTACGCCTCGGCGGCCGCGCTGTTCGGCGGCCTGGACAGCCCCATGGGCGCGGTCGTCGGCGGCCTCGTCATCGGCGTGCTCGAAGCGCTGATCACCGGCTACGTCGAGTTCATCGGCGGCACGCTGCCGCAGACGGCGGCCCTGGTGGTCATCGTCCTCATCCTTCTCCTGCGGCCCACCGGGCTGTTCGGGACCCGTCAGATGGAGCGGCTGTGACCCTTCTGGACCAGCACGACGCCGTGGGGGCCCCGCCCGCGTCCCGCCGTCTTCCCATTGTGATCCGGGGCGGGTCCGGGGCGCATCGGGCGCTCCAGGTCGCCCTCGTGGTCGTCGTCGCCCTCGTCCTGTTCGCCGGGGCGTCAGCCGAGCCGTTCCGGGTCGGCCAGCTCACCAGCGTCCTGATCTTCGCGATCGCCATCAGCGGGCTCAACCTGGCGACCGGCTACACCGGGCTGCTGTCGATCGGCCACTCGGCGTTCTTCGGGCTCGGCGCGTACACCACGGGCGTCCTCGTCGTCTCCTACGGCGCGGCGCCGATGTCCACGATCCCGGTCGCCGTCCTGCTCTGCTTTGTGCTCGGGTTCGTCGTCGGGCTGCCCGCCCTGCGGATCCGCGGGCTCTACCTGGCGATGGTCACCCTCGCGGTCGGCGTCGCGTTCCCCGAGGTGGTCAAGCGGTTCGAGGACGCGACCGGGGGAGCGGCCGGTCTCGTCATCCGGTCCCGGCACCTCGCCCCGCCCGCCTGGACCGGCCTGACGGTCGGGCAGCGCGGCCTGTGGCTCTACTGGGTGAGCGCCGTCGCGCTACTCCTCGTGCTGCTGCTCATCCGCAATCTGACCCGGAGCCGCGCGGGCATCGCCATGATCGCGACCCGGGACAACGAGATCGCCGCCGCCGCGTCAGGCGTGCGGCTGGCGACCATGAAAACCGGTGTGTTCGGCCTCTCGGGGGCCGTCACCGGTCTCGCCGGAAGCCTGTTCGCCATGTACGTCGGCGCGCTGTCGCCCGACGGCTCGTTCACGCTGCTGAAGTCGATCGAGCTGATCACCGGGCTCTTCGTCGGGGGCGCGGCCACGCTGCTCGGCCCCGTCATCGGCGCGCTCGCCGTCGTCTACCTGCCCTATTTCACCTCCGACCTGGCGGCCGGGCACGTGTCCGGCGTCCTCTTCGGCGTCATCCTCATCGTCATCGTGTTCCTGATGCCGGAGGGGGTCGCCGGAGTGGCGGGCCGGGCCGTACGACGTCTCGTCCAGATAAGCCCCGCGACCGGGGACGGCCCCTCTGCGTCACGGGCCGAGCGGGCAACCCCACCCACCCGTGAATCCGAGGGAGATCCCAGATGAGAACCCGATACCTGACCGTGGTCGGCGTCTCCGCCGCCCTGCTCGCTGCAGGCTGTGGAAGTGGTGGCGGTGGCGAGGCGGCGTCGAACGACCCCGCCAAGCCCGCCGGATCGGCGGCCGCCGCCCAGGGCGTCACGCCGCTCGACGGCTGCGCCGACCCGGACGCCGCCAAGGCGAAGATCACCGGGACGCTCAAGGTCGGCTGGAGCGCTCCACTGTCCGGCCCGCTCGCCGGCGCCGTCGGCGCCGTCCTCGACGGCATGAAGGCCCGCTTCGCCGTGGCCAACGCGGCCGGCGGCATCGGCGGCGTCAAGCTGGAGGTCGTCGCGAGGGACGACGCCTTCAACCCGGAGAAGGCGAAGGCCAACGTCAGCGAGCTGATCCAGAAGGACGGCGTGCACGTCCTCGACACGTTCGGCTCCGGGCAGCTGAACGCGGTCGCCGACGACCAGAACGAGGCGTGCGTGCCGCTGCTGTTCGCCCAGGCGGCCGTGCCGGCCTACCGCGACGCGGCGACCTACCCGTGGACGACCGAGTACCTCGCGTCGGCCGAGGTCGAGATGGCCGTGGTCGTGGAGCAGCTCAAGAAGAAGTACCCGGACGGCGCGACCGTCGCGCTCGCGGTGAACCAGACGGAGTCGGGCCAGGGGTACGCCAACGGCTTCAAGAAGGCGATCGAGGGCACCAACATCAAGATCGTCAAGGAGGCTCCGCTCACCGACCCGAACGCCGCCGCGACGACGCTGAAGGCGAGCGGCGCGCAGGTCCTCGTGGACGCGGGCGTCACCACCGACTGCCTCGCCCTCAGCATGGCCGTCGGACGGGCCGGCTGGAAGCCCGACAGCTTCATCCAGCCCGGCAACTGCGTGGACGGAAAGACGCTGTTCGAGCCCGCCGGCGAGGCGGCCGACGGCCAGCAGATCATGGTCTGGCTCAAGGACCCGGGCAACTCCATCTACGCCGACGACGCCGCGGTCAAGCAGTACCTGAGCGACACGGCGGCCAACGGCGCGAAGGCCCCGGCCAACAACTACACGGTCAACGGCTGGGCCATCGGCGACCTCATGGTGGACGCCTTCACCAAGGCGAACTCGTCCTCCGACGGCCTGAGCCGCCTCGGCATCATGAACGCGGCCCGGACCCAGACCTACCACCCGCCGATGTTCATCGACGGCATCGACTTCACGATGTCGGGCGCCAAGTCGATGGGGATCATGGCGTTCCGTCCCTTCACCTGGTCGAGCTCGAAGAAGGTCTTCGTGCCCGCCGGTGACGTCATCGACATCTCGGGAGACTGAACCAACGATGAGAGGGCTGCACCCCGCTGAGCGGGTAGAGGAGTACGTCGCCAGGGGCTGGTGGACGCGGGAGACGCTGGACGATCTGTTCCGGGCGCGGGTGGCCGCGGCGCCGGACCGGCTCGCGATCGTCGACCCGGCCAACAAGCCAGACCTGGTGGGCGCCGACCCCCGGCGGCTCACCTGGAGCGAGCTCGACGACGAGGTGAACCGCCTCGCGTCGGTGCTGCGCGACCACGGGCTCCGGCCGGGCGACGTGCTGGCCGTACAGCTGCCGAACACGGTCGAGCTGGCCGCCGCCTACTTGGCCGGCTGGCGGCTCGGCCTGGTGATCTCCCCGCTGCCCGTGCAGTACCGGGCGCACGAGATCGGGGAGCTGGGCGCGCTCGCGGGATTCGCCGGCTTTCTCACCTTCACGGAAATGGGCGGGCGGCCGATGGCCGGGGAGGCGCGCGGGGCACTGCCCGGCCTGCGCGTCCTCCTCGCCCACGGCGACCCCGGGTTCGACGCCGAGCTGGCCGCGGCCCGCGGCCCGGTCGAGTCGCACGCCGCCGACCCGAACGACTGCGTGACCATCTGCTGGACGTCGGGCACCGAGAGCACACCCAAGGGCGTGCGGAGGACCCACTACGACTGGCTCGCGGCGAGCTGGGTGACTGTGGACGCGCCCCGGCTGACCGCCGGCGACGTGCTACTGAACCCGTTCCCCATGGTGAACATGGCGGGCATCAACGGCATGTTCCTCCCGTGGCTGCGGGTCGGCGGCGTGCTCGTCCAGCACCACCCGTTCGACCTGCCGACGTTCCTCCGGCAGATCGCGGAGGAACGCGCGACCTACACCGTCGCGCCGCCCGCGCTGCTCACCATGCTGCTGGCCAGGCCCGAGCTGCTGGCGGCGACCGACATCGGCTCACTGCGCCTCATCGGGTCGGGCTCGGCTCCGCTGGCCCCGTCGATGGTGAAGGGCTGGCAGGAGGACTACGGCATCGGGATCATCAACTTCTTCGGGTCGAACGAGGGCATCGCACTCATCACCGACCCGCACGACGTGCCCGATCCGGAGCAGCGGGCGCTGTTCTTCCCCCGGTACGGCGTGCCGGGCGTGAAGTGGTCGATCCGGTCGGCGGAGCAGATCTCCACCCGCCTGGTCGATCCCGACACCGGTGAGGAGGTGACCGAGCCCGGCCGCCCCGGCGAGCTGCGCATCAAGGGGCCGATGGTCTTCCCCGGCTATCTCAAGGGCGACCGGCTCCCGAGCCCGTTCGACGAGCAGGGCTACCTCAAGACCGGTGACGTCTTCGTCATCGACGGCGAGCGCGGGGAGTTCCTGCGCTACGTCGACCGGGTGAAGGACCTCATCATCCGGGGCGGCATGAACATCGCGCCCGCCGAGCTGGAGGGCCTGATCAGCGCCCACCCGGACGTCGCGGAGGTGGCCGTCCTCGGGTACCCGGACGAGGTGCTGGGAGAGAAGGTGTGCGCCGTGGTCGTCCCGAAGGAGGGGCGCACCGTCACGCTGGACGGGCTGCTCGCTCATCTGCGGGCGGCCAAGATCGCGTCCTACAAGCTGCCCGAACGGCTGGAGCTGCGCGAGGCGCTGCCCCGCAACCCGGTCGGCAAGATCCTCAAGCGCGACATCAGGAGAGAGCTCGCATGACGGACCAGAAGATCCGCGTCGCACAGGACATGATCGACGCCTGGAACGCGCTCGACTGGGAGCGCGTGATAAGCCTGTTCGCGCCCGACGGCGTCCTGCACAGCGTGATGCAGGAACCGCTCGCCGGGCGGGAGGCCATCCGGGAGCGGCTGGCCGTACTCGCCGAAGGGCTGGAGCGGCTCGATATCCGGGTCAAGGCCATGGGCGTCGTCGACGACCGCGTCTTCATGGAGCGGCTCGACGTCTTCGACGCGCGGGGCAGCCACGGCGAGGTCCCGGTCGTGGGAGTCCTCCGCATCGAGGACGGCCTGGTCGCCGAGTGGCTGGAGTACTACGACCGGGCAACCCTGCTCCGGGGCATGGGCCTGTCCGCCGACTTCGCCGAATGAGCGCACCCGACGCGTTCCCGGACAGCTGGGGCGGCCTCCTCAGGGCCGCCACCCGCCGCTTCGCCGACCGGACGGCGATGGTGGCCCACGGCGAGCGCCGGACCTACCGCGAGCTCGCCCGCAACGCCGCGCGGTTCGCCAACGCCCTTCGCGGCCTGGGCGTACGGCCCGGCGACCGGGTGGCACTCATGATGGAGGACCGCGTCGAGGCGCTGGAGGCCTACGTCGCCTGCGCCTTCGGTGGGTTCACCGCGGTGCACGTCAACGACCGGCTCAAGGCGGGCGAGGTCCAGGCCGTCCTGGAGGATGCCGGCGTCCGGGCTTTCGCCTGCACCTCGGGGCGGAGCGCCGTCGCGGGCCAGGTGGCCGGGCTCGGCGACCTGGCCGCGCTGGTCACCGTGGGCGGCGAGCCGCTCCCCGGCGGCCTGCGCTACGCGGACCTGCTCGCCGAGGCGTCCGACCGCGCCCCGGAGCCCGTCCCCGGGGACGGGCCGGCGATCATCGGTTACACCAGCGGCACGACGGGAACGCCGAAGGGCGTCGTGGTGGAGAACGCGACGCTCGCCAGGATCATCCGGCACATGCCGTACCACTACCGCCTCGCGCCGGGCAGCCGCTGCGCGTTCACCGGCACGTTCTCGTTCGTGGCCGCGCTCTGGGGCGTCGTACTGCCCCACCTCTACCTCGGCGGCACCCTGTCGTTCATGGCGGGGCTCGCGCCGGACGCGTGGGTGGACGCCATGGTCCGCGAGCGCTCCACCTTCACGTACGCCCCCAGCCCGCTCGTTCCCGCGTTCACGGAGGAGGTGCGGCGGAGGCCCGAGGTGCTCGGCAGCCTCGCCGGGATCCTGCACTCGGCGTCCGCGCTGCCGCCCGCCCAGGTCCGCGACCTGGTGGAGGTGGTCGGCCCGCGCTACATCGAGACGTGGGGGATGACCGAGACCGGCGCCCCCGTCACCGCGACGACGGCGGCCGACTGGGGCCCCGGCTGCCCGGCGGACGACATCTACGCGTCCGCCGGACGGCCGGTGCCGATCGCGAGCGTCCGGGTCGTCGGTGAGTCGGGGGAGTTCCTCCCGGCCGGGAGCACGGGGGAGCTGGTCGTCGAGTCGGACACGCTCTTCGCGGGCTACCACGGCAGGCCCGATCTGACGGCGGAGTCGTTCAGCGGCCCCTGGCTCCGGACCGGCGACGCCGGGCACGTCGACGAGGCCGGATACGTCTACATCACGGACCGGATCAAGGACATGATCATCACCGGCGGCATGAACGTCTACCCGGCCGAGGTCGAGAACGTGCTGGCCGGCATGCCGGGGGTCGCGCAGGCGGCCGTCTTCGGCCTGCCCGACGCCCGCTGGGGCGAGACCGTGGCCGCCGCCGTCGTCCCGGCCGGGGAGCGCGCTCCCGACGCCGAGGAGGTCGTCCGGTACGTCGGCGACCGGCTCGCCGGCTACAAACGGCCGACGCGAGTGTTCGTCGTGGACGCGCTGCCCCGCACCGCCAGCCTGAAGGTTCGCAAGCAGGAGCTCCGCGACCGATTTTCCCGGTAGGGAAAGTAGGCTTTTCCTTTTATCATGCGGCTATGGGAGCACTGCTCGACCTGGTCCAGCTACGGACTTTCGTCGCCATCGCCGACTGTGGAGGGTTCGGCCGCGCGGCGGCCGCGTTGCGGACGAGCCAGCCCACCGTGAGCCAGCACGTGCGCGGTCTGGAGCGGGTCGTCGGCCGGCCGCTGGTCGAGCGGGCGGGCCGGCTGACCAGGTTCACGCCGGCGGGTGAGACGCTGCTGGTGGAGGCCCGGCGACTACTCGCCATGCATGACGACGCGATGTCCCGCCTCGGGGCCGGCCGGCCGTTGACGCTGACCGTCGGAGCCATCGAGGACGCGGCGGGCCAGGTGCTGCCCGACCTGCTCGCCGCGCTGCTGTCCGCGTTGCCCGGATACGACGTCGTCTTCCGGCTGGACCGCAGCCCGATCCTCGCCGAGGAGACGACGCGCGGAACGCTCGACATGGCGCTGATCCTCGGCGCCATGGCCAACGTGGGCGGGACGGAGGTGGGCTCCCTGCCGCTGCGCTGGCTGGCGGCGCCCGGCTGGTTCCCGCCTCCTATGGGGGCGCAACTGCCGCTCGTCGCCTTCCAGGAGCCGTGCGGCCTCCGGCGCCAGGCCGTACGCGTCCTGGAAGGGCTCGGCTGGGCGGTGCGGATCACGACCGAGGCGGTCAACCTGGAAGGCGTCCTCGCCGCCGCGCGGGCGGGCCTCGGGGTCGCCCTGCTGCCGACGGCGTACGGCGTGCCCGACGGCCTGCGGGAGCTTCACGAGCTTCCGCCGCAGGGAGCCATGGGGCTGTGGCTCGTCGGCAGGCAGGGGCTGGATCCGGCGATCACGGCGAACTCCGGTGACATCCTGCGCAAGTTCTTCTCGTCAGTGATGATTCCCTCCGTGCCCGCACCGCCGACCGATAGGCGATTCGAATTGAAATTGATAGATAATTCGAATTGTTCCGCCGGGGTGGAAAGCGCATAACGGCATTGACCGGTGCGGCCGAATATGGTGTGATCGCCAAAGCGGGAATCGGGGATGATGTTCTCGCGCCATCCGCCCGTTTTTCGCCCGCCGTTCCGGCAGAGAAGGTTTCACCATGTCCTTGAGCGATGACGCAGCCACTCGAGTCGAGGACGAACCCGTCAGAAAGCGTGGTCGTCTGCGGTCGCGGCGCCGGAACATCGTGTTCTCCGCCCTGGCCGCGATCGTCGCCGTCGCCGTCGTCCTCGTGGTGTCCCTCGCGGGCCGGGACGACCACCGGCCGCCCGCGCGGGGCGCGGGCAAGGCCGGGCCGGTGGCCGGGGGGACCCTCAGGTACGCCATCGCCGGCACCCAGGTGTCGCTCGACCCGGCGGTGGCGGCCACCGCGGTCACCGGGCTCATCGACCGGAACATCTTCGACTCCCTGGTGGTGCAGACCGGCGCGGACAGCTTCGGCCCCTGGCTGGCCAAGCGGTGGGCGATCTCGCCGGACGGCAAGACCTACACCTTCACCCTCCGCGAAGGCGTGCGATTCCACGACGGCACTCCGCTTACGGCGCAGGCCGTCAAGGCGTCGCTCGACCATGTCGTCGATCCCGCGACCAAGTCGGCGTACGCGGCGTCGCTGATCGCTCCCTACGAGAAGTCGCGGGCGGTGAGCGACCTGGTCGTCGAGGTGACGCTCTCCCGGCCCTTCACCCCGTTCCTGCAGGCGCTGTCGGTTCCCTACCTGGGGATCCAGAGCCCGGCCGCGCTCGCCAAGCCGGTCGCGGAGTACGAACCCGTCGGGACCGGCCCGTTCTCCTACGTCTCGTGGGAGAAGGACAAGCGTGTCTCGTTGAAGAAGAATCCCGGATATTCCTCGCCGCCGGAGAACGCGTCCCACCAGGGGGCGTCGTATCTGGACGATCTGGTATTCGAATTCGTCTCCGAGGACGCCACCCGATACGGCGCGCTGACGAGTGGTCAGGTGCAGGCGATAGCGGGCGTCCCGCCGGTCGACGCCGAGCGGTTGAAATCCCTTCCCGGATTCACCTTGAACGCCCAGGAAACGCCTGGGCTCAATTACAACCTCTATTTCAACCAGACGCGCGGGCCGCTCCGGGACGTCAGGGTCCGCCGGGCGTTCTCGGCCGCCATCGACGTCGAAGGGCTCGTCAAGAACATCTATTTCGGCCACTTCAAGGCGGCGAGGAATCCGCTCAGCCCGACGACCGCCGCTTACGACGCCGGCGCCGAGAGCGCCCGCGCGGCCTACGACCCCGCGGAGGCGAAGAGGCTGCTGGACGAGGCGGGCTGGACGAAGACCGACGCGGACGGCTACCGCGTCAAGGACGGCAAGACCCTCACCCTGGTCTGGCCCTTCTGGGCGGAGGGCAACAAGGAGCAGCGCGACGTCCTGGCCGAGGGGATCCAGGCCCAGGCCAAGCTGGCCGGGATCAAGGTCGACCGGCCTACCGTGGACACGGGGACGTTCGTCAGCAAACACCTCATCGGCGGCGGGTACGACCTGATCGACGTCAGCTTCGCCAGGCCCACGCCCGACGTGCTCCGGTTCGCGTTCGCGTCCGGCAACACCTACGCCAAGGCGGGCGGCAACGTCGCGCTCGTCAGGTCGCCCCAGATCGATCACTGGGTCGAGGAGGCGGCGGAGACCTCCGACCCCGCGACGGCCGGCCGTGACTACTCCGCCGTCCAGACCGAGGTGCTCAAGCAGGCATACGTGCTTCCCCTCTACACTCCCGTGCAGCTCGTGGGCCTGTCCGGCAAGGTGCGCGGCGTCACCTTCGACGCGCAGACCTACCCGGTCTTCCACGGCGCGTGGCTGGGGGCCTGATCTCCGTGCCGCCGCTGGCGCGCTGGCTGTCCCGCAGGCTCGCGCTGACCCTGCTGGTGCTGTGGGGGGCGGCGACGCTGGCCTTCGTCGGCATGCGGCTGGTGCCGGGCGACCCCGCCCGCGTGATCGCGGGCGGGGTCCAGGCCCACGCCACGCCGGAGGTGCTCGACGCCATCCGCGAGCGGTACGGCCTGCGCGAGCCGATCGTCGTCCAGTACGCCGTCTTCCTCGGCAGGCTCGCCCGCGCCGACCTCGGCGAGTCCTACCAGCTCAACCAGTCCGTCGGCGGCGTGGTCCTGGAGCAGCTCGGAGCCACGGCCGCCCTGGCAGCGGGCGCCGCACTTCTCGGCTTCGCCCTGGCGCTGACCCTTGCCCTGCTCACCGCCGGACGGCCACGCGCCCGCGCGCTGTCCCGCGCGGTCGAGTTCTGCGCCATCTCGACGCCCAACTTCTGGATCGGCATCCTGCTGCTCACCGTCTTCTCCTTCCACCTCCGCTGGTTTCCGGTGCTGGGAGACGACGGCGTCGCCGCGCTCGTGCTGCCGTGGGTCGCCCTCGCGCTGCCGATCGCCGGCGTTCTGTCGCAGGTGACCAGGGAGGGGCTGGAACGCGCGCTCGACCAGCCGTTCGCTCTCACCGCCCGATCGCGAGGCGCCACGGAGAACCGCATCCGGCTGCGCCACGCGCTGCGCCACGCCGCGCTGCCCGTGCTCACCCTCTCGGGCTGGGCGCTCGGCGAACTCCTCGCCGGGGTCGTGGTGGTGGAGACGGTCTTCGCCCGGCAGGGCGTCGGCCAGGTGGTCGTCGCTGCGGTCAACGGGCGGGACTTCCCCGTGGTGACGGGCGTGGTGGTGCTGGCGGCACTGTGCTTCTCTTTGATCAACACGGGCCTCGACCTGCTCTATCGGGTCGTCGACCCACGGATGCGGCAGGCCGCGCTGTGACCGTTCCCCAGACAGCCGCCACGGCCACGCCGTACGACGACGGCGTCCGCGCCGCCGCGGCCCGGTCCCGGACGTCGCGCCGGCGCGTCCCGCGGCCCGTGCCGCTCCTCGCCGCCGCGTTCTTCGTCCTGGTCTTCGTGGCCGCGGCCTTCCCCGGCCTGTTCGCCAGTCTGTTCGCCGGTCTCTTCAATCAGGGGCCGAACGTGGTCGATCCGGCGGCCGCGCTGCGCGGCCCCAGCCAAGGACACCCCTTCGGCACCGACCAGCTGGGGCGCGACGTGTTCGCCAGGGTCGTCTACGGGGCGCGCCCCTCGTTGCTCGTCGGGCTGGGCTCGACGTTGCTGGCGGGTGCGGCCGGTTCCGTGTGGGGGCTGCTGGCGGCACTGGGCGGACGGGTCGCCGGCGAGGCCGCCATGCGGGTGGCCGACGTCTTCCTGGCGTTCCCCAGCATCCTGATGGCCCTCCTCGTGGTCGCCGTCCTCGGACCGGGCACCGGACACGCCGTCGTGGCGATCACCATCTCCCTCGCGCCGGGCTTCGCCCGCATCGTCCGGGTCCAGGCCCTGGTCGTGCGGGGCTCGCCATACGTGCGGGCCGCGACCAACCTCGGGCTGCCGCCCTGGCGGATCCTCTGCCGCCACATCGTGCCCAACGTGCTCGCGCCCCTGCTGATCCTGGCGACGCTGAACGTCGGCACCGCCATCATCGCGGGAGCGTCCCTCAGCTTCCTCGGGCTCGGCCCGCAGCCCCCCGATCCGGAGTGGGGGTCGATGCTGGCGCAGGCCCGCGACTACCTTGACGCGAGCTGGACCCTCGCGGTCTTCCCCGGCGCGGCCATCACCCTCACCGTCATGTCCGTGTCCGTCATCGGACGCGAGCTGCAGGCCCGTTATGAAGGGCGGGAGTCCCGATGACCGGTGCCGCGCCGGCCGAGCCGCTGCTCGCCGTGGAGAGACTCTCGGTCGACTTCACCACGCGGCAGGGCGTCGTGCGTGCCGTACGCGATGTCAGCCTGTCCCTCCGCGCGGGGGAGTGTCTCGCCGTGGTGGGGGAATCGGGCTCGGGCAAGAGCGTGACGGCGCGGGCGCTGCTGGGGCTGGCCGGGAGGACCGCGGATGTGCGCGCCGAGATCCTTTCGTTCGAGGGACGCGACCTTCGCCGGCTCAGCCCCGGGCAGTGGCGGAAGCTGCGCGGCCGTCGCGCCGGCTACGTCCTCCAGGACGCGCTGACCTCGCTGGACCCGCTGCGCAGGGTCGGGGACGAGGTCGCCGAGCCACTCGAGGTCCACGGCCTGGCGAGCCGGGACACCCTGGACGAGCAGGTCATCGAGCTGCTCGCGGAGGCCGGTGTGCCCGATGCGGACGTGCGCTACCTGCAGTATCCGCACGAGCTGTCCGGCGGGCTGCGGCAGCGGGCGCTGATCGCCTCGGCCATCGCCGCACGGCCGTCGCTGCTGGTCGCCGACGAGCCGACCACCGCTCTCGACGTCACCGTGCAGGCCCAGGTCCTCGACCTCCTGAAGGGCATGAAGGACGCCGGTACGGCGGTGCTGCTGATCAGCCATGACCTGGCGGTCGTGGCCCGGCTGGCCGATCACATCGCCATCCTCTACGGGGGCATGGTGGTGGAGCGGGGGCCGGCGGCGGCCTTGCTGGCGGCTCCCGCGCATCCCTACGCGGTGGACCTGCTGGCCGCCGTGCCGAGCCTGGACGGTCCGGTGACGGAGCCGCCGGCGCTCCGGTCGGCGCCTCCGGCGGAGACGGGGTGTCCCTACGCCCCCCGCTGCTCCCTGGCGGACGACCGCTGCGCGGCTGAGCTCCCGACGCCCGTGCCGTACGGGCCGGACCGCATGGTCCGCTGCTGGCGCCCCGTCACGGACGAGACCGGACGACGGCCGCGGCCCGCGCCGCCGGCTCAGCCGGCCCCCGCGCGCGGCCGGGCGGTGGTCACCGTTCGCGGTGTCACGAAGCGGTTCCGGTCGCCGGACGCATCCTGGCGCACCGCCGTCGACGACGTGTCGTTCGACCTGATGGCGGGGGAGGCGCTCGGACTCGTCGGCGAGTCGGGCTCGGGCAAGAGCACCACCGCCAGGATCGTGCTGGCGGAGTTCGAGCCCGACGCCGGATCGGTGCTCCTGGACGGGCAGGCGTGGAGCGGCCTGCGTGAACGGGATCGCCGCGCCCGGCGTTCCCGCGTGCAGCTCATCGACCAGGACCCGCTGAGCTCCTTCGACCCCCGCTTCACCGTCGAACGCGTCATCGCGGAGGCGCTGCCCGGCCGGTCACGGGGGGATGCGGCGCGCCGCGGCGGGCGCGATCGCGTCGTGGAGCTGCTCGGCGAGGTGGGGCTCGACGCGGGTCTGCTCGGCCGGCGGCCGGGCCAGCTCTCGGGCGGGCAACGGCAGCGGGTCGCCATCGCGCGGGCACTCGCCCCGAATCCCGAGGTGATCGTCTGCGATGAGCCGGTCTCCGCCCTGGACGTCACCGTCCAGGCCCAGATTCTCGCCCTGCTCGCCCGGCTACGGCGCGAGGTCGGGGTCTCACTGCTGTTCATCTCCCACGACCTGGGGGTCGTCCGCCAGGTGTGCGACCGGGTGGCCGTCATGAAGGACGGAGCGGTCGTCGAGATCGGGGAGATCGACACGGTGTTCCGGTCGCCGCGCGCCGCGTACACCCGCGCACTGCTCGCCGCCGTCCCGCGGATCGACGCGGGCCCGGCGGCGGGGAAACTCGCATCCGCCATGGACCTGAAGGGCCCGACATGACCTCAACCACCCCTGACCCCGGCCACGATCACCATGATCGGCATGGCCCCGGCGGAACCGGGACGCCGCGGGCCGTCGTCGTGACGGGCGCCGCCTCGGGAATCGGCCGCGCCGCGGTCGAGCTGTTCGCCGGACGGAAAGTCGGCGTCGTCGCCGTTGACCAGGACGAACGGGCGCTGAAGGAGCTCTCCCGGCTCGACCACGTGGTGACCCTGACCGGCGACGTGTCGGTGGAGGCCACCAACCACGCCGCCGTGGCGCTGGCCGTCGAGCGGTTCGGGAGGCTCGACGCCGTGGTCCTGAACGCCGGGATCGGGGGGACGCGCCCCTTCGAGACGCCCGGCGCGATCGAGGCCGCCGACCGCATTCTCGCGGTCAACCTCCGCGGCCCGATCCTGGGCATCCGCGCCGCGGCCCCCGTCCTGCGCGCCGGAGGCGGCGGGGCCATCGTGGTGACCGCGTCGGTCGCCGGGCTGCGTGCCGACCCCGGCAACTGGGCGTACAACGCGTCCAAGGGCGCCGTGATCAATCTGGTCCGTGCCGCGGCCATCGACTACGCCGTGCAGGGGATCCGGGTCAACGCCCTCGCCCCGGGGCTGACCTGGACCCGGATCAACGCCGGAGTGCGGCAGGACCCGATCCTCACGGCGGAGATCGAGCGGCGCGTCCCGCTCCAGCGGTTCGCCGAACCGCGTGAGCAGGCCGAGGCCATATGGTTCCTGGCCTCACCCGCCGCCTCCTACATCACGGGGACGACGCTCGTCGTCGACGGCGGTCTCGACGCCAGCCTCGGCATTCTGCCCCTGCCGGGAACACCCCGGTGACTAAGTCAGACACTTCCCAGCCCGATTCGAACAGAAAGGATCTGCCCATGAGCACGACCGAGACCAACCGTGAGGTGGCCAGGCGCTTCTACGAGGAGGCCGTCACCCAGGGACGCCTGGAAGTCCTCGACGAGATCATCGCCGATGACGCCACGGACGGCGCGGGACCGGCCGGAGGAGCCGGTGGCCGGGACGGTTTCGTCCAGCACATCACATGGCTGCGCTCGGCGGTCGAGGGCGTGACCGCCACGGTGACGGACACCGTCGCCGAAGGGGACCGGGTCGTCGTGTACTGGACGATCGAGGGAGTGCAGCGCGGCAACGTGTTCGGCTCCGCCGAGCGGACGGCGTTTCACCGGTCAGAGCATCAGCACGATCAGGTTCCGCGACGGCCGGATCGTCGAGTATGAGGTCCTCCCCGACCGGCTGGGCATCCTGGAGCAGCTCACGCTGTGACGGGTCCGCCCGGGGGGAGGAGCAGGCCGGTGTTGGCGCTCAGCCCGCCGTCCACGGGAAGGGTCACTCCGGTGATGTAGGAGGCGGCGGGCGAGGCCAGGAACCATATGGCCTCGGCCTGCTCCCGGGGACGCGCCCAGCGGCGCATCGGGATCCGCCGCGTCAGCTCGGCCGCGAACTCCGGGTCCTCCCGGTGTACGGCGGTGCGCGGGGTGTCGGTGAGCCCGGGCGCCACAGCGTTGATCCGGATGCCCTGTGCCGCGTAGTCGATCGACGTGCCTCTGACGAGGTTGACCACGCCCGCCTTGGTCGCGTTGTACGCCCAGACTCCCGGATCGCCGCCAAGCCCGGAGATCGAGGCGGTCAGCACGATCGCGCCGCCGCCTCCCGCGCGCAGGGCCGGCGCGGCGGCCCGGATGCCCAGCACCGGGCCGCGCAGATTGACCGAGACCATCCGGTCGAATCGCTCGACCGCGTCCGGCGCCTCCAACGGAGGCGTCGCACCGATCCCGGCGTTGAGCACCACGGCGTCCAGCCGTCCGAACCGGTCGAGCGCCAGCTCGACGGCCACGACGTTGGCGGACTCCTCCGCCACGTCGCCGACGAGCGGCACGACGCCGTGGGACGCCTCCAGCTCGCCGAGTGCGGCTCCGGAGAGGTCCACGGCCACGACGTCGTACCCACGCTCGGCGAACAGCTCCGCGCTCGCGCGCCCGATGCCGGCTCCCGCGCCGGTCACGATCGCCGACGGCCGGGCGGTCACACGTCCGGCCCGTCGATGTCGATCAGCGCGTCGATCCAGGAGCGGATCGCCTGGGCGGTGGTGTCGGAGCTTTCCTCCAGGGTGCTGAAGTGGTCGCCCGGGATGTCCACGGCCTCGTGCGCCACCGGCCAGTACGCCCGCCAGTCCACGTCCGAGTCGACTGTGGTGCCCCGCAGGGGCACGGCCGCTCGGAGCAGCAGGATCGGGGTCCGCACCGGTTTGGGCTGCCATCCGACGAAGAGACGGTTGTAGGTGCCCATGGTCGTCAGCCTGTTGTCGTGCAGCGTCATGTCGAACCGGTCGATCCGCTCCAGCATCCCGCCGATCATGGCGGCCAGCCACCAGTCCATGCCCTCCCGCGTGGCGGCGTCGATGGGGTAGCTGTCGATCAGCGCGAGCCCGGCGGGGAACAGGCCCTCGTCCTCCAGCGCCACGGTGACCGCGTGCGCCACGCAGCCGCCCATCGAACGCCCGACGATCACGAACGGCTCGTCGCCGACGCTGCGGCGCAGCCCTTCCACGTTCATCTGGATCAGCGTCTCCAGTGAGTCCGGCAGCGATTCGTCGGCCCCGTCGGTGAACCCCGGAGAGGGCACCACGTACACGTTCCGCTCGTCTCGGAAGGTCTGCCCGAACCGGGAGTACTCGTGCGGCCCGGAGATCGCGCTGAGCGCGGGAAAACAGACCAGCGAGACCCGGCCTGGCCCGGTGGCCAGGCGGATCGGGTCCAGCGCGTGCCGGTCCCGCTCCGGCGCGCCGAACTGGCCCCGGATGTGGGAGGCCGCCAGCAGCAGCTGCGCCGCCTCCACGTGCTTGCCCGCCTCGTGCATTCCGCGGTGGATCGCGGCCAGCCCGCCGGTGGCCTGCTTCGCGCCGGTACGGCCCGGCAGCCCGCCCGGTGCCGATGCCGTCTCGCCGAGCTCACCCGCCAGGAAACCGGCGATGGCTTCCGGGGTGGGGTGGTCGAAGGTGAGGGTGGCGGGGAGGCGGAGGCCGGTGGCGGTGTTGAGGCCGTTGCGCAGCTCGACGGCGGTGAGGGAGTCGAGGCCGAGCTCGATGAGCGCCCGGTCGGTGGGGATGGCCTCGGGGTCGGGATGGCTCAGCACGGTCCCAACCTCGGTGCGCACCAGGTCCAGGAGGAGCCGCGTGCGTTCGGGTTGGTCCAGTCCGGCCAGCCGGTCGGTGACCGAGGACACTCCGCCGGTGCTCGTGCGGACCGCGCGCCGGGAGGACCGGATGAGCCCGCGGAGGAGCGGTGGTGGCGTCGACTCCATGACGGTGCCGAGAAGCGTCGGGACGAGAAGCGCACTCGGGTGGCGACGGAAGACCGTGGTGTCGAAGAGGGCGAGTGCGGCGGCGGTGGTGAGGGGGCGTAGGCCGGTCCGCGCGATGCGGGCCTGGTCGGCGGCGGTGAGGCGGGTGGTGATTCCGGTGGTCTGGTCCCAGAGTCCCCAGGCGAGGGTGGTGGCGGGTTGGTCGTTGCCGGCGCGGTGGGTGGCGAGGGCGTCGAGGTAGGTGTTGGCGGCGGCGTAGTTGGCTTGTCCGGCTCCGCCGAGGAGTCCGGAGATGGAGGAGAAGAGGACGAAGGCGGCGAGGTCGTGGCCGGCGGTGAGGTGGTGGAGGTTCCACGCGCCGTCGACTTTGGGGGCGAGGACGGTGTGAAGCCGCTCGGCGGTGAGGTTGCCGATGAGGGCGTCGTCGGTGGTTCCGGCGGTGTGGACGACGGCGGTGAGGGGGTGGTCCGCGGGGATGGCGGCGAGGGTTTCGGCGAGGGCGTCCTGGTCGGTGACGTCGCAGGTGGCGATGGTGATGTCGGCGCCGAGCGCGGTGAGTTCGCTGTGGAGTTCCCGCGCGCCGGGTGCGTCGGGGCCCTTCCGGCTGGTGAGGAGGAGGCGGCGGATGCCATGGGTGGTGACGAGGTGGCGGGCGAGGGTGCTGCCCAGGCCACCGGTGCCGCCGGTGATCAGCACGGTCCCCTCCGGATCCCAGGGGAGGGGATCCGGTTCGGGTTCGGGCGCGCGGGCCAGGCGGGGGACCTGAGCCAGCCCTTCGCGCAGGGCGAGCTGGGATTCGTCGGCGGCGAGAGCCGCGGGGACGGCCGCCGGCAGCGCGCCGACGGATCGAGGATCGTCGTCAAGGTCGGCGAGCAGGATGCGGCCGGGCTGTTCGGACTGCGCCGATCGTACGAGGCCCCAGACGGGGGCGGTGGTGAGGTCGAGGGTGTCGTCCTTCTTGGCGGCGACGGCGTGGCGGGTCAGGACGAGGAGTCGTGTGGTGGCCCATCGGTCGTCGGCCGGCCATTGCCGAAGGGCGGCCAGGACCTGCTCGGTGTTGTGGTGCGCGCCGCGTACGGGGTCGGTCTGGCCGGCGACCGGGAGGACTACCAGGGCGGGCAGGGGCTCTCCGGCTTCGACGGCGGCCGTGAGGGCGGCCAGGTCGGCGAACAGGGACGCCGTGACTCCCGCATCGCGGAGCTCCTCGTAGAGCGAGCTTTCTCCCAGCACAGCCCAGGCCTCCCGTACGGCAGGAGCCGTAGCCAGCGGAGGCCACTCGACATGGAACAGCGCGTTGGGCCGGGCCGGAGTGGTGGTGCGCAACTGATCGGCGGAGACGAGCCGGGCGACGAGCGAGTCGATCGAGACCACCGGCGCGCCGGTGGCGTCCGCGGCCTGCAGCGTCAGTGAACCGGAATCGGCCATCACCACCCGGACCCGGAGCGCCGTCGCGCCCGATGCGTGCAGTCGAACGCCGTTCCAGGCGAACGGCAGGCGGTTCTGCCCCTCCGGCACGTCGGCCAGACCGCGCAACGCGGGGAGGTGCACGGCCGCGTCGAGCAGCGCGGGATGCACCCCGAAGGCGGCCGCGTCGCTTTGGCCGCCCTCCGGGAGGACGACGTCGGCGAAGAGTTCGTCACCGCGTTGCCAGGCGGCGCGCAGCCCCTGGAACGCCGGGCCGTACCGCAACCCCGCCTCGGCCAGGTCCGGATAGACCGTTTCCACCTCCACCGGGGTCGCATCCCTCGGTGGCCACACCGCGAAGTCGAAGCCGGGCTCCGCGTCGCTGTTCGCCAGTACGGCGGTGGCGTGCCGGGTCCACTCCGTGGTGGCGTCGTGGGGACGGGAGTAGATGTCGACGGTGTGCCGATCGGTGTTCACGATGACCTGGAGGTGAACGCCGTCGCGGCCGGGCAGGACGAGGGGGGCGTGGACGATGAGTTCGTCGATGGTCGTGTGGCCGGTCTGGTCGGCGGCGTGGATGGCCAGGTCGATGAAGGCTGTGCCGGGGACGATGACGGTGCCGAAGACGGCGTGGTCGGCGAGCCAGGGGTGGGTGGCGAGGGAGAGCTCGCCGGTGAGGACGGTGCCGTCCCCGTCGGCGAGGGTCACGGCGGCGCCCAGCAGCGGATGGTCCGCCGGGCTCAGGCCCAGCCCTGACGCGTCACTGGGTCCGGCGGGGGGTGGCTCGACCCACAGTCGTTCGTGCTGGAACGCGTAGGTGGGCAGGTCCACTGTGGTGGGGTCGCTGTCGGCGTAGACGGCCGCCCAGTCGACGGGGGTGCCTCGGGTGTAAAGGTGGGCGGCGGCGGTGAGCGTGGTGGCGACTTCGGGCCGGTCACGGCGCACGGTGGGGACGGCGGCCACACCGGGGTCGTCGCCGAGGGTCTCCCGGACCAGGGCGGTCAGCACGCCGTCCGGGCCGAGTTCGGCGAAGGAGGTGATGCCCTGGGCGTGGGCGGTGCGGATCACGTCGTGGAAGCGGACGGCGTTGCGCAGGTGGCGGGCCCAGTAGGCGGGGGAGGCGAGCTCGTCGGGGGTGGCCACCTGGCCGGTGAGGTCGGAGATGACGAGGATCCGCGGAGGGCGGAAGGTCAGGGCGGCAAGGGTGTCCTCGAACTCGGCGAGGATGGGGTCCATGTGGTGGGAGTGGAAGGCATGGCTGACGGTGAGGTCGCGGGTCTTGCGGCCCTGGACGCGGAAGGCCTCGGCCACAGCGTGGACGGCGGGGGCGTCGCCGGAGACGACCACTGAGGTGGGGGTGTTGAGGGCGGCGATGGTCACGCCGCCGATGAGAGCGGCGGTGACCTCGTCCTCGGTGGCCTGGATGGCGGCCATGGCCCCGCCGCCGGGCAGGCTCTGCATCAGGCGGCCGCGGGCGGCCACCAGGGCGGTGGCGTCGGCGGCGTCGAGAACGCCGGCGATGTGGGCGGCGGCCAGGGCGCCGATGGAGTGGCCGGCCACGGCGGCGGGGGTGATGCCCCACGATTCGAGCAGCCGGGCCAGGGCGACCTCGACGGCGAACAGACCGGCCTGGGTGTAAACCGTCTGGTTGAGCAGTCCAGGCTCGGCCTCGCCGAAGACGACGTCTTTGAGGGGGGCCGGGACATGGCCGGCCAGGTGGCGGTCCAGGTGCTCGATGAGGGTGTCGAAGGTGGCGGCGAAGACGGGGAAGGTGTCGTAGAGCTGTCGTCCCATTCCGGTCCGCTGGCTGCCTTGACCGGTGAACAGGAACGCCACTCCGGGGTCCCCGCCGACCGTGCCGGTCACTGTGCTCGGGAGGGCGCTGCCCGCGGCCAGGGCCCGCAGGCCCTCGGTGAGGTCGGCGCGGGTTGGGCCGATGACAACGGCGCGGTGGTCGAAGGCGGTGCGGGTGGTGGCCAGCGAGTGGGCCACGTCGGTGGCGTCGAGGTCGGGGTGGCGGTCGAGGTGAGCCAGCAGGCGGTCGGCCTGGGCGCGCAGGGCGGCGGGGGTGCGGCCGGAGATCGTCCAGGGGATGGCGGGCAGAGCCCGTCCCGGCTCCCGCTCGGGCCCGGCGTCGGCGGGGACGTCGGCGGGGACGTCGGCGGGGACGGGGTCGG
>NZ_JAOEGB010000047.1 GCF_025420585.1 Planotetraspora sp. A-T 1434 | reverse complement strand
AGACTCCCGGATCGTGATCATGCATCGATTCCGCCGCACGCGGTCTGATCAGTGCCGACACTGTTTGCGATCATGCAGTGTCTGCCCGGCGGGCGCACCCTCGTCATGCATGATCACGCTCCACGAAGCGCCTGCTAGCACGGCACGTGCGGGAACATGTGATGATCACGGCGCATCAAGCGCCAGGTAGGGCGGCGCGTGCGGGAACACGTGCATGATCACGCGGGGGGGGACGACTCATGCGTGGATCGGCAGTCGTGTGACTCAAGCCCAGGCCGGACGCGCCTGGCTAACTTGCGGTCATGACCGAATCCACGAATCCCTTCGACGTCGTCCATGCGGTCTACGCGGCATTGAACGCGGGCGACGTCCCCGCGCTGTTCGCGCTGACCGACCCCGAGGTCGACATCTATCAGAGCGAGGAGCTGCCCTACGGCGGCCACCACCACGGCTACGACGGAATGAAGGTGTTCCTGGAGGGCGTGCGGACCGCGCTGGACAGCCAGATCGAGATCGGTGAGCTCTACCGGGCCGGGGACAAAGTGGTTCAGATCGGGAGGACCCGGGGAACGGCCCGCGCGACAGGAGTGTCGTTCGACGCTGCCGAGGTGCAGGTGTGGGGAGTCCGGGACGGCCGAATCGTCTCCCTCACCGTGTTCACCGACACCGACGCGCTGGGCGCCGCGCTGAACACCGGACCGGCGAGCTGACATGACCGCCGCCGGAACCCGCTATTTGACCGACCACCACGGTGTCCGGCTCGTTCACGCCCGCCCCGAGGTCAACGGCGTCGACATCCACTACGCGATCGGCGGGTCCGGCGATCCGGTCTTCCTGCTGCACGGGGTGCCGAAGACGATGTACTACTGGCGCCACGTGATCCCGCTGCTCACGCCGTACCACACCGTCGTCGCGCTCGACTGCCGGGGCTTCGGCGACTCCGAGCGCCCGGCCGGTGGCTACGACACCGCGACGATGGCTCGCGACGTCGCCGAGCTCGCGACCTACCTGGGTTTCGAACGATTCCGCGTCGCCGGGGAGGACTGGGGCGCGGCCATCGCCTACGCGGTGGCCGCCTTCCACCGACCGCGGGTCCGGCAGCTCGTGTTCCAGGAGATGCGGCTCCCCGGGATGCCCGCGGACGCCGGCCCGGCGCACAAGGCGGACGACCCGCGAACCGGCTGGCATCGCGCTTTCTTCAACGTCCCGCACTATCCGGAGCTGCTGATGGCCGGTAAGGAGCGCGCCTTCTGGTCATATTTCATGAAGCGCGAAATGTGGGATCCCAGCGCGGCGACGGACGACGACATCGACGAACTGGTCCGCTGGGTCGAGCAGCCGGGCGGGACCCGCACGATTCTCGAGATGTACCGCGCGACCGAACGAGACGCCGAGCAGAACCGCGAGCAGTACGCCGATCCGCTCACCTGCCCCGTGCTCGCCGTCGGCGGGCAGGCCTACTTCGCCGACGAGGTGCGGCGGCAGATGACACGGGTGGCCGAGGACGTGCGCGGCGTCGTGATCTCCAACTCGGGCCACAACATCCCGCTGGAGAATCCGGCCGAGCTCGCCCAGGCCTACCTCGACTTCTTCTCTGGCGAGGGGAAGGACTGAACCATGCGGGCGTGTGGGGTGGCCGGACGAGGCGCCGGCGTGGAGCTGCTCGAACTGCCGGAGCCGCCGGCGCCGGGCCCGGGGCAGATGGTGATCGGGGTGGAGGCCGCCGGCGTCGGGCCGTGGGATCGCCTGATCGCGGCCGGAGGCTGGGACGTGGGGCTGGATCCGCCCGCCGCGCTGGGCGTGGAGGGCGCCGGGCGAGTCGCGCGGCTCGGTCCAGGCGTTGAGGGGTTCGCCGTGGGAGACCCCGTGGTGGCCCATGAGGCGCCGCTGCCCGGCGGCAGCGGTTTCTGGGCCGAGCGGGTGCTCGTCACCGCCGCGCATGTGGCCCGGGTAGGAGACCGCCCCAGCGGTCTGGACCCGGTGGCCGCCGCGGCGCTGCCCGTCGCCGGCTTGACCGCTCGCCAGGCGCTGGACGCCCTGGGGTTGGAGCCCGGACAGCGCCTCCTCATCACGGGTGGGGCCGGTGGCACCGGAGCGCTCGCCGTACAGCTCGCGGCCCGGGACGGGCTGGTGGTCACCACGACGGCCTCCGCGGGCGCCATGCGGCGGCTGGGCGAGCTGGGCGCGACAACTGTCGTGGACTACCGCGTCATGGACTGGGCGGCGCGGGTCGAGGGCCGGTTCGACGGCGCGCTGGTCGCGGCGGCCGGAACGTCCGGCGACGCGCTCGGACTGGTGCGTGACGGCGGCCGCCTGTGCTCGCTGACCTCCGACGCCCGGGCCGGGGAGCGGGGCGTCATCTCCGGGAACCTCTACGTCCGGCCTGACGCCCACCGGCTCGCCGAGCTCGCGGCGATGGTCGCCAGGCGGACGCTCACGGTCTTTCCCGAGGCCGTGCCCCTCGCCGAGGGTCCCGCCGCCTTCGCACGGGTCGCGGCCGGGCGCGCCGGGGGCAGGAAGCTCGTCCTCACCCTCTGACCACGCTGAAAAGAAAGAGCCGGCCCCGTGACCGGGGGCCGGCTTCTTCTCGTAACCGTGCTTCGAGGACCTAGAAGTCCATGTCGCCGCCGCCGGGCATGGCGGGAGCGGCCGGGGTCTTCTCGGGCTTCTCGGCGATGACGGCCTCGGTCGTGAGGAACAGGGCCGCGATGGAGGAGGCGTTCTGCAGCGCGGAGCGCGTCACCTTGGCCGGGTCGATGATGCCTGACTCGAACATGTTGACGTACTCACCGGTGGCGGCGTTGAGGCCCTCACCCGCGGGCAGGTTGCGCACCTTCTCGACCACGACGCCGCCCTCGAGGCCGGCGTTGACCGCGATCTGCTTCAGCGGCTCCTCGAGCGCCTTGCGGACGATCGCGGCACCGGTGGCCTCGTCGCCGTTGACCTCGAGCTTGTCGAACGCGTTGGCGCCGGCCTGCAGCAGGGCCACGCCACCACCGGGGACGATGCCCTCCTCGACGGCGGCCTTCGCGTTGCGGACCGCGTCCTCGATGCGGTGCTTGCGCTCCTTCAGCTCGACCTCGGTCGCCGCGCCGGCCTTGATGACGGCGACGCCGCCGGCCAGCTTGGCGAGACGCTCCTGGAGCTTCTCGCGGTCGTAGTCGGAGTCGGTGTTGTCGATCTCGGCGCGGATCTGGTTGACCCGGCCGGAGATCTGCTCGGCGTCACCGGCGCCGTCGACGATGGTCGTCTCGTCCTTGGTCACGACGACCTTGCGGGCGCGGCCCAGCAGGTCGAGCGACGCGTTCTCCAGCTTGAGGCCCAGCTCCTCGCTGATGACCTGGCCGCCGGTGAGGACGGCGATGTCGCCCAGCATGGCCTTGCGGCGGTCGCCGAAGCCCGGGGCCTTGACGGCCACGGACCGGAACAGGCCACGGATCTTGTTGACGACCAGGGTGGCCAGGGCCTCGCCCTCGACGTCCTCGGCGATGATCAGCAGCGGCTTGCCGGCCTGCACGACCTTGTCGAGCAGCGGCAGCAGGTCCTTGTTGGCCGAGATCTTCGAGTTGGCGATGAGGATGTACGGGTCCTCGAGCACGGCCTCCATGCGCTCGGGGTCCGTCACGAAGTACATCGAGATCAGGCCCTTGTCGAAGCGCATGCCCTCGGTGAGCTCAAGCTCCAGGCCGAAGGTGTTGCTCTCCTCGACGGTGATGACGCCTTCCTTGCCGACCTTGTCCATCGCCTCGGCGATCATCTCGCCGATCTGCGGGTCGCCGGCCGAGATGGAGGCGGTGGAGGCGATCTGCGCCTTCGTCTCCACGTCCTTGGCGAGCTTGGACAGCTCCTCGCTGACGCGCTCGACGGCGGCCTCGATGCCCCTCTTCAGGGACATGGGGTTGGCCCCGGCGGCGACGTTGCGGAGACCCTCGCGTACCAGCGCCTGGGCGAGCACGGTGGCCGTGGTGGTGCCGTCACCGGCGACGTCATCGGTCTTCTTGGCGACTTCCTTGACGAGCTCGGCCCCGATCTTCTCCCACGGGTCCTCGAGCTCGATCTCCTTGGCGATGGAGACGCCGTCGTTGGTGATGGTGGGGGCGCCCCACTTCTTCTCCAGCACGACGTTGCGGCCCTTGGGACCGAGGGTGACCTTCACGGCGTCGGCGAGCTGGTTCATACCGCGCTCGAGACCGCGCCGGGCGTCCTCGTCAAACGCGATCATCTTGGCTGCCATAAGGCTAGACCTCCCAGTAGCAGGGTGGCTTCAGCGGACCGAGCCGACGCCCGCGACGGCAAGGGCCCGCTTCCTTCGCCGGCCCCATCGCCTCGATCCGGTTGTTGTCACTCTCAGCCCGAGAGTGCCAAACAAGTATCTAGCACTCTACCCCTGCGAGTGCAAGCGGAAGCCATGCTGACCAGCTTGTACGGGTAGGGAGTGTCTCGCAGATCTTGCCCTAGGGAGCGGCGATCCGGGCGTCGCGAGTAGGCAGAAGATCTAAGCGACACGGCCTGAGTCCGCCCACGTCGAAGGCCCGGCTCGGGGGAGCGAACCGGGCCTCCGTGGCTGTCCTGGAGGGGATCAGACGGACCGGACGGCTTCCGCCTGCGGGCCCTTTTGACCCTGCGTGATGTCGAACTCCACTCGCTGGCCCTGCTCCAAGGCCTTGTAGCCGTCCATCATGATTGCCGAGTAATGGACGAACACGTCCTTACCACCGTCTACCGCGATGAAGCCGTAGCCCTTGTCCGCGTTAAACCATTTGACGGTGCCCTGCGCCACTTCCGACTCCTCTTACTGGGCTGGGGACCACACCCAGGAAGCCCCCGGTTTTCGTCG
This sequence comes from Planotetraspora sp. A-T 1434, assembly GCF_025420585.1. GTDB lineage: Bacteria > Actinomycetota > Actinomycetes > Streptosporangiales > Streptosporangiaceae > JAOEGB01. The sequence goes on along the minus strand of NZ_JAOEGB010000047.1, from coordinate 26,850 downwards.
ATCGTCTTCGACCATACCCGTGTCAAGGCGTAGAACAACAGAGTCAAAGCACAAACTGCTCCATCACGTTCGCTCAAAGCAGGATCGGCGAATATTGAGTTAAGAAGTAGATAGTTGATAATTGCACCATATGCTATAGCACCGATTAACTTCGGCAATGATAGAGCCGCATGTCAGGTGCTCGCGGGCCTGCCGCCGGTCAGCCGCCGGCCACGGCGGGGATGACGGAGATCTGGACTCCGTCGGGCGTCGCGGTGTCGAGCCCCTCGGCGAAACGGACATCCTCTTCCCCGACATACACGTTGACAAAACGACGGATCTTGCCCGTTTCATCCAGGATCCGGGCGCCGATGCCGGGATAGTCCGCGTCCAGCTTCTGCAGGACCTCGCGGAGCGTTCCACCCTCTCCGGATACCTCTGCGGCTCCGCTGGTGTATGTCCGCAAAATCGTCGGAATCCGCACTGAAACGCTCATTTATCGCTCGCTTTCGTTGCTTGGGTTGGGCCTTGGATAACGCGTTCAGTTGGCGAAAGCCGTACGGAATGCGTCGAGGGAAGGGCGGATGACGGCGGCGGGCCGCGCCTCGGCGGCGACCGCGTCCAGGGTCTTGAGCCCGTCCCCGGTGTTGAGCACGACGGTCTCCGCCTCGGGGTCCAGCGTGCCGTTGGCGGCCAGCTTGCGCAGCACGCCGACGGTCACGCCGCCGGCCGTCTCGGCGAAGATGCCCTCGGTGCGGGCCAGCAGGTGGATGGCCTCGACGATCTCGCGGTCGTCGACGTCCTCCACCGCGCCGCCCGTGCGCCGGGCGATGTCCAGCACGTACGGCCCGTCCGCCGGGTTGCCGATGGCGAGGGACTTGGCGATGGTGTCCGGCCGGACCGGCTGGACGACGTCGAGCCCCGCCTTGTACGCGGCGGAGACGGGCGAGCAGCCCTCGGCCTGCGCGCCGAACACGCGGTACGGCTTGTCCTCGACGAGGCCGAGCTTGATCAGCTCGCGGAAGCCCTTGTCCACCTTGGTGAGCTGGGAGCCGGAGGCGATGGGGATGACGATCTGGTCGGGGATGCGCCAGCCGAGCTGCTCGGCGATCTCGTACGCCAGCGTCTTGGACCCCTCGGCGTAGTAGGGCCGGAGGTTGACGTTGACGAAGCCCCACTTCTCGCCCAGCTCGTCGCCGATCAGCTCGGAGCAGAAGCGGTTGACCTCGTCGTAGGTGCCCTCGATGCCGACGAGGCGCCCGCCGTAGACCGAAGCCATGGTGATCTTGGCCTCTTCGAGGTTCGACGGGATGAACACGCAGGAGTCGAGCCCGGCGCGGGCGGCCGCGGCGCCGACCGCCCCGGCGAGGTTGCCCGTGGAGGAGCAGGACAGCGTGTGGAAGCCGAAGGTCCTGGCCGCCTCCAGGGCGATGGCGACGACCCGGTCCTTGAAGGAGTGGGTCGGGTTGCCGGAGTCGTCCTTGACGTACAGCGAGCGTAGGCCCAGCTCGCCGGCCAGGTTGTCGGCCTTGACGAGCTTGGTCCAGCCCGGCTGGAGGTTGGGCTTGGAGGCGACGTTCTCGGGAACGGGGAGCAGCGACCGATAACGCCAGATGTTGGCCGGTCCCGACTCGATCTGCTCCCGCCGGACCTCGCCGAACTCGTATGCCACCTCAAGTGGCCCGAAACACTCGATACAGGCGAAGCTGGGTCCGAGATCGTAGACGGTGCCGCATTCCCGGCACGACAGACCGGTGGCGGGGCCGAACTCGTGAGCAGTGGTGAGCGCCATGAAGCGAGGCCTTTCCCTCATCTTCGCTCGTGACCACCCTGGCCACGAGCCGGAATTGGCACCTGTCCCGGCCGGCCTCGTGGTCACGAGTTCGGACACCGGGAGGGTTGCCGGGGCTTCGCAGGGCCGGTCCCTCCACCCCTCTGGATGAGCAATATTCAGTTGTCTCCGCATCAAGCGGGTGTCTCCCGCACGAAGCGGGTCCCTAGCACTGTACCGTGCCGTCCTCGTTGTCCGTTCCGGTGTCTCACATGGCGAGACGAAACGTATCGCGCCTCAGCCGTACGCCTCGCCGAGAGCGATCTGGACGTACTTCCTGGCCTGGTGGATCCGCGACTTGGCGGTGCCGAGGGGGATGCCGAGCTGGTCGGCGACCTCGGCGTAGTCGAGCTGGCAGATGTCGCGCAGCACCAGCGCCTGCGCGAGGTCGGGCTTGTCGGCCTCCAGCGCCTCCATCGCGTCGAGCAGGTCGAGCCGTGACCCGGCGATGACGCTGACCCGGCGGGGGTCGGGGCGCTGGTCGGGCAGCTCCTCCGCCTGCTCCGAGGCGCGCCGCTTCAGCGAGCGGTAGGTCGTGCGGGCGCAGTTGACGGTCACGATGTGCAGCCAGGTGCTGAACTTGGCGCGGCCCTCGAACCTGCCGATGTTGCGCGCGACCGCCAGCAGGGTGTCCTGCGACGCCTCCTCCGCGTCCTGCCGGTACGGCAGGAGCCGCTCGCAGTGACGGAGCACGTCGGGCTCGATCCGGCGGAGCAGCTCGCCGAGCGCCCGGTGATCGCCCTGGGCGGCCGATCTGGCCAGTTCCTCGGTGGTCTCGTCCAGTGCCATGTCGAACCAAGCCCTTCCGCGGTTGCCTGACATCCTATTGACGGCTCCCCGGTTTGATTAACTTTCCTGCATGCGCGCCCACACAGTCCTGATCGCGTCCAACCGGGGCCCGGTGGCCTTCACACTGGCGGACGACGGCGCGCTGAACATGCGCAGGGGCGGCGGCGGCCTGGTCTCGGGGCTGTCCGAGGTCGCCAGGAGCGCGGATGTGCTCTGGGTCTGCGCCGCCCTGTCCGACGGCGACCGCGGCGCCGTACGGCTGTCGCCCGGAGGGCGGCTCGACGAGGCGGGATACGACACGGGGCCGGTCCGGATGCTGGACATCCCTCCGGCGATCTTCCACCGGGCCTACAACGCGGTGGCCAACTCGACCCTGTGGTTCGTCAACCACCTGCTCTACAACACCCCGATGACGCCGCAGTTCGACACGCGGTTCCGGCGGGAGTGGGCGTCCTACCGGGACTACAACGGGGCGTTCGCGCTCGCACTGGCCGAGGAGGCCGCGCACGGGGCCAGGGTGATGGTCCAGGACTACCACCTGACGCTCACGCCCGCGATGCTCCGGGTCGAGCGGCCAGACCTGCGGATCGCCCACTTCTCCCACACGCCGTGGGCCCCGCCGGAATACTTCTCGCTCCTCCCCGACGACGTGGCCGCCGAGGTTTTGTCGGGCATCCTCGGGGCCGACCACGCCGGCTTCCTCACCGCCCGCTGGGCCGCCGCTTTCATGGACTGCTGCGAGGCCTTCCTGGGCGCCCGGGTCGACCGCGAGAGCCGTACGGTCACCTATGAGGACAGGACGACCAGGATCGGGGTCCACGCGCTCGGGGTGAACGGCGAGGAGTTGCTGGCGCGGGCGGCGGAGCCGGACGTCGAGACGCATATGACAGCCCTCAGGGAGCTCGTCGGCGACCGCAGGCTGATCGTCCGCATCGACCGCACCGAGTTGTCCAAGAACATCGTCCGCGGGCTGACGGCCTATCGGGAGTTCCTGGCCGAGCATCCCGAGTGGCACGGCCGGGTGGTCCATCTGGCCTTCGCCTACCCGTCCCGGCACGACCTGCCCGAATACCGCGAGTACACCGCCGCCGTGCAGCGGTGCGCCAAGGAGATCGAGGACCAGTACGCCACCGAGGACTGGGACCCGCTGATCCTCAACGTCCACGACGACTATCCACGGTCGCTGGCGGCCTACCGGCTGGCCGACGTGCTGCTGGTCAACCCCATCCGCGACGGGATGAACCTGGTCGCAAAGGAGGGCCCCATCCTGTCTCGGCGCTGCGCGCTGGTGCTGTCCCGCGAGGCGGGCGCGGCGGCCGAGCTGGGGGCCGACTCGCTCATCGTCAACCCGTACGACGTGTCCGGCACGGCCGCCGCCCTGCACGAGGCGCTGACGATGCCCGAGGAGGAGCGGATCGAGCGGTGCGCCCGGCTCCGGCGGGCGGCCACGGCGCTCCCGCCGCAGCGGTGGTTCGAGGATCAACTCGCCGCCCTCCTGTAAGGGTCGAAATGCTACTCTTTGTCGAAATTTGGTAATGCAATACAGGGGGCTCGGTGGGCTCGACCACGACCGTCCAGTCCGCGCGGCTCACCAGGGACCGGCCCACCTGGCTCATCTACCTCCAGCTCGCCACCTTCGCGACGTACCTGTACGGCCTGTCCGCCGCCCTTCCCACGCTCCGGGCCGAGCTGGGCCTGTCGCAGGCGGTCGCCGGGCTGCACGGCACCGCCATGGCGGCCGGCGGCATCGCGAGCGGACTGATCCTCTCCGTGCTCACGGCCCGGTTCGGCCGGCGGGTGACGGTCTGGGCGGGGCTCGCCGGCATGGACGCCGGCATCCTCATCGTCGCCCTGGGCCACTCGCTGCCGTTGACGCTGCTCGGCTACACCCTCGCGGGCGGCTGCAGCTCGATCGCCCTCTACGCGGCCATGGCCGTGCTCAGCGACCACCACGGGCCCGCCGGAGCGGCCGCCCTCAGCGAGGCCAACGCGGTGGGTGTGACCGCCGGCATCGCCACGTCCTACGCCTTCAGCCTGCTCGCCGGCTCCGCTCTCGGCTGGCGGTCCGCCCTTTACGTCCCCATCCTCGCCACGGCGCTACTCGCCCTGACCATGGGCCGCGTGTGGGTTCCCGCGATCGCCCCTCCGCCCCGGGCGGCCGGCGAGGGGCACGATGGGGCGGCGGGAGGAAGGGTCAACACGGTCCCGTACGGCAGGCGCTTCCACGTGGCCGGGGCCGTACTGCTGTGCTGCGTGGGGCTGGAGTTCTCGTACAACCTGTGGGGCGCCGAGCTGTTCGCGCAGCAGACGGGCCTCACGGCGGCCGCCGCCGCCAAGGGGCTCACCGCGATGCTGGCGGGCATGGCCGCCGGCCGGTTCGGCGGCGCCCGGCTCGCGCTCCGGTTCGCGCCTTCGACCGTGCTACTCGGCGGGCTGACGGTGGCCCTGGCGGGCTGGGCGCTGTTCTGGACGAGCGGCTCGCAGCCGGCGGGCTACGCCGGGCTCGCGCTCAGCGGCCTCGGCATCTCCGTCCTCTTCCCGCTCGCGCTCGCGCGGATCATCGATGCGTCGGGCGGCAGGCCGGACCAGGCGTCGGCCATCGCGTCGATCTGGGCCGGAGTGGGCGCGGGCACCGCGCCGTTCGCCCTCGGCGCGCTCGGTGACGGCTTCGGCACGCACACCGCGTTCCTGCTCGCGCCCGCCCTGATCGGCCTTGCCATCGGGGGGATCCTCAGCTCCAGGTCGCGTTCTTGAGGATCGAGGTCAGGCCCGGGGTGTCCCACTGGTCGATGACGAGGATCTTCGACGTCGGCAGGAACCACTCGCGCTGGTTGTAGTGCCCCTTGACCTTGAAGGTCGTCTGCGTGACGCAGGTGCCGGCCCACTTGCGGTAGTACGCCTTGTGGCCGGGGCCGATCTGGCGCAGCCCCTTGGCGGCGAGCTTGGACTGGCCCATGTACAGGTGCTCGTCGTACGGGCAGGGCCCGACGTCGGTGGCCGGGTAGAACGGGCCGTCCGGGGTGTAGGCGTTGAAGAACTCGTGGCCCACCTTGATCGCCTTGGGACCCATGACCCAGAAGCTGTGGCAGCCGGAGTCGCGGAAGCCGAAGAGCTCGGTGCCGAGGGAGGCGCACTTGCCGGTCACGACCCGCAGCCAGTCCTTGTACTGCTCGTACACCTTCCAGGACTTGGGGATCGTCAGGGTGAGCCCCTTGCGCAGATGCAGGGGCTTGGTGGAGGTGGCGCTCATGGAGGTGGTGGAGGTCGCCGAGTCGCTCGCGAAGGCCGCCGCCGGAGCCGTCAGCAGGGCGAGGCCGGCGATCGCGGCCGTGAGGGTCTTTCTCATCATGGCCGGAGCCTAGGCGCCGCCGCTTGCAGAGCGCTTGCGAAGCGATTCGACGATGGACCGGAGCAGATCCACGACCCCGGCGGGCCCGCCGACCACCATGTCGGTCCGCGCCGCCAGCTCCGTGACCTCGGCCGACCCGCTGCACACCCGCACGCCGGGGATGGGCGCCTTCTCGACGGCGTCGAAGGCCGCGAGGTCGCCCAGGTCGTCACCGGCGAACAGGACCGACGTCGCCTGCCGTTCGGCGAGGAAGGCCGACAGCGCGCGGCCCTTGTCCATGCCCAGCGGGCGAAGCTCCAGGACCAGCCGTCCGGGCTCCACCACGAGCCCCGCCTCGGCGGCCAGCTCGGCCACCGGGCCGCGCAGCGCCTCCAGCGCCGCCTCGGGATCGGCGGCCCTCCTGGTGTGTACGGCTACCGCCCGCTCCTTGTCCTCCACCAGCACGCCCTCGATGTCCCGGGCGAGGATCGGCAGCCGGGCACGGACGAGGGCGAGGCCGGGAGGCGGGGGCGGCGCGGTGAACCGCCCGCCCTCCCACCGCTCGAGCCCGTAGTGGCCGAGGATGACCAGGCCGGGGACGTCCTCCAGAGACGGCCCGCCGTCGGTCGCGCCGAGGGCGAGAGCCGTACCGGGCGGGCGGCCCGTGATAATCACCACGGCGCGAACCAGCTCGGCCAGCTCGGCGAGGACTCCCGGGGCGTCGGGATGGACGTAGGCCGAAGCGGGATCCGGGACGATGGGCGAGAGCGTCCCGTCGAAGTCGAGCCCGATCACGGCTCCGGACGGATCGGACAGGATGGCCGCCAGCCCCTCGGGAAGGGGATGCGGGAACTCCATGCGCGGCTCCCTGGGGAGTGTTGAGAAAGGGCTTACCTAGGGCCTCATGCCGAAGCGGCGGGCGGCGCGGTCGCGCTGACGCGTGGCCCGCATCCGGCGTAAGCGTTTGACCAGCATCGGGTCATGTTCCATGGCCTCCGGCCGGTCGATCAGCTCGCCGAGGAGCTGGTAGTACCGGGTGGCGGAGATGTCGAAGGCCTCACGGATGGCCTGCTCCTTGGCCCCCGCGTAGCGCCACCACTGGCGCTCGAACGCGAGGATCTCACGGTCGCGATCCGAGAGGGCGAGCCCCTCGTCGTCGGCCGGTTCGGTGTCCATCCGCTCCTCCTCGATGGGCTCGCGACGCCCGCCATCATCGTAGTCGGGAAACCCGGGCTGTTCAGTCCGGATGGTGCAGACGTAATGTCACGAAGTGTGACCTCAGTTATCACGCTTCTCACTGACTACGGACTGGAAGACGGCTTCGTCGCCGCCTGCCACGGAGTGATCGTGGGGATAGCGCCGGAGGTCAGGATCATCGACGTCGGCCACCTCGTCCCCGCCGGGGACGTGCGGCGCGGGGCGGCGATCCTGGCGCAGACGGTGCCCTACCTTCCCGCCGGTGTCCATCTGGCCGTCGTCGATCCCGCCGTGGGCGGCACGCGCCGCGCGGTCGTGGTGGAGGCGGGCGGCCGGATGTTCGTCGGTCCGGACAACGGCGTGCTGTCGTGGGCCGTCCACGCGGTCGGCGGCGCCCAGAAGGCGTACGAGCTGACCAACCAGGACCTTTTCCTGAAATCCGTGTCGCCCACGTTCCACGGGCGGGACGTCTTCGCGCCGGTGGCGGCGCACCTGGCCACCGGCCGCAGGCCGTCCGACGTGGGGCCGGAGATCCCGGTCGACCGGCTCGTGCTGCTGCCCAAGCCCACGTCGCGGCTGCGGGACGGCGCTGCGGAGGGCGAGGTGCTCTCGGTGGACCGCCACGGGAACGTCCAGCTCTCGATCACCGCCTCCGACCTCGCCACACTGGGGGTCCGCGTCGGCGACACGCTGGCCATCTGGCTGGGACGGCGCCAGATCAGCGTCCCGTTCCGCGAGACGTTCACGGCGGTGCCGCCGGGCGAGCTGGTGGCCTTCACCGACTCCGCCGGGCTGGTGGCGATGGCGATCAACTTCGGGGACGCGGCCGAGCGTCTGGGGCTCCCGCCGGGCGCCCATGTGCGGCTCTCGCCGACCCGCCTGCCCGTGTGACGCCTGCCAGACAGCGCACTTCTGTTCGTGTGACGCCGGCCCGACAACGCCCCGCCGTTTAACCGAGCAAGCGCTTGTGTCATAGTAGGCACATGCTGGCGATCGAGGGCTGGTTCACCATCGAGGACGGCCTGACCTACCTGCTCGGCACCCGCTGTGCCACCTGCCGCACGATCTCCTTCCCATGCGCCGCGGGCTGGTGCCGCAACCCGGGCTGCGGCGGCACGGACCTCGACGTCGTACGGCTTTCGCGACGAGGGAAGGTCTGGTCGTACACCAACGCGTGCTACCCGCCGCCTCCGCCGTTCGTCGCGGCCGAGCCGTACGAGCCGGTGATCCTGGCCGCGGTGGAGCTCGCCGAGGAGGGCATCATCGTGCTCGGCCAGGTCGCCGGGCTCACGGTGGACGACCTGCGCGTGGGCATGGACCTGGAGCTCACCCACGGCCCCCTCGCCGACGGGCCGCTGGTATGGATGTGGGGCGCGACCTCGTGAGCGGCGTCTACGTGCTCGGCGCGGGCATGCACCCCTGGGGCAAGTGGGGCAGGCCCTTCCAGGAGTACGGCGTGGCCGCCGCCAGGGCCGCCCTGGCGGACGCGGGGCTGCACTGGACCGACGTGCAGTTCCTGGTCGGCGCGGACACCATCAGGAACGGCTACCCCGGGTTCGTCGCCGGCGCGACCTTTGCCCAGGCGCTCGGCTGGACGGGCGCGCGGATCGCCTCGTGCTACGCGGCCTGTGCCTCCGGCGCCCAGGCCCTCGACATCGCCCGCGCCCGCGTCCTGGCCGGGCTCTGCGACGTCGCACTGGTCGTGGGGGCCGACACGACGCCGAAGGGATTCTTCACCCCCGTCGGCGGAGACCGGCCGGACGACCCCGACTGGCTGCGGTTCCGGCTCCTCGGGGCGACCAATCCGGCCTACTTCGCCCTCTACGCGCGGCGGCGGATGGCGCTCTACGGGGAGACCGGCGAGGACTTCGCGGCCGTTAAGGTCAAGAACGCCCACGCGGGCTCGCTCAACCCCAACGCCCGCTACCGGTCGCGGGTGACCACGGCGGACGTGCTCGCCTCCCCCATGGTGACCGACCCACTGCGGCTCATGGACATCTGCGCCACCTCGGACGGCGGAGCGGCGCTGGTCATCGCCTCGGAGGCGTTCGCGCGCAGGCACGGCATGGCGGGCGCGGTCAGGATCGCCGCCGTCTCCACGGTCACGCCCACCTTCCCGAACACCGCGGTGGAGTTGCCCGTCATCGCCACCGACTCCTCGGCCTCCGTGCCGCCTCCCGAGCGGGATTTCCGGGCCTCCATCGCGCACGAGGCGTACGCCGAGGCCGGACTCGGGCCGGAGGACCTGTCACTGGCCGAGGTCTACGACCTCTCGACAGCGCTGGAGCTCGACTGGTACGAGGACATCGGCCTGTGCCCGCGGGGAGAGGCCGCCAAGTTGATCCACTCCGGCGAGACCGCCCTCGGCGGCCGCCTGCCGGTGAACCCGTCAGGCGGGCTGGCCTCCTTCGGCGAGGCCATCCCGGCCCAGGCGCTCGCGCAGGTGTGCGAGCTGACCTGGCAGCTCCGCGGGGCCGCCGGAGCCCGGCAGGTCACCGGAGCCACGGCCGGGCTGGCCGCGAACCAGGGCCTGTTCGGCCACGGCTCCGCCGTCCTCTGCACCGCGTAATCATGCACGTGTTCCCGCACGCCCCGTCCTGCCTGGCCCTTTCCCCAGCGTGATCATGCATGACAAGGGCGCGCCGTCGGACAGACACCGCATGATCACAAACGGTGTCGACACTGATCAGACCGCGCACGGCGGAATCCATGCATGATCACGACCCTGGGAGCCCCATGGGAGCCCAACGTCCGCGAACCCCCCGGGAGCCCTGCATGATCACGGCCGGGAAACACGCATGATCACGGCGGCGGTTTATCTGACCGGCCACGGCTCCGCCGTCATCTGTGTTACTGGGCGTTGACCACGTCGAGGGCTTCCGCGAAGTGGCAGGCGCTCGGGTGGTCGGAGCCCGACCGGATCTGCAGGAGAGGCTCCTGCTCTGCGCAGATCGCCTGGGCCTTCCAGCAGCGGGTGCGGAAGTGGCAGCCCGACGGCGGGTTGGCGGGTGAGGGCGGGTCGCCCTGGAGGATGATCCGCTCCCGGGTCTCGCGCCCCTCCGGGTTGGGCACCGGTACGGCGGAGAGCAGGGCCTGGGTGTACGGGTGGGTCGGCCTCTCGTAGATCTCGCTGTCCCGGCCGATCTCGACGATCTTGCCGAGATACATCACCGCGACGCGATCGGAGATGTGGCGCACCACCGACAGGTCGTGGGCGATGAAGATGTACGCGAGGTTGAACTCGGTCTGCAGCCGCTCCAGCAGGTTCATGACCTGGGCCTGGATCGACACGTCGAGCGCGGAGACCGGCTCGTCGCAGATGATGATCTCAGGCTGGAGCGCCAGCCCGCGGGCGATGCCGATGCGCTGCCGCTGGCCGCCGGAGAACTGGTGCGGGTAGCGGTTGATGTGGTCGGGGTTGAGACCCACGACCTCCAGCAGTTCCTGCACCTTCCTGCGGCGGCCGCCCTTCGGGACGACGTCGGTGTGGATCTCGAACGGCTCTCCGACGATGTCGCCGACCGTCATCCGGGGGTTCAGCGAGGTGTAGGGGTCCTGCATGACCATCTGGATGTTGCGCCGCATGCGCTTGAGCTCGCCGCCCCTGGCGTTGGCGATCTCCCGGCCGTTGATCTTCACGGAGCCCGACGTCGGCCGTTCGAGCGCCATCAGCAGCTTGGCCAGCGTCGACTTGCCGCAGCCCGACTCGCCCACGACACCGAGCGTCTCGCCGCGGTGGAGGTCGAAGGACACACCGTCGACCGCCTTGATGGCGCCGATCTGCCGCTTGACCAGGATGCCCTGGGTCAGAGGGAAGTGCTTGACCAGGTCGCGGACTTCGAGGATCGTCTCAGCGGGAGCCGTCATCGAGAACCTCCCTCCAGTAGTGGCAGGCGCTGCCACGGGTGCCACTGATCGGGTACAGCGGGGGCACGTCGGTCACGCAGTTGTCCCGGCGGTACGGGCAACGGGGGTGGAAGGCGCAGCCTGACGGCATTTCGAGCAGGTTGGGGGGCAGGCCCTTGATCGCGTAGAGCTCCTGGCCCTTCATGTCGACCCGGGGGATCGACTCGAGCAGGCCCTTGGAGTACGGATGCGCCGGGCTCCGGTAGAGGTCGTGGACGGGGGCGTTCTCGACGATGCGCCCGCCGTACATGACGGCGATCTTGTCGGCCACGTCCGCGACGACGCCGAGGTCGTGGGTGATGAGGATCAGGCCCATGTTGCGCTCGCGCTGGAGATCCGCGAGGAGCCCCATGATCTGGGCCTGCACGGTCACGTCAAGAGCGGTCGTGGGCTCGTCGGCGATGAGGATCTCCGGGTCGAGCGCGATCGCCATGGCGATCATGATGCGCTGGCGCATACCGCCGGAGAACTGGTGCGGGAAGTCGTTGACCCGGTCCTTGGCGGCCGGGATCCGGACCCGGTCCATCAGCTCGATGGCCTTCTTCTTGGCGTCGGACCGCGAGGCGCCGCGGTGGACGCGGAACATCTCGGCGATCTGCCAGCCGACCGGGAAGACCGGGTTCAGCGCGGACAGCGCGTCCTGGAACACCATGGAGATGCCCTCGCCGCGGATCTTCCTCCGCTGGTCCTCCGGGAGCTTGAGGAGGTCGACCCCGCGGAAGCGGATCTCGCCGCCGGTGATCTTCCCCGGAGGCATGTCGAGGATGCCCATGATGGTCTGGGCCGTGACGCTCTTGCCGGAGCCCGACTCGCCCAGAACGGCGAGCGTCTCCCCCGCGCCCACGCTGTAGGTGACGCCGTTGACCGCCTTTGCGACGCCCGCCCGGGTGCGGAACTCGACGTGGAGGTCGTCCACCTCGAGGAGCGACCCCTCGTAGGAGCCGCCGCCCACGGGCTCGGAAAGCACTTCCACCACTTTCTGTGCCTCCTCAGCGCAACTTGGGGTCGAGGGCGTCACGTACGGCTTCGCCGAGCATGACGAAGGTCAGCACGCACAGGGACAGGAACGCCGCGGGGAAGAACATCGCGTGCGCGCCGGTCCGGATGTACCGGGTGTGGTCCGCGATCGCGATGCCCCACGAGATGACCGGCGGCCGGAGCCCGATGCCGAGGAGCGAGAACGTCGCCTCCGCGCCGATGTAGCTGCCGATCGTGATGGTGGAGTACACGAGGATCGGCGCCAGCGAGTTCGGCAGGAGGTGCTTGAAGATGATCCGGAACGGCCCGGCCCCCAGCGCGCGGGCGGCCTGGACGTAGTCCTGGTGCTTGGCCTGGATGACCGCCGAACGGGCGATGCGCATGAGGATCGGCCAGCCGAGGATCGCGAGGACGAGGATGACGACGGCCATGATCGTGAACTCGTTGGGACTGGTCTGCGCCGGCGCGATGGTGCCGAGGATGATGATTCCGCCCAGCACGTACGGCACGCCCAGGAAGATCTCGCCGACGCGAGAGATGATCGCGTCGAGCCACCGGGCGTAGAACGCGGCCAGAACGCCCGTGATGCCTCCGAGGAGGACGGTCAGCAGCGTGGCCGCCACGCCGACGATGATCGAGGCTCGGGCGCCGTAGATCGTGCGGGCGAAGACGTCCCGCCCCTGCAGGTCGTACCCGAACAAGGCGTCCGAGCTCGGCGGCTCCATGCTGTGGGCCAACGTGGCGTAGTTCGGGTCCTTGTGCGTGAACAGCGAGGGAAACGCCGCCATCAGCAGGAACGCGATCAGCATCACCAGGGACACCCAGAAGATCTTGCGGTGCCGGAGGATGTCCCAGGTGTCCCGCCAGAGGCTGCGCGGCCGGCCCGTCGAGGTGACCGTGACCGCCCCCGTGGGCTCGTCCCCGCCGTGGATCAGGTCTTGGGCAACTGTGGGGTCACTCATAACGGATCCTCGGGTCGAGCACGCCGTAGAGGAGGTCGACGAGCAGATTGGTGATCAGGTACACGAGCACGAGCAGCGCGGCCACGGGGACCACGATCGTGAAGTCCTGATTGATGATCGCCCGGTACAGCAGGCCGCCGATGCCGTGGATGTTGAAGATGCCCTCGGTGATGATGGCTCCCGCCATCAGCCCGCCCACCTCGGTGCCCAGGAAGGTCAGCACGGGGATCAGGGAGTTGCGCAGGAGGTGAACCCCCACGACCCGCCGGTTGGTCAGCCCCTTGGCGATCGCCGTGCGGACGTAGTCGGCGCGGAGGTTCTCCACGATGCTGGTGCGGGTCAGCCGGGCGGTGAACGCCATGTTGAGGCTGGCCAGCACGAAGGCGGGGACGAGCAGCTCGCTCACCGTCGCCTCGTCGGACACCGTGGGGTTGACGATCTGGAGCTGCACGCCGAGCAGCCACTGCAGCAGGAAGCCGGTGACGAAGACCGGAAGAGACAGCAGGACCAGCGTGGACAGGGTCACCGCGTTGTCGATGACGCCGCCGCGCTTGAGGCCGGACAGCACGCCCGCCCCGATGCCGATGACGGCCTCGATGGCGACCGCGAGGATCGCCAGCCTGATCGTGATGGGCCACGCGTCGGCGAGCGACGTCGCCACGGGGACCTGGTTGAAGTCCACGCCCAGGTTGCCGGTGAGCATGTTCTTCAGGAAGTTCCAGTACTGCACGAGGACCGGCTGGTCGAGGCCGAACTGAGCCCTCATGGCGTTGACGTAGGCGTCGGGACAGGGTCGCTGCCCGCACCGGCCGGCGAAGGGGTCGCCCGGGAGCTGCCACACCATGTAGTTGATGAGGAAGGTCGTGCCGAGCAGCACGGGTATGAGTTGCAACAGGCGCCGGATCGTGTATCGGCCCATGTGCACCTCCAGTCTGGCGGGCGTGGATGGACAGCCGTCAAGGCCGGCCCCGGTCGCGGACCGGCCTCGACAGCGCGCTTACGGGGTGGAGGCTCAGGCTTCCTTGATCGCGATGGACAGCGGGTCAAGGACGCCGAACGGCGTGACCTTCACCCCGGTCACCCACTTCGAGGTCCCGGCCTGCAGGCCGTACGACCACAGCGGGATGGTCGGCAGGTCCTGCGCCAGGATAGCCTCGGCCTGCTGGTAGAGCGCGATGGACTGAGCAGGATCCGTCGCGGTGTCCGCTTCGTGGAGCTTCGCGTCCAGGTCCTTGTTGCTGTATAGCCCGTCGTTCGAGGACGCGCCGGTCTTCACCAGCGGGTTCAGGAAGTCCTCGATGTGCGGGTAGTCCATCTGCCAGCCGGTGCGGAACGCGCCCTTGATCTTGTGCTCCGTGATGGTGCTGCGGAACTCGTCGAACGTCGGCATGGCCTTGCCCACGACGGTGAACCCGGCGTCGGCGCCCAGGGCCTGGTTGATGCTGTTGGCCGCGGCGTCCACCCACTCCTTGTGCGCGGAGTCGCCGTTGTACCAGATCGGGAACTCCTTCGGCGGGGTGTAGCCCTCGGACTTCGCCTTGGTGAGGAACTCCTTGGCCTTGGCCGGGTCGTAGGCGCAGAACTCGCCGCACTGGCCGGCCTTGTAGCCGTCCACGATCGGGGAGGTCCAGCTGTCGAGCGGGACGCGGCCCTTGTTGAAGATCTTGTCGGTGATCGTCTTCCGGTCGATCGCCAGGGAGATCGCCTTGCGGAAGTCCGCGTTGCCGCCGAACTCCTTGTCGTAGAGCGGGAAGGACAGGGTCTGGATGGTGCCCTGCTTGCCCTCGATGGCCCGGTCGCCCAGGTCGCTCTTCCACTTGTCGCCGGCCAGCGCCGACGGCGGGACGAGTTCGGTGAAGTCGAGGTTGTTGGACAGGAGGTCCGCGTAGGCCGCGTCGTCGTCCTTGTACATCTTGTAGACGATCTGCTTGACCTTCGGCTTCTCCGCGCCCGCGTAGTCGGGGTTCGCGGCGACCACGATCTGCGAGTTGTGGTCCCACTTCACGAACTTGAAGGGGCCGTTGGTGATCGGGTTGGACGCGAATCCCTTCGGGTCCTTGAAGAATGCCTCGGGCAGCGCGCCGAAGGTGGAGTAGCCCAGCTTGGTGCGGAACACGGCGACGGGGGCGGTCAGCGTCACCTTGAAGGTGAGGTCGTCGACGACCTCGAGACCCGACAGCTTGTCCGTCTCCGGCTTCGGGGCCTCCTTCGGCCCGTCGGGACCGTCGGGGTCGGCCGTGTTGACCTTGTCGAAGCCCACGATGTCCGCGAACCACGAGGCGCCGAGCTGCGCGTTCGGCGAGTACGCGGTGTAGTTCCAGGCGTCGACGTAGTTCTTCGCGGTGACCGGAGTGCCGTCGGTCCACTTGAGACCGGGCTTGAGCTTGATCGTCCAAACCTTGTTGTCGGTCGTGTCGATCGAGGCGGCCTGGTCGAGCTCGGGGGCGGCCGTGTCGGAGTTGTACTTCACGAGCTTGCTGTACACGAAGTCGTTGATCGTGCCGCCGCAGGTCTCGTTGATGTTTCCGGGGACGAAGCCGGTCTGGGGCTCACAACCGCGGATGTACACGGTGCCAGTGGCCGCGCGGGGGTTACCGCTGCCGCCACCGCTGCTCGAACCGCCGCCGCCGCCGCACGCGGCGACACCCAGCGCAAGCAGCGCGGAGCCGGCGGCAATCTTCGCGCCCTTAGTCACGCGCATAGTGGATTGGTCCTCCCTCTAAGGATGGGCGTTCCCGCTGGTAAGGTCCCGGGTTTTCCGGACATGGTCAAACCAGCTGACGCCCTGCCAGTCGTCCGCGAGCATCCCTCACGCTGCGCACCAGACACGTCTCTGGCGCGTTGCAGTTCGGTCACACGTGCGTCAGTGGGGCGTCACACGCAATCGACCGCGCGAGCCCCAAATGCCTAACTAGGGCGCAAAGCCCACATAAGGGTACATCTACCATGAGACCTGCTTCGCATACTCAAGCAGCCGCTATAAGCCCCGTGCCGTTGTCCCCATACCACGATGTCCTGGGCTACCTTTGACCAAAGTCGCAGTCGAGCCAGATTCGAGGCCGGCCCGACAGCCGTATCCGACCCCAGCGAGAAGCCCACAGACCCCCATCGCAGGCTCCTCATCAACCACCATCCAATAGAGTCCTTGCCATGAGCCAGCCGGAATCCGCTGTCGCGGACGCCCAGGCGGGCGGCCGAGCCCCGGAATCGCTGGCCGCGCTCGCCGAGCGTTACGGACTGCGTCGTGCGATCGCACGCCCCAGCCTGCCCGCCTACCTGCGCCAACTGTGGGACCGGCGGCACTTCATTCTTACGTACGCCACCTCGAGAAACGTCTCGAAGTACTCGGAGTCGGCCCTCGGGCAGCTCTGGCAGGTGCTGACCCCACTGCTCAACGCGGCCGTCTACTGGCTGATGTTCGGCGTCATCCTGGCCCAGAGCAAGCGCATCGAGAACTACCCCGCGTTCCTCATCACCGGGGTCATGGTCTTCACCTTCACCCAGCGGACGGTGACGGGCGGGGCCAAGTCCATCTCCGCGAACCTCTCGCTCATCCGCGCGCTCCACTTTCCGCGCGCCGCGCTCCCGCTGGCCTACGCGATCCAGGAGCTTCAGCTCCTCGGCTGGTCGATGGGCGTGCTCATCGTCCTCGTGCTGGTCACCGGGGAGCCGATCACCTGGCTCTGGCTGCTCATCCCCGTCTCGCTGCTCATGCAGATGGTGTTCAACATCGGGGTTAGCCTCTTCATGGCCCGCATCGGCGCCTTCGTCCGCGACATGAACCAGTTGCTGCCGTTCATCCTGCGCACCTGGCTGTACGCCTCCGGCGTCTTCTACAGCATCAACGACAAGACGAGGAACCTGCCGGACCTCCTCCGGTGGGCTCTGGAGTTCAACCCCGCCGCCGCGTACATCGAGTTCATGCGCGATCTCCTGATCTACCAGCGGTTCCCCGAACGCTGGGCATGGACCACCTGCCTCTTCTGGGCGGTGTTCGCGCTGATCATCGGCTTCTGGTATTTCTGGCGCGCCGAGGAGAGGTACGGCCGTGGCTGAACTGACGCAGGAGTCCCTGAGCGAGGAGCGGCCGAAAGTGGCCGTCGGAACGCCGACAGTGATCGTCGACGACCTGCACATCATGTACAAGGTGTACGGCGCGGCCAGCGAGGCCGAGAAGGGCAACGCGGCCAACGCGCTCATGCGCGTCCTCCGCCGCCAGGGCCGCCCGCAGATGAAGGAGGTCCACGCCGTCCGGGGCGTCTCCTTCGTCGCGCACCACGGCGAGGCCATCGGCATCATCGGCCGCAACGGCTCGGGCAAGTCGACGCTGCTGAGGGCCATCGCGGGCCTGCTGCCGCCGCACAAGGGCGCCGTCTACACCAACGGCCAGCCGTCGCTCCTGGGCGTCAACGCGGCCCTGATGAAGGAGCTCACCGGCGAGCGCAACATCGTGCTCGGCTGCTACGCCATGGGCATGTCGCCCGCCGAGGTGCGTGAGAAGTACGACGACATCGTGGACTTCTCCGGCATCGGGGAGTTCGTCCAGTTCCCCATGTCCACGTACTCCTCCGGCATGGGCGCCCGGCTCCGGTTCGCGATCTCCTCCGCCAAGACACATGACGTCCTGCTCATCGACGAGGCCCTCGCCACCGGTGACCGCGACTTCAAGCGCAAGAGCCAGGATCGCATCATGGAGATGCGCGAGTCCGCCGGCACCGTCTTCCTGGTCGCCCACAACCTCGACGTGATCGAGGAGACCTGCAACCGCGTGATCTGGCTGCACAAGGGCAAGATCAAGATGGAAGGCGACCCACAAGAGGTCCTGGAGGCCTACAACAAGGCCTGACCGTTCATTGGAGGGCTGAACCATGCCGACGCCGGCACCGATCCCATACGACCAC
Source organism: Planotetraspora sp. A-T 1434 (assembly GCF_025420585.1). Lineage (GTDB taxonomy): Bacteria > Actinomycetota > Actinomycetes > Streptosporangiales > Streptosporangiaceae > JAOEGB01. The sequence goes on along the minus strand of NZ_JAOEGB010000047.1, from coordinate 8,979 downwards.
CTGCCCGAGGTGGCCGAGCTCACCGTCGAGAGCGACGACATCCGCCACGGCGAGCGCAAGCCCGAGGCCCAGGTCTACAACGGCTGGGGGATGACCGGACAGAACCTCTCCCCCCACCTGCGCTGGTCCGGCGCCCCCGAGGGAACGAAAAGCTACGCCGTGACATGCTTCGACCCGGACGCGCCCACGGGGAGCGGTTTCTGGCACTGGGTCCTGTTCGACATCCCGGCCGGCGTGTCCGAGCTTCCGACCGGAGCGGGCACCGCACCCGAGTTCAAGGGGCTCCCCGCAGGGGCCAGGCACGCCCGCAACGACTTCAACGCCAAGCAGTACGACGGGGCCGCGCCGCCGCCCGGGCACCCGCACCGGTACATCTTCGCCGTCCACGCCCTCGGCGTGGAGACGCTGGGCCTGGAGTCCGACACCCCTCCGGCGGTGGTCGGCTTCAACATCACGGCGAACACGCTCGCCCGCGGCTACATCGCACCTGTGTACGAAACCTGATGCCAAAGCGCCCGCCGTTCCACTATGATTCGAACGGAGATTCGAGCTAGGTAAGGGGCGGGGATGAGCGAGCTGGCGACGGCGATCGACTATTTGGCCGCCGAAGATCCCTCAGAGCTGCCGGTGGGGACGCTCACCGAGCAGCTGATCGACCTGCACTGGCAGATGGCCCGGCTCCAGGCCCAGATCGCCCGGCGCACCTGCCTGCGCGTCCCGGCGACATGAGCGCGATGACCTGATACCCCGAAAGTACGGCCGGCGCCCCCTGCGTGGGGACGCCGGCCGTACTCGTCTCGCGGCAACGGAGAAGGTCAGCTGCCGGTGTTCGCCAGGGCGGTCCCGCTGCCCTGCGGCAGCGAGCCGGTGACGGTCGCCGGGACGGCGGTCACCGCGGTCGAGGCCTGCGCGTCCACCGCGGCGGTCGCCGAGGCGGTCAGGGACGCCGTGGTGGCGGCGACCGCGGTGGCGGTGGCGGCCGGAGGGGTGGTCTCCTGCTTCACGTCCGTCACCGTGTTCTTGACGTCGCTGTTCACCTGGCTCGTGGTCTCCGCGGCCTTGCTCTGGACCGAGTTCTTCACGCTGGTGGCCGGGGTCTCGCACGGGACCAGCACCAGCAGGCCCCCGGCGATGTTGCCGGTCGCCGCCACGGCGGCGTTGAGGTTGAGCAGCGCCGTGACATTCGCGGCGGCGTTCAGGTTGACCGCTCCGACCGCCGTGGCCGCGATGGGAGCCGCGGCCTGGACGGCCCCGGCCGCCTGGCCCGTGACCGCGACGGCCGGCTTGCCGACCTGGGCGACGGCTGCGGCAGCCGCGTCGGCCTTGGCCGCCACGACCGCGTTGATGTTGGCGTTGACGTTGGCGGTCGCGTTGAGGACCGCGACGAGGTGGGCCTCCAGCGTCGCCACCACGTTGGCGGTGAGGTTGGCGGTGGCCGTGGCGGTGATGCTGGCGGCCAGGTTCGCCGCGGCGGCGAGCTGGGCGTTCGCCTGGGCGGAGAGACCGGCGGTGGTGGTGCCCGCGATGTCGGCCACGGCCACGAGGTCGGCCCTGATTGCGGCGGTCACGTTCACCGCCGCAGCCACGACGGCCGTCGCCTGTGCCGTGGCTCCCGCGGTGGCCCCGCCGACCGTGTCGTTCTGGAGATCGGCCAGCAGCGTGGCGACCGCCGTGATGCGAGAGTCGCACACCTGGTTGCAGGCGTCGGCATGGGCCGGAGCGGCCATCATGCCCGCGATGCCGACCGTTACGGCGACGACGGCTGCCCTAACGACTCGTTTCATTTATTGCCCCCGGTTCATATTCCTTTTCACGAGAGTGGGAATGACGAACCCAAGAACCCCCGTGCGTCGGCGGGCGCGCCGACAAAGACGACCGCATTTCTATCACCCTTCGAGAGCCGGGGAATGTGCGCTCGACCGGGGCCGCGACCAGGGCAAGGATCAGGAAAGTCCGGATATCGGATGGCTCGCGACCACCCAGCGGTCAGGCCATACCCGGCGCCGGAGAAAGCCACGGTAAACATGCCGCCCAGGCTTGGAGGCGAGATTTTCCGCTGGCTTTTAGAACGCGCGGCGCGCCCCGGCCCAGATCCGGGCCACGGGCATCGCCTCGCCCTGCCGTACGAGATCGTCGGAACGGGCGCTCGGAGGTGGAAGTGCGGGACTATCGCAAGTATCGCGACATATCTCGATAAGAGCTACGCTGAGACTGTGACTTCCTTGACCCCCTACGCCGGCGACGACCCCGCGCAGCGCGCCTCCGACGCGGACCGCGACCGGGTCGCCGCCGTCCTCGGCGAAGCGCTGGCGACCGGCCGCCTGACCAGCACGGAGCACGCCGACAGGCTCGACGCGGCCTACGCCGCCGTCACCATGGGCGATCTGGTGCCCCTGACCAGGGACCTGCCCCAGATCTCCGGCCCCACGTCCCTGCCTTCCGCCGAGAAGCAGGAGGTCGCCGCCGTCTTCAGCAAGGTCATCCGTGGAGGGCGCTGGGTGGCCGGACGCCACACCGAGTTGCGATCCACCTTCGGCGCGCTGATCGTCGACCTGACCGACGCCGTCATCCCCGGCCGCGAGGTCACGCTGGAGCTCAACTCCTTCTGCGGCAAACTCATCGTGACCGTGCCTCACAACGCCCACGTCGTCGACGAGGGCATCGCCCTGTTCTCCAAGCGCGCGGTGTCGGGCGGCAAGAAGGAAGGAGACGGCCCGCTGATCCGGGTGACCGGAAAGGCCACGTTCGGCAAGATCGTGGTCTACCGGGAGGCGTATCCCTGAGGGCCTACGATTCGGGCATGCAATCCGGAGGCCGTGTGGCGCCCGTGGCCCTCGACGCCATGGGTGGTGACAACGCGCCCGGCGAGATCGTCGCGGGAGCCGTTCAGGCGGTGCGGGAGCGAGGGATCCCCGTCGTCCTGGTGGGCCAGCCGCGGCTGCTTCATCAGGCGCTCTCCGAACACGACGCCGTCTCCGAGATTCCGATCGTGCGCGCCGAGGAGGCCCTCGCGATGGACGAGGGCGCCCTGGCCAGCCTGCGCCGCCCGCGTTCGAGCATCGCCATCGCCTGCCATCTCGTACGGCGCGGCGACGCGGCGTCCGTCGTCTCCGCCGGGTCCACCGCCGGGATCGTGGCCACCGGGCGGCTCCGCCTGCGCGGGCAGCAGGGGGTCGTCCGCCCCGCGATCGCCGTCGCCCTCCCGACCCGGCCTACCCCCACCGTGCTGCTGGACGCCGGAGCCACCGCCGACGCCAAGCCGGAGATGCTGGTGCAGTTCGCCCACCTCGGCGTGGCCTACGCCGAGGCCGCGCTCGACCTCAGGAGCCCCCGCGTCGGGCTGCTGACCATCGGCGCCGAGGCGGAGAAGGGCAACAAGCTCGCCAAACGGGCCCACGAACTGCTCGTCGCCACCCCGGGCATCGACTTCACCGGCAACGTCGAGGGCCACGACCTGCTGGCCGGAAAGGTCGACGTGGTCGTCACCGACGGCTTCACCGGCAACGTCGCGCTGAAGACGCTGGAGGGCAGCGTGCGGTACGCCTTCGGCCAGCTGAGGGAGACGATCGGGGAGAGCCGCGTCGCGCGGATCGGCGGCCTGCTCCAGCGGGCCAGGCTCAGGGAGCTGTCCGACCGGCTCGACCCCGAGGCCCACGGCGGCGCCGTACTGCTCGGCCTGAACGGGACCGTGGTCATCGCGCACGGGTCCTCCAAGGCGAAGGGCATCGCGGCGGCGTGTGAGCTGGCCGCGCGTCTCGCCGCCCAGGGGATCGTCACCCGGATCGGCGAGCGGATCGCCTCCACGCCCAAGTCACACCGCCTGTGGTAATCCCCCGCATGGTGCGAATCCCCCCTCTTGGTGAGGAAACATCAGGCGACCTGGGGAGGGACGACTTAATGGAACGACGAGCGCGATTGGGCCGCCGATAAGCTTGGGGGCATGACCGACCCGCAGCTCGTGCTCGCCGAGCGGGTCCAGCAGGCGCTGGGCACCGCCTTCGGCCAGGAGTACGCCACCGAAGATCCGCTGATCAGGCCCTCCCAGTTCGCCGACTATCAGGCGAACGTCGCGCTCAGCCTGGCCAAGCGGCTCCGACGTGCGCCGCGGGAGGTCGCCGAGGCCATTGTGAACGCCCTGGAACAGACTGACATCTCCGTCGAGATCAGCGGGCCCGGGTTCCTCAACCTGACCCTGAGCGACGGGTGGATCGCCGAGCAGGCCGTCCGGCAGCTCGGGGACGAGCGGCTGGGCGTGCCACAGCCTCCGGCCAAGACCGTCGTGATCGACTACTCGGCGCCGAACGCCGCCAAGGAGATGCATGTCGGGCATCTCCGGACGACGATCGTCGGAGACACCCTCACCCGCACCCACGAGCATGTCGGCAACCGGGTCATCCGGCAGAACCACCTCGGCGACTGGGGCACGCCGTTCGGCATGCTCATCGAGCACCTGATCGACGTAGGCGAGGAGGAGGCGCTGAGCAGGCTCGCCGCCGGCGACGGCAACGCCTTCTATCAGGAGGCGCGGCGCAAGTTCGACGGCGACGCCGAGTTCGAGGAGCGGTCCCGCCGGAGGGTGCCGCTGCTGCAGGGCGGCGACCCCGACACCCTCCGGCTGTGGCACGAGTTCATCGAATACACCAAGCGCTACTTCAACCACGTCTACGACATGCTCGGAGTGACGCTCGGCGACGCGGACATCGCGGGCGAGAGCATGTACAACCCGATGCTCGCCGACGTGTGCGACGAGCTGGAGCACGCCGGCGTCGCCGAGATCAGCGAGGGCGCGCTCTGCGTCTTCCCGCCCGGCTTCACCGGCCGCGACGACCTTCCCCTGCCGCTCATCATCCGCAAGAGCGACGGCGGGTACGGCTACGCCACCACGGACCTGGCCGCCATCCGCTACCGGGTGCGCGACCTCAAGGCCGACCGCATCCTCTATGTCGTCGGCGCCACGCAGTCGCTGCACTTCCAGATGGTCTTCGCCGCGGCGCGCATGGCGGGCTGGCTCCACGACGACGTCAACGCCGAACACGTCCAGATCGGCAGCGTCCTCGGCAGCGACGGCAAGATGTTCAAAACTCGGAGCGGCGAGTCGATCAAGCTCACCGAGCTGCTCGAAGAGGCGGTCATCCGGGCCGAGGCCGTCATCGCCGAGCGCGGCTACGACCCCACCGTGCGCAGGGAGATCGCCCGCCAGGTCGGCATCGGCGCGGTGAAGTACGCCGACCTGTCGGTCAGCCACGACAGCGAGTACGTCTTCGACTTCGACCGCATGCTCGCCCTCACCGGCAACACCGGGCCGTACCTTCAGTACGCCACGGCCCGGATCCGGTCGATCTTCCGAAACGGCTCGATTGACCCCGCGACCGTCGACGGCCCGATCACGCTCGGAGAGCCGGCCGAAAGGGCGCTGGCGCTGCAGCTCCTCGGATTCGGCGCGATCGTCGAGACCGTGGCCGAGGTTTCGGAGCCCCACCGGCTCTGCAACTACCTGTTCGACCTCGCTCAGGCGTTCACCTCGTTCTACGAGAGCTGCCCGGTGCTCAAGGCGGAGGAGCCGGTGCGCTCGTCCCGCCTCGCCCTTTCGGCGCTCTCCCTCCGCGTGCTGCTCCAGGGGCTCGACCTGCTCGGCATCGAGGTTCCCGAGCGCATGTAGGGATATTTTCGGACACGACGTAACACCCACGCCCGAGCGGGGCCAACTCTGCGGCCCCGCTCGGCGCGCCTGTTCCCTCCCGCCCACGTCAGGCGTCTAGTCTGGCGCGGTCAAGGGAGTGCCTGCCAATCCCTCGGGGAGCGTTTTCGCGTGAGCATGGACCTGACCACGAGCCCGGACCCGGGAGGTCTGGCCGACGCGACCGAGCTGCACCGCTACGCGCAGGCGCTCCTCGTGCACCTCGCGGCCGACGGAAGCGCGCCCGACATCCCCCCGGGCGTCACCGACGTGCCGGGCTACTGGCTCGCCCCCGCTGTCGAGGCCCTGGTGCTGACCATGTCCGGCAAGGACGCCCAGGAGTCGGTGGCCCTCGCCACCCAGCTCGACGGGCGGCGCACCGCTCTCTTCCTGTGCCTCGCACTGGCCGTCTGCGGCCAAGGCGACCGGATCCACGCATCCTGGCTCGGCACCGCCTTCGGCGAGCTCGCGGACGACCGCCCCGTCACCACCGGACAGCGAGCCCTGTGGCTGGCCGCGGCCCGAGGGGCGTACGGCCCGGTCGGCAAGATCTTCGTACTGCGGAAGCTGGACGCGGTAGCCGTGCCGCCAGAGGACGAGCTTTGGCTCAAAGCCCTCGTGCCGGAAGAAGCCACCGCGACGGCTCACGGGGCGGCGGCTCACGGAGCAGCGGCTCACGGAGCGGAGGTCGCCGCGGTCGTGCCTCCGTCGCTTGACGGGTTTCCGGACCTCGCCGCCGTGCCGGAGATCGCCAAAACCGCTCAGGCCGCCGCCCGGCTCCGCCTGCTCCGCGAGCGATGCGCCGAGATCACGTCCGCGCCCAAGCCCGCCGAGGTGTCAAAGGTCGAAACCGCGACGGTCTGGCCCGACGACGAGCCGCTGGCGGTGCTCCGCGCCCTCATCGGCCAAGGCGGGCCCGAAGGCCCGCTGAGCTCGCTCAGCGGACACCTCCTCCAGGACGTACGGCCCGGCGCCGACCCGCACCTCGCGGCGCTCGCCCTCCACGTGGCGGCGCCGGCCGTGAAAGCGGCCGCCGAGTCCCTCGTGGAGACCGTCCAGGCGCCGCCGCCCGAGTCCGTAACCGTGCCGATCCTCGGCCACCCCGTCACGCTACGGACGGACGGTCCGGACCACGACTCGATCGCCGCGGCCGAGCTGAAGATAGTGACCGACTGCGTGCCCAAGCAGCGCCCCCAATGGCCGGGATACACGCTGGCCGGCCTGGCGGGAGTCGTCTTCGTCGCCGGTTTCGTCATTTCGCCGCTGCTCGCCCTCGCGGGTCTGGCCCTCGGCCTGTACAGCGGCTATCTCATCTGGCGCCAACGGGCCCGGGAGCAGGCCGACCTCCAGCACGTCCAGGCCCGGGCCGGTCAACTGTCCGACCTGGCCGACAAGGCCGTCGCGGCCTTCCGCCAGTACGTCGAGGAATCGGGCCAGCGGGCGGACGCCGCCGCCGAGGACCTGACCGAACTCACCCGCGCCCTCCGCCGCGGCCCCCGCGCCGCGTAACGGCCCGGACTGAGCCCAGGGCCTTCCGCGCAACGGAGCTATTGGCGGTCGATGGGTCGCCGAGCGGACGCGTGACTCATGACGGGGCAGGTGACTCATGACCGGCCGGCAGGCGCTGGGACGGGCCGGCAGGCGACTGATGACGCGCGGCAGGTGACTGATGACGGGCGCCAGCGGGGCTGGTCAGTTCAGCCACTGTGGGTTGGTGTCAGGCTGTCGAAACCTCGACACTGGCGGGCGTGAGCAGGAACACCTTGTCCGCGATCCGCTCGATCCGGCCCTCGCAGCCATAGGCGAGCCCCGCCGCGAAATCCACCATCCGGGTAGCCTCTGTCGTCGACATACTGACGACGTCCATCACGACCGTATGCCCCTCACGGAAATGCCGCCCTATTGTCAGAGCATCGTCGTATTTCTGCGGCCGGACCATGACGATCCGTGCGGGCTCCCCCGAAGGTTGCCAGCGCCTGGCCGCCCGCTCGGACGCCGGCATCCACTCATCATCCCCGTAATCGTCGTCGCCGTAGGCCTCGTCATACTGCTCCACCGCGCCCAGGCCAAGGTAGCTCGCCACCTTGCGCACTGCCCCCATCGGCATGTCCTTTTCCGGCTTGTCCTTTTCCGGGTTGTCCCGATACGTGGGACGGTAACTGACGATTCAGCGGAACCCCGGCGACACGCCCGATCATTTAATTGATTTTGGCTGGAGAATATAGAGGTCGAGTATGTGGGTCTACATCGTGGATTGCTTGACTCTTCAAGACTAACCCGCCCGCCGTCTACCCCGGCGGAACTGCCATAAACGACCTCCCGCGCGCCGCCCGCCCGTGGTGCCCGCTCGATGCTGCGGGCCCCATGGCCAGCCACCCGTCTGCAGACACAGCGCCGACCGTCCACAGACACGACACCGTCCAGAGTCGACCCCACCACAGCGACACAGACCACAGCGACACAGACCCTGTCGCCGCCGACACAGACCCCCTACGACGCGGATCCCGCACAGACACGACGCCTGCCGCCGCTCATAGTCATGGCATAGAACCGGATGTATGCCCACAGGCGCGATGTCGACTGCCGCACGGACAGGGCCAGCCGTCGCCACACCCCAGACACGACGCTGGCCTTGCCCCCACCTTGCGCCCGTAGACGCTGAGGGCAGGTGTCCGTAAGCGCGGTGAAACTGTCCGTGGGCACGGTGTCGGGCGGGTACTCCGGCCGGCCGTGATAGTCGCGGTCTGGTGAGGCCGCGTTCGCGGCCCTTCGCGGGCGCAGTGGTCTCTGGCACGGTCTTACGCCGGCCTCCGCACCCACCCGCCCCCGCGCCAACCTCTCCCGCCGTACTTCCCAGAGCCCCGCATTCCCGCGGGCGTACGGCCCGGCCCCTCGCGGACTCGACCAGGCGCACCCGACCCCCGGCCGCACCTACGGAGTCTCTTACATTCGGAGCGTTCAGGGCCGATGCGATGGTGCTCCACGACAACGAGCTGGCCCATCGGGCCTGGGGCGCAGCAGGCTACACCGCCCAGCCCCAATGGGCCCGTTGGGTCAAGCCCCTGACATGATCGCCCCGTCCCTTTCCCACCGCGCCTACTCTGCCGCGCCCACCCGGCCGTGATAGGCGCGTTCTGGTCGGCATGGCGACCTCCGGGATTCATATCCCTGCCTGTCCTGGTGCGGCAGGAGAGGAAACCAGGCACAGAGTAGTCGATCATGACGATAAAGCCGCCGAAACGGCCGGGACACAACACCAACGCCATGATCGAAACCACATGATCGAATGGGCATCGGAAAAA
>NZ_JAOEGB010000046.1 GCF_025420585.1 Planotetraspora sp. A-T 1434 | reverse complement strand
CACCTGGGCACCGGCGAGGAACAGCTCTCCGGGCATCCCCACCGGTAGGGGACGCAACCGCTCGTCCAGCACGTATGCCCGGACGTTGCGGAGCGGGCGGCCCACAGCGGGGCGGGCCTGCTCGCCCACCCGGCAGGACAGAGCGTCCACCGTGCACTCGGTCGGACCGTAGAAGTTGTAACTGATCGTGCCTTCGGTCTCCGCCAGCCGCCGCCACAGCGACTCGTCCAGGGCCTCGCCGCCCAGCATCAGGATCGCCGGCCGGTGCCGCCCCCCGTCCGGCAACCCGTCCCGCGACCCGTCGTCCAGCAGCCCCGCGGCGAGGAGTTGCTGGGCGTAGGTCGGCGTGAGGTCCAGGAAGTCGATCCGCCGGGTCTCCACATAGTCGACGAGCGCGGACGGATCGAACCGCACCTCGTCCTCGATCACATGCAGCTCGTGCCCGGCCGCCATCAGCAGCGGCCCCTCCCAGGAGGTGTCGAAGGAGAACGCCGCGGTCAGCGCCGCCCGCAGCCGTCGCCCGTCCGCCGGCAGCAGGTCGGACCGGTGGCTGAACAGCAGGTTGACGAGGCTGCGGTGCTCGACCACCACACCCTTGGGCGTTCCGGTGGACCCCGAGGTGTAGATCACGTACGCCGCGTCGCCGGGCCGTACCGGGCCGTTCCGCTCGGCGTCGGCCAGGTCGCCGGTCGCGTATCCGGCCAGCGTGTCCGCGTCCACCGAAGCGGCGTCGAGCACCACCGCCGGCTCCGAGTCCTGGAGCATCAGCGCCACCCGGTCGGCGGGCAGCGCGGGGTCGACCGGCAGGTACACCCCGCCCGCCTTGAGCACCGCGAGGATCGCCACGACCATCTCCGCCGAACGCGGCAGGGCCAGAGCGACGACCCGCTCGGGCCCGGCCCCCCGGGCGACGAGATGACGCGCCAGCCGGTTCGCACGCGCGTTGAGCTCGGCATAGGTCAGCGCGACATCCCCGCAGACCAGCGCCGTCGCGTCCGGGGTCAGCCGCGCCTGCGCCTCGAACACCTCCACGACCGTCGTCTCCGGCACATCGAGCGCCGTGTCGTTCCACCGCACGAGCACCTGGTCCCGCTCCGCCGGGCTCGCCAGCGGGAGCTCGCCCACGGGTCGACGCGGGTCGCCGGCGATCGCCGTCAGCACGAGCCGGAGGTGATCCGCCATCCGCCGCGCCGTCGCGGGGTCGAACAGGCCGGGGTCGTAGGCCAGATCGACGTCGAGCCGGTCGGTGATGTACGCCCGCAGGCTGAGCGGGAAGTTCGTGGTGTCCCGAGCCCGCACCTCGCGGACCCGTGGGCCCTCCGCGCCATCGGCGTCGTACGGATAGTTCTCGAAGACCACCATGCTGTCGAACAGGTTCGTTCCGGGAGGAAGGTCGCTCCAGCCCTGCAACTGGGCGAGCGAGACGAAGTCGTACTGCCGGGACTCGCTCTGCGCCTCCTGCAGCCGCCGCAGCCACGGCACGAGACCCTCTTCGCCTTGTACGGCGACGCGGGTCGGCACAGTGTTGATGAACATGCCGACCATCGACTCCACGCCTGCCAGTTCAGCGGGCCGTCCGGAGACGGTGGTGCCGAAGACCACGTCAGGCTCGCCGCTGTAGCGCGAAAGCAGCAACGCCCACGCGCCCTGCAGCACGGTGTTGACGGTCAGGCCGCCCGCCTGGGCCACCGAGCGCAGCCGTGCGGACTCCTCCTCCGACAGCACGAAGCCGACCGACTCGGCCGACTCGGCCCGGTGCGCCTGCTCGGGCCGCCGGTCGTACGGCAGCGCGGTCGGCGCGGTGAATCCGGACAGCTCGCGCCGCCAGTGGTCCTCGGCACTCCGGTGGTCCTGGTCGCGCAGCCAGCGAAGGTAGTCCCGGAACGGCCGGCGGGCCACCACCTCGGGCCGCCGCCCGCCCACGATCGCGGCGTACTGCTCGCACACCTCGGCGAACACCTGGCCCAGGCTCCAGCCGTCCAGGATCAGGTGGTGGGTCGTCCAGACGAGCAGCACCCGGTCGCCGGGAAGGCGGCCGATGGCGAGGCGCATCATCGGCGTGGCGCCGAGGTCGGTCACGGCGGCGCGGTCGGCCGCCAGCACTCCTGCCAGCTCGGCCTCGCGCTCCTCATCGGGCAGGCCGCGCCAGTCGTGGTGGCTCACCGAGACCCTGGCGTGGCGGCGCACGACCTGCACCGGCTCGCCGGCCTCTTCCCAGACCACCGAGGTGCGCAGCGCGGGGGTACGGTCGACGACCCGCTGCCAGGCCTCGCCCAGCGCACGGGGGTCGGACACGCCGTCCAGCGACAGCCTGGCCTGGTCCACGTAGATGTCCGGGTCCACGAGGCTGTGGAAGAGCATCCCGGCCTGGAGCGGCGTCAGGGGGTAGATGTCCTCGATCTCCCTGCCGTCACCGGCGATCCGGTCCACGGCCGCCTGGTCGAGGCCCGCGAGCGGGAAGTCGGAGGGGGTGCGGCCACCGGCGGCCGGCTCCGCGCAGTGCTCGACGATCTCGTGGAGCGCCCGCAGCATCCGCTCGGCCAGCCGCCGTACGGTGGCCTCGTCGTGCACCTGGTCGGAATAGAGCCAGGTCAGCTCAAGCCGGCCGCCTTCCACCAGGCCCGTGACGTCGAGCAGGTAGGTGGAATGCTCCGCCGGATCGAGGTCCGGGCCGGCTCCGTCGCGCCGGGCCCGGTACAACCCGTCCCCGGCCGCCGAAACATCCCACTGGCCGTGGTAGTTGAAGCGGATCCGCGGCGACGGGTCGCCACGCAGGGCGGTGGCCGGCGAGCCGGGCGGGCTGAGGTAGCGCAGCGCGTCGTAACTCAGGCCCCCACGCGGCACCGCCCGCAGACGCTCCTTCACGGACTTGAGCGCGGCGCCCCAGTCTCCTGCCGGGGCCTCCAGCACGACGGGGTATTGGGCGGTGAACCAGCCGACCGAGCGGGTCAGGTCCACGCCGTTGAGGACGTCCTGGCGGCCGTGCCCCTCCATGGCGACCAGGACCCTGTCCCGCCCCGTCCACTCGGACAGCACCCGGCCGAGCGCGGCCAGCAGCACGTCGTTGATCTGCGTCCGATACACCCCCGGCACCCGGTGCAGCAGCGCGTCGGTGTCGTCGCGGCCGAGCCGTACGGTGACCGGGCGGGTGGAGCCCACAGTGGCGCGGCCCGCGTGGTCCACCGGCAGCTCCACCAAGCGCTGTGCCTGGTCACCCGCGGACGTCTGGGTCCAGTACGGAAGGTCGTCGTCGAGCCCGCCGGAGCGGACGAGGTCGGCCAGCCCGCGCGCCCACTGCCCGAAGGACGTGCCGACCGGGTCGAGCGCGACAGGGCGGCCCTCGGCGGCCTGCCGGTACGCCGTCTCCAGGTCGCCGAGCAGGATCCGCCAGGAAACCCCGTCGACCACCAGGTGATGCGCGGTGACGAAGAGCCGGGACGGCCGGTCCGGGCCGAGGACGAACAGCAGCACCTTGACCAGCGGGCCGTCCTCGAGGTCGAGGGTGGCGCGAGCCTCCGTCGCGACCCTCTCGATGGCCGCCGTGACCTCCGCGTCGCCGAGCCCCGACAGGTCATGCCGCGCGTACGGCACGCCCCCCGCCGACGAGGAAGCGGGGCCGGATCCACGGACGCCTTCGGTGGCCGGTTCGGAACCGGCCTCCACGGCACCGGATTCCCGAGTCGCGGGGGTCACGGGCTCCTGGCGCCACTCGCCGTCCGTGCGGGAGAAGCGCGTCCGCAGAGCGTCGTGGTGCGCGAGCACCTCTGACACGGCGGTGCGCAGCGCCGCCTCGTCCACGTCCTCGGCCAGCTCCACCAGCATGGACATGGTGAAGTGGCGCAGCGGCCCGTGGGTGTCGAAGAACCAGCTCTGGATCGGGCCCAGCGGGGCCGGACCGCCGGCCGCCGGGATGCCGGCCGCCGCCGTCGCGGCGGGTTCCCGCACGACGGCGGCCAGCTCCGCCACTGTTTGGTGGCGGAAGAGATCACCTGCGGACAGTGGCAGGCCGGCCTGACGGGCCCGGGACACCACCTGGAGGCTCAGGATCGAGTCTCCGCCCAGCTCGAAGAAGTTGTCCTCGACGCCGACCCGGTCCACCCCGAGCACGCCGGCCCAGATCTCCGCCAGCCTCTTCTCGGCCTCGGTCCGGGGCTCGACCCGGTCTCCGGAGCCGGTGGCGCCCCACCGTGGGGCGGGGAGCGCGCGCCGGTCCAGCTTGCCGTTCGAGTTCAGCGGCAACCGGTCCAGGGTCACGAACGCCGAGGGCACCATGTAGTCCGGCAGGATCCCCCGGACGAAGTCACGCAGGTGCGAAGTGTCCGGCGGCTGCCCACCCGGCCGGGGCACCACGTAGCCGACCAGGCGCCGGTGACCGGCGTCCTCACGGACGACCGTCGCAGCCTCACCGACCAGTTCGTGACGCAGGAGCGCCGCCTCCACCTCGCCCAGCTCGATGCGGAAGCCGCGCACCTTCACCTGGTGGTCGGCCCGGCCCAGGTATACGAGCTCGCCGTCGTCGCTCCACCGCACCACGTCGCCGGTGCGGTACATCCGGGCTCCGGGCTCGCCGAACGGGTCGGCCACGAAGCGCTCGGCGGTCAGGCCCGGCCGGTTCAGGTAGCCCCGGGCCAGACCGAGACCGCCCAGATACAGCTCTCCCGGCACGCCTACCGGCACCGGCCGCAGCTCGCCGTCGAGGACGTACGCCCGAGTGTTGCTGATCGGCCGCCCGATCGGCGGCCCCTGCTCACCACCGGTGTCGCGGTCGCCGCCGCCGGTGCCGGGCCGTACGGCGGGACCTGAGCCGGAGTACCACGCCGTGGCGTAGACGGTGGCCTCGGTCGGGCCGTAGATGTTGGCGATCCGGGCCTCCGGCCAGGCCGTACGGATCTCACGGACCGCGTGGGCGGACAGCGCCTCCCCCGCCACCACGACCGTGCCGGGAGTGGTCGCCACCGCGCCCTGGGCCAGCACCTGGGAGAGCGCCGAGGGCACCGCGCTGACCAGGCTGACCGGCCCGGCCGCCCGGTCGGTGAGCGCGAGCACGTCGCGCACCAGCTCGATCCGGCCGCCCACGGTCAGCGGGCAGAACAGCTCGAACACCGAAACGTCGAAGTTGAGCGACGTGGAGGCCACCACGTGGGACAGCCCGGCCTGACCGATCCGCGCCGCCGCCCAGGCCGTCAGGCCGGTCACGCTCCGATGGGTCACCACTACGCCCTTGGGCCGCCCGGTGGACCCGGACGTGTAGATGACGTAGGCCGGATGGCCGGGCGACAGCGGCTCCAGCCGCTCCGAGTCGTCCAGGTTCGAGTCGTCCAGGTACGAGGCGTCCAGGTTCGAGTCGTCCAGGTTCACGTCCGCGCCGTCGTCGTGTCTGTCTTCGTCCCTGTCCTCGCGCTCGTCCAGCAGATGCCGGGGGATCGCCGATCCCTCTGGCAGCCGCTCCGCGACCTCATCCGTGGTGACCAGCAACACGGGCCGGGCGTCGTCGAGCATCATCCGGATCCGCTCCGCCGGATGGCCGGGGTCGATCGGGAGGTACGCCCCGCCGGCCTTCAGCACGGCCAGCAGCGCCACCATCAGGTCTGCCGATCGCGGCAGCGCCAGCGCCACGAGCCGCTCCGGCCCGACGCCGCGGCGTACCAGCCGCCGCGCCAGCCGATTCGCCCGCGCGTTCAGCTCGCCGTATGACAGCTCGACACCGCCGGACACCACGGCGACGGCGTCCGGTGTCCGCGCCACCTGCTCCTCGATCAGTCCGGGCAGCACGGCCGCCGGCACGTCGCGGTCGGTGTCGTTCCATTCCACGAGCAGGCGATGCCGCTCCGCCTCGCCCGACAGCGGAAGCTCCGCGAGCCGCCGGTCGGGATCGGCCGCCACCGCCTCCAGCAGTACGCGCAGGTGCTCGGCCATCCGCGCGACGGTCCGCGCGTCGAACAGGTCGGTGCTGTACTCCACGGAGCCGACGATCTCGCCGCCGCGCTGCTGGAACTCCACCGTGAGGTCGAAGGTGGCGGCGTGGCGCTCCACGGTGACGTCCTCGACCCGGAGACCGGTGAACGCCGGAGCCCCGCGCCCGGCGTCCTCCCACAGCACCATGACGTCGAAGAGCGGGTTGCGACTGGGGTCACGCGTGACCTGGACGGCGTCGACGAGCCGCTCGAACGGCACCTCGTCGTGGGCGAACGCGTCGAGGGCGGTGTCCCGCACGGCGGCGAGGAAGTCGGCGAAGGTCAGCGACAGGTCCACCGACGAGCGCAGGACCACCGTGTTGACGAAGAAGCCGACCGTCCGGTCCAGCTCGGGCCGGTGACGGCCGGAGACCGCCGTGCCCACCGCGACGTCTTCCTGCCCCGCGTAGCGGGCGCACCACAGCTGGCAGGCGGCCACCAGTGCGGTGAAGAGCGTCGCGCCCCGGGCGCGAGTGAGCTCACCGAGGCGCGCGGCGACGTCGGCGTCCACGGTGAAGCGGTGTACGGCACCGGCGGAGGTCCGTACGGCCGGACGCGGCCGATCGGTCGGCAGTTCCAGCGGCGAGACGCCGGCGAGCTGCCGCGTCCAATAGGCGAGATGCTCATCCGGCGCCTCGTCCCGCTGCCCACTCGGCTGCTCGCCACCGGGCGCGCCGGGGCGACGGTCACGCTGCCACACCGCGAAATCTCCGTACTGCAGCGGTGGTGGCGGCAGGGCGGCGTCCTCCCTCGTGACGGAGGCCGTGTAGACGGCGGCCAGCTCGTCGGCGAGGACCCCCATCGACCAGCCGTCGGTGACGATGTGATGGGCGGTCAGCAAAAGCACATGTTCGGTGCCGGAAACGCGTACCAGCTTCGCCCGGAAGAGCGGTCCACGGCGCAGGTCGAAAGGCCGGGCGTACTCCTCGGCCAGCGCCCGATCCTGCTCCTCGGACGTGGCCACCGTCACCAGGTCGAGCACCGGCAGATCAGCCGCGGGCGCCGGGTGGACGCGCTGCACCGCCTGGCCGTCGACCTCGTCGAACGTCGTCCGCAACGACTCGTGACGGGCCACCACCTCTCGCACCGCGCCGGTCAGCGCGGAAACCTCCAGCGATCCCAGCAGCCGCAGGGCCAGCGCGCTGTGGTACTCGGAGGTCCCCGGCCGCAGCTGATCGAGGAACCACATCCGCTGCTGAGCGAACGACAGCGGGATCGGGCCGCCGCGGTCCGCCGGCGGGATCACGTCGGCCTGGCCTGTCTGCCCGGCGTGGCCCGCCTGCCCGGCCAGACGCCGGCGCAGTAACTCCTGAAGCTCGCTGGGCAGGGCCGAGATCCGGCTCTGGTGCGATGACGGCATGGTTGCTCTCCTCAGAGTTAGCGCTCGTTGCCGCCACCGGCGGCGACCCGCTCAAGCTCGTGCAGGATCTTCTCCTCCACCAGCTCGGCGAGCGCGGAGACGGTACGGCTGATCAGCACGTCACGCGGGGTGAGGGTGACGTCGAACGCCGACTTGATCTTTGAAGTGATGAGCAGGGCCCGCAGCGAGTCCCCGCCGAGGTAGTAGATGTCGTCCTCGACCCCGACCTGGTCCGTCTCGAGCGCCTCGGCCCAGATCCGCGCCACCACGCGCTCACTGTCGGTTCGTGGTGCGACGTAACCGGTCCCTGGCGGGGTGGGCTGCGCCGCGGTCTCTTGGAGGGCTCCGGGGATGGTCTCGTGGCCGGCCTTGGGTAGGGCGGGCTGAAGTGGGTGGGAGTCCCTCAGGACGTGGGCCCGCTCGGCCTCGGTGATGGTGCCGACCCGGTCCAGCTGGCCGTCCGGTTGGTCGATGAACCGCCGCAGGACGTGGCGCAACCGGCCGGCCAGCCGCTCGATCGTCTCCGCCTCGAACAGATCGGGGTCGTAGCCGAAGTCCACCGCCAGCCGCGTGCCGGGGGTCACCGCGAGGCTGAGGGGATAGTTGGTGGTCTCGACGGCGCTCAGCTCGCGCAGCCGCAGGCCGTGCTGCGCCGCGACCGCGTCGTCGATCGGGTAGTTCTCGAAGACCACGATGCTGTCGAACAGGTCTACCCCGCCGGGTAGCTGGCTCCAGCCCTGCAACTGGGTCAGCGATACGTGGTCGAACTTGCGCGAGTGCGCCTGGGCGCCCTGGAGGGCCCGCAGCCACTCGGCCACGCTCGCCGGGCCCGCCACGTCGACCCGCACCGGCACCGTGTTGATGAAGATCCCAGTGATGGTGTCCGCGCCGGGAAGGTCGGCCGGGCGGCCGGACACCGTGGTGCCGAAGCACACGTCGCGCCGCCCGCTGGTCCGGGACAGCACCACGGCCCAGGCCCCCTGGACGACCGTGTTCACCGTCAACCGGTGCCGCCTGGCGAACTCCTGCAGCGCGCCGGACTCCGCCTCGTCGAGCCGTACGGACAGCCGGGCAGTGGAGACGCTCGCGTGCGACGGTCCGGGGGTGCGGTCGTAGCCCAGGGGCGTGGGCGCGGCGAACCCGGCCAGCAGCCCCCGCCAGTACCGCTCCGCCTCCCTCCGGTCGCGGCGGGCGAGCCACCGCAGATAGTCGCCGAAGGGCGGCCGGGCCACCGGCTCCGGAGCGCGCCCGGCGGCCAGTGCGGCGTGGCAGGCGAAGACGTCCGAGAGGACCTGGAAGACGCTCCATCCGTCCAGCAGCAGGTGGTGGAACGTCCACACCACCTGGACCTCGGTGTCCGACAGCCGGGCCGCCGTCAGCCGCATCAACGGCGCCGTGCCCAGGTCAATGCCCTTGGCCCGGTCGGCGTCGAGAAGACGCCGAAGCCGCTCCCGCCACTCGGCCTCGGGGAGATCCGTCCAGTCGAGGCAGGTGAACGGCACCGCGGCGTGGCGACTGACGACCTGGACGGGTGTGGAGACGCCCTCCCAGACCACCCGTGACCGGAGCACCGCGGTCTGGTCGGCCACGTGCTGCCAGGCGGCCCGCAGCACCCCGAGGTCGGCCACGCCGTCCAGGACGAACGTCAGCTGCTGCAGATAGAGACCCTGGTCGCCGTTGGACAGCCCGTGGTAGACCATGCCGGCCTGCATCGGCGTGAGGGGGTAGATGTCCTCCACCGACCGGCCATCACCGGCCAGCCGGTCCACGGCCGCCTGGTCGAGCCGCGCCAGCGGGAAGTCCGACGGCGTGCGGCCTCCGGCCTCCGGCCGCGCGCAGTGCTCGATGATCTCGCGCAGCGCGCCGATCATGTCGTCGGCCAGCCGCCTGATGGTGTGCTCGTGGTGCACCTCGTCCGAGTAGAACCAGGTGAACTCGAGCCTCTGGTCCTCGATCGCGCCGACCACGTCGAGCAGGTGCGGCCGCATCGCCTCCGGATCGTCGTCGGCGGCCAGCCCCCCGGGAACGGCGCGGAAGGGTCCGCTCTCATCGACGGGCCAGTCGAACTGTCCCAGGTAGTTGAAGCTCACCTGCGGCCGCCGATCGGTTTCAGCCTGTACGGCACCGCCGAGATAGCGCAGGGCCCCGTAGCCGAGACCCCGGCGCGGCACCGCCCGCAGCTGCTCCTTGACCGACTTCAGCGTGGCTCCCCAGCGGAGAAGGCCCGGGTCGCCGGGGTCGCGGGGCAGGTCGAGCGCGACCGGGAAGATCGTGGTGAACCAGCCGACCGTACGGGTCAGGTCCACGCCCTCCAGCAGGTCCTCACGGCCGTGGCCCTCCAGGTCGACCAGCACCCGCCGGCGTCCCGTCCACCGGCTCAGCACCTCGCCGAGCGCGGCGAGCAGGACATCGTTCACCTGGGTCCGGTAGACGCCGGGCACCTGTCGCAGCAGGCTCTCGGTCTCCTCCGGGCTCAGCCGCGCGGTGACCGAGCGGGTCGTCCGTACCGTGTTGGCGCCCGTGCCGGCTCCCTGGCCGTCGACCGGCACGGAGAGATCGCCGTCGCGGGTCACGGCCGCCCAGTGGTCACGCTCGTCGTCCAGGCAGCCGTCCGCGACGTACGCGGTCAGCCGTGTGGCCCACTCCTGGAACGACGTGGTCTTGGCCCCGAGATCGACCGGCTCCCCCCGGACGGCCTGCCGGTAGGCGCGGCCGAGGTCCTCCAGCAGGATCCGCCAGGACACGCCGTCGACCACGAGATGGTGCACGACGAGGAGCAGCGCGGGCCGCCCCTCGGCCCCCTGCTCAGAGGTGCCGCCGGAGGCACGGTCGAGCGCGCCGCCGGAAGCTCGGCCGGAGGCTTGGCCGGGCGTGCCGTCGAACAGGACGGCCTTCACCAGCGGCCCGGTGGCGAGGTCGAAGCCCGCGTGGACCTCGTCGGCGATGGCCCGCATCGCGGCGGCCCGCTCCCCGGCGTCCATCCCGGACAGGTCGCGGCGTTCCAGTGACTCGCCGGCCTCGTCACCTGGACCGGCCGGAGGGGCGTTGTGCTGCCGCCACTCGCCGCCGGCCCGCTCGAACCGCATCCGGAGCGCGTCGTGATGCGCGAGCACCGCGTCGAGGGCGTGCCGCAGCGCCTGTTCATCCGGTCGTACGGCCAGCTCGACGAGAACGGACTGGTCGAAGTGGTGGGGACGCTCAGGATGGGTCTCGAAGAACCAGTGCTGGATCGGCGTCAGCGGCACGGGTCCGCTCACGACGCCCTGATCGGGAAGCCCGCCCACCGGCTGGTGAGCGGGCGCCGCCGCCTCGGTGAGGCGCGCGGCCAGGGACGCGACGGTCTGGTGCAGGAAGACGTCTCTGGACGTCAGGTCCAGCCCGTCCTGCCGGGCCCGGGACACCACCTGGATGCTCAGGATGGAGTCGCCGCCCAGCTCGAAGAAGTTGTCCGTCGCGCCGACCCGGTCCACTCCCAGCACGTCGGCCCAGATCCGCGCCAGCGCCCGCTCGACCGGGGTGCGGGGCGCCACGTAGCCGGAGCCGCCCGCGGACGTGACCGCCCGGCCGGACAGCGGACGCACCTCGGACCGGCGGGACGGCGTACGGAAGTCCGACCGCCCGTCCTTCCGGACCTGTGGAGTCGTGGACTCCGCAGGGCCGCCGGCCAGGTCCGCCAGCGGACGGTCCGGCGCGGCGGCTATCGCGGCCAGCAGCGTTTCCAGTTGGCCGGCCATTCGCGCGATGGTCGTGGGTTCGAAGAGATCGGTGTTGTATTCGAGCACCATCGTCATCGAGTCGCCCCGGGGGACGAACTCGACGACCAGCTCGAACCGGGCGGAGTGCCGGGGCAGGTCGTGCTCGGCGACGCGCAGACCCCCCACCTCCGTCGGCTGGACCGTCGCGTTCTGGAGGACCACCAGCGCCTGCGCCAGCGGCGTGCGGCTGGGATCGCGCTCCGGCTGGAGCTCGTCGACCAGCCGGTCGAACGGCACCTCGTCGTGGGCGAAGGCCTCCAGCACGGTCTCCCGGACCGCGGACAGGAAGTCCCCGAACCTCCGCGACTCGTCCACCTGGGAGCGCAGGACGACGGTGTTGATGAAGAACCCGACGAGATCCTCCAGCTCGGCCCGGTTTCGGCCGGAGGTGACGGTGCCGACCGCGACGTCCTCCTGCTCGCTGTACCGAGCCAGCAGCACCTGCACGGCGGCCACCAGGGTCATGAACAGCGTGGCGCCGTATGCCTGCCCTACCTCGGTCAACGCGCCGACCAGATCGGCCGGCAGGTCGCGGCGGTGCACCGCGCCGGCCGTGGAGAGAATGGCGGGCCGGGGCCGGTCGGTCGGCAGTTCGAGCGCCTGGCCGCCGGCCAGCTTTGCGCGCCAGTAATCCAGGTGATCCTCAAACGCCGGGCCCGCCAGCCGTTCGCGTTGCCACACGGCGAAGTCGGCGTACTGGATCGGCAGAGGCGGCAGCGCCACCGGAACGCCGCTCCGCGCGGCGGCGTACAGCTGCGCCAGCTCGTCGACCAGGATGCCGACCGACCAGCCGTCGGTGACGATGTGGTGCTGGCTCAGCATGAGGACGTGGTCGTCCTCGCCGAGGCGCACCACGACCGCCCTGCTCAGTGGCCCTTTCCGCAGGTCGAATGGAGTGCGCAGCTCGTCCAGCAGCACCCGCTCCACCCTCTGCTCAACGGTGTCCGTCGAGGCCGGGGACAACCCGGCCCCCGCCGAGCCGGATACGGAAAGATCGTCCGTGGAGAGGTCAGGCGTGGCCAGATCCAGTGTGGCCAGATCAAAGCCGGCCAGATCAAAGCTGACCTGATCAGGCGTGTCAGGCGCGGACAGATCGGCCACGCGGAGGGGCAGCTCGCCGTGCGTCGCCACGATCTGCACCCCGTGTCCGTCCACGGTGTCGAACGTGGTGCGCAACGACTCGTGCCTGTCCACCAGCGCCTTGAGCGCGGCTCCGAGCGCGTCGAGGTCCAGCGGGCCGGACAGCCGAAGCCCGACCCCGGTGTTGTATCCGGTCCCGCCGGAGGTCAGGTCGTCGAGAAACCACAGCCGTCGCTGCGCGGCCGACAGTGGCAGCATGCCATCGCGAGAGACCCGGCGGATCCGCTCCGCCGGGTCCGTACGGCCCGCCCCGCGCACCGCCTCGGCGAGCTGCGCCACGGTCGGCGCGTCGAACATCGCACGGGCCGGCAACTCGACGCCGCACGTTGCCCGGACGCGGGAGAGGGCGCGTGCGGCCTGGATCGAGTCGCCACCGAGCAGGAAGAAGTCGTCCTCGACGCCCACGCGCGGCGCTCCGAGCACCTCGGCCCAGATGTCGGCCAGCGTCCGCTCCGTTTCGGTGCGCGGGGCGACATAGGCGTCGGACGCGCCACGGCCTTCGGGCGCGGGCAGCGCGCGGCGGTCCAGCTTGCCGTTGGGGCTCAGCGGCAGAGCGTCGAGCCTGACGAACGCCGCGGGCAGCATGAACACGGGCAGCGAACTGGCCAGGAAAGCGCGCAGCTCACCGGGCGTGGCCACGCGCCCGTTGGCGGGCACCACGTAGGCGACCAGCCGCTTGTCACCGGGCCGGTCCTCGCGGGTGGTCACGACGGCCGCGCCGATCTCCGGATGCCGCGTGAGCGCGGTCTCGATCTCGCCGAGCTCGATCCGGAAGCCGCGGATCTTCACCTGGTCGTCGGCGCGGCCCGCGAACTCCAGCTCGCCGTCGGCGTTCCACCGCACCAGGTCGCCGGTGCGGTACATCCGCTCGCCGGGCGCGCCGAACGGGTTGGCGACGAAGCGCTGCGCCGTCAGCCCCGGCCTGCGGAGATATCCACGCGCCAGTCCCATCCCCGCCACGTACAGCTCGCCGGCGACGCCCACCGGGACCGGCCGCAAGGCCTCGTCCAGCACGTAGACCCGGGTGTTCCAGATCGGCTCCCCGATCGGCGGCGTACGGCCCGGCACCAGCGGCCGGCTCCACGTCGACACGACCGTGGACTCCGTCGGGCCGTAGGAGTTGATCATCCTGCGCCCGGGTGCCCAGAGCTCGACGAGCTCCGCCGGGCACGCGTCGCCGCCCACGGTGACCATCCGGAACTCGGGCAGCTCGCGCGCCGCCTCCGCCGGCACGGTGGCCAGGGCCGCCGGAGGGATCAGCGCATGCGTCACCCGCCGTTCGGCGAGCACCTCGGCCAACTGCTCACCGAGCAACGGACCCGGAGGCGGCACGACGAGCGCTGCCCCGACCGGCAGCGACATGCACAGCTCCAGCACCGAAGCGTCGAAACTCGGCGAGGAGAACTGCAACACCCGATCCCCAGCCCGCACCGCATATCGGTCCACCTCCGCCGCGGAGAAACTCGCCAGTCCCCGGTGCGAGACCACCACGCCCTTCGGCCTGCCGGTCGATCCCGAGGTGTAGATGACATACGCCGGGTGGGCGAGCAGCAGCTCCGAGGTGCGATCGGCGTCCGTCGGCGCGTGACCGGGCATCGCCGCCACCGCGTCCACAATGGCGGGCTCGTCGAGCGCCACGACGCCCGTGGCCTCCCCCACAAGCAGTTCGGTGTTCAATTCAGGGGCCAACTCAGCGGATGTGATGACCTGGACGGGCGCCGCGTCGGCCAGCATGAACGCGATCCGCTCGGGCGGATAGCCCGGATCCACAGGCACAAAGGCGGCGCCGGCCTTCGCGACCGCCAGCTGCGCCACGACTATCTCCACCGATCGCGGCAGGGCGAGCGCCACGATGCGCTCCGGGCCGACCCCACGCCGGATCAGCAGGTGCGCCAGCCGGTTCGCCCGGACCTCCAGCTCCGCGTAGGTCAGCGAGCCGCCCTCGAACAGCACCGCCGGCAGGTCCGGCGTCCGCGCCACCTGGTCCTCGAACAGCCGTGGCAACGTGGCGGGCGCGACCTCGCGGCCGGTGTCGTTCCACTCAGGGGCCGGTAGCGTGCCGGGGGCCTCGGTCAACATAAGTTTTCACACCTTTCCGACGCGGTTCACCGCGGAAACGGCTGGAGGACGAACCGGGAAACAGGCACGTGGACGTACGGCAGGCACGTGTGGCTGCTCAGCGGGACATGGCCGGGACGTACGGGCGCCGGCGCGCCAGGCGGCCGTTGACCTGGATTCCGTTGATCTCGCCGGTGTCCGGGTCACGCTGGAATCGCCCACCGGGCAGACGCTGGCCCGAGGAGTGCTCCATCAGCGAGAAGGTCAGGCCGTCCGCACTGGCCAGGACCATGAAGTCCGACCCATCCACGGCGAGGGAGAAGCACCCGTCCGAGCCGGTCACGACGAACTCGGAGTCGCCGTTGGCGTACACCCCGACGCAGTCCGGTGGCGCCACGGCGGGCGGTGCGGCGGCGGCGGGCGAGCCGTCGCCGGGGATCGGGATCCCGGCGTCGGCGAGCTGGGCGCCGAGCTCCCGCCAGAGGCCGATCCCCGAGCTGGTGTTGGTGGTGAGGGCGACGATCCACCCGTCGACCGGATCGACGCGCAGGTAGCAGGAGGTGCCGTCCGCGTTGCCGTCATGGCCGATCCACTCGGTGGCCTCGTCCCGGAACACGGCGAACCCGAGGCCCCACCCGTCGGCAAGCCCGAAGGGGTTCGCTGCGGGGACGGGCCGTCGCATCTGTACGGCAAGGCCGGGCGGGAGCAGCCCCGGCACACCCGGGGGCACATGGGTCCGCCCGAGAGCCACGAGGTCCATGGCACTCATGGCCAGTGCCCCGGCCGGAGCCTCCGGCGGCGCGAGGGACTGCTGGACGGGCTGCGTCCTGCCGAGGGCGAGATTGACCGAGTGACCGGTGGCGATCGGACGGCCGGACGGCCGGCCCGCGACCGGGCAGATGAAGGACGGCGCGATCCCCAGGGGCCGGAGCAAGATCGACGCCATGGCCTCTGTCCAGCTCATGCCGGTGATCACCTCGACCAGCCGACCGGCGATGACATAGCCCATGTTCGAGTAGGAGAAGCCGGCGCCCGGCGGGAGCACGAGGTTCTGCCGCCCGCAGTGGTCGGTGATATAGCGGCGGGGCGAGCTGGTGGCCACCTCGGTGGAGTCCGGCCCGCAGGCGAACCCGGCGGTGTGGCTGAGCAGGTGCCGGAGGGTGAGCCGGTGGCCCAGCTCGCCCAGCTCGGGCAGATGCCCGCCCAACGGCTCGTCGAGGTCAAGGTCGCCGTCCGCGACGAGGGTCATCGCGAGGGTGGCGGTGAAGGACTTGGTCACCGACCCGATGGGGAAGGCGGTGTCGCGGGTGACCGGGCGGCCGCCGCCATGCTGGATCTCGCCCACCTCGATCGCCACGGTCTCGTCGTCATGCTGGATGACGAGCTGTGCGCCGCAGACCTGGTGGTCCCGGGCCAGGGCGGCGAACTGGGATTTGAGGAAGGTCGGGACGTGGGGCCGGTTCAGGAGTTCGATCACTGGAAACCTCCATGACGCGCCTACGGTGGCTCGCCCGCGGGCACGAGAAAAGACGCATCGGATTGATGAGGACACGGATGCTCCTGGGCCGGGGAGATGGGTCTCACCGCGCTCAGCCGGGCCTCACCCTCGGGTGCCCTTGCGTAACCGCCGATATGTGACTTTTGGGGGCGACTCTCGGGGAATGGACTCTCGCGAAACTCTCGGGATAGCTCTCAGATGACTCTCGGGATATCGATCGGATCGGTCGTCAGCGGTTCTCTTGCGACGGAAAGCCGGCGATCGGCCTTCCGGCACCGCGAGGTGCAATCCAAGACTTACATGGGCATGCCGTCACAACTAGTGACAGTAATCAGCAACATGCGTGAATACGTCAGGGTGTCAAGTGTGTGTTTCTCACACGCCCGTCGCCGTGATCATGCACGGTTTCCCGGGAGTCCCGGGGACGTGGCGGTTCCGTGGGGGTTCCGTCCGGGGTTCCGTGGGGGTTCCCGGGTCGTGATCATGCACCGATTCCGCCACATGCGGTCTGATCAGCGCCGACACCGTTTGCGATCATGCAGCGTCTGTCCATCGGGCGGACCCTCGTCACGCATGATCACGCGGCACGAAGCGCCCGGTAGACGGTACGCAGGGGAACGTGTGCATGATCACGCCGCACGAAGCGCCAGGTAGGACGGCGCGTGCGGGAACAGCTGCATGATCACGCGTCTAGGAGGGGGTGGTGGCCGGTCCGGAATCCGCCTCGGCCTGGCTCATCCGCCGCAGCAGGTCCAGCCGATCGAGGCCGCCCAGGACCTGGTCGGCGGGCAGTCCGAAGTCGATGAGACAGGCGACCTCGTCCACGCCGATCTCCTGGAGCCGGCGCACTCGGCTCAGGCACGTGTCCAGGCCGCCCAGCAGTCCGCCGCCATCGACATAGCGGTCGAAGGCCTTGGCCACGACGATGTCCACGGCCCGCTCGTGGTCCTTCTCCCGCGAGAGCGGATGCGCGGCGTCCACCTGCGACCTGGCCAGATCGAGCGAGCTGCGCAGGTAGGCCGACAGCGGCGCCCGGACCTGCTCTCTCACCGCCGCGTCATCGTCTCCGACGAAGGCGTGCACCATGGCGACCACGTGACCGGCCCTCCCCCGCGCACCCGACCGCCCCTGGCCCTCGGCCTGCTCGGCAGCCTGCCGATAGACCGCTATCTTGGCGGCGAGCTGGTCCATGTCCTGACCGAGCAGGTGGGTTAGCAGGCCGAAGCCGGCCTCCCCGGCGGCGCGGAAGGTCTCCGGATCGCCGCCGCTGGTGATCCAGACCGGCAACTCGGGCTGAACGGGACGGGGGTAGACGCGTACCCGGGTCTTGTCGCCAACGCCGTCGACGACATCGAGATGTTCGCCGCGCCACAGCGCCCGCACGGTCTGAATCTGATCGAGGAGGGCGGCCTTGCGGTCGGGGTAAGCCTCCGGAGCGAAACAGAAGTCGGCCACGTTCCAGCCCGAGGCGAACGACACGCCGGCCCGGCCCCGGGAGAGGTTGTCGACGACGGCCCACTCCTCGGCGATGCGGAGCGGATGGTGCAGGGGTGCCACCACGCTGCCCGCCCTGATGTGCACGCGCTCGGTGACTGTGGCGAGCGCGGCGCCGACGACGGACGGATTGGGATAGAGGCCGCCGAAGGAGTGGAAGTGCCGTTCGGGGGTCCAGACCGCGCGGAATCCGTGCTGGTCGGCGAAGCGGGCGCCTTCGAGCAGCAGTGCGTAACGATCCCCGGCCGGCTCCGCTTCGCTGTCGTCGGCGAAGTAGAAGAGGCTGAAGTCCATCCGGCCACCTGTCCGTATGCGTTTCGGGCGCGACCCCCGGCAGCTCCCGGTGCGTCATCAGCGAGTATCGGCTCCTCCCGCGTGCGCCACGGAGGACGGAACGGGCGCTCATCGGGCATACCCGATCCACCCTGCCCGAAAGCAGGTCGCGCGAGCGTGAGCGGTCGTGGATCGTGGAAACGCCGCCTGCCCGGGCACGCGCCTAACACCGCAGGCGCCTAAAAACCGGAGAAACGGGTGAAGATGCACGACGTGGACACCGCCGGCCACAGCGATCCCGAGGCGTTGGTACGCCGGAGACTGGCCGAGCGAATCGGCGACGAGGTGGCGTACGGCATCGGAGTCGACGAGCCCTTCCTCGCCGTCGGCGTGGACTCCCTGGACCTGATGCACGTCGTCGCCCAGCTCGAACAGGACGCGGACGTGAAACAGGTCGCCGAGGCCGAGCTGTGGGCCGTGGCCAGCTCCATCGCCTCCCTCGTCGCGTACATAAGCCTCGAGAGCGACGGCGGCGGCGACGGGGCTTCGGTCGGCGCCGGTGAAGACGCCCAGCCGGTACGCCCGGGACCGGGGGGACACGCATGACACGGTCCGCCGACGCGGACGGGCGTGTGCTGCTGGGCCATGCGGCGTTCTTCGACCGGCTGCGGCGCTGGGCCGTCGAACGTCCCACCGCCGACGCGGTCATCGCGGCGGACGGCACGGCCCTGCCGTACGGCCGACTGGTCGCGGCGGTCGCGGCGACCAGCGCGCACCTGCGCGACAACGGGGCGCGGCCCGGCGAGCCGGTCGCCATCCCGACCGGAAACAGTGTCGCGTCGATCGTCACCATCCTGGCCGCCGCCGCACTGGGCGCCGTCCCGCTGCTGTTCGACGCCGGAGCCACCGAGCAGGAGCGGAGCCAGCTCATGCGGCTGGCCGAGGCGCGGACGTGCGTCCCGCCGGTCGTCGCCCGCGAACCGGCGGCGTGGCCCGAGCCGCCCGCCCACGTGCAGGAGCTCGCTCTGGTCACCTCCGGCACGAACGGCCTGCCGAAGGTGGTGGGGAAACACTGGGCCGCCGTGGTGGACAACTCGGTCCGTTTCGCCGAGGTGGCGGGTTACGGGGACGCCGACCGGATCCTCTGCACCACACCGCTCCATCACGCCTTCGCCTTCGGAGTGGTCCTGGTTCCGGCGCTCTTCACAGGCGCCACGATCGTGCTCGCACCGCATCCGCCCCTGCCGTCCGCGCTGGTGCCGCTGCTCGCGGAGACCCGCGCCACCGTCGTGCAGTCCGTGCCGTTCCTGTACGGCGCGGCACTCGAAACCATGCCGTCACACGGGCTGCCGGACCTGCGGCTGTGCGTGTCCGCCGGCGAACCGCTGCGGCCGGCCGTACGCTCCGCGTGGCTGGAGGCGACGGGCGCGAGGCTGCGCGACCAGTACGGAGCCACCGAACTGGGGCAGATCGGCTTCGCCGCTCCTGACGGTCCGGATGACGCCTGCCGGTTGGTGCCCGGCGTCCAGGCCCGGACGAGGCTCGACGGCGAGTGGTCGGCGGGCGAGGGCGAGCTGTTCGTCCGGGTGCCGGGACGGCCGAGCCGTTACCTCGGCCAGGACGAGCTCACGCAGCGGTCCTACGTCGACGGATGGTTCCGGACCGGCGACTGGGGCACGGTGGACGGCTCCGGCCGGATCGTCGTCACCGGGCGGGTCAACCGGCGCGTCGTCGTGGGAGGCCGCAAGGTCGATCCCGCCGAGGTGGAGAACGCGGTGCGGTCGATGCCGGGCGTCCGGGACTGCGTCGCCGTCGTCGGGGAGGACGCCGGATATGTCGCGTTCGTCGTGGCCGAGCCAGACGTGACGGAGCTCGGCCTGCGCCGGCATCTGGCCGCCCTGCTGTCGTCATACAAGATCCCCAGGCGTCTTCACCTCGTCCCGGCGCTGCCGAGGACGACGACGGGAAAGATCCGCATGGCTCCGTTGTGGCAGGGCCTGACGGACGGAAGCGCCACCTGACCGCTGCCCGCCGCCCAGAGCCTTCAGCATGACGGGGGCAACGGGCCCTTCATCGTGACTGGTGCGCCGGGTCCTTGAGCGTGACCGGCTCGCCGGCGAGGAGGGGCCGCAGCGGCGCCCGGGCCTTGAGGAGCATCTCCTCATACTCGGCGACCGGGTCGGAGTCGAGCACGATGGCGCCCCCGGCCCCCACGGTGAGGTGGCCGTCGCCGCTCACCGCCGTGCGGATCACGATGTTCAGATCGCATGCGCCGCTGAGCGCGAAATAGCCCAGCGTCCCCGAGTAGACGCCGCGGGCGGCTCCTTCGAGCCTGTCGATGATCTCCATGGTCCGGACCTTCGGCGCGCCCGTCATCGAACCGCCCGGGAAGCAGTGCCGGGTGGCGGTCAGCGCGTCGACGTCGCCGCGCAGCCGTCCCCGCACGGTGGACACGAGCTGGTGCATGGTCGTGTACGACTCCACCGCCATGAAGCGGGGCACCTCCACCGTCCCGACCTCGCAGACCTGGCCCAGGTCGTTGCGGAGCAGGTCCACGATCATCATGTTCTCGGCGCGTGTCTTCGGGTCCTTGGCCAGGTCGTCGCGGATGACCCGGTCGAAATCCGGATCGGGATGCCTGGGCGCCGTTCCCTTGATCGGTTTCGACTCCACCACCCGGTCGCGGGTGACCCGCAGGAAGCGCTCCGGCGAGGAACACGCCACCCGGTGCCCGTCCCACTGCAGGAAGGCGGCGTACGGCGCGGCGTTCAGCAGGCGCTGCCGCGAATAGAACGCGAACAGATCCCCCGTGTACGGCAGGCGGACCGAGTTCGTCAGGCAGATCTCGTAGCTCTCACCCTCACGCAGCAGGCGCCGGCATTCGGCGATGTCGGCCAGATAGTCCTCGCGCGGCCGGGTCAGCCACTGCTCGACATCCGTCAGAAGCTCCTCTGACGCGGCGGGCGGCCCGATTGTGGCATCGGCCGGCGTGTCCGGGCCGGGCAGGCCGGCGGCGACTCGGTCGGCCCACCGGTCGGCCACCGCGACGTCCTCGGGATCGGGGCCGGCCAGCGCCACCACGTAGGTCCGGCCCTCCAGGTGGTCGACCGCGACGAAGCGTGTGGCGGAGATCCACACGGCGTCCGGCAGAGCGGAGCGGTGCGCTGCCGCACCGGTCGACTCCGCCTTCATCTCATAGCCCAGGTAACCGACATATCCGCCATCGAGATCGAACGGCAGGCCGGCGTCGTCGGCGAGCGCACGCTCACGCAGGCGCGCGGCGAGAACGTCGTAGATCGAGCCGGGGAGCTGCGAGGTCGTCCCGTCGGCGCGTACCGAGTGGACCCGGCGGCTGCCGACCCGATAGCGCAGCGTTTCGCCATGGGGGCCGCCCCCGTCGCCGACGAAGGAGAACCTGGACAGGCCACGCTCGACCCGGCTGCTGTCCAGCCAGAAGGCCGACGGGCTGCCTGAGAACCACCGGCGGAAGAGCCATTCGGGATCCACCTCGGAGTCCACGGTCCGCACTCGGAGCCGCCACCCGCCGTCCCGCTGGCGGGAATCCGGGGAGGGTGTCGCGGCCGCCTCCTGTGGTGGTGCGGCGAGGACGGCCCGGCTCCGGCGTGCCAGCCCGGCGAAGTTCTCGACCAGTCGCGCGCCGTGCTGGGTGCCGACCGATTCGGGGTGGAACTGCACCCCCCACCACGGCCGGGTGCGGTGCCGCAGCGCCATGACCACGCCGTCCTCGGTCCACGCGGTGGTCGCGAGGTCGGGCACGCCCTCCGGTTTCACGCACAGCGAGTGGTAGCGCACCGCCGCGAAATCCTGCGGGAGCCCGGCGAACAGGTCCGTCCCATCGTGCCGGATCCGATCCACGTACCCATGGCGCGGCTGCGGAGCGGGCCCGACCCACGCGCCAGACAGCCAGCCGATGGCCTGGTGCCCGAGGCAGACACCCAGCACGGGCAGAGTGGTCGTGCGTAACAGGTCGACGGTCAGTCCCAGGTCCTGCGGCGCCTGGGGCCTGCCCGGGCCGGGCGACACCACGATCGCGTCGTAGTCCGCCGGGTCGACGGCCCGCAACTCGGCGGAGTCGTTCCGCACCACGGTGGGCAACCGTCCGTAAACCCGGGCCATGAGCTGGGCCAGGTTGTACGTGTACGAGTCGTAGTTGTCGATGAGGAGCACTCGCACGACGCCTCCAGGCTCGGTCTGCACACGGGCACGGACGGGCCGACGCGACGGTCGGCCGGGATGATGGCGTCGCCCCCAATGGATCCGTGAAGGGATCGGCGTGACGCCGCCCGAGGAACGATCTCGCCTCGGCGCGGCGCTGTCGCCGAGTCTACGGCTCTCCCGCACGGCGGCTATCGCGATAGGTAGGGGGCGGTTCGACTATGCCTTTCGGGCGCACTTCGGCGCTTGGCCGCCGAGCCGGCGCGCCTGAATACTCCTTGCGTCGGGCAGTGACGATTACCGAATGGAGCGTGTAATGGCGCGGAGTCCCCGGTGGGGTCTGTCCGGCCCGCCGCAGGAGACGCATCGTCACTGGGCCGAAGAGCAGGAGGTCATCGGCCCCGGCTTACAGGCGGTCATGCTCTGGTCTCGGTTCGTCGTGGCGGAAGCCCACGGCGCGGTCCTGTCCGACCTCGACGGCAACGAGGTGCTGGACCTGCAGGGCGCCGGTGGGGTCAACTCCATCGGGCACGCCGAACCGACCATCGTCGCCGCGATGACCGCCCAGTTGCGGACCTGGACCGCGGGCGCCTTCGGATCTCAGGCCCGCCTCGACATGACCCGGGTGCTGCGCGACTTCCTGCCGGACGGCCTGGACCGGATCCAGCTCTACAGCGGCGGCGCCGAGGCGGTCGAGGCCGCGCTGCGCCTGGCGAAATCCGTCACCGGCAAGTACGAGGTGCTGTCGTTCTGGGGCGGCTTCCACGGCAAGACCCTGGGCAGCCTGGCCATGACCGCCGGAGCGCGGAAGGACCTGGGGCCGCTGCCGGGCGGGTTCATGAGCGCGCCGTACGCCAACTGCTACCGGTGTCCGTTCAAGCTCCGCTATCCCGGTTGCGGTTTCGCCTGCGTGGACCACGCGAGAGAGGTCGTCAAGCAGCAGTCCACCGGGGCGCTCGCCGCGATCGTCGTCGAACCGGTGCAGGGCCGGTCGGGCAACGTCGTGCCGCCGCCCGGATACCTGACCGCTCTGGCCTCGGTGGCCGACGAGTTCGACGCGCTGCTCATCGTGGACGAGATGATGACGGGCTTCGGCCGCACCGGCGCGCCGTTCGCGTTTCAGCATGAGGGGGTCGAGCCGGACATCGTCACGGTCGGCAAGGGAATGGGCGCGGGCTACCCGGTGACCGGGGTCATCGCCTCCGCCGAGACCATGGACTCGGCCCCCTTCAGCGACCCCAGTGCCAGCTCCTCCAGCTTCGGCGCCTTCCCGATGGCCTGCCGAGCCGTCGAGACGACGGTCTCGGTGATCGAGCGCGACGGCCTCGTGGAGCGGGCCGAACGGCTTGGCAAGGACATGCTCGCCGCGCTCGCGCCGCTGGCCGAGGAGGCCCCCCTGGTGGGTGACGTGCGCGGCGCCGGCCTCGCGATCGGGATCGAGCTCGTCGAGGACAAGGAGAGCCGGCGACCGGTCTCCACGGCGGTGGTCCGGCAGGCGTTCATGGCGCTGCTGGAAGCCGGCGTGCTGGTGATGACCGGCGGCAACGCGCTGCGCCTGTATCCACCGCTGAACATCGACGAGACCCAGGCCCACGAGGCCGTCGACATCATCCGGCGGACCCTCGCCGGGCTGCCCGGCCCAGCGGCCGGTGCGGAGCAGACCGCCGGCGGCCGGTTGTGAGAGTCGCCATCGTCGGGTTCGGAGTGGCCGGAGCGGCCCGCCTGTCCGCCTACCGGCAGGTGCCGCAGGCCGAGGTGGTGGCCGTCGTCGACCCGTCGGCCGGGCGTCGTGCCCAGGCCTCCGCGCTGGACCCGCGGTTGCGTACGCTGCCCACCCTCGCCGACGCACTCGACGGCGACGCATCGGGTTCACTTGGCGCGGTCGATGTGGTGGACATCTGCGCACCGCCGGCCTTCCACGCGCCCCTCGCGGAACAGGCGATGTCGGCCGGCTGCCACGTGCTGTGCGAGAAGCCGGTGGGCCTGGACGTCCGCGAGACCGAGCGAATGGTGGACCGCTCACGCCGCACCGGACGGCTGCTCTATCCCATTTACAACTACGTCTACTCGCCGATGATGAAGGTGCTCACCCAGGCCGCCGACAGCTGGCTCGACCGGCCGCTCAAGGCTCGCTTCGAGATCAGGCGCACCACCCACGCCGTCGGGACGCCCGGCTGGCAGCCCGACTGGCGGCGCGACCCCGGCGTGGCCGGCGGCGGCATCCTGCTCGACCACGGCACCCACTGCGTCTACATGGCCACCCGGCTTCTCGGCGGCCGGCCGGAGCAGGTGGCCTGCACCACCGTGCCAGGCCCGGCCGACGACGACGGCCGGAGCGTCGAGGAGTCCGTCTCCGCCCGGCTCGACTTCGCCGGCGGCACCTGTGAGATCGAGCTGAGCTGGGCCTGCGACGAGCGGCGCAACCGCTACTCGGTCGTCGGCGGCAACGGTTCCGTGCTCATCGACGACGACACCTTCGTCGTGGAGACCGCCGCCGGCGCCGAGAGGGGGACCTTGCGCTCGCCCACGGCCAGCGGCACGCACGAGGAGTGGTTCCCGGAGCTCTTCACCGACTTCGTCCGGCACGTGGAACAGCCCGACCGGTGGCCGGAGCCCCTTGATCAGATTCTGTCGACCGCCCAGATCATCGAGGCCGCCTACACTTCGGCGGCCGACGCGGGCCGGCCGCTGAGGATGCGGTGACCGCCACGCCGGTACGGCTCAGCACGGTGGTCATGCACCATCCGGCTCGGGCCGCGCTGCTCGGCGACCTACTGTCGTCCTGTGCCCGCCTGGCCCCGCGTGTGGTGATCGACCCGAGGCCCGGCGATTTCCCCAGTCCGCTGCGCACGGCCAAGGCCGCGTGGGCGGCCGTGGGCGAGGACGCCACCCACCACCTGGTGCTACAGGATGATGTACGGCTGGCCGACGAGTTCGCCGCGCAACTGCTCGATGTGCTGGCTCGACGCCCGGACCGGGCACTGACGCTCTACACCAGTTGGCACACAGGGCAGAACTCCTATCTGGTCCGGCTGGCGACCGTCCTTGGAGCGCCCCTGGCTCCGCTCTCGGCCCGCGAGTGGACGCCCACGCTCGGACTGGTGCTGCCGGCGGCACAGGCCCGTCAACTCGCCGCGTTCCTCGCCGAGTTCCCCGATGAGGTCCGCGACGACGACTGGCTGGTGCTGACCTTCCTGCGGCGCTTCGGCCGTCCGGTGCTCGCCACGGTCCCGCATCTGGTCGACCACACCGAGAGCGGAACGCTGGCCGGGCACCCGGGCCGGTTCCACGCGACGCTGTTCCAAGGCGACCGGCCGGTGCCGTGGAGCCACTGGACGTCGGCGCCCGAACTCGAACTCGCACTGGCGGAACGGGCTTCCCTGCGTGGGCCACGTGCCTTCACGGTCGAGCTGACCGGCTCACGGTGCCTGCTGCGGCTGCTCAGCCCCCAACGGGGCGAGCCCGTTGAGCACACCTTCGGCTGGTACTGGCACGACTGGTGTCATCTGGTCGGCGCCGACCCCGACCGGATCGCCGACGGCTTCGACCGGCACCGCCGTACGGCCCACGACCCGCCGGCGGCCGGGGTATGGCCGGCGCTAGAGGTGTGGGCGGCGGGCTACCTGCTCGGCGCCGACGCGGCCGCCGTAGCCCGTGGGCTGCCGGAGTACGACCCGTCCAATTCGAGCACGGGCACCACGAGCACGAGCACCACGAACACGGGCCACACGAACACAGGCGGCGCGAGCACGGGCGGCGCGAGCACGGGCGGCACGAGCACGGGCGGCACGAGCACGGGCGAGGCGAGCCGGACCGGCTTTGTCCGCCGGGCCCTGGCGACCTGGATCCGGAGCGGCATGCGCGAGAGCGACCTGACCGGGCTGGGCGACGCCGGCCTGCGGGCGCTGACCGAGGTCGGCGTCGCGGCGGTGGCGGCCGGAGCCCGCGACCCACTGGAGCGGGTCGAATGAGCCACGCGAACGCCACGAAGAGCACGACCACAGAGAGCACGCCCACAGAGAGCACGCCCACGAAGAGCACCACGCCGGACACCCCTCGGAGCGGCCCTCCGGGCGGCGGCGGGGAGCCGGTCGCGGAATCGTTAAGGGCCGCCCATGCGGTGGGCGTCACGCGGCGCATGGTGGAGTTGCTCGCGTGGAGGGAGGCGTCGGCGGCGTTCCTGCCGACGCCACCGGTGCCCGCGCCGACGACGTTCGGTGGCCCCGACCCGGGCGTCGCGGTCCGGCTGCTCGCCTGTCCCTGGTGTTCCGACTTGGACATGGACGCCGTCCCGCCGGCCGGCGCCCTCCGGCTGGTCCCGGCCCGGGAAGCCGATCCGGCGCTCCCCGTGCTCACACTGCTCAGCTGCGAGTCACTGGAGCCCCGCGCGCTGCTGCCGATCGTGCTGGCGGCGCGCGCCTGCGCGGGGCCGGTCACCGCCACGTTCACGACCCGGGCCGCCTGGCGCGCCGCACGGCTCGACCACGGCCGCGCCCTCGACGAGGGCGATCTCAGCGAAGAGCTCAATAAAGATCCCAGCGAGCTCGCGCGGCTGCTGTGGCGCCTCAACGCGGCCGAGAGCTGGCTCAATCCCCTGCTGAAGTCGGCCACACCGGACGATCCGCCGCGGGCGTTCGTGCGACTCCTCATGATGGCCGGCGAGCCGCTGGCCGTACCGGCGGCGACCCGGCCGCGCCTCGACCTGGACGACGGAGGAACGCGGGCGCCCGCTCGCGAGACGCTCCGGCCGCGGTTCCTCGGCCCGCACGCCACCGGACCGGCGTTGGACCAGCTCGACGCGGACTACCGTTCGACCCGCGACCGGGTTTCGGCCGCGTTGCTGGACGGAAGTCCTGTAGGGACGTCGCACCGTGCATAAACGCATATGAGGGCACAGCAAGGCGCGCTTGTGGGCGTCGCGCGATAGGGCCTGCCCGACGCCGGCGAACCGGCGCGCTCAGCCGTGCGCGCGAGGCGACTCCAGCCCGGGCGCGTCACGCAACGATTCGACGAGCGTGACGATCCGGTCAACTGTGAGGAAGTTCTCGAGCATCAGCACGTCGTCCGGCACCGTGATGCCGAATCGTTCCTCCAGGGCCATCAGCAGCACCACCGACTGGAACGAGGTGATGCCCCGCTCGCTGAGGTCCTGCGAACCGTCGTCGCCCGGCTCGATCTGGAGAGACTCCCGGAGCAAAGCGATGACCCCTTCCCTGACACCGTCGCCCACGGTTCGCTCCCTTCCGACTTCTTTCAATGGCTGCCACGCTAAGCGGCCCGCTTCCAGGGGATCAAGGCGATCCCGGATAGCCCTTCGGGCATAGCCGGGCGGTCGAATCATCGACCGGTCGCGTGGATCTTTGGCCGGTTCGGGCGGACTCGCCATGCTGCCTGTGGTGGGTGCAGACCATTAAGCGCAGACCATATGGAACAGGCCTTATCGAACAGGCTCATGGAACGACGCCGAGCGTACGGACGACCGACGAGGAGTGGCCCATGCTGACCTCCGCCGCCCATGGTGGGTCATGACCGTCCTGCATGCCGTCGCCGGCTACCTCCCGCCCGGCCGGAAGTCCATCGAGGAGATCGCCGAACGGATGGAGCTGCCTCCGGAAAAGGTCAAGATGTTCCGGCGGTTCTACGGCTTCCGCGAGGTGTGTTACGTGCCCGACGGCACTCTGGTCGAGCTGCTGCTCGCCGCCGCGTCGGCGCTCGACGTGCTGCCCGGCGTGCGACATCGGGTGCGTTACCTCATCTACGCCCGCGGCGTGGCGGAGGTCGCGCCGTACCCGATGAATCCCCTCCAGCGGGTCCGCGAGCTGCTGGGCCTGGAGCACGCCCAGGCGTTCGCCCTGGCCGCGCACGGCTGCGCCACCGGGCTGCAGGCGGTCGACGCCGCCGGCAAGCTCCTCGCCTCGGATGACGACCCGGACGCTCTCGCGCTCATCCTCGCGGGCGAAAAGATCTTCAGCCACCGGATGCAGGTGATCAGCGACATCACGTTCATGGGCGAGGGGGCGGCGGCGGTCCTCGTCGGCCGGAGCGGCGAGCGTGACCGGATGGTGTCGTACGCCAGCCAGACCTATGGGCGATTCGCCTCATTCTGGAAAAGCACTCCCGGTTCGTTCAGCAATTACAAGGAGGCGTATCCGGCGGCGCTGACCGAGGTCATCACCACGGCCGCGGAGCGCGCCGGGCTGACCCTCGACGACGTGGCCCTCATCCTGCCGCACGGGGTGAACACCATGTCGTGGCACCGGTTGTGCGTGCAGATCGGATATCCCGTCAAACGGGTCGTCCTCGACAACATCGCCGTCGCCGGGCACAGCTCCTGCGCCGATCCGTTCATCAATTACCGCACGGCGATCGACGATGGCAGGATTCGTCCGGGTGACTTCTACATGATGGTGGCCGCCGGATTGAGCGGGACGTTCTCGGCGATGGTTTTCCGTCACTGAACGCACCGAACTCCGCGATGCATTTCCGTCGCTGAACGCACCGAATGGAGAAACCGCCGTGCACGTAACTCCGCCGCCGGAGGGCTCGCCGGCCGAGCCGCCCGGAGCCCCGGGCACCCTGCCGTTACGCCTCGGCTCCTGCCGGCACGTCCTGTTGCCGCCGGGAGAGTGGGAGGCGTCGGAGGACGACCGGCGGACCGTCACACGCCACTACGAGGAGATGCTGGCTCTCTACGGCGTGAGCCTCCCGTTCACCGAACTGGCCGGCGATCACCGCAACACCTACGCCGACCTCGGGGCCGCCGTCATCCAGCCGGACACCGATGGCGCCGACATGCTCATGCTCGCCTACTCGACGCCGGACTACGACGCCCGCCGATCGGCCACCTCCGAGCTGGTCGGGCTGCTGGGCGACAGGCCCCTGCCGTACCTGGTCTCCGATGAGGGCACCGTCGCGCCGTTCACCGCGCTGAGGCTCGCCGGCGCGCACGCGCGGTGGGACGCGACCGAGCGCGTCCTTCTGTTGATCATGGATCAGGCCGGAACGCGTCCGGTGGGTCCCGTGCCGCCGTCGGCCGTCGTCGATCAGGACTCCGTGGTGGCGCTGACGCTGGTCAGGTCGGCGGACCCGGCGGGTATGCGGGTGCGCCAAGCCACCGGAATCGTGGAGGCGCACGTGCCGGCCGCTCTCGCCGAGGCCGTCAAGGAACTGGTTCCCAGCGCCGCGCCGTACTCACTTGTCCTCGGCGCGGGACTGGCCGGGCTGCCGGACCCCGCCGAAGCCGGAGAGGTGCTCCGCGCCCGCCCCGGGCTGGGCTGCACCGGCGCGTGGGCGACGCTGGCCGAGCACGCGACCCGGCTGCTCGACGGTGGGCGCCCGGTGGTGCTCGCGGAGTACGACCCCGAGTACGAGTTCCTCGCCCTGGCCGTCCTGGCTGGCTCATGATGGTGGCCGAGACCACGGAGAGCCTCCCGCCGGCAGCCCCCATCTCCCGCCAGATCCTCCGGCAGGCGGGCCCGATGACGATCGGCGAGCTGGCCGGCGTCGTCGCCCCGATCATCATGGTGTCGATGCTCGGGCGGGCCGTCGGAGACCACGCCCTGATCGTCCGCTCGCTCTACTGGCCGCTGGAACTCGTCTACATCGCGATCCAGTTCGCGTACGGCACCAGCAGCCAGGTCGGCGCGGCGATCAGCTTCGGCGCCGGCCGCAAGAACGAGGTCGGGACGCAGGCCGTGGGCCTGGCCGTGCTGTGGGCGGCGATGGCGACGATCATGGCGGTGGCGCTGTGGGTCGCCGCGCCGTACCTGGCGGACGTGCTGAACGTCGGGCCCGGAGCGCGCGAGGACTTCATGGCGCTGGTGCGCTGGTCCGGGATCTGCCATCCGGCGCTGGCGATACCGGTCCTCACCGCGGCGAGCCTGCGCGGCGCGGGCCATCCGAAGGCGGGCACGGCGGTGAGCACGACCGGTGCGGTGCTGGAGCTTGGCATCGTGGCGGTGTTCGGTGTAGGCGGCGGCCTGGGCGCCAACGCCATTCCCGTCGCGTTCGCGCTCGGCGGCGCGATCAGCGGCGCGCTCGGCCTGTTCCTGATGCGCCGCGCCGGTATGTGGCCCGGCGCCGATCTCGAACTCCGCAAGCACGTGCGCCAGGCCCTCCGCCGGCTCACCTCGGTGGGCCTGCCGGTCGGCCTGTCGTACGGCATCCTCTCGGTCAGCAACTTCGTGCTGATGGCCATGCTGGGGCCGCTCGGGCCGATCGTGCAGGCGGGGTATGCGAACGCGCTGACCCTGCAGACGTTCGTCACGGTGCCCGGCGTCGTGCTCGGCTCGGCGACGGCGATCATGATGAACCGGCAGCGGGGAGCCGGCCGGGAATCCGAGCTGGGCAACACGTTCCTGTCCGGCCTCCGGATCTGCGCGATGGTGTACCTGCCGCTGGTCGCCGCCATGTGGCTGGGCCGCGACTGGCTCGCCGCGCTGAGCACGACCGATCCCGGCATCCAGGCGGAGACCGCCCGGTTCCTCGCCATCGTCGGGCCCACTTATGTCTTCCTGGGGCTCTCGCTGGTGACCCTGACCGCCATCGAGCAGACCGGCATGGGCGTCCTGGCCACCGCGCTCAACCTCATCTACTTCACCACCATCACCGCCCTCGGCGGCTGGCTCGCCCGTTCGGAGCACAGCTCGACGGGCCTCTACTGGACCGTGGCGGTGCTCAACTCGATCGCGTTGCTGATCGACATCTACATCGCCCTGCTGATCCGGCACCGTGCCCGGAAGGCTGCCACGCCCACATGACCGTGTCCCCTTTCGCGCCCAGATAGGAGCACGCATGGACTACCCGTCCACCGCGATCCGGCATACCGTCGCCTTCCGCGGCGAACGCACCGCCACCGCGCCCCTGACGTGGGCTCAGGAGCAGGTGTGGAACGACATGCGGTGGATGCTCCCGGACGTCGCGTTCTTCGACATCTCGCTGGGCGTCCCGATGCCCGCCGGCGCCTCCCTCGCCCAGATCACGGCGCAGATCGGCGAGCTGGTTAGCCGCCACGAGTCGCTCCGGACGCTTTTCGCCCCCGACCCGGACGGCCGGCCGGAGCAGCGCGTACTGGCGGCCGGACAGGTCGACGTCGACGTGCTGCCGGACGGCGGCGACGTCCCCGACGCGATGTTCGAGGACTTCCACGCGCGGTGGAGCCGCCAGGGGTTCGACACCGCGCGGGAGATCCCGGTCCGCTTCCTGGTCCGCCACGTCGAAGGCGGCGTGTCCACGGTGGTGGTGTGCACGTCGCATCTGGCGGCGGACCACGCCGCCCAGCGACTGCTGGTCGCGGAGCTGACCGCGCTCGTGGAAGCGGCGATCGCCGGTACGGCGGCGCCCCCTCCACGGCCCGCCCGCCAACCGGTCGACCAGGCGGCGCTGGAGGCGTCGCCTGCGGGTGAGCGGCTCTGCGAGCGGGCGGTGGAACACTGGCGCCGCCACCTCACGGTGGCCCCGCCGAGCATGTTCCCCCACCGCGGCACGAGAGCCGGCCAGACGCCCAGGTTCTGGCGTGGCGAGCGGATCTCCCGTGCCGTGCCGCTGGCGCTGCGTGTCCTGGCGCCTCGCTACCGGAGTGGGCCGTCGAGTGTCCTGCTGGCGGCCGTCGCCGCGCTCCTGGCCGGCTCCACGGGCCTCGACCGCTGCACGCTGCGGCTGATCGTGGACAACCGGGAGATGCCGGAGGCCCGATACGTCGTGAGCACGCCGACGCAGGAGGTCCTCATCACGCTGCCGGTCGACCAGGACTCCTTCGGCTCACTGGTGCGAGCCTCCTGGGCGGCCTCGACCGGCGCCCACCGGTACGGCCGATGCGACCCCAAGCGCATCGACGAGGTCATCGACGAGGTTGCCAAGGCCCGGAGCGTGGAGCTCGACCTCAACTGCTTCTTCAACGACACCTGGTCGGCCTTCCAGCAGGCGGACGGCGCCGCGGATCCGGACGCCGTCCGCGCCGCCGTCACCGACTCCCGGTTCCATTGGGTGGACCGATACGACCGGGACAACGTCGACTTCTTCTTCACCACCTTCGACACGGCCGAGTCCACCGAGCTGATCAGGCTGAGCCTGCTGGTGGACACCCGGACCATCCCGCCGGCCGCCGCCGAGGAGTTCCTCCGCCGGGTGGAGGCGCTTCTGGTGGCTCTCGCCACCGGCGTCATCGCCGATGTCCGGCCGTCGGCCCTGCCCCCCGTCATCGGCCTGTCCGGCACCGACGGCACCACCAACGGCACCACCGACGACGCCAACAACGACACCCTCAACGACACCCCCAACGACACCGCCAACGCGGAAGCGGAGGTCCCGTCATGACCGTCCACCTCGAACTGCCCGGACAGCTCTCGCCGGCGCAGGTGCGGGCCATCGCCGACCGGCTCACTTACAGCGTGGAAGGGATCAGGACGCTCGAGGTTCTCGCCTCACCCGGCACGCCGCCCGCGCTCGCGCTGTCGCACGACGGTCGTCTGGCCGACGAGGAGATCAGCCGGATCGTGGCGGAGCTGACCCGGGAGACGATGGCGGCGCGGGTGAGAGATCCGTTGGTCGTTCGCGAGCGGCGGCCGGATCGGCAGCCGGCTGGACCGCCTCCCCGCGACGGGGCGGCCGCCGCGCGACCGGTGCTCCACCGGGCCTTCGACACGATCTTCCTGAACCTCGCCCATGCCGCCGGGGCCGAGGAACGACGCTGCCCCGCGCTGATCGACCTCCGGGTGATGGAACGCTGCCAGTACGTGAAGCTGTTTCCGCAGAACGCCTACCTGGTGGACGAACTTCCCCACCATCGGCCGCTGCTGGCCGGGCTTCGGGACGGCAGCGCCACCCTGGACGAGGTGCGCAGGCCCAGCCGGTACATGCTCAACCCGGCGCTGTGCTTCCACATCTACGACGAGTTCTCCGGCACCCGCTCCGATGGCGGGCTCACCGTCGTGACCGTCGAAGGCGACTGCTTCCGGCACGAGGCCACCTGGCGGCTGAACGACTTCCGGCTGCCGTCGTTCACGATGCGGGAGATCGTCTTCTTCGGCCCCCCTGACGAGGTCGAGTCGCTGCGCGGCACGCTGCTGGAGCAGGTGTGGCAGCTCTACTGTGAGCTCGGCCTGTACGGGCGGGTCGAGACCGCCACCGACCCGTTCTACTACGTGGAGGACTCCGCCATGCGCCAGCACCAACTGCTGGCCCAGGCGAAGTACGAGCTGGTCGCGTTCCGGCCGGGCGGGGCCGAGTCGGCCATCGCGTCGTTCAACAACGTCCGCGACGCACTGTGCCGGCAGTTCGACATTCAGGCCGCGGACGCGGGCGCCGTCCATTCGGGATGTGTCGCCTTCGGCGTCGACCGCTGGGTGGAGCTGACCCTGGAGGTCTTCGGCGCCGACCGGCGGCGGTGGCCGAAGCCGCTCCTTGAAGTCTGCCCCTGAACCTCCCGACCACATCATCGCCGTGATCATGCGCAGTTTCCCGCGAAGCTCAGAGACGTGGCGTCCCC
>NZ_JAOEGB010000045.1 GCF_025420585.1 Planotetraspora sp. A-T 1434 | reverse complement strand
CCCTCGCATGCGTCCGCTTCCGAAGGAGAATGGACAAAGCGGAGGTGCGGCACATGGAAGACCGCCTCGGCCGCTTTGGGTGACGGGACATGTGTGTCCGGCAGACAGCCCTCGTCCATGCCCTTGTCCATGCCCTCGTCGTGGTGCAGCAGCGTAGCCTTACCCGCCTCTGACAAGCCAAAACGACGGCCGCCCGTCCGGTTGTAAGATATGGCGGTCATATCGGTGCTTATCAACTGTTGCCATCCCCCTGACGGC
The DNA here is from genome assembly GCF_025420585.1 of Planotetraspora sp. A-T 1434. Taxonomy (GTDB): domain Bacteria; phylum Actinomycetota; class Actinomycetes; order Streptosporangiales; family Streptosporangiaceae; genus JAOEGB01. The sequence continues at coordinate 33,189 of NZ_JAOEGB010000045.1, read as the reverse complement.
AGGCACCCTTGTGCGGGATTCGAGGCAATGTGACCCTGACCGAGACCCCCGTGGTCTCTGTGGACGATGAGCCGGCACGGCTGGCCGCGGTTCGCCGTTACAACATCCTCGACACCCCGCCGGACGGGGCGTTCGATCGAGTGGCGGCGCTCGCCGCCCGCCTGTTCGACGTGCCGATCGCCACGGTGACCATCGTCGACGAGGACCGGATCTGGTTCAAGGCGCAGCAGGGCCTCCCCGAGGGGATCCGGCAGATCGGCCGCGACCCGGGCCTCTGCGCTTCAGCGATCATGGAGAACTGCCCCTACGTGGTCACCGACGCCCTGCACGACCCGCGGACGCTTGACAACCCGCTGGTGCACGGCGAGCTCGGCGTGCGGTTCTACGCCGCGGCGCCGATCACGACCGCCGACGGCTACCGGCTCGGCACGATCAACGTGCTGGACGTCAAACCCCGGGAGATCGATCCCGAAGCGGTCGAGGTGCTCTCCGAGCTGGCCGGGATCGTGATGGACGAGCTGGAGTTGCGGCTGACGGCCATGACCACCGTGCGGGCCGAGCGCGAGCGCAGGCTTCAGGCGGAGCAGGAACAACTGAGGCTGGAGACGATCACCGCCACCCTCCAGCGCACGCTGCTGCCTCCGGCGCTGCCGTCCGTGCCGGGGATGGAGAGCGCCACGCTCTACCACGTCGCCTCGCCCGACCAGCTCGGCGGCGACTTCTACGACGTGTTCCACCTCGACGACGGGCGCTGGGCGTTCTTCCTCGGGGACGTGTGCGGCAAGGGCGCCCCCGCCGCCGCGCTGACCTCGCTCACCCGGTACACCCTGCGCGCCGCCGCGATCTACGACCCCGATCCGGTGGCCGTGCTCCACAACCTCAACACGGTGCTGCTGCAGGAGTACGACGCCGACGACCCGACCTACTGCACGGTGTTGTTCGGTGTGATCACCCCGGTCGAGGACGGGTTCTCCGTGACCCTCGCGGGAGGCGGCCATCCGCCCGCGCTCGCGGTCCGCGCGAGCGGCGCGGTCGAGCTGGTCCACCCTGCCGGAGGGCTGCTGGTCGGCCTCTTCACCACCCCGAGCTTCGAGTCGGTGACCTTCCACCTGGGCCCTGGCGACGGCCTGCTGCTCTACACCGACGGCCTCACCGAGGCCCGCCTGCCGGGCGGCCACCTGTTCGGCGAGGACCGGCTGGCCGAGCTCGCCGCGACCCTCGCCGGGACGAACGCCCAACGGCTGGTGTCAGAGATCCAGAACCTCTTGACCGGATTCGGCCCCGGCCTGGCCGACGACACCGCCATCCTGGCTCTGACCGTGCCCGCCGCCGCGCCGCCGACATCATCGGCGTCGTCGTCTTCTGTGTTGTCGCCTTCTCTGTCGTCTTTCGCGTCCCGAACGTCTTCCGAGGTGTCCCAGTGACCGCCCCAGTGCATCTCACCCGTGTTCCCGTCGACCCTCCCGGCGACGTGCTTGTCATGGCGCTCAACGGGTCACTGGACTTCTCCAACGCCGAGCGACTCCGCGACGACCTGCAGGCCGCGCTCGCCCCTGAGCACGGCGGCCTCGTCCTCGATATGGCCGGCTTGGATTTCTGCGACTCGACCGGCATCAGGATCCTGCTGGCGATCCGTAAGCTTCTGCAGGAGCGCGGCGGATCCGTCACACTCGCCGGTCTCAACGCCAGGCTCACCCGGATCTTCCGGGTGACCGGGCTGATTCACGCGTTCGCGGTGCAACCAGGCGTCGCGGAGGCTTTGGGGCCGAAACGTGGACCTGAATAGGAGCCTCGAGGAGGACGGGTTGCCGACTCACCGGCAGTGGCCGATCACCGATGACCTCGCCGCGTTGCGCGAGCACATCCAGCGTTACGCCGCCGAGGCGGGCCTGACGGGCACACGCCTGGACGACCTGGTCATCGCCGCGAACGAGGCCGCCATCAACGTCCTGGAACACGGGGGCGGAGTGGGCACGCTGGCGATCTGGCGCGACGACGCCTCCGTGGCGGTCGAGGTGGTCGACAACGCCGGTCTTCTCAGCCCGGCGGACGTGCCCCGTGACCAGCCCCCGGGCCGCGGCAACCGGGGCTACGGCCTGTGGCTGATCAACAGGCTCTGCGACGCGGTCAGCGTCGACCAGTCGCCCGGCCGGTCGCGGATCCGCCTGTCCATCCGCCTGGCCGCCCCGGCGCGCACAAACGTGTAGACCCAGCGTGCAGACGACCCTGTAGACCGCCGCGCCCACCCCGGGTTCAGCACGGTTCACCCGGGCTCATCACGGGCTCAGCGGTACGGCCGGGCCGGTCCTCGTCAGGCCGGGACCGCGTCGGCGTCGCGCTCCCAGTGCCGATGAGCGGCGACGGCGGCGGTGAACGCGGCGACGAACTCCTCGGACACCGGGCGGAGGTCGGTGACGACCCCCTGGTCGGTCACCGTGCCCTCGCCGGATCCGGCCGTCCGCACGCCGACCCGCTCCGTCTTCAGGGCGGTCTCCAGCAGCGTGACCCCCTCGGCGAGGGCCCCCACCGCCTTGCCGTGCTTGAACGCCTCGGCGACGAAATGCACGGCGTAGCCGTCCCGGGCCAGGGCGTGCACGCTCGCGGGGCCTCCCGGGACGACCACCGCGTCGTACAGCACGGACGCGACGGTCGTGAGGGCGTGGTCCACGGGCACGGCCTGGCCGTCCTGCCCCGCCAGCTCCCCCTCGCGCGGGCCGAGCACCTCGCAGACCGCCCCGGCGGCGCGCAGCGGACCGCGCACGGCCTCCAGCTGCCCGGCGGCCACGCCGTCGGCGGCGAGGATGGCGATCCGGCGGGTCGCCACGCCCGTGAAGGGCTGGTTGGCCTGGCTGAGCGCGGGCGAGCTGCGGCCGTGGTTCTCGGTCGCCTCCTTGGCGGGCGGCTCGACGCCGATACCCTCGGCGATCTCGACGGCCATGGCGTGGTCGACGTGGTTGAGGTTCTCGATCACCCGCTCACGGATGTGGCGGTAGGTCACCTTGCCGAGCTCGAAGCGGAAGGCCGCCACGATGTGCTTCTTCTCCCACGCCGACATGCTGTTCCAGAACAGGGTCGCCTGGCTGTAGTGGTCGGAGAAGCTGTCGCTGCGCCTGCGCGTCTTCACGCCCTCGACCCGCTCCGGGTAGTGGGTGTAGGTCAGCCCGTCCGACAGCCCGTTCGACAGGGCCGGACAGCCGCCCGACAGTGTGTTCGGGTGGTAGCTGGCCGTGCCGCGCGGGATGACCGATTGGTGGTAGCCGTCGCGGTGGTCGTTGCGGACCTCGGTGACCGGCCGGTTGACCGGGAGCCGCGTGAAGTTCGGCCCGCCGAGCCTGATGAGCTGCGTGTCCAGGTAGGAGAACATCCGCGCCTGCAGCAGCGGGTCGTTGGTGACGTCGATGCCGGGCACGAGGTTGCCCACGCAGAAGGCGACCTGCTCGGTCTCGGCGAAGAAGTTGTCCGGGTTGCGGTCGAGGACCATCCGGCCGACCGGCCGCACGGGCACCCGCTCCTCCGGAACGATCTTGGTGGGATCGAGCAGGTCGAAGTCGAAGGCCGCCTCGTCCTCCTCGGCGATCAGCTGGAGGCCCAGCTCGTACTCCGGGAAGTCGCCGGCTTCGATCGCCTCCCAGAGGTCGCGGCGGTTGAAGTCGGGATCCTTCCCGGCGATCTTCTGAGTCTCGTCCCACACGAGCGAGTGAACGCCCAGCACGGGCTTCCAGTGGAACTTCACGAACGTCGACCGGCCCTCGGCGTTGACCAGCCGGAAGGTGTGCACGCCGAACCCCTGCATCATGCGGTAGCTGCGCGGCAGCGCCCGGTCGGACATCAGCCACATGATCATGTGAGTGATCTCCGGCTGGAGCCCGACGAAATCCCACAGCGTGTCGTGGGCCGACGACGCCTGTGGCATCTCGCTGGGCGGTTCGGGCTTCACGGCATGGACGAAGTCGGGGAACTTGATCCCGTCCTGGATGAAGAAGACCGGGATGTTGTTGCCGACCAGGTCGAAGTTGCCCTGCCGGGTATAGAACTTTGTGGCGAACCCGCGCACGTCACGGACCGTGTCGGCCGAGCCGCGCGAGCCCGCGACGGTCGAGAACCGGACGAACACCGAGGTCTCCAGGGTCGGGTCGCACAGGAACTCCGCCGTCGTGTACTGCGCGAGCGACTCGTAGACCTTGAAGTGTCCGTACGCTCCAGACCCCCGGGCGTGGACCACGCGTTCCGGGATGCGCTCATGGTCGAAGTGGGTGAGCTTCTCGCGGAAGTGGAAGTCCTCCATCAACGTTGGGCCGCGCTCGCCCGCACGCAGCGAGTTGTCGGTCTCGCCGATGCGGATGCCCTGGTCGGTGGCGTACGGAGCGTCCGTCGGGTCGAGGCGCTGCGGATTGAGTTGCCGATATTTGTCAGTCATCTGGGTCACCCCCAGGCGTAGCAGTTTGTCTACCTTTGGCCATTTCCAGACCTGCAACGCCCAATCGTCCCGGATGGCAAAGCCGCAACGCTCATGCCGTACGGCCGGCGCTCTCGTGCGCACAACCCTGGGTGTTCATGTCCTGTTTCAGCCGTGTTGAGGAGTGATGCGCCGAACGCTACCGGGGCTCCCTATACCTTGACGTGCTATCGCGACAAAAGGGACCAAAGCGACAGTATTAAAGGATTGGGGAGAAATGGATAGCGACCAGCAGCCCGGCGGGGAGGCGGCCTCCAGCCGCCGTTCCTTCCTGCGCACCACGGGATTGGCCGGGCTCGGCGCCGCCGCACTGAGCATGACGGGCACGACGGCGGCCTCCGCCGCGACGCCCGGCCAGGATTCACAATCGGGATCGTCCTGGCGTCCGGACACGGAGAACCCGAGGTTCACGCTCGTGGTGATGCCGGACACCCAGTACCTCTTCGACGGCGCGAGCATCAACCCGGAGCCGGTCGAGGCGTCGTTCCGGTATCTGCTCGACAACGCCCGCGACGAGAACATCGTCTTCATGGCCCATCTGGGCGACCTCGTGCAGAACGGCCAGAAGAACGAGCTGGAGGCGATCGGGAAGTCCTTCGAGATCCTGGACCGGCGGCGCGTGCCGTACAGCGTGCTGGCCGGCAACCACGACATCGACTCCTCGACCGACGACCAGCGCGGCCCCACGCCCTATCTGGACGTCTTCGGCCCGCAGCGCTTCCGGCGGTCGCAGACCTTCAAGGGGGCCTCCCCGGACGGCTACAACAGCTACCACATGTTCCACGCCGCCGGACGTGACTGGTTGCTGCTGGCCCTCGACTGGCGGCCGTCGGCGAAGGGCATCGCCTGGGCGAACGACGTCATCAGGCGGCATCCGAAGACGCCGGTCATCCTGACGATCCACGAGCTCGTCTACGTCGAGCACTACGGAGACGAGGCACAGTTCTCCGACTTCGGCGCCCGCGTGTGGAACGAGCTGGTCGCGGGGAACGACCAGATCTTCCTGACCCTCAACGGGCACTACTGGCCGCCCGCGCGGACCACCAAGAAGAACAACGCGGGCCACGACGTCCACGTGCACATCACCAACTACCAGGACCGCTACTACGGCGGCTCGGGCATGATCCGGCTCTACCGGTTCGACCTGGCCAGGAACACCATCGACGTCGAGACCATCTCGCCATGGCTCCTCGGCAAGAGCGCCGGCGAGCTGAACGTCCTGGAGCGCCAGGAGATCGAGCGGACCGGGTCGCAGGACTACTTCTCCGTGGCGATCGACTTCGAGGACCGGTTCTCCGGGTTCGATCCGGTTCCCCCACGGTCCGCCAGGCCGGCGGCCCAGATGCTGGTCCCCGGCACGGTGGCCTACTGGCGGTTCGACGGCTCCGGTCGGGATGGGGCGCCGGTCGGCGACTCGGACCAGGTGAAGGACCTGTCGGGCCACGGCAACGACCTGACCAAGGTCACGGTCCCCGGCAGCCCGGCCGACGTGCTCAAATGGTCGTCCGAACACCACCCCGACCAGCCCGGCCACGGCAGCCTGTACTTCGGGGGCAACAAGTCGCCGCTTCGCGGCGCCTACCTCCAGACCGCCTCCGGCGCGCCGCTGAACACCGCCACGTTCGAGTCCGGCTACACCGTCGAGGCGTTCTTCAAGATTCCCGATGACTGGGATCCGGGTCAGAACCAGTGGGCCGCCCTGCTCAGCCGGTGGGGCATGAGCCGTGAGGCGGGGAAGACGCAGGGCGACCCGGACGAGCCGGTCGTCACCCTCAGCCTGTCGGACGGCCCGGGACTGCAGTGGGCCGTCTACCCGCTGAACCAGGACGGTCCGGTCACGAACTGGGGCCACGACCTGACACACGGCACGTGGTGGCACGTGGCCGTGGTGAACGACGGAAACCACACCACCATGTACGTCGACGGCTGCCCGGTCGCGCGCAACCCCTCCACCAAGGCGGTCGGCCTGTCCACGGCCGGGATGCAGTGGCTCCTCGGGGGCTATGAGTACGGCGGGAAGCTGGACCAGGTCCTGCACGGCTGGGTCGGCGACGTCCGCATCGTCGAGCGCGCCCTGAAGGTCGGCGAGTTCATGCTCGCGCGCTAGCCGCGCCTGGTCGCGGGCTCCAGACCTGCCTAACGGTCAAGCGTTGACGTTGGCCCTGATTATCGTCCCGATCTCGTAAATCGGGCCGCCGGGGCCGTCCGTCCGGCTTAACCTGGGGCCCGCGACCACAGGTGCGTCACCATCGTTACTTGAGGTATGCCCATGACGCGGCGGCAACCGCGATCAGGATGCAGAGGCGGATGGTCCGGGGTGTGCTGTCGACCACTTCCCGGACCGTCCTCGCCACCTCTCCTATCCACGAGCCGAACTCCGGGTCGTGAATCCGCTCCTCGCGACGGCGTTCCCCGCTTTCGCGGGGCCGAATAGCAGTCATTGTGGGCCCCCTCCCAATATGTGCTATTCGCGGCTTTGGACCGTGAATATGATAAAAGGCCCGTACAGGAATCCCTTTTCCATTGGGGTCTGCCACGGGCCGTGGGAATCCCAGCGGCGCCATCGCGCTGACCCGGCAGGAGGGGATTCCGGACCTTCCATTTCATGGTCACAGGTGACGCACCGTGTACGCAATGGAATCGAGCGGCATTCTAAGGACCATACGCAGCGTGACGGCGAAATCACCGGCTGTCTATATACTTTGGTCCGGTTATGTCCTCACAAGGGCGATTTACTGTCCGATATGTCCGGCCCCGGATTCCAGAATTTTACGGTTAGTGAGCGACACGCCGTCATCATCCAGAGGAAGTCCGCCGAATCGGGACCTGAGCCACCAGGAGACCGAGCGCCACGAGCACGGCGCCGAAGGCGAGAAAGGAGAGATCGTAGGCGAGCTGGTGCGCCCCGTGCCGGACGTGGTGGACGCCGAGGATCTCGTGGTCCACCAGACCCTCGGCGAGATTGAACGCCCCCCAGCCCACGATCATCCAGCCGGCCAGCTCGCGGCCCCGGCCCGGATGGGTGCGGGCCAGCAGCACGACGCCGGCGAGCACAAGGACCAGACAGCCCGCGTGGAACAGACCGTCACCGATCATGTTGATCCGCTCGTCGCGCGGAAACCAGCCGCTGAGCATGTGATGCCACCCCAGCAGCTGGTGCAGCAGGATCCCGTCGACGAACCCTCCGATCCCGAGACCCAGCACCAAGCCTGCGGAGCGTGTCGATGCCATGACACCGAGCTACCCTCCTGCCGCGGTGCGTTAACTACCGACAGCGACTGGGCGGACATAAGCCGTAGTGTTCCGCCCCAACGGTCGGCTCGGCGTGAGCCGTAAGGGTCCGGACCCTTACGCGGCTTCGAGCGTTCACGCCTCATTCAGCAAGGCTCGCCAAGGTGCCTACGTAGCCGGAGCAAGATTCTCCGGCGGAGTTGAAGGGGCACACACAGCATGAGCCACGGGCACGCACACCCGCACGACCACTCTGACGACCACGACCACTCCCACGACCACTCCCACGACCACGGCCACTCCCACGACGACGGGCACGGCCAGGCGCTCACCGAGGGGGACATGGCGCCGGTCGTCGACATGTCGGTGCCGGACGCGGAGCTTTCGCCGGGGCAGCTTTCACGGCGCCAGATGTTCCGGCGCGCCGGACTGCTGGGCGCGGGCCTGACCGCCGCCGGGGTGCTCGGCGCTCCCCGCCAGGCCGCCGCCGAGACCGGCCGCGGTGACGACTTCGACCGCTTCGAGCCGAGGGACGGCTACCTGTGGCTCGCGGGCGACCACCACATCCACACGCAGCACAGCTCTGACGGGATGTACCGGGTCATCGACCACGTCCAGCACGCCAACGCGTACGGGCTGGACTGGATGGTCATCACCGACCACGGCAGCGTTGCGCACGCCAAGATCGGCGTGGACAAGGTCAACCCGGACATCGTGGCGGCCCGGCAGGCGGTCAAGGACACCCTGGTCTTCCAGGGGCTGGAGTGGAACATCCCCGCCGCCGAGCACGGCACGGTCTTCGTCGCCCCCGGCCGGAACGAGGTGGCCACGCTCAAGGAGTTCGAGAACGCCTTCGACGGCGCGGTCAAGAACGCCACGGCCAGCACCCCGCAGAACGAGGCCCTCGCCATCGCCGGCCTGAACTTCCTGGCCGATGCCGTCAAGCAGCGCCGCGTCGACGACGCGCTGTTCCTCGCCAACCACCCGGCCCGCAAGGGCATCGACTCGCCCCACGAGATCCGCGGCTGGCGGGACGCTCAGCCGTCCATCGCGGTCGGCATGGAGGGCGCGCCCGGCCACCAGGCCGCCGGCATCCCCAAGCCGAACGGCGGCGGCTCCGGGCGCGGCTTCTACGACAACAGCCCCAGCGCCGACTCTTTCCCGGGCTACCCGGCGGAGAGCTACAAGACCTTCGGCGGCTTCGACTGGATGACCGCGACCGTCGGCGGCCTGTGGGACAGCCTCCTGGCCGAGGGCAAGACCTGGTGGATCACCGCCAACTCCGACTCCCACACGGTGTACGGCGACGCCAGTGACCGGGGGCCGAACAGCGACTTCAACGCCAACGGCCGGTACAACGACCCCATCTACAAGGGCGTCCCCAACCTGAGCAACGGCGACTTCTGGCCGGGCTTCTACAGCCGCACCCACGTCGGGGCCAGGGGATTCTCCTACGGCGCCGTGATGGAGGGCATCCGGCAGGGCCGGATCTGGGTCGACCACGGCGGGCTCATCAACGGCCTGGTGGTCCGCGCCCGCACGTCGGACCGGCGCGGCGTGACCCTCGGCGGCACGCTGTACGTCCGCCAGGGCGCCCAGGTCGAGGTGTCCATCGAGATCACGCTGGCCAACCGGCCCAACTGGGCGCAGTTCGTGCCGGCCCTCGCGCGGGTCGACGTCATCCAGGGCGACGTCACCGGCCCGGCGTCGGACAAGGACGTGTTCACGACGCCCGCCACCAAGGTCGTCCAGTCCTTCGAGGTCGGCAAGAACAACGGAACCGTCACGTTCACCTACAACGTGGGCGCCGTCGACCGTCCCGTGTACGTACGGCTTCGCGGCACCGACGGCAACCGCGGCGCCCCGGGCCTGCTCGGCGCCGGGGTCGACCCCCACGGGCCCCAGATCGACGTCTTCGGCGACGCCGACCCCTGGAAGGACCTGTGGTTCTACAGCAACCCGATCTGGATCCTGCCCCGCCGATGACAGCACCGATGACTGGGTCGGCCATCCTCGGCATCGACTCCCGATCGCGTACGGTCACCGAGGCCGAGCACCTTCTCCACACCGTGGTGGAGGCGCTCGGCCTGCCGTCCGGCGTGATCGGCTGCACCCACTTCGTCCGGACCGGGCTGCCTCACGTGGCCTGCTCGCTCGCCGTGCCCTCGCCGGTCGATCTCGCCCTGCTCCCCGAGGGCGTGTCCGGCTCACTGAGCTCCGGTTCATTGGGCGAGAGCCGTACGGGGCCTGACGCGGACGGCGCGGCGCGGGCGGCGGCGGAGCACGAGACGCGCGGCGGAGGGCGGATCGTGCTCTTCCCCGGCAGGGACCAGCTCGTGGGCACGGTTTCCGTGGGCGACCTGCTCGCGCGCTCGGCCATCGACCGGGTGCTCGTGCTGGCCCAGACCGACCCGCCGCCCGCCGACGTGCAGGTGGTCACCAACGACCACGTCCGGCCGGTGTGGCAGGACGGGCGGATGACGCTGCTCACCATGCCGGCCCTCGGCGGGCGGCTCACGCCCGCCGAGATCCCCAACCCCACACCCTGCTGCGCCGACCACGGGTGAGCGCCGGACCTTGCTAGGGTCGCCGCGGGGGTGTGCGCGTGCTCACGGACGAAGTCGTACCGGATCTCGAGGTGTCCCGGCCGCGGAGGTGGCCGCGGCGGGTGGCGAGCGTGCTCGCCTGGCTGGGGGTCGTGCCGCCGGCTGTCGTCGGGCTGCTCAGGACGGTCGGCTGGGAGACCTCCAGCCTCCCGATCGGGCTCATCGCGCTGACGCCGTTCGCCGCCGCCGCGTCGCTGCTCCCGCTGCTCCTCGCGATCGCGTCGAGGAGCCGGGCCGCGATGGCGGTGACCACCGTGGTCGCCGTCGTCTTCGCCTGGTGGGTGGTGCCGCGCGCCGTCGGCGGCGCCGCCGGGACCGGCGGGCAGCCGCTGCGCGTCCTCGCGGCCAACCTGAACGAGAGCCGGGCCGACCCGCAGGGGGTCGTGGACCTCATCAGGCGCCTCCGCGTGGACGTCGTCACCCTGGAGGAGCTGACCCCGTCGATGGAGGCCCGGTTGGACGCCGAGGGGCTGGCGGCCCTGCTGCCCTACCGGGTCGCCCAGACCGGCAACGGGCCGACCGGCACCGGGATCTTCTCCAAGAGGCCGCTCACCGAGCGCACGGGGCTCTTCCAGCCCGTGGGGCACCACATGCCCGTCGCCGAGACCACGACGCCGGGCGGTGCGCCCGTCGAGATCGTCGCCGTGCATCCCGTCGCCCCGGTGCCCGGCACCGTCGCGGAATGGGCGGCGGGCGTGCGGAGCCTGCCCCCCGCTCCGGCCTCCGGCGTGCCCCGCGTCCTGTCCGGAGACTTCAACTCCACGCTGGACCACGCCGTGCTCAGAGACCTGCTCGGCACGGGCTACCTCGACGCGGCGGCGGAGACCGGGCACGGGCTGGCCATGACCTGGCCCGCCGGGCGCAGGCTCTTCCCGATGGTCGCGATCGACCACGTGCTGGTCGACCGGCGCTCGTCCGCCGTGTCCGCGACCATCGAGGACATCCCCGGATCCGACCACCACGCGGTCTTCGCCGAGCTTCGGATCACCGGAAAAGCGATGGCCTCCGTCTCGCCGGGAGCGGCACAATGAGCCGCTCACGACGCGAAGGGAGATCGTCATGGACGATCGGCGGCAGGACGGCGGCGGTCTGGGAGCACTGGCAGACCTGGTGACGCCGATGGCGATACGCGTGGCGGCGACCCTGCGGATCGCCGACCACGTCGCGGCGGGACCGCGGACGGCCGCGGATCTCGCCGAGACGCTGGAAGCCGACGCCGACGCGCTCGACCGCCTGCTGCGGCATCTCACCACCGCGGGCGTGCTGGCCCGTGACGGGTCCGGCCGGTACGCGCTGACCGCTCGGGGGGAGCCCCTGCGCGACGATCACGCGAGCGGCCTGCGGGAGATACTGGACATCGAAGGCGCGATCGGCCGCGCGGACCTGGCGTTCGTCCACCTGCTGCACAGCGTCCGGACGGGCAAGCCGGGCTTCCCCGAGCAGTTCGGCCGCCCCTTCTGGGACGACCTGGCCGCCGACTCCGGCCGCACGGCCTCCTACGCCGCGCAGATGGGCGCCGACGTCTCGGAATGGGCGCCTCCCATCATCGCGGCCTACGACTGGGGATCACTGGGCCACCTGATGGACGTCGGCGGCGGCAACGGCACGCTGCTGGCCGCCCTGCTCAACGCGTATCCCTCCCTGCGGGGCACCGTCTTCGACCAGCCGGACACCGCCGAGGCCGCACGGGCGACGTTGACGGCGGCCGGTCTCGCGGACCGGGGCGACGTCGCCGCGGGCAGCTTCTTCGACCCGCTGCCGCCGGGCGCCGGCGGCTACCTGCTCTCGGCGATCATCCACGACTGGGACGACGAGGCCGCACGGGCGATCCTGCGCCGCTGCGCGGAAGCGGCGGGCCCGGACGGCAAGGTGTTCGTGGTCGAGAAGACCGGCGCCGGCGGAGAGTCCGTGAACACCGAGATGGACCTTCGGATGCTCGTCTACTTCGGAGGCAGGGAACGCGGCGTCGGCGAGTTGTCCGCGCTCGCGGCCGAGGCCGGGCTCGAAGTCGTCGCGGCGCACCCGGCCGGCACCCTGTCGGTCATCGAACTGGCCGTGCGGTAAGGCGCGGTCAGGCGCCGAGGTCGCGGGCGACGTTGTCGAGGCATCGGGCCAGAGACTGGACCTGCTCCTCCGTCACCGGACCGCCGGCACGGATCTCACGGACGTCCGCGCGCCGCATGATCACCATCGCCTGGTGCCTATCGTCGATCTGGTCGACGGGCAGGACTACGCATTCCCCTCGGACATAGACCAAGGCGACATCCGGATCCGCCGACTCCAGCAGCCGCCGGACGCATTCCGGATCGACGAGCGACATCGGAGCCTCCCTCGGTGGCGCTATTGGCGTCTTCCGACGCCGGAGGCCATCTCCTTGATCCGGCCTTTCGGCCCCTCGTCGGGCGCCAGCGGCGGTGTGGCCATGCCCGCTCCGCCGTACACGCCCTCGATGAGCTCGCGGAGGGCGTCCGTGGCGCTGTGGCGGGGACGCCAGCCCAGCTCGGTGCGGGCGCGGGTGGTGTCCATGACCGGGATCCGAAGGGCCAGCTCGATGAGGCCCGGCGAGGCCGGGATCAGGTGCATGTGCCAGCCCGCGGCCACCGCCGACGTGGCCAGCCAGCGCGGCACGGGGACGCGGCGCGCCCTGAGCAGCTCCGCCAGCACGGGCGGGTCGACGACCGGGTCCGCGGCGAGATTGAACGCGCCGGAGACGGGATGCATGACGGCCAGCCGGTAGGCCTGGGCGGCGTCCTCCGTGTGCAGCGTCTGCAGCCGCAGCCCGGGGATGTCCGGCACGAACGGGATCAGGCCGGGCCGCACGAGCCGCTGAGGCAGGAGGGGCCCCGCGAACAGCCGCCGCTGCTCGGTCGCCGACTCCCGCTTGAAGATGAAGCCGGGCCGCATCCGGACCACCCGGACGTCGGGATGATCTCGCTCGAACGTGTCCAGAACGCGCTCGACGTAGGACTTCTCCCTGCTGTACGCCGCGTTGGGCCAGCCGTGCGTGGGCCAGCTCTCGTCGACCGGACGGCCGTCGGGTCCCGGCGAGTACGCGCCGACCGAGGAGGCGTGGACCAGCGCGGGCACGCCCGCCTCCGCCACGGCCCGGAAGACCCGGATGCTGCCGAGCACGTTGGCCCGCCAGGTCGTCACGGGATCGTGGGTCGGCTGGAAGAGCCATGCCAGATGGACGACGGCGTCGGCCCCGGAGAAGATCTCGGCGAGGGAGTCCTTCCGGATGTCGGCCACCCGCCACTCGGTCTTGCCGGGCTGCCACGCGGGCAGTCTCCTGGCGACACCGATGATCGAGGTGACGCCGGGCTCGGATTCCAGGGCCGAGACGACGCTCGTCCCGACATTTCCGGTAGCACCTATTACGACAACTCGCATAAAACACCGCTTCCCGCCCTAACCTGGACGAAACGGCTCCTCTGCCCGCTCACCGCCCGTGTTCGTCCACCGATGAGCGCTTCATCCCCATGTGTGACTCTTGAAAGGTTCGTCCTTGGGCAACGCCGGAGGATTCAGTGGTGGCGCGGGAATACCGATAGCTAGGAGGATTAAGTTCTCATTCTGGTCAGAGAGGCGGCACGGGGGAGATGGCTCAGATCGTCGGTGGCGGAAAGCCCGTCAATGACGCCGAACGACGGGTCATCGCGCACCTGCGGGACAACGCCCCGGACGACTGGCTCCTGCTGCACAACATCGAGGTGCCGCGCGGCGCGGATCTGTTCGAGGTCGACGTGGTCGTGCTCACCGGGCACTCGCTCTGCGTCATCGACGTCAAAGGGGCCCGAGGCCGGTTCGAGGTGGCCGGGACGCGGTGGTTCCCCCAGCACCGCGAGGCCTTCGGCTCCCCCGTGGCCAAGCTCAGGGGCACCGCCCGGGCACTCAAGGGAGTGCTCATCGACGAGCACCGGGAGCTCGAGCGGCTGTACGTCGACAATCTCGTGGTGCTGACCGCCCCCGGGGCCGTCCTGATCGACCCGAGCGGCCGGGACGCCCGGCACGTCACCAACCTCGCCGGCCTGATCGGCATGCTGAGCGACGTGTCCCGCGTCAGGCACGGCTGCAGCCGGGACGCCATGCCGTACCGGACCGCGATCATCGAGGCGCTCAACGGGGCCGTGCGACGGCCCACGGCGCCGCCGAGGTTCGGCAACTGGGAGGTCGAGGAGCAGCTCGGCGGCGACAGCCGGGTCACCGAATACCGCGCGGTCAACGCGACGGCCCCGACCAGCGAGACGGTCCTGCTGCGGGTCTACCGGGCCGACCCGATGGCCGAGCAGCAGCGCCGGGTGGCCGAGCAGCGGCGGATCGCCAACGCCTACCAGTCGCTCGCCAAGATCCCGCCGCATCCATGCGTCGTCCGCTCCCGCGACTTCTTCGCGATCGACGACGAGAGCAGGTTCGTGCTGGTCCTCGACGACGTCCACGGCCAGGCCCTGCATCTGCACCTCACCGGGCGGCAGCTGGCCACCGAGACGAAGCTCGACGTGATGGAGGACATGCTCCTCGGCCTCGCCCACGTCCACGCGAACAACGTGATCCACCGGGCGCTCACGCCGGCCTGCGTCCTCGTCACCGACACCGGCCACGCGATGCTGACCGGCTTCGACTACGCCAAGCCGGGGCCGCGCAAGCACACCGTGGCCAACGAGCTGCCGAACATCCTCGACACGCACTACGTGGCCCCCGAGTGCCGGGCCAGCGCCGGACGGATGACACCCGCGTCCGACGTGTACTCGGCCGGGGTGATCGCCTTCCAGCTCCTGACCGGTGAGCTGCCGTTCCCCGACTCGGACGGCGAGGCGGGCGGCGGCGGGGTCGCCCCCGAAGTGATGGACCTGGTGCGGCGCATGCGCGATCACACCCCGTCCAAACGGCCCGACGCGGCGACGGCCCTGCTGGAGCTGCGGCAGGCCCGCGACGCCCAGTCCCACGGCGGCGAACCCGCGCCCAGGGCCAAGCTCGGGGACAGGGTCAAGAACGCGCTCCGCCGCCTGTCCGGCCGCGGGCGGCGCCGTACCTGATCTTGTAGGGCCGTAGGTCCCTACCCGAGAGACCGGAAAGGGTATTAGCGTTCAGGACATGATTCGCGTTTTCCTCGTGGACGATCATGAAGTCGTGCGACGGGGCGTCGCCGCGCTGCTGGAGTCCGAGGCCGACATCCAGGTCATCGGAGAAGCGGGGACCGCGGAGTCGGCGGTGGCCCGAATTCCCGCGCTCAAGCCGGATGTCGCGGTGCTCGACGTCCGGCTGCCGGACGGCAGCGGCGTGGACGTCTGCCGGGAGGTCCGGTCGAAGATGCCGGAGCTGGCCTGCCTGATGCTCACCTCGTTCGCCGACGACGAAGCCCTGTTCAACGCGGTGATGGCCGGGGCGTCCGGCTACGTCCTCAAGCAGATCCACGGGTCCGACCTGATCGGCGCCGTCCGGACGGTCGCGGCCGGGCAGTCGCTGCTCGACCCCCAGACCACCGCCACCATGCTGCAGCGTCTGCGCGACCAGGCCACGAAGAAGGACCCTCTCGCCGCCCTGTCGGACCAGGAGCGGCACATCCTGGAGTTGATCGGCGAGGGCCTCACGAACCGCCAGATCGGCGAGCGGATGTTCCTGGCCGAGAAGACCGTCAAGAACTACGTGTCCAACCTGCTGAGCAAGCTCAGCATGCAGCGCCGCACTCAGGCCGCCGCGCTGGCCGCCCGTCTCAAGGCCGATCGACAGGAATGACGGGACCTTCGCCCCTAACCGGCGCGAAGCGTGATCCAGCAGGCTTGCTGGCATGAAGCTCGATTCGGCCGGCTTGGAGATCCTCTCGCGGGGGGAGTGCCTCAGTTTGCTGGCCTCAACCCCGATCGGCAGGATCGTGTTCACCGACCGCGCTCTCCCCGCGGTCCAGCCGGTCAACTTCTACCTGCTCGACGGGAACATCGTCATCCGCACCGCCATCGGCTCCAAGCTCGCCGCCGCCGCGCGGAACGCCGTCGTGGCCTTCGAGGCGGACGACTTCGACGCCGAGATGCGCGTCGGCTGGTCGGTGACCGCCGTCGGGCACGCCAGGGCCGTGGACGAGCCCGACGAGATCTCCCGGCTGTCGCTGCTGCCGCTCATGCCGTGGGCTCCCGGCAGCCGCGACCACTTCATCGTGATGGCCCCCGAGCAGATCTCCGGGCGCCGCGTCCACCGCTGAGCCTTGCCTCAGGAAGCGGCACGCTCCAGGCGAGGCGGGTGCCGCCCTCCTCGGGAGACCCCACCTCGAACCGGCCGCCGAGCCGTACGGCTCGATCCTCCAGGTTGCGCAGGCCGCTGCGGCCGCCGATCTCCGGGATGCCGACCCCGTCGTCCCGCACGACGAGCGTGAGGCGGGCGTCGGCCACCTCCACATGGACGTCCGCCCGGCACGCCTTGGCATGGCGGGCGGTGTTGGACAGCGCCTCGCGCAGCACGGCCAGGGCCTGCCCGGCGATCTCCGGAGGGACCTCGTCGTCGAGCTGGCCTTCCATCAGCAGGCCCGGCAGGAAGCCGAGCTGCGCCTTGGCGCCGTCCACGAGCTCCACGATCCGGGCCCGCAACGTCGAGGGGGCGTCCTCGGCGGGCGAGCGCAGCGCGAAGACGGTCGAGCGGATCTGCCGGATGGTCTCGTCCAGCTCGTCCGTCGCGTGCCGGAGGCGGCAGGCGGCCTCCGGGCGCTCTACGAGGGGGACGGCGCTCATCAACGCCATGGCGACCGCGAACAGCCGCTGGATGACCACGTCGTGCAGGTCCTTGGCGATGCGGTCGCGATCTTCCAGGAGCCGGAGCCGCTCCGCGTCCCGCCTCGACTCGGCCAGCTCCAGGGCGACCGCCGCCTGGCCGGCGAACGCGTGCAGCATGCGCGACTCGGCTTCACTGAAGGGCATGCGGCCGGTCCGCTTGCACACCGACAACACGCCGCGTACGGCACCGGCCGCGCCGATCGGCACGGCGACGACCGGCCCCGCGGGCATGTGCCCGGCGACGGCGGCGGGCATGCCGGCCTCGGCGAAGTCGGCCACCATGACAGGCCGGCCGAGGGTGAACGCCCGCCCGCCGAGCGACCCTTCAAGGGACACCTCCACCTGGGCCATGTGCGCGGCCGCCAGCCCGTCGGCGACGACCGCCCGGAGCACCGACCGGTCTCCACCCGGCAGCAGCACGGTCACCACGTCGCCCCCGGTCATCTCCCTGGCCCGGCGCGCCATGAGCGTGAGGACCTCCTGTGAGGAGCCCCCCGAGAGCAGGCTGGTGGTGACCTCGAAGGACGCCTGGAGCCAGGTCTCCCTGCGCCGCGTCTCCTCGTACAGCCGGGCGTTCTCGATCGCCACGCCCGCGGCGATGGCCAGCGCGGTGACGATCGCCTCGTCCTCCTCGCCGAACTCCCCGCCGCCGCTCTTCTCGGTCAGGTAGAGGTTGCCGAAGATCTCGTCCCGGACGCGGATCGGCACCCCGAGGAACGCCCCCATCGGCGGGTGGCCCGGCGGGAAGCCGTACGACTCGGGGTGGTCTCCGATGCGCCCCAGCCGCAGGGGCCTCGGCTCCTTGATGAGGAAGCCGAGGAGGCCCAGCCCACGGGGCCAGTGCTCGACCCGGGCGATCTCCTCCTCGCTCAGGCCCACCGGGATGAACTGGACGAGCGTGCTCTGGTCGCCGATCACGCCCAGCGCGCCGTAGCGCGCGTCGACCAGGGAGGTCGCCGTCTCCACGATCCGGCGGAGCACCGTCTCCAGGTCCAGGTCGCCGCCGATCACGACGACGGCCTCCAGCAGCGCGTGCACGCGGTCCCGGGTGGCCAGCACGGTGTCGAGCCGCACCTGCAGCTCCGACAGCAGCTCGTCAAGCCGCATGTGCGGGAAGATCGGGCGAGGCTCGATCCCGGCCATATCGCGATTCTCCCACCGGCCCAGGTCAGCGCCCATCCCAGCGAGGTAATGCCCTTGAACTGACCGTCGTCTTCCCCGCGCTCAGCCGGACGGTCAGCGGAGCCGCTGACGGAAGATCCAGTAGGTCCAGCCCTGGTAGGCCAGGACGAGCGGAGTGAAGATCGCCGCGACCCACGTCATCACGCCCAGCGTGTACGGCGTGGACGACGCGTTGTGCACCGTCAGGCTGTTGGCCGGGTCGATGGCGGGCATGACGTTGGGCCAGAGATTCCCGAACAACGTGACCGTGACCGCCACGATCGCGACGGCGTTGGCCGCGAACGCCCAGCCGTCCCTGCCTCGGTACGTCGCGACGACCGCGCCCGCGATCCCGGCCGCGGCGACCGCCACGCTGAGCCAGGTGACGGGCTTGCCGACGAGGAGTTGCGTCACCACGAGGAAGAGGCCGCCGGCCGCCAGCGCGGCCGGGCCGATCACCCGGGTCAGCCGCTTGGCCCGGTCGCGCAGGTCGCCCGTGGTCTTCAAGGTCAGGAACACCGCGCCGTGCAGGGTGAAGAGCGCGAGCGTGGCCACGCCTCCGAGGAGGGCGTAGGGGTTGAGCAGGGTGAACAGCGTGCCGGTGTACTCATGGCCCTTGTCGAGCGGCACGCCCCGCACGATGTTGGCGAAGGCCACGCCCCACAGGAACGCCGGGCCGAGCGAGCCCCAGAAGAAGGCCCGGTCCCAGCCCTTGGAGCTGTCGCTCTTGCCGCGATACTCCAGGGCGACACCGCGCACGATCAGCGCGAGCAGGATGAGGAAGAGCGGCAGGTAGAAGCCGCTGAAAAGAGTGGCGTACCACTCGGGGAAGGCCGCGAAGGTGGCGCCTCCCGCGACGAGCAGCCAGACCTCGTTGCCGTCCCAGACCGGGCCGATCGACGCGACGAGCGTCTTGCGGTCGGCTTTGTCACGCCCCAGGAAGGGCAGCAGGATTCCGACGCCGAAGTCGAAGCCCTCCAGCATGAAGTAACCGGTCCACAGCACGGCGATGAGCACGAACCAGACAGTGGTGAGTTCCATGGGGTTGTACCTCTGCGGAAAAGGGGGCTGGCTCAGTACGACAGGGCGGGGATGGGTTCGGCGGGCCGGTCCGGCTCGCCCTCGGGCTCGGGGCCGAGCCGGATGAACTTCAGCAGCAGGCGGACCTCGATGACCGCGAGGACGGCGTAGACCAGGGTGAAGCCCACCAGCGTGATGGCGACCTCGGCCACGTCCGAGCCCGGGGACACGGCCGCTGCGGTGCGCATGATCCCGAAGACGGTCCACGGCTGGCGGCCGATCTCGGTGAAGATCCAGCCGAGGCTGTTCGCGAGGAACGGCAGGCCGATGCCGAACACCGCCAGGCGGTAGAACCAGGGGTTCGCGGGCAGCCGCCCCCGCCTCGTCAGCCAGAGCCCGGCGAGGGCGAGCAGCCCGGCCAGCGCCCCGAAACCGATCATCAGGCGGAACGACCAGTACGCGATGCCCACCACCGGCCGGTAGTCGCCGGGGCCGTACTTGCTCTGGTAGCGGGCCTGGATGTCGTTGACTCCCTCCACCTTGCCGTCGAGGGTGTTGGTGGACAGGATGCTCAGGCCGTACGGCACCTGGATGTTGATGTGGTTGCGGCCGTTCTGGACGTCGCCCACCGCGAACAGGGAGAAGCCCGCGGAGGTCTCGTCCTCCCACAGCGCCTCGGCGGCCGCCATCTTCATCGGCTGCTGCTCGGTCATGATCTGTGCCTGCCAGTGCCCCGAGAACGCGACTCCGGCGGAGGCGACCAGGGTGACGGCCATCGCCATCCGGGCCGACGTGCGGAACAGCTCGACGTCGCGCTTGCGGGCGAGCTGCCAGGCGCTGATCCCGATGACGAACGCGCCCGCCGTGACGAACGCGCCGAAGATCACGTGTGGGAAGGTCACCAGGGTGGTGGAGTTGGTCAGCACGGCCCAGATGTCCGTCAGCTCGGCCCGGCCGGTCACGGGGTTGAGGCGGTAGCCGACCGGGTGCTGCATCCAGGAGTTGGCCGCCAGGATGAAGTACGCGGAGATGTTCGTGCCGATCGCGGCCACCCAGATCGTGGCCAGGTGGAGCCTGGGTGGCAGCTTCTCCCAGCCGAAGATCCACAACCCGAGGAAGGTCGACTCCAGGAAGAAGGCCATCAGCCCTTCCATGGCCAGCGGCGCGCCGAACACGTCACCGACGAACCGGGAGTACTCACTCCAGTTCATCCCGAACTGGAACTCCTGCACGATGCCGGTGACCACGCCCATCGCGAAGTTGATCAGGAACAGGCGGCCCCAGAATCGGGTCAACCGCAGGTAGGCGGGCTTGCCGGTGCGATACCAGGCCGTCTGCAACCCGGCGACGATGATCGACAGGCCGATCGTCAGGGGCACGAAGAGGAAGTGGTAGACGGTCGTGATGCCGAACTGCCAGCGGGAGAGATCAAGGACATCCATCGGGGGCTCCACAAGGAGAAGCGGGAAACTCCTGAAGCCTCCCGAATCGGGACGTCTCGCCGTAGGGGCGGCGGACCCGGCCGCGATGGACCTTGGTCCTCGGCCCAAGGGATGATGGTCATGTGCGCGCCCGACCCGTCTCCCCGTCGCTGCTCGTCGAGGAGCTCGCCGACCGGATCGCCTCGGCTCCGCGCGACTCAGGGAGCGACTCAGGGGGCGGCTCAGGGGGCGGCTCCTGGGTCCGGGTCGCCCTCGACGGCGCTCCCCCGGCGCGTCCCGGACGACTGGCCGACGACCTGGCCGGGCCGCTGCGCCTGCGCGGCCGTGCGGTCCTGCGGGTGTCGGCCGCCGACTACCTGCGCCCGGCCTCGCTCCGCTTCGAGTTCGGCCGTACGGACCCCGACGTGTTCTACGCGGAGTGGCTCGACGTCGGCGGACTGACCCGGGAGGTCCTCGCCCCGCTCGCGCCCGGCCGTACGGGCAGGGCCCTGCCCGCGCTCTGGGACAGCGCCAGGGACCGGGCGACCCGCGCGTCCTACGTCACCCTGCCTCCGGGCGGGGTGCTGCTGCTCGACGGGGCCCTGCTGCTCGGTCGCGGCCTGCCGTTCGACCTGACCGTGCATCTGTCACTGTCGCCGGCGGCGCTGGCCCGCCGTACGGACGAGGAGGAGCGCTGGACGCTCCCGGCCTACGAACGCTACGAGCGGGAGGTCGAGCCGGCGAAGGCCGCCGACGTGGCCGTCCGCGTGGAGGACCCCCGTCACCCCGCCGTGGTCACCTGGTGAAGGCCGGCCGTACAGGGGTAACGCTGTGAACATGACCTCTGCATCCGATCCGCTGGCCGGTCTGGACCCGTTCGACATCTTCGACACCGAGGCCACGCGGCTGGACCGATATTTCGCCTCGCTGGACGAGGAGGCGTGGAACCGCCCGTCCCGGTGTGAGGGGTGGTCGGTCCGCGATGTCCTCGCTCATCTCGCCGGGGAGGAGCTCTACAACCACGCCTGTCTCGACGGGGACATCGAGGGGTTCTTCGAGATGCTGGAGCGGGAAGGCGTCCGCGGGGGGTTCGTGGACTTCAACGAGTGGTGCGTCCGCAAGCGCCACGGCCTGCCGGTCGAGCAGGTCCTGCAGGAATGGCGGGACAAGAACGCCGAGACCCGCGAGCGGATGCGCGGCCTCGGCCGTGACGCGACCCTCGGGACCTCCGCCGGGCCCTATCCGGTGGGCCTGCAGACCTTCCATTACGACTCCGAGTACGCCACGCACGCCGACGACGTCGGTGCGCCGGTCGGTAACGAGGAGGCCGTCGCCCGGGTCGAATGGCGGGTCGAGGTGGGCCTGTTCGCCCTGGCGGAGCGGGGTTCCGATGTTCAGGTCGAGCGCGTGGGCCGGCAGCTCAGAGTGCGCGTGAACTCCGCGACGGTCGATCTGTCCCCGGCAGACTTCGTCGAGGCGACGGTCAGCAGACTGCCCGCGGAGCACCCCTTGGATCGCCGGGTCCGGAGCGCGCTGCGCTGCCTCGCCTAGAAAACTCGCCTAGAAAACTCGCCTAGAAAACTCGCCTGGAAAACTCGCCTGGAAAGCTCGCCTGGAAAGCCGGCTGGCAGGTCGCCTGAAGGCAGGTGTTCGTGGACTGGTGTGGGGTGGTCTCCGCGCCCTCGCCGGAAGCCGGCTCTGCCCTCGGGCGCGGAGACCCGAGTAATAAAGCGCCGGATAATCCGGCTGCGGGCGGCTGGGCTCCCGGGCCGGGGGGCCGAGGTAATAAGACGCCGTGGCTCCCGGCGACCCGCACGCCCTTTCCCTGCTGACCCGGTCCCTGCCTTTCCCGCCGAGCCGGGACCTGATTTCCCCGCCGCTCGGGGCTCTGCTCTCCCCACCGGGCCGGGCCCTTCTTCACCCGCCAGGACGGCTCCGGAGTTCCGCGGCGCACCGGCCGCCGGTCGGTCACGCCTGGTCCGGAGAGACCGGCCTGCCTTCGCCGTGAAAGCTTCGGCCTTGGACGAACCGGTTGTGTGGGAAGGGGACGGACGCCACTCCGTAGGGGCGGGCGGCGCTGACCTCGGTGCTCTACGGGCCTTCTGCGGCGGTCAGCCGTGTGGCGTTCGCCCGATAAAACAGAGTCCATGACTCCGAGTATGGACGCCAGTTGACGTGGCGTGCGCACTGAAATGTGCCTCATGTGAAATCCCCGCGTGAGTCGGCCAGTGCAGGCCGGTTTGCCGGGGGGATGTGGACCTGTCGCTCATCCAGTCGTGCAGGCGATTGGCGGCGGCACGTCAACCATGCACCGGGATCGGGCGCTATCGCAATCAGGCGCGCCACACCCATTCATTTGGCACACCTCGGGCGATTCATCCCGAAATATAAGGCTAAGTCACCATAATTCGGTGAATCGGCTAAGCGCCGAACGCCTGGCCCGGAGCCGCCCCCGACCAGATCGGCAGCGTGAGGATCATGGTGAGCCCGCCGCCCGGGGTCTCCTCGGGCGTCAGCGTGCCGCCCATGGCCTCCGCCAGCCCGCGCGAGAGCGCCAGGCCGAGGCCCACGCCGGTGTGGTTGTCACGATCGCCGAGCCGCTGGAACGGCAGGAAGACCCGGTCGTGCGCCTCGCGCGGGATGCCGGGACCTCGGTCGATCACCCGGACCTCGACCTCGTCGCCGTGCGCGCTCGCGGTGACGAGCGTCGTGCCGTCCGCCGGGCTGTACCGGACGGCGTTCGACACCACGTTGACCAGGATGCGCTCCAGCAGGGCCGGATCGGCGACGACCTCGGGCAGGTCGGGGGCGATGTCCTCCTCGACGCGGCCGCTCAAGGGCCCCAGGTCGCCGATCGCCTTCGGGACGACCTCCTCCAGCGCGATGGGCTCGGGCCGCACGCCGAGCACGCCCGCCTGGAGCCGGCTCATGTCGAGCAGGTTCGCGACCAGCCGATCGAGCTTGATCAGGGACTCGTCCGCCGTGGCGAGCAACTCCCCGCGGTCCTCCTCCGACCACTCGATCTCGCCGCTGCGCAGGCTCTCCACCGCCGCCTTGGCCGACGCCAGCGGCGTGCGGAGATCGTGGCTGACGGCCGCGAGCAGTGCCGTACGCATCTTGTCGGCCTCCGCGAGCGGCCTGACCCGCTCGGCCTCCTCCTCCAGCCGCTCCTGTCGCAGAACCACGGCCGCCTCGTTGGCGAACGCCTCCAGGACCCTCCGGTCCGAGGCGTCGAGCAGGCGTCCGTGCAGCGCCAGCACGAGATCGTCGGCCACCCGCATCGCGGTGTCCGCCGCCCCCGGGGACGTGCACGGCACTCCCCCGGTCGTGGCGACGATGCGCCATGCCTCCGGGTCGGCCTTGTCGCCGACGCTCGGCGCGACATCCGGCCGCCGTTCGAGCAGGGTCACCGAGACCAGGCCGAACGTCTCCCTGAGCCGCGACAGCAGCGACGGCAGGGCGGCCTCCCCGCGCAACACGTGACCGGCCAGCGTGGACAGGACCTCGGCGTCCGCGCCCGCTCTGGACGCCTCACGGGTACGGCGGGCGGCCAGGTCCACTATCCCGCTGACGGCGCCGGCGACCAGCACGAACACGATCAGGGCGAGCAGGTTCTGCGGATCGGAGATGCTCCAGGTGTGGAACGGCGGCGTGAAGAACCAGTTGAGCAGCAGGAATCCGCCGACCGCCGCGGTCACCGCCGGCCACAGGCCGCCCACCAGCGCCACGCCGACCACCGCCGCCAGGAACAGGAGGATCTGGCTCGGCAGGGTCAGCGCGTCCCGCAGGGGCAGCAGCGCCGCCGTGAGGGCGGGGATGCCGAGGACGGCCAGCGCCCATCCCGCGAGCCGGCGGCTCCGAGTGAGCGCCGCGCGGGACGCCGGCCGGCGCCCGCCCCTGCTGATCTGGTCATGCGTGATCATGTGGACGTCGATGGACCCCGACAGGGCGGTCACGGTCACCCCCACGCCGCGGAAGAGCACCTGCGCCAGCCGCCCCCGCCGGGAGACCCCCAGCACGAGCTGGGTCGCGTTCACGCCCTGGGCGAAGTCGAGCAGGGCACGCGGCACGTCGTCGCCCACCACCTGGTGATAGGTGCCGCCCATGCTCTCGACCAGGGCCCGCTGCCTGGTCAGGTTGGCCGGATCGGCGCCGGTCAGTCCGTCGGCCCGGGTGACGTGAACGGCGAGCAGGTCCGCCCCCTTGGTCCTGGCCGCGATGCGGGCGGCCCGCCGGATCAGCGTGTCGCCCTCCGGGCCACCCGTCAACGCGACCACCACCCGCTCCCGGGTCTCCCAGGTCCCGGCGATGCCGTGCTCGGCCCGGTAGCGGTCGAGTTGCTCGTCCACCTCGCCCGCGACCCACAGCAGCGCCAGCTCCCGCAGCGCGGTGAGATTGCCCACCCGGAAGTAGTTGGACAGCGCCGCGTCCACCTTCTCCGGGAGGTAGACGTTGCCGTGGGCCAGCCGCCGCCGCAGCGCCTCCGGCGCCATGTCCACGAGCTGCACCTGGTCGGCCCGCCGCACCACCTCGTCGGGCACCGTCTCCCGCTGCGGCACCCCGGTGATCTGCTGGACGACGTCGTTGACCGACTCCAGGTGCTGGATGTTGACCGTGGAGACGACGTCGATCCCGGCGTCGAGGACGTCCTCGATGTCCTCCCAGCGCTTGGCGTTGCGCGAGCCGGGCACGTTCGTGTGGGCCAGCTCGTCGATCAGCGCGACCTTCGGACGCCGGGCGATCAGCGCCTCGGCGTCCAGCTCGGTGAAGGTCGTCCCCCGGTACGGAATGGTCCGCCGGGGGACGATCTCCATGCCGTCGAGCAGCTCGGCCGTGCGGGCCCGGCCATGGGTCTCGACGAAGCCCACGACGACGTCCCGGCCGCGCTCCAGAGCCCGGCGGCCCTCACTGAGCATGGCGAACGTCTTGCCGACGCCGGGCGCCGCGCCGAGATAGACCCGCAGGCGCCCGCGCGTCACCCGTCCCCCGGAACCGAGCTCACCCATAAATCCAAGGTACGGGCAGTCGGTTCGCCCCAATCCCCTAGCGGCGGGAGCGGCGCAGACCCATCACGCCGACGGCTGTGCCGATGAGGCCGACCGCGATGCCGGCCCCGCCGATCACCCGCGCGGTGGAGTCCGCACCGCTCTCCGAGGCGGCGGAGGCGTGGTCGTCGTCCTTCGCCGCGGCGACCGAAGGCGCCGGTGTGAGGGCCCCGGTCGAGTGGTGGTCTCCCGCGTCACCGCTCGCCGCGACGAGCTTGAGGACGGGGACCGGGTGCTCCCCCTCCGAGCCGTCGGCCTTGGGGGCGTCGGCCCACTTCACGACCTCGCCGTTTGAGTACTTCTGCGTCGTGGGGAAGGCGAGCTGGTCGACGTTCTTGGGCAGCGGGCCGACCGACACCTCGAACTCCTGGAACTGGCCGGGCTCGATCTTCCCGCCACTCCAGGTGATCTTCAGGACCGACTCGGTGACCTTGTCTCCGTCGTCCGAGACGATCGGCTTGGGCAGCTTGCCCTGCGTCAGCTTGACGTCCCATCCGGGCACGGGCCGGACCGAGACGAACGGCAGTGGGTGATCGGTGGGGAAGTCGACCTCGACCTGGGTGGTCGACTCGGTGTCCCGCTCGTTGGGCACCCGGAAGGCGACCTTGGTCCAGCCGCCCTGCTCGGCGGTCCCGGGGTTGATCGTGACATGCGCGAGCGCGGGCAGGGCGAGGCCCAGAGTGATGGCCAGAGCACCAGCGGTTACGGCACCGGCACGGCGAAGCGCGGCGTTGAACGCCATGGGAATCTCCACTTCATGCATAAGGGAACGGCTTCGATCCCGTTCACGCGAACCGACGGAACGGGGCAGCGCGAGCCGTACCGGAAGCCCTTATGCGGAGGACGCCCCGGCGGCCCGCGCGAGGACGCGGAAACCGAGGCGGAGTGGAGGACCACGCCGGGTCACCGCGTGCAGCAGCGCCCTGTGGCGGCGGGGAACGAAGCCCGTGGCGGCGAAGCTGATCGAGCCGGGCCGGTCGCGTGCGGCGGGCTCCCGGGTCGAAACCGTCAGTACGGCCAGCAGGCGACGAGCGGCCCCGGCACCGGCCCTGCGCAGGATCGACCACAGCGCCGCCTCGCCGCGCGCGAGCCACCATCCGGTGACCAGCGTGGCGGTCAGGTGCGCCACGAGCATGCCGAGATCGACACCCAGGCCGCCGTGCCGATGAACGAGCGGAAGCGCCGTGACGACGACAGGCGCCGTCCGGTCGAACAGCTCGTGCAGGAACACCTGGGCGAGGACCAGCAGGCCGCTGATCGCGACCGGAGACCGCTCCCGACCGGCCAGGCCGGCGGCCGCCGTCAGCACCACGGCACCGGCTCCGAGCATCGCCTCGGGCGGAGGGGCCGACCCTCCGCCCAGCCGGTGCGCCAGCGCGGCCAGCATCACGCACACGATGGCGAAGAACACCGATCGCGCGAGACGGAGAGGCAGCCTGGCACGCATAACGCCCCACATGCTCTCACGGCCGTCGTTTGGCGCAAGCGGCTTTCAGATCAAGGGAGCCACGACACGCGCCCGCGCAGCATGCCGTATCCGACGAAGGCGACCGCGTCGATCAGCGTGTGGGCGACGACGAGCGGCATCGCGCGGCCCCAGCGCTGGTACAGCCGGCCGAAGACCAGGCCCATCACCACGTTGCCGATGAATCCGCCGAAGCCCTGGTAAAGGTGGTACGAACCCCGGAGCAGCGCCGACACGATCACGGACCGCCACGGCGACCAGCCGAGCTGTGCCAGCCGGTGCAGCAGGTAGCCGCTGACGAGGACCTCTTCCAGGACGCCGTTCTGGGCGGCCTCGACAAGCAGGATGGGCACCCGCCACCAGATGTCCGGCAGGCTCTCCGGGACCACGTTGAGATTGATCCCGGACCCGTACGCCACGAAATAGAAGGCCAGCCCGCTGCCGCCGATCACGGCCGCCAGCAGGGCGCCGCGCAGCAGATCGCGCCCGGGTTCCCGCAGATCGACGCCGATCGTCCGGAAGGACTCGCCCGACCGGGCCAGCAGGTAGGCGACCAGCCCGACCGGGGCCACCGTCACGGCGATGCCGGCGATGTGGAGCGTGAGGTCCAGCCAGGGACGGCCGGGCGCCAGCGACCCGACGAGCACCGCGTGCTGCCCGCTGAGCGCCCTCGGCGCGGTCAGCGCGCCGATCAGGCGGATGAGCGCCAGCAGCGCGCTGGCCCCGAGCGAGACCGAGAAGACCGCGATGATCTCCGGCCCGATCAGCCGCCGGTTCAACCCCAGGGCCACATCGTCCTTCATGCCCGCAGGTTAGCGGCCCGCCCCGCACGCCCGTTCCACGCCCCGGCGCGGTGTGAGACTCTGCGACCCGACACGATGGTGTGAGAGACCGGACGCGCGAAGGAGACGGCAGTGTCAAGCGATGATCTGTCCGCGACGAGGCGGGCGCTGCACGGCGTGGCCGAGCTGGTGATGGCAGGCCCCGAGTATCGCCAGAGCGGGACCATCCGGCTGCGGGTCTCCCCGGGCGGCTTCGCCACCGTCGCCGCGCCCGGCCTGCGCGTCGAGGGCGACGCGCTGGTGACCGAGACGGGCGCCGCCCTGGCGCTCGGCGACGCCACCTGTGCCGGGCTGGCCCGCGCGGCGGACGTCGAGGCCGGACGCCCGGAGGGCCTCTACTCGGACGGCTCAGGCGTCGGCCTCGACGAGCCCCTGCACGTCGACCCGGCCGCGGCCCGGCACCTGGCCGACTGCCTCGCCATCGGTGACGCTGCGCTGCGCCACCTGGCCGCCGAGGTCACGCCCGTGCTCTGGCCGGAGCACTTCGATCTTGGCATCACCCTCGACGAGGTGAACTACGGAATCTCCCTGGGTGACTCCGCGATCGCCGAGCCGTACGCCTATGTCGGTCCGTGGCGGGCCCGCGAGGGCGCCTTCTGGAACGTGTCCTTCGGCGCCGCCCGCAGGATCTCAGAGCTGGGCGGCGCCGGAGAAGTGGTGGCGTTCCTGGAGGAGGGCCGCCGCCAGGCGGCCCGTTGAACTCGGTTTCAGTGCCGCGGGTCAGTAGGTCAAGTCAGTACGGCAGGGCCAGGGCGGCGAAGGGCGCGGCCACGAAGGGCGCCTTGAACTTCGGGAACGCCACGGTGTTGACGTTGCCGTCCGAGGTGAAGCGGTCGGTCGCGTTGGAGTTGAGCCAGTCGAGCCAGGCGGTCGAGCAGAACTTGACGCAGTCGCCGACCTTCTCCTTGGACCGGATGCGCGGGATGCCGATGGGGTCGAAGTCCTTCGTGAACGGCGACGGCGCGGGTGTGTACCCGGCGAGGAAGACGCCTCGGTAGTCGTACCGCACGCCCGACGCCCCCCCGCGCAGCGCCAGCTTCTTGTCGTGCGGCTGGTTGCCGTACGGCAGGGCCAGCGTGACGGGAGGGGTTTTGATCAGGTTGGTGATGAGGCTCTGCCCCGCGGCGATCTGGTCCTGCACCTGCTCCGGCGACCTGCTGAGGAGGTTGAGGTGGTCACGGGTGTGGTTGCCGATGTCGAACCCGTTGTCCTTAAGCCAGCCCAGGACCTGGGCCTTCTCCTCCTGCTTGTCCTTGCCGAACATGTCGCGGATCACGTAGAAGGTCGCGACCGGGCGGAAACCCGGATGCTTGCGGGCCACGTCCTGCAGGATGCCGACGGCCGTGTCCGGCATGGGCTTCCCCATGCCGTCCAAGGTGAGTTGCGACGGCGAGGAGTCGTCGAAGGTCAGCACGACGGGATGGGTCCCGGCCGGGATGCCGATCTTCCCGGTCACGTACTCCGCCGCCGTGATGGGGACGTAGTTCTCCGCCGCCAGCCGCTCCAGCTCCGCGCGGAACTGCTCGGGCGTGCGGTCGTCGCCGGGCGGCGGGTTCTTGATAATCCGGTGATACATGATCACCGGGATCTGTCCCAGCTCGTTGGCCTTGACCCTGGCGGCCACCTCGACCTCGGCCTTGCGAACCGACTCCGCGGCGGCCAGGCTCGCCTTGGCCTGGCGCGCGTGGGCCTGCTTTTCGGCCTCTTTATCCCCGGACCCGCAGGCGGACAGCGCGATGACGCTCAAAGACGCTAGTCCGATCCCGGCAACCCTCAAGCGCCCCATGGCTCCCCCTCAACGGGCCGCGCGATGACGATGAGTCACTTCTACCCCGTTGGCCCGCTTCGCTCACAGAGCGTAGGACAAACATCACGTACCGCGAATCTCCGAGGTTCTTACCGCATCGAGCGCTTAGCAGGCCCCGGCTCTGGCCGGGCCGTACGCCCGGGCTCCAGCCATACGTCCCCCGGCTCTGGCCGTACGCCCCCCGGCTCTGGCCGTACGCCCCCGGCTCTGGCCGTACGCCCCCGGCTCCAGCCGTGCGTCCCCCGGCCGCAGGCGTACGGCACAATGGGGCGCATGCGGTCGGCTTCCCGGGACGTCTTCGCTCGACGGAGCGTGGCACGGGAGGCTCGGACGCCGCGCGTGCTCGCCGCCGTCGCCCTCGGAGGCGGCCTGGGCAGCGTCGCCCGCTACCTCGTCGGCAGCGCCGTCCCCGGACGGCCCGGCGGTTTTCCTTGGGGGACGTTCCTCATCAACCTGACCGGCTGCTTCGCGCTCGGGCTGCTGATGGTCCTCGTCCTTGAGGTGTGGCCGCCTCGGCGGTATGTCCGGCCGTTCTTCGGAGTCGGCGTCCTCGGCGGGTACACCACGTTCTCCACCGTCACCGTCGAGATCCTCCAGCGCCCGGCCGGCCTGGCCCTGCTCTATGCGCTCTGTAGCCTGGCGGGGGGCCTTGTGGCGGTCTGGACAGGCATGTCCATCGCCCGCCTCACGGCCCTGCGGCTGCGGCAGAGGTCACACAGGCAGCGGTCACACACGCAGCGGTCCCACACGCAGCGGTCACACACGCAGCGGTCACACGGGGAGGCTGGATGAGGCTCCATGGCACGGCCTGCCGACTGACGATCTTCATCGGCGAGACCGACCAGTACCACCACCGGCCGCTTTACACCGAGATCGTGCACCGCGCCCATGCGAGGGGCCTGGCCGGAGCCAGCGTGTTCCGCGGCATCGAGGGTTTCGGCGCGTCCTCCCTCATCCACACCAGCAGGCTGCTGTCCCTCAGCGAGGACCTTCCCCTGGCGATCGTCATCGTGGACGCCGAGGAGCGCATCACCGCATTCCTCGCCGAGCTGGACGAGCTGGTCACCGAAGGGCTGGTCACCGTAGAACCGGTAGAGGTCTACCGCTACGTGGGCCGCGAACCCGTGGACCGCGAGCCGTGAGCGGGCTCCCGTGGTGACGATCCTGCTGGTATTCGCGGGTGGCATGGTCGGTGCGCCATCCCGCTACCTGATCGACCGATTCGTCCAACAGCGACACGACAGCGCGTTCCCCTGGGGCACGCTGTCGGTCAACCTCTTCGGCTCGTTCGTCCTCGGGGCACTCGTCGGCGCCCAGCCTCCCGGCGTGGTCATGACCCTGGCCGGGACCGGGTTCTGCGGCGCACTCACCACCTTCAGCACCTTCGGCTTCGAGACCGTACGGCTGCTGGAGGACGGCTCCCTGAGGGCGGCGGCGCTCAACGCGTTCGGCGGCCTCGCACTGGGCGTCCTGGCCGCCCTCGCCGGGTACGGCCTGGCCGTACACCTCCTGTGAACGTCCCACGAGCCAGACGGGTTCTAACGCCGGGAGCGGCCGGACCCATCACGCCGAGCGCCTGTGCCGATGAGGTCGGCCGCGATGCCTGGCCCGGACGTCTGGGGCTCGGCTATGCCGGCTATCCGACGAGTGTTATCCGACTGTTATCCGACCTGGGGCTCAGCGCTGAACACGGTGCCGTCGCCGGAGAGCCGGATCGGGCCGTCCGACGCGGGAAGGAAGACCGACTCCCCGGGATGCAACTTCACCTGGTCATGCGATGAGTTCCCCTCGTCATGCGAATGGTTCACCGGGTCTTGCGACGGGTTCACGGCGTCTTGCGACAGGCGTGGGGAGCCGACCTCGACCGTGCCCTCCGTGCACACCACGATCCTCGGCACCGACCCGTCCAGGACATGGCTCTCCCCGAGGATGATCCGGCGGAGCAGGAATTCCGGACACGGCGGCACGTAAGCCCCCTCCACCGGCGTGATCGGCAGCGGCTGCGCCTCCACCACGGTGATCCGGAGCAGCTCGTCGACATCGATCGGCTTGCTCGTCAGCCCCGCCCGGAGGACGTTGTCCGACCCGGCCATGATCTCCACCCCGAACCCGTCGAGGTAGCAGTGGAGCACTCCGGCGCCGAGGTAGAGCGCCTCCCCAGGGGCCAACTCGTGGCGGCGCATAAGCAAGGGTGCCAGCACGGCGGGATCCTCCGGATACTGCCTGGCCAGCCGCCTGACCAGCTCGTAGTCGGGCTGATGCACGGCTCCCGCCGCCCACACGATCGACTCGACCAGCTCCCGCCGCGAACCCGGCCACTCCAGCAGCGTGCGGAGCGCCCCCAGCACATCCCCCCGGGACAGCTGGGCCACGACCGGCTTGAGCGCCTCGACGTGCAGCCGCTCGACCAGCATGGCCGCCTGCTCAGCCGCCCGGAACCCGGCCAGCCCTGAGAACGGCGTGAGAGCGCAGATCATCTCCGGTTTGGCCCACGGGTCGGAGTAGTTCACGTCCCCTCGTGCGAACCCATCGGCGGCCTGCTCCGGAGTGGGGTGGACCTGCAGCGACAGCGGGCGGTCCACCGCGATCAGCTTCATCAGGTACGGCAGGCGTTCCCCGAACCGGTCGACCGACGGCTGCCCCAGTGCCCCCACCGGATCGGCGGCAATGGCGTCGGCCAGCGTCAGCTCGGATCCGTCCCTGGTCAGCCGCGACGGACCCGACGGGTGCGCCCCCAGCCACATCTCGGCTTCCGGTCCTGACGCGGGCCGGCCGGTCAGCCCAGCGATGGCCGTGCGGGAGCCCCAGGCATAGTCCTTGATCGGGTTGGTAAGCAGATCCACGTGTGTCCTCGCGGCTAGATGACCGGTACGCCGGTGCCTGAGAGTAACAAGTGGCGCAGGTTCCCTGGTCGCGGGTGGTGCCCACATCGGGGGGAGGGCCCGACCAGACCATAGCCACCTGCCCGCCAGCCACCTGACCCGCACATGCAGTCACCTGCGCCATAAACCCCGGAAAGCACAGTCGATCACCCCGCCACCGAGCGCCAACACCCCGGCTCATGCACTGCACTGTGCTGTGCTGTGCTGTGCTGTGCTGCCCTGCACTCCACTGCCGCTGGCCAGCCCACCCGACGCGGACGTGGCGGCCCCCGTCCAATCAGAACGGCGGGACATCTCTCATGGAGTCCGCCCCCAGATCATCACCAGACCTCTCGGCAGGCCCAAAACCGTCGCCAGCCGTTCGGTCGGAATCGGTGGCAGAGTCCGCCGCAGCTGGCGCTTCTTCGAGCCAGGGCGGGCCGTATTCCCAGGTGGATGGCAGCGGGAGGTCGTCTTCCGGCACCGTTTCGGGAGTGGCCGGGATGGCCGGGATGA
>NZ_JAOEGB010000044.1 GCF_025420585.1 Planotetraspora sp. A-T 1434 | reverse complement strand
TTCTCGGGTTCACCGTCACCCTGAGCCCGGCCGCCTGACCCATACCGCTCCCCGCCAACCCCGACCGTTATCCCTGGCCGGGGTTCGCTACCGCGCTCTGGCTGAGGCGGATCATTTTCCGGTCAGCGCGGGTGCTGGCGAGGGCGTCAAGGGCGGTTTCGTCGGCGTCGGGGAGGGTGTGGAGGTACTTCTCAGTGGTAGGGATGCTGCCGTGGAGGAGGCGTTCCTTGACGACCTGGAGATCGGCGCCGCCGGCGAGGAGCCAGGAGGCGTGGGCGTGACGGAGGTCGTGCATCTTGACCTTGAACTCCAGGCCAGAGGCGGCCAGCGCCGGTCGCATACTTGCCGGGAGCCGTTCTCGCCCACCACAGCGACGATTTTCTCCTTGCCGGACCTCGAAATCGACTTCATGCAGGATGTCGTGATCGGCCTCGGGATAGCGGTAGGTGACCTGGTGGAGGGCGACGTGTCGGGGACGGCCGGGCATGATGTCCCCTCGATCCAGGCGTTGGCCGGCCGCCTCCTGGATGGAGGACTCCCAGTCGTCCATGTACCGGCCTGTGCGCAAGGTGCTCGTGCACCAAGTCCCAAACTCGCCCAGCTCGAAGGACTCGGATCTAACCAGCCCGCCTGGGCGGCACTCATGACCAGGATGCGGTGCAAGACCCTCGTGGTCTGCCACCCCTGTCACGACGCCATCCACCACGGGCACCTCACCACGAACGCGGCATAGATCGCTGAAGAGCCACGTACTGGAAACCAGTCCGCGTGGTTCGGAGGGCGCTCCGCGCCGGAAAAGGTCCCGCCAAGCAGGAACCTCGCCGCGCGGCCCACCCTGTTCCGGGCGCTTTGCTGGAGGTCGCCTGAGAGCGTGTCGACACCACGGCCCCCCATACCGTTTCACGCGATGCTGGACGCCTGGCAGGTACGCGCGGACGCGGTCGCCGGCGACCCTGCCGGGCATGGAAGTCGGCTCGGCGGAGTAGAGGATCGCGCCCGATGCAGTGTTCGGGCGGCGGCCGGAGTCGTCGCCGGACGGGGTCGCGGGAACGGCACCGCGTCACCGCTCTCCGGCGTCCCGGCGCGTCACGAGCGCGGGACGCAGACCCGGGACCGCGAGTCCAGACGGTCCCGCCGCGCGCGGACGAACCCGCCGGTTACTCCCGCGACTGCGCCGTGACGCCGGCAGGGGCCGCGGGTGGCGCGGCCCCGTGCGCTCCTACAATGGCCAGGCACCGATAGAGGGACGCGGATGACACACGCGTCGCGGCGCGCTCCCGCCCAGGTGCCGTTCAGCGCACCGCACGGACCCGTGGCGCCCGATGCCGTGCGCCTTGTGGCAGGCCCGGCGGAAACGGCCGGACAGGACCAGGGAAAGGCGGTGGCCGGTGAAGTTCGCTGACTCGCCGCGCGTCGACTCCGCAGACCTCCTGGTTGGACGCGAGCGCGATCTGGACCGCATCTCCGAAGTGTTTGAACAGCGCGCCGGCGGCGCCCTGCTGCTGTCTGGGGAGCCCGGCGTCGGCAAGTCCGCGGTGCTGGACGCCCTGGCCAAAGCCGCCTCGGAGAGCGGGACCCGCGTGCTGCGCGCGGCCGGTGCCGAGTTCGAGGCGGACGTCAGCTACTCGGCGCTGAACCAGGTCCTGCTCCCGCTGCACGGCTCCCTCGACCGGCTCGGCGCGACCAGCAAGGAGGCCATGAGCGTCGCCCTGGGCTTCGGGGTCGGTCCACCTCCCGAGCGCCTGGTCGTCTGCAACGCCGCGCTGGCCCTGGTGTCCTCGGTGGCCGAGGACACCCCCGTCCTGCTGATCGTGGACGACCTGCCGTGGGTGGACCGGGCGAGCGCCGCCGTCTTCGGCTTCCTCGCCCGGCGGCTGTCGGGCGACCGCATCCGGTTCCTCGCGGCCTCCCGCACGGGCGTGGACAGCTTCTTCGACGGCAGCGGACTGCCCGCGTACGAGCTGCCCGCCCTGGACTCGGACCCCGCCGCCCGCCTGGTCGACCTGCCTTCCCGGAGCTGGCGCACCCGGTGCGCCGGCGCCTGCTGGACGCCGCGCAGGGAAACCCGCTGGCCCTGCTACGAACTCCCCGACGCGCTGCGCGCGGACCAGCGCCGGGCCCGGGAGCTCCTGCCGGCCGTCCTGCCGCTGGGCGAACGCCTGCAGTCCCTGTTCGTCTCCCGTGTCCGCTCCCTGCCCGCTGCGACCCGCACCCTGCTGCTGCTCGCCACCCTGGACGGCACCGGTGACCTCGGCGTGCTGTCGGCCGCCGCGCGGGAGACCAACGGTGACGCGGACCTGCGGGATCTGGACCTCGCCGAGCAGGACGGGCTCGTACGCGTGGAGGAGTCCCCGCGCCGCCTGGTGTTCCGGCACCCTCTGATCATGTCGGCCGTCGTGGAGGCGGCCACCAGCAGCGGCCGACGCGCCGCACACCGTGCCCTAGCGCAGGTCCTGGCCAGCAAGCCGGAGCAACGGGCCTGGCACCTGGGAGAGGCGACGCTCCAGCCCGACGAGGATGTGGCCCTCCTGCTGGAGCGGACGGCGCGACGCATCCTGGACCGCGGGGACGCCGGCGCCGCGATCGCGGCGCTCACCCGGCCCGCGGACCTCAGCCCGCTGGACACCGATCGCGCACGCAGGCTGGCGGAGGCCGCCTATGTGGGGCCGAGGCGATCGGCGCGCTGCGCAGCGCGCCGGAGCTGCTGGAGGACGCATGGCGGGCGGACCCCGAGTACGGCGCGTCCCTGCACTCCGCGACCGCTGCGGTCCAGCTCGTGCTGAACAGCGACGGGGACCTGGCGACGGCCCACCGCCTCCTGGTCGGCGCCATCGACGAGGGCGACCACGGCTACGACGCCGAGGACCCGGCGCTCATCGACGCGCTGCACTTCCTGCTGCTGCTGTGCAACTACGGGGCCCGCGAGGAACTGTGGGCGCCCTACTACGCGGCCGTCTCCCGGCTGCGGCCCGCTCCCCCGCCGCTGCTGCTGGTCGCTGCCCGGACCTGGGGGACCCGGCCCACGCCGACGCGGCGTGAGCTGGATCAGATCATCGACGGTGTGACGAAGGAGACCGATCCCGCCCGGGTCGTCCGCGTGGGGAACGGCCGCGTTGTACCCGGACCGGCTGTCGGCGGTGCGCGAGGCGGCCTGGCGGCTGGTTCGAAAGGGACGCGAAGGCGGCCCGGTGCGCCGGCACATCGGCGCCCTGTTGCACCTGTGCCTGGACGACTACCACCAGGGCAAATGGGCCGAGGTCCTGGAGCTGCCCGAAGAAGGGCTGACGCTGTGCTCGAAGTCCGGGTACACCATCTGCACCTGGTTCTTCCAGTACACCAAGGGCCTGGTGACCGGGTCCCGGGGTGACACCGAAACCGCGCACGCGCTCGCCGACGCGATGACGATCTGGGCGGCACCCCGCGGCATTCGGGAGGCCGTCCACTGCGCCCAGGAGGTGCACGCCCTCGCGGACATCGCCGACGGCGACTTCGACGCGGCGTTCGGCCGCGTGAACGCCATCAGCCCCGCCGGCAGCTTCACCCCGTACGTCGCTCACGCGGTGTGGGTGTTCTTCGAGCTGGTGGAGGCCGCGATACGCACCGACCGGCGCGCGGAGGCCGCCGCGCACGTGCGCGCCCTGCGTGAGACGAACGTTGCCGGGCTCTCGCCCCGGCTCGCCCTGCTGGCCGGCGGCGCCGAGGCCCTCGTCGCGGAGGACGACGCCGAGGCTGCCCGCCTGTTCGCCAGGGCGCTGGCCACACCGGGCGTGGACCGGTGGCCGTTCGCTCTGGCGAGGGTGCGCCTGGCCCAGGGTGAGCGGCTGCGCAGGTCCCGGGCGCTGTCCGACTCCAAGGTTCCCCTGACGGCCGCGCTGAAGTCCTTCCAGCAGCTCGACTCCTCGGCCTGAGCCGAACGCGCCCGCAAGGAACTGCGGGCGGCCGGGCGGGTCGTACCGCACCCGGGCGACCGGACCAAGGCAGCTCTCACCGCGCAGGAACGCGAGATCGCGGAGCTGGCCGCCACCGGTCTGACGAACAAGCAGATCGCCGAGCGCCTGTTCATCTCGCACCGCACCGTCGGCGCCCACCTTGAAGCTCGGCATCGCCTCCCGGGTGGCGCTGCGGGACGCCCTGCGTCCGGAGAAGTCGGACTGACGTGTCCCCAGGCGGCGAACGCGCAGCGCGCGCGGCACTGCGCGATGTGCCCTGCCGCGAAGGTCGGCCGCGAGGTGCCCGAGACCAGCCACCGGTGCGCCCGCCCGCGCGCGTGCGTCGTCAGTCGTGCCCGTCCGTCGCGTCGGCCAGCCGGTTGAGGCACAAGCAGGGACCGCTCGGCGGGGCTGAGGGACGCGGTGTCGTCCTGGTCGAGGGCAATGAGCAGTGCCATCGCGCTGCTCGCCACGGTGCCGCCGGGGGCGTCGTCGTCGCCGTCGGCCTTGGGCGGAAGCGTGAGGGTGTTGATCACTATCTCGCGGGCCGTGTGGGCGGTCCGCAGGTCACGCATGTCCTCGGGAAGGCTGACCAGGGTGAGGATCGTGCCCACGCCGGCGGAGTGCATGACCTCGGTCGCGCGTTCGACGCTCATCCGCAGGCACCCGTCCGCGGCGCCGCGGACGGGTACCGGGTGTGAGTGTGTCCGCCCGGGCGCCGCGAACCTCGCAGGTCACGTCAACACTCCCTATTATTCTTAGACATATGTGTTTACACATGTGTTCAAATCCGTCGCTGCCAGACCCGTCCGAAGAGACGGACGCACAACTCAAGGAGAAGAACGATGACCCGCACCACCACCCCCACCGTCGACGCGCTCGGCACCGACGTCGGTGTGCGGTTGCCCGTAGCCGTCCACTTCGACGACATGGATCCGATGGGTCTGCTGCACAACAGCCGCTACGCGGTGTTGGTCGAGCGGGCCTGGAACAACTTCTGGCGGGACCGGGGCCTGGGCGGCAAGAGCGGCCTCGACGGCGACGGCTTCAATGTCATCAAGGCGTTCGACATCACCTTCGACTTCCCTGTGTCGGAACTCGGCGAGTACGCCGTGCACCTGTGGATGGAGCGCCTGGGCGCCACCTCGGCCACCGCGGGCTACCGGGTGTGCTCGGCCGACGGGATCACGACGTATGCGCACGGCAGCCGCACCGTCGTCCGCCTCAACAAGACCACTCTGACGCCCACGCCCTGGTCCGAGCGGGTCTGGGAGATCGCCCGGACCACCGGTCTGCTGCAGGACAAGGCCTGAAGCGGGGCTTCGCCGCGGCGAGCGGCGAGGACGGCATGGCCCCGTACTGAACATCCATGTCAACGGCGGGGTGACCTGGCTCGTCGTGCGACGCGGGCCGGCCGTACACGTCAGCCCAGGCTCAGCAGTCCGGTGACGGCGATGTGCAGGGTGCGGCCCCCGGTCGCGGTCACGCTGTGGCCGGTGATCAGACGGACGGTCGTCTCGCTCCCCAAGGTCGCGGCCGCCACCTTGGTGTGCGACGACCCCCGGCGAACGACGGGGTGACCGCCGCGGCGGCCAGGGCGACGACTGCAGTGAACGTCGCCAACAAGCGGATGTGTCTCATCGGTTCCGTGCCTCTCCCGGCGCGCTGCGTGCCGTTCACCTGCGCGACAGAATCCGGCAACCGTGAGGCATGTGTCACTCGGTACCGGTAGCACAGCACGGGTATGTGACCAGCGACAAGGGACGTGTGCACCTCGCGGGGTGAAGGTGCCGAACGCCGTGTGCCGCCGATCAGAGAGGCGCCATCGCCATCCCGCCACGGGGGGCGCAGTCCCGGAAAGACATCGGTCACCGCATTGACGGGTGACGCGAAGGGCTGCCATGATTGCGTCACCGCCTCAACCGGTGACCATGAAAGTGGCTGTTGAGACGCGCGCCAGCGCCGCCGCCTGATCCATCCCTTCCCACGACCGCGGGTCCCGTGTCCTCCCCCTGCACGGGACCCCCCAGCCACACCCACACCGCCGACCGAAAGCGCGGGCGACATGGCCTCCATGACGCACACATGCGTACGGACCGCGAGGCAGCGTCGTTCCGCCTCCGGCGTGTCCCCGCCAACTCCGGCGAGCGGCTGCACCGCAGGGCGGGGACTTCGAGGACCGTAATCCACCCGACCGTAATCAACCCGACCGGCATCCACCCGACCGGCATCCGTC
Source organism: Planotetraspora sp. A-T 1434 (assembly GCF_025420585.1). Lineage (GTDB taxonomy): Bacteria > Actinomycetota > Actinomycetes > Streptosporangiales > Streptosporangiaceae > JAOEGB01. The sequence continues at coordinate 29,352 of NZ_JAOEGB010000044.1, read as the reverse complement.
CACCGGAGGACACATGACGACCGAGAACATCCGCACGTACGACGTCATCGTGATCGGCGCAGGTCCGGTCGGCGAGAACGTCGCGGACCGCACCACCGCCGCGGGCCTGAGGACCGTCATCGTGGAGAGCGAACTGGCCGGGGGCGAGTGCTCGTACTGGGCCTGCGAACCCAGCAAGGCACTGCTGCGCCCTGCCCTGCTCCGCGCCGACGCCATGCATGTTCCCGGGCTCGACCCCGCCATCAAGGGCCCGCTGGACGTCGAGGCCGTTCTGGCGCACCGCAATCGCATGTCCGCCGACTGGAAAGACGACGGACAGGTCGAGTGGATCAAGTCGGCCGGCATCGACCTACTACGCGGCCACGGACGCCTGGAGGGGGTCCGTGAGGTGTCGGTCAAGACTCCCGGCGGCGACACCGTCCGCCTGCGGGCCCGGCACGCCGTCGCCGTTTGCACCGGCAGCCGCGCGGCCCTGCCCGATCTGGCCGGGATCGACGCCCTGCGCCCCTGGACCAGCCGGGAGGCGACCAGCGCCCAGCAGCCGCCCCGGCGCCTCGTGATCGTCGGCGCCGGTGTGGTTGGCGTCGAGATGGCCACCGCCTGGCAGGCCCTAGGCAGCAGGGTGACCCTGCTCGCCCGTGGGGAGGGGCTGCTGCCCCGCATGGAGCCCTTCGCGGGTGAGCTGGTCACCGAGCGCCTGCGGGAAGCCGGTGCAGACGTACGGTTCAACACCTCGGTCGTCGCCGCGGAGCGGGTGGGCGACGGTCAGGGCGAGGTTCGGATCACCCTGTCGGACGGCGGTGAACTCAGCGCCGACGAGATCCTCTTCGCCACCGGCCGCGCTCCGCGCTCGGAGGACATCGGGCTCGGCACCGTGGGGCTCACAGCGGGGGACTGGCTCACCACCGACGACAGCCTGACCATCACCGCCGTACCGGGGAACTGGCTGTATGCCGTCGGCGACGTCAACCGCCGGGCGCTCTTCACCCACCAGGGCAAGTACCAGGCCCGCATCGCCGGTGCCGTGATCGCCGCCCGGGCCCGGGGCGAAGAACTCGACACCGGCCGGTGGGCCCCGCACAGCAGCACGGCCGACACTGAGGCCGTCCCCGGTGTCGTCTTCGCCGACCCCGAGATCGCCTCCGTGGGGCTGACCGTCCGTGAGGCCGAGCGCACCGGCCGCGCCGTCGACGTCATCGACTACGAGATCGGCCAGCTCGCAGGTGCCCTTCAGTACCGCCCCGACTACCGGGGCAGGGCACGCCTCCTCGTCGACCGCGACCGCCGGACCATCGTCGGCGCCACGTTCGCCGGACCGGGCGTCGCCGAGCTTCTGCACTCGGCCACCATCGCCATCTCCGGCGAGGTACCTGTCGAGCGCCTGTGGCACGCTGTACCCGCCTTCCCCACCATCAGCGAGGTGTGGCTGCGCCTGCTGGAGAAGGGGTGCCGCTGATGACCACCGCACGAGACCTCGCGCTCGTCACCCTGGACCTGCCGCCCGACCGATCCGTGGCGCAGGGCGACCTCGCGCTCGCGGGTGCCGAGGCGATCGACCTCCTGGAGAGCGGGGTGCTGACCCTGGACGGCGACCGCATGGTGCCCGGCTCACGGGTGGCGACGGGCGACCGTCTGCTGGACCAGGCGGCCGCCTCTCTCGTCCGGCGAGCCCGTCCTCTCCGCTCTGGTCGCCGAACTGGGGATCGGGTACGACCAGTCGGAGGTCGGTGAGAGCTCTGACGGGACGCGGTCACGACGGTGCTGGCCGCTGTCGGCGACGTGGTGACGCAGCTGGAGGCCCAACGGCTGCGGCGGGACATCGAGGACGCCGCGTTCGGGACGAGATGTCTCACCCGTCCGCGTTGCGCACACCGGTGTCCGGCTGGGTGACCACCGCTCGCGGGTCGGGCGGAGGTGTTATTCGGCGTCGCTCGCCGCGCCCGGCTTCACGAGGGTGTACATGACGGATCGCCGTTGCTTGTGACGCCGGATGCGTCCCTTGGCGACCAGGGAGTCGAGTGTGTTCCGCACCACCTGCGGTGTGGGGTTGCGGTCCGGGTACTTCCCCAGGAGCTCGTCCCGCAGCTCGTTCGCCAGACGTGGCTCGTCGTGGTTGCCGAGCAGGTCCGCCAGGAGGTCACCGAGCAGAGGCTGGCGCGACTTCTCCTTCGCGCCGGCCTTCACCGCCTTGCCCGCCGGAGCGGTCCTGACCGGCGCCGATCGCCGCGAAGCGGCTCGCTTCGCTTTCGCGACAGCGGGCTCGTCCTGCGCCTGCTCGGGCAGACGCGAGGCGTCCGCGAAGCTCTCGTACCGCTCGGCGAGGTTCAGGATGTCGGCCAGGAGGGCTTCCTCCTGTTTCAACACCGTGAGCCTCTCCGCCAGCTCCTGCTGTTGCCGACGGTTCTCCTCCAAGTCCGACGCGGCCTGTTCCATGTACCGCGACCGGAGCGTGGCGGCTGATTGGCTGGTCACAACCGTTCACTCCCTCGATATGTATGACGTTGCGCATAGTACCCACGCCGAGGGTCCCGTGCTGATAAGTGTCAACGGTTCGTCGGGCATGTTCACTCACGATAAGCGCCGATGTGCCTGGGCACGTAGGAGTGCTGGCTTTCCTCGACCGCCCAAGGGGCGCGACCGCCACTCGCACGAGGTTACCTCCGAACAGGCTGCCCGGTAAGTGTGTCGTCGAACCGCCCGTGAAGACCCCTTATGGACCGTTGTGTCGGACGCGGCCGTGGTCGGTCCGGCAACCGGTCCCACCTGACCGATCCCAATCTGGCATCGGTCAGGTGTGAACCGTGTTCCGCCGTCCGGGGGACGAGGGGACGAGTGTCGTCTCGCCTTGCGGGTCCGGGGCTGTCACTTCACGGCGCGCTCGCGGGCCGCCAGTGCGGCCTCCTTCGCCGAACCATGGTGCACGGGTCCGTGGCCCGGCAGGAGGACACCCGCGTCCACGCGCTCGATCGCGTCCAGGAAGACGAGGGCCCGGGCACGGTCGGTGTGGAACATGTCGGGCAGAAGCTGCGGGCCGCTGGTCCGCGACGTGGGATGCGCGGTCACCAGGCCGTCGCCGGTGATCAGGACGCCGCTCTCGGGCAGGTGGTAGGCACAGTGGCCCTTGGAATGTCCCGGTGTGTGCACGGGAGTGGGGGCGCCGGGCAGGTCCAGTGCTCCCGGCGCGGGGAAGGCCCGCGGCTCGCAGATCGGAACATGGGCGGTTCCTCCGGCTCTCAGGGCGTGCAGGGCCCACGGGAGCACACCGGGCCGCCAGGCCTGCGGGAGTACCTGTCCGACACCTGGTTGAGGAAGTCGCGGCGGGCGTGCGGCACTTCTTCCCGGTGCATGAGAACGGGCACGTCGTACACGGCACGGTCCTGAGGACCGACTCGTCTGCCGGTTCCCCGTACGCTCTGCCGCGTCGGCGACCGATGTCCCACACCGGCGTGTGGCCGGGACGGAGCGGCGCGCTACACACGTGTTACTGGAACCGTACCGTCCGGCACCGACCCGTCCGGTGGCCGTGTGCACCGGCTGACCGAGGAGGACGATGCGCTGGACGAGGGGCTCGACGCGCTGGAGAGCGTGATCGAACGGATCGCCGAGGCGCGCCGGGTCGGCGGGTCGTCGGTGAGCTGCGGGCACGCGATGAGGAGGGGACGCTCGCCTCCCACCGGATCCGGGGCGTGCCGGCCGGACACCTCGCCGCCGAGGAGCCGCTGCTGAGGAGCTGATCCCCACCGTCCCCGACGAGGACGTCGTCAGGCTCCGAAAGGCGGTGACCGGCTGCACCCCGCGTGGCGGGCCGCATCTGGTCTTCGGCTTCCTGGACCACGAGCCCCTTTCCGGCCGGGACCACGTGTACGCCACCTTCCGGCGGTCCGTGCGCTGGGCCCGGGGAAGAATGCTGACGAAGTAGGTGCCCGCAAGACCCTCAAGGCGCTCGCGGCCGACTGAGCCCCGCCTCCGTCGTGACCGCGCGATGCCCGGGGCCAGGGGTCAGCGCGCGGCCACGGCGGGCGCGGTCTTCTTGCGGGCGCGGTAGGCGGCAGCCTTGATCTTGTTGCCGCAGGACTCCATCCCGCACCACTGCCGCCGCATGCCCCGGGAACAGTCGATGTAGACCCGCGTGCACTCCGGGTTGCCGCACTCTTTCAGCAGGGGGACGTCCGGGCCGCTGAGCAGCTCGACGGCCTGCCGGGCGACGGTCGCCAGGGCCTGGTCGGGAGTCGCATCGGTGTGCCGCCCGGTCATGGTGAGCTGCGGCGTCACGGGGGTCTTCCGCGCGGCGGCGTTGACCACGGCGAGCGCTTCCCGGTGGAACTCCTCACCGTGACAGCGGTTCGTGACGAGCTGGTAGATGGCCTCGCGCACGGTAGTCGCCGCCCGGACGTCGTCCTCCTCGCTGGGCGTGATCGTGTCCACGAGTCCGGACTCCAGGTACCAGGCGTTCAGCCGCTCCGGCGTCACGAACATCTCGAACCGGGTCGAGCGCCGGGCACGGAGGGTGGCCGCAAAGTCGAGGGCCGGGTGCCCGCACACGAAGACGTGGTTAAGATTCACATCACCATCTTGACGGGTGACTACTACGGAGCGCAAGGATCGTCACCGTTCCAGACGGTGTTCCCGGCGGAGCGTGGTCGCGATCGTACGGCACCCCGCGCGGTGGGCGGGGGTCAGGGCCCGGAAGAGATCTCCCGCTGCCCCGGTTCCAGCCGGAGTTCCCGGCCCTGCCACCGCCGACGCAGCCAGCGGTCGTGGCTCGCGACGACGATCGCGCCTGGGCCCGTGCCCAGCGCCGCCTCCAGCTCGTCGCACAGGCGTGGGGAGAGGTGGTTGGTGGGCTCGTCGAGCAGCAGGAGCTGCGGCGGGCGGGCCACCAGGAGGGCCAGCGCGAGCCGCCTGCGCTGCCCCACCGACAGCCGTCCGACCGGTTTGTCCAGGTCCGCCTCGTGCATCAGACCGAGCGAGCCCAGCGGCACCTTCTCGGCCCGCCTGCTGCCGAGCGACAGCTCGTAGGTGTCCCGGACCGTGCGGTCGGGCCGGTCAAACACGGTGTCCTGGGTGAGCAGCCCCACCGTCAGTCCGCGCCGCCTGCGCACCTCGCCGTCAGCCGGTAGACGTCCGGCGAGCACGGCGAGCAGCGTCGACTTGCCCGCCCCGTTGCCGCCCGTGACCAGCAGCCGGTCGGCCGCCGACACCTCCAGGCCGTCCAGCACGAGCCGGCCGGGCACCCGCACGTCCCGCAGAGACACCAGCGGCTCGGGGCCGTCCTCCGCACGCGCGGCCAGTTCCGCGGCCGCGAACCGCAGCGGCTGCGGCGGTTCGGCGACCTGCGTGCGCTCCAGTTCCTCCAGCCGCCGGGTCGCGTTGCGCACCCGGCGGGAGATCTGGTTCTGCACCCGGCCGGCCCGGTGGCCGTACCCCATCTTCTCGTTGTCGCGCCGCCCCCGGTCCGGTGCGACCAGGTGCGCGGTCACCCCCGCCGAGTGCCTTATCGCCGCCAGCTCCTCCTGCTCCTCGGCGTACCGCCGCTCCCAGCGCTCCCGCTCGGCGCGCTTCTCGCCCAGGTAGGCGCTGTAGTCGCCGCCGTAGCGGACCGGGCCGTCCACCGCCGGGTCGAGGTCGATCAGGTCGGTGCAGACAGCGTCGAGGAACGCCCGGTCGTGGCTGGCGACGACCACGGTCCCGGGCAGGCCGCGGATCTGCTCCTCGAGGAAGGCGGCGGCGCCGTCGTCGAGGTGGTTGGTCGGTTCGTCCAGCAACAGCGCCGACGGCCGCCGGACGAGCAACGCGGCCAGCGCCAGCCGGCTGCGCTGCCCGCCGGAGAGCGAGCCGAGCGTGCGGTCGTGCCCGACCGTGCCGAGGCCCAGGCCGTCCAGCACGAGGGCCGCGCGGCGGTCGGCGTCCCAGGACTCCCGGTCCTGGGCCCGCTCCAGCCGCCTGCCGTAGGCGTCGAGGAGTTCTCGGTGACCGGGGTCGTCCTCCGGGACGCGGGCGAGCTCCTCGCTGAGCCGTTCCAGCTCCGCGAGGTCCTCGCGGGCCTCGCGCAGCGCCTCGTCCAGCACTGCGGCGATGGTCGAGGCGGCGTCGAACGGCATCTCCTGGTGCAGGAAGCCGAGGTTGCCGGGGCGCGAGACGGTTCCGGCGTCGGGTTCGTCCACGCCGGCGAGCAGGCGCAGCAGGGTGGACTTGCCGACGCCGTTCTCCCCGATCAGGCCGATGCGGTGGCCGGGGGAGGCGGTCAGGGAGACGCCGTCGAGGACGCGTCGGCCGCCCAGGACGCGGACGAGGTCGTGGGCGAGCAGAGCGGGCTGGGGCATGGGGAACCGTCCAACATGATCGGTGGTCGGCCCGCCGGGCGCACGGCCTCGGACGGGCCACTGCACACGCCGACGGCTCACACCGCGGAGGCCCCCGTCTCCTTGAGTACGCCGTCGGCCAGCCGCAGCCAGCGGTTGACCCCGATCTCGGCGAGGAACCGCTCGTCGTGGCTGACCACCATGAAGGCGCCCCGGTAGGAGTTGAGCGCGCTCGCCAGCTGGCCGGCGCTGACCAGGTCGAGGTTGTTGGTCGGCTCGTCGAGCAGGAGCAGATGGGGGGCCGGGTCGGCGCACAGCACGCAGGCCAGGGTGGCGCGCAGCCGCTCGCCCCCGGAGAGCACGCCGACCGGCAGGTGCGCCCGGGCGCCCCGGAAGAGGAATTGGGCGAGCAGGTTCATCCGTTCCGCCTCGGGCCGCTCCGGGGCGAACGCGGCGAAGTTCTCCGCCACGGTGCGGTCCAGGTCCAGCAGGTCGAGGCGCTGCGAGAGGTAGGCGATACGGCCGTCGTTGCGCTTGATCTCCCCGCTGTCCAGGGCGAGATCGCCGGTGATCAGACGCAGCAGGGTGGTCTTCCCGGCGCCGTTGGGGCCGGTCAGCGCGATGCGCTCGGGGCCCCGGACGGTCAGGGCGACGCCCCCGTCCGCGAACACAGGTCTGCCGCCGTGGTGGACCTGCATCCCCTCGCCGAGGAAGAGGTTGCGTCCGGCGGGCACCTGGGTGTCGGGCAGGTCCAGGGTGATGCGCTGCTCGTCGCGCAGCGCGCGTCCGGCGTCGTCGAGCCGGGCCTTGGCCTCGCTGACCCGAGCCGCGTGCATCTGGCCGGCCCGGCCCGCGGCCTCCTGCGCGCCGCGTTTCATGTTGCCGGCGAAGATGCGGGGCAGGCCGGCGTTCTTGAGGTTGCGGGCGGCGTTGCTCGCGCGGCGCTCGGCGCGTTCGCGGGCCTGCTGCATCTCCCGCTTCTCCCGCTTCAGCTCCTGCTCGGCGTTGCGCACGTTCTTCTCGGCGACCTCCTGCTCGGCGCGCACGGCCTCCTCGTATTCGGTAAAGGTGCCGCCGTAGAAGCGCAGTTCCTCGCTGCCCAGCTCGGCGATGCGCTCCATGCGGTCGAGCAGCGCGCGGTCGTGGCTGACCAGCAGCAGACAGCCGTGGTAGTCCACCAGCACGTCGTAGAGCTTGTGCCGGGCCTCCAGGTCGAGGTTGTTGGTCGGCTCGTCGAGCAGCAGCACGTCGGGGCGCTTCAGCAACTGGGCGGCGAGGCCGAGCGAGACGACCTGGCCGCCGCTGAGAGTGCTCAGGCTGCGGTCCAGAGCGAGGTCGGCCAGGCCGAGGCGGTCGAGCTGGGCCCGGGTGCGCTCCTCGATGTCCCAGTCGTCGCCGATGGTGGTGAAGTGCTCCTCGTCCACGTCCCCGGACTCGACGGCGTCCAGGGCACGGATCACCGCGGCGACGCCGAGCACCTCGGCGACCGTGAGGTTGCCGGTCAGGGGGAGGCTCTGCGGGAGGTAGCCGAGCGTGCCGCTGATCGACACCGAGCCGGTGGCGGGCTTGAGTTCGCCGGCGATCAGCTTGAGCAAGGTGCTCTTGCCGGAGCCGTTGGGGGCGACCAGGCCCGTACGGCCGGTGGTCACGGTGAAGGACAGGTCGTGGAAGACCGGGGTGTCGTCGGGCCAGGCGAAGGAGAGGTTCGAGCATACGACGGAGGCGTCGGACATGAGAGGCGACCTCGGGCAGGTTGAGGACAGAGAGATTTCTGCCCTGGGCAGACGTGAACAAAGGGGTACGACGAACGGGCCACGTCGGCGGCGCTCCCAAGCGCCGTCCGGTGGCCGGTCAGATCCGGATCTCACCCGGAGATGTCGTCGTCACCCACCACGTCTACGACTCCTCGATCCACGGTCTCTACGTTGCCGACAGCCTAGCAGCTGTCGACCGCTGCATGGGCGGTCGGGGTTGTCACCCGGGTCACACATGTGTGAGCATCGGCACATGTCGAGCGTGCTGACGCCGTCATGTATCCCCTTCGCCGTGTTGTTGACAGACCGGGACGGCCATGCCACCATCGTCACCATCTAAGCCGGTGATGATCACAGTGGCCCGACAGTGTTCACGCGTGTGGGCTCGTCCGGCGCACACGTGGAACACCTCTCCGAGCGGCCGGGGACCGTCGAATGACCCAACACTCCTTGCGGGGCCCGGGTGAGGCCATTGGGCGCGGACCGTCAACCGACTGTTGTCTGGGGTATGTGAAGCTCGGCCAGAGTGGGACCAGTCCGAGGGCATCCGGCCCGCGCGATCACCTGAATTCGAACCACCCCCCTTTCGTCACCGGTTTAACTGGTGATAAGGTCTGGATCAGTCTTCGGGGAACCGAGGTTGCCTCGGGTCGTATACCGAGGTCACGGAGACATGTACGCGGACGTCGTCCGCGGTGAACCCGTCGACACACCCACTGCCCTGCTCATGTGATGTGCATACGTGTCGTCACAGCCAGGCGCACACCTACGTTTGGAATGGGAAAGCAATGAAACGACTTCTGACTGTCCTTGCGGCCAGTGTGCCGCTGACTGCGGCGGTGTACCTGCCGACCGCGGAGGCGGCGACCCAGAACAGCTTCGCCTCCGCGCCCCTCACCTGCTCGACGCCGTCCGTGAAGGCCCCGGCCGGCACCGAGGTGGAGTCCGTGACGGCGGTCCGCCAGCCGGGCGGCACCATCCACGGCACCGGGATCCTGCAGGGCGTGGTCGACGATGTCCCGGCCTTCTGCCAGGTGACGGTCACCCTCACCCACCCGGGCGACGGCGACCACGCCAAGGTGCAGACCTGGCTGCCCGAGACGGGCTGGAACGGCCGCTTCCAGGCGCTCGGCGGCGCCGCCTTCCTCGCCGGTGACAACGGTGTCGGTATGGGCAACGCCGTCAAGAGCGGCTACGCCGCGACCACCACCGACGCCGGCGTCGGTGACGCCCTGGACGTCAGCTGGGTGCTGAACAGCAAGGGCCAGGTCAACAACGCGCTGCTGAAGAACTTCGCCTCCCGCTCCCAGCACGAGGCGGCGGTCGTCGGCAAGGACGTCGTCGACGCGGCCTACGGCAAGCGCGCCGCCTACTCCTACTTCACCGGCTGCTCCACCGGCGGGCGCCAGGGCTACATGGAGGCCCAGCGCTACCCCGACGACTACGACGGCATCCTCGCCGACGCACCCGCCATCAGCTGGACTGAGTTCGAGGTCGCCACCCTGTGGCCGCAGGTGGTCATGAACAACCAGAAGACCTACCCGGCCTCCTGCGAGTTCAAGGCCTTCACCGACGCCGCCGTCAAGGCCTGTGACCCGCTCGACGGCGCCAGGGACGGCCTGGTCAACGACGCGTCCCGCTGCGACTTCGACCCGCGCCGGCTGATCGGCACCAAGGTCGTGTGCAACGGCAAGGAGCTGACCATCACGGCGGCCGACGCGACCGTGGTCCGCAAGATCTGGGACGGCCCGCGCACCCCGTCGGGCAAGAAGCTGTGGTCCGGCGTCCCGATCGGGGCCGACCTGCAGGGCCTGGCGGCCGTTAATCCGCCGGACGCCAACGGCAACGTCACGGGAGCGCCGTTCCCGGTGCCCGCCCTGTGGGTCCAGCTCTGGCTGAAGAAGGACCCGTCCTTCGACCTCTCGACGATCACCTACAGCCAGTTCACGCAGCTGTTCAAGCAGTCCGAGGCCGAGTACGACGAGATTATCGGCACGGATGACCCGGACCTGTCCGCCTTCCGCAAGTCCGGCGCCAAGCTCCTGACCTGGCACGGCCAGGCCGACCAGTACATCCCCACCCAGGGCACCGTGGAGTACCGCAAGCAGGTCGAGCGGGAGATGGGCGGCTCCAAGCGGGTCGACGACTTCTACCGCCTCTTCCTCGCTCCGGGCACCAACCACTGCGGCCTCAACGGCAGCGACGGCTCGGCCGACGGCCTCGCCGCCCTGACCGCCTGGGTCGAGCACGGCAAGGCGCCGAAGACGTTGCCCGCCACGCTGATCAACTCCACCGGTGAGCAGGTCACCCGTGACCTGTGCAGCTACCCGTCGGTGTCCCGCTACAAGGGCCACGGCGACCTGGCTGCCGCCTCCAGCTTCCGGTGCGTCTCCCCGTCCCGGCACTGACCAGTCAGCCGACCGCCCGACGACCTGAGAAAGGCCGAACCATCATGAGCACGCAGACATCGACGCCGTCGAACCCGGCGGCGACGGGCGAGCGCTCCTCCCTGCTGAGGCTGTACCTGGGCCGCGGCGTGCTGGCCGTGGTGTGGGCCGTGGCGTTCGCCGGAGCCCATGAGCACGTCGACGCCGTGGCGATCACGCTGCTGGTCGTCTACCCGCTGATCGACGCGGTGTCCTCGCTGATCGACTACCGGACCCTCGCCGACGGGTCGGAGCGCCGGGTCACGGCGTTCAACGGGGTGCTGAGCACGATCGCCGCCATCGCGGTCGGCGTCGCCGGGGCCGGTGGCGTGGCGCCGGTGCTCCACGTGTTCGGCGCCTGGGCTGTCGTCTCCGGAGCGGCCCAGGTGGCGGTCGGGCTCCGGCGGCGCGGTCCCGAGCTGGGCAAGCATTGGCCGGTGCTGATCGCGGGCGGCCTGTCCTTCGTCGTCGGCATCTTCTACAACATCCAGGCCGCGGGCGACGCCCCCTCGCTCGACGTGCTGTCGGTCTACGCCACGGGCGGTGGGGTGTTCTTCATCGTCCAGGCCGGCCTGCTGGGCTGGAAGTCCCGCCAGCTGCGCACCCGGACCGTCTGACCGCTCAGCCCCTGCTGTTCCGTCCCGGCCTGTGCCCTTATGGCGCGGGCCGGGATGTCTTTCGTGCCAGCCCCGTCCGGTCCCGGGCGGGCCTCATGCCGTCAGCCGAAGCCGTCCTCATCTCGGACAGGGCCCGGTCATCCGGATGACGTCCCCTGACCGCCGAGCAGCTTCATGAGGAAGTCGTCCCAGTCCAGACCGTCCATCTCCGCCTCGGCCGACGTGATCCGATAGGTGGCGTCGAGCCACTCCGCCAGTGGCGCGGTGGGCAGCTCGAACAAGGCCTCCACCTCCTGCGATTCGAGAAGCAGCCACGACGAGGGGCGCTTACCGGGCAGCGTCGGCCACATCCGTACGTCGCCGGAGCCGCTCATCGACGTCAGGCCGCGGTGGAGGAGTTCGCGGCCGATGCGCCAGATGAGCGTCGGTCCTCGTTCCGGCAGGAACTCGACCGTGATCACCGCCGGCATCTCCGGGTCGAAACGGAATTCCGCCCGGATCGGCAGCCGGGTGAATTCATCCAGCATCTGGTCGAGATCCAGGAACAGCGAAGGCACCTGCTCAGGCGCCGAACGCGCCCGCAGTCGTGACTGGTCACGGTGCATGACAGGAGTTCCCCTCCGTGGGACGAAGTGTGCACCTACAACTCTTGGCCGGGCGTGGAACCCGCACATCGGTCACTTGACGGTCAACGGGCGGGCTCGAGCGGCGCAGTTGACGGAAACCTCGAGGGCGGCGCGTCGCTCGTGAGGGGGTGGGGAAGAGCCCCGCAGGCGGAAGGGAGACGCCGGGACGTGCCGCCGTACCGACCGCGAAGGATGTGGCGTAAGTCAGTTTTCTGCCGGTGCGGGAAGCCGGTGAGCGGCCGGTGCCGCACGGCCGCAGCAATCGTGCGCGTATCCCCGTCTCACCTCCTTGACTGGTGACGCAAGGCTATGGGAGTCTTTCGTCACCGGTCAGAACGGTTACTTCTTTATAAGGAAACCCATGGCAGTCGTACGGTTCCATCTCGTCTCCGCGCTCAGCCCCGAGGACGTGCTGGAGGTGCTGACCGACTTCAGCCCTTCCCGCGCCGAGGCGTGGCCCACGATCGACACCGAACACTTCAAGGTCCACGAACTCGGCGACACTTGGGCCGAGGTCACCGAGGGGACCGCCGCCGCCTGGGAGCGCGCGCGCTACGAGTGGGAGCGGGGCGGTGACACGGTCACCATCACCACGCTCGACTCCAAACTCTTTGGAGCCGGCGGTGGCTGGGTCTTCCGGATGGTCCCCGAGGGCGACGGCACCCGGGTCGACGTCGAGCTGACGCGGCAGCCGAGCACGTTCAAAGGCAAGGTGCTCGCCGCACTGCTCCCCGTCGTTGCTCCTTCGTCCCTGCGCAAGTCCTTCGCGGGGCCCCTGCGGGCCAAGTGACCCGTCTCGGACCTGATCCCCGGGACCACGGACGCGGCTCACACCGTAAGGGGCCGGCAGCGCGAGCTGCGGGCCCCTTCGTTATATCGCGCGGCTCCGTGGCGATGGCCACGTCGGCGCCCTGACGCTTTCCGGAGGTTTCCCCTCCAGCGGCGCCCAGGTCGGCCCCACGGCGCAGGCACAGCACGGGATTCCCCGCTTACGGTGAGCAGACAGCCCCCGTTACTACGACCGGGGTTCACGTGTGCCTGCAGGCAGGGCCGACCGCTTCTCGAGGTGCCTACGCCGCCCCGCCCCCCGGGGCGGCGTTCCGGAGGACGAAGTCGCGGACCGCGGCCGCGAACAACTCGGGCTCCTCGATGTGCCCCATGTGACCGCTGTTCTCCAGCACCAGCAGCCGCGCGTCGGGAATCAGGTCGTGCAGTTCGAGTCCCCAGCGCATCCCGCAGATCACGTCGTGCCGGCCCACGATGACGAGAGCCGGTACCTCCAGTCCCTTGAGCGCGACACGATCGTCGATGACGTCGGGCGTGAGGTCCTCGTCCAGGCCTGAGATGTACGTGGCCCGGATCGCGTCCCGGAACGGCGCCAACCGCTCCTCGTTGCCCCAGTAGTCGGCGAAGTACGACGGCAGCACACCTCGGGCGAGCGCCACAGTCTGCTCGTCGCTCGAGACGCTCGACATCGTACCGAACGCGGCCAGCACATCGGGCAGCCCCGGGTGGCCAGCGTGCTTGGCGACGAACGCCTCCACCATGCGGGCCGCCTCCGCGCCGTGTTCGGGCCCGGTGACCGGTGCCCCCTCGTACAGCACGACGCCCGCCAGCCGCTGGGGGCGGTGCAGGGCGTGGTAGGCGGCCACGAACGCGCCGTGCGAGTGCCCCAGCAGGTGCACCTTGGGCACGCCGAGCCGGTTGATCAGTATCTCCAGGAAGCTGCTGTACCTCTCCCGCGTGTACCCGTGCGGGTGTGAGGGCAAACGGCTGTCCGCCGCGGTGCCGACGGGCTCGACGTACACCATGGTCAGGTGCTCCTCGAGGGCGGGCATGCGCAGGTAGTCCCAGAAGATGCCGGGCCCGCCGGAGTGGGCCAGGCACACCGGGCCGCTGCCGTGGACGTGATAGCGCTGGACAATGCCGCCCAGCCGGTAGGAGTGGGTGCCGGGGGAGAGGGGGCCGGTGCCGGACGCCGAGTCGTCAGTGTGCGCGATGGGCCTTCTCATCGGGACCTCCGTGTGGTGTGCAGGTGTTATGACACCTGCACGACGCTCCGGGGGCCGGGAAGTTGGATCGGCAGGATGTGATCTGTGTCACGCTGCCGAGGCGGTGGGGGAGGGGCGTGGACTCAGGCCGGGGCGGGCGCCGGCAGGGCATGGGGGCGCGGTGCGTGGTAGAGGGAGACCTGGTCGAAGCGACCCCCGTCCAGCGTCATGATCCAGGCGACCCCCGGCGGGCAGTGGTCCGGATCGTCCGGCGGGTTGACCAGTTCCATCTCCCAGATGACCAGTGACCGGCCGGTCACCACGTGCAGGGGCCGCTGGCGCACGCCAGCCGAGAGGTCCAAGTCCATGCCCGCCAGCAGGAGCTCGGCCCCGCCGAGTCGTTCGCCCCCGGACCACAGTGAGACCTCGGGGGAGTAGCGGTCCTTGACCACCTTGCCGAACTCGCCGTGCGCGGCGGCCGCGAGCGTCGCGCGCGCCTCCTGCCAGCTGGCTTCCGTACGGCGGCGCACGTCCTCGTGCGCCGTGCCCGCGGTAGCGGTCAGAGCGCGGGCCAGCGCGGGGCGTGCCTGGTTCAGCCGGCTGCGCACGGTGCTGACGGATATTGCGCAGGCGTCGGCTATCTGCTGGTACGAGGTGATCCCGGTGGAGAAGTAGCGCAAGACGACCGGCAGGCGCAGGGTCGGTGACAATGCCTCGACGGCCTCCCAGATCCAGTCCCGCAGCGCGTGGCTCTGCAGGACCTCCTCGGGTGTGGTGCCCTCGGGCGGCAGCGGTACCCTTTCCACGGGCTCGACGCGCCGGGCGGCGCGCAGCAGAGTCCGGCAGCGGTTGCGTACGACCATGCGCAGCCACGGCCCCACGGACTCAGGATCGCGGACGTCCACGATCCGCCGCAACGCCACCAGCGCCGCTTCCTGCATGACGTCGTCCACGTCCGCACAGGGCCCCAGCAGGCTGAGCGCCACCGCGCGCATCCCGGGCCGGTGCCGCTCCAGCAGCAGGGCCAGAGCCGACACGTCGCCCGCCTGCGCGGCGCGTGTCAGTGCCGCGTCCTCCGCCGGCCCAGCGTCACCCGGCAACCCGCTCATACCTTGCCCTTCCGGCCGCAACACATATTTCCTTTCACCCTAACGCCGGCTATGTGTGTCAGTGTGGGCGGGACCTGACACCGGCCGCGGGGCCCGGCGAACGTGGCACGTGGCTGAGGCTCGAGGCCGGCACCATCTGCGCGGCCATCGCCTGGATCCGCGCCACGGTGTACGAGCTCTGCGGGTTTCGCGGTCGGGGGAGTTCGGTCGTGCTTAGTCGAAGTGCGCCCGGGTCCTTGGAGGAGGTCCGCCGTGGTGACGTCCCAGTCGACTCGGTCGAGCTCGTGACCTGCGGGAACGAGCACTTCCTGCTCACCTTCGCGGCCGACCATAGTCGCGACGACAGACTCCACTGTCCCTACTCCCTCTCCCGCTGAACCAGCCCGGCCCACACATGTGAACTGTCATACATGAGGGCGTCGGCCGGTCGAGAGCGCGCTGTCTGGTGGCTCAGGCGGCCTGGACGGCGTCGTTGGCGGTGTCGGGGGCAATGGTCGTCTCTGCGGTCTTGTGGGCCGGCTTGAGGAAGAGGGCGAGGAGGGTGCCGACGGCGAGGGTGGGGGCGATCCAGAGGTAGCCAGTGGCCGTGGCGTGGGCGAAGGCGTCCAGCGCGGTGTCGCGCAGGGCGGCGGGGAGCCGGCCGATGGTGTCGGGGCGGGCGGCGTCGAAACCGTCGGCGGTCGCCAGGCCGCGGGTGCGGTCTGCGAAGCCGGTGTTGAGGAGGGTACCGAAGACGGCGACCCCAAAGGCCGCGCCGATGGAGCGGGCGAAGGTGACCACGGCACTGGCGGCGCCGAGATCGGCTACGGGCACGCTGTTCTGGACGGTGGTCAGCACGACCATGGGCACCATGCCGATGCCGACGCCGGTGATCAGGAAGTAGACGCTCAGCACGAGGGTGTTCGTGGCAGCCCCGATCGTGCCCAGCAGAAGCAGCCCGGCGAGGTTGGCGAGCAGACCCGCGAGGAGGACCGGGCGCAGTCTGCCGGCGTGCGCCGACCAGCGTCCCGCCAGGGACTGGCTGACGACCAGACCGGCGACCAGGGGCAGCATGTGGACACCGGAGAGGGTGGCCGAGACCCCGTGGACGATCTGGAGGTAGGTGGGCAGATAGACCAGGACGGCGAACATCGCCGCGTTGGCGACGAACCCGATCAGCGAGGAGAACACCACGGTCCGCGAGGCGAACATGGCCGGCGGCAGGACCGGGGCGGCGGCCCGGCGCTCGACGGGCACCAGCAGCACGGCCGGCGCGACGGTGGCGGCGATCAGACCGAGGATGGCCGGCGAGGCCCATCCCCAGCGCTCACCGAACGACGTGATCATGACTAGGCCGGTGGCGATCGCGGCCAGGACCAGCGAGCCCAGGTAGTCGATGCGGGCCTTGGCTCCCCTGGTGGCCGCGGGCAGCGCCCGGGCGGCGATGACCAGGGAGACGGCACCGACGGGCAGGTTGATCAGGAACGCCCACCGCCAGGACAGTTGGTCGGTGAAGACACCGCCCAGCAGGGGGCCGACGATGCTGGCGACGCCGTAGACCGAGCCGAACATGCCCTGGTAGCGGCCGCGTTCGCGCGGCGCGACGATGTCACCGACCAGGGCGAAGGTCAGCACGATCATGCCGCCGCCGCCGACGCCCTGCAGTACGCGGGCGCCGATCAGCTCGGGCAGGTTCTGCGCCAGTCCGCAGGTCACCGAGGCGATCAGGAAGATCGTGGTCGAGGCCAGGTACAGCCGCTTGCGGCCGAACATGTCGCCGAGCTTGCCCCACAGCGGTGTCACCGCCGTCGATGCGAGCAGATATGCGGCGCTGACCCACGCGATGTCGTCGAACCCGTTCAGATCCTTCGCTATCCGGGGTAACGCCGTCGACACGATGGTCTGGTCCAGGGCCGCTAGGAGAACCGCCAGGATCAGCGCGCTCATGGCGGCGGCGACACCGCCCGCTCTGGGTGACGGGGAGTGTTGTGCCTTCGACATCGGCACCTGCCTTTCTACAGGGGTGGCACGGGTGGTGCGCCGACCGCTACACAACGGTCTAGCCTCATCAGGCTGGCACTATCGGAGCTATATGTCACTGCACTGTAGCAGTTAATGTCAATTGTTTCACAATGGAGAGGCTTTAGATGGCGGATACTTCACATGTGCCCGCTACACTCGGTGCGGTGAGAGCCGACGCAGCACGCAACCTGGAGGCCGTCCTGACCACCGGAGCGCGCATGCTCGCCGCCGACCCGGCCGCGAGCATCGCGAGCATCGCTGCCGAGGCCGGCGTAGACCGGCGCACCGTCTACCGGCGCTTCGCCTCCCGCGAGGAACTCCTCGCGGCCATCTACGAATCCCGCCTGGAAGCCATCGAACGCGCCATCGAGGACGCCCGGCTGCGCGAGGCACCCGTCGCCGTCGCCCTGCACCGCTACGTCGAGAACATCATCGCCGTCAACCGCACCTGGCCCGTCGACCTCGCCCGCATGCTCGCCGACGACGCCGTACGCGCCCGCCGCGACGCGTCCAGCCGCGAAGTCGACGCCTTCCTCCGCCGCGCCACTGACCAAGGGCTCCTCCGCTCCGGCCTTCCGGAGGGGTGGGCCTCAGCGCTGCTGCCCCAGCTCATGCACCTCGTGTCCCGGCAGATGCCCCAGCTGAGCCCCGCACAGGCGGCGGACGTCGTCGTCGACACCCTGCTGCGCGGCCTCGGAACGTCCTGACACACCGGTGCGGGCCGAGTTCGCGGCCTGCAAGGACATCGCGTTCAGCACGGACTTCCCGGGCGCCGCCGGCAACGCGGTGCTCTGAACGGACGTGGGCGATGCGGTGCGGTGCGCGAAAGCCGCGCCGGCGGCAGTGGGTCGGGCCACCTGCCGCCGTCGGCGGATCGGGCTGTGCTCTGTCGTACGACGGGATCAGACGGTGATGGTCTTGTACTCGGTGTAGGTGCCGAGGCCGACCGCGCCGTACTCACGGCCGATGCCGCTGGCCTTGAAGCCGCCGAACGGGCCGTCGAAGGCGACGGGGGCGCCATTAACGGTGATGGTGCCGGTGCGGATGCGGCGGGCGACGTCCAAGGCGTGAGCCTCGTCGGCGGACCAGACGCCGCCGGAGAGTCCGTACTCGGAGTCGTTGGCGATGCGTACGGCGTCGTCCTCGTCGTCGTAGGCGATGACGACCAGGACCGGGCCGAAGATCTCCTCCTGCGCGATCCGCATGGAGTTGTCGACGTCGGCGAACAGGGTGGGGGTGACGTAGTTGCCCTTCTCCAGGCCTTCGGGGATCTGCGGACCGCCGGCGACCAGGCGGGCGCCCTCGTCGATGCCGAGCTGGATGTAGCTGCGCACCCGCTCCTGCTGGTCGGGGCGGATCATCGGGCCGATGAAGGTGTCGGGGTTGCTGGGGTCGCCCACCGTCAGCGACTCCACCAGCTCCTTCAGCGCGGCCACGACCTCCTCGTACCGGCTGCGCGGGGCGAGGATCCGGGTCTGCGCGATGCACGACTCGCCGTTGTTGAGCAGAGAGCCGAACTTCAGTCCCGCGACGGCCTTCTCGATGTCGGCGTCCGGCAGGATGACGGCGGCGGACTTCCCGCCCAGCTCCAGGCTGACCCGCTTGAGCTGCTCGCCCGCGATGGAGGCGATTCGGCGGCCGGCCCGCGTCGAACCGGTGAACGCGACCTTGTCGACCTCCTTGTGCGACACCAGGTACTCACTGGTCTCCCGGTCCGCGGGCAGGACGCTGATCACCCCCGCGGGCAGGCCCACCCGCTCCAGCAGCTCGGCCAGGAAGCCCATGCTCAGCGAGTTCTCCGCGGGCGCCTTGAGGACCACGGAGTTACCGGCGAGGAGTGCGGGGATGATCTTTGACGTGGCCGAGGAGAACGGCGAGTTCCACGGGATCACCGCGGCCACGACGCCGACTGCCTCACGGCGCACCACGCTGCGCACCGCGGACGCCGGGTCGGAGGGCATCAGCGTCTCCTCCCATCCGAACTCCTCCGCCGCTTTCAGGTAGGCGTTCGCCTGCCGGGTCAGGCCCGGCTGTCCTGCCAGCGTGAACCAGCCCGCCGAACCGTTCTCCAGCGAGATCAGGCGCGCGACCTTCTCCCCGTTCTCCTCGCGCAGCGTGTTGAATCGCCGCAGGACCGCGATCCGCTCCGCCGGCGGCGTCGAGCGCCACACACCCGCGTCGAACGACGCCCGCGCGGCGGCCACTGCGCGGTCCACGTCCGCCGGCTGCGCCTGTGCCGCGCGGCCGATCACCGCCTGGTCGTGCGGCGAGACGATGTCGAGCAGCTTCGCGTTGCTCGGCGCCACCCAGGAGCCCCCGATGAAAAGCCGGTCGTAGGTGATCATGTGCTTTCTCTCTCCGGTGCTTTCAGATCTGTAGCGGCCCGCGTCCCACGCCGCGAGCCATGCCGGTGATCGACCCGATGCAGTTCCGCGATCCGCATCAGTGGCCCTGGATTGACTCCTCGCTTTGCTCGGCGGCGTTCTGCGCAGTGTGCTCGCGGACGCGCAGCCCGTCGAGGGCGATGCCCAGCACCCGCTCCCGCTGCGCGTCGTCGACGAACCCCGTGGCGGTGATGCCGGTGATCATGCGCAGAATGTCGTCAAAGTTGGCATCTGAGCGGGCGTCTCCGGCCTCCTGGGCTCTGACGAGCAGCGGTTCTCCGGCGGCGTACATCGCGATCCTGCAGGACCGGAACATCTCGGAGTCACGGTTGAGCGCCTCGTAGATGGCTCGTTTGGTGGCGACGTAGCCGACGAAGCGCCGCAGCCAGGCGACGAACGCATCCCACGGCGGCAGATTGGCGACCTCTTCCGCCGCGCGGCACAGCTCTTCCACTTCGCCGACGTACACGCTGTCGAACAGGTCCTGACGAGTTGGGAAGTTGCGGTAGAGCGTGCCGATGCCGACGCCGGCGCGGCGGGCGATCTCCTCCAGTGACGCTTCGGTGCCGTGCTGGGCGAACGCCTCGCGGGCGGCGTTGAGCAGCGCATCGAAGTTGCGCCGCGCGTCGGCCCGATGCGGTCGCCGTACCGCGACGCGCGGCTGTGGTGCCGCGTTGTCTGTCACCGATTCCTCCCTGGTGGAAGCTTTACTTGTTGCGGAGGTCGGCCTCCGATATTCTGGAGGAATTCCTCCGGTATTGTGGAGGTGCGCCTCAACTTTAGCAGGCTGACCCTCGCTGCTCGTCCGGCGATACGCGTGTGACCGCATCGACGCCGGTCTCGGTCGCCGCGTCGCCCCTGAGAACTCCGTGGTCGTGGCGCTATTGGTGCCGGCAGCCCAGCGCCGGGAAGCGCATGCGGCCCAGGCCGCGTCCCTTCCGACGGCGGACGCCGTGCCTTCTCGTCTGACCGCCGTGCTCACTGCGCCAGGGCTCTGGCTTCCGGCAGGGCCGGGACCCACATGAGCAGAACCTTTGCTTGTCGCGGAGGCTACCCTCCACTATTGTGGAGGGTAGCCTCCAGTGAATCGGCGGCGACGCTCGGCCCGGGATGGCCGTTTCCTGTCGACACACCTCATGCGGGCACGTTCGCCTTACGGCCGCCTCTTTACGCCGGGGCCTCGGACGGGCTCCTATACGCCCGTCGGGCGGGATTTCGAAACGAAGGAAAGTAGAAGATCATGGATTATCAGCTCACGGACAAGCGCGCTCTGGTGACCGGATCGAGCTCCGGCCTCGGTGAGGCGATGGCAAGGATGCTCGCGGCCGAGGGTGCCGCCGTGGTCGTGCATGGCCGCGACAAGGACAGGACGGAGGCTGTGGCCGAGTCCATTCGCGCTGCCGGTGGGCGTGCGGACGTCGCGCTCGGAGACCTCGCAACGGACGAGGGGGCCGACGCGGTCGCAGCCACGACGCTGGCCGGGGGCCCGATCGACATCCTCGTCAACAATGCTGGTTATTACCGGCATGTGTCCTGGACCAACACCACCCCCGAGGAATGGCGCGACGCCTACGAGGTCAACGTGATCTCGGGCGTGCGGATGATCAGGCACTTCGTGCCGCAGATGCGGGAACGGGGCTGGGGCCGCGTGATTCAGATCGGCGGAGGGCTCGGCATCGTGCCGATGCCCGGCCACCCCCAGTACAACGCGACGCTCGCCGCGCGCCACAACCTCGCGCTGTCGCTGGCGCGTGAGCTCGCCGGCACCGGCGTGACGTCGAACGTCGTGGCTCCGGGCGCGATCCTGGTCGACTCGGTCAAGGACCTGCTGATGGGGATCGGGCCGTCCCGTGGCTGGGGGAACACCTGGGAGGAGATCGAGCCTGCGGCGACGGCCCAGCTCATCCCGAACGACCGAAACCGCATGGGGTACCCCGATGAGATCGCCTTCGCCGTGCTCTTCCTGACGAGCCCGCTGGCCGAGTACGTGAGCGGTGCGATCATCCGCGTCGACGGTGGTCTCATCAAGAACCTTTAGACGCATCCGTCACCCACCGCCCTGGACCGTCACTGAGCCGCTCTCTCTGGCACCTGATTGCGCGGGATGGCGGGCCGCTGTGTTCGATCGGAACGACGACGAGCGCCGTGTAGGAGTCAGGTTGGTGGGTCCTGTCTGCGGAGTTTCACGGTGCACGCAGACACGGCGACCACGCTGGCGTTCAGCGCCGACGGCTCGTCACTCTACTGGGCGTCAGTTGACGGGACGCTGCGCATGCGGGTGGTCGCTCCTGAGGCCGCCTACGCGAGCGTGTGCGCGCACGCATGGGGAGGGCTTTCCCGCGCTTTCCCGCCCAGAGTGGGAGAAGCACATTCGCGCGGCGCCGTACCAGCCCACCTGCGGAGAGCGTGGCCGCCATCTGGCAGACGGATTTCGCGAAAATGGCTTCTGACCAGCCCATATATGACGAATATAGCGCCCGCTCCTAGCGTCGCCAGTGATCCACGGGAGGCATCCGGCCAGGCCCGGGACACGAGCGAACGGGAAGGGCACAACGATGTCCAAGCGGCTCAACGCGGCCAGAGCGGTGGTCATGCTCTGCGTGGCCGCCACGACCGTCATGGCGACGGGGGCGGCGGACGCGGCTACCAGCAGCATGATCGTCTATCACGCGAGCGGGGCGGTGGCTGGAGAGGTCTGGTTCAACTCCGGGACGACGAACATGTCGAAAGGCCGGAACTCCTTCACGGTAAGAGACCGCTTCTGCGACGACGGCTGGATGGTGTACGCCGAATACAAGAAGAGTTCCTGGAACAACCCTCTCGTGGCCTGGCGGTACACCGACGGTGCGTCGTGTAACGGAGGGGACACGGAACTCAGTGTGTCCATCTCCGGTGACGTGACCAGGCAGAAGTTCATCTGGCGTGGCTGCAAGCAGTCCGAGCACGACTTCACCGTCGAGTGTGAGGACTACGTCAGCGACTACCTGGACTGACGATCCGGTCACGCCCACTTCCAAGCAAGGAGAGAAAGACCCGCCAATGACGATTCGAGCGAAGAAAACCGGCGCGCTCGGCCTTGCCGTACTGGCCGGATCGCTGGTCGTGAACCTGCCGGCCTCACCGGCGAGCGCGGACGACCCGCCTCCCGCACAGCCCTTCTCAGTCGTCGAGTTCACCGACCACCCCACGCCGGGCGCTGTCACGACGCTCCGCGACCAGTACCAGCGCTCGCGCTTCAGCGTGACGAACGGGGCGGACCAGCGACGCGCGTTCGTGGAACAGAGCGCGCGCGAGGGGCGCTACTACGCGCCCGAATCCATCGACTACCTGCACCTGCAGCGGACGGACGGCGAGACCGCCGACCTGCTCGTGCCCAAGGACTACAAGATCGAGAAAGTTGAGTTGGGTGCCGGGCTCAAGCCTGACCCCAGCCAGAACGGGACAGACGCGTACGTCGTCAGCGCCGGTGTCCACGGGGCGGAAGCCGGGGCCACTTCGCTCGCCTACCCGAACGGGCCGGGATTCGACACCTTCGGCTCATGGTCGTCGGGGAAGTACACGCTCACCACGAGCCACGGCAGCATGGAAGCCAACTGGTGGAAGCTCAAGGACACCGAGACCTTCAACGGCACCTACGACTGGTGGATGTACAAGCGGAAGTCCGTCGCCACTCCCAAGGACATCACCGGGCCGGACGACATCGTCCACGACATGGGGATGCGTTCCTATCCGACCACCAGCACGAGAAACATCCTGCGCCAGTGGACTGACTGGGAACCTGAAATCGGATCCCACGACTGGGGCTGCGGGAACGACGTCGCCCTGGCGATCGGGGCGGTGAGCATGACGTTCAAGGCGTGCGGCACCTACCAGGTGGACTGGAACAGCAACAACGCCGACGCCGGAGACCTCAGCGTGAACTGGCAGAACATCCCGTCCACCGTCTGGTCCCAACCAGCGGGCGGGATCCAGCAGATGGCCGACATGGTGGTCGTGAAGACGGCGCAGGGCTCGGTTCCCGTCTACAACGACTACCAGTATGTGAACTTCTGGAGTCGGCTCACGGGCGTACTCGGCAAGAACGGCTGCGGTTCGACCAACAGCTCGGCGAACTGCTGAGCTCATGACGATGCGCTACAAAGCGGCCGCGCTCGCGCTCCTGCTGTCGCTCGGCGCCTGCGCCGCGGACCCTCCGTCCGCGGCGCACCGCGCCGTTCCCACGCCGTCGGCGGTACGACCGGTTCTGTGCCGGGCCACCGAAGTACGCTGCGCGGATGTCCTGGTCCCCGAGGCCGCCGGACGGATCTCGTACGCCGTGGTCCCGGGCACGAAGCCCGGCCGCGGGCTGATCCTGGTCGAGATGGGCGGACCGGGCGTCAGGGCGCTGCAGCAGCCCGACCGTGACTCCCTCGGGCTACCGCCCGCGCTCGCCGCCGATGACGTGCTCCTCATCAGCGAGCCGTGGGTGGACAGACCCGTCCCCGCCGGCTGCGGAGCCGCGCTGCGGGAGTTCGGCATGGGGGTCTCCAGAAACCGCCCGGCTCCGGGATCGCTCCTGAGCCGGTGCTCGCCCGCCACCTGGACCCGGGCCTCCTACGTGGCGGCCCTGGACGGGATCCTCCGCCACGAGGGCCGCTCTCTGACGGGCATCGTCGGCCAGTCCTTCGGCGCCTTGCCCGCCAACGCGGCCGCCGTGACCCATCCCGGCGCGTGGCTGATCCTGAACGCGCCCGTCGCCCCCGCCACCACACCCGGGACGGCCGTTCTCGGTGAGCGGGTGGCCGCCCTGCACGCGGCGCTGGACAGGAGTTACGCTCGCGCCTGCGTCCGGCTTGGCCTGGACTGCGGTGACTCCGGGGCGCGAATGGTCGGCGCGGCCGTACGGCGGGCATCCGGAACGGCGGCCGGAACGGCGGCCGGCGACATCGGTCTCGCCGCGTTGGGCTCCAGCTACGACCTGCGAACGAACGAACGGTGGCTCTGGTCGACCTTGAGTCGCTTCCCCGCGCTCGACGAGGGGACCGGACTGCAGCTGGGCCGGATGGCGGACCAGATCCTCCAACGGTACGGCGGCCGGGAAATCGCCCTGGACATGGCCGCCTTCGTGGCGGGTACGTGCTTGAGCTACGGCGGTTGGGATCCACAGGCCAGGGTCCCCGACGGTGCACCCGAGACGCTTCTCGTCCATGTCGCGGACCAGTGTGAGGGCAGGCGGGCCGCGGCGTCGGGGTGGGACACCGGAACCACGCCCATACGCCGGGGGGCGACGTGCGTTCTGGGAAACGCGCTCGATCCGGTCACTCCCGGAGTGTGGGCGGCGCGTTGGAGAAAGGTGCTCAGCCGATCGACGTTCACGGCCTACCGCTTCGACGGCCACGCGAGCCTGGCGACCGCGGCGAAACTGGCAGGACGTTCCGCATGCGGTCCGCTGGCGCCGGCGATCCCGTAGCTCCCTCTGGCGGCGGCACTCGTGACGAGGCCGATGGGCGCGCGATCCGGAATGGTTCTCACGAGAGATCCACCGCCCTTCAGGGACAGGTGGGCTGGTAGGTGAGTGAGGAAACGTAGGTGGCCCACTCCTGCCGGGTCAGGTCTCGGCCGACGTCGGCGCACAGCTTGGTGACGGCCGGATCGGGCTGGAGCGACCAGCGAATGATCCTGCTGTCGTCACCGCCGCTGATCAGGTTCCCGTCGGTGGTGAAGGCCAAGCCCTTGATCGGGGCGCTGTGGCCGGTGAGGATGGCGGTCGGCTTGCGCGAGGCGAGGTCCCAGACGATGATCGTGCGGTCCTCGCCCGCGGACGCGAGAGTGCGGCCGTCACGGCTGAAGGCCACTACGTGGACGGGGGCGGTGTGGCCGGACAGCGTGGTGATGGGCGCTCCGGATCGCGCGTCCCAGAGCTTGACCATCCGGTCCGCTCCGGAGGTCGCGATCACTTTCCCATCCGGGCTGAACGCGATGTCGAGCACCGACCCATGCCCCGTCCTGAGCCGGCGGACCATCGCGTCATGGACCATGTCCCAGACGAGGAGGTCGCCGGCGGGGCTGACGGTGGCCAGAATTCGCTCGCGAGGGCTGAACGCGAGCGCCGTGGCGATCGAAGGAGGGCCGGCGAATGGCTCCTGCCTCGGGTTCCGCACGTCCGTGATATTCCAGCGGAAGCGGCCCAGCGCGGTGGTGGCGAGGTATTGGCCATGGGGGTCGAAGGCCACGCCTGTGGACGCGCCCAGCCCGTGGTAGGAGACCTCTGTCAGTTTCCGCCTGGAGTCGACGTCCCAGATGGTGACGGTGTGATCGCGGGTGACGGAGGCGAGCCGGTGGCCGTCCGGGCTGAAGGCGACGGCACGGACCTGGTCGGGATGGCCGCTGAGCGTGGCGATCGGGTCTCCCCGCGGGTCCCACAGGCGGACCGTGTTGTCGCTGCCGGCCGATGCCACGACCCGGCCGTCCGGGCTGATCTCGATGTCGTTGACGGCTTGGCTGTGCCCGCTGAAAGGCGGGACGGCGTGATCCCGGATCATGATCGTCCGCCCGAAGCCGCCCGAGGCCAGCATGGCCCCGTCGCCGCTCAACGCGACGGACAGCGTTTCGGCGCGGCTCCTGTCCTGGTACGTCTCGACGGGCTTCCGCCGGGTGAGGTCCCAGACGGTGATAAGGCCGTTCTCGTCGGCCACAGCGATCCGGTCGTTCACGGGAGCGGAGACGTCCCAGGCGTACGGCGATTGCTTCGGCAGTTCGTACAGGCTCTTCACTCGGTCTCGATCGACTTTCCAGAAGCGGACTCCGAGCGCGTCCGACGCCGTGACGAGCGTTCCCGCCACGGGGTCGAAGACTACCCGGTGGACGCGCTCGGCCGGAATCTCGGCGACTTTCCTGCCCGTCCGCACATCCCAGACGGCCGGTCTCTCAGGTCCTCCCGTGGAAGACACGAGGAGCGCCTCGTCCGGGCTGAAGGCAAGGGAGCCCACCTCCGCCCCGCGCCGCCCCAGAGTGTGCCGGGTCCCGCTGGGCAGGTCCCACAGCTCTATCCGGCCGTCGCCGACGCCAACAGCGATCTTCGTGCCGCCGGAGCTGAAAGCCATTGCGTTCGTGAGCCGCTCCACGGCGCGCTGGAAGACCGGCCTCCGGCTCCGTACATCCCACACGACGAGTGAGCCGCGGCTCGCGTTCAGAGACGGCGCCCTCGCGGTCGAGGCGAGGAGACTCCCGTCCCGGCTGAAGGCCACCGTCCTCCCGTAGACGTCACCTGTTCCCGCCAATCGGGTGTGCTCGGAAAGGCTCGCGACAAGGGCACGGCGTCGCCGGTCCCAGATGCCGACCACCCCGTCCGTGCCTGTGGAGGCCACCTGAGAACCATCCGGGCTGAACGCCACCGCGAAGATCGCCGGGCCGTCCCGGTTCACCTCGACGCGCCGCCGTGCCGCGGCCGACGCGCTCAGGACACCGCCCCGGGTCTCGGCATCCGGATTGAGACGGTACGCCGCGACCGCCAGGAGGCCGGCCAGATCGGGATCGGTGTCGAGGAGGAAACGGGCCTTCAGTGACAGCTGCCGGGAAAGCGCGAGCAACTGCTGGTGACGGGCCTCCGAGCCCTGCCATACGGCCACGCCACCGCCGAGCACGGCCAGCACGAGGAGCGTGGCGATACCCGCGACAAGCCGTTTGAGCAGGCGGGTGCGCCGTCTGGTCGCGTCGTGCTCGCTCGCCTCCAGCGCGCGGCTGGCACGCAAGAAGGTACTTTCGAGCTGGTTGAGCTCCTGCGGGTGATCCTCCGCCCAGGTCCGGGCGGCGAGCAGCCGGACGCCTCGGTACAGGGCGCCGGAATCCCGCTCCAGCTCCTCCCACGTCTGCGCCGCATCGGTGAGCCGACGGTGGACGAACAGGTTCTCGCGGTCATCGGTGAGCCACCGGTGCAGCCGGGGCCATGCGCGGATCAGCGCCTCATGCGCCACCTCGACCGTCTCCTGGGCGAGGACGATCAGGCGGGCACCGGCGAGACGGTCCAGCACGCCGGCGGTGATCTGGGGATCGGCGACGCCGACGAGCTCCATCTGTGAGATGGGCCGACGGGTGTCCTCCGTACCTTCCCCGAGCGCGGACAGTCTCAGGAAGATCCTGCGCGCCGCCTGCTGCTCTTCCCGGCTCAACTCGTCGTAGACCCGCTCGGCACTCTGCGCGATCGCCCCGCGTACGCCGCCGGTGGCGTGGTATGCCGCCAGTGTGAGGACCGGGCCTTCGCGGTTCCGCCAGGTCTCCAGGAGCGCGTGCGAGACCAGGGGAAGGCTGCCCGGCTCCGCCGCGGCGTCCACCAGGATGGTGGCGAGCAGGTCGGGTTCCACATCCAGCCCGGCCCGGGCGGCGGGACGGACCACGATCTCCCTCAGGTCAGCGGAGGACGCCGGGCCGACGAGCAGCTGAGCCTCGCCCCCGAGTGCCTCGACCAGATCCGGGTGCTGCATCAGGTGGGCGAGGAAGTCAGCCCGCACTCCGAGGACGACCACGGTGCGGCGGTTCACGCCAAGTGCGGAGTCGAGAAGGGCTTCGACGAAACGGCGCCGTTCGCCGTCGTCGGCGCACAGCGTGAAGATCTCCTCGAACTGGTCCACCACCAGCAGTGCACGGGTCTCCACCGGGCCATTCGCCAGCGCCGCCTGGATCGCCGCGTCCAGGGCGCCCGGGTCGTCGGAAAGCGCCTTGTGGAGAGGCTCGGGATCGACACCGGACAGCTTCGCCACCTGACCGGACAACGTGTCGAGCGGGTGCTCGCCGGGTGTCATGAGGATGGTCCGCCACGCCGTACGGTGCTCCCTGGAGATCGTCCCGAGCAGCCCAGCGCGCAGGAGCGACGACTTGCCGCTGCCCGACCCGCCGAACACGCCCACCAGCGGAAGCCGGTCGACCAGTCCTACGAGCCGGTCTCTGAGCTCGGAGCGGCCGAAGAACCAGTCCTCGTCCTCCGGCTGGAACGCCATCAGGCCGCGGTACGGACACTCCCCCGTCTCCGCGTGCGCAGGAGGCGGCCGGTCCGGTGTGGGAAGGAGTTGATCGTCGCCGCGCAGCATCGCCTCATGCAGCCGCCGCAGAGCGGGTCCGGGCTCGACGCCAAGCTCCGCGCTGAGCAGGGCGCGGGTCTCGCGGAAACTCTCCAGGGCCTCGGCCTGCCGGCCGGACCTGTACAGGGCGACCATGAGGTAACCGCGCAGGCTCTCCCGATACGGATGTGCCCGGGAGAGCTCGGCCAGTTCTGCCACCCGCTCGGCGTTTCGCCCCAGCCGGAGCTCGGCCTCCGCCCTCCGCTCACACGTCGTGAGCCGCAACTCCTCCAGACGGCGCGCCTCTTCGGCCACCGGCTCGGATTCGCTGAACTCCGCGAACGCCGGTCCCTGCCACAGATTCAGCGCCGCGCCCAGCCGCCGGCTCGCCAAGTCGAACTCGCCCCGCTTCAGCGCCGCGGTCCCCTGGGCCGCGAGACTGCGGAAACGCGTCGCGTCGAGGTCGTCGGTGATGATCGCGTACCCGCCCGGCCCCCCGGGCAGGACATGCGCCCCCAGCACCCGTCGCAACTGGTGGATATAGAGGTGGAGGTTGCTCCGGGCAGAGGTGGGCGGGCCGTCCCCCCAGACGGCGGCGATCAACCAGTCAGCCGAGACCGGCTGACCCGCCTTGGACAGAAGGGCGGCAAGGGTGAGCCGAAGTTTGTACGCCCCGACAGGGACCGCCTGGCCATCACGCGAGACGCGCAAGGGCCCTAGAACGTTGAATTCCACCCGGACTCCGCCCAATCGGACCGATCAGCATCGAAGAATCATGGGTGCGTGCCCGTTCTGTCAATGCGGCGTCCGGCCGTACAACGCCGCCAAATCGATCAACTGAACGTCGGGCGACGTGTTGGCCGCGGCTGCGCCTTGTCGTTGAATCCGCCGCCACTGAAACAGACCAGACGGGTGCGGCTGGTGTCGTAGCGGCCTGCCTTGGCGATGAGGTCGCGGATGTGCCGAAGACGTTCGATGTGGGCGATGCCCATGGTGTCGTTCCGCTTGGCCTCGCCGATGGGTGCCGTCGGGCGACACGTGTCTGTCCAGCGTGTCACCGCATTCGCCCGTTCTAGAGGTGGTCGTGCGGGCCGTGTTCAAACGGACTAG
>NZ_JAOEGB010000043.1 GCF_025420585.1 Planotetraspora sp. A-T 1434 | reverse complement strand
CTCTCGGGTTCACCGTCACCCTGAGCCCGGCCGCCTGACCCATACCGCTCCCCGCCAACCCCGACCGTTATCCCTGGCCGGGGTTCGCTACCGCGCTCTGGCTGAGGCGGATCATTTTCCGGTCAGCTGAGGTCCCTTCGCCCATCCCTTCCGCCCTGCCGGCGCGAGGGTGAAAGACTGGGCGTGCTCGGCACTTCGCTGCGTGACCTGCGGCGACGGGGGGTGCAGGCGCCATGGCGGATGAGAATGACGTCTTCGACGTGATCGTGATAGGCGCGGGGCCGGTTGGGGAGACCGTCGCCGGGCGCGCCGTACGAGGCGGTCTGACGGCGGCCGTAGTCGAGAGGCGCCTGGCGGGCGGCGAGTGCGCCTACTACGCGTGCGTCCCCAGCAAGGCGCTGCTGCGGCCGGTGGACCTGGCCGCCGAGGTGAGCCGGATGCCCGGGTTAAAGCTGCGCGACCCGATCGACACCGCCGCGGTGCTGGCCCGCCGCGACGAGACCGTGTCCCACTTCAACGACGACGGCCAGGTGAGCTGGATCCGGAATGTCCCGGCGACGTTCTTCAGGGGCCAGGGACGCCTGGCCGGGACCCTCCGGGTCGAGGTGGCGACCCCGGACGGCGACACCCGGCCGCTGCGGGCCCGGCACGCAGTCGTCGTCGCGACCGGCAGCGACCCCTCGATCCCCGGTGTGCCGGGGCTGCGCGAGGCGCGTCCGTGGACGAACCGGGAGGCGACCAGCGTCCAGCAGGTGCCGAAGCGGCTCGTCGTGATCGGCGGCGGCCCCGTCGCCTGCGAGATGTCCCAGGCCCTGCACGCCCTCGGAGCCGAGGAGACGACCGTGCTCGTGCGCGGCGACCGCCTCCTCGCCCGGACCGAGCCGTTCGCCGGCGACCTGCTGGCGAAGTCGTTCCAGGAGTCCGGCATCGATGTGCGCTTCGGCCGCTCGCCGACCCGTGTCGAGCGCCCGGCCGGGGACGGACCGGTGACCGTCCACACCGACGACGGATCGCGGATCGAGGCCGACGAGATCCTCGTCGGCACGGGCCGCCGCGCGACCGTGGGCGACATCGGTCTGGAGACGGTCGGCCTGGAGGCGGAAGGCCCCATCGAGGTGGACGCCGGCATGCGGGCGACGGGCGTCCCCGACGGCTGGCTGTACGCCGTGGGCGACGTCAACGGGCGCAACCTGCTCACCCACATGGGGAAGTATCAGGCCCGGGTGTGCGGCGACGTGATCGCGGCGCGCGCCAAGGGCCTCCCCGACGACCTGCCGGCGCTCCGCGACACCGCCGACGACCGGGGCGCCCCCCAGGTTGTCTTCACCGACCCGCAGGTCTGCGTGGCCGGGCGGACCGAATCCCGGGCCCGCGCCGACGGCTACGCCGTACGAGCCGTGGAGTACGACATGAGCGCGGTCGAGGGGGCCCGCCTCCAGGCCGACGGCTACACGGGCCGGGCGAAGGCCGTCGTCGACGAGGACCGCCAGGTGCTCCTCGGCGTCACCTTCGCCGGACCCGCGGTGGCCGATCTTCTCCACGCGGCCACTATCGCGGTGACCGCCGAGGTCCCCCTCGACCAGTTGTGGCACGCCGTTCCCGCGTTCCCCACGGTGAGCGAGGTCTGGCTCGGCCTCCTGGAGGAGTATGGCCTCTGACGTCCGCCGGGCACCACGGTATGCGCGGGGGCAGGCATGATCATGGCGCCTCGCCGGACGATCTGGTCCGCGAGGTGCGAGCGGCGGGCGTCCGCGACCCCCGGCTGCTCGAAGCCATCCGCGCGACGCCGCGCGCGGCCTTCGTGCCCGAGGACCTCGTCGCCGCGGCCTACGAGGACGAGCCGATCCCGATCGCGCACGGGCAGGTCACCACCCAGCCGTCGCTGTCGGCGAGGGTGATCGAAGGACTCGCCCTCACCGGCGGAGAGCACGTCCTGGAGATCGGCACCGGGCTCGGCTTCCAGACCGCGCTGCTCGCGCGCCTCGCCGCCGACGTGGTCAGCATCGACCGGTGGCCGGACCTCGTCCGGCAGGCACGGTCGAACCTCGCGCGGCAGGGGATCGGCAACGTCGAACTGCTCACCGGGGACGGCAGCCGCGGCGTGCCCGCCCGCGCCCCCTACGACGCCATCGTGGTGTCGGCGGCCTTCCCCGAGGTGCCCCCGCCGCTTGCCGGACAGCTGCGCCCCGGCGGCCGCCTCGTCCAGCCGATCGGTCCGGGCGGGCATGAGGAGGTCGTCCTGTTCGAACGCACCGCGACCGGCCTGGAACCCCGGCAGGTCCTCACGCTTGCCCGATATGTCCGCCTGTACGGGGAGTACGGCTTCCAGCCGTGAGACGGACAACTGAGACGGACATAGTGAAACTGGGGCGGAGACGCACGAAGGGCCCGGCTGTATCAGACCGGGCCCTACGTGTTCTTGCTGCTCAACCAAGCGCGGAGGATAGGAGATTCGAACTCCTGAGGGGTTGCCCCCAACACGCTTTCCAAGCGTGCGCCCTAGGCCAACTAGGCGAATCCTCCGCCGAAAAGCTTAGCGGACTTTCCGGTGTGCGGTGACCGTAGTTCGCGGCCTTCGCATTGCCTCGGAGTGGTTAGACTGTCTCCGGACCCCTCGCGCGGCGTCATCCTGTGAACCTCCCCAGGGCCGGAAGGCAGCAAGGATAAGCGGGCTCTGGCGGGTGTGCGAGGGGTCTCTCAGTTAGCGGAACCGCCGACCAGGTCGACCCCCCGAGGAGACGGCATGAGTCTTGCGCTGTACCGCAAGTACAGGCCCGGGACGTTCGCCGAGGTCAAGGGGCAAGAGCACGTCACGGAGCCGCTGCGCCAGGCCCTGCGTAGCGGCCGGATCAACCATGCCTACCTCTTCAGTGGCCCCCGCGGGTGCGGCAAGACGTCCAGCGCCCGCATCCTCGCCCGCTCTCTGAACTGCGAAAAGGGCCCCACACCCGATCCCTGTGGCGAGTGTGAATCGTGCATCGCCCTGGCCCCCACAGGCCCCGGCCACCTCGACGTCATCGAGATCGACGCCGCCTCCCACGGTGGCGTGGACGACGCCCGTGACCTTCGTGAGCGGGCCTTCTTCGCCCCGGTCGCCGCGCGCTTCAAGATCTATATTATCGACGAGGCCCACATGGTCACCCGTGAGGGCTTCAACGCGCTGCTCAAGCTCGTCGAGGAACCGCCGCCGCACCTGAAGTTCGTCTTCGCGACGACCGAGCCCGAGAAGGTCATCGGGACGATCAAGTCCCGGACCCACCACTATCCCTTCCGGCTGATGCCGCCCGCGACTCTCCGCCAGCTTATGGAGGAGATCCTCGAGTCGGAGTCCGTTCCATACGAGCCGGCGGCGTTGCCCCTGGTCGTCCGGGCCGGTGCGGGCTCGGCCAGAGACTCGCTGTCGATCCTCGACCAGCTTCTCGCCGGCGCCGACGACGCGGGAATCACCTACCAGCGTGCCGTCTCCCTGCTCGGCTACACCGATGGCGACCTGCTCGACGAGGTGATCGACGCCTTCGCCAAGCGCGACGGCGCCGCCGTCTTCCACACCGTCAACCGAGTCATCGAGGGTGGCCACGACCCGCGCCGCTTCGCCATGGACCTGCTGGAGCGCTTCCGCGACCTGGTGATTCTCGCCAACGTGCCGGAAGCCGCCTCCAACGGCCTCCTCGACCGCCCGGCCGACGAACTGGAGCGCCTGCAGGTGCAGGCCGTATCGATGGGGCCCGCCGAGCTGACCCGCGCCGCCGAGGTGTTCAACGCCGGGCTCACCGAGATGCGCGGCGCCACGTCTCCTCGCCTGCTGCTGGAGCTGATGTGCGCCCGGGTCCTCCTCCCCGCCGCGGAGCAGGGTGAGGCCGCGATGCTGGCGCGGCTCGAACGCCTCGAACGGGGCGGCCTCCCCGCCGGAACCTATGCCGCCCCCGCCCTCGGTCAGGCGGCCCCTGTTCCCGGCCAAGCGGCCCCGGGCCAAGCGCCTGCGGCCCCCGGGAGTCAGAGCGCTGTCCCGCCGTCGCCGGCCCAGGCTCCCCGGTCGGAGTCGTCTCCGCCCGCCGTTACGGCTCCCGCCCCGCAGTCCGTCGCGGCTCCCGCCCCGCAGTCCGTCGCGGCTCCCGCCGCCGCGGGCCAGGGGGCGGATGATTGGCCGGCGCCCGCCAGGCCGGGGTCGCCGAGGGCTTCGGCCCCCTCTCCGGCGCCGTCCGGTTCGGCAGGGCCGGTCCAGCCCGCGGCCGGGGCCGGGCCGGTCCAGCAGGCATGGCCCCAGGTACTCGAAGCGATCAAGAACCGGCAGCGCGTCGCCTGGATGATCCTCAATGCCCAGGGCCGGTTGCTGGGGGTCGAGGGGAATGTGGTCACCGTCGGCTTCGAGAAGCCCGGTGACGTGCAGGGCTTTCTCAAGGGCAAGCGGGACGAGGTGGTCGCGGCTGCGCTGAGCGACGTCCTCGGCGGCACCTGGCGGGTCGACGTAGTAGTCGGCGGCTCCGGCCCTGCGGCCGGTGGCGCACGCGGCCCCGCCGGTTCACCGGGACCGGCCAGCTCTCCGGGGCCAGTGAGCTCTCCGGGGCCAGCCGGTTCGCCAAGCCCAGCCGGTTCGCCCGGATTCGGTGCCAGCGGAACGGCAAGCTCCCCCGGAACGGGGGCTTACGCCGGCGGCAGCGCCTCCGGCACAAGTCACGCCGGGGGTGCTTCGGGAACAGGCGCTTTCGGTTCGGGCGGTCCTGCCGCGCCGGGCGGCGCCGGAGGGCCGAACGATCCGCGGTCCGGGGCGGCAGCCGGTCCCGCAGGCCCTGTGTCCGGAGGTTCGGGAGACGTCCCAGGGTCAGGTGCCTCCAGCGCTATGGGCGCTCCTGGGGGCACTTCAGGCATTGACCCCGCCAACCCCGGCTCCTCGGCCGGTGATGATCGGGGTAACGGACCAGGCCAGCCCGGGCAGCCGCATGCCGTACAGAACGGGACGCATCAGGGCGCGTCCGGCTCCTCCGCGCCGCAGTTCGCGGCCCCCAGGTCGGCGGTGGCGACGGACGAGACGTGGCCCGACGAGCCGTCGGACGACTTCGACGGTCCGGCCGGGTCCGCGACCGGCTCGGGGTCCCTGCGCGTGTCGAGCCCCGGTCTCGCCGCCGCGAAGTCGGCCGCGCGGGCCGCCGCCCAGGCCGGGCCGCGTCAGGCGTGGCCGGAGTCGGTCCCGAGCCGCAGAAAGACCGCCCCCGGATCCGACGCCGACGAGGTCGACCCGCTGAACGACGCCAACGCCGATGTGAACGAGCTGACCGGCATGGCCCTCATTCAGCGAGAGCTCGGCGGCCGGATCATCGAGGAGATCGACCACTCCTGACCAGGGAATCGGCCACCCATGCCACCCGCGCGTGATTGAGCATCGCTGTCGGATGGTTCACCGCCGCACGCGTCGCCGTCACAGGGGGCGCCGTCGGAGATGGCGGGATACGCCATCCGGCACCTACGACGAATCTGGGCTTGATCCTCTACAAAACCACAGGTCGGAAGGGTGACGAAAAGATCTACCAACCGCCCGGGGGTCAGGGACGGTCGTGGGCAGGGGGGCCGGGAGGTCATTCGTAGGCGGGGTTGAGCCGTACGACTGCGGCGGCGCGGCGCTGGTCGCCGGGGGGAAGGGCCGCGACAAGGCGTTCGAGCACTTCGAAGTCGTCGTGGCCGGTGGAGGTCTGCGCGTACGCCCAGAGGTCTTCGGCGGTGCCCTTCGCCAGGAGCTCAGAGCGCACGCGGGCTTCG
Organism: Planotetraspora sp. A-T 1434; assembly: GCF_025420585.1. Lineage (GTDB taxonomy): Bacteria > Actinomycetota > Actinomycetes > Streptosporangiales > Streptosporangiaceae > JAOEGB01. The sequence continues at coordinate 34,374 of NZ_JAOEGB010000043.1, read as the reverse complement.
AGCTCGTCGCGCGCCCGTCGGATGGCCGGAGTCTCCGAGCGCGGGAGCAGCGGTCCCTGGTAGAGGCGGGCGACGGCCGGGAGGTCTCCCTTGGTCAGGGCCTGCCGTACCTCGAGGAAGTCGCCGGCGACCTCGCAGGTTAATCGGTACGGCTTGGCGGCGATGGCCCCGGAGAGCTGGGCCCGGAGCCGGTGGATCTCGGCACGGATGGTCACGGGGTTGCCTTCGTCGCCGTACAGCAGGAAGGACAGCCGCTCGGCGGTCAGGCCGCGGGGGTGGGACGCCAGCAGGGTGAGGATCTCCGCGTGGCGGAGGGAGAGCGTGACGCGGACGTCGTCGAGGTACGCGAAGGGGTGGTCGGCTCCGAGCAGAGTGAGCGTGAGTCGCGGGGTGGCCGAAGTGCCGACCGGGACGAGCCGGTAGGCGTCGCCGAGCCAGTCGACCACTGCCATCCGCCCGTCGGGCAGGTATACCCGATCGCCCGCTTCCGGCAGGCGGATGCGGGGGCCGAGGCTCTGGTCGCCGCCGATGATCCGCCCGGTCGGGGTGACGAGCGCGCCGGGGCGGGACAGGTGGCGGTGGTGACGGGTGCGCAGCCGCTCGTCGCGCTCCCGCATCCGCAGCGTGAGCTGGCTCTCCGCGAGCCGGGCCGCCGCCGCCACCAGGGCGACCGTCGCGGGGTGGAGGGCGCGTGCCGTTCCGCTGATGTCGAGGCAGCCGAGGACTCGGCCCGAGTCGGGATCCACGACGGGTGCGCCCGCGCAGGACCATTCGTGCAGCGCCAGGGCCAGATGCTCGGCGGAGTAGACGTGGGTCGGCACGCCAGTGGCCAGGGCCGTGCCGATGCCGTTGGTGCCGACCGCCTGCTCGGCCCATCGGAAGCCGTCGGCGAGGCCGATCCGGTCGGCGTGCCGGAGGACCTGGCGGTGCCCGTCACGCCACAGCACGTCGCCGTCGGCATCGGTGATCACCATGATGTGGGCGGTCTCGTCGGCGATCTGCAGCAGCGTGTGGCTCAGCAGGGGGACCAGAGCGTTCATCGGGTTGGACGTGCGCGCGTCGCGGATGTCCCCGGCGTCATAGATGAGTGGGGCCGCGTGCATCTCGGGGTCGATCCCGGCGTCGAGGGACCGCCGCCACGACTTGGAGATGACGTCACGCGGCCCCTTTCCCTTGGGCCGCTCTCCCGTCACCACCGCCTCGTGAAGCCGGCGGATTGCCGAATTCGGCACCGATCACCCCCGGGTCCGTTCAGTGGAGCGTTTCACGACTGCCTCTGAGAACTGACTAGCACCCGAGACGATATTTGCCAATCTCCATGAGTAACCAAGTGATCGCAACCTGTATGCAACGTTCGGCTGATTAGGGTTGGCGTGTCACGTCGGGCGAGGTCAAGAGCTCGACCAGCGTGGTGGACAGGCCGGGTCCCGGACGCTTTGGAGGGGGGACGGGGCCCGGCCAGTCCTCAAGCCGCATGGGTGAGGTCCGTGGGGGTAGCGCGGCCCTCATCCGTGCGGTTCCAAATGCAATCCTGGTCCCAGCGGATCCAGCGGGGTTCCATCAGATCTCCCCCGATCCGTCATCCGTCGTCCGACGCCGGCTTGCCGATGGGTCCCGTACGCCGATGGAGGTCCCGTACGGTTCCTGGGGGTTCGCGACTGTTTCCACTGGATTGGCGTGTCGTGGTTGCGGCTCCAATTGCGGGGAACACGCATGGGCGCCGGTGCCAGAACAGCGGCGAACACCGTAGGCTCGTCGCGACGAACACGTCGCTGGACGCTGAGGAGCGCACGATTGTGAATCCAGGGGATGTCAACCTCCAGCAGTTGCTGGAGCAGGCTCAGCTGATGCAGCAGCAGCTCGTCACCGCACAGCAGGAGCTCAGCGATGCCGAGGTCGAGGGGAGCGCCGGGGGCGGGCTCGTGGTCGCGACCGTGAACGGGAGCGGCGAGCTGCTGGAGCTCGAGATCAGCCCGACCGCCATCGACACGAGTGATCCGGAGGAGACCGCCGAGACGGTCGCCGATCTCGTCCTGGCCGCCGTCCGCGACGCCGTACGGGCCGCGGCCGAGCTGCAGCAGGAGAAGCTCGGCCCGCTCGCGCAGGGACTCGGAGGCGGCCTCGGTCAGCTGCCGGGGTTCTAGAAGCCATGTACGAAGGGGTCGTCCAGAATCTGATCGACGAGCTGGGGCTGCTGCCCGGCGTCGGTCCCAAGAGCGCGCAGCGCATCGCCTTTCACCTTCTCGCCACGGATCCGGCGGACGTGAAGCGGCTGGCGCACGCGCTTCTCGAGGTCAAGGAGAAGGTCCGCTTCTGCCGGATCTGCGGCAACGTCGCCGCGGAGGAGGAGTGCCGGATCTGCCGTGACCAGCGGCGCGACCCGCATGTGATCTGCGTCGTCGAGGAGTCCAAGGACGTCGTGGCGATCGAGAAGACCCGCGAGTTCCGTGGCCGCTACCACGTGCTCGGCGGGGCGATCAGCCCGATCGACGGCGTGGGCCCCGATGACCTGAAAATCCGCGAGCTGATGGCGCGGCTGGCCGACGGCCAGGTGACCGAGCTGATCCTCGCGACCGACCCGAACCTCGAGGGTGAGGCGACGGCCACCTACCTGGCCAGGCTCGTCAAGCCCCTGGGACTGAAAGTGACACGACTGGCCAGCGGTCTGCCGGTGGGCGGTGACCTCGAATACGCCGACGAGGTCACCTTGGGCCGCGCTTTCGAAGGACGGAGGCTGCTGGATGTCTGACGAGTTCGACGACCTGGCCGCACGCATCGCCGGGCACGCGCAGAACTACATCGACGGTCTGACCCGCCTGGCGGGCGGCGAGGGCGGCGACGCGATCCTGCCGCTGCTCCTGGTCGAGGTGGCGCAGGTGAGCCTCGCGGGCACCCAGCTCGGCGCCATGCAGGACGTCATCCTGCAGGGCAACTTCGAGCCGGCGCTGAGCGAGGATCCCGACATCGACCCGCTCCGTACGGCTCTCGCCGCACGGCTGGGCCCGGTGGACGACTACGCCGAGGTGTTCGACCCGTACAAGGACACGGTGGTCACGCCGTACCGGCTGTCGGATGATCTCACGGCGGTGGCGGCGGACCTGATCCACGGGCTGCGGCACTACCGGGCGGGGCGTCCGCTGGAGGCCCTGTGGTGGTGGCAGTACTCCTACTTCAACACGTGGGGCAACCACGCCGGGGCGGCGCTTCGCGCGCTCCACGGCCTGGTCGCGCACACCCGCCTTGACGTGGTGGAAGAGAGCACGACCGTCTGACCGTCCACATGCACCGTCCACATGCTGGTCTAACCCAGTTGGGTCGCTGGGCCCCCCAAGTACACTGTGAGCTCCACGCCTGATTTCGTTCGGAGATTCCAGTGGCGCTCGTTGTCCAGAAGTACGGTGGTTCGTCCGTCGCCGACGCGTCCCGCATCAAGCAGGTCGCCCAGCGGATCGTCGCGACGAAAAAAGCCGGCAACGACGTCGTCGTGATCGTCTCCGCTATGGGGGACACCACCGACGAGCTGCTCGATCTGGCACAGCAGGTGTCCCCGCTGCCTCCGGGCCGCGAGCTGGACATGCTGCTGACCTCCGGCGAGCGGATCTCGATGGCGCTGCTCGCCATGGCGATCGCCAACCTGGGCCACGAGGCGCGCAGCTTCACCGGTTCCCAGGCCGGCGTCATCACCGACTCGACGCACGGCAAGGCCCGCATCATCGACGTGACCCCCGGCCGGATCCGGGGGGCGCTGGACACGGGCCAGATCGCGATCGTCGCCGGTTTCCAGGGCGTGTCGCAGGACACCAAGGACATCACGACGCTCGGCCGGGGCGGCTCGGACACCACGGCCGTCGCGCTGGCGGCCGCGCTCGGGGCCGACGTCTGCGAGATCTACACCGACGTGGACGGCATCTTCACCGCCGACCCGCGCATCGTCTCGACGGCCCGCCAGATCCCGCGGATCTCCTATGAGGAGACACTGGAGATGGCGGCCTGCGGGGCCAAGATCCTGCATCTGCGCTGCGTGGAGTACGCCCGCAGGTTCAACCTGCCGATCCACGTCAGAAGCTCGTTCAGCACCAGGGAAGGCACGTGGGTCGTCTCCGACCCCAAGATCGAAGGAACCCAGATGGAGCAGCCCATCATCTCCGGAGTCGCGCACGACCGGAGCGAGGCCAAGATCACTGTGGTCGGGGTGCCCGACAAGGTCGGAGAGGCTGCCACGATCTTCAGGACGCTGGCGGACGCCGAGATCAACATCGACATGATCGTGCAGAACGTGTCGGCGGCGGCGACCGGGCGGACCGACATCTCCTTCACGCTGCCGACGAACGACAGCCAGACGGCTCTCACGGCGCTGAAGAAGATCCAGAGCCAGGTGGCCTTCGAGTCGCTGCTGTACGACGACCAGATCGGCAAGGTGTCGCTGATCGGGGCGGGGATGCGGTCGCACCCGGGTGTCACCGCGAAGTTCTTCAGCGCCCTGGCGGACGCGGGCGTCAACATCGAGATGATCTCCACCTCGGAGATCCGCATCTCGGTCGTCGTGGGGCAGAACGAGGTGGACCAGGCCGTCACGGCCGCGCACCGGGCGTTCGACCTCGACGCGGACCAGGTCGAGGCCGTTGTGTATGGAGGTACCGGACGATGAGTCGCAAGCCCACCCTCGCCGTCGTCGGCGCCACCGGTGCCGTGGGCACCGTCATGCTGGACATCCTGACGAACCGGACCGACCTGTCCGACGCGTACGGAGAGATCCGCCTGATCGCCTCGCCGCGGTCGGCCGGGAAGGTCCTCCAGGTCCGCGGGGAGGACGTCGTCGTCCAGGCCCTGTCCCCGGAGGCGTTCGACGGGGTCGACATCGCCATGTTCGACGTGCCCGACGAGGTGTCCGCCGAGTGGGCGCCGATCGCGGCGTCGCGCGGCGCGGTGGCCGTGGACAACTCCGGCGCCTTCCGCATGGACCCGGACGTGCCGCTCGTGGTGCCCGAGTGCAACCCCGAGCAGGCGCTGAACCGGCCCAAGGGGATCATCTCCAACCCCAACTGCACGACGCTGTCGATGATGGCCGCCATCGGCGCCCTTCACCGCGAGTACGGCCTGCGTGAGCTGGTCGTCTCCTCCTACCAGGCGGTGTCGGGCGCTGGCGTGGCCGGCCCGGAGCGGCTTTACGCGGAGATCGAGGCGGTCGCCGGTGACCGGACCATGGGCACGGTGGCCGGTGACGTGCGCAAGGCCGTCCCCGACCTGGCCGACTCGCCGTTCCCCGCTCCGCTGGTGCTCAACGTCGTGCCGTGGGCGGGCTCGCTCAAGGACGACGGCTGGTCCTCCGAGGAGCTCAAGGTCCGCAACGAGTCGCGAAAGATCCTCGGCATCCCGGACCTCAGGGTCTCGGCTACCTGCGTTCGCGTCCCCGTCGTGACCACGCACTCGCTGGCCGTCCACGCGACGTTCGACCGGCCGGTGACCGTGGAGGGCGCCCACGCGATCCTGGAGGCCGCCCCGACCGTGGTGCTGCTGGACGACCCGGCGAACGGCGTCTTCCCGACCCCGGCGGACGTCGTGGGCACCGACCCCACCTACGTCGGCCGGATCCGCCAGGCGCTCGACTTCCCGAACACCCTGGACCTGTTCGTGTGCGGCGACAACCTCCGCAAGGGGGCCGCGCTCAACACCGCCGAGATCGCCGCCCTGGTGGCCACCGAGTTCCTCGCAGGCTGACCGCGGGGAGACCACCACGGGAGCTACCGGATCACCGGAACACCGGTCACCGGTCACCGGTCACCGGTAGAGGATGTCCCAGTGGCTGGGCTCGTCCGCGTAGATGTCGGTGTCGGGAGGCGGCGGCAGGCCCGGAAACAGCCACGGGCAGTAGAGGGCCGCGCCGTCTCCCCGGGTCTTCCAGAAGCGGAAGGTCCCGGTGATGTACGCGTCGATGCACTTGTTGTGGTCGATGTCGACTTTGAACCCGTTCTGGTGGCTGTAGTAGCCGCGGGAGTGGCCGACCTCGGTCCCGCCGGTGATGGTGATCATGCATTTGCTGGCCCGCTTGAGCTCGATCGTCTGCGTCAGCGTGCCGTACCTGATGGAGCTCAGGGATGTGCACTCGCGCCGCTGCGGGTCGGTGCAGTGGCCGGACGACCGCCAGCCCAGACCGGCCGCCTGAAGGAGGCGCATGGCGTCCGGCTGGGCGAGCCGGACGTTGGCGGCTGAGCCGTTCGCGGTGGTGCCGGATGCGGCCTGGGCCTGGGCCCCCACCGTGCCGCCGAGGCTCCCCGTCACTGTCGCCGGGGTGGCGGCGGGCGTGGCGGCCACAGCGGCGGCCACAGCGGCGGCCACAGGGTCGGCGGCGAGGACGGCCGGCCCTTGGGTCTCCGCGATGGAAGGCGCGGCGGCCGGGCTTTCCGGCGCCGGTCCCTCCGATGTGGAACTCCCCGGCGTAGGCCTCCCCGGCGCGGGGCTCTCCGGCGTATGGATCTTCGCCGTGGGCGGGAGGCCGGGCGGCGTCGGCGTGGCCGTGTGCGCCGTCGGCGGTGCCGTGGCGAAGCCGCCGGGCGGAGTGGTCAGGTGCGCGGGCAGGGACGTCAGGACGACGGTCGTCATCCCGGCCAGCCCCCACCACGGCGGACGGATGTCCATGTGTGTTCCCCGGTCGCTCATCTGTCGGTGGCGGGGGAGCTCGCCATGGTGATCGATCCCACATTCCGGTGTCCGGCATTCCCGCGGCGCGGCGGAATTTGCGAAGGACTGTCGATCATCTGGCGGGTCCATGACCGGACGTGGGCCGGAGCCGTACAGTGACGTGCGTGGCCGAGAAGACACGGGAGCTGATCGTCGAGACGGCCCTCCGGTTGTTCAGAGAGCGGGGCTTCGAGGCGACGACGATGCGGGCGATCGCCGCCGAGGCCGGCGTGTCGGTGGGGAACGCCTACTACTACTTCACGTCGAAGGAGCAGTTGATCCAGGCGTACTACGACCGCGCTCAGGCGGAGCACGAGGCCGCGTGCCGCGAGGTCCTGGCCGTCGAGAGATCGTTTGCCGGGCGGCTCGGCGGCGTGCTTCGGGCGTGGGTGCGGATCTCCGAGCCGTACCACGAGTTCGCGGTCAAGTTCTTCAAGCACGCGGCCGAGCCGAGCAATCCGCTCAGCCCGTTCAGCGCGGAGTCGGCCCCGGCGCGCGAGTCGGCGATCGCCATCTACCTGGAGGTGGTGGACGGCTGCGCCGACCGGATGGACTCCGAGTTGCGGGCCGAGCTGCCCGAGCTGCTCTGGCTGCTGTCGATGGGCGTCGTGCTGTTCTGGGTCCACGACACCTCACCGGGCTGCGAACGCACCTACCGGCTGATCGACTGCACGGTCCCGCTGGTGGACCGGCTGGTCGGGCTGTCACACCTGCCGGGCATCCGGGGGGTGGCCCGGGACTTCATCGAGGTGGTCCGCGAACTTCGCGTCTGAACCGCCGGCCGACCAGCCCAGCAAGCCATACCGTCCGGTTGGTACGGTCAGGGCTTCAAAGGATTCTCCCGGAAGGAGTGGCCGTGGACCGTTGGGGCATCACGATCCCGTTCTTCGACGAGACGCTGACCGAGTCGAAGGCGCTGATCGCGGAGTTGCCGGAGCTGGGATACACCGACGCCTGGTCGGCCGAGGTGAGCGGCACGGACGGGTTCGTCCCGCTCGCCTTGGCCGCCGATTGGGCGCCCGGCCTGCGGCTGGGCAGCGCCATCGTGCCGGTCTCCACGCGCGGCCCCGGTTTGCTCGCCATGTCGGCCGCGACGCTGGCCGACGTGGCCCCCGGCCGGTTCGTGCTCGGCATCGGCGCGTCCTCGCCCGTCATCGTGGAGCGCTGGAACGCCGGGGAGTTCGTCAAGCCGTACGCCCGCACCCGTGACACCCTGCGGTTCCTGCGCGCCGCCCTGGCCGGGCAGAAGGTCACCGAGAGCTACGAGACCTTCCAGGTGAACGGCTTCCGGCTGGAGCGGGCTCCCGCCGTCCCGCCGAAGATCGTGTTGGCCGCGCTGCGCCCGCGCATGCTCCGCCTGGCCGCGAGCGAGGCGGACGGCGCGATCACCAACTGGGTGTCACCCCAGGACGTACGGAAGGTCCGCGCCGAACTGGGGCCGGAGACCGAGCTCATCGCCCGGCTGTTCGTCGTGGTGAGCGAGGACGCCGGGCGTGTGCGCGAACTCGCCCGCCGGATGCTGGCCGCCTATCTCACCGTGCCGGTGTACGCGGCCTTCCACGACTGGCTCGGGCGCGGCGACGTGTTGCGGCCCATGCACGAGGCGTGGGCGGCGGGGGACCGGCAGGCCGCGGTCAAGGCCATCCCGGACGAGGTCGTGGACGATCTCATCGTGCACGGCGATGCCGCGACATGCCGCGCCCGGATCCGGGAGTATGTGGCGAGTGGCCTGGACACCCCTGTCCTGGCCCCGCTGCCGGGCGGCGACGTCCCGGTCGCGCAGGCCGTACGGTACCTGGCCCCCGGTCTCGGATAACCGGGTCTCGGGCCCGGAGGGAGGATCGGGATGCGGAGGCCGCCCGGCCTGATCGCGGCGCGTGGAGCACTGTCCGCCGCGTTGTCTGCCGCGTTGTCTGCCGCGTTGTCTGCCGCACTGTCTCCCGCACGGTCCGCACTGTCTCCCGCGCCGCGTGCCGTGGTTCGTGCCGTGATCTGTGCCGTGGTCTGTGCCGGGGTGTGCGCCGCCCTCGCCGGCTGCTCGCCGTCCTCCACCGAGACCGGTGACTCGACCGGTAAGGCGCCTGAGACGACGAGAACCTCGGCGAAGGCGTCCCCCGCGTCGCCTGTGTCCCCCGGTATGTCCACAGGCTGTGGAAAAACTCCGCCGATCGGAGGCAGAAACCAGGTCCGGGTTCACGGGATCAAGCTCGACTACGTGCTCAGCATGCCGGTCGGCTTTCCGAACACGTCGCCCGCGCCGCTCGTGCTCAACTACCACGGCCTGGGGTCGAACGCCGTCCAGCAGGACGCCTACACCCGGCTGCCGATCGCGGGGACCAACCTCGGCTACATCATTGTCACTCCTGAGACAGTTTCGGGCTTGCCGGGATGGATCCTGCCCGGCTTCGGCAGGGGCCCGTCGCGGGCGCAGCAGGTCGAGATCCGAGCGGCCCGGGTGCTGCTCGACCACCTCGAGGCGACGTTGTGCGTCGACAGGACCAGGGAGTTCGCCGCGGGTATGTCCAACGGTGCCGGGATGGCGGCCGCGCTCGTCTGCGGGCTCGGCGGGCGGCTCGCGGCGGTCGCGCCGGTCAGCGGCATCACGATCGCCAGGCCCTGCGCCCACCCCCGCCCGACCTCGATCATCACGTTTCATGGCACCGCCGACCAGGTCGTGCCGTACGGCGGGGGCCGGGTGAACCTGCCGGCCCAGATCCGCGGGTTCTCGGTGCCCGCCTGGCTCAGGAGCGTGCGGCTTCCGCCTTTCGAGACGACCCTGTCGCGGTGGACGGCTTCGATGGCCTGCGGCCGGGGTGTGGAAAGCAGGCCGGCCTCCGATGTGGCGCTCCGGACGTTCCGCTGCGGGGGAGGCGCGACGGTCGAGGCGTACGTCATCGACGGCGGTGGGCACACCTGGCCGGGCGGCATCCAGCTCGGCGCGCTGGGGAGGACCACCAGGCTCGATGCCACCGGCCTCATCCTCCAGGCGTTCAGCCGGCACGCGGCCGCCCGCTAGCCGCCCCGGTAGCCGCCCCGGAACGCTGGGAACGGTCCGCACGTTGAGCGAGGTGGCACGTTAATGAAAGTGCAAAGCGGGCAGATTGCCTCCCGGAGGTGGCCATCATGGCGAAGGCAGGACGTGCGGCGGCGACCTGGCGTGCCTACCAGGAGGTGTCCCGGCCCGGATCACCCGGCCTGGGGGCCCGGATCAAGGCGCTGCCCCGGATGGTCCGCGCGGCGGCGAGGGGCGACTACCCCGGGCTCGGCAAGGGCAAGCTCGCAATGCTGGGCATGGCCGTCGCCTACATCGTGTCCCCGATCGACGCCATCCCCGACTTCCTGCTCGGCATCGGCGTCGTGGACGACTTCGGCGTGCTCATCTGGCTGGTGACGGCGCTGCTCGGAGAGGGCGGCCGCTACGTGGAGTGGGAGAACACCCGTATCCCGACTGACGGTCGTCGCTCTGCCCCCTGACGGACAGCGTGACCGGCGACCCGCCTGGAGCGCCAGCACATCGACACGGGGCGGCGGCCGGTTCCTCACCGTGCCGCGCGTGCCGGGCGACGACCGGGTGGTGCTCGACTTCAACCGCGCGTACGTGCCGCCGTGCGGATTCTCCCCCCACTTCAACTGCCCCCTGCCCCCGCCGCAGAACCGCTTCGACGTGGCCATCGAGGCCGGGGAGAAGCGCCCGGTCTTCCGGGGACGGCTTCGGCGCGCACTGAGTTCTCCGGCGGGCAGCGGCAGCGCATCGCCATCGCCCGCGCCACGGGAGACCCGCGGGCTGACGGTCGTGATGGTGTCGCACGACCTCGCCGTGGGGACTACAGCTCCTCCATGCGGAGCCAGGCGCGGGAGGGCAGCGGGTGCCCGAACAGGCGGGCCGCGTTGCCGTACGCGACTCGGGCGAGGTCGGCGGGCGGCAGGCTGCCGAGGTTGCGGGCGACCGCGCGCTGGTTGTCGGGCCAGTTCGACTCCGCGCGAGGGTAGCCGCTCTCCAGCAGCACGTGCTCCATGCCGACCGCGAGCCGTACCGCCCCGAGCGCGCTGTCGTCGAGCGTGCCAAAGAAGAAGTTGCGCCGGAGCACCTCGCTCGGCTTGAGGCCGCCGTCCCAGCCCGCCTCGGAGGCGACCGGGTGGTCGAGCGCGTAGTCGGCCCGCTCCGCCAGCATCGGCAGCCAGCTGACGCCGCCCTCCACGATCAGGATCCGCAGTGCGGGGAACCGCAGCGGCACGCCCGACCAGAGCCAGTCCGCGCACGCGAACATCGCGCTCGCGGGGATCAGCGTGGTGATCGCCTCGATCGGGGTGTCCGTCGAGGGCACGGGGGCCCAGGAGGACGCTCCGGTGTGCAGGCAGACGACCGTGCCGGTCTCCTCGCAGGCGGCGAAGAACGGGTCCCAGTGGCGGCTGTGGATCGACGGGAGCCGCAGCCTCGTGGAGAACTCGGGGAACACCACGGCCTTGAAGCCGCGGGCCGCGTTGGCCCTGATCTCCTTGGCCGCCACCTCGGGGTCGGGTAGCCAGGGGAGCTGCAGCGCGATCATCCGCTCGGGGTAGGTGCCGGCCCACACGTCCACGTGCCAGTCGTTCCACGCCTTGACGAGGGCCAGGCCGAGATCCTGGTCGCGGGTCCTGGCGAACGGCATGCCGGCCTGGGTCGCGAGCATGCCCGGGAAGCACAGGGCCGCCCAGACACCCGCGCGGTCCATGTCGGCGATCCGCTCCTCGATGTCGTAGCAGCCGGGCCGCATGTCCTCGAAGCGGACGGGGTCGAGCGTCCACTGCTCCTTCGGCAGGCCCGCGCCCACGTCGAGCCCGGCGCACGGATAGGTCGTCCCGGCGTACCGCCACACCTGGTGGCCGGCATCGGTCTCCACGACCTTGGGCGCCTGGTCCTTGTACTTCTCCGGCAGGCGGCCCTCGAAGAGATCAGACGGCTCGATCAGATGATCGTCGACCGATATGATCACGTAGTCCCGCCGCCTCGGCTCTGGGTCGGGATGCAGCGGCGTCGTCACGGTAGTAAACGTTAGAGCCTAGGGATAACACCGAACAAGCTGCAAGGTCTCCGGTTGGTATCCGTTCGTTCACCGCGTGATGTCACGATCTTGTAAAGCCGCCCTGGTCGAGGGGCTCGGCGTCCTCCGCCGGGTCCTGCTCCGGATCCTGCTCCGGATCCTGCTCCGGACCCTGGGGGGCCTCCCGGGCCGACTGGAGGTCGCGGGCCTCGCGCCGGATGAGGAGCGCCCAGCCGCCGACCGCCACGCCGATGAACAGCCACCACTGCACGGCATAGGCCAGGTTGAGGCCACCGCCGCCGCCCACGTCGGGCGCCGGCACCGGCTCCGGCGCGGGCCCGCCCTGCGGCCGCTGCCCGGTCAGCTCCACGAACCCGCCGAACAGCCGGTACGGCAGGGCCTTCTCGATGCCGGCCGTGTTGATGAGCAGGACCTGGCCGGGGGGCAGTCCGGAGCGGTTCCTGATGCCCGTGGAGTCCTCCGTCTCGGTGGGCCGGAGCCGTCCGGTGACCGTCACCTCGCCGGACGGAGGCGGCGGAATCACGGGCGGCGCCTCGGCGGTCGCGCCCGCCGGCACCCAGCCTCGGTTGACCAGGACGGCTCCCTGCGGGGTGATCAGCGGCGTGACCACGTAGAACCCGAGGCGGCTGTTCTGGGTCCGCCGCCTCACCGCCAGCTCGCGCCCTGTGTCGTAGTGCCCGGTGACGGTGACCAGGCGGTACTTCGCCGAGTCCGGTACGGCCGCGCCCACCGAGTCGAGCCGGGTCAGCGGCACCGGCGGTGTGCCCAGGTTGGCGGTGATCCGGCTGCTCGCGGCCGACCGCTCCTCGAACCGCCCGTACTGCCACTTCCCCAGGAAGAGGAAGGCGGGGATCAGCGCGAGCACGAGCAGGTGGAGCCCGACCCAGCGCGGCGTGAGGAGGAACCGGTACACGTGACCAGCCTAGGCAGAGGGGGGAGTGGTCCTGCTTCCAGCGTCCTGTGCCGGCTCTGTCAGTGCCGGCTCTGTCAAGCCGAGGCGCTCCACCGGGCGCCCGGACCCGGGCGAGGGGTGACCTCGCGAGGGCCGGCGACCTCGTGGCCCTCGGCGCAGCGCAGGTGCAGCCGGACGGGCGCGCCGCAGTCCCGGTGGGTGACGATCATCGGAGCGCCGTCCTGGTCGGCCAGGTGGCGATCACCCCAGTGCATCAGCGAGATCAAGATCGGGTAGAGGTCGAGGCCCTTCTGGGTGAGGCGGTACTCGTCGCGCTGCCGCTGTCCGGGCTCCTGGTAGGGCTCCTTGCGCAGCAGCCCCTCCGCCACCAGCCGGGCGAGCCGCGCGCTCAGCACCTGCCGGGGCGCGCCCGTGCCCGCCTGGAAGTCGGCGAAGCGCCGCACCCCGTTGAACGCCTCGCGCAGGACCAGGAACGTCCACTTCTCGCCGAGCACGGCGAGCGTCCGCTCGATCGAGCAGTTGTCCACCCGGTAGCGCCGCATGTCAGGCATCGTAAGTCCATTTGCGCCCGGCTCTTTGACCGGATTTGCAGAACAAGGTTCTGTTAGGACACCATTAAGCACGTGAAGAGCGCGAAGAACGGGCGAGACGGCCGCACCCGGATCATTGAGGGCGCGTTGCGCCGCTTCAGCCAGGACGGTGTGTCCGCCACCACGCTCGCCAGCCTCCGCGAGGAGAGCGGCGTCAGTGTGGGAAGTTTCTATCACCACTTCGCGAGCAAAGAACACGTTTTCGGCGTGTTGTACTCCGAGATACTCCAGATGTACCAGGACGCCTTCGTCGGCGAGCTCATCCGCCACGACGACGCCCGCAGCGGGATCGAGGCGATCGTCGCCCTCCACATGGCCTGGTGTGGCGAGCATCCCGAGCGGGCGCGGATCCTCGTCAGCGAGCGGCCGCCCCGCCGCGAGGAGCCGGGCGGCCCCGAGGTCACCGAGCTCAGGCGCACGTTCTTCCGCCAGGTGTCCGACTGGTGGCGGCCCCACATGAAGGACGGCCTGCTCCGGCCGGTCCACGCCACCATGTGCTACGTCCTGTGGCTCGGCCCTGCCCAGGAGATGTGCCGCCTGTGGTTCACCGGGGCGCACCAGCCGACCGAGGAGGAGATCCGCGGGCTCGGCGAGGCCGCGTGGAACAGCCTCAGGATGCCCTGACCATCGGCGGGACCATCGGCGGGACCATGGGCGGGATCATCGGCGGGACCAGTGGAAGGCCACGGGTGCGGACGCGCCAGACCCGCTCGTCGAGCGAGATGTCCAGCCGCAGGTCGTGACGCCGGCGGCGCATTCCCGGCACCCGGATCCGGTCGTGCACGTCGTACCGCCCGCGCCGGACGTACCCGAAGCCCAGCTCTCCCGGGTAGACGCGGATGTCGTCCCGGTTGCCGCAGCGCGGGCACGTCCACGCGACGAGATCCCTGCCGCGGTTGTAGTCGTGGCAGGCGCTGAAGTACTCGTCGGGGTGGAAGCGGGACTCGCAGGCCAGGCAGGGGATCATCATCGCGGGGTTCCTCGGGACGGCGGCTACCCGTCAGTCTTAGGGCCCACCCCTTGAAGGGGACTTGCAGCGCGCTTATCCCCGCGTGCGGCGATCGGCCGGAGAAGGTCCACCGGGCCGCCGGCTCACGATAGATTCGTTCCGTGGACGCCTCATCTGACCTGGTCCGACGGCTTCGTGACAGGTTTGTCGAGTCCGGCTACACGATCGACGGCGTGCGGGAGCGGCTGGGCGACATGGCCGCGTCGGCCCTCGCCCGCGAGGAGATCGTCCCCGCGATGCGCGCGACCAGGGACGGCGACCCGCTCGCCGTGCTCATCCGCCTGTGGTGGCTGGGCGCGCCGGTCAGCATGGCCGCCGCCGACCTGCCGCTGCACGACCTGATCGAGGCCGGGCTGCTCGTCCGGCTCGGCGACGCCGTACAGGCCACGGTGCATCTGCAGCCGTGGGACACCGGCTCGGGCGCGCCGGCCTGGGTGGTGTCCGACCGCAAGGTGCGGCCCGGCGACCCCGCGATCCGGGGCGACCACGTCGTCGGCGCGGGCGGCGCGTCGGCGAACCTCGCCCAGCTCGGAGTGACGGGGCCCGTCGGCAGAGCGCTCGATCTGGGCACCGGCTGCGGCGTCCAGGTCCTGCACCTGGCCGGGCGGGCGGAGGAGATCGTCGCGACCGACGTGAACCGCAGGGCGCTGCGGCTGGCCGGGCTGAGCTGGCGCCTCTCCGGCGTCCCCGAGGTCGACGCCCGCGAGGGCTCGATGTACGACCCGGTCGGCGGCGAGCGCTTCGACCTGGTCGTCTCCAACCCGCCGTTCGTCATCTCGCCCGCGGCCCGGCTCACCTACCGCGAGTCCGGCTTCCGCGGCGACGACTTCTGCCGCGATCTCGTACGGCTCACGCCCCGGCACCTCGGCCACGGGGGACACGGCCGGCTCCTCGCCAACTGGCTGCACGTGAAGGGCGAGGACTGGCAGGACAGGGTGGGCGGCTGGCTGGCGGAGACCGGCTGCGACGGCTGGGCCGTGCAACGTGACGTGCAGGACCCCGCGGAGTACGTCGAGTTGTGGCTGCGCGACTCGGCGGAGCAGGGCACCTCGGCCTACCGGGAGCGGTACGACGAGTGGCTCGCGTGGTTCGAGTCGATGGACGTGACCGGCGTCGGGTTCGGCTGGATCGCCCTGCACAACTCGGGCGCGATGGACCCGGTCGTCCGCGTGGAGGAGCTCCCTCAGCAGGTCGAGCTTCCGGTCGGCGCGCAAGTGGAGGAGATCCTCGAAGCGATCAAACTGGGCCACCGGATGACCGACGAGGACCTGCTCGACGCGTTCCTCGCCGTGGCGGACGGGGTGGTCGAGGAGCGGATGGGGCCGCCGGGCGCCGACGACCCGTCGCGGATCGTCCTCCGGCAGACGCGGGGGCTGCGCCGTACGACCGCCGTGGGGACGGTGGAGGCGGCGCTCGCCGGAGTATGCGACGGAGACCTGCCGGTGCGGCCACTGCTCGCCGCGATCGCCGAACTCCTCGGTGAGGACCCCGCCGGCCTGCTGCGACGCGCGCCGGAGACGCTGCGGCCACTCGTCGCCGAGGGCTACTTCCGCGTTGCACAAGCCCGTGCAAGCACGCGTTGATCGGACGTTGACCGCGAACCACGACCCTGGTCATGGGCGCGGGTCTGGGGGGGTTCGAGATCCGCGCCAAGTCCGGCCGGCCGTCCTAGTGAGGCGGCTAGCCGTCACCAGGCGCTCCGGAAGCACCGGGCCCCCTGCGCACCTGGTGGTGGTCCGACGGCCGGCCGGGCGCACCCAACCTTTGGAAACGGAGACAGCGTGATCAACCACGTCCGGATGACGCGGATGGACGACGACCTACGTTTCGACCTGGTCGAGCTCCAGGAGGAGGGCCCGGACGTCCTCAGCCTCGGGGGAGCCGAGCCGGGTGAAGAGGTCGAGGGCCTTGACTAGGGCGTCCCGCCCGCGCTGGGTCTCGCCCATGCCGCGCAGGGCCTTCCCGAGCGCGGCCAGCGACTGGGCCTCGCCGTACGGGTGAGTGATCTCGCGGCTGACGGTCAGCGCCTGATCGGCGTGCCGCGCCGCCTCCGCGAACCGCCCGGCCGCGATGAACGTGGCCGCGAGCCGGTAGCAGACCCGCTGCTCCCACACCCGCTGGTTGCTCGCCCGGAAGAAGGCCAGGCACTCGGCGTGGTGGACGACGGCCTCGTTGAGCCGGCCGACGTAGGACAGGACGGTGCCGAGGTGGTAGCGGGCGCGGGCGATGCCGGCGCCGCTGCCGATCTCCGTGAAGATGGCCAGGCCCCGCTCGGACGCGGCGATGGCGTCCTCGGGGTGCCCGAGACCCATGTGGTCGCGGGCCGAGTAGCTCAGCACCAGGGCCTCGCCCGCCGGGTTGCCGACCTCGCGATAGACGGTCGTCGCCCGGTCGAACCATTCCAGGGCCTCGGTGTGGCGGCGCTGCCGCCCGGCCACCACCGCGAGGGCGTTGCACGTCTCCCCGAGCACGATGTGGTCCCCGGTGTCCTCCCCGAGCGCCCGCGCCGCGAGGAACTGCTCCTCGGCCTCGGAGAGCCGGTTGGCCCCGAACAGGACACGCCCCAGCACGTAGCGGCAGCGCATCTCGCTGCGCCGGTCGCCGACGCGCCGCGTGGCGTCCAGCATCACCGCGACGCGTTTTTCGAAGTCCCGCTGGTTCGTCCCCGACTCCAGCAGCGGCTCCATCGCGAGCAGCAGGTCGGCCGCCGGGAGGAGGTCCTCACCGCCGCTCGCCGGCTCGGCGGCCTGGCCGATGGCGGCGAACAGGTCCTCGGCCTCGGCCGACAGCCAGGCCACCGCCTCGTCGGCCGACGAGAACGTGTGGCCGTGCGGCCCGATCACCATGAGGTTGTCCGCGACCGCGCTGCCCTCGTACGCGAGCCGGTGGGCCGACCTCGCGGAGGCCAGATAAAAACCCAGCAGGCGCCGCAGCGCGAGCGCCCTGGCCGCCGGGTCGTCGGTGTCCTCCGCCTGCCGCCGGGCGAAGAGCTTCAGCAGGTCGTGGAAGCGGTACCGCCCGGGAGCCGGGGCCTCCAGCAGGCTGGCGTCGACGAGCGACTCCAGCAGGTCCTCCGCGCCGACCGGGCTCAGATCCAGTACGGCCGCCGCCGCGAGGACGGAGATGTCCGACCCGGCGGGCAGCGAGAGCAGCCGGAACGCCCTGGCCTGCTGGGGGTCGAGCTGGCCGTAGCCCAGCGCGAAGGTGGCGGACACCGCCAGGTTGCCGATCTTCATCTCGTCGAGGCGGCGGCGCTCGTCGGCGAGCCGGGGGACGAGGGAGGCCACCGTCCACGAGGGGCGGGCGGCGAGCCGGGCCGCCACGATGCGGACCGCCAGCGGAAGGAAGCCGCACGCGGCGACCACGTCCATGGCGGCGGCGCGCTCGGCGGCCACCCGCTCCGGCCCGGCCACCGCCCCCAGCAGCGAGAGAGCCTCGTCGGGTTCCATAACGTCGAGGTCGATGAGCCGCGCCGACGGCAGGTCGGCCAGCTTGCCGCGGCTCGTGATGATCGCCGCGCAGCCGGCTGACCCGGGCAGCAGGTGCTCCACCTGCTCGGCGTCGCGGGCGTTGTCGAGCAGTACGAGCATGCGGCGGTCGGCCAGCAGCGACCGGAACAGGGCCGACCGGTCCGCCAGGCCGTCGGGGATGACGTCGACCGGGATGCCGAGGGCCCGCAGGAACGCCACCAGCGCGGTCTCGGGAGGGGTCGGCTCCTGGCCGTATCCGCGCAGGTCCGCGTAGAGCTGGCCGTCGGGGAACAGGTCGTCGGCCAGATGCGCCACATGGACGGCGAGCGTCGTCTTGCCCACGCCGCCGATGCCGGACATGGCGGCGACCGGCACCCCCTCGCCGCCGCCGCGGAGCAGGCCGAGCAGCCGGTGGACGAGCCCGGCGCGGCCGGTGAAGTCGCTCACGGCGGCCGGAAGCTGCGCCGGTTTCGGCATCTCGACGGCTGGTCCGGGCTCCGCCGCGTCGTCCTCGCCGGTCTCGGGCAGGGGCGTGAGCCGTACAGAATCGGAGGTCTTCGCGAGCGTGAGGGACCGGTCGGCGGACAGGATGCGGCGGTGCAGCTCCGTCAGCTCGGTGCCCGGCTCGATCCCGAGCTCCTCGATCAGGGCGTCCCGGGTGTCGGTGAAGACGGACAGGGCCTCGGCCTGTCGCCCGCAGCGGTAGTACGCCAGCATCAGCTGGGCGCGCAGCCGCTCGCGCAGTGGGTGGTCCGCGGTCAGGGCGATCAGCTCGGAGACCACCTCGGCGTGCCGCCCCAGCTCCAGGTCGAGCTCCATCAGCGTCTCGACGGTCGCCATGCGGCGCTCGATGAGCCGGTCGCGCTGGTGGTCGGCGTACGGCCCGACCGCGCCGGCCAGCGGCTCCCCCGACCAGAGGGCGAGGGCGTCACGCAGGAGGCGGGCCGCCTCGTCCATCCGGCCCGATCGGCGGGCGGCCTCCGCGGCGGCGGCCTCCCGCTCGAAGACGCCGAGGTCGAGCCTGGCCGTCTCCAGGCGCAGCGCGTAGCCGCGCCCGACGGAGGTGAGCAGCTCGGGACGGGTCCGGGGGGAACGTTCCGGCTCCAGGACGGTCCGGAGGCGGGAGACGTAGGTGCGCAGGGCACCGAGCGCGCGAGGCGGCGCGTCCTCGCCCCACACCGCGTCGATCATCTCGGCCGGCGTGACCGCGCGACCCTCCCGGAGGAGCAGCATCGCGAGGATCGAACGCTGCAACGGCGTGCCCAGATCCAGCTCGACGCCGCCGCGCCAGGCCAGGACGGGTCCGAGCACGGCGAAGCGGAGGCCGTCCTCGGTGACGTCATCAGGCATGTGCGCTTTTCTCCCAATGGCAAGTTTTCCGACCAAATGATAGATCCCGCAGCGCGGGACCAATAGGGAAGGTCTTTGTCGTTCATCCACGCGTTGATCGGCCGTTGATCGGGTGTTGAGCGCCGATCCCCATCCTGAGATCACCGAGGCATGGCCCCTGCGGGGGCGGCCATGTCTTGGTTCAGGTCCTCCTTCAGGGACTGAAAGCGGCTTGCAAACGGGGTGTCAGGCAGGTGAAAGCGGCTTGCAGGCGGGCGGCCCTATCAATGGCTTGCACCCGGAAAGCAGCCGGGGGATCGTCCTCAACCACAGGAGAACCGAAATGCGTCGCTCCGTCCGCACCGTCATTGGTCTCGCCGCCACGACCGCCGCCCTCGCCGTCGGCGTCCCGGCCCTCTCGACGGCCGCCAACGCCTCCACGGCCTCGGCCGCCTCCGCCTCGTCCGACTACGACGGCTACTGGGGCCCGTACTGGTCGAGCAACCACCTCGCCAAGGCCAAGGGCTACATCGACGTCAACTACGACGACGACGAGTCCAACAGCGTCCACATCACCGGCAAGCTGTGGGACCTCGACCACCGCACCGAGGATGAGGGCGGCAAGTGCGCCTACATCAAGTTCCGCGTCCAGAACTGGGAAGACGAGGAGGACGACTGGTCCTCGAGCTTCAAGTCGTACAAGTACTGCGGGGCCGGCGGCTACAAGCAGTTCAACTTCTACCGCTACGACGTCGCGCAGGTCCAGGCCAAGGTCTGCCAGATCGGTCTGAACAGCAGCTACCCGGTGAAGTGCGGCTCGTGGCACGACCTGTACAACGCCTACGACGACGACTACGACTACGAGGCGTGACCGCGCCCGGCCGCCTGGTCGAACTCACCCAATCGCACTCACACAGACGCGGCCCGTCCCCTCTTCAGGGGGCGGGCCGCGCCGCTTCTCCGATGTTCCGTTGTTCCGTGTGGTCGAAGGGTCAGGCGGCCGCTTCCACGAGGCTCAGCCTCGCGCGGAGGCGTTCTCGAAGGGCGGGCCATTCGGGGCGGAGGATCGAGTAGTACGCCGTATCTCGGACCGTGTCGTCGGCGCCTCGGCTGTCCGCTCGTCGCACACCGTCCAGGTGCGCGCCGAGGGCCTCGATGGCGGCCCGGGATCGGGTGTTGCGTACGTCGGCCTTGAGGGTGATCCGGTGAACCTGCCAGGTCTCGAACGCGAGGGAGAGCATCAGGAACTTGCTCTCCCTGTTCACACCGGTTCCCTGGGCCGACGCCGCGAGCCAGGTGTAACCGATGTCCGCCACGGACGGGACCTCGCCGACCACACCCTTGGTACCGGGAGGCCAAGGCATCGGCCCCTGCCAGTACTCCAGGTTCATCAGACGGGTGGCACCGACCACACGGTCGGTGTGCAGCCACCGGATGGCGAAGGGCATCGTGCGGCCCTCCGCCTGCTCAGCCAAGGAGGCCTCCACGTAGGAGACCATCTCTTCCCGGCAAGCGGGAACGCGAGTGAAGGCGTACGTCGAACGGTCTTCACTCGCCGCGGCGACGAGGTCGTCGAGCACCGCGAGGCTGAGCGGTTCCAGGCGCACGGAGCGCCCGGACAGGGTGACAAAAGCGGGCATGAGCACATGATGGGGTCTGCGTAAGTTGGCCGGAACCAAATGACACGAGGCATCTTGTGGGGCCTCAGGTTAATCGAGCCGCTCGCCGAGAAAACCGCAGGTCAGAGGGCCAAATTCGAGCTGGCCGCCCGGCCGTGCCGGGTAAAGATTTGGGCAAAGATCGCAAACGGCCTCAGGGCGTGCCGAGCCAGGCCGGCAGGGCCTGCTTCAGGGCACCGAGGTCCACCTGGTCGGCGTCCGCGGCCCAGGCCACGAACCCGTCCGGCCGCACGAGCAGTCCGGCCAGCTCGGGCCGCTCGGGGAAGCTCGCCGGGACCACCTTGAGCCGCTCGCCGTACCCTCCGGCCAGGGCGTGCGGCTCATCGTCGGGGCCGATGAGCAGTGCCCTGCCGTCGTGGAGCTGGTCGGCGAGCCTGGACCCGTCGGCGAGCTCCAGGTCCGGCGCGCTGCCGCCGACCAGCGGGTGCCCGCCGTCCATGTCGTACCGCTGCCACACTCCGGAGATCTTCTTGGCGAAGTAGGTCGTGCCGGTGACGGTGTCGATGAGTTCGGTCATCACCTGGCGGAGCGCTCGGGCGCGCGGGTCCGGCCGCATCAGCGCCACCTGGGCGCGCGTCCAGTCCAGCACCCAGGCGCCGATCGGATGCCGTTCGGCGGTGTAGGTGTCCAGCAGCCCCTCGGGCGCCCATCCCCGCACGGTCGCCGCGAGCTTCCACCCGAGGTTCATCGCGTCTCCCAGGCCCAGGTTGAGGCCCTGGCCGCCGAACGGCGAGTGGACGTGGGCGGCGTCGCCTGCGAGCAGCACCCGGCCGAGCCGGTAGGTCGTGGCCTGGCGCGCGTTGTCGGTGAACCGGGTCGCGGTCTTGACCCCGGTCACGACGACATCCGTCCCGCTGACATTGCGGATCGAGGCCTGCAGTTCGTCGGCCGTGACGGGGGCGTCCCGATCGGCGGGCGTGCCGCCGAACTCGACGGTGAGGATGCGGCCCGGCACGGGCCCGTGGGCGTAGACGCCCGTCGGCGTGGCGTGCCAGCCCCTCCCCAGAGACTCGGCCCCTTCCATCTCCACCAGGGCCTGGTGTGCGCTGATCTCGGGCTCGGTGCCGGGGAAGTCGAATCCGGCGAGCTTGCGGACCGTGCTCCTGCCCCCGTCGCAGCCCACCAGCCAGCGGCCGCGGACGGGCTCCCGGGTGGTGGTCACGGTGACTCCGTCGGCGTCGGCGGCGAAGCCGGTCACCTCGACTCCACGGCGCACCTCGGCCCCGAGCTCGGCGGCCCGCTCAGCGAGCAGGACCTCCAGTTGCTGCTGGCTCACCAGGCCGATCAGATCGGCCGGGCCGTGGCCGGTGAGGCCGGGATCGGACGCGTCGAGCCGGTCGGCGCTGAGCATGATGGCGGCGAAGTGGCCGGCGAACCTCGGCGGCGGCTGGACGGGGCCTCCCTCCGGGGCCCGCTGCCGCGCGAACCCCGTGACGGCCTCCATGTTGCGCTCGTGGGCCTCCCGGAGGGCCGGCAGCATGCCGCGCCGGTAGAGCGCCTCCACGCTGGGCGTGTTCAGCGCCCCGGCCTTGATCGTCGGGTCCACCTCGGCCAGCCGTTCCAGCACCACTACCGAGACTCCTCCGAGCCGCAGTTCGCAGGCCAGCATCAGCCCCACCGGGCCGCCGCCCGCCACCACCACGTCGACGTCGTACGAGGACATGTCACTCCCTTGGAAGGTTTGTACAGTCGATAGAAAGTTACATCGACTATAAACTTCCTTCAACTATAGTCATCCCGTGGGCGATGAGATCGGGCTTCGTGAGCGGAAGAAACGGCAGACCAGGAAGCTGATCTCGGATGTGGCCTCGGGCCTGTTCATCCGGCGCGGATTCGACAACGTCACGGTCGCCGAGGTGGCGGAGGCGGCCGGCGTCTCGACGAAGACGGTCTTCAACTACTTCCCGCGGAAGGAGGACCTGTTCCTCGACCGCTTCCCGGAGGCGGTCGAGCTGATCACTCAGGCCGTCCGCGAGCGCCCGGAAGGCGAGAGGCCCCTGTCCGCCCTGCGCCGCCTCGTGCTGGGCCTCCTGGAGCGGCGGCACCCGCTGGGCGGGATGGGCGACGGATACGAATATTTCTGGCAGGTCGTGCTCGACTCACCGGGGCTGCAGGCCCGGGCCAGGGAGTGGGCGGACGAGCTGGAGAGCCTGCTCGCCGCCCTGCTTGCGGAGGCGGCCGGAGCGGAGCCCGGTGACCCCTGGCCCCGGGTCGAGGCGGCGCTGGTCGTCGCGGCATACCGTACGGCCTACGCCACGGGCGTTCGCAGGATCATGGCGGGGGAACGGGCGGACGACGTGATCGAGGACCACATCGCGCTGCTTAACCGCTCCTTCGACGCCCTGGAACGGGCACTGGATCTGGATCCGCGCTGAGTCTCCGGGCCCGGAAGCCGATGCGATTCCTCACGGCGCCGCGACGGCCGGGCCGTACACGAAGCCGGGGTCGATCTGGGCGGTGAGGTCCTCGCCGGTGGCCCGGTTCGCCCAGGCTCTGGCGTTCTTGATATGGAACTCGGCCGTCTGCCTGCCGAACTTCTCCCAGTCCTTCGGCTGCGCGTCCAGGTGGGCCAGGAGCGTGCCGAGCGCCTGATGGTTGGCGGGCTCCAGGTCCGCGAGCGTGAACGGCCTGCCCTGCTCCATCGCGCGCACGGCGGGGGAGTGCTCGAACCAGGTCAGCAGGTCGTCGCCGGCGTGCTCGCGCAGGAAGTCGACGTCGCCCGGAGACTGGATCTTGTTGCCCACGACCGCGATCCGGACGTCGAAGTCGGCGGCGTAGTCGTGGTACTGCCGGTAGACGCTCACGCCCTGCCGGGTCGGCTCGGCGACCAGGAAGGTGAGGTCGAACCGGGTGAACAGGCCGGAGGCGAAGGAGTCGGCCCCGGCGGTCATGTCGACGACCACGTATTCGCCCGGGCCGTCGACCAGGTGGTTCAGGTAGAGCTCCACCGCGCCGACCTTGGAGTGGTAACAGGCGACGCCGAGATCGTCCTCGGTGAAGGGCCCGGTGACCATGAGCGAGACGCCCTCGACCTCGCTGGACGGGAAGAACGGATCGTCGAGGCGGACGAGGCGGGAGCCCCGGCCGGGCGGGGTGGTCTTCACCATCGCCGCGGCGTCACGGATCAGCGGGTTGTCGCCGCGCAGGTAGTCCTTGATCTCGCCGATCATGCCGCCCAGCGGCTCGGGACCGGCCGTCGCGCCCAGCGCCAGGCCGAGATGCTGGTTGATGTCCGCGTCCACCGCGACGACCGGACCCCGCTGTGCCGCATACCTGGCGAACAGCGACGACAGGGTCGTCTTGCCGCTTCCGCCCTTGCCGACGAACGCCACCCGCACGAGACCCCACCTCAACCGATGATGAAAACCATTTTCACTCGAAGGCAATCATGGCACAGCGCGACCGCGCGGACACGGTGACTCGCGGTCGTGGCGTCTCGGTTTCAGCCCGGGCGGTTCGGGGCCTGGCCTTCAGGCCGTGGGCGGCGGCTGGAAGAGTGCGAAGACCTTGATGAGAGTGGGCCGTAGGCGGTCCCAGTCGTCGGCCATGGTCGTCCAGGTCAGCACGCTGGTGGTGGTGCCCGTCGAGATCACGCGGCGGAACTGGTGGTAGGCGACGCCCTTGGCCAGGTGGGTCTCCGCCGACGCCTTCCGCTGCGTCCAGGTGAACTCCCAGTCGGCCGCCGTGCCGTACTTGCTGGTGACGGTCTTGAGACGGAGCTTCCGGTAGGCCTTCACGCTCGGGTAGAGGATCGCCTCGGCCTCGTGGAGCGCTCCCAGGGGGTCGGTCCCGCTCTGGCCGGTGACCTCGACGTTGAGCTGGGCCCGGCCCTCGGGGTCGAGCCACCACGTGGAGTAGTCGGTCTGGTCGAGGGTCCAGTCCTTCGGCACCCCGGCACGCCAGCCCACGTCCGCCTTGTGCCACTTCAGCTTGAGCCTCGTCACCTGCACCGGGCTCGGAGACGGCGCCGGCCCGGAGGGCGACGCGACGGGGACGTCGGCGTACGAGAGCGGGATCGGCGTCGGGTGGGTAGCCGGGCGCAGCACCGCCCAGCCGCCCACCGCTCCGGCGAGCAGCGCCGCCGTCGCGATCCCCGCGATCAGTCTCGTACGGCTCCCGCCCGCGGGTGGCGGCTGTGGGGCGGCCACGGGCTCGATCGCGGCCAGCAGGCGGTCGGCGGTCTCGGGGGTGAGCCGCTTCTTCGGATCCCGCGTGAGCAGCCCCTGGACGACCGTCCGGAGCGCGTCGGGAACGCTGTCGAGAGTGCCGGTGGGCCGCCGCCCGGTGACCGCCAGGTGGAGGACGGCGCCGAGGGACCAGAGGTCCGACGCCACGGTGGGGGCGCCGCCCCCGGCGCTGGAGCCCCCGGTGTTGGAGCCGCCGGCCCGCTCCGGCGCGAGGAAGGCGGATACGCCCCGGGCGACGCTCGCCGGATCGCCGTGCGCGGGCGACCGCTCGGCGGCGGCCCGGGCGAAGGCCGGATCGGCGGCCAGGGCCCCCGTCCCGAAGTCGGCCAGCAGCACCCGCCCGTCGTGTCCGATGAGCACGTTGGACGGCCGGACGTCGCCGTGCCGCACTCCGGACGCGTGGGCGTAGGTCAGCGCGGTCAGGATCTTCCTGACGATCGGCGCGGCCTTCTCGGGGGTGAGCGGGCCGTCGCTCGCGACGATGCCGTCGAGCGAGCGGGAGCGGACCAACTCCATGACGATGTAGGGGGCGCCGTCCTCCTCGGCCACGTCGTAGACGGCCGCGATGTTGGGGTGGCGGAGCCGTTCCGCCTGGCGGGCCTCGCGGGCGACGCGCTGGGCGAGCTCGGTCCGCCGGCTCTCCCGGAGGTCGGAGGGGAGGAGCACCTGCCTGACGGCGACGGGCCGGTCCAGAAGAGTGTCGCGGGCCTCCCAGACGATGCCCATGCTGCCCTGGCCGAGAGCGCGCACCAGCCGATATCGCTTGACGATCAGCTGCCCCGCAGTACCCATCCCGCCTGCCTCTACGCCCGGGCAAATATCACTGAATGCGGAGTCTTCCACAACTAAAGGGGCGGAAGGGAACCACTTGCGATATGGGCCAGCGTGATCTCTGTGAGGGTCGCGTGCTCGTACTGGCGCAGGGCCGTCCAGACGTCGGCGAGCGGCTCGGCGACCCCCGGGAACCGTTCACTGTCCTGGGAGACTCCCTCCACGACCACGATGATGTCGGCGAGGCTGATCTCCGTGGCGGGGCGGGCGAGCCAGTAGCCGCCGTCGGGGCCGCGCTGGCTGTGGATCAAACCGGCGCGCCGGAGCTGGAGCAGGATGTTGTCCAGGAACCTCCGGGGGATGTCCTGGGCGGCCGCGATCTTCTCCGCGGGCACCGGTCCGGGCGGTGCCGCCGCCAGCTCGGCGGCGGCACGCAGGGCGTACTGCGTCCGGGCGGAAAGCCGCATCTGCTACACGGCGCTCAGGGCCAGCGACCGGCTGCCGGGATTGGGCCTGACGTTGACGGTGTCGCCCGGCTGAAGGGCCAGTCGCTCGGCGAATCCCCGTGTCACCTGAACCCAGGCCTCCTGGCCCGCGATCTCCAGCTCAACCCGGACCTCGAAGCCGAGCCGTACGATCCGGGAGACCGTCGCCTCCGTGGCTCCCTCGGTCGGGGTGGTGCTGATCTCGATGTCGTGCGGGCGCACGAGACTGCCGCCGATCTCGGTGACCGGGCCGAGGAACCGCATCACGAACGGGTTCGCCGGGTTGTCGTACACCTCGGCGGGGCTGCCGACCTGCTCGACGGCCCCGTTGGCCAGCACGACGATCGTGTCGGCCACCTCGATGGCCTCCTCCTGGTCGTGCGTGACGAACACCGTGGTGACGTGCACCTCGTCGTGCAGGCGGCGGAGCCACGTGCGCAGCTCCTTGCGCACCTGCGCGTCGAGCGCCCCGAACGGCTCGTCGAGCAGCAGCACCTCGGGCTCGACCGCCAGGGCGCGGGCGAGGGCCATCCGCTGACGCTGCCCTCCGGAGAGCTGCGACGGGTAGCGGTCGGCCATCTTCTCCAGGTGGACGAGCTCCAGGAGTTCCATGACCCGTTTGCGGATCTCGTCCTTGGGCCGCTTGCGGATCTCCAGCCCGAAGGCCACGTTCCGGAAGACCGACAGGTGCTTGAACGCGGCGTAGTGCTGGAAGACGAACCCGACGTTGCGCCGCTGCGGCGACAGGCGGGTGGCGTCGACCCCGGAGATCATCACGGTGCCGGTGTCGGGCTGCTCGAGCCCGGCGATGACGCGCAGCAGCGTCGACTTGCCGCCGCCGCTCGGGCCGAGCAGAGCCGTGAGCGACCCCGACTCGACATCGATGGACACGTCGCGCAGGACGGGCGTCGTCCCGAACGACTTGTTCACGTCACGTACTTCGATGGCCATGGGGTTCAATCCTTCGGGCGCAGGAGCTTGGTGAGCAGCAGGGTGATCACGGCGATGAGCGCGAGGGCCGTCGCCGCGGCGAAGGCGGCGGGCTGGTCGAAGTTCTGGAACCGCTCCTCGACGAAGAGCGTGAGCGTCTGGGTCTGGTCGACGAGACGGCCGGAGACCACGGCCACCGCACCGTACTCGCCGAGCGACCGGGCCAGGCACAGCACCACGCCGTACGCCAGGGCCGACCGGATCCCGGGAAGCGTGATGCGGCGGAACGCCTGCAGCCGGCTGGCTCCCAGGGTGTGCGCGGCCTGCTCCTGCTCGTCGCCGAGCTCCTCCAGGACGGGCACGACCGCGCGGACGACCAGGGGCAGCGACACGAACACGGTGGCCAGCACCATGCCCGGCGTGGAGAAGATGACCTGGACGCCCCAGCTCTCCAGCAGGCCGCCGACGGGCGAGTACCGGCCGTAGACCAGGATGAGCGCGAGGCCGACGACGACCGGAGAGACGGCCATCGGCAGGTCGATCAGCGCGTTGAGCAGCCGCTTGCCGGGGAACCGGTGCCGGACGAGGAGGATGGACGCGCCGATGCCGAAGATCGTGTTGGCCACCACCGCCCACAGCGCGACGGTCAGCGTGACCTGGAAGGCGTGCACCGCCGACGGCGAGGTCAGCGCGTCGAAGAACGGGCCGAGCCCCGCGCCGAAGGTCCGCCAGATGATCAGACCCACCGGCAGGACCAGCAGGAAGAGCAGATAGACCAGCGCGAGCGTGCGCAGGCCCCATCGAGACAGACGCGGCTTAGCCACGGCGGCTCCCCCAGCGTTGCAGGAGATCGAGCGAGATCAGCGCGACCAGGGCCACGATGAGCAGAACCGTCGAGATCGCCGCCGCCCCGGTCTGGTTGTCGCCCTCGATCTGGCTGAAGATGTTGACGGCCGCCACCTGGGTCTTGAACGGGAGGTTTCCCGAGATCAGGACGGTCGAGCCGAACTCGGCGATCGACCGGGTGAACGCCAGGGCCGTGCCGGACAGCATCGCCGGCACGAGATTCGGCAGGATGATCCGCCGGAAGGTCTGGAACGCGCTCGCGCCCAGAGAGGCCGCGGCCTGCTCCATGTCCCTGTCGAGCTCCAGCAGCACCGGCTGGACCGTCCGTACGACGAACGGCAGCGTGACGAACAGCAGGGCGAGCACGACGCCGATCCTGCTGTAGGCCAGGTTGACCCCGAGCGGGCTCTCGGGACCGTACAGCGCGAGCAGGACCAGGCCGGCGACGATCGTCGGCAGCGCGAACGGCAGGTCGATGAGCGTGTCGACGATCCCCTTGCCGGGGAACCTGTCGCGGACGAGCACCCAGGCGATGATCGTCCCCATGACGAGGTTGATCAGCGCGACGATCACGGAGGCGCCCACGGTGAAGGTGAGCGCGGCCCACGCGTCGGGAGTCGTGACGGCCCGCCAGAAGTAGCCAAGACCCTGGTCGGCGGAGCGCCACACCACGACGGCGAGTGGGATGAGCACGATCAGGCTCATGTACAGCACGGCCGAGCCGAGGCCCAGTGCCGTGCCCCCGCTTACCGGGAAGCGCGAACGCGCCCGCGCCCCCGCGCCCGGCGAGCCGGGTGCGGGGGCGGGACGGACAGCGGTGTCGGTGGTCACGTCGTCTTCTTGGTCGTCTTCTTGGTCGTCTTCTCAGTCGTCACTTCCGGCCGTCACTTCTCGGTCGCCACACCGAGCTTGCGCTCGATTTCGGCGACCTTGCCGGTCTTCGGGTCGAAGAAGTCGGTTGTGATCTTCGACCAGCCGCCGAGGTCGTCGATGGTGAACAGCTGCGCCGGCTGTGGCCAGGTGAAGCCCGTCACGCCCTCGGTCACGGGGCGGTAGCCGTTCTTCGCGAAGATCGTCTGAGCCTCGACCGAGTAGAGGTACTTCAGGAAGGCCGCGGCCTCCTTGGGGTGCGCGGAGTTCTTCGTCACGGCGACCGGGTTCTCGATCAGGATCGTCGAGTCCGGGATCGTGTAGTCGAGCTCCTGCTTGTTCTGCTGGGCGAAGATCGCCTCGTTCTCGTAGGTGAGGATCGCGTCGCCCTTGCCGCCGGTGAAGGTCTGCAGCGCCTTGCGGCCGCTGTCGTCCTGGACGGGCACGTTCTTGAGCAGCGAGTCGAGGTACGTCAGGCCCGCGGCCTGGTCGGTCCCCTTGTTGGACTTGGCGCCATAGCCCGCGAGCAGGTTCCAGCGGGCGGCCCCCGAGGTGAACGGGTTGGGCGTGATGACCTCGGTGCCCGGCTTGATCAGGTCGTCCCAGGTCTTGAGGCCCTTCGGGTTGCCCTTGCGGGTGCCGATGACCACGACGGACTTGGTCACAAAGCCCTTCGTGGCGTTCTTGTTCCAGTCGTCGGCGACGAGGCCGGCCTTGACGAGCCGGGTGATGTCCGGCTCCAGTGAGAACTCGACGATGTCCGCCTTGAGCCCGGCGGCCACCGCGCGGCTCTGGTCGCCGGACGCGCCGTACGACTGGGTGAAGGTGATGTTCTTGCCCTCGGGCGTCTTCTGGAACGCCGCGATGATGTCCTTGTACGCCGCCTGCGGAGTGGAATAGGCGACCAGCGCCAACTGGACCTTGCCGTCCCCCCCGGCAGAGCTGTTCCCTCCCCCGCAGGCGGTCACCAGGGCGGTGGTCGCCACGGCAGCGGCCGCGATACCCCTGAGCCTGCGCACTCTCATGCCCGTCTCCTTGATTCCTACTAAATAAGTCGGTTTCGTCGTATTAAAATCCAGGCAGCGGATTCCCGTCAAGTTGGGTGGGTTTTTGTTATAGGGCTGTTCCCTAGCCGATGCGCCTGTGGTCGGCCCCAGGCCGGTAGCGGGCGGGGCCTCGCTGTGCCTGCCGTACGGAAGTCCGTGGATGCCCTTGATGTCCCCTGGGTGTCCCTGGCATGTGCCCGTCCGCTCGGACTCGTAACAGGCGGGACTCGTATCAGACGGGTGACGACGCGTCGGCTGGCGGTTGGTTGTGCCCCCGGGGGTAGAGCTGTCACCGTAACTTTAGTGACTGATGTGAAATTTCCGGACAACTGGTGTCGGGTTCGGTCGCCGTTCTGCTATGAAGATCTGTTAGCACCGATTCGCTAGAGGAAGGACCGCAATGATCCCCCCGGTCCCCGAGGAGCTGCCCGAGCAGACCGGCCCGCTGGTGCGGCCGTACATCCCCGCCCCCGGGCAGTACGGCACGGATGGCGACCGGTTCTGGTCGGAGGAGCTGGACGACATGGCCGTACGCCCCGGGCAGCGCTCGGCACCTCGACCGGCCGCTCCGGACCGTGGCGCGGGCCCCAAGGTCCCGGGCGGCGACCTTCTCTCCGAGGAATGGGTGAGGCGGTCTCCGGCAGCCGAGTCCTCAGCCCCGCTTTCGTTCGCTGACCCGCTTTCGTCCTCTGACGCGCTTTCGTCCTCTGCCCCCGCTTCCGGGGTCGAGCGGGTGACGGGCGATCCCGCCGACACGCTGGACGGCCTGAGCCCAGCGCGAGAGCGTCGGGCACCCTCGGAAAGCCGGGAGAGCTCGGAAAGCCGGGAGAGCGTGGAAAGCCGGGACACCGCGGAGAGCCTGGACATCTCGGAAGGTCTGGCTGTTCCGGAAGGCCCGGAGAACCGTGGCGACCGTGGCGACCGTGGCGACCTGGGGGGCCTGGATGACGGGACCACCGAGCCGGGCGGCTTCCTGGGCTCCGGCTGGCGGGGCGGCGAGGACCCCGAGGAGGCCACGGAGAGCCGGCGAAAGGGCGTGCTGCTCCGGGCGGGGGCGATCACCGTGGCGGTCGTGGGCGCCATCTGGGTGCTGACCGCGTGGATCGGGCAGCCGTCCGACGCCGCGTGCCCGTCCGGGAGCGACTGCGCCGCCCGGGCTCCCGTCTCGTCGCCGACGGCGATCACGGCGACCGAGCCGGTCGGCGACCCGGACGTGACGCCTGACGACCCGGTTCCCACCGAGGCCGTCACCACGGCGCCGACGGCCACCTCCCCGGGCCGCGTTCATGTCACGGCGCCGCCCACCACGAAGGCGTCCGCGTCGCACAGGCCGTCTCCCAAGGCGCCCGCCACGTCGAAGCCCCCCGTCGCGGTGGACGGGTCGTCGGAGTCGCCCGCGCCTCCGTCCAGCGGCCCGACGCAGCCGACGACCGCTCCCACGACCGCCCCGCCGTCCAGCCCGCCCGACCCGCCGCGACACGACGGAGGCCTGTTCGGCTGGCTGTTCTGACCTCTTGGCGGACGGGTACGTGCGGACGGGTTAGCGCGGACGGGCTTTAAGAAGCCGTGCAGCTGTCCTGGGTGGCGTCGAAACCCTCGACGTCATCCAGGGTCTTGGGGGGCTTCATGCCCTGCCAGTCGGCCCCGAGGACCAGCACGAGCGTCTGGGTCTGCCCGTTCTTGACCATGTAGGTGGTCGACTTCTTCACCTCGCGGAACAGTCGCGGCGCGCGGCTCTCCCCGTTCGGGGTGTACTTGATCACTGTCTTCGTGTACGGCTTCGCCGCGGGCGCGATCTTGACGATGTGGTAACCCCGCTGCTCCAGTTCGGCGGCGACCTGGGTGCCGAGGCCCTGCGAGCCCGTGCCGTTCTCGACGACGATGTGGATCTGCGACTTCGGGATCTTCTGCTCGCCGCTCTTGACGTTGTGGCTGATCTGGTCGGCCGCGACCATCTTGAACAGGCGGTTCGCCTGCGGCTGCACCCATTCCACCCGGCCGGGGCTGGTCACCGAGTAGCGCCACGGGGTCGTGACGAACCTGATCTGCCCCGCGGTGAGGCCCTTCGCGCTCATCGCGAGATCCTTCATGACGCCCAGCGAGAGGTCCGGGTCGGTGGTGATGGACTTCGTCACCGCGTCCAGGAAGCCGAAGAGCGCCGTGGGGTTGGTCAGCGTCTCGCCGCTCATCGCCTTCTTGGTCATCGAGGCGAGGAACATCTGCTGCCGCTGGATCCGGCCGATGTCCGATCCGTCACCGAGCTTGTAGCGCTCCCGGACATAGCCGAGCGCCTGCTCCCCTTTCAGGACCTGCTTGCCCGCAGGGAGATGGAGGAAGGCTTTCTTGTCGTCCACCGCCTGCGGCAGGCAGACCTGCACGCCGTCCAAGGCGTTCACCATGGCCTTGAACCCGGTGAAGTCGACCTTCACGAAGTGGTCGATGTGGATGCCGGTCAGCGACTGGATGGTCTTCCAGGTGCAGCCGATGCCGCCGGAGTTGAACGACTCGTTGATCATGCCGATGTGCGGGCGCTGCCCTGTCGAGCCTCTCTTGGGCGAGCATGCCGGAAGCTGGACGAGCGAGTCGCGCGGGAAGCTGATCAGGAGCGCGCCGTCCCGCTTGGGGGAGATGTGGGCGAGAATGATCGTGTCGGTCCGCTCTCCCGGGACCTTGCCATATTTGGCGTTGGCTCCGTTGCGCTGGTCGGACCCGACGATCAGGATGTCCATGGCCTTGCTGATCTTGATGGGCTGGGTCCCGAGATCCGCCTTGGTCACCTGCTCATGCCGTACGTTGCCGCTGAGCTTGACGTATCCCGTGACCACGAAGGTCGCGGCTCCCACCAGAACGCCCAGGGCCGCCGACAGCGTCACCCACAGCCACGCCCGCCACCTGGGCACAATGCGAGACGGCGCCGGGAGGTCCTCCGTCGGGGGTGCAGGACGGACGTCGACGAGACCCACGTTTCATGACTCCTGAGGGTCGGACCAGGGCTTTCACCCGAGTCGAGAGCCAACAGCGGCAAACCGGCCCAAGTGTAGCGATCGAGGCTGAACGTCGGGTTTCACGCTCTCGAAAGCGGGCTGCAAGCGGTGATCAAGCGTCCGCTCATATCACTGTGACGTACGAGAAACCCGAAAGGTTGTGAAAATGCTGCGCACGGCATACGTCATCGGCGTTGGGGCCGGACTCACCCTGCTGATCGGCGGCGTCTACGGCATGACCTCGCTGTACACGATGTCGTGGGGCGTGCCGACCTTCATCGTAGGGCTGTTCGTAACGATCATCAGCTCCATCGTCCTCATCACCAGGCTGGTCAACGGCCAGGGCCCGGCGACGGGCGTTCTCGGCCAGATGAAGAGCTTCCTCGGCACGGGCAACAAGGACCTCATCGGCACCGGAGTCCCGGCGCAGGCTCTCGTCACTTCCATGCGAGACACGGGAACCATGGTGAACGACCAGCTCGTCGTCGCGTTCGACCTCCAGGTCCAGCCCGCCGACGGCGCGCCTTACGTGGTGAGCCACCGGCAGATCCTGCCCCGGCTCCTGATGGGCGCCGTGCTCCCCGGCAGGCTGGTCCGCATCTGGTCCGACCCCGCCAACCCCCAGCGCCTCGCCATCGACTGGTCGGCCCTCCCCACTCAGGCCTAGTCCTGACCCCCGGCTGCGCGGCGCAGAACCTGCGTCCCTCGGCGGGGTGCGGGACCTGCCCTCAGCTGAGTCGTGCGGGACCTGCCCCCGGCTGAGTCGTGCGGGACCTGCCCCCAGCTGAGTCGTGCGGGACCTGCCCCCAGCTGGGTGGCGTGACCTGCCCCCAGCTGAGTCGCAACCCCGGCTGAGTTGCACGGGACCTGCCCCCCGCTGAGTCGCCGGGACATGCCCCCGGCGGAGTTGTGCGGGCCTCACGCGGGCCCGCATCCCTCCACCAGGCGCCCCCCGTAACTCACCGCCGCACCGCGGCCCGGGAAGCTGCCCGGCCTCTCCGCCCTTCCGCGTTCGGGCTTCCGCGTTCGGCTTCCGTGCCTGGCGCGGGACCGCCCCGGCTGGGTGTAGCGGGCCTCACCTGGCCTGCACCCCCTCCAGCAGGTGGCCCCGTAACTAACGCCGCACTGCGGCGCAGGTGCACGCTTCCGCGCCGCTTCCGCGCCGCTTCCGCGCCGCTTCCGCGCCGCTTCCGCGCCGCTTCCGCGCCGCTTCCGCGCCGCTTCTCCTGCCTGGCGCGCCACCTGGCGTCCCTGGCTGGCGTGGCACGGCGACTTACCGTGCTGGTCCGTTGCGCTGAAATTTGTGCTGTGCTGGTGAGCGTGCCCGTTCCGCGTCCGATCCGGCTCCGCCCTATTCTCAGGCGCGTAATTATCAGGACATTTGCCCTTTTGGGCTAAGGTCAATTTCGTACGGCGGGCGATTCCGTGATCGGCGTCAAATCGGCGGCGGTTGACAGGAATTGACGAGAATTGGCGGCGTTATCGCGGGGCGTTTTTGTCGGTGGTGGTTGGTAGTTTTACCGTGTGATTGTCGAACGGCAGCAA
>NZ_JAOEGB010000042.1 GCF_025420585.1 Planotetraspora sp. A-T 1434 | reverse complement strand
GCCCCCGCCGGAGGCGTACTAATGACCCCGGCGTATCTGCTCTGCCAGGTCGGTGATATCCACGGCCTGGGTGGTGTTCACGCGGTAGACGGAGCCGAGGCCAAGTGGTTCGGCTTGGCGTGCCCATTCGTCCCACTGGTGGTCATCCGCCGAGGAGCCGCTGTGGATGGGATGTCGATCAGCGGCTCGTTCCTCATAGCGCTGACGAGCGAGGGGGAGAGGGGTGTCGCACCAAACCTCATGGACGTGATCGATGCCCGCCCGTTGCAGGCCACTGAGGACGATCGGCCGCAGATCGGCTAGCCAGGGGCTTTCGAGTACCGCACCTTGGGTTGCGTCGGCGAGCAGAGCCCAGAGGGTTTCGGCTGCTGCGGCGCCGAGTCGTTGACTCCATTGACGGGCTGTTATGCCCGGTGGTGCCTCGATGCCAAGGGTATCCGCCAGCGACTCCTTAACCCGGTCCTTACTGAACAGGGGTGATCCGAGAGCGTGGGCGAGGGCTTTGGCAAGGGTCGTCTTGCCCGAGCCGGGCAAGCCGTTCACAAGCACTATGGGCACGCGGTGATGGTAGGTCATCGCTCCCAGATGGTGGCGGCCCCTCTGTCCGTGCCACCACGCGACTGCGGTTACCCGCTGATATCAAGGGTAGCGAGGCTCCGATCAAAGATCCGAGTTGAGAAGGATCGCGCCGGTCCGTCCGGGTTTTTCCGCGGCCTCGATGGCCTCGGCGAAGCGGGCAAGGTCGTACTCGGCTGTGACGTTGAACTGCTCGGGCACCGATCGGGCTACTGCGAGCGCCTCGGCATAGCCGGCGCGTCGCCGCTCCCGCGAACTGGTCCTCACCCAGCGCCCAGCCGAAACGCCACGGAAAGTGAGCGCTCGGTGGGCGAGCCCGATCGACGGAAGCGACATCGGCTTGCCGGCCAGCCCGCCATAGAAGAGCAGGGTGCCGCCGTCCGCCAGGAGATCCATCAGCTCGTTCACCTGCTCGCCCCCGACAGGATCGAGGATCACATTGGCAGCACGGAGCAACAGGAGTGCGGTGATCGTGTTGGCCAGTGACTGGCACGCGATCGCATCGGGAATTCAGTTGCTCGAGGACAGCGGGCACGTAGGCAAAGTGCTGCTTTTGCCGCCGAGCTGATCCTCACGGATCCTCGGGCCGCCGACTTTGCAAACAACAGAGTGTCACGGATGGTCAAGACCCTCGCTGGAGTGTGGAAGATCGCCTAGATTCAGGCCGTCGTGTAGGACTACGAGTACAGTCGGCCGCTAGCCTGGCAGGCCCCAGCGGGCCTGGCTCGTTGGAGTAACTGGGCGGATCACCGCATCGCCTCGGGCCTGGATCAGGACCTCTTCGCCGCGGCGCAGGTCGAGCTCGATGTCCCCGCCGGGCAACGTCCGCCAGGACACCTTCCTGCCGTTGGAGCGTACGGTGAACGGGCCCTCGATGCCGGTGCGAACGCGGCACGGCGCCCCCGCCAGCGAGGCCAGCCGTACGAAGTCGGTGCGACCGCCGCGGCGGGCGGCCGAGAGCAGGAACGCGCCCTGGGTGAGGAAGTCGTGTACGGTCACGTCGGGCCAGGCGGCCGGCATGGCGGGCAGGACCCTGATGACTCCGTCCCAGCTCTGGCAGATCATGTCGTGCATGGACTGGGCGGCGGACAGCGGCGTCTCGATGACAGGGCCGCTCTCCTTGTACATGGTGTTGGGCTGGACGAAGCGGCGCAGCAGCTCGTCGAGGTAGAAGCGTGCGTCGTCGCCGCGCAGCATCTGTGCGGAGATCGAGGCCGCGCCGGTGAAGCTGTAGCCCTGCAGGGCGCCCTCGAAGCTGATCCAGTGCTTGAGCGACCTCTCGATCAGCTCACGCTGGTTCTCCTGCTCCCACGTGAGTAGATACAGGGGATAGATCATCAGGAGGTGGGAGTAGTGGCGGTGCGACTTGGCGAACGGCGCACCCGCTCCGATCATGAAACCGTTCTCGTCGACCGGGTAATCGGCCAGGTTCGCCAGCACCTCCTGCCACTTCGGCAGCAGCGGGTCCCGCACGCCGAGCAGAGCCGCCGACTCGACCAGCGTCCGGCAGCCCCAGCGGATCAGCGCCAGGTCGTAGTTCGTGTCCGGCGCGTTGACCCCGTACTCGGGGGAGAACGTGGCGGGCAGGTGCAGCTTCCCGTCCGAGCCCGGTGCCAGGAAGTGCAGGTAGTAGTTGATCGCCCGGCGCAGCAGCGGGAACAGCACGTCCCGCACGATCCGGGCGTCCATCGTGTGCCTGTAGGACAGCCAGACGTTGTGGAGCGCCCACGTCAGGTTGCCGACCTCGGGGACGGGCGTAGCCTGGCCGGGTATGCCCACCGGGTACCCGCTGTTGCCGATTCCGGCGCCGTTGTCGAGCGTCATGTCCGTGGTGCGCGGTATACCCGCGGAGTCCTCGGGGAACTTCACCTGGTCGATGAGGTTCCGCCGGTACTGCGACAGGCTCCTCGTGACCGCGTCCAGTTCCAGGTGGTTCGACCCGTGGATGAGCCAGTATTCGAGCTGCACGTTGAGGTTCCACCAGGTCGCGGGCCACGGCGTCGGTTCCAGCCACGGCCCTGTGGTCGCCATCGGTGGCGCGTCCCGGCGCGCGGCGGCGCCCACCTTGTAGAGCTGGATCCAGTAGAAGCTCTGCATCCGCTGATCGGGCAGCGACAGGAAGCTCTTGCGGTAGTAGCGGTGCCACCAGTGCCGGTGATCGGCGGACAGCGCCTCGATGGGCAGCCGCGCGGCCGAGCGCACCGATCTGACCGCGTCGTCGCCTGCCGCGTCGCCCGGGAACGACCAGGCGACCGCGGCGTAGAGGGTGCGGCGTGGGCCGCGCCGTACCTCTTGCCAGGCCGTCGCATGCCCGCCACCGGCCACCAGCGGCTGGGTGATCAGCTCCAGGTCGCCGTGGCGGGTCACGGCCGGAGTGGGGTTGGTGGTGTAGCCGGGCGGAGGTTGCTTGTTGAAGATCGGGTTGGCGCGGGGGCTGATGGCCTCCTCGGGGTGGAAGGTCCAGCGGAAGTCCCGCTCGCCGTCGCTGGGGACGACCTCGACGGCCAGCACGGAGCGGTCGTTGTGGATCAACGCCCTGATCTCCAGGCTGCCGGAGGAGGTGGTGATGGCGCCGGTCAGTTCGGCGTTCCACAGGTCGAGCCGCCAGTCGACGCCGGTGATCGCGCCGACGGGTTCCAACGTTAGGTGGCCGATGGGCAGGCGGGCGAGGCCGAACAGCGCGCCGTACTCGGGACGGTGGTCCTGAACCTCGCTGTGCTGCACGTTGAAGCGCACGGCGTTGGCGTCCTGCTGGGCGTAGATTCCGGAGCCGAGGAAGCCGTTGCCCAGGAACGGCCCCTCGTACCAGGTTTGTGGCATCCGCTTCCACACCAGGTCGGCGTCGGAGAGGAAGCGCTCCCAGTCGATCTCGTCGTGGAGCAGGGGAGCACCGCCCATGGCCCGCGCTGATGCCCGCCCAGATAAGCCGCCGCCCAGCAGCGCGCCACCGGTCAGGACGCCCCCCGCCTTTAGCAGGTCTCGCCGATCCATAGACTGTCCCTCATCCTGGATAGATCGGATGTCTTAGGCACCAATGACGGTATTTCCCGCCTGGATCAAGGTCAAGTCTTCCCAAAGATCCGATCGTCTCCCTGCTGCAACATGTGAGTACGGATGTCTGGGGCAGCGAGGAGGGTATCGATCATTGGCCGCCTGCATCCGTGCGGCCGATCAGCCGCCGGGCAGAGCCGGAACGGTGCTCGGCCTCGCTGGCGTCTCGCAGGGGTTTCCACATCGAAGGGGGAAGCTCAGATGATCGGCTCAGCCGGAACTATCTGGCCACCGTACCGACGGCCAGGACGCTGCCTTCGCTGACATATCCGTCCGGCCGGCGCAGCGGATGATTCGCACCGTGCGGATCGGCGAAGGGCTCCCAGCCGGCGCCGATACCTAATGCGGCTGCCTGCCGAGCCATGCCGGCGCAGGCTCTCGTGTAGAAGTCGAGCGCGGCTGGGGACAACGGTGCGTAGTGCTCCATCAACACGGTTTCCTGCCACACTTGCGCCAGCCCAGCTTTGACCAGTCGGCGATGCAGATCACGGGCCCTCAGCAGTTGAGCCGGATACCCGCCGGATCGGCCGGCCAGGCGGAAGAGGTCAACCGCCAGGAAGGGGTCGCCGGGGCGCACGCAGACGAGGTCGGCGGCCAGATCCTTGATGGCGACCAAGCCGCCTGGGCGCACCACCCGGGCCAGTTCCTGGAGTGCCCGAGCGAGGTCCGCGTCATCCAAATACTGCGTTGTGTTGGAGCACCACACGGCGTCGAAGGTGTTGTCCGCATACGGCAGGGCCAGCAAATCGGCTTGCCGGACATCTGCTCGTCCGCGGAGGCCCAGGGCCCATGCCCGCTGCGCGGCACGCGCCGCGTTTTCCGGCGCGAGGTCGATCGCGGAGATCCGGCCTGACTCACCTACCAGTTCGGCGAGCCAGGGTAGGAACAGGCCGCTGCCGCAGCCGGCGTCAAGCACGTGCCAGCCCGACTGGATGCCCACTTTGCCGAGAGCGGCTCGGTAATGGGAGGCGCAGGCGGCGAAGTGGGACGCGACGATGTCGTCGCTGGTGAAGGCGAGACCGCTGGAAGCGGTGTGGCCCCAGACCCGATGCTCGTCACCCGTAGCGGTCGCACGGTCCCGGTCACCACGTGGTAGTCCGGCGACCTCGGCAAGCAGACCGAGCAGGGCTTCGGTGACCGCTCCAGGTGCCTCTACCGGCTGCAAGTGACCCGAGCGGGGGATGGTGACCAGCCGTCCCCGCGGGGGCAGGGCGGCCAGCACAGCGGCCTCTTCCTGGGATACCAACTCGTCCTGCTCGCCCGCGATCACCATCACGGGCGCATCCAGCTTGGCCAGTTCGCCGCTGCTGTCAGGGCGGTCGGCAATGGCGTACTGGGCCCAGGCGACCGCGGCGGGTGACGCGGCGGCGACTTGTTCGGCGACGGCCGAAAGAACCGCGTGCTGCTCTTCCCTGGTGGCGGCGCCCACCAGTCGCGGCAGGCTCTGAGACACGACCACGGCACGCGAGGCGTCGTCCAGCATCATGGCGGCGAACGCCCTTCGCGCCTCCGCGGCGGCCGGCGTGTCCGCTTGCGCGCGCGTACCCAGGAGCGCCAGACCCCGGACCCGTTGGCGATACCGGCGCAGGAACGCGAGTGCCACATAGCCGCCCATCGAACTGCCGGCCAGGACCGCATCCTCCAGGTCGTGCTCATCCAGGAGGTGAGCGAGGTCGTCGGCAAGCAAGTCGAGGGAGGGCGTGGCGGCGTGCGGCGGGGCTGCCCCGAATCCGGCGAGGTCAGGGACTATGACGCGATACCCCCGAGCACGCAGCGCCTCGGCCTGCTTCGCCCACATCCAGGAGGACAGCGGTAGCGCGTGCAACAGCACGACGGCCGTGCCAGGAAGCGGGTTCACCGGTCGCCCCCCAGCTCGATGGCCGCGATCAGCCGCAAGGTGGCCGCAGGCAACGGTCGATCGCGCAGCCACGCGACCGACACAGGGGCCGGAGGGAGGTCGTGCACCGGCACCGCGACCGTGCCCGCCGGCAGCGACTCGGCAAGGGACAGGAACGACAGGTGAACTGAGCGCCCGTCGGCGAGGATCGCGGCCATCGCCTCGAGCGTGGTCATCGGGTGCACCCGGCGGATCGTCCGGCCGCCCGGGGTCACCCTGGGCACCACCAGGTCCCACACATAGGACGGGAACGTGCCCGGTTTTTCGAACGCCTCGTAATCGGCGGCCTCCTCGACCGACACCGTCCGTCGTTTCGCCAGCGGGTGTCCGGCACCGACGATCAGGGCCCGGGCATCCAGTTCCACCGCACGGCTGAACGCGATGTCCCGTTCGTGGAGCGTGTACTTCACCAGCATGGCGTCTGCCTGGCCGTCCCTCAAAGGCCCGAAGGGATCACGGACGTCGTACTGAACGAACTCGACCTCGCTGGGCGGCAGTCCGGCCCGGGTGAGGATCGATTCCGCAGGCCCGGACGAGCCGTGGATGCCGAGGCGGAGCGGGCGGGCCACGGGCACGGGGGCGTTCAGGAGATCTGGCATCGTTGGGTTCCTCTTCTGGTCTTCGCGTCGCCGTGCGTCCGCCCGATTCACCGCTGGGGCAGCGGCTCGGTCAGCGCCGCGTACGCCCGCAGCCTGTCGGGGTTGTCGTGGTCGATGTCGACGCGCAGGGCCTCGACCGGGGCTCGGAGACCGTTCAACCGGGGCACATGGCGCAACGTCAGCCGGTCACCGCCGTTGATCAGCCCGTCCTGCACGGCCTCGACAAGTAGATGGTTGAGCTGGATGAGGGTTTCGCCGACCGTGTGACCGGACACTGCGAGGTACAGGTCGCGGTGAAGGGCATGGCGCGCTGCCCTTCCGCCTGGCGTCGGCAATTCGACGACAGTCGGGGGCGCGGCGTCGACCGGCCGGTCGGCGACGAAGGTCTTCAGCAGCCGGCGAAGGGTCCGCGTAGCCGCGACGGGTGCCGGGCCGACCCACGCCACCGAACCGTCGGGCGCCACCCGGGTGAGGGCAAAGCGTTCGCGGAGGTTGCCGGGCTGCCCCGCGAGAAAGATCGTTCTGGTGAAGGAGCGACGCCAGGCACGGGCCGTCGCCTCGTCCAGGGAAAGCGCGAACAGGCAGGTCTCGCGGACCCATCCGGGCAGGTCGACGGAACGTATCACGGACACAACGGCCAGCTCGTCGGCTTCGTTCAGCGAGTTCCGGACGGCTGCCAAGCCGGCGGGAGAGGAGAGGTCGCATTCTGCCACCAGCTCCGGCCGTGACGTCAGCATCCGCCGCACCGCAGTGTCGAGCAGGAGCTCGGGAGTGAGGGTCACAGCAGCACCTCCGAGAGCAGTCCGGGGTCCGGTGCCGACCGGCGCCGGTCCAGCAGGGAGGACACCAGTCGGTAGGGGTCGATGTAGGAGTGGCCGCTTCGGCACCGGTCCAGCAGCGCCGTGCCGGTCCCGGCCGGGGCCGTGCGAGAGCGGTCCAGCAGCCGCTGAGCGCGAACCGTCCAGTGCACAAGCCGATCCAGCCGGAATGACTCCTGCTGCCCGCGCCCCAGCGAGGCCACGAAGTAGAGCCGCATGCCCAGCCGGAAGGACTCCGGGCTGCAGCGGCCGTCCATCACGCGGAGCAGGGCGCCGAAGGAGTGGTCGTGCCAGTCGCCGTGCCGGGCCGAAGTGACCCGTCCGTTGACGGGCACTCTGCTCACCGAGATACGCCGGACCGCTGGACCCCTGAGGCTCAGCAGCCGTGCCACCAACTGGTAGTCCCGCTCGAGACCGCTGTCGTAGAGCAGGACGACCTCGTCGTACTCGGGGGCGAGCGGCAGGAGTTCGCGCAGGGCGCAAGCCAGGTAATTGGGGCGCCCATCTGCCGTGACGATCTGACGCAGCGGCAACCCGTAGCGTGTGGCGTCCAGATAGACGGGGCCGCCATCGGCCCGCTGATCGAGCACCGCCCCTGCCGGCTTCAGCTGTTCGAGGGTTTCTTCCAGGCCGAGACCTGGCGGCTGGTGGACCTCGAGCCCCGGATCGTGCAGTCCAAGCAGCGCGTAGTGCCCGGTCCACAGCTGCAGCACCCGTGCGCCGGCGGGGTGGACCCAGCCTGTGTTCTCCACGGCATCGGCGTACGGCCGCAGCGCAGCCGCTGAGACTTTCGTCGCGCGGGCCCGATAAGCTACATACAGATCACCGATCTCCTCCTCGGACATCTGCGAGTAATCCACATCCCCGTGATGCTGATCCAGGTAGTACCAGAAACCGAGGGTCTGCTCGGTGGGGTGATATGTGGTCGGGCTGTACCGATAGGTCGTGTCCGCCACCAGCGCGGTCGCTCGATATAGCACGTCCGTCCAGAGCAAGCCCTTCAGGTGACTCGGTGTCAGCGGCTTGGACGGAGTCACCGTGACGGGGGCTACCAGTACCCGAGGGAGTGCGCTCATACTCCGGCTCCTTCTTCGGCGGCGGCGATGATCTGCAGGAGCTCCTTCCTGGTCGGGGGCGTAGGCATGTCCACGGGCCTGCCGGCGGCACTGCGAACTTTGAGAGCCCTGAGAACCCTGTCGCGAAAGCCCCGGTCGTCGAAGACCGCTTCCGGAGTGCTCATGCTCATCAGCACTCGCGTCAACCCCCGCCAAACCATGGGATCGTGGTGTGCCGCCGCGGCGATTTCCGTGAGAGTGGGACGTTCCGCGGGCAAGACGGGTAGGGCGACTGCTTCCGGTAAGCCGGCCGCAGAGCGCCACGAGCGAATGCGGGCCGCGCTGTCCCGCTCGGCCTGCTGGTACCAGGGGCGGAACAACTCCTCGGTGAGGCTGGTCACTCGCGCGTGCTGGGCGGCGTCGGGCACCGGGTGGGCGGCCAGCAGGTCCGCGAGTTGGAAGGCATGTGTCAGGGCGAGTGACATGCCGCGCCCATACAGGGGGTCGGTGATACAGGCGGCGTCACCGACAGGGTAGATCCCATGGGGCTGGCCGTCCTGTTCCTGGCCGGTGCGCAGGGTGTTGGGCGGTGAGGTGATCGCGCGGACTGCTGTCAGCGGTTCGGACACCCCCGACGCCAGCCAGGGGCCGATGCCAGGCGACAGCCGGGCCGCTGCGGTAAAGGCGCGGGCGCCGCGCAGAGGCGTGGTCGCCGGATCGCCGGTCAGAGTACCCAAGGAAACGGCGAACAGTCCCCGGCCGGCGGGGTGCAGCACCGCGGCGTAGTGGTCCCAGATGCCGCCGGCCGCGTTGCCTCGGTTGAGCGGTCCCGGCCGTGCGGAGGAATCGGTCAGCCGGTAGAAACGAGTGAAAATGCGGACGGCTGTCGGCCCAGTACGGATGCCGCCTGCCGCACCCGTCCATGTGCGGGAGAGCGCCCGGCGGCCGGTCGCGTCCAGGACGATCGCGGCGGGCACCAGTTCACCGGTGCCGGTGACCACCCCGGCCGGTCGCCGTCCGCGACCGTCCAGCCGCACTCCTCGGACGGCGGTGCCGTAGGAGAGCGTGATGCCGTCCCGAGCGGCGGCCGCCCGGTGCAGCACCTCATCGAG
Source organism: Planotetraspora sp. A-T 1434 (assembly GCF_025420585.1). GTDB lineage: Bacteria > Actinomycetota > Actinomycetes > Streptosporangiales > Streptosporangiaceae > JAOEGB01. The sequence continues at coordinate 32,360 of NZ_JAOEGB010000042.1, read as the reverse complement.
CACGATGCGACGGACGGCGAGGGCGGCCAGTTCGGCATCGGCCTTTTCCCGTGCGAAGACGCCGGGAGCCGAGGGAGCCGCCACGGTCAGGTCGAGAACCTCAGCTCCGGCCTCCAACGCGGACCCCAGCACGTCCGGCGCGCGCCTCCGCAGCAGGCACAGGCCCAGGGAGGTGAGAACGTGTGAGTGGCCGGTCTGCGGGGCGGAGGAACGGACCGGCCAGCCGGCCTTTCCCAGGGGCGCAGGAGCCGGTGCTCGCTCCAGTACACGGACTGTGAAGCCGTGACCGGCGAGAGCGAGCGCGGCGGCCAGCCCGCCCAGGCCGCCACCGATCACGGCGACGTCAGTGTCGTTCAACGCCGGTGCCCGTGAACGAAGAACACCCGCCGTACATCCGGCACCGACCGGTCGGGCACGGGATCCGGCCATCGGCCGAAATCCGCCTCCGGGTCGCCGGGTTGCACGGCCCGGACATCGAAGCCGAATTCGGCGAACAGCTGCTCAGGCGTGTCGCTGCCGAAGAGCCACGGGCAGCCCCAACCTGCGAATACGTCCAGCAACCCGCGCATGCTGGGGAGGGTCAGCGCCGCCGGGTTGACGAGGTCCGCGGCGATCAGGCTGCCGGGGCGGCTCAGCGCCGCGACCCGCGCCAGCATGCGGCGGGTGTCCTGCTCTGGAATGTAGTAGAGAAGGCCCTCCAGCAGCCAGACGGACGGTTCGTCCGGTGCGTAGCCGGCGGCGATCAGGCGTTCCTCCCAGTCGGGGGAGGTGAGGTCGGCCGCGACGGCGCGGTGCGCCACCCGCGGGGCGACGCCCCCCAGCCGCGCGTCCTTGAAGGCCAGGACGTTCGGCCGGTCGACCTCGAAGAACCGGGTGTTTCGCGGCCAGCCGAGGCGGTAGGCGCGGGAGTCCATCCCGGCCGGCGCCAGCACGACCTGCCGGACCGCCGGATTCCGGACGGCCTCCTGAAGGTAGTCGTCGAAAAAGCGGGTGCGGATGGCGTTGTAGTCGGGGGTGCTGGGCAAGCTCCTGGGCGCGTTCGGAGGGAAGGTCGCCGCCCGGATCTCGGCCAGCAGCCCGAGTCCGGCCTCGCCGGCCAACCGGGCGGCGTACGGGTCCTCGTACAACCGGTCTTCCCGGAGCGTCTCCGCCGCCCGGAGTGCGGCGGTCAGCAGCGCCGTACGTTCGACGGGGGTGAGAAGGTCGGTCAAGGCGACTCCTTCGTTAGGAGGGTTCGGATCGGAGCAGGCGTTTCCAGAGCGCCTCGTCCTGCCGGAACAGGCGGTCCTTGACCTGCGTCGGTCGCACGCCCTCCGCCACCACCCGCAGCCATTCATGCCGGAAGGCGTCCGGGGCCAGCAGACGCAGCCTGACGGGGCCCAGGCGCCCGTCGGCCCGGACCCGCCGGTAGTCGGGGGACTCCCCGGCCAAGGTGGCGTCCAGCAGCGTGCGCACGCGTGCGGACTCGTCGGCGTGCCATGGCGTTCGGGGGGAGATCGCGAAGGTGTAGGCAAGACCTTCGCCCGGCACGTCCTCGACACGGCAGGCGGCGTTGTGCAACTGGAGACCGGTGGCGTCGAGCGCCGCCCGCAGGGCGCGGATGACCTGGGCCTCGCGCAGCCGTTCGCCGGCCGCGTCGGAGCGGTTGGCGCGTCCGGCGTACTCCATCCTCGGGAGGCCCCCGACCCGGTCCACGACCCTTACCACGTCGCCCACCGCGTACCGGTAGAGTCCGCCGACGTGGCTGAAGACCACGTGGTAGTCGCGGCCCGGTTCGATCTCCTCGGGCAGGAGTGTCGGGGTGTCCGGGGCCAGATCGACGCCCGCTTCGACGAACTCGTAGAGCGCGGCCGAGGCGACCAGGCTGCCGGCCGTGGCATGACGGTCCAGCGGTACGGCCACCGGCCCCTCGGACGCCGCGGTCGGGGCAGGGAGAGCGGTGACGCCGGCGCCGAACTCCTCCCGCAACACGGGAAGGTAGAGCGAGGCCATCCCCGTCGTCCAGCAGAACAGCGCCCTCATCCGCGGCCACACCAGCGACGGACGCACCGCGCCGTGGTAATCGGCCAGCGCCTCCAGATGGGCGGCCCGGTCGGGATCGGGAGCGACACAAGGCACCCCGCCGAGCGTGCCGTCGCGGACCTCCTTCACGATCCGGGACCACCACAGGTTGAGTTGGTAGGGGAGCGCCGTGATCATCGCCGGGTTGATGCCGATCACGCATCGCACGTCGCTCTGTACGGCGAGCCGCAGGCGTAGGTATGTCTTCTCCAGATGATCGCCGGGAGGGACATCGGAGGGGAGCGTCGCCCATGGGGCCGCTGTCCCCGGCTCGGCCGACAACGGTTCACCGAACTTCTGGCCGAAGTCGACCTGGCTGGCACCTACATGAGGCTTTCCTCCCGCCGTGGTCGGCGGGGCCGTCAGCGGGTCGTGCTTGAGGTTGAGCACGGCATCCGGCCGGGCCAGCACGTCGGGGAAGTGCTGGATCAGCGGAGCCCAGGCCGCGTAGTAGAAGGGAAGGAAAGTCGTACGCATGAAGCGCCGGGTGACTGGGATCTTCTTGTGCTCCCCGGTGCTCCCGCTGCTCGTGAAGTACACCACCGGGTCGTCGGCGGACAGCACGCCGGATTCGCCCGCCGCCGCCCGCTCAATCCACGGCGCGAGTGCCGCGTAGTCGTTGATCGGGACCGCGCGGCGGTACTCGTCGATCGTCCGGATCCGGTCGAACCCGTGCTGCCGGCCGTACTCGGTGCCGGCGTTGAACCGCAGGAGGTCCGCCAGCACCTCTCGCTGACGGCCGGCCAGGTCCGCGCCCTCCGCGGCCAGTCGAGCGCGCTCGGAGAAGACCCGCTCGCGGTAGCGATCCTCGTGTCCAGGGGTGCCCCAGCCCCCGCTGCCGGCGGTCACCACGCGAGCGCCCGGAGTACGGCATCGGCCGTGCGCGCCTGTTCCTCTACGAACGTGACCGGCAATCGTTCCACCTCTTCCAACATGAGTTTGCGGAGGTTCCTCTGGTACAGCTCGAAGCCGGCCCGCTCGGGTGCGGGCCCGTAGTACTCCATCGGGTTGAGGGACCTGCCGGAATGGCTGCGGCGCCATGCGGACTCCGGCGTGACATCGAGATAGATGACCCGGTCGGGCTGCGGGAAGGAGCGCCACCAGTCGTACATTGGGGTGCCCTCGATACCGGCGAGGCGGCACTTCGCCAGGATCTTGTAGTAGTAGGAGTCCACTACTACCGGCCCGGCCTGGCCGGCGGCCATGGCTTGGTCCCGCAGGTACACCACGGCGGTCTGCAGCAGGGAAGCCAGGAATTCCGGAGAGTACGTGTGGCCGAGGCCCGGCAGCACCTCGTCTACGACACTGTGGCGCAGCCGCGCGATGAGAGCATGTTCGCTCGGGACGAGGTCCGCATCCGTGGACACCAGGCGAACGGAGGGCAACCGACGGGCGATCTCCCTCATTACAGTCGTCTTCCCGGCGCCGTCCGGGCCGAGCAGGACGAAGAACCCAGCGTCACGCATTCGCCGACACCTCCGGAACAGCGCAGGTCCAACCGAAGCCCGCGCCCACGCCAACCAGCGGCACACGCTCGCCCGCCGACAGACACCCGGTCTCCAATGGCCGGTACAGCTCCGCGAAGCGGTCGCCGGCGCCGAGGTGTCTGGCGTCGACCCCGTACTCCGGCTCGACCCCTTAGCCAGTGAAATCAGTGCGCATCCGTCTCTTACAGGAAGATTGTCTGGAGGAGGGTCGACGAGTCATCCTGCTGAGTGCGCAACCGCGGCCCGCGGCCGATGTCACAGGGTCCAGCGCCGGTTCGAAGCTCGAGTTCCGCTTCGGTGTGGGTGACATGCCGAAGTCCGGCTCGATCCGGTGACCTACAGGGTGGCCCCCTAGCGCGCTGGCGGCCTGGCGGTCCCGGGCGGCGGTGGAGGCGCCCTCGCACATGCGTAGGCTCCCGCGCGAGCTGGCGGCGGCCGATTCGCGCCGCGCGGCACTAGCATCGGGCCATGCCCTTGACCGCGAACGACGTCGACCGGTTCGAGGCCTCCAGGCCGCGCCTGGAGGCCATCGCCTACCGCCTCCTCGGCTCCGCCGGGGAGGCCGAGGACGCCGTGCAGGAGACATTCCTGCGCTGGCAGGCCGCCGACGTCGACCGCATCGATGTCCCCGAAGCCTGGCTGGCGAAGGTCCTCACCAACCTGTGCCTCAACCAGCTCACCTCCGCGCGGGCGCGCCGCGAGACCTACGTGGGCCAATGGCTTCCCGAGCCGCTGCTCGCCGGGGACCCGATGCTCGGCCCGGCCGACACCGCCGAGCAGCGCGAATCGGTTTCGTACGCGGTCCTCACCCTTATGGAGCGCCTCTCTCCCAAGGAACGGGCGGTGTACGTGCTGCGGGAGGCCTTCGACTACCCGCACCGGGAGATCGCCGAGATCCTCGAAATCACCGAGGCCGCCAGCCAGCAGATCTTCCACCGCGCCAGGAAGCACGTCGCGGACGGCAAGGCCCGCACCGAGATCGACGAGGCCGCCGCCCGGCGGATCGTCGAGGAGTTCCTGGCGGCCGCGACCAGCGGCCAGATCGAGCCGCTCGTGCGCCTGCTCACCGAGGACGCCATCTCGATCGGCGACGGCGGCGGGAAGGTCCCGGCCCGCGCCAAGGCGTTCGAGGGTGCCGTCGCGGTGGCGAAGTTCCTGAGGGGCCTGTTCAAACCCGGCGAGGCCAAGCGTGCGATTGTCGGGGGCGCGCCCCAGGTCTACGCCTGGACCGCCAACGGCGACCCCGCCGTCGTGGCCGTCGTGGACGGCCGGGTCATCGGCGTCATGTGCCTGGAGGTCACCGCCGAGGGCATCGCCGCGTTCCGCAACCAGGTCAACCCCGACAAGCTCGAACGCGCGACCGCGCACTGGGCGGCCACCGACCACGGGGAGCCCCTGTTCAAGGCCTTCTAACCGCCATGTGAGGTGCTTCACATCGCGTTCCTGTCAGGAAACGGCGTGCCGCCCGGTTCAAGTGGCGAACCCGCGCAAGACAGGAGCAAGGAAATGCGGCACCGCATCATCGTCCTCGGAGCCGGATACACCGGAGCCATCGCCGCCGGCCGCCTCGCCAAGCGGCTCCGCCGCGAGGACGTCGCCATCACCCTCGTCAACGCCGAGCCCGACTTCGTCGAACGCGTCCGCATGCACCAGCTGGCGGCCGGCCAGGACCTCAAGCCCCGGCCACTCAGCGAGATGTTCGCGGGCACCGGCGTCGAACTGAGGCTCGCGAAGGTCACCGGCGTCGACGTCGACCGCAAGACCGTCGCCGTCATCGACGCGAACGGCGCCGAAGAACTCGCCTACGACACGCTCGTCTACGCCCTCGGCAGCGGCTGGAACGCCCAAGGCGTCCCCGGGACCGCCGAGCACGCCTATGAGATCGCCAGCCGCCCCGGAGCACTCCGGCTGCGCGAGCGCCTGGCCCGCCTCGACGCCGGGCAGACCGTGGTCGTCGTCGGCGGCGGCCTCACCGGCCTGGAGGCCGCGACCGAGATCGCTGAGGCCCACCCGGACCTTGACGTCGCACTCGCCGCCCGCGGCGGCCTCGGCGACTGGCTCTCGCCTAAGGGCCGCGAGCACCTGCGGACGGTCTTCGGTGAGCTCGGGATCACCGTGCACGAGCACGTCGCCGTCACCGGCGTCGAAGCCGACCGCGTCGCCACCGCCGACGGCAAGGCCATCCCGGCCGCGGTCACCGTGTGGACCACCGGCTTCGCGGTCCACCCGATAGCGAAGGCGACCGCCCTGGAGGTCACCGGCACCGGCCAGATCGTGGTCGACGCGACCATGCGCTCGGTCTCGCACCCGGACGTGTACGCCGTCGGCGACGCGGCCAGGGTGATGGGCCCCGGGGACAAGCCGCTGCGGATGTCGTGCGCCTCGGGGGTTCCGACCGCGTGGCAGGCCGCCGACGCGATCGGGGCGCGCCTGACCGGCGGGAAGCTCCCGAACGCGCCGATCCGCTACTTCAACCAGTGCATCTCACTGGGCCGCAAGGAGGGCTTGATCCAGTACGTCACCGCCGACGACCGCGCCGTGCAGGCGGTCCTGACCGGACGGCTCGCCGCCGTCTACAAGGAGCTGGTCTGCAAGGGCGCCGCCTGGGGCGTCGCCAACCCGACGCTCGGGCTGCCGACCCGGCGCCGCCGCGTCACGCGGGAGCGGGCCGCGGCGGGCTCGGCCGTCAAGGCGCCGGCGTAGACCACGAAGCGAAGCGGGCCCCTCGATGCGAGGGAGAAAGGGTCGGCCTTTGCTCACCGATATCGAGGCTTACTATGCGGACCTGCTCGAGCGCGCCGATCTCTTTGGCGAACTGTGTGTGACATGGTGCCGGGCGGCCTCGGCCGACCTGGTGATCCACGCGCTCGACGTCGACGTGTTCGATGTCACCGTGGGCGGACTGCAGGACCTCATATATGCGTCGTACGAGGACCTGATGGAGGGCACGCTGCCGAGGTTCATGCTGTTGGCCGAGGAACCGCCCTGGTTCTTCACGGTGGAGTACGGCAGTGACCGGGCTTTTGAGGCGCTTGAGCGACTCTCCTCCGAGACCGCGGAAACCACCAGGTCCCCGACCCATAGGGCCGTGCGGAACACCGGGGCCCCGCAACCACAGGGCCCCACCCCGCGCCGCCGCGCCACCCCGGCGCGGCGGTTCACCGTGTGATCGAGGTCGTCAACGTGGGCGTGTGCAGGCAGGCGCCGGTCGGCGCATGGGTGGAGACCCCATCGATTCGACGATCCCGGGTGCACGGCGGTTCGTTCAGAGCCGGTTTCATCCGTTTATCATCTTGGTGGCACAGCTCACCCTTTCTTTGTTACAGCTTCATTCCCAGGAGCCGGAGGACGGTTGACCGCACAGTCGAATGAGCGCCGTAAGCGAGTGAGCTGGCCCGAACGTTGGGCTTCCGAGCAGCAGCCATGGCGAAGAGAACCAATGGTGCCCGCCAGGCGGAGGCACCAACTGGCCGCCCGGCATGCGGAGGAAAACGGCTCCTGTGCCTACGATCTCGCACGCCTGCGATTGACCCGGGCGGACATCGAGTGGCTCATCGCCTGCCACCGGGACATGCCGTGCGGCACGCGGTTACGACTTGTGAATGCGCTGATGTCAGGGCTGGACATGTCGAACCTGCCGATGGAGGGCGCCGACCTGAGAGGGGCCCGGCTGGAGCACGCGAACCTGCAACGGATCGTGCTCCGCAAGGCCGACCTGCGTGGTGCCTACCTCACTGGGTCCGAGTGTCAGGAGGCGGTGTTCGAGGAAGCGAACATGGAGGGCATCCACCTCGAGGACGCGGGCTTGATGTGGGCTCGGATGGAGCGTGCCCGGCTGGCTCACGCGCACCTCGAGCGTGCGAGCCTTCCCGAGGCGCATCTGGAGGGCGCCGACCTCTTGGAGGCCCACCTGGCGGACGCCTATATGGGTGCGGTCTACCTGTCGGGGGCGAATCTGCTGGGTGCGGACCTGCGGCGCAGCCGGCTGCTGTGGGGCCGCCTGGACGGCACGCGGCTCGTGGGGACGAACATCGCGGGAGGTGCGCTCTGGCGAGCCCAGATGAGGGGCGCGAACCTCGCGGGAGCCGATCTGGAGGGCGCCGACCTGACCGAGGCCCATCTCGAAGGTGCGGACCTGGCTGAGGCGCGCCTTCGAGGCGCGAACCTGACCCGTGTATACCTGGACAGCACGACCAACCTTGAAAGCATCTCCGCCGGCGGGGAGAACGGCGGCATCACGGTTGCCGACGCCTACTGGAACAACGTCAACCTGGCGGCCTTCGACTGGTCCGTAATCAAGGTCTTGGGAGACGAGGACCGTGCGCGGGAAGCCGACAGGGGAGAAGGGCCGATGACGCCTCCCGTGGCGTACTCCACCGCGGCTCGGGCAAGCCGTCAGGTCGCCCAGGAGTTGCGGGCCCGAGGTATGGACGACGAGGCGCACCGTTTCGCCTACCGCGCCCAGGTGCTCCAGCGGCTGTCCTTCCGGCGGCAAGGCCTCTCCAAGCTGCCGAGCTACCTTTTCTCGTCAATGCTGGCGGTCCTGGCGGGATACGGCTACCGCCCCGGCCGGAGTTTCGTCGCTTATGCCCTAGTCGTGACGGTTTTCATGCTGGTGTACCACAGTCTCGGGCCGGGCCTCACCTTGCTGGAGTCGATGGTCATCAGCGTCACGGCCTTTCACGGCCGGGGGTTCTTCCCCGGCACGTTCTCGCCCGGAGATCCACTCGCGCTCGTCGCCGCGGCCCAGGCCATTATCGGCCTGGTCATCGAACTGGTGCTCCTGGCCACGGTCAGCCAGCGCCTGTTCGGCAAATAAGCCCCACCGCCTCCGCGTGGCGCTGGCCGTCAACGCGGACCTCGCACGGTGAGATGCGCGATCGCCGGGTCGGGCTGCCAGCTGTCCGGCCGGTGGCGAGGACGCCACTCCTCAGTCCACAAGCCGATCACTTCATAGGCGTCGGTCGCGACCCTGGGCGCGGCGCGCATGATCATGGCGCCCCATGGAACGACACCGCAGAACCCCCTGAAGTGGCAGATGTCGGATGCTCCGAACTTCACGGGTCGCCCCTCCGCGCTGAGGTTTCCGATGAAGGTGCCGAGGTGTAGGTAGTCGATACCCCGCCATTGCCCGGCCCCGAGCCAACTGCCGCTGCTCAGCATGCAACGAATGCCGGCACCTGGAGTGCCGTCACGGTTGCGTACCAGATATTCGGAGAAGCCGCCGCCCACGCGGGTCAGCGGAGGGAAAGGGCTGCGGTAATCGAGGATCACGCTGCCGTCGATGAGATTCCATTCCTCACGCCGATCGCCCTCTACCCTCACATGTCGCGGCATATCCCGATCATGGGTAGACACGGTGAACGTCAGACGTTCTGGCGTGTGGGCGCCGTCGTCGAGTTCGGCTGAGTGACCAACCAGGCCGGCTCCGGGGATCCCGGTGACGAAGGCCTCCCCGAAGTGCCGGGAGGTGCCATGGTCCTCGCCGTACCAGACGAACGCCACCCCAGGATCACCCGGTTGGTTGAGGAGGTTCGCGTACTTCACGCACCGGATCCCGAGAGGGGTGCCGTCGTCGGCGGAGTTGGCGCGATAACTGGCGACGTACGGCCCGGCAACGAACACGCAGCCTCCCTAGGAGTCGTGGTTTTCCAGGAATCGCATCGACTCGCTGGCTTCGAACTTGGTGAGCCACAGATGGGCGAGCTTGAGAGCCAGGTCAACGCCCTGCGGCTCCAGCAGGTCGCCGTGCTTACGCATCAGATACTGGAGCAACTCGACGCGCGCCGCGTTGCTGTAGCGAAACACCATAGAGCCGGAGTGGCGCCGGTAGAGAAAGAGCGCTTCGGGGATGATGTCGCCGAGCAGCCCGGCTTTGTGCATCCGGATCTGCAGGTCCCAGTCCTCGTACGCGGGCATCTCCTCGTCGTAGCCGCCCACTTGGTCGAAAACCGATCGGCGATAGAGACTTGTGCACCTGGCGTCGGTATGAAGGAACGGCATGAGACTCGCCACGTTTCCCAGTGGAGCGAAGACGCCCTCGAACAGACCGAAGTTCCTGGAGTAGCAGGAGACGTACGACAAGGCGGCGTCGTGGAGCAGCGCGTGCAGAGCCTTGCCCAGGAAGGAGTCGCTGACCAGATCATCGGCGTCGAGAGGCGCCACGAACTCACCGGTCGACGCGAGGACCCCGGCGTTGCGCGCTCCCGCCAGGCCCTTGTTCTCCTGGCGGACTTTCACGACTCCGCTCAGCTCGTCGAAGACCCGCCTGGTGCGATCGTCCGTCGAGCCGTCGTCCACCACCACGATCTCGACCTCGGCGTCATCGCGCCGGCCGGCGCGTGCGGCTGCCACCGCCTCCTGTACAAACGCGCCCTGGTTATAGAGCGGGATGACGAATGAGACACTGTGCCGCTTCGGCGCGCGGCGAGCGCGGGAGGGCGGCTTGCACAAGGCCCGGTACAGGCGCTCCGCAGCCTGCGCCACCGCCGTCGGGTGGCACCGGTTCAGGGTGTCCCGCCGGACCGCGCGAGACCGCGCCTCCAGTTCCTCTGGCCGATCCGACCACGCCTGTACGGCATTCGCAAGGGCCTCAGGTGAGGTGTACGAAACGGCGAGCACATGCGGGTGCGTCGACGTGCCACCACCAATGATCACCGCCCCACGCGCCGCTGCCGCGTCGAGGATCTCAGGAGGGGCCAGCGACAGATCGGGGACGAGCAGGATGGCGGGCCTCGCCAGCACTTCGTCGAGATCACCGGTGTCCTTCAGAATCGTCACAGGCGAGCGCAGCGAGGCGGCGTAGGACCTTCCGAAGGGATCGGTCGGAGTGTCATGACCGGCCACTTCCACGGTGAACGAGGCAAGGCGGCCGGTGGCGTCAAGAAAGGCCTCGACCCCGCTCGTCCTGCTCAGCTCACCGAGAAAGACGACCCTGCGGACAGGATCGGTGATTTCGGCCCTGGCTGGCGTCTCGGTGATGAGAGGCGTCGGCCACACACCCCATACGCGGCCCCGATCCCCCTCCCCGGCAGGGAGCGAGATCGCATCGCAGTGGCGCAGAACGTAACCCTCGGCGAACTTCCGGACGTCGTCATGGAAGCTCACTGGCGGCGCGGTGGCCGACGTCGCCGTCACCCTTGCGACGACCGGCGGCCCCTGGTGGCCGAGAAGCCGCCTCATCCGCACCGCCGTGAAGGCCTCGCCGCCAACCACTGGAGCCTCGATCACGTCGACCGACTCATCCAGGCTCGCGAGAGTCTGGCTGACGCGGTCCGCGTACTCGTGTCCCGGGCTCAGGTACCACCAATCCGGCTTGCTCGGCACTGGAGGAAGGACCCGGACACCGGCGCCGGTGAGCGACGCCAGCCGGGTGGCGGGGGTCTCGGTGATGACGATGACCTCATGGCCGGCACCGGCCATCAGAGTGGCCATCGCGCGGACGTAGGAAGAAGCGCTATCAGTTGGCTCGGGCCGGATGGTGCGAAGAGCGTAGGCGAGACGCACAAGACCATAGCCTGCATCAGTGGTTTACCCCCGGCAAGGGTCTTGTCGTGAGCCTCGGGCGAGTAGGAGCGGCGGTCAGGCCGAGTCGCTGCGTGTGCCGTACGGCGACTCCAACTGCCTCAACCGGCACGCAGGCCCCCCGCCCTCCGCTTTCGGCACGAGCGCTGATCGCGGCAAGAGAGTGCGCCGCGGGCGAAACGCCGCTGAAGATTCCCATCGTCCTCTCTTCAGCCAGGTAGCGAAAGAAGTCACTAAGCGCATACCGAATGGTTTCCCAGATCCGTGTGAGCGTCGCCGCCTTCCAAAGCTGCGACGATAAGCTTTCTGATCAGCAGGGCGTCCGCGTCAGCCATCGCTCAGGGCCAGGTCTGACGGGCGAAACGCGGCTCGGACGGATTCGGCTGCGGCGCGGCGAGAGATTTCTCCGAGGCCGTGTCGATCCGCGGGCCGCTCGTTCGACGTGTGGGTGCGAGGGCCGAGAGGCGGCCCCGCCGGATGAGGAGAACGCGATGCCGAAGTACCTGCTGATCATGCGGGGCACCGATGAGTCGAACGCCGCCATGATGGCCTCGATCGAGGAGGGGATTGCCAGGACCCGCCTCTTCATCGAGGAGATGATGAAGGCCGGCGTTCTCCTCGGGGCCGAAGGGCTGGACGATCCGGGCCAGGGCGCCGTGGTCGACTTCAGCGGCGAGGCCCCGGTGGTCACGGACGGGCCGTACGGAGAGACCAAGGAACTGTTCGGGGGCTTCTTCCTGCTCGATGTCGCCTCGAAGCAGGAGGCGGTCGAGTGGGCCAAGCGGGTCCCGGCGGCCCCCGGGTCCAAGATAGAGATCCGGCGGGTGCCCGGGGAGGACGAGGTCCCGCAGGACAGCACCGTCCAGCGCTGATGGGTACGGCCGACGTCGAGGCCGTCTGGCGGATCGAGTCGGCGCGGATCGTCGCCGCGCTGACCCGGTTCACCGGCGATTTCGGGCTGGCCGAGGACGCGGCCCAGGAGGCCGTGGCCGAGGCGCTGGTGTCGTGGCCGCTCGCCTCTCCGGCCAATCCGGCCGGCTGGCTGATGGCCACGGCCCGGCGGCGGGCGATCGACGCGATCCGCCGCCGGACCGCCCTGCAGGACCGATACGCCCTGCTGGCGACTGACCCGGCGGTCGACGAGGAAATCGACCCCGACAGGATCGACGACGACGTCCTGGCGCTGATGTTCGTCAGCTGCCACCCGGTGCTCTCCCCTGAGGCCCGGGTGGCGCTGACCCTGCGCGTGGTCGGCGGCCTGTCCAGCGAGGAGATCGCCCGCGCGTTTCTCGTACCCGTGCCGACCGTGCAGGCCCGCATCACGCGGGCCAAGAAGACGATCGCGGCGGCCGGGGTGCCGTTCGAGCTGCCGCCGGCCGGTGAGCGCCGGGAACGGCTGGGCGGCGTGCTCAGCGTCCTCTACGTGATCTTCACCGAGGGATCGACGGCCACGTCGGGCGACCGGCTACTGCGCCCCGACGTCGCATACGAGGCGATCCGGCTGACCCGCACGCTGGCCGCGCTGCAGCCGGACGAGCCGGAGGTGCACGGCCTGCTCGCGCTGTGCGAGCTGACGGCCGCGCGCTTCCCGGCCCGGACCGGCCCGGACGGTTCGCCGATCCTGCTCGAGGACCAGGACCGGCGGCGGTGGGACTTCTCGGCGACCCGCCGTGGGCTGGCCGCGCTGGCCAAGGCGTCGACTCGCGGCCTCGGCCCCTACGGCCTGCAGGCCGCGATCGCCGCCACCCACGCGTCGGCGCCCTCGGTCGAGGCGACCGACTGGGACCGGATCGTGGTGCTCTACGAGGTGCTCGGCCGGGTCGCGCCCTCGCCGGTGGTCGAGCTCAACCGGGCCGTCGCCGTGGCCATGGCCTCGGGGCCGGCGCAAGCCCTGGCCATCGTGGACGAGCTGATCGCCTTGGACCGGCTCCCCGGTTCGCATCTGGTGCCGACCGTACGCGGGGAGCTGCTGGCCCGTCTCGGCCGGCGACCGGAAGCGCGCGCCGAGCTGGAGCTGGCGGCCCGGCTGTGCGCCAACCAGCGCGAACGCTCAGTGCTGCTGCGCAAGGCGGCCGCGCTGGGCTGACTTTCTCCAGCTCGGCAGGCCGGGACTCAAGCGCGGCCCGGATGCCGTCGATCGCATCGGCCCCGACGGCCAGGCGCGGCGGCGGCTCAGTCATGCCGGCGATCGCGGCGATCGCGACGACCGCGACGATCGCGACGGCCGAATCCCGAACGCGGACGGCGGGAGCGCGGAGAACCCGGTGAAAACTCGCCCATGGCCGGCGCGTAGACCTCGTCGGGCGCGACGACGTGGGTGGTGCTGGCGAACTTCGCGGTTAACCATGCAGCCGTGCCCGATCCTCCTGTGCCACTGCGTATCCGGGCACGGACGGCCACCGAACCGTTAAGACCACCGACTCTTCCTCTGCGAGCCAGGAGTGGTCGACTCCGCGCCCCCACACGACGTAGTCACCCTGCTGTTCCAGGAGAACACTGCGGCCGGGGAGTTCAACGCGGAAGCGACCGCTGATGAGCACCAGGAGAGCCGTTCGTTCCTCGCCCCTTACCCACTGCGTCCGCTCGTCACCACGCGGGTGGACGCCCCATTTGATCTCTACAGCCTCGCTGTGGCGGAGATCATCAGCGTTCTTGAAATGCCCGAGGAGCCATCCCCTGTCCAGCGCCGCATCCTTGCCTGCGTTGCCTACATACACTCTGTCGTTCACGCACCCGGACGCTACATTTACCGCGCGAGCAGCGGGAGCGCCGGGAAGGTGTGGTCCTGCCACAGCAGCCGCGAGGTCTCTTCCGGGTAGGTGGTGACCATCGACGGCGTGTCGAAGAGCTGTGCGAGGCGGTGGTCGGCGTCGTACGGAGGCCAGCCCGGGTCGCCGTGAGCGGCGAACGCCGTCCACGCCCTGCGGATCTGCGCGGACAGCTCCTCCGCCACAGGGGAGGGCGGGTCGCCGATCAGCATGGCGGGCTGTCCGCTGCTCAGGTTGCCGAAGACGAGCGGCACGTCCAGGCCGTGGCAGGCGCCGAGGCCACCGCCCAATCCCGGGGCGGACCAGGTCAGTTCGTAGAGGTGGGCCTGGCCGCCGCCGGCGATCTGCGCGTCGGCGAGGTGGAGGCTCGGCATGCGGAACAACCAGTCCGCGTTGACCAGTTCGTATAGCTCCTCATCGGCCGCGGCCGGGAATGCCTCCCGGTACCGGCGTGCACCGTCCGGGTCGGGGGCGAGCAGGTGCAGAGCGGTCTCGGTCTGCTCGTGCGTGACCTGGCCGAGCACACCGTCGATCAGGCTGAACAACCGGTGCTCGTCACGAGTGTGCCCGACGAGAAGTCCGACGTCCCGGGCGGCGCCGTCAGCCAGCGCCTGCCAAGGGGTCGCCGGCAGGACGTCACCGTCGACAACCGGTGCGAACGGGATCGGCCGGTGTGTGATCTGCCCCCAGCGCTCCCGCCACTGGACCGTCTTGGCGAAGATCGCGTCGCCCGCGGCGGGCAGCCGGGCCGGGGCCACCGCCGACAGGCCGGACACCGTGGGCCGTACCCCCAGCTCGGCGGCGCAGGCGGCGGCGATGTCGGCGGCCAGCTCGGGGGAGAAGAACGTCCCCGGCACGCTCTGCGCGACCGCCCGGCGGAAGAGCCCGGCGGCGCGCGGCATGGCGAGCAGCGCGGCGACCGATCCGCCGCCGGCCGACTGCCCGAGGACCGTGACCCGGTCCGGGTCGCCGCCGAACATCCGGATGCTGTCCCGCACCCACTGCAAGGCCGCGACCTGGTCGAGCAGTCCCCGGTTGGCCGGGGCTCCGCCGATCTGCGCGAAACCCTCAATACCGAGACGGTAGTTGAGGGTCACGACTACGGCTCCGCTCCCGGCCAGGTGCCCTGCGTCGTATTCCGGGAGGCTGGAGTTGCCCATGGCGTAACCGCCACCGGGGATCCACACCATCACCGGGAGCCCTGCCGCCGGATCCGGTTCCGGTGTCCAGACGTTGAGCGTCAACCAGTCGTCGCCGGCGGTGTCCTGGGACACCCCGAGCACGCCGGACTGCGGGGGCGGCGGGCCGTACGCGACCGCCGGGCGCACACCGTCCCAGCTGCGCACCGGTTGCGGCGCGGCGAAACGGAGGGCGCCGACCGGCGGCTCGGCGAACGGGATGCCGCGGAAGACCGCCAGACCCGCCTCCCGGCTGCCGCGCAGGACGCCGGCCGCCGTGCGGACTTCCGGTTCGGACTCGGACGGCTTGCTGGATGCGGTGACGGCCACTTTGCGGTTTCCTCCGTTCCTGCTCGGCCGAGCATCTCAGCGCGCGCCATCTGCGGGCAAACCATTTAGGGGGCCCCGCTCTGCTGGACGCGTTCGTGGTCCACCGAGCCCGGCCACCCAGCGGCGGCTGCTCGGCCTGGTCTTGGGGGCACCGGCGATGTGCTCGTTGGTCTACCTGAAACCGGCTCCCGACTGGCCTTCGGCAGCGCTGCGAACGCGGCCGCGTGCCCCGAATTCTGGTCAGCAGGTTCTGAATCAGCGCCGTCCGGTGCGCCACAGCTCCACGCCGAGCCAGACGCCGCCGACCGCCATTAGCGCGCCATGCGCGATCCGGAGCTCGGCCGTACCGAAGAACTGCGGGATGAACAGCGCGAATCCGGCGGCCAGCGGAACCGCGCTCCACCGCTGGAGCACACCGGAACGCCAGACGGCCACGGCGGCGAGGACGGCGCCCACCCCGAGCAGCAGCAGTCCGGCGGCGAACGTGCTGATCGCCACGGAGCCGTACCGGAACTCGTCGACCAGCGCGAGCAGCGAGGCGTCCTGGTTCCGGACCGCGCGCGCCGCGATCACGTTGAGCCCGAAGTCCTCGGCGCCGTAGTACGGGAGGGTCAACCCGGCGCCCAGCCAGGTCACCACAACGGCGGGCAGCGTGAGCCGCCGGTCCAGGACCAGGTGCAGGGCAAGCAGGCCGAGTGCGGCCAGGATGAATCCGATCATCGCGAACAGGTGCGACGCCACCCAGGATGAGGACGCCATGCCCCGCAGGCCGTCCATCGTCGTCTCGTCGGCCCATGGCCGGACCAGCGGATAGAGGAGGAAAAGGACTCCGGCCGCCACGAGGGAACCGGCTCCGAGGCGTGCGCGGGACGAACTGAGCGTCGACATGGGGCTCCGATCCGTTTTGGAAACGCCGCTATGTTTCGAGAGCAATGCTCTCGTATAAGAGCAATAAGCGTCAAGGGAAGCGGTGTTCCATGAGTCGCACGGGTGCGACTGACCCCGCCGGGCACACTTCAGCCGGGCCGCGGGGCCGGTGACCAGCATCGGTAGTAGGACAGCGAGCGGGTGATCGGCGATCCACGTCCATGCGGTCCACGTACCGTTACGGGCCGGTGGTGCCAGGCGTTTTCACGCCCACCCTGGGGCACGTCATCCGCCCGCGGCGTCCTCGGCCTCCCAGCGCAGCAGGTCGCCCGGCTGGCACTTGAGCACCTCGCAGAGCGCCGCGAGCGTCGCGAAGCGCACCGCCTTGGCGCGGCCGTTCTTGAGTACCGCCAGGTTGGCGGGCGTGATCCCTACGCGGTCCGCGAGGTCGCCCACGGACATCTTCCGCCTGGCCAGCATCACGTCGATGTCGACGACGATCGGCATCAGATCACCTCGTCCAACTCGGCCTGCATCTGCGCCGCTTCGACGTCGCGCGCGACGGCCTGGGCGAGCAGCGTCCGCAGCACGAGCACGATGAGCGCGACCCCCAGGATGGCCAGGCCAACCCCGCCCATGATGACGGTGACGCCCGGGTCGGCCCGCTGGCCCGGCGCATTGAGGGCCGTGACCGTGAACCACAGGAGGGCAGCCGCCACGATCGCGCCGATCACGGCGTCCACGTACCGGAAGGCGGCGTGGGAGAACACGGTTCCGCGTCGCACCATCGTCACCAGCCGCCATACGCTGACCAGGGCGACCTGGACCGACACCATGCCCAGGATCGTGATCACGCGCAACGGGGTCAGCGGAAGCGACCCGTCCTCCGGGTCGCTCCCGCCGATCAACACCCACACCATCCCTGCCTGTACGAACACGGTGCCGGCGAGCACCACCACGAGCACGGCGCGCAGCGCACGCACTGCCAGCTTTCCCATAACACACCCTTCCATCGAATTGCGATGTAAATCTATCGAATCTCGATAGGCGAATCAAGGGCTGGCGCGGAGGGCGGGCGGTGGTTTCGCACCGTGGCGGGACGCAGTCGCCCCCTCCCATGACATGGCGTTCGCGCCAACCGTCTTGATCTTGTCGAAGTCGGCCTCGCTTGAGCACAAATCGGACGCCCACCGGCAGCGCATCCGCTTCAAGCTCCAGAGTTCCGGCCGGCACGGGCGTGCCCGTTGCGTGCCCGACCGGTTGGTGATCAACAGGGTTACAGGCGGGAACGGGCGGGTGGCTTGGCGGAGCCTAGACTTAGGCCATGCCGATCGACCTGAGTCTGCTCGACGGTGTGCGGTGGCGGGGGCAGCCGGTGGTCGGTGAGAGGGCTCAGGCGCTGCTCGCAGCCCTCGCGCTCGCCTGCCGCACCGTGAACGCGGACCGGCTCGTCGCGGAGGTGTGGGGGGACGACGAGCCGGCCAATCCGGCGAAGGCGCTGCAGGTCCTGGTGTCCCGGACCAGGTCGGTCGTGGGGGCGGAGGCGCTGGCCACGGAAGTGGGCGGCTACCGGCTCGAGGTTCCGCCCGACCGGGTCGACGCCGGTCGGCTGCACGGTCTGGCGGGCCTGGCGCGGGTGCTGCTCGTCGAGGATCCGGCCGCGGCGGCCGCGGCGGCGGAGGAGGCTCTCACGCTGGGCGCCGGAGCGCTGCCCCCCGAGGGCGGCGGCCCGCTGGCCGAGGTGCGCCGTCGCGCGGAACGCGATCTGGCGTCCGCGCGGGTCGTGCTCGCCCGGGCCCGGAGCCGGAGCGGCGACCACGGCCCCGCCCTGCCCGAGCTCGAGGAGGCTGTGCGCGTCCCCCCGGGGGACGAGGGGCTGCTCGCCGACCTCCTGCGCAGCGAGGCGGCGGTGCGCGGGACGGGCGCCGCGCTGGACCGCTTCGAGCGCTACCGGTCGGACCTGCGTGAACGGATCGGCGCCGACGTCGGCCCGGAGCTGCGGCGGGTCCACCAGGAGCTGCTGGCGCTCGACAGTCCCGTACGTACCGGCGTGCGGTTCGACACGACCCCGCTGCTCGGCCGCGACGACGACCTCCGACGGGTGCGGTTGCTGCTCGCCACGTCCCGGGTGGTCTCGATCCTCGGCCCGGGCGGGCTCGGCAAGACCCGGCTCGCCCATGCCGTAGCCCGCGAGGCCCCGCAGCCGGTGGTGCACTTCGTCGAGCTGGTCGGCGTGACCGCGGCCGAGGACCTGGTCGGCGAGGTCGGGTCGGCGCTCGGCGTCCGCGACTCGGTGACCGGACGTCGCACGCTTACCCCGCAGCAGCGCGCCGACGTCCGCGCCCGGATCGCCCAGCAGCTCGGCCTGGCCCCGACGCTGCTGGTGCTCGACAACTGCGAGCATCTGGTGGAGGCGGTCGCCGACCTGGTCGCCTATCTGGCCGCGACCACGCGGGAGCTGCGCATCCTCAGCACGACTCGCTCGCCGCTCGCGATCGCCGCCGAACGTGTCTACCCGCTGCCCCAGCTGGGAACCGGCGACGCGGTCGAGCTGTTCCGCGACCGCGCGACCGCGGCCCGGCCCGGCGTACGCCTCGACGGGGAGGAGGTGCGCGCCGTCGTGGCCCGCCTGGACGGCCTTCCGCTCGCGATTGAACTGGCTGCCGCGAAGGTTAGGGTGATGTCACCGGTCGAGATCGCCCGCCGGCTGGACGACAGGTTCGCGCTGCTGCGCGGCGGCGATCGGAGCGCCCCCTCACGGCACCAGACGCTGCTGGCGGTGATCGACTGGTCCTGGAACCTTCTCGGCGAGCGGGAACGCCGGGCCCTGCGCCGCCTCTCGGCCTTCCCGGACGGCTTCGCCCTCGACGCGGCGGAGGAGGTGCTCGGCGGCGACGCTCTCGGCGACATTGAAGAGCTCGTGGAGCAGTCCCTGCTCACCGTCATGGAGACGGCCGACGGCGTCCGGTACCGCATGCTCGAGACGGTGCGTGAGTTCGGCCGGGTACGGCTGGACTCGGCCGGCGAGACCGCCGAGGCGCGAGCCGCCGTGCGCGCGTGGGCCGTCGGTTACGCCGACCGGCACGGTGTCCGGCTGTACTCGCCGGAGCAGGTCGACGCGATGGACCGGCTGCGTTCGGAGGAGACGAACCTCGCCGACATCCTGCGCGAGGCCCTCGCCGACCCCGACCCGGAAGCGGTGGTGGTGCTGTTCTCCACTCTGGGCGGCTACTGGATGATCTGCGGAGACCATCCGCGCGGCATCGTCCTCACCCCGGCCGTCGCCGCCGCGCTGACCGGCTGGACGCCGCCGCCCCGGCTCCTCGACCGGACCCGGGTGGCCCTGAGCATGGCGCTGTTCAACACCGTCATCGTCTCCTCCGAAGAGATCGGGGGGCTGGCACGGATGCTGTCCGCGCTGGGCGCCGCCTCGGCGAACCCGGGCGTCCGGGCGCTGGTGACCGTGCTGCTCACCGTGGTGTCGGACCCCGAGAACGGCTTCGACACGCTGATCGCCGATCCCGACCCCATGATCCGCCAGATCGCGCTGCACTGGCTGAGCCACGGCCGGGAGAACGCCGGCGACCCGCCCGGCGCGATCGAAGCTGCCCTGGCCGCCCTCCAGTTCGTCGATGACGACGGCGGTCCCTGGCGCCGGGCGGTGTTGCACACCCAGCTGGCCGGCCTGTACGCGCACCTCGGTGAGTCCGCGTCGGCCTCCAGACATGCCACCGAGGCGCTCCCGGTGCTCGAACGCCTCGGGGCGGTGGATGACGCCATCCAGATCCGCGCCGCCCTCGCCATGGCGGCGCTCACTGAGGGGCGCCGCGACGAGGCCGCACGAATGATCGACGACCTGGAGGAGCTCGCTTCCCAGGGCACCTACGGCGAGGTCCTGTCGGTCGCCACCGGCAGAGCCCAGCTGGCCCTCGTCGACGGCGACATCTCCGAGGGACTGCGGCGGCACCGCGAGACCGCCGAGTTGCTCCGGAACCTGCACGTCCCGGGCGCGCCGGACGGTTTCACACCGTGGGCCCTCCTGGGCGAGGTCATCGCGATCTCGGCGTTCGCGCAGTACGGCGAGGGCGACGACGGCGTGGACCTCTTCGAGTCGCTGCGGACCAAGGTGCTGATCATGTTCGACCCGGACCACACGTTCAGGGACTACCCGCTGATGGGGATGGTGCTCGCCGGACTCGGCATCTGGGGCCTGCTTAAGGGAGCGCTGCCCGCCGAGGAGGGGGTCCGGCTGCTCGTGCTCGCCGACCGGTTCGCCTACAACCGGTTCACCCCGACGATGCAGTGGTCGGTGCTGTCCGCGCACGCCGAACGGATCGCCCCTGGCGTCATATCCCGGATCGAGGCCGGATACGGCGAACGCCGCGGCCTCGACCTGCTGGCCGAGGCCCGCACCGTCCTGGAGCGGGTGGTCTGACACCGTCTACATCTTGCGGGAGTACGAGCGGACCGCCAGCGGGGCGAACACCGCGACGACGACCATGCAGCCGATGAGCGCCCAGCCGACCTCGGCCGTCACGGCCCCGTCGTTGAACAGGTCGCGCACCGCGGAGACGACGTGCGAAACCGGGTTGACCTTCACGAACGCCTCCAGCCAGCCGGGCAGCGTCTCGGCGGGGACGAAGGCGTTGGACAGGAAGGTGAGCGGGAACATGATCATCATCGAGATGCCCTGGACGCTCTGCGCGGAACGCGCCATCGTGCCCAGCCAGGTGAAGATCCACGCCAGCGACCAGCCCGCGATCACGGTGAGCGCGACGCCGCCGACGCAGCCGAGCACGCCGCCGCCGGGGCGGTAACCGATGACCAGGCCGGTGACGAGCGTCAGCACCGACGCGATGCCGTAACGGATCAGATCGGCGATCATCGGGCCGGCTAGAGGGGCGATCCTCGCGATCGGCAGGGACTTGAAGCGGTCGAAGACCCCCTTGTCCATGTCTTCGCGCAGCTGCACGCCTGTCGCCATGCAGACGGTCAGGGCGGTCTGGGCGAGGATGCCGGGGATCAGTACCGGGAGGTAGTCCGACACGCTGCCGGAGATCGCGCCGCCGAAGATGAACGCGAACATCGCCGTGAACAGCAGGGGCTGGATGAGGACGTCGAAGAACTGCTCGGGCTTGCGGCGCATCTTCTTCACGGCTCGCCATGCCATCGCCAGGATCTGGACCCAGGACTCCTGGACCGAGCTGTGGGACGTGGTGCGGGCCACCACGGCGGACGGGTCGACGCGCTGAGGGTTGAGGGTGGTCGGGCTCATGGTGCTCGTAGTGGTCATCGGACCGCCTCTATCTGGGGTTCGTCGGCGCCGTGGCCGGTCAGCGCCAGGAAGACCTCGTCCAGCGTCGGCTTGGCGACGCTCACCGAGGAGATGCCGAGACCCGCTTCCCGCAGGCTGATCAGGACGTCCGCGGCCCGGTTGGGGTCGGGAAGGGGGATGTTCATGCGTCCTGATTCCGGGGTCAGGACCGGTTCCTCGCCCAGCAGCCGGCGGACGACGTCCGCGGCTAGGGCGGTGTCGGAGCCGTCCGCGAGGCTGAGCTGCAGACTTGAGTCGCCGACCTGGGTCTTCAGGGCGTCGGGGGTGTCTTCGGCGACCTTTCGGCCTCGGTCGATTACGGCTACGCGGTCGGCCAGTTGGTCGGCTTCGTCTAGGTATTGGGTGGTAAGGAGGATCGTGGAGCCGTCGGTGACCAGCTCGCGGATGGTGTCCCACATCTGGCCCCGGGTTCTTGGGTCGAGGCCGGTTGTGGGCTCGTCCAGGAAGATCAGGGGTGGGCGGGTGATCAGGCTGGATGCGAGGTCCAGGCGGCGGCGCATGCCACCGCTGAACTGGGACAGGGGGCGGTCGGCCGCCTCCTGGAGGCCGAAACGTTCGAGTAGGTCGCCGGCGATGGTCTTGGCTCGGGCGCTGGTCAGGCCTTGTAAACGGGCGAACAGCCAAAGGTTCTCCCGAGCGGTCAGGTCGTCGTCTACCGAGGCGTACTGACCGGTGACGCCTACCAGTTGCCGGATGCGGTGGGGTTCCCGTCGGACGTCGACGCCGAAGATCTCCGCGTGGCCGCCGTCGATCGGGAGCAGGGTGGCGAGCATTCGGAGCGTGGTGGTCTTGCCCGCTCCATTGGGGCCCAGGACTCCGAAGATCTCACCTTGCCGTACGTGAAGGTCGATTTCGTCCACGGCCCGGAAGTCTCCGAAGTTCTTGACCAGGCTCTCGGCCCGGACGGCACTGAGGTCCGCCATGACGCGTCTCCTCTCTCCGCCGGGTACCTCCCGGCGTCCATGGAGAGCTTCCGCGTTGCCGGCTTCATCGCGGCTTCACGCTGGTTTCATCCCTGACCTGGCGGTTTCACCGGCTCCGGTGACCTTCTCCACTACGGCATGTCTGCCTGCCGCGTCGCGTGACCAAGGAGGCGCCGTCTGTCGAGGCTCAACGCACTTCTTACAACCTGCGAACGGCTCGCCTCGTAGGGTGCTGTCGCGGGACACCTCGGCCTAGTCTCGCGGGCGTGAAAGTCCTTCTCACCGGTGCGGCCGGGTTCATCGGAAGTCATGTGGCCGAGGCCATGGCGCGAGCCGGACACGAGGTAATCGGTCTGGATCTGCGTGCCGGAGCGGATGTGCGCGACGCCGACGCCCTTGACCGGATGTTGCCGGACGTCGATGCCGTGGTGCACCAGGCGGCCAAGGTCGGGCTGGGTGTGGACGTGGCCGACCTGCCCGACTACGCCTCCGTCAACGTGTACGGCACCGCCGTACTTCTGGCCGCGATGGCCAGGCACGGCATCGACAGGCTGGTGCTGGCCTCCTCGATGGTGGTCTACGGCGAAGGCGCCTACGGTTGCACCGAGCACGGCGAGGTCCGGCCCGGCGCTCGGGCCGAGGCCGATCTGGCGCGTGGCTACTTCGAGCCGCGCTGTCCGCACTGCGGGGCCGGGGTGAGACCGATTTCGATCGGGGAGGACGCGCCGCTGGATCCGCGCAACGCCTACGCAACGACCAAGCTCGCCCAGGAGCATCTGGCCGGCAACTGGGCCCGCGAGACGGGCGGGTCAGTCGTGGCGCTGCGCTATCACAACGTGTATGGCCCGCGGATGCCCAGAGACACGCCGTATTCAGGGGTAGCCGCGATCTTCCGATCCGCGCTGGAGGCGGGCCGGGCGCCCAGGGTCTTCGAGGACGGCGGACAGCGCCGTGACTTCGTGCACGTCCGAGATGTGGCCGAGGCGAACGTGGCCGCGCTGGAGGTTGGCCGGTCCGGCACTCTGTCTGCCTTCAACATCGCCAGTGGCGAGCCGCACACGGTGGGCGAGATGGCCGAGGCGCTCGCCACTCAGCGTGGCGGTCCCGCACCGGTCACGACGGGGGAGTACCGGCTGGGCGACGTGCGCCACATCGTGGCCTCGCCATACCTGGCGGAGAAGGAGCTCGGGTTCCAGGCGCGGATCGCCTTCGCCGAAGGCATGCGGGAGTTCGCGACCGCACCGCTCGGCTGACCGCAGTCCGGCCTCACCAAAGCGAGGCGATCAGCCCCTGAAGCAGCAGCCCGGTGACCGCCTGCGCCGCGAGCCAGGGCCGGCCGGGCAGTGCCCGTCTGGCCGCCTCCTCACCGACCAGTCGCCGTACGACCAGCGCGATCGCCACCGCGCGGAGCAGCCACAGCCACCACGAGCAGCAGGCCCGAGGCACCCGCCACCGCCTCTGCCCATGCCACCAGCACGGGCAGAGGCGGATGGTCGCGCACGTGGGTGGGATAGGCGGGCAGGTGTTTAGGTGAAGCCCGCCAGCCCGCCAGCCAATGTCAGGTGGTCACCAGGGCGCCTGAAGGGTCGCCTGAAGCAGCAGGCCCACGCCTACCTGCGCCGCCAGCCACGCTCGTGTTCTCCCCTTGGGCAGTGCGGCCGCCACGGGGACGAACCAGACGGCGTAGGGAATCCAGATCCGCTGGACCTCGCCGCGGGTGTAGCCGGACAGATCGAGCACGATCATGCCGAGCAGCGCCGCCGCTCCAAGTAGCGCGACCGGGCGGGGGAGGGACCGGATTCTCGGCACTGCGGCGGCGACCGCCGGACCTGTGATCAGCCCTAGGACCGCGAGGTTGCCGATCAAGAAGAAGGTGTACGGCCGCAGCGCCCCGGCATCCAGCTCCCACGCGATGCGCGTGGCCGAAACACCGTCCGGCCACCAGAAGCCGCCCGCCGCGAACAGGGCAGCCACCGACACGGCCCCCAGGACGGCACCGATGAGAACGCGCGTCGCGGGCCGCGCGACCAGCAGCACGACGAATGGGATCGCGGCGAAGGGCACCAGGCCGTAGCTCAGATAGGGCAGGGACCCGAGCAGTACACCTGCCAGGCTCGCCGGCGCCATGCCCTGCTGGGCCGTACGGTGTGAAGCGAGCGCCAGGAGAGCGGTCCCCCAGGCCGCGACGCCGAGGAACAGCGCGTCCATGCTTGTGGCCACGGAGATGGCCCAGGGCCCCAGCACGAGGTACGGCAGCGCCCGCCGTGCCAGTTCCTCTCCCGCCACGGAACGTACGGTTACGGCGACGGCCACGACGGCTGATGCGCCCACTGCGATCGCCAGGGCCGCAGCGGGGCCAGGGCCGCGGGCGCCGACGCGATCCAGTGCCCACAGGATCAGATCCGGCAGCGGTGGATGGCCCTTGACGTGCGTCGGGTACGCCAACAGCTCGCCGGTGAAACTCCGCAGCCAAGACAGCGGGCGGTCGCCCATGGCGGGAAGCACCGGCAGGTACTCGTTCCGGGCGGCGAACGGCGCGGCCAGTTGGGAGACGCCGTCGGACAGCGCGAGGGCGACCGTCCAGCCGAGTGTCGCCAGCCAGGCGGCGAGGAGGAGAGGGCGCCAGGACAGCCGGGCCGTGGCCGCCGGCAGGGCAAGGATTACCCCCACGCCGGCAACGAGTGCCGGGATGAGCTGCCAGGTCTGGAGGCGCAGGTGGCCGTGCAGTGGCGGGAAGGCGTCCAGGTGCAGCGCGTCGTGCGAGAGCAGCACCGCGCCCCAGCCGAACGCGACCACGATGAGTCCCGCCCACAGGCCCAGGGCGATCGTGGCCGCCCGCCTATGCCCGACAGTGATGGGCGGCTCTGTGTAGACCTGCTGGGTGATGGTCACGTGTCTCACGCTAGAGCTGGTCAACGGCTCCGCATGAGCCTGGAGACGATCCGTCATCGCTCCGTAAGGGTTGATCATGACTACTCGCTGTAGCGTCGCGATCATGACCATCGACGTGGTGCTCCCGTGCCTGGACGAGGCGGCGGCGCTCCCCTGGGTGCTGTCGCGCATGCCCTACGGTTATCGCGCGATCGTGGCCGACAACGGATCCACGGACGGCTCCGCCGAAATCGCCGCCGAACACGGCGCATCCGTGGTCCGGGTGCCCCAGCGCGGGTTCGGAGCGGCCTGCCATGCGGGGCTGCTCGCGGCGACCAGCGCGATGGTCTGCGTGATGGACGCGGACGCGTCCCTCGATCCGAGAGATCTGCCGGCCGTCTCCGAGCCCGTCGCGGCCGGATCCATGGATCTCATGCTGGGGCGGCGTGAACCCACGCGCCACGGTGCCTGGCCCCTGCACGCCCGGCTCGGCAACGCCGTCCTGGCATCGGCCCTTCGGCGCCGCGCCGGCACGGCCCTGCGTGATCTGGGGCCCATGCGCTGCGCACGCCGTGCCGATTTGCTCGCACTCGATCTGACCGATCGGCGGTTCGGCTATCCCCTGGAGATGGTGGTGCGGGCCGCCGAGGCGGGCTGGCGGATTGGAGAGGCAGGCATCCCGTACCACCCGCGGGCGGGGAGGTCGAAGGTCACCGGCACAGTCCGTGGCACGCTGCGCACGGTCAACGACATGCGGCGGGTGCTCGCGTCATGAAGGGGCAGATCGTCGTGATCGCGAAGGAGCCCCTGCCGGGTCGGGTGAAGACGCGGCTGACCCCGCCCTACACTCCTCAGGCGGCGGCCGCGTTGGCGCAGGCGGCCCTGGAGGACACCCTTCACGCGGTCGCGGCCACACCTGCCATCCGACGGGTGCTCTGCCTGGCCGGTGAACCGGGCCCGTGGCTGCCTCCGGGTTTCACCGTGCTGCCGCAACGCGGTGACGGCCTCGACGAGCGGATCGCCGCCGCGTTCGCCGACGCGCACGCGACCCTGGCCTGTCCGATCGTCCTGATCGGAATGGACACCCCGCAGGTGACCCCCCTACTGCTGGGGAGAGCCCTACACGCCCTCGGGTCTCATGACGCGGCCCTCGGTCCCGCCCGGGACGGCGGTTTCTGGCTACTTGGCCTGCGGCGGCCTGACCAGGACCTCGTGCGGGGGGTTCCGATGTCCCGCGCCGACACCGGGCACGTGCAGCTCCTGCGGATCAGGCGCGCGGGACTGTCCGTCCAGCTGTTACCAGAGCTCACCGATGTGGACACGGCCGCCGACATCGATGAGGTCGCCCGCCAGACGCCCGGGAGCCGGTTCGCGGCCGCCCTCGCATGTCACGCGCCGCCAACCGCCGAGGGGGCGGCGTGATCGGGGAGCTGTACGCGCAGGCGCTCGCCGGGCAGGCCGATCCCGAGGTCGAGTACCGCGATGGCCGCAGGGTCCCCCTGCTCGCACGCCGATGGTTGCAACTCCTGCCGGGAGACGAATCGCTGCTGCGGCGGTGCTCCGGCGCCACTCTGGACGTCGGATCCGGGCCGGGCCGCCTCACCGCCGCCCTGGCCCGGCGCGGCCTGCCCGCCCTGGGAATCGACATCAATCCCTACGCGGTCGAGCTGACCCGCGACGCCGGTGCCAGCGCCCTACTCCGCGACGTCTTCGATCATGTGCCGGGCGCCGGACGGTGGAGCCGCGTACTCCTGGCGGACGGCAACATCGGCATCGGCGGTGATCCCGTCGCCCTGCTACGGCGCGTCGGCGAGTTGCTCGCGCCGGACGGCCTGGCGCTGATTGAGCTGGACCGACCCGGTGTTCCCCTCCGGCGTGAGCGCGTACGGCTGCGCCACGGCGACGAGCTCGGGGCCTGGTTCCCCTGGGCCCACCTCGGCGTGGACCACATCGGGCGACCAGCCCGGGCAGGCGGCCTTAAAGTAGCCGAGCTGTGGACGGAGGCGACGAGATGGTTCGCCGCATTACACCGATGAACTTCACCAGCCGGCTCCACGACGAGCGGACCGCCTCCTGGCTCGGCATCTGGCTGGGCGTCAGCTTCACCGTGACGTTCATCACCGGCCTGATCAGCCACTTTCTCCAGGCTCCACCGGACTGGATGCTGTGGCCGTCCCAGCCCGTCAACCTCTACCGCTTCACCCAGGGTCTGCACGTGATCGGCGGGCTGGCCACGCTCCCACTGCTGCTGGCCAAGATGTGGACGGTCTACCCGAAGCTGTGGCAGCGCCCCGTGGTCCGCTCCGCCGCCCACGCGCTGGAACGAGGCTTCGTCTTCCTGCTCGTCGCCGGTTCGCTGTTCCAGTTGGTGACAGGGCTGTTCAACATCTCGTACTGGTATCCGTTCCCGTTCTTCTTCACCGCGGCGCACTACTCGACCGCCTACATCGTCTACGGCGCCCTGCTGGTGCATGTGGCCAACGAATGGGCCAAGGTCCGCCGGGCGCTCGATCCCCCTACCGCCCACGATGCGTCGCAGAGCGGGCCCTCGCGGCGCGGATTCCTCACCGCTGTGGCGGCGGCCTCCGGGGTCGTCGCGCTCACCACGGTCGGCGAAACCTACGCGCCGCTTGCCTCCCTGGCAGTGCTGGCGCCTCGTCGGCCCCGGGTGGGGCCGCAGCGTCTGCCGGTCAACAGGAGCGCCAGGGCAGCCCGTGTGATCTTGCCCGCCGACTACCGCCTGACGGTCTCCGGGGCCGTCCGCCGCCCGCTGGCGCTGTCCCTGACCGACCTCGCGGCCCTGTCCCAACACACCTCGGCGCTGCCGATCACCTGCGTGGAGGGATGGAGCGCGGACGCCACCTGGACCGGCGTCCGGCTTCATGACCTGCTCCAGTTGGCCGGGGCCGACGACGACGCACGCCTCAGGGTCGAATCCCTGCAGACCCGCGGAGGCTACGGAACCTCGATGGTTGGTCCACCCCATTGGCAGGACCCTCTCACCCTCCTCGCCCTCCGCCTCAACGGTGAGACCCTGCACCTCGACCACGGATACCCGTGCCGGCTGATCGCCCCCAATCGGCCGGGGGTTCTGCAGACCAAATGGGTCACGCGGGTGGTGGTCCTATGAAGGCACGCCTCGTCGTCTACGCCGTCGGCACCGGCCTGGTCGCCATCGGCGGGTACGGCATCCTGACCACGGCGTCCGTCGGCCCGTTCGGCTGGGCCCTGTGGTTCGCGGGCGTCGCGGTCGCACACGACTTCCTCCTGGTGCCGGTGGTCATGGCCGTCGGCCTGCTCATGAGACGTACAGTAGAGCCGTACCGCTCCTGTCTGGCAACCACGCTGATCATCATGGGTGCGGTCACTGTGGTGGCGTTGCCGTTGGTCCTCGGCTTCGGCAAGCGGCCGGACAACCTCTCACAGTTGCCACTCAACTATCCGCTCAACCTCGTGCTGGTCCTCCTCGTGATCGCCGCGATATCTACCGTCGTGCTGGCCCTCCGCGTGAAAGGTCCTGTGGAGCGGCGCAAGTAGCGTTCGACGCCCGCCCACATGCGTGGAGGCCCCTCCTCAGTGCCTGACGGTCCCGCATGCGGCGCGTTGGCACTGGCCGCCAGATGCTCCTGGGCGAGCTTGGTCGTGGCGTAGGCGTTGCGCGGGTCGAGTGGAGTGCCCTCCCAGATGACCGCGCGGTGCACCGCGGCATGGCACTCCCGGTAGGTCGGCTCGAAGCACCCACGCTGGAGGTCCTTGGCGGAGCGCGGGCCTGGTCGAACCCGGCCGTGCTCCGGACAGTCTGCGGGCGTAGGGCCGCGAAGCGCCGCCCTTGACGGCACGGCGGGCTTACCCCGGGAGTCCTCTTGGCGCTCCTGGATGTCGGACTGCGCTTTCGGCTGAGCCTGCTCGTCTCGGAAGCCGTCGCGGCCAGCGGGAGATGCAGCCCTGGTCGCTGGGGCTGACCAACCGGCAAATCGCCGACCGCCTGCACCTTTCGATACGGACTGTTGCCAATACCTGGCAGCGCTCCACGCTGCGACCGTGCGGCTTTCTTGGGAGAGATTCTCAGCCATTTCGATTGAGCGGGATCGGTTGTCCTGAGGGTGGTTTCTTCTGCTGGGCGGGGCGGCAGGTCGTTGTCGGTGCTGTCGAGCCGGGTGGCTGGTGTCGCAGAGTGTGGCTCGCCGGCCCAGCGGTGGACGGGCAGTCGGTGTGCGGCTTCGGGGGAAGGAGCCACACGACTGCCAGGATCGCGACGATCGCCAGTGCGGCGGTGAGCAGCAGGAGACGCCCGAGGCCTGCGGGCACCGGGCGGGGGCCGTCGTGGCCGACCGCGGCGAATAGTTGCGGGGGTTGCCGCGGGGGTGGAGAAGCCCGCCGGATGACGGGCGACCGTAGCAGGAACTTCCCCGCGGGTTCCACTGTGAACGCGTCCTCGTCTTTGAGGAATCGACGGTAGGTGGCGAGGGCTGTGTCGCGGCAGATGCGCAGGTCGTCGTCGTGGGGTTCGGAGATCGGCCCGTCGACGCAGACGAATCCGTAGATGAGTTGGAGGGGCCGGCTGTGCTGGTCACGCGGTGCGTGGTCGGCGGGTTCGGTTCCCGGTTCCGCGATGTCGGCGGAGGTGACCAGGTGGGTGCCGTGGACGACTGTGAGCGGGCGTCCGGCGCGGGTGGTCACGCCGATGACGTTCGCTTGATCCTCGTTGGTGCTCGGCACCACCGTGTCGTCCAGGATTCCGTAGTCGCGCTCGGCGACGAGGAAATCGGGGGCTAGGAGCGTGCGGTATCCGCGGTACCGCCCGCGGGCGACGAGGAACGGCCATGCCCGCGCCGATGAAATATCGCTCATGTCAGTGACCGTCGGACAGGCGGGAGTGCGGCAAGCGGCCTTCCAGACTGTCCACCTTGCGACGCATGTCGTGGAGGACACGCCGGCGCGCGAGGCGGAATTGTTCGATGCGCTGCTCGGCCTCGCTCAGCTCCTGGTCGAGGCGCATCTGTTCCTGGCTGGGTGCGTCCATCCGGGAATCGAGGAAGAAGCCGAGCAAGGAGTCGCCGACCACCGCTGCTGAGGGGCCGAAGGCCGCAAGCAGGGTGCGCCCGGCCATCTGGCCGGCGAAGGTGCTCAGGGAGGCCAATGCCTCCAGCGTGCTCTGCTGGGTTCGCCGGCGTACCTCGGACCTGAGGGCCGTGATGCTTTCGCGGTCGAGCCGGCTCTCGACCTGCTCGAACATGTCGGGGACGACAGCCGAGAGGGGGACGTCCACGTTGGTGGGGTGGACAGTGCCATCGGAATTCTTGACGATCTCTCCCGTGGTGTCGATCTTGGCGAAGTCGGGGCCGACAGCGCTCACCGGTATGAGGCGGACCACGCGGGTGGCGCTGTGAAGGTTCACCAGCGACCTGAAGTGATCATTGGATGTCAGCACGTTGTGAACGATGCTCAGGCGGGTGCTTTCGTCCGGGTGGAGGTCCACGAGGAGGTCCCATTTGGTGATGACGAAGCTGATGGGAGCCGATGCCTCGATCATGATCGGCAGCAGGGCGTTGAGAGTCCGCTCCAGATGGATCGGTCCTTCGGGGTGCCCGTCCAGGTGCTGCCTTATGTGGTAGCCGTCGATGACGCCGATGAGGGCGTCGGCCGTGTCGATGTGATCGAAGAGCTCTTTTTGCTTGGTGGAGCCGGCGTCCTGGAGTTCAGTGAGAAGTTCTCCGGCGTACTCCAGGTATTTCAGGTGGAGGATGGTGTGCGGGGTTCCGTTGATGCGGGTTTTCACGGTGAAGGTGAAGTGCCGCGTCTCCCCCTTCGCCGTGCCACGGGGCCAGGCGCCGGAGGACGCCGTGTCGGCCATCTGGATGTACCACTGGTTGAGTTGCAGCACGTCGTCGTGGGTGGCGGTGAGGAAGTAGCACTGGCCTGCGGGCGTCTTGAGCCGGTGATACATGCTGGCCAGCAGCAGCGTCTTTCCTGAGCCTTGCAGTCCCAGCGCCACGACTTGAAACGTCGGGGCTGTCTCTTGGACGACCAGCGGTCGGCTGGTCCGTGTTCTGCGAATTCTTCTGGCGAACAGGGTGAGGAGGATGGTCAACACAGTTACCGGTATGAGGGATATCCACCATGTCGTCGCCGTCCCGGTGGCCACTGATACGGCTCCTTAAGCGCGAGTATCACAGTTCCGAGGCGAGCGCTTTCCGCGCATCGCCGAGATTTCTTCCGTTTCCGGATCCTTCTCCGGTTGAGGAAGCACCGCATGAGTAGGGTCCTACTCATAACCGGGCTGTTTCTGGACGCTGAAGGGGGCGGACGCCTCTCGGGTCCGAGCAGGGCCTCGGCATGGTGACGTGATGTCCGGTTAGGGCTCGGCTTGGTGAGGGTCTGCGGGTGCCGAAAATTCCTCCGTGCGGGTCACGGAGGCGACGGGCGATTATGCGCTTCGAGTCTGGCGGCGCGGGGTAGCCCAAGGAACGGCATGATGATCTATCGTGCTGCTGCGCTTGGCCTACCTCGCTGTCACGAACACCTTCTCGTTATACGGCTATTGCCGATGACCGAGCGTGACAAGGAGATCGAGATTCTGGTGCTACGACATCAGCTGACGGTCTTGCAGCGAGGTGGCCAAGCCTGTGTTCAGGCCGGATGACCGGTTTCTGCTCTCAGGATTGCTCCATCATCTGTCGATGGACAGGCTCCGACACCTTACGTCACCCCGAGCAGGGCCACCCCGGTGACCAGGAGGATCGCAGCGAGCGCCAGCCGCACCAGGCCGGTGGCCGTGTGTACGTCGACCGCGGCATCCGGGCGCAGCGCCGCCAGCGGGCTCACCCGGACCACACGCCGGGTCGGCAACCAGGACGCGACCATCGTGACCACCAGGCCGACGGCGAACCCCCCAGCAGCCAGAGCGTGGGCAGCTCGGCGATCTCCGCGGCGCTGCATTAGGTCGTGGCGGGGGCGGTGCTTTCGCGGACGACCAGTTTGGTGGCGAGTTCCACCCGGGTGGTGTCGAGGTCGTG
>NZ_JAOEGB010000041.1 GCF_025420585.1 Planotetraspora sp. A-T 1434 | reverse complement strand
TTGGCTGGGCAGCAGGCGGACACGGGTGTCTGGTGCGCTGAGCTCGGTGCGCAGTTGTCGGTTCTCGGCGGTGAGTTGGTTGACGACCCGAACGAGGCTTTGTACGTCCTTCCGCAACTGCGCGAGTCCCTCGGCGTCCTTGACCCGCAGTTCCTTAAGCTTGGTGATCTGCTTGCGCAGCCGCTTCTCACTGTCCGGCATCTGCCCACGGACGCGGACCTTGCCGCAGAACTCGTTCTTCAGATCAAGGTGACGCTGGGTGAGCGGGTTGCGCGGGACCCCGGCTTCCATGGCGAGGGCGACCATGGTCAGGGCCCCCTCGGAGTGCTGCGGGGCGCCGGCCAGGATTCGGTCCATCACGGCGCGGATGCGGTCGCGCTCGTCAGGAAAGGGGGTCATGTGGTGGCTTCCTGGCTGGTGATGCGGGTGCGGTCGTGCTCGTCGGCGAGGTCCCGCCAGACGAGTCGCGTTGGCCCGGGCCCGCAGGCGGGTGCCGAGGGGGTCGGGGACGTGGCGGGCGCGGTTGCCCCGGTGAATGGCGTGCTCGCGCAGTTGGCCGGCGTGCCGGTCGGTGCGTGCGATGTTCAGGCAGGATCTGACGCAGCGGTCCAGGCTAGGGCTGCCCTTCACACCGTCGCGGTGACACAAGCCCCGGCCCCGGTTGTAGACGCACATCAGCAGCGTGTTCGGGTTGCCGTAGACGGCCAGGTCGGCGTTGACCGGATCTTCTGGTGGATCAACCTGCGGCAGTAATGTCAGCATCAGCCTCCCGCCCTGGACGCCGTGGCGTAACCTCCGAAGGACTACGCCACGGACCACCAAGAGGGACGCGGACGCGATGATCCAGCCCGGCGACTACGGCCTCCCCGGTTCGCTGACCCGGGTGCTGGCCGACGTGGCAGCCGAACGGGCCGCCCAGGACGCCCGATGGGGCCTGCAAGAACACCCCGACGGCACCGGACCGGAGTACGCGCCCGACGCTGACCTGGCCAAGCGCGCCGTGGCCGATGCCTTGGCCGAGGGCCGGCTGACCTGGCGGCACATCCTGCACGAAGAGGTGCTCGAGGCGTTCGCCGAGGACGACGCGAGCCGCCTGCGTGAGGAGCTGATCCAGGTCGCCGCCGTGGCGGTCACATGGGTCCAGGACATGGACAGGCGTGCCCAGTCCGCCGGCGGCCCGCCATCTGGAGAAGCCATCTCGCCTTCACGGGCCGCCGCGGAGGGAAGCACACCGCCATAACTCGATGGCGAGGGCGAGACCGCTTGTGGCACGGTGTGGACGTGTCCGAGCAGATCTTGTCGCCCCGCAGCGTGGACGAGGCGATCGCCGCGGAACAGGCGGGTTGTGCCCTTCGCTACCTGTACTTCTGGGGCCACCGGCCCGCGCGCGATGGCGGCGTCGGCCCCGGCTGCCTGTCACAGTGGTGGCCGGTCACCTTCACCGAGGACGGCCACACCTACGCCTCCGCCGAGCACTACATGATGGCGCACAAGGCATGGCTGTTCGACGACCCCCAGACCGCCGAGCGGATTCTCTCGGCAGGCCATCCGGGCGAGGCCAAGACGCTCGGCCGGGCCGTACGCGGCTTCGACGAGCAGGCCTGGAACGCCTGCCGCTTCGACATCGTGGTCCGCGGCAGCACCGCCAAGTTCGGCCAGAACCCCGAGCTCCTGCGGTACCTTCTCTCGACCGCGGACCGGGTCCTGGTCGAGGCCAGCCCGACCGATCGGATCTGGGGCATCGGCCTGACCGCCGATGACGACCGCGCCGCCTCCCCCACCACCTGGCAGGGCCTCAACCTGCTCGGCTTCGCGCTCATGGCGACCCGCGAAGCCCTGGAGACGAGACGATGAGCTTCGGCACCTACGCCCGGCGCGTACGCGACCGCACTCTTCCGTACGGCTCGCGCTACCTCGCGCTGCGCTCACCGACAGTTCCTCGGTTGAGCAACGTGCTCGATGGGGGCGAGATGCTGATCAACGTGACCATCGGGATGGACGTCGGTACCTGGAGTTCTGTGACGGTCGCCTCGCCGACTGATCTCCAGGACCAGCTTGACGAGCTCAGCGCCGCGTTTGAGGGTCGTGTGACCGATTACGAAAAGAGCGTCCCAGCGATACGAGACATTCCTGGTTTCCTTAGCGCCATGCGCAGGCTCGCCGCCCTTGATTGACGAGCCTCCGGTCGCTGTCCACCGACCTTCCCCCCTCTACCTGGACGCCGCGGTAAAGCAGCTGCGCGAACAGGGCTTCCCGGTCACTGACGCGATGTGCGCCCGACTGTCGCCGATCTTCTACGAGCACATCGACTTCCTGGGCCGTTACGCCTTCACCCGCGCCGATGTCACCACCGGGCTGCGTCCCTTCCATAAGGCCGCCCAGCAGCCGGAATGAGTACACCGCGCCGGATCGGCGTACATGACCGGCTCCCTGCGGCGGAGTTCTCACCGCGGCGGCCTCGGAGTCGTTGCTGGGCGCCGAGCTCGGCACCAGCGACCCGCCGTTGGGCTGGGTAACGCGTATCGCCACGAACGACTCCCGGCGCGTGACCGGGGGCCGTGACGTTGGACCAGGGTCGGCTTGCTGACCGGCCCCGGTCTGGAGCCGGAGCCCCTGGCCGACGAGTACGTCACCGGTCGCCTCGATGGCCCAGCCCGTTGACCTGCGTCTGTAACGCGCCTCTGAATGCGGTCGAGGACTGGAGACGGCGCATCATGCCACCGCGCCAGTCCCCCCTACTCAGGGCCTGCCGTGGGCCTTGGGCGTCAGGTGGAGTTTGGGGCTAACGCAGATGGGACTCGATGGCCTCGATGATGCGCGGGCGGAGTTCGGCGGCGCGGATGACGGCGTCGACGGAGCCGACCTCGACCGCGCGCTGGATGTTGTGCACGCGGTCGAACTCTGCGGCCACCTCGCCGAGCTTCTCCGCGCGGACCGACGAGCGGAGCTCGTCGAGCTCCGCGGTCAACGCGGCGCGGTCGGCGCCGGAGGTGGCCGCGACGCGGGCCTCCAGGTCCCACATGCGCGGGTCGGCCGCAGTGCGGGCGTTGACGTCGCCGGAGAACACCACCGCGGCGGCGGGGGCGCCGCCGAGCACCGAGGCGAACGAGCCTTCCAGCGCGAGTACGGTCATGTTTGGGTTCAGTGCCTTCGAGAACACCACGAACGCGCCGCCGTGGTACCGCGAGATCACGCAGAACACAATGGGCCCGCGGAAGTTCACGATCGCGCGGCCGATCTCGGCGCCGTACTCCAGCTGCAGCTTCCGCATCGACTCCGGCGAGCCGTCGAAGCCCGACAGGTTCGCCAGCACCACCAGCGGCCGGTTGCCGCTGGCCGCGTTGATCGCCCGCGCGGCCTTCTTCGACGACCGCGGGAACAATGTGCCCGCGGTGTAGGTGTCCGGGCCGTCGGTGGGCGGGAAGCCGCGCCGCGGCACCGCCCGTGACTCGATGCCGAGCAGGCACACCGGCATGCCGCCGAGATGCACGTCCTGCACCACTGCGGTCTCCGCGTCGGCCATGCCCGCCCAGCGTTCCAGCACCAGGTGGTCCTGGTCGGAGAGCGCCCGCATCACGGTCCGGATGTCGAACGGCTTCTTGCGGTCCGGGTTGGCCTCGGCGGAGAAGATCTCGCCGACGGTGGTGAAATCGCTGCCCTCCACGGCATGCGGGAAGTCGGAGATGTCGCGGTCGACGGGGTCGGTCGTCTTCGCGCGCCGCGGCGCCTCCTCGCCGGGTGCGACGTACGTGTGGTCGTAGTACGACATCAGCACGTCCCGCGCGGCGGCCAGGTTCGGCGCCCAGTACTGCGCCTGCCCGTTCGGGCCCATCACCCGGTCGTAGCCGCCGATGCCGTAGTTGTCCTCGGCCGACACGCCACCGGAGAAGTCGAGCGACTGCTTGCCGGTGAGCACCATCGCCGAGTCCGGCGTCATCACCAGGATGCCCTTGGTGTGCATGAGCATCGTCGCCTCGGCGTTCCAGTACGGCTGCGCGCCGACGTTGATGCCCGCGACCACGATGTTGATCTCGCCGCCGTCCTGGGTGAACTCGACGATCCGCTTGAGCGCCGCGGCCACCCAGTCCATGTTCTCCGTGCCAGACTCCATGGAGATCCGGGCGCCGGCGGACAGCGCGTACCACTCCAGCGGAACCCGCATCCGCTCGGCCAGGTCCAGCGCGGCGATCACGCGGCGGCACTCCGGCTCCGACAGCGCGCCGAGCGACTTCGTCGGGTCGCCGAGCAGCACGACCCTGGTGACGCCCTGCGGGTGCCGCCGGGTCGGCGTGGTGACCACGCCCGCGACGATCGCCGCGGTGTTGCGCCCCTTCGGCCGGTCAACCGGCACCAGCGCGTGGTCGTCGTCGAGGTCGTGCTCGACGAAGTCGCCGAGCAGGCCGGTCAGCTCGTACGGGTACACCGTGTTGCGGCTGCTCGCGCGGAGCACCTTCTGCCGGTAGTCGTCGAGCGGCTCGACCGGCTCGACCGACGGCTCGCCGACGGACAGCACGGTGCCGCCGGTGGAGTCGAAGGAGATGCGCACGGCGATCTTGGTCAGCTCGCCGGTCTTCCGGTCACGCTGCCGCGCGATGAACAGGATCTCCTCCAGCCCGGCGCCCGCGGTCGTCGGCAGCACGCGCCCGGCGATCATCTCCAACTCCGCGCGGGTGATGTCGCTCGGCGGCCAGACGTAGACCACGATCCGGTTGGTGTTGAGGCGTTTGTTCGACGGTCGCCGCGACTGCGCGCGGCGGATCGAGTCGAGGCAGGTGGCGATCATGTCCTCGGCCGTCGGCAACGCGACCAGCCTGCCGTCGTGCTCGCGCAGCTCGGTCAGGTCGCGCACCTGCGCGAACGCGACGAGGCGGTCGTCCGACGGGTTCTCCCGCGCCACGCACTGGAAGAGGTAGACCTCCTCGTCCGACGACGGCAGCCGGGTGAGGTCGAACTTGCTCAGCCGCTCCAGCTGCATCCGCTGCGCGATGTACGGGTGCAGGCCGCGGATCAGCCGCTCCTCGGTCATCCCCGTGGTCGACGGGCGGAACGTGAAGTGATGGTGCATCACCGCGCCGCCGCTGCCCGCGACGGTGGCGGTGAGCCTGCGAACCTGGTTTGGCAGCGAGTGCGCGCTAACGACCTTGTGCAGCGCGGCCGCCATCGCGTCGAAGTCCTCCGGCTGCTCCTCCCAGGCGAGATAGATGTCGGCGTCGATGGCCTCCTCGCCGCTCGCCAGCTCCGCGAGCCCGCGCAGAGCGCGGCCCAGCGCTTCGAAGCTCACCGCAGCAGAGACCACGCACGAGCCCGCGCGCTCGGCGACCACGAACGTGCAGCCCACGACCTCGCTGGCGCGGACGCCGGTGAGACCCTTGTTGCCGTAGTACCGCCGGGTCAGCACCTCCAGCATCACCGAATTGTCCAGGTCGGCGCGGACAAGCCGCTGGCCGAGCAGCCGCACCAGCGGCTCGGTGCTGCGCACCATCTCGGCGATGCGCTCGGCGCGGTCCGGCGCGTCCGGGTGCGCGTCCAGGTGGCGCAGGTGCTTGCGAACGTCGGCGTAGACGCGGGCGCGGTTTCGGCGCAGCAGCGGCTGGGCGAACCAGGCGAACACCACGCCGCGCGCGAGGTCCGCGACCACAGGGAAGCGGACCTGCGTCGCGGCCACCAGCCGCTCCAGCGCGAGACCGGCGGGCTCGCGCAGCGTCTCCTCCGGCGGCGGCTCCCACAGCCACGCGCGCAGCAACGTCGCGATCACCGTGGCGTCGGCGGACGCGCGTCGCTGGGCGAGGAAGATCCGGAACACCGCGGCTTCGAGCTCTGGGGAGCGCTCCAGCTCGCTGACACCGTAGTGCCCAAGCGCCTTGGCGAGCTTGGCCTGGAACGCCTCCGGCAGCCCGGCCCGCTCGACGTCGAGGCTCTGCAGGTAGGTGTGGAAGTACTCGCGGGCGCTGTACACGTGGCCGTCACCGCCGCCCTCGGCCGCCGGCCGGTTGCGGCTCAGCTCGGCGAGGTCGGCGAACACGTCGACGAGCTCGAGCTCCTCGGCCAGCGGCCGGCGGCCGTCCTCGATGACCGCCCGGCGCGCGGCGAGGTAGTCGTCGAGCACCCGGCGCTCGTCGTGCGGGTCGACGTCGAAGCCCAGCAGCAGGCTGCGCAGGTCCTCCTGGCCGCGCGTGGTGCGCTCCCGCGCCGGGATCGTCCCGGGCGCGGCGGGCAGGTCCAGCTCGACGGACCCGGCGGCCGAGGTGTCTTCGACTTCGGCGTCGGCGAGCGGCTCCAGCCGCAGCAGCGGTGCCCCGGTCTCCACCTGGCTGCCCACGGACACGACGCATTCCTTCAGCCGCGCCTTGAACGGCGCCCGCAGCACCGTCTCCATCTTCATGCTCTCCAGCACCAGCACCGGCGCGCCCGCCTCCACCTCGGCGCCGACCTCCAGCGGCGTGGCGACGACCAGCGCCGGCGCGGGCGAGCGGACGACACCGCCCTCGTCGCGGCTGACCCGGTGCGTCACGCCGTCCACCTCAACCAAGTGAATCGGCCCATGCGTGCCGGTGACCAGGCGGTACCAGGTGCCGTTGACAACGATCTGCCCGGTGTGCCGGTCGAAGCGGTCGAGCTCGACGTCGGCGGTGCGGACGTCGCCACCCGCTTCGACGCCGACGCGGAACCGATGCGCGCCGACCCGAGCGACGCGCACGCGGTAGCCGACGCCACGCAGCTTGAAATCCAGCGGCCGGCCGCTCTCGTGCTGCACCTGCGGGCGCCCCCCGAACGCCGTCCACAGCAGCCGCTGCCGCTCGGCGCGTTCCTCCTCCTCGTACGCCTCGATGGCGGCGGCCGCCAGCGCGACGCCGGAGTGCCGGTGCGAGACGAGCCTGCCCTCGCCGCGGACGCGGTCGATCCAGCCGGTGTCCGCGCTGGCGTCGATCACCTCGGGCTGGCCGAGCAGGTCGAGCACGAAGCTCTTGTTCGTGGCGCCACCCTCGATGATCACCGTGGTCTGCGCCATCGCCCGGCGCAGCCTGCCGAGCGCCTCGTCGCGGTCGCGGCCATAGGCGATAATCTTCGCGATCATCGAGTCGAAGTCGGCGGGGATGGTGTCGCCCTCGCTGACGCCGGTGTCCACGCGGATGCCCGGCCCGGCGGGCAGGTCCAGCCGCGCGATGCGGCCCGGGGAGGGCGCGAAGTCGCGGTCGGGGTCTTCGGCGTTCAGCCGGGCCTCGATGGCGTGCCCGCGCTCCACCGGCGGCTCGCCTTCGAGCCTGCCGCCTGATGCCACCCACAGCTGCGCCTTGACCAGGTCGAACCCTGTGGTGGACTCGGTGATCGGGTGCTCTACCTGCAGGCGGGTGTTGACCTCGAGGAACGCGAACAGCTTGTCGCCGGGGCGGTAGAGGAACTC
Organism: Planotetraspora sp. A-T 1434; assembly: GCF_025420585.1. GTDB lineage: Bacteria > Actinomycetota > Actinomycetes > Streptosporangiales > Streptosporangiaceae > JAOEGB01. The sequence continues at coordinate 35,615 of NZ_JAOEGB010000041.1, read as the reverse complement.
GACGGTCGCCGCACCGCGGTAACCGACCGCGACGGCCAGCCGTTCGGCCGACGCCTTGAGCCCGGCTGCCTGCGCAGGGCTGAGCACCGGCGACGCCGACTCCTCGATGACCTTCTGGTTGCGCCGCTGCACCGAGCAGTCGCGGACGCCGAGCGCCCACGCGGTGCCCTCGCCGTCAGCGATCACCTGGACCTCGACGTGCCGGGCACCGGTGACCAGACGCTCCAGGAACACGATGCCGCTGCCGAACGCCCGCGCGGCCTCCTGGCTGGTGCGCTCGTAGGCGTCGGCGAGCTCGGCCTCGTTCGTGATCACGCGGATGCCGCGCCCGCCGCCGCCCGCGGTCGCCTTAAGCATCAGCGGGTAGCCGATCTCGGCCGCCGCCGCCAGGGCGGCGTCCAGGGTCTCGACCGCCCCGCGGCTCCACGGCGCGACCGGTACGCCGACCTCCTCGGCGATCAGCTTCGCGCCGATCTTGTCGCCGAGCTTGCGCATGGCCTCCGCGCTCGGCCCGACGAAGGTGACTCCGACCTTCTCGCACAGCTCCGCGAACGCCGGGTCCTCTGCGACGAAGCCCCAGCCGACCCACGCGGCGTCAGCCCTGGTCTCCACCAGCGCGCGCTCCAGCACCTTCAGGTCGAGGTACGGGCGCTTGGACGCGGGACCGAGATCGTAGGCGATGTCGGCCTCGCGCACGAACGTGGCGGTGCGGTCGACGTCGGTGTACAGGGCGACGGTTTCGATCGGTGTCGCGGTCTCCGCGGCCAGCTCCCGGACGGCGTGGATGAGCCGCATCGCGGCCTCACCACGGTTGACAATGGCGACACGACTGAACACCCGACCAAGCCCCTCCGTTGACTGTGCGCGCCCTTCCCTGCGGCGCCCCGCCCCGCGCCTGTACAGCCTTACCTCTACTGGCCGGTAGGGGAATGTCGCAGAGGGAGCATGCCACGGCTCCGCATTTGTGGATAACGACCAAAAGCACGCATGCGCGGGCGCGCCGGGTGGTCGGCGCGAGCTTGCACGATGGCGCGGCTCGGTGACGGTCCGGGACGGGGCGTGACGTCTGATCCCGCGGTCCAACGACGGTCCAGATGACGAAAGGCCGGATCCCCGATCTTGGGGTCCGGCCTCTGAAATGCGCTAACGTGGTGGGCGATACTGGGATCGAACCAGTGACCTCTTCGGTGTGAACGAAGCGCTCTCCCGCTGAGCTAATCGCCCGGGATGGTCCGCACCTCGCGGTGCCGACGGGGAAAACCATACCGCAACCTAGGGGGTGCTGGCGAAAGCAATGGCGACGAGGCTCGATCGTCCGGCCTTCGCCAACAGCGTCGAAAGGTTCCCCGGAGAGAGCCCGGCGTGACGGTGTGGTGTCATAGCATCGTGATGCCCCATGCTCGACCGATACGCACCACCTAAGATCGTTTGCCCGCAACAGCAGGACCGGGAAGGCTCCAACGACGCGCAAAGTCAGAGTAAACATGCGGCTCTTGACGATGTTTGAGCAGGTAGATGACCGAATGTCAAGCTGTGATCTGCGTTACAGAAGGGCCTGGAAGCGGAATCTTTCCTACGGGTCTCTTCGTTCGTCTCGTAGCACGATTCTCGCAGCGCGAGCAGCGGACGAAGTCCGTCAAAGCAGTGAAAGCCCCTGTTAGGGGACCCGACGACGAAAAGGTTTGGCTGACGATGCACAGCACCACCGTCTCTGCCGAGCTGGGCCTTCGGCTTGTGGTCCCCGACCGTACTACCGTCCCGCTCCTCGCCGGTCTGAGCTATACGGCCGAAGATCCGTACGCCATCCGGATGGCCTTCCACGTGGGGAACGACGAACCGGTCGAGTGGATCTTCGCCCGCGAGCTGCTCACCGTCGGCATCGTGAGGCGCGTCGGCGACGGGGACGTCCAGGTCTGGCCGGCCCGCTCCGACGGCGAGCGCACACTCAACATCAGCCTCACCTCGCCCTTCGGCCAAGCGCTGTTCGAGGTCCCGCTGGCTCCGCTGACCGAGTTCCTGCACCGCACCTACGAGCTCGTCCCCGCCGGTCGTGAGACCGACTTCATGGACCTCGACGAAGAGCTCACCAACATGCTTTGGAGCTCATAAGGCCGCTATGACCGGCCGTCCAGGATCTCCCGCATGCGGGTGATCTCGATCTGCTGGCCGGACACCACGTCCTGGGCCATCTTCCGCATGGCCCGGTCCGTGCCGTCGCGCAGTTCCTCCCCCGCCATGCGGACCGCGCCTTGGTGATGCCTGATCATCAACTGCAGGAACAGGCTGTCGAACGCGGCGCCCCTGGCCGCCCGCAGGCGGTTCAGTTCCTCCAGCGTCGCCATGCCGTACCCCGGCTTGTGATCATGGGCGGTGGGCGCCTCGCGGCCGAGCGACTCCAGCCAGGACGTCATCACGGTGATCTCCGGCCCCTGGCCCGTCGTGATCCGGTCGGCGATGGCGGTCACCAGCGGCTCCGCGGTCCTCGCGCCGGCCAGCCCGGCCATCTCCAGCGCCTGCCTGTGATGGGGGATCATCGCCTCCGCGAAGCGGACGTCCGCACCGGTCGACCTCGCCTCCGAGTCGCCCAGCCGCTGCCCGGGCTTCGCCGTACGGCCGGGCTCTCCTGGGGCTCCGGGGACGAGGACGGGAGCCTGGGAGCCGGCGACGAGCGGGGTGGGCGGGTTGGCGGCCGAGCATCCGGCGAGTGCCGTGCCCGTCACGAGCTCAACCGATACGAGCCCAACCGTTACGAAAGCCGCCCACGCTGATCGCCCGCCCGACATAGTTTCCATACTGGGCTACTTTCCACCCGGCGGGGGAGCCCAGGGAAACCCGGGCCCGATGGGGGGACAAGTGAAACGACCGATTCTCACGGCCGTCCTGGCCGCCGTCCTTTGTGCGGCCGCCTGCAGTTCCCCTCCCCCGGAGAATCACGAAACACTGGGAAACCCCACGTCACGCGCCACCGGCATCCCCGGGCCGGACGAGATCCGGCACAGCGACAACATGAAGGTGATCGCGAACGTCCCGCTTGACGCGCCGTTCAACGGGCCGGAGGCGTGGGGCACCGACCTCGCCTTCCAGGGCGGCTACGCCTTCGTCGGCAACTACGAGGGGTTCACCGTGGCCGACATCAGCGATCCGGCGCACCCGAAGGCGGTCGCCCGGGTGGAGTGCCCCGGCGGGCAGAACGACATCTCGGTCTCCGGCGACCTGCTCTTCCTCTCCATCGACGAGCCGCGCACGGACAACACCTGTGCCAGCTCCCCGGGCGACCCCATGAGCGAAACCGAGTGGGAGGGCATCCGGATCTTCGACATTTCGGAGAAGTCGGATCCGCACTACCTCGCGGCGGTGAAGACCGAGTGCGGCTCGCACACGCACGCCATCGTCCCCGGAACGACCTCGGACACGCTCTACCTCTATGTCTCCTCCCCCGGGCCGACGCCGGGCTCGAAGAGCTGCCCGCCGCCGCACGAGAACATCTCGATCGTGGAGGTGCCGGTCGACAGCCCGGCCCGCGCCAAGGTGATCGCGAAGCCCGAGCTGTTCAAGGACCGGAAGCTCGACCAGAGCGACGCGTACGCCGCGGCCGGATGCCACGACATCACCGTCTACCCGGAGAAGAAGCTGGCGGCGGGGGCGTGCTTCGGTGACGGCGTCCTGATGGACATCTCCGACCCGGTGAAACCAAAGGTGCTCCAGATGGTGACCGACAAGGAGAACTTCTCCATCTGGCACTCGGCGACGTTCAACGACGCGGGGACCAAGGTGGTCTTCAGCGACGAGCTCGGTGGCGGGATCGCCCCGACCTGCGACGGCTCCGGGAGCCCCACCAAGGGCGCGGACGCCGTCTACGAGATCACGGCGGACCGCAAGCTCGTACGGCACGGCTTCTTCAAGATCCCTCGGGTGCAGAGCTCGAAGGAGAACTGCGTGGCGCACAACGGGTCGCTCGTCCCGGTGCCAGGCCGGGACATCATGGTCCAGGCCTGGTACATGGGCGGCGTCTCGGTGTGGGACTTCACCGACTCCGACCACCCGAAGGAGATCGCCTACTTCGAGCGCGGGCCGCTGAAGCCGGGTTTGCAACTGGGCGGGTCCTGGTCGGCGTATTACTACAACGGCTACATCTATTCGAGCGACATCACCAAGGGCCTCGACGTCCTCCGCGTCGACGACCCGCTCACCGACCCCGCCAAGTCGGTCCGCATGAAGGAGCTCAACGTCCAGAGCCAGCACTCGTACGGCGGAGCCTGAACGCCGGCCCCGTCACGGGTCGAGGTCGGCCGCCGACCGCTCGGCGAAGGCCTTCATGGCCGCGAGGGTGACCGGTCCGGGCGCCTGCGGCAGGGCCTTGCCGTCCACCAGGCGGATCGGCTGGACGTCACGGGTCGTGGAGGTGAGGAACGCCTCCTCGGCCTCGTACAGCGCCGAGATCGGGACGTCGGCCTCCTCGCCGCCGCACCACTCCAGGGTGAGCGCACGGGTGACCCCGGCGAGGCAGCCGGAGGCGAGGGTCGGCGTCACGAGGCGGCCGCCGGTGACGATGAAGATGTTGCTGCCGGTGCCCTCGCAGAGGTTCCCGGCCAGGTTCTCGAAGATCGCCTCGCCGCCGCCGCGCTCCTTGGCGTACGCGAGGGCCTTGGCGTTGTCTCCGTAGGACGTGCTCTTGACGCCCGCCAGCGCGCCGCGCTCGTTGCGCAGCCACGGCACCACGGTGACGTCCGCGGTGGCGGGGAACGCCTTCTGCTCGGCCACGACGATGATCGTGGTCGTCCCCTCCGAGCCGCGGTCGGAGCCGAGCGGCCCCGGCCCGCTGGTGTAGGTGACCCTGATCCTGGCCAGCGGCCACTTCGGCGCGGCGGCCAGCGTCCGCCGCACCCCGTCGGCGATCGAGGCCAGGTCGGGCTCGGGAAGGTCCACCCGCTTGGCCGAGAGGGCGAGGCGGTCGAGGTGCCGCGTGAGGGCGAAGGACTCCCCCTCCACGGCCTTGATCGTCTCGAACACGCCGTCGCCGACCATGAGCCCGTGGTCGAACACCGAGACCACGGCTTTCCCGGGCTCGAGGAGCTCCCCGTTCACCCAGATGGGTACAGCCATCTCCACAACTCCATCTCTATGCTTCCGGCCCAATGCCTTCCCGCCCGTTCCGCGACGCGAGCCCGAGGAGCCGGGCCGCCTTCAGCTCGGTCTCGCGCCACTCCAGCCGGGGGTCGGAGCCCCACGTGATGCCCGCTCCGGTGCCGAACCGGAGCGTGTCGTGCTCGATCCAGAAGGTACGGATGCCGACGGCCAGCGCCGCTTCGCGGCGGTCGGCGTCGACCCAGCCCACCGCCCCACAGTACGGCCCGCGGGGCTCCGGTTCGAGCTCGTTGATGATGCGGACCGCCGAGTATTTCGGGGCCCCTGTCACCGAGCCTGGGGGGAACGTGGCGGCGAACAGCTCCGGCCAGCCGACCCCCTCGGCGAGCCTCGCGCGCACCGTCGACACCAGATGCACCAGCCCGGGGTGCTCCTCGATCTCGAAGAGCGAGGGCACCGACACCGAGCCTACCCTGGCCACCCGGCCGAGGTCGTTCCGGACGAGATCCACGATCATCAAATTCTCGGGGTAGTCCTTCTCCAGGAGATCACCCGCGGTGACCCCGGTGCCCTTGATCGGCCTGGACTCGACGACGTCGCCGCTGCGCGACAGGAACAGCTCCGGCGACGCCGACACCACGACCAGCCCGGGGACGCACACCACCGCCGCGTAGGGAGCGGGGTTTCCCTCCGCCAGCCGTACGGCGAGCGCGAGCGGATCCGCCCCTGCCGGAAGCGGGGCGGACAGGATCCGGCACAGGTTGGCCTGGTAGACCTCCCCCTGCTCGATGTAGTCCCTGATCCGCTGGACGCCGCGCTCGTATCCGGCCTGGTCGAGCGAGCTCCTCCACGCCTCGGGGGCCGGTCCGCGCCAGGGGTCGACCGGCCGCGGAAGCGGCGCCCGCCGTACGTCGCCGAAGCGGGCACAGGTCACCTTGCCCTCGTAGGACACGACGACCGCCCACCACCCGGAGCCGTCGAGAGCGGCCAGATCGGTGGTCACCTCCCGCAGTCCGGTGGCCAGATATCCCCCGATATGGGCGAAAGCGTCGCGCACGGGTCCATTCTTTCCGGGCCCCTCACCACGCCGGGCCGTCCCCCCTCTGGAGAAGCCGGAGCAGTGCGCGGGCCGCCGGGAGCGGGGCCGAACGCGGCAGGGCCGCGTAGACGTTCCGGCGCGGCGCGAAGTGGCCGAGCCCCCGGCCGGCACCACCGTCGAGGTGCCCCGGTTGTTCCGGCCGGGCCTGCTGATCGAGATCGAGATGGTGGCCGCCATCGCGTGAGCGACACGGTGCACGGCCGACACCCCGGGTGCGGTGCCCGGCCCACCGTCGGCCGTTCCACCGCTCCGGAGAGCTAGTGTGTCGTTGCGAACAGCGACAGAACGGGGGTTGATCAATGGAACTCGTGCCGGGCAACTCGCTGATCACCGCGAGTCCCGAGGACGGCCGGGCCCTGGCCGTCCTGATGGCCCGCAACACGATCCACGCGGTCCGGCCGGACGTGGAGGTGCTCACAAACACCATGGACTCGGAGACGCTGACCGCCGCGGCCCACATCGTCTCGATCGAGTTCGCCACCATCGCCGCGGCGAACGACTACTGGCGCTGATCCCCCTACGCGAGGGGACCGGTCGCGGTCTCCGCGGCGGCGACCACCGAGCCGTCGCCGACGAGCTGGACCACCGTCTCGATCTCGGGGGCGAGGAACCGGTCCGGCCCCGGACCTTCGACCGACTCGCGGAGCGCCCGGACCACCGCCCCGGTCCCCGCACCCGGCTCGTACGGCTTGCGCAGGTCGAGGGCGCGGGCGGCGGTGAGGACCTCGATGGCGAGCACCCGGGTGAGGCCGTCGATCGCGCGGCGCAGCTTCCGCCCGGCCGACCAGCCCATGGAGACGTGGTCCTCCTGCATCGCCGAGCTGGGGATCGAGTCGACGCTGGCGGGGGCGGCGAGCCGCTTCAGCTCGGACACGATGGCGGCCTGGGTGTACTGCGCGATCATGTGGCCGGAGTCCACACCGGGATCGTCGGCGAGGAAGGCCGGCAGCCCGTGGCTGCGCGCCACGTCCAGCATGCGGTCGGTCCGCCGCTCCGCGATCGACGCGACGTCGGCGACCGCGATCGCGAGGAAGTCCAGGACGTACGCCACGGGGGCGCCGTGGAAGTTGCCGTTCGACTCGACGCGGCCGTCGGCGAGGACGACGGGGTTGTCGATCGCGCTTGCCAGCTCGCGGGCGGCGACCGTCGCGGCGTGGGCGACGGTGTCCCTGGCCGCTCCGGCGACCTGGGGCGCGCAGCGCAGGGAGTAGGCGTCCTGGACGCGGGTGCAGGAGCCGTCCCGGTGGGAGGCCATGATGCCCGAGCCGTCGAGGAGTCCGCGCATGTTGGCCGCCGCGGCTGCCTGTCCGGGATGCGGCCGCAGCGCCTGGAGATCGGCGGCGAAGACGTAGTCGGTGCCCAGCAGGGCCTCGACGCTCATGGCAGCGCTGATGTCGGCGGTCTTGAGCAGCCGGGTGAGGTCGTGGATGGCCAGCACGAGCATGCCGAGCATGCCGTCGGTGCCGTTGACGAGGGCGAGCCCCTCCTTCGCGGCCAGCTCGACGGGCTCGATGCCGCTCTGCTTGAGCGCCTCCGCCGCCGGCTTCAGCCTGCCCTCGGCGTCGCGGACGACCCCCTCCCCCATGATCGTCAGAGCGACGTGGGACAGCGGGGCCAGATCGCCCGAGCAGCCGAGGCTGCCGTACTCGTGGACGACGGGCGTGACGCCCGCGTTGAGCAGCGATTCCAGGACTCTGGCCGTCGTGGGGCGGACGCCGGTGTGGCCGGTGGCGAGCGTGTGCAGGCGCAGCAGCATCATGGCCCGGGTGACCTCGGTCTCCACCTCGGGGCCGGATCCGGCGGCGTGGGACCGGATGAGGCTCCGCTGGAGCCGCGCCCGCAGCGCCGGGTCGATGTGCCGGGTGGCCAGAGCGCCGAAGCCGGTCGAGACGCCGTAGGCGGGCGTGTCCCCCTCGGCCAGCTCCTCGATCCTGCCCCGGGAGGCAGCCATCTCGGCGATCGCGTCGTCCGTCAGCCGTACGGCCGCTCCGTGCCTCGCGACCCGGATCACGTCGTCAAAGGTCAGCGGCTCAGGCCCGACCGCTACGGCCCCGCTGTCGTGCATCGTCCCACTCTTTCCTGGAAAGGTAACCAGCGTATTGCATGTTAGCTCCTTACAGCCGGTCGAGGGCACCACCCGGCCGGCGCCGATTTGGGGAGTCGGCGCGGATTCGATAAAGTGCTCTGCGTGAGTCCGGCCGGCGGACAGCCGGCGGACATCGCGCGGAAGTGGCTCAGTGGTAGAGCATCACCTTGCCAAGGTGAGGGTCGCGGGTTCGAATCCCGTCTTCCGCTCGGAGCTTCACCTGGTGGAGTGGCCGAGAGGCGAGGCAGCGGCCTGCAAAGCCGCGTACACGGGTTCAAATCCCGTCTCCACCTCTGGTAGTTCGAGGGCGATTAGCTCAGCGGGAGAGCGCTTCCCTGACACGGAAGAGGTCACTGGTTCAATCCCAGTATCGCCCACCATCCGCGAGAACCCCAGACCGGCCGGTCTGGGGTTCTCGCGTTTTTGGCCCCCCGCCCCCATCACGCCGTGATCATGCACAGATTCCCTCGCATGCCGTACGACCTGCGCGGACGTACGGCGCGATCATGCAATGCCAGATCACGAGGAACAAAGCCCCAGGCGGAGAGCCGCTCGCCGGAACCCGTGCATGATCACGAATGGTGAAGCGCGAGGTAGGAGATACCGCAGGGAACCTGTGCATGATCACGACATGATCACGAGGAAAGGCGGGCGGGATTTGGGCCCCCGCCACTACTTGACCTGATATATCACCCGATGATCCGATTTAGCTGTCAACAGGTGGCGCCTCGTCTGCTCTGGGTGGAGGCAACGGGGCGCGCGCTCGGCAGAAAGGGAAGCCGTGCATCAATCGACCCGTGCTGGGCTGGTCTTCTTCGCCCTGCTCGCTCTCATCCTCTCCGCCCTTCCGAACCTGGCCGCCCAGGCGGCTACCAACCGCTACGAGGCCGAGAACGCCACAATCTCCCAAGGAGTTCTCGAAACGACCCACACCGGGTTCTCCGGCACCGGCTACGTCAACGGCGACAACGTCACCGGCAGCTACGTCGAGTTCGCCGTGAACGCGCCCGTCGCGGGCAGCGCCACCGTCTCGATCCGCTACTCGAACGGGACCACCACCAACCGGCCCGCGAACATCGCGGTCAACGGGACGGTGGTGTCGGCCAACCGGGCCTTCAACAGCACCGGCACGTGGGACACCTGGGCCACCGCCACCCTCACCGCGACGCTCAACGCGGGCGCCAACACCGTGCGGATCACCTCGACGACGTCGAACGGCAACCCCAATCTCGACTACCTCGAGGTCGTGACCTCGGACACGCCGTCGAGCGAATATCAGGCCGAGAGCGCCACGCTTAGCCAGGCCGCCGTCGCGTCCAACCACACCGGCTTCACCGGCACCGGCTTCGTCGATTACGTGAACACGACCGGCGGCTACATCGAGTGGACCGTCAGCGCCGCGTCGGCGGGCACAGCCTCCCTCGTGCTGCGGTACGCCAACGGCACCACGACCAACCGCCCGCTGGACATCTCCGTCAACGGCACCGTGGTCGCGGCCGGCAAGGCGTTCAACGCCACGGCCAACTGGGACACGTGGGCCGACGCGACCATCAGCGCCCCGCTCAACGCCGGGACGAACACGGTCAGGGCCACCGCGACGACCGCCAACGGCGGGCCCAACATCGACAAGCTGACCGTCATCGGCGGCGGGACGGACGACACGCAGGCGCCGAGCGTCCCCACCGGCCCGCAGGTGACCGCCACGACCGCCGCCAGCATCTCCCTGTCCTGGACGGCCTCCACCGACAACGTCGCCGTCACCGGCTACCGCGTCTACGAGGGGTCCACGGTCGTCGCCACCCCGAGCGGGACCACGGCCACGGTCAGCGGCCTGGCCGCCTCCTCGACGCATACCTACACGATCACCGCCGTGGACGCCGCGGGCAACGAGTCCGGGCACAGCTCCGAGGTGACCGGCACGACGAGCGACGGCAACCCGTCCAACCCGTACGGCGACCCGAACCTGGTGTCGATGTTCAACGGCACGACCCTGGACGGCTGGACGCCGCACGCCGCCAACGGCTGGACGGTCCAGAACAACGCCATCCACGGCACGGGCGCCAGCAGGGGATGGATCTACTACAACAAGAAGCAGGTCGGCAGCTTCCGCTGGATCTTCAACGTCAGGCAGGTGGTCGGCGACCACGCGCCCACCGTGCTGATCTGGGGCACGACCGACCCGATCCGCGACGCTCTCAGCGCCATCCAGTTCCAGCCGCCGAACGGCGGGCACTGGGACTACCGGCCGGGGCACAACGACGGCGGCGGCAGCCTGTTCACTCAGCTTCCGCACACCAAGATCGACATCCACGTCTGGAGCCAGTGCGAGATCGTGGCCAACCAGACCACCGGAGTGGCCCGCATGGCCTGCTGCCCGCTCCCCTCGGGCGCCACGACCTGCAAGGGCGTCGAGGTCCTGCGCTTCAAGGACCCCACCGCCGGACGGGTCGGCCCGCTCGCGATCCAGGTGCACAACAGCGGGATCCAGGACGAGTACCGCAGCCTCTACGTCGAGTCGCCCGTCGTGACGAGCCCCGACGAGTTCATCACGACCTGACGGCTTCAACACGGTCTGACGGCGTGACGACCTGACGGCGGCGGCCGCCCGGGGGTCCGTCCCCGGGCGGCACGCCGTCAGGCGGACTCGGTCAGAAGCCGGTCCAGGAGCTCCAGGGCGGCCTGCCGTACGTCGTCCGGGGTAATGCCGTCCAGCGCGGCCCTGGCCTCGGCGAGGTCCCGTGTGGTGGCGCACGTGATCGCCACCGACTTGGCGGCGGCGTGGCTCAACGACCCGGCCGGCGCGCTGTCCGCGAGTTCCTGGGCGCTGGCGGCGACATCGAGGTTGTCTTTGGTGGATGAGGTCAACGGTTCTCCTCGAGTGGTGGCGGCGCCGCTGACGAGTGCGGTTCCCCGGATTCTCTCATCCCGGGAACGACCGGGTGCGCGGGAGCCACGCGACGAGGCCGCGTCATCCGTGGAGCGCGGCGCGGAAGGCCTGAGCGAGTTCGAGCAGGTGATGATCGTCGCGGGCGGTGAGCTGGAGGTCGACGAAGAGCTCATGGACCCCGGCGGCCGCGGTGGCGGAGAGGTAGCCGGCAACCTGCGACACCGTGCCGGCGCCTCCTCCGGGATGCTCCGTCTTCCCCGGGATAACCGTCCTTCGGAGCGAGCGAGGTCAGCAGCCGGTCGCCGACCCAGAGCCTGTCGGAGCCGAGCGACTCGGCTTCCCGCGCGACGAGCGTGACGATCTCCGGCGACCCGAACCGCCCGTACTGGGCGAGTGCCAGACCGATCTCCACGTCAGGGCTCGCCGTCAGATCTTGCGGCCCACGCCGCAATATATGAGTGACGACTCCGGCGGGTCGATGAATTCGGGCTGGAGGGGCCGCCATTCGGGCAGCCAGACCAGGCCCGGATCCACCAGCTCGAACCCGTCGAACAGGGCGCGGATCTCGTCACGGGTCCGCGGCGTCGCCGATGCGGTGGTCTTGGAGTAGACCTGCGTACCGGCCCTCACTGCCTCGGAGCGGCCGTCGAGGGTGCCGTGTGACAGGACGAGATAGCTTCCCGCTGGCAGCGCCTCCCGCAGAGTGGTGAGGATGCGAGCCGGCTCGTCCTCCTCGGAGATGAAGTGCATGACCGCGACGAGAAGCAGGCCGATCGGCTTGCTGAAGTCGAGGGCCTTGACCACGTCGGCATGGTTGAGGATCTCCTCGGGATCCCTCAGGTCACCCTTGACGACGGTGGTGTGACCGTCCCCTGCCAGGAGCGCTCTGGCGTGGCCGAGCACGATCGGATCGTTGTCCACATAGACAACCCGGGCTCCTCCGACGACCTCGCCCGCGACCTCGTGGACGTTGCCCTGGGTCGGCAGCCCCGTGCCGATGTCCAGGAACTGCGTGATGCCGGACTGCGCGAGAAATCTCACCGCCCGGCCGAGAAAGGCCCGGTTCTCCCGAGCGGCGAGCCGCACCTCCGGGGCGACGGCCAGCAGACGCTCGGCCGCCTCGCGATCGGCCGCGAAGTTGTCCTTGCCACCCAGGTAGTAGTCGTACAGCCGGGCCACACTGGGCGTGTTCGGGTCGAAGGCCCACGATTCACGTTCTTGCCCCAACAGGACTCCCCCGCGCGCGTTGATCCCAACAATGATCAGCATAACTTCCATCTGGATTTGTCAGCACTCGCGTGCCCGAGAAACCGTGCGGAAACCACGAAATCGTGCAAGGCGTCGAGCGCCGACGCCGTGTTGTGCGGGGAGACCTTACGGCGTGCTATCGCCCAGGATGAGATCGGCGGCTACCGACAGGTCCGTGGCGTACCGCTCCACGCCTTCAGGCGGCAGGCCCTGTTTCCGCCACAGCAGGACCGTCTGGATGCCGTGTCTCGCAGGCCCGAGAACGTCGGCCTCCACGCTGTCGCCGACCATCCAGAGGGCGGCGCCGTCGGGCAATGCCGCCCGAGCGGCCTTGTAGGCGAACTCATGCGGCTTTTCATAACCGGTCAGGGCTGAGGTGATGATCGCTTGAAAGTACGGGGCTAGGCCGAGGCGCTCGACCAGGTCGGCCAGCTCCGGTGCGTGGTTGGAAAGGATCACCTGCGGTATGCCGGCGTCGGCGATGCGCCGCAGGGACTCGTGCACGCCGGGGTACAGCCGCCAGCCCACCCCCTCATCCAGATAACGCTCGCGGACCTGGGGAGCCATCATGCGCGCCGACTCGTCGGGATAGCCAAGCCTGCGCAGGACGCCTCCGAGGAGTCCGGTTATCTTGTCCCACCAGGCATCTGGATCGCAAAGTTCGGGATGCCCCTGCTCAGGGGTATGCCAGGGGAATCCCGTGCGCATCAGCGCAGCGATATCCTCCCTGCGAATCGGATCGTCTGGATTCTCAGCCCGCACGATTTCCAGCAGGCAGCCCGACCACAGACCTGGCCGTTCGGCGAGAGTGCCGTCGAAATCCCAGATCACTCCACGGCTTTCGGTCATCTTGCCCTTTCCTTCAAGGGATGCGGCTGCTCGCGGGAATCTCGGCGAGCCAGTCCGGCAGGACGGCGGTCACAGGGAGGATCTCCGGGCGGTGATCAGGAAGTCCTCCACCGTGTCCCGGTCCGGGCGCTCGGGAAGGACGCTTCCGACCTCGGCGATCTGAGCCGCCAGTTCGTCACGCCACCGCCGCACCTCCGGCCAGTCCAGGTCGCCCCGCCGTACGGCGAGCAGGCGGTCGCGGTGGGCGTCCACACGGACGAGCGGCTCGCCGTGGCGGGCCAGGTGCAGGCCGCTGAGCAGCAGCCGGATCATGTGCATGGCCATCTTGCGCGGCCTCACGTCGCCGTCCGGCGAGTCAAGCGACCCCAGGCGGCGGAGCTGCTCATCGGCGTAGCCCGCGAACGTGCGCTCGGCCTTGCGGGACAGGAACGCCTGGCGGATCGCCAGCAGGCCGTCGCCCAGCGGGCCGGAGTGCTCGACGATCGGGGACCACAGGCACTCCAGCACCGTCGGGTTGGCCTGCAGAGCCAACACGCAGAAGCGCTCGATCTCCCAGGAGAACTGCTCCGGCATCGGCCCCTCGACATGCGTCGGAGGCTTGTCCAGGCGCCAGAACAGCGGCGTGGGCGCCACGAAGACCCCCCGCCGGTCGACGTCCGAACTTTCGGTTTCCAGCCCGTACGCGCGCGACCCGACGACCACGGACAGCACGGTGTGACCCGGCACCTGGAGTTCCATGACGGCGGATACTGCCACAGGCGCGCTACCGCCGGGTCAGCCCTTCCAGCCGAAGAGCTCATCAAGCCCGAAGAGGACCACCTCATCGGGATGGTTCCCGGCCTCTTTGAGCAACGCGTCGGAGAAGCCGTACATCGAGAAGATGACCAGCTTGGCGTCGGCGGCGCGGCGTCGCTTCGAGAGAAGCTCGCGGATCCGCCGCAGCCGCTCCAGGTCCTTCATGCCACGTGGCCGCCGTGTGGCCTTCGCCTCACCGATCACCACGATCCGCGCCTTCTTGTCACGCGGCACCGCGTACGGCTCCAGCCCAACGAGGTCGACCTCGTGGTTCTTGCGGGTCTCGGGGTCGTGGACGGTGGTCCAGCCGCGGTAGCCGATCTCGATGCCACGATTGCGTAGCATACGGGAGGCACTGGCGGACACGACCTCCTCGAAGGCCGGGCCCAGGACCTGGGAGCGGAAGCGACTCGCGGAGTGCTCCCAGACCTCGCCCGGATCGCCCGCGTCACGCAGCAGGTCTACCGCCGGCTCGACCACGGCGTAGTGGAAGCGGATGACCGGGTCGCGAAGCCGCAGCACATACTCGCTGGACGGAAAGAGCTCAGAGCGCTCGTCGACGTAGCCCATCGCGACCAGCCGGTCGACGATTGGCTCCATCTCCTCCTTGGGTTTCTCCAGCACACCGCCCACCTGGGTAGCCGTGGTGGCTCCATCGGCGATGGCTTTCATCGCCTGCTGGTAGATGACCTTGTCTCCGGCGCGCGGGTCCTCCCTGAGCAGGTGCCAGATCTCGGTCTCCGTGAGGAAACCCGGCTTGGGGGTGAGCAGAGTCCTGGCGACCCACGAGTCGAAGTCGGCGAGGGTCTGAGGGGGACGCAGGCCGGTGCGATCCTCGGTCAGCTCGAGGTAGCCGGCGGCACCGCCCAGTACGGCGTAGAGCAGAAGAGCGACCTCCCGATCGTGGATACCCCAGAACCGCGCCATGTCGATGTGGTCGAACGGCTCCACGGTCATCGTCCAGGCGAGCCGCCCGAAGAGGGGCCGCGAGCCATGACCCAGCTCTTGCATGATGGACATCGCCGAGCCACAGAGCAGCAGCTTCCCTTGGATAAGCCGGTCGAAGTAGCCGAGCCGCAGCCCGCCACGCGCGCTCTCGCGAGGCCGGAACATACGCGTGTCATACAGCTGGTGCAGGATCGACTGCAGGACAGGAGTGTCGCGGAGCAGGTAGGGGAACTCATCGATGATGACCGGCGGGACCATGTCCTCCGTCCGGCGGGCGAAGGTGACGTCCATCGCCGCCTCCAGCAGCCGGTCCCACGTGTCGGCCTGGCCGAGCGGCATCACGTTGATCTCCGCGGCGCGGGCCGGCTCGTAGGCGGCGATCTCGGCGCGGAGGCGTTCCTGGGCCTCCAGAAGGCTGTCCTCCTGGCGGGCCTCGTAATAGAGACCGCCGGCCTGCTCGCTGAAGCGCCCCAGTAAATAGGTCTTGCCAGCCCTCCGGCGTCCCGTGACAGCCGCGATCGACGCCCCGGGCCGTTCCGGCCGGCGCGGGCGCAGGAAGTCCGACAGGATCTCCCAGTCCTTGTCGCGGTCGACGATCTCCGCGGGTTTCTGCAGCACCTGTCCAGGTTAGGCTGCCGGGATCCGGCCTCGCCGGGCAATCGGGGAGGCGGTTCCGGAGGGGCGTTCCGCGGGGTAAGGCGGAAACCCCGCGGGGGAAAATCGGATGCCGGCCCGGTGGAGGTTTCCTATCCTCGCGAGCATGCGGGACCTCACGCGGCTGCCGAAGGCTCATCTGCACGTTCACCTGGAGAGCACGGTGCGGCCCTCGACACTCCGGGAGATCGCGACCGCGAACGGCGTGGACCTCCCTGGTGGGACACCGCTCGCCTTCAGCGGCTTCCGCGAGTTCGCCGACCACAACTCGCTGGTGCGCGGCTGCCTGCGCCGGCCGGAGGACTTCCGGCGGGCCGCGCTGGAGTTCTGCGAGGACGAGGCGGCGCAGGGCACCGGCTACGCGGAGGTGACGTTCACCGCGGCCTCCCATGGCGAGAGGCTCGGCGATCTGGAGATGCCGCTGGAGGCCGTGCTGGACGGCCTGGCGGAGGGGCGGGCGGCGTACGGAATCGAATGCCGCGTGTTGCTCGACCACTCCCGGCGGCGGTCGGTGGAGCGGGCCTGGCGCACCCTGCAGCTGGCGACCCGCTACGCCTCCGGCGGCGTCGCGGGCATCGGGGTGGCCGGGGAGGAGTCCTACGCGCTGGCTCCGTTCGCCGACGTCTTCCAGGCGGCCGGGGACGCCGGGCTCCATGTGGTGCACCATGCGGGCGAGTGCCGCGGAGCGGAGAGCATCCGCGAGGCCGTCGCTCTCGGCCGCACCGAGCGGCTGGGACACGGGATCCGCGTGCTGGAGGACGACGAACTGGTCGCGGAGGTGCGCGATCGCGGGATCCCGCTGGAGGTGTGTCCATCGTCGAACGTCGCGCTCGGCGTGGTCGGCTCCCTGGCCGCCCACCCGCTGCCCCGGCTCCGCGACGCCGGGCTGGTCGTCACGGTCAACACCGATGTCCCCTCCATCATCGGGACGTCGCTCGCGAACGAGTACGCCCGCGTCAGAGACGCCTTCGGGTACGGCGACGCGGTCATGGCCGAGCTCGCCCGCGCCTCGATCGACGCGTCGTTCGCGCCCGCGGAGACGAAGGACAGGCTGCGCCGCCAGGTCGACGCCTGGCTGGCCCCTCATCCGTCACATAAGTAGACAGGGGTTTCTTCACATAGGGTGCCGACATTCTGGAATGATCTCGGAGATATCCCCGTCGGACATCGAGAGCCAGTGACTGATGCCACCTATTGATCAAATAACCGCGTTCGCGTCGGCCCATCCGGTCGGAACAGTCATCATCTGCGTGTTCGCCCTGGTCCTCCTGGCCCTGGCCTACGTCGCCCTGCGCGCCGCCGTCCGCGCCACGACCCAGCTCTTCCGCCGCTACGCCGCCAACCGCCCCGCCGAGGACATCCTCACCATCGTCGCCGCTAGCATCGCGACCGGCGTGTCCGCACAGGGCATGTGGCGCTTCTCCGGCGACGTGCTTGGATTCGACGGGCCGCTGCGGCTGCTGCTCTTCGCGTTCATCGAAGTCGCCGTGATCACCAGTGCCGTGCGGGCCCGCCGCAACATGCGGGAGAACTACTCGGCGGGCATCGACGGCATCGCCGTGTGGGCGCTCACCGGCCTGTCGGCGGTGCTGTCGAGCATGGACGCCCGCAGCGTCGCCGAGGCGCTGTTCCGGCTCGCGGCCCCGCTGGTGGCCGCGTGGCTGTGGGAGCGCGGCATGGCGATCGAACGGCACCGCATCACCGGCCGTGCCCGGATCAACTGGCGGCTGACCCCCGAGCGGGTGCTCGTCCGCGTCGGCCTCGCCGAGGCCAGCGACCGCACGGCGAGCGAGGTGGACGCCCATCGAAGGCTGACCCGCGTCGCGCTGGCGGCCAAGAAGGCCCGCGCGCTGCGCGAGGCCGGGGCGTCGGACCGCAAGATGCGGACCGCCCTCGCCCAGCTCGACCGGGCGATGGACCGCGCGGTGGAGTACACCGGCCTCGCCATCGACGAGAAGCGCCAGGAGGCGCTGCTGTCGCAGATCGGTGCGCTGTACAACACGTCGGCGCTGATCGACCTGAGCCCGCCGGTGCCGTGGGCGCCCGAGGCGGAGCCCGCTCCCCCGGCGCTGCCCTCGGGAGCCGTCAGGGCCACCATGCTCGATGACGACGACGAGGAGGATTCGGGCGTCGCGGAGCCCGCCGCCCCGGTCGACACGGCCCAGCGCGCGGCACTCGTGCGGGCGGCCCGGGACTACTGGGACCAGCAGATCGAGCGCAAGTTCGTCCCCCGGGCGGCCGACATCGCCCAGGAGATCGGCATCCCGCTCAGCACCGCCCGCGAGTGCCGCGCCCTGTGGAAGCTGGAGCCGCGGGCGCACGCGCTGCTGGAGGCCGCGTACAACGAGCACGGCATCATCGACACGGGCACCTTCCCCGCCATCGAGGTGCCGGAGCGCGTCCTGACGGTGAACGGCTCCTCCGCGGAGCACTGATCCCCCGCCGGTCGCCTACGACACCAGGATCGCTCGCGCCTTCGCCGCCCGCACGGCGGCCGAGAGCGTCGTGATGTCGTAGGCGCCGTGGTGCCGCCGGCCGTTCACGAAGAAGGTCGGCGTGCCCGAGACGCCGCTGATGTCGGCGGAGTCGATGTCCTCGGCGATCCGGGCGGCTCCCACGTGGTCCTCCAGGTCCCGGCGGAACCGCTCGACGTCGAGCCCCAGGCCCTCGGCGTAGCCGACGAGGTCGGGAAGCAGAAGGTCGCCCTGGTGGTCGAGCAGCAGGTCGTGCATCTCCCAGAACGCGCCCTGCTCAGCCGCGGCCTCGGCCGCCTCCGCCGCGAGCTGCGCGGAGGGGTGGACGTCGCGCAGCGGAAGGTGCCGCCAGACGTAGCGGACGTCCCCGAAGTCCCTGAGCAGCTCACGCACGACCGGCTCCGCCATGCCACAGTAGGGGCACTCGAAGTCGCCGTACTCGACCACGGTCACCAGCGCTTCGTCCGGGCCCCGCAGGTGGTCGCGCTCCGGATCGACGGGAGCGGCGAGGTCGATGATGCTCTCGGCGGTGCCGAGCACCGCCCGGGTCCGCACCAGGGGCGGCAGCAGGGCGATGGCGCGGGAGAGGATCCAGGTCAGCACCGACGCCAGCAGCGCCGCCGCCAGAATGCCGAACTTGGCCTCCTCCAGCCGCTCCCCGCTGAAGGCGAGGGTGGCGATCAGCAGGGAGACGGTGAAGCCGATCCCGGCGATCGTGCCGCCGCTCGCGACGGCCGCCCAGCCGACGGGTGGCCGCACGCCGCCCCGGGTCAGGCGGGTGACGAGCCAGCTCGACCCGATGATCCCGATCGGCTTGCCCACGACGTAGGCCAGCACGATTCCCAGCGTGATGGGTGAGGTGAGGGCCCGCGACAGGAAGTCGCCGCTGATCGCGACCCCCGCGTTCGACAATGCGAAAAGGGGCACGATCAGATAGCTCGTCCACGGGTGGTAGATCTGCTGGAGCCGGTCGTTCGGCGAGAGAGCCCGGGCCAGCCCCACACCCGCCGATCTGGCCAGCTCGGGGGTCGGCTGCTCGCGGAAGAGCCGGAACAGGTCGGTCGCACGCTCCAGGTCGCCGCGCGCCGCCGGGGACGCGTAGGCCACCATCCCCATGGCCAGGCCGAGCACGACCGGCTCCACGCCCGACTTGAACAGCGCCACCCAGGCCGCCACCCCGAGCAGTGCGTACACGATGCCCTGCCGTACGCCGAGGGACCGGACGAGGAGGACCACGGCGAAGATCCCGGTCGCGGCGAGAAGCGCGAGCGGCCGCACGTGCTCGCTGTAGAAGATCGCGATCACGCACAGCGCGACGAGGTCGTCCACGACGGTGACGGTGAGCATGTAGGTGTGCGCGCGGGCGGGGAGCCGCCTCGCCACCAGGGCGAGCATCCCGAGGGCGAACGCCGTGTCCGTCGACATCGCGGCGCCCCAGCCGTGCACGGACGGCAGGCCGGCGTTGAACAGAAGGTAGATCGCGACGGGGACGATCATGCCGCCGACCCCGGCCACGAGCGGGAGCGCCAGCCGCCGGCGGTCGCGCAGCTCGCCCATGTCGAACTCGCGCCTTGCCTCCAGCCCCACGACCAGGAAGAAGAACGTCATCAGCCCGGTGTTGACCCAGTGCCGCAGGTCCTGGGACAGGCCCCAGCCGCCGAGGCGGATCGACAGCCCCGTCCCCCAGAGGGCCTCGTACGACCGGAGGTCGATGTTGGCCCACGCCAGGGCGGCCAGCGTGGCGGCGAGGAGGATGGCGGCGCTGCCGGTCTCGGTGCGGAGGAACTCGCGCAGAGGCGTGTCGAAACGCCGCACCCACGCGGTCCGGCCCGACAGGGTTCCCTGGGATTCCGTCACGTCTCATCAGACATTTACCGGCGGCATGGCATTCCCGATCCGCCAGGCAAGCACACTCCTACTTTCTCGTGACATCTCGGGTTGACGGGCGGGCGTCCTGTCTTACATGGAGATCTTGGGGGACGGCGCGGGGAACCGCGTGGCGCGGCTCGCCGGCGGACGGGTGCAGGTCGGGCGGGCGCGCAGGCTGGTGTCGGCGACGCTGGGCCGCGACCATCCACGGCACGACGACTGCGTGCTGCTGACCAGCGAGATCGTCACCAACGCGGTCATCCACTCGCGGTCGGGCGATGGCGGCACCTTCACCATCACCGTGTCCTGCCTGCCGGACCGGGTGCGGATCTGCGTGCAGGACGACGGGTCCGCCAGACCGCCCTGCGCGGGCCACGCCGTGCCGAACGGCTCCAGCGGGCGGGGCCTCCCGCTGCTGGACGCGCTGTCCGACCGGTGGGGAATCGTCCGAGAGGGCGGCCGGAACGAGGTCTGGTTCGAGATCTGGCTCGAGACCCTCAGGGGCCGGTGCGGGACGACTCGCTCAGCGGCACGGCCCGCCCTCCTGAGCGGCTGAGCGACGGGGGCGACCCCCCGGGCGAGGCCCCGGATAGGGCCCTGACCGGGGTGGTACATCATCTGTGATGGAATTCTACGCAGGAGGTAGCATTTCATACTAATCTTGTAGGAAAAGTGGCCTAGAACGAGTGGCCCCGAGAAGAAGTGGCGGAGGATGGCCATGGCCCTGCCCGACTTCCTGGTGATCGGAGTGCCGAAAGCCGGCACCACTGCCCTGCACGCCGCCTTGGCCCGCCATCCGGGGCTTTACCTGTCGGCCGTCAAGGAACCGAAGTTCTTCCTCACCGATGGGCCGCCGCCGGCCAGGGGCGGTCCGGGCGACGCCGAGACCTACCGTGAGCACGTGTGGCGGCGGGATGACTACGAGGCGCTGTTCGAGGACGCCCCCCCGGGGACGCTCCGCGGCGAGTCGACGCCCTTCTACCTCTACGACCTGGCCGCCCAGCGGCGGATCCGGGAGACGGTCCCCGGCGCCAAGCTCATCGTGTCGCTGCGTGACCCCGTGGAGCGGGCGCATTCGAACTGGACCCACCTGTGGTCCGCCGGCCTGGAGCCCATCGGCGACGTGATCCAGGCCTGCGCGGAGGAGAAGCGCCGCGTCGCGGCGGGCTGGGCTCCGTTCTGGCACTACATCGGCCTCGGCCGGTACGGCGAGCAGCTGCGGCACCTGTTCACCCTCTTCCCGCGCGAGCAGGTGCTCCTGTTCCGCTACCGCGACCTGGTGGACCGCCCGGCCGACACGCTGGACCGCATCTGCGGGTTCCTCGGCGTCGAGCGGGGCCTGGTCGGCGAGGTGCCCAAGGAGAACGTCACGGCCCACCCCCCGGAGAGCCGCCGCCACGAGGTCCTCTCCCAGCTCGTACGGCTGGGCGACCGGGTGCTGGGGCAGCGGCTCACGGCGCCGCTCGAACGGGTCCTCCAGCGGGAGGGCCGCGCGCGCCGGCCGCTGACCTGGCCGGAACGGCAGGAGCTGCTGTCCTACTTCGCCGCCGACATCGCAGTCCTGCAGGACGTGACGGACGAGGACTTCAGCGACTGGCTCCGGCCCCGCGAGAGGTCGGGCGGCCTCGTGGGCAGCCGGCCCTCCGGCCAGCGGCAGGCCCGCAACGGCCGCCCGAGAGGCCGGTCAGCGTAGCTCGGTGCGCAGTTCGTGCGCGCCGTCGGGCCGGGTCAGCTCGTAGTAGAGCCGGTGGCCGCCCTGGACGGGGACGATGTCGAGATAGCGCAGCCCGCCGTGCGCCGACTGGGCGGCGGGTTCCGTCCCGGTCGCCGTCAGCGTCGACGGGTCCGGGCCGATCGCGACGCCCGTGCGCTCCTCGTAGTTCTCCTCGGCCGACGCCCTGCCGTCGTAGTAGGCGATCACGGTCTCGCCGGTGAAGCTCACCGCGCTGACGCGCACGCCGCGGGAGTCCCACGCGCCGGGCCGCCGGTCGAGGGCGGTCCCCTGCCACGACCATTCGATCCCGTCGACGCTGGTCGCGTAGTCGGTGACCATCTGGTCGGCTTCCTGGGGGTCGTCGAGCGGGTGGCAGGACGCCCACAGGTGCCACAGGCCGTCGTGGTGCACGATCACGGGATCCTTGACGCCGGTCTTGAGGTCTCCGGGCAGGACCACGCGCGCGTCGCCGGGGTCGAAGGAGGCGGGGTCGGCGGCCTCGATGACCTCCACCCGCCAGTGCTTGGTGCCGTACGTCGCGCAGCTCAGGTACAGCCGCCAGACGCCCTCCGGGGTTACCACGAGGGTGGGTCGCTCCAGCGACTCCGTCTTCATGTCCTCTTTGGTGATCGTGAGCAGGGTCTCGAAGTGCTCCCCGTCGGCCGATCTCGCCACCTCGACCGCGTATCCCCTGCCCTCGCCGATCGGGCGGCGCAGCCGGTAGGCGAGGTAGATCCACCCGTCCTTGCTCACGGCGCTGGGCGCCCCGGACCAGAACCCGGGCCCGTCTCCGGGTGGGGGAACCGCGACGACTGACCGTTCCGGCTGCGGTATGAACACGTCGATCTTCTCCACATAATGACGATGGGGACGGCCCGGACCTCGGCCAAGAGGACCGGCTCTAGGCTCTCCTCATAACAGGGATCGCGGAGGACACCAAGCCTCACTCGCCTCAGAGTGCCATCTCTATACAAAACCCGTCGGGTTTACAGGTTTCCGTCATCATATGTGACGCGGCACACTACCTTGCCTCCCCTTGTGCCAACCGGCTGTGCCGGCTCGGGTGAACCCTCCGGAGTGGGACGGCGTATCTCCCGGCGTAAGGGCATGCCGACGCACCGTCCATAGAGGAGACCCCATGCGGGCACGTATCGTCACGCTCTGCGCCGCGCCGCTCGCGCTGACACTCGTCGGCGCGGTCCCCGCGTATTCCAGCCCGCCGGCCAGGTTCACCGAGGTCGATCTGGTCTCGGACGTCGCGGGCAAGGCCGCCGTCACGGACCCCAAGCTGATCAATCCGTGGGGCCTCGCCATGGGCGCGACCCTGTGGGTGTCCGACGCGGGCACCGGCGGCGCCACCGTCTACACGGGCGGCGCGGGGACCGTGAAGAAGGCCCCCACGCAGGTGTGGATCCCCGGCGGCACCCCCACCGGCCAGGTGTTCTACACCGGCGAGAACTTCACCATCAAGGGAAAGCTCGGGACGGCCCCGGCGTCGTTCATCTTCTCCAGCCCCAGCGGCGCGATCACCGCCTGGAGCGCCAAGGCGGACCCCAACCACGCCGTCATCGGCGCCTTCACCCGGGGCGCCGACTACAAGGGGCTGGCCCTCATGGAGACCGACCGCGGCACGTTCCTGCTGGCGCCGTCCTTCTCGCACGGCCGGATCCACGTCTTCGACGACGACTTCGACCGGGTACGGCTCACGCGGCGCCAGTTCCGGGACCCGTTCCTGCCGCCGGACTACTCCCCCTTCAACGTCGAGGTGGTCGGGGGCTCGGTCTTCGTCGCGTACGCCAAGCGCGACCCGCGGACGGGCAAGCCCGTGGCGGGCCGGGGCAGGGGCTTCGTCAGCCAGTTCAGCCCCGGGGGCCGTTACCTGCGCCGGTTCGCGAGCAGGGGCCCGCTCAACGCGCCGTGGGCGATGACCCTCGCGCCCCAGGGCTTCGGCCCCTACGCCGGGGCGCTCCTCGTCGGCAACTTCGGCGACGGCTGGGTCAACGCGTACAACCGGCGCACCGGCCGCTACCTCGGGCCACTCCGCAAGACGGACGGCACGGCCATCGCGATCGAGGGGCTGTGGGACCTGGAGCCCGGCACGGCGCAGAACGGCGGCACGGACGCGCTGTGGTTCTCGGCCGGGATCGGCAGGGCGCAGCACGGCCTGCTCGGGCTGATCCGACCGGCCGGCGCCGGGACGTCCCCGTCCCCGTCGGCCTCCCCGTCGCACTCGCACTCGGGCGGCTACGGATACTGAGCGGGCGCCGGGCCATGGGGACGCGCGTCCCCATGGCACAGCCGGTGCCCCATCCGACGAGGCGGACGGTATATGACTAGGCATATGGACAACGCAGGTATGGACAAAGCAGATATCGGAGTGACCGGTCTGGCGACGATGGGGCGCAACCTGGCCCGGAACTTCGCCCATCACGGCCACGTGGTCGCGATCCACAACCGGACCGAGAGCCGCACCACGCAGTTCATGGAGGACCACCGGGACGAGGGCGTGTTCATCCCGTCCGGCTCGGTCGAGGAGTTCGTCGCGTCACTCGAACGGCCGCGCAAGGCGATCATCATGGTCAAGGCCGGAGCGCCCACCGACGCGGTGATCGAGGAGCTGGCCGCGTGCATGGAGCCCGGCGACATGATCATCGATGGCGGAAACGCGAACTTCGAGGACACCCGCCGGAGGGAGGAGGCGCTGAAGGCGCGCGGCATCCACTTCGTCGGCACCGGCATCTCCGGCGGCGAGGAGGGGGCGCTCAACGGGCCCAGCATCATGCCCGGCGGCGCCGCCGAGGCGTACAAGACGCTCGGCCCGCTGCTGGAGGACATCGCCGCCAAGGTCGGTGGGACGCCGTGCTGCGTCCACGTGGGCCCGGACGGCGCCGGCCACTTCGTGAAGATGGTGCACAACGGCATCGAGTACGCCGACATGCAGCTCATAGCGGAGTCCTACGACCTGCTCAGGCAGGCGCTCGCGCTCACCCCGGCGCAGCTGGCCGACGTCTTCCGCGAGTGGAACGAGGGCGAGCTCGAGTCGTACCTCATCGAGATCACCGCCGAGGTGCTCGGTCACACCGACGCGGAGACCGGCACGCCGTTCGTGGACGTCATCGTCGACCAGGCCGAGCAGAAGGGCACCGGCCGCTGGACGGTGCAGAGCGCGCTCGACCTCGGCATCCCGGTGACCGGCATCGCCGAGGCGGTGTTCGCCCGAGCCCTGTCCGGCCACCCCGAGCAGCGCGCCGCCGCGCGGTCGCTCGCCGGTCCGCACGCGGCCGCCCAGGACGGGGACTTCGTCGAGGACGTGCGCCGGGCGCTGTACGCCTCGAAGATCGTCGCCTACGCCCAGGGGTTCGACCAGATGGCGGCGGCGAGCAAGGAGTACGGCTGGGACATCGACCTTGGGGCGATGGCCACGATCTGGCGCGGCGGCTGCATCATCAGGGCGCGGTTCCTCGACCGGATCCGGTCGGCCTACGACGCCGACCCCGGCCTGCCGACGCTGCTGGTCGATCCCACGTTCTCCGCCGCGCTCGCCCTGGCCCAGGACTCCTGGCGCCGCGTCGTGGCGACCGCGGCCACCATCGGCGTCCCGACGCCCGGGTTCTCGTCGGCCCTGGCGTACTACGACGGCCTGCGCAGGGACCGCCTCCCGGCGGCGCTCCTGCAGGGCCTGCGGGACTACTTCGGCGCCCACACCTATCGGCGCGTCGACCGGGACGGCTCCTTCCACACCGACTGGTCCGGCGACCGGGTGGAAAGGCCCGCCTGAACGACCTGTACGGCTTACGCCCGCGCGGGGGCGTAAGCCGTACAGGGCCGGGGTCACTCGAAGGAGGCGGACACCGATTCGAGGTTCTCACTCGGGGAGGTCGCGCCGCCCCGGAGCGGGATCTCCTTGATGAAGGCCGCGATCAGCGGGACCAGCACGGCGAACAGGACGGCCCAGCCGAAGACCGAGCTGATCGCGTTGGCGAGCGACTCCAGGAACCCTGTCTTGATCTGCGGCGGCAGGTGATCGAGGGCCGCCGGGTTCATCTGGCCGCCGCCCGAGGTGATCGCGTGGGCGGCCTTCTCGCCGAACCTCTCGGTGAGACCCGACACCAGGTGGTTGTTGAAGATCGCGCCGAACAGGGAGACGCCGAACGAACCGCCGATCGACCGGAAGAACGTCGAGGCGCTGCTGGCCACGCCGAGGTCCTTCTGCTCGACGCTGTTCTGCGCGATCAGCATGCTCGTCTGCATCAGGAAGCCCATGCCGAGGCCCAGCACGGCGATGAACACGCCGGTCTGCCAGACGGGGGTGTTGACGTCCTGGAGCGACAGCAGCCACATGCCGACGGCCATGATCACGCCGCCGACAACCGGGTAGATCTTGTACTTGCCCGTCTGGGTGATCGCCCTGCCGACGAACAGCGACACGACCATCATCGAGGCCATCATCGGCAGCAGGAGCAGGCCGGAGTTGGTCGCCGACGCGCCCTGGACGGTCTGCTGGAACAGCGGCATGAAGCTGATCGCGCCGAACATCGCGAAGCCGAGCAGGAAGCCGACCAGCGAGATCAGCGAGAAGTTGCGGTCGCGGAACACG
The DNA here is from genome assembly GCF_025420585.1 of Planotetraspora sp. A-T 1434. Classification (GTDB taxonomy): domain Bacteria; phylum Actinomycetota; class Actinomycetes; order Streptosporangiales; family Streptosporangiaceae; genus JAOEGB01. The sequence continues at coordinate 9,310 of NZ_JAOEGB010000041.1, read as the reverse complement.
TGCAGCGGCATGACCGGCTCGGCCGCCCGCCGCTCGATCGGGATGAAGAGCCCGAGCGCGACCACCGCCACGGCCGCCAGCCCCAGGATCTGCCACGAGCCCCACGGGTAGCCGTGCGCCTGGCCGCCCCACGAGGTGATCAGCACGAGCGCGGTGATGCCGACGGTCAGAACGCCGGCCCCGAGCCAGTCGATGCGGTGCTCGGTGCGGTACTTGGGGAGGTGCAGCTTGAGCACCAGCCACAGGAGCGCGACGCCGCCGAGGGGCAGGTTGACGTAGAACGCCCAGCGCCAGTTCAGGTGGTCGGTGATGAAGCCACCGGCGAGCGGGCCCGCGATCATGGCGAGCGACATCATCGCCGCCATGATGCCCTGGTACTGGCCACGCTCGCGGGGCGGAACCAGGTCGCCGATGATCGCCATCACGTTGACCATGAGGCCGCCGGCGCCGAGACCCTGGAGGGCGCGGAAGGCGATGAGCTCCGTCATGCCGTTCGCCGTGCCGCCGAACATGGACGAGCCGGCCATGCCGCAGAGCGCGGAGCCGACGAGGAAGAGGACGATCGACCCGAGGAAGATGTTCTTGCGGCCGTAGAGGTCGCCGAGCTTGCCCCAGATCGGGGTCGATACCGTGGTGCCCAGGACATATGCCGTGGTCACCCAGGTGAAGTACTCCAGGCCGTTGAGCTCGCCGACGATCCTCGGCATCGCCGTACCGACGATCATGTTGTCGAGCATCGCCAGCATCATCGCCAGCATCAGGCCCGGCAGTACGATCATTACTTCCCTCGACCGCTTTGGCGCGGTCGCGGTCGCGGTCTCCGTCATGTGGGGCCCCCTTGAGAACAACTTACTTGCCGACCGGCTAGTGCATCGGGACACGGTATAGTCCTTACTTGCCGGCCGTCAAGCCAATTAAGGGACAATCCACCATGGGCGCACAAACCGATACGCGGACCCGCATCCAGGAGGTCGCTATCAGGCTGTTCACGGAGCAGGGATACGAGGCGACCTCCCTGCGCGAGATCGCCGAAGCCCTCGGGGTGACCAAGGCCGCGCTCTACTACCACTTCAAGACCAAGGACGACATCGTCGCCAGCCTCATGGACGACCGGATGGAGGCCCTGGACGCGCTGATCGACTGGGCGAAGGTGCAGCCTCGGACGGAGGAGGCCAGGCGGGAGATCATCCGGCGCTACTCCGCCGACATGACCCGGGGCCGCCATCACGAGGTCATGCGTTTCATGGAACGCAACCAGACCGCGATGCGCGGTCACACCAAGGCGGAGGCGATGCGCGACCGGATAACCGCGCTCCTCGACGTGCTGTGCGAGCCCGGCGACCCGCTGACCATCCGGCTGAAGCGCTCCATGGCGCTGTTCACCTTGCACGCCGTCTGGTTCGTGGTGCCCGACGAGGACGTGACCGACGAGGAGCGGGCCGAGGCCGCGCTGAACGTCGCCATGGAATTGATCGACGCCTCCTGCGGTTGACGCTCGCCGAAAGGGTAGGTGACCGACATGCTTTTCGGACAGGAACACGTCAGGCGTTACGTCGAGACCGGCGGCGAGGAGGGCCACGACTGGCAGGGCACCACCGTCGCGATCCTCACGACGACCGGCCGCAAGTCGGGGCAGAAGCGCAGCACCCCGCTGATCTACCGGCCGTACGGCGACGCCTACCTGGTCGTCGCCTCCAAGGGCGGATCCGACGATCCGCCGCTGTGGTACCTGAACCTCCAGGCCGACCCCGAGGTCGAGCTGCAGATCAAGGGTGAGAGGTTCCGGGCCAGGGCCCGTACGGCCACGCCGGAGGAGAAGCCGGACATGTGGCGGACGATGACGGCCGCCTGGCCCGACTACGACGCGTACACGAAGAAGACCTCCCGCGAGATCCCGGTGGTCGTACTCGAACGCGTCTAGCGCGCGTCCGCCCGCGCGGATATCTTTCGTGAGGTGACCGACGGGCGCACCGCCGAAATCATGATCGCCGAGGCCCGGAAGGCGTTCTGGGTGATGGTCGGCTTCCTGGGGCTCATCTGGGTCGTCCAGATCGTGAACTGGGCCGACGGCTACGGGCTCAGCTATCACTACGGCATCAGGGCGTGGGACGTCGACCGGCTGCCGGGCATCGTCTCCGCGCCGCTGCTCCACTGGAGCTGGGCCCACATCGAGGGCAACTCGGGCCCGCTGTTCATCTTCGGGTTCCTGGCGGCCTATCGAGGCGTGCGGAAGTTCCTCGGCGTGACCGGGCTCATCGCCCTCGCCAGCGGGCTGGGGTCCTGGTTCACCGCCGACTCCTCCGCCATCGGGGCGGGGGCGAGCGGGCTGGTGTTCGGCTACTTCGGCTACGTGCTGGTGCGCGGGGCCTTCGACCGGCACCTGATCGACATCGTCATCGGCCTGGTCATGGGACTGTGCTTCGCCTACCAGTTCGCGGGGCTCCTGCCGGCCGAGGGGATCGGCTGGCAGGCCCACGTCTTCGGCTTCGTCGGCGGGATCGTGGGCGGCTACCTGTTCCGGGACCGCCGCCCCGCCGAGGCCCCGAAGGCCGCGACCGGCGACTCCCGCTCCGCGCTGCTCAAGGAGATCGAGGACCTCGGTCTGTGACTACCAGGGCAGGGGCCCCTCGTCCCCGAGGAACGCCCCGGTGGGGCCGTCGGCGCCCAGCAGGGCCAGCCGTACGGCGACGGCGGCGCCCTGCGCGGCCGTCCGGAAGCCGGAGTGCGCGTTGAGATCCGTCGCGCAGTAGCCGGGATTACACGCGTTGATCTTCATATCGGCGAACTCCTTGGCGTAGCACACGGTGATCATGTTGAGCGCGCTCTTGGACGACTGGTAGGCGATCCCTATGAGCGAGTAGAACGGGCTCTCCGGGTCGGTGGTCAGCCCAAGGGAGCCCACCTCGCTCGACACATTCACGATCCTCGCCGCGGGCGACCGGCGCAGGAGCGGCAGCATGGCGTTGGTCACGGAGATGACGCCGAAGACGTTGGTCTCGTAGACGGTCCGGGTCATGTCGACCGGCGTCTGGCTCGCCGACGGGCCGCCCAGCGCGATGCCGGCGTTGTTGACGAGGATGTCGAGCGTGCCGTACTCCTCCTCGATCCGCTTGGCTGCCGCGGCCACCGACTCGGGCGAGGTCACGTCGACCTGGATGAACCGGGCACCGAGCCGGGCGGCGGCCTCCTCGCCCCTGCCCGGGTCGCGGGCCCCGGCGAGGACCGTGACGCCCTCGGCGATGAGCCCTCTGGCGATCTCGTAGCCGATTCCCTTGTTGGCACCGGTGATCAGACTCGCCGGAGAGACCCCGGCGCCGGCCTCGGGCCCGAGAAGGGACGTGCCGAGCGGCGTCCTCAACATGCTGGAGGGCCTGGAGGACGTCCCGGCGTACGTGCTCGACGCGAAGTACGACATCCTGGCGTGGAACCGCGTGGCCGGCGCGTTGCTGGGCGACCTGGACACGGTGCCCCGCGAGGACCTCAACGTGATCCGGTGGATGTTCCGCTCCCCCGACCTGGAGCAGCACCTGTGCGACGAGGAACGGGGCCGGTTCGCCCGCTCCGCGGTCCGGGACCTCCGGGCGGCGGCGGGACGCTATCCCGACGACAAGGGCATCCGGGACCTGGTGGCCGAGCTGCTGGCGTGCAGCCCGCCCTTCGCCGAGCTGTGGGCCTCCCATGACGTGGAGGTCCGCAGGGACCAGCGCAAGCGGCTCGTCCATCCCGTCGTCGGCCCGATAGACGTGGACTGCCAGGTGCTCCACGTACCGGACCGCGACCAGCGGGTGGTGATCTACGCGCCGGTGCCGGGCTCGCGCTCGCACGAGGCCCTCCGGAGGCTCAAGGCCCTCAGCGCCTACCGCTCCCCGTCCGGTGGGTGACAGGGGATGCGGGCCGTGAGCGCGAAGCCTCCCTCCGGCGTCCGCCCCGAGGCGAGCCAGCCTCCGACGAGGTTGACCCGCTCCTTCAGGCCGACCAGCCCGTACCCTGACCCGATCCGCGGAGCGGCGGGGTACGGCCGGAGCCGCCCTTCGGCGCTGTTCACCACCGCCACCGTCACCATGTCGTCGCGGGCCTCGCAGGTGATCCGCACCTCGGACGCGGGAGCGTGCTTGCGCACGTTGTTGAGCCCTTCCTGGACCACCCGGTAGCAGGCGTGCGCGGATTCCCTGGCGACCGTCCCCTCGGGGACGTCGAGATGAAGGCTGCACTTGAGGCCGGTCGCGTTGCCCTCCGCCACGAGCTGCGGGATCGCCTCCAGCCCTTCGGCGGACGCGGGCATGTCCCTGCGGTGCAGCACGGTCAGCACCTCGCGGAGCTCGGTCAGCGCCCGCACGCCCTTGTCCTCGATGCTCCTGGCGAGCCGCCGGATCTCGCCCAGGTCCTGGGTGTCCTGGATGAGGCCCGCGTTGAGCACCATGACGGTGACGGCGTGCGTCACGGTGTCGTGCATCTCCCCCGCTATGCGGCGGCGCTCCCGCGACGCGGCCTGCTCCTCGCGTTGCCATACCCCCGCCAGCGTCGTGCGGCATCCTCGCACCCATGTCCCGATCACCGCGGGCACGGAGACCAGCGTGACGGCGCGCACGGCGCTGAGGACGAGGAGGCCGTCCGGGCTCGGGCCCAGGTGGTCGAGCACCAGGTAGGCCGCGGTCATGACGGCCGCGGTCAGCCGCCACCGGCGGACGGTGCCCTCGGCCGTCATCGAGTAGGCGGCGATGGTGACCGCCACGCCCTGTCCGGCGAGGGCGAGGCAGAGGAGCGAGGCGACGATCGAGGGCCATGCCGTGCGCCGCCGTGCCAGCATGCTGAGGGCCGCGGCGACCGCGGACAGGACCGCGACCCAGACAGCGACCCAGACAGCGACCCACGGCGGCACGGGCCACCAGGAAAGGAACCATGAGAACGGCCGGCCCGTCAGCGCCGGCGGGATCGCGTAGGCGAGCACGGCGCAGGCGAGCAGCGCGTCGACGATCCACCCCGAGAACCGGGCGCGCTTCTCCCCCATGAGACCTAGTCTGTGGCTTTGACCTGGCACTTCTCGCTCCGCCACGCCCATGCTCCCGCGCGTCGGTCCGAACACTCCGATCGCTTCGGCAGGATAGGGGGGTGAGCGAAAGCATGAGCCTCATCCGGCACCTCCCCACTGACTCCGAGCCCGACTCGCTGTTCGAGGCGTTCGTGGCCTGGAACGCCGAGCGGGGGCTCACGCTGTACCCGGCGCAGGAGGAGGCGCTGATCGAGGTCGTCTCCGGCAACAACGTCGTCCTTTCGACGCCCACGGGCTCGGGGAAGAGCCTCGTCGCCGCCGGCGCCCACTTCGCGGCGCTGGCCAGAGACGAGGTGAGCTTCTACACCGCTCCCATCAAGGCCCTGGTGTCGGAGAAGTTCTTCGACCTGTGCGCGCTCTTCGGCACGGAGAACGTCGGCATGATGACCGGCGACGCCTCGGTCAACTCGGACGCGCCGATCATCTGCTGCACCGCCGAGATCCTCGCCCAGATCGCCCTGCGGGATGGCGCGGACGCCGACGTCGGCACCGTGATCATGGACGAGTTCCACTTCTACGCCGAGCCCGACCGCGGGTGGGCGTGGCAGGTGCCGCTGCTGGAGCTCCCGCAGGCCCAGTTCGTGCTGATGTCGGCCACGCTGGGCGACGTCGAGCGCTTCGAGAAGGACCTCACCCGCCGGACGGGCCGCCAGACGGCGGTGGTCAAGAACGCCGAGCGGCCGGTGCCGCTGATCTACTCCTACCGGGTGACGCCGCTGCACGAGACGCTGGAGGAACTGCTGTCCACCCAGCAGGCCCCGGTCTACGTGGTCCACTTTACCCAGGCGGCCGCGATGGAGCGGGCCCAGGCGCTGATGAGCATCAACATGGCCTCCAAGGCCGAGAAGGAGGCCATCGCCTCACTCATCGGGAACTTCCGGTTCACCACGCGGTTCGGCCGGGCCCTGTCGCGGCTCGTACGGCACGGCATCGGCGTCCACCACGCCGGGATGCTGCCGAAATACCGCCGCCTGGTGGAGCGGCTGGCCCAGGCGGGGCTGCTGAAGGTCATCTGCGGGACGGACACCCTCGGCGTGGGGGTCAACGTCCCGATCCGCACGGTGCTGTTCACGGCGCTGTCGAAGTTCGACGGCAACCGGGTGCGGCGGCTGCGCGCCCGGGAGTTCCACCAGATCGCCGGCCGGGCGGGGCGGGCGGGCTTCGACACGGTCGGCTATGTCGTCTGTCAGGCGCCCGACCACGTCATCGAGAACGAGCGGGCCCTGGCCAAGATCGGCGACGATCCCAAGAGGCGGCGAGGCTACGCCCGGAAGAAACCGCCGGAGGGCTTCGTCGGCTGGAGCGAGGACACGTTCGAGAAGCTGCAGACGGCCGAGCCGGAGCCGCTGACCTCCCGGTTCAAGGTCAGCAACGCCATGCTCCTGTCGATCATCAACCGGCCCGGGGACTGCTTCCAGGCGATGAAGCGGCTGCTCACCGACAACCACGAGGACCGCAAGGCCCAGCGCCGGCACATCAGCCACGCGATCGCGATCTACCGGTCGCTGCTCGCCGGAGGGATCGTCGAGACGCTCAGTGAGCCCGACGAGCACGGCCGCAGGGCTCGGCTGACCGTGGACCTCCAGGAGGACTTCGCGCTCAACCAGGCGCTGTCCACGTTCGCCCTGGCGACGTTCGAGCTGCTCAATCCGGAGTCCCCGACGTACGCGCTGGACATCGTCTCGATCGTCGAGTCGACGCTCGACGACCCCCGGCAGATCCTGCACGCCCAGCTCAACAAGGCGCGCGGCGAGGCCGTCGCGCAGATGAAGGCCGACGGGATCGAGTACGAGGAGCGGATGGAGCTTCTCGCCGAGGTGACGTATCCGATGCCGCTGGCCGACCTGCTGTTCGGGGCGTACGAGACCTACCGGCAGGGGCACCCGTGGGTGGGCGACCACGTCGTGAGCCCCAAGACCATCGTCCGCGACATGTACGAGCGGGCGATGACCTTCACCGAGTACATCCAGTTCTACGAGCTGGCCCGTTCCGAGGGCACGGTGCTGCGCTACCTGGCCGACGCGTACCGCACGCTGTCCAAGACGGTCCCCGAGCATCTCAAGAGCGACGACCTGATCGACCTCATCGAGTGGCTGGGCGAGCTGGTCCGCCAGGTCGACTCCAGCCTGATCGACGAGTGGGAGAAGCTGGCCAACCCGTCCGAGGCCCTGGAGGCCCGCGACGAGCTGGAGACCCGCATCCGGCCGGTCACCGCCAACGCCCGGGCCTTCCGGGTGCTCGTCCGCAACGCGATGTTCCGCATGGTGGAGCTGGCCGCCCTCGACCGCGAGGAGGAGCTGGTCGAGCTCTACCCGGACGTGGACTGGGCGGCCGCCCTCGACGCGTACTACGACGAGCACGAGGAGATCGGCACCGGCCCCGCCGCCCGCGGCCCCGCGCTCCTGCTCATCGAGGAGGAGAAGGAGCTGTGGCGGGTCCGCCAGGTCATCGAGGACCCGGCCGGCGACCACGACTGGGGGATCAGCGCCGAGGTCGACCTGGCCGCCTCCGACGAGGAGGGCACCGCCGTCCTCCACGTCACGGCCTTCAACCGCCTCTAGCCACCCGAGGTGGCGTCCTCCGCGTCGAGGGCGGCCATCTCGTCCGGGTCGTCCAGCCAGCCGTGCGGCAGCGCGACCTTCGAGCGCTCGCCGCTCTTGCCGCGCGGGCCGTCGGCCTCCGCGGGCCACGGCTGGTCCTGGTCCAGCTCCCCGACGCGCTCGCGGAGCTCGGCCAGGCTCGTGACGGTGGTGAGGGCCCGGCGGGTCTCCGCGCCGATCACGAACCCCTTCAGGTACCACCCCACGTGCTTGCGGAAGTCGGCCAGACCGTGCGGCTCGCTCCCGATGACCTCGCACAGCAACTCGGCGTGGCGGAACATCATCGCCCCCACCTCGCCGAGGCAGGGCCTGGTCCGCTCGGCCGCACCCTCGAAGGCCAGGTCCAGGTCGCGGAACAGCCAGGGGCGGCCCAGGCATCCCCGCCCGATGACCACACCGTCGCAGCCGGTCTCCGCGACCATGCGGAGCGCGTCGTCGGCGCTCCAGATGTCGCCGTTGCCGAGCACCGGGATCTCCGGCACGGCGTCCCTGAGCCGCTTGATCGCGTCCCAGTCGGCCGTGCCGCCGTAGTGCTGCCTGGCCGTACGGGCGTGCAGCGCGACGGCGGCGACGCCCTCCTCGACGGCGATCCGGCCCGCGTCCAGGTAAGTCAGGTGGTCGTCGTCGATGCCCTTGCGCATCTTGATCGTCACCGGCAGCGGCCCGGCGTTCCTGACGGCCTCCCTGAGGATCGCGCGCAGCAGGTTCCGCTTGTACGGCAGAGCCGACCCGCCGCCCCTCCTGGTGACCTTGGGCACCGGGCAGCCGAAGTTGAGGTCGATGTGGTCGGCCAGGTCCTCTTCCGCGATCATCCTGGCCGCCTTGCCGATGATGACGGGATCGACCCCGTAGAGCTGGATGCTCCGCGGCGTCTCCTCCGCGCCAAAGCGGATCATCTGGAAGGTCAGCGGCACCCGCTCCACCAGCGCCCGCGACGTGATCATCTCGGAGACGAACAGCCCGCCGCCCTGCTCCCGGCACAACCTGCGGAAACCGATGTTGGTGATGCCCGCCATCGGCGCGAGCACCACGGGTGGCCAGACCTCGTACGTCCCGATTTTCACCTGCCCATTTTCGCCTGCCGCGGGGCATGAGCCGTACAAGATCATGGACGTGGGGCTTTTGTCCGGTTACTCTAGCGCTCGGGGAGGTAACCATGCTGCTGCGGCTGAGAATCGCCTTGCCGGACCGTCCAGGGTCGCTTGGCCAGGTCACCCGCGCGCTCGGGTCAGCCGGAGCGGACATCACCCAGGTCATCGTCCTCGACCGGGGCGACGGCCGGGCGCTGGACGACTTCACCGTCTACTGGCCGGACGCGGCTCCCCGGGAGTATCTCGTCCACGCGCTGGAGAGCGTCGAGGGCGTCCGGATCGACGGGATCTGGGCCACCAGGGAGGCGCCGGGCACCTACCCCGAGCTGGAGATCCTCAAGTTCCTCACCACGGCGGGCGACCGTGCCCTCGCGACTCTCATCGATTCCATGCCGGTGCTGTTCAGCGCCGACTGGGCGGCCGCCGCGACCGAGAAGCTCCCCCGATCGGTGGTCTATTCGAGCTGGCGGGCCCCGGCCGACGTCCCGCTCCCCGATGACACGCCGGCCCGCCCGACCGCCGGGACGCTCCCGTCCGGCCTTCACGTGATCACCGCTCCGCTGCCCCCG
>NZ_JAOEGB010000040.1 GCF_025420585.1 Planotetraspora sp. A-T 1434 | reverse complement strand
GTGGATCCGGTGCCGTGGATCCGGTGCCGTGGATCCGGTGCCGTGGATCCGGTGCCGTGGATCTTACGCCGCCGCGCCGCGTCGACAGACGCGTTCATGTCGGCCAGCGGCTTTACATGCGGCGGAAGATACCGGGTCAAATTCGAGTAAACAAGGCGTTGACAGCGGCTTGCCGCTACTGCTCTCATTAGGAAACCTTCCTAACTAACGCCGTGAAGCCTCGCTTCCCGGCTGTTCCGCCACCCCCCTCCTCGACGGCGCACCCCCCAACCGCGTCACCCGCGCGGGCCGCCCGTCGCCGAGAACGGCGGAGAACGGAGAGAACACTGTGAAAGACCTGCTGAACAAGCAGACCTCTCGCCGGACCGCTCTGCTGGTCCTGGCCGCTTCCGTGGCCGTGCTGCCCGCCCAGACGGGCCTGGCGGCGGCCGCGACGGGCAAGACCAAGGCCGCGTCCGTCGACCTCACGGACCCCAAGAAGAAGGAGATCGCGATGGAGCTCGTCTCCAGCGCGGAGAACTCCTCCCTCAACTGGAAGGCCCAGTACAAGTACATCGAGGACATCGGCGACGGCCGCGGCTACACCGGCGGCATCATCGGGTTCTGCTCGGGCACCGGCGACATGCTGGACCTCGTCGAGCTCTACACCCAGCGCAAGCCCGGGAACGTGCTGGCCAAGTTCCTGCCCGCGCTCCGCAAGGTCAACGGCACCTCCTCGCACAGCGGCCTGGGCTCGAGCTTCACCAACGCATGGAAGACCGCGGCCGCCGACTCCGCCTTCCAGCAGGCGCAGAACGACGAGCGCGACCGGGTCTACTTCAACCCGGCCGTGCAGCAGGCGAAGGCGGACGGCCTGCGCGCTCTCGGCCAGTTCATCTACTACGACGCCATCGTCATGCACGGCCCCGGCAGCGACAGCACCAGCTTCGGCGGGATCCGCAAGAACGCGCTGAAGAAGGCCAAGCCCCCGTCGCAGGGCGGCAACGAGACGACCTACCTCAACGCCTTCCTGGACGCCCGCAAGGCCGCCATGAAGACCGAGGAGGCGCACAGCGACACCAGCCGCGTCGACACCGAGCAGCGGGTGTTCCTCAAGAACGGCAACTTCAACCTGAACCCGCCGCTCGACTGGAAGGTCTACGGCGACAGCTACCACATCAGCTGAGCCCATCAGCTGAGCGCCGTGACGGACCGGGTGAACCGGGACGCCGGGTGAACTGAAAGATCTTTCCCGCTCCTCCGGATGACACGGGGAGCGGGAAAGATCTTTTTTCTTTCGCGGCCGCCTGAGAACGTCAGGCGGCGGCGAGGACGTCCACGACGAAGACGAGGGTGTCGGTGCCCTTGATGCCGCCCTGGGCGTTGCCCTCCTTGCCGTACCCGAGGTCCGGCGGGATGGTGATCAGCACGCGGCTGCCGACCGGCACGCCGGTGAGGCCCTGCGACCAGCCCTTCACGACCTGGTTGAGCGCGAACGTGGCCGGCTGTCCCTTGTCCCAGCTCGAGTCGAACTGCTTGTCCGTGCCCCAGATCTTGCCGGTGTAGTGGGCGAGGACGGTCTGGTCGGCCTTGACGGCGGGGCCGGTGCCCTTGATCACGGTCTTGACGACGAGGCGCTTGGGGGCCTTGGCGTCGGTCTTGGTGGTGAGCGTCGGGGCCTTGTCGCCGCCAGGGTTCTCGAGCTTGACGCCCGCGACGCCGGGATCGACCGCGGCGCCCTGGGCGGCCTTCGCGGCGGCCGAGACCACGTCGACCACCAGCACCTGCGACGACGCGGCGAAGTCCGTGCCCTGCTGCTTGGCCTGCGTCACCTGGTCGGGGGACAGGTTGTCCTTGGCGATGACCGCGAGGACCCGGCCGCCCGGCTTGGCGCCGAGCAGCGCGTCGTGCAGGGCCTTCGGCAACTGCGGGTTCACGGTGACGAACTCGGACTTGCCTTGGTCGTAGTCGGAGCCGGCCGACTTGTTCTCCTTGCCGTCCCAGTTGTAGACGGTCACATTGGCGGTGAGGACGTCACCGTCCTTCGCCGGGGCGCCCTGACCCTCGATGACCTTCTGGGACGACGACGTGAGCGCCGGCTTGCCGGCCGGGAAGGTCACGGTCGGCTTCTTGCCGGCGTCCCCCGTCACCTTGATGCCGGAGGCGGACGCGGCGGACGCGGCCGAGGCCGGGCTCGCGCTGGTGGCGGTGGTCTTCTGCGCGGTCCCGCAGGCCGCGGCGAGCAACAAGGGAACAGCGGCGACTATTGCCGTACGGCGGCGCATGTGAAATTCCTCAGACAGACAGCAAGGTTCGGGTAACCCTACCCGAACCCGCTGTCGGAACGACGTAAGGAGATCACATTCCGGCGATGAGCTTGTCGACTCTTTCATCGACGCTGCGGAACGGATCCTTACAGAGCACCGTGCGCTGCGCCTGGTCGTTCAGCTTCAGATGCACCCAGTCGACGGTGAAATCGCGCCGCTTCTCCTGCGCCTTGCGGATGAACTCCCCGCGGAGCCTCGCGCGGGTCGTCTGCGGCGGTACGGATTTCGCCTCGAAGATTTTGATGTCGCTTGCCACTCGCTCCACCGCGCCGCGCTTCTGGAGCAAATAGAAAAGCCCACGCTTTCTGTGCACATCGTGATACGCGAGATCGAGCTGCGCGACGCGCGGCGACGACAGCGGCAGGTCGTACTTCTGCCGGTAGCGTTCGATCATCTGGTATTTGGTGACCCAGTCGATCTCCCGCGACACGAGGTCGAGGTCGCCCGTGTCGACCGCCCTGAGCGTGCGCTCCCAGAGCTCCAGGACCCGCTTGCTGGTCTCGTCGCCGCCCCGGCGGTCCACGAAGTCCTTGGCCTTGGTGAGGTACTCCTGCTGGATCTCCAGCGACGAGGCCTCCCGGCCGTTGGCCAGGCGGACCCGGCGGCGGCCCGTCATGTCGTGGGACACCTCGCGGATGGCCCGGATGGGGTTCTCCAGCGACAGGTCGCGCATGACGACCCCCGCCTCGATCATCCGCAGCACCAGGTCGGTCGCGCCGACCTTGAGCAGCATCGTGGTCTCGCTCATGTTGGAGTCGCCCACGATGACGTGCAGCCGCCGGAACCGCTCCGCGTCGGCGTGCGGCTCGTCGCGCGTGTTGATGATCGGCCGGGACCGGGTGGTCGCCGAGGAGACGCCCTCCCAGATGTGCTCGGCCCGCTGCGAGACGCAGTAGACCGCGCCGCGCGGCGTCTGCAGCACCTTGCCGGCCCCGCAGATGATCTGCCGTGTGACGAGGTAGGGAATGAGGACGTCGGCCAGCCGGCCGAACTCCCCGTGCCGGCCGACGAGGTAGTTCTCGTGGCAGCCGTAGGAGTTGCCGGCCGAGTCCGTGTTGTTCTTGAAGAGATAGATGTCCCCTGCGATGCCCTCCTCGCGGAGCCGCTTCTCGGCGTCCACGAGGAGACCTTCGAGGATGCGCTCCCCCGCCTTGTCGTGGGTCACCAGCTCCACGACGTTGTCGCATTCAGGGGTGGCGTATTCGGGATGGCTGCCCACGTCCAGGTAGAGACGCGCGCCGTTGCGGAGGAAGACGTTGCTCGATCGGCCCCATGACACCACTCGCCGGAACAGGTACCGCGCCACCTCGTCCGGCGACAGCCTCCGCTGTCCACGGAACGTGCAGGTGACGCCGTACTCGTTCTCAAGCCCGAAGATGCGTCGATCCATCACCTCACCCTATTCCCCGAAAGCGACAATCGGATAGGGATCACGTGTCTATTGCCGCCCCGAGCCCGGCGGGCGCCGGTCAGGGGGCATAGATCTCCACTACCTTGACGATCTGCCCGGACTTCACCGTGATGAGCGCCCGCACGTCTCCCTTCGCGGCGCGGGTGACGAGCTTGGCGCGGGGGCAGCGCTGGGTGCCGACGTAGCTGTTGTTGATCGTCTGGTCGTTCCCGTCGCAGCCGACGGCGCTGAGGAAGACGACGCTCTTCGCGATGGGAGCGGCGAAGGCCATCGCGTCGCCCTCCGGCGGCCCCTCGAAGTGGCCGTTGGTGGAGCCGCCGGTCTCCTTCACCCACTTGATCGGGACGTACTCGGCGACGTTGGCGTCCTGCATCGTGCGGATCTGACCGCGCAGAACGCCGTCACGGCTGGGGCTGATGCCCTTGGTGAAGTCGTGTCCCGGGTCCGACTGGAAAATCTCCCCGAAGACGGGCGGGGTCTTGCCGGAGATCGGCGGCCAGTTGTCGTCCTCGGTCGGGTCGGCCACCGGGCGGGAGCTCGCGGACGGCGACGGGGTGGCGGTCTGGCCCGCCGAGCCGTCGGTGGGGGTGGCCGCCGGGCTCTCCACGGCGGACGGCGGCGCCGTCACCGTGACGGTCGCCGCGGGCGTGGGCGGCGTGCCGGCCTCGCCGGAGCAGGCGGCCAGCGAAAGGAGGGCGACGGCGGCGGCAGCCGGAGCACCGACCCGCCGGAAGAGGTCAAATGTCGTCACAACCGGATGAGACTACCGAAACCCGGGTTTGGTTTGGCCAGGAAATCGTGATCTCCCCCACGCCGCCCGTCCGGGGCGTACCGGGGCCGCGGCGTCGGCGGCACACCGCCGCGCCCCCTCACGAGGAGCGCGGCGGCGCCGGGTCACGTCTTCCGGGTCGTGTTTCTGGATCTTCCGTTTACTCGTCCGAGCCCGTGTCGATGTCGCCGTCCGGCCCGATCGGAGGCGCGGTGGGCGGCTCGGCGGGGGGCTCGGCAGACGGCTCGGCCGGCTGCTCGGCGCCCTCGGCGGGAGCCGTACCGGCCGGGGGCTCCGGAGGGGCGGCGGCGGTGAGCAGCCGCTCCAGCCGGGGGCCCGTGAGGCGCAGGAACTTGCGGTGCTCCCGGCTCCGGTCGAGGACGGCCACCTCGAGCTGGGCCGACGGGGGCCGGTCGCCTCCGGGCTCGGTGAGCGCGCTCAGGGCGGCGTCGAGGGCCTCGGGGAGGGCCAGGCCCTCGCGGTAGCGCTCCTTGAGCCGCCCGGCGACGGCCTCGGCCTGGCCGCCGATGACGGCCATGCCCTGCTCGTCGAAGACGGAGCCGTCGAACGTCAACCGGTAGATCTGGTCGTCCTCGGGGGCCTCCCCGACCTCCGCGACCACGATCTCCACCTCCAGCGACTTGATCGACTCGGTGAAGATCATGCCGAGCTGCTGGGCGTACAGGTTGGCGAGCCCGCGGCCGGTGACGTCGCTCCGGTTGAAGGTGTAGCCGTTGATGTCGGCGTAGCGGATGCCGGCCAGCCGGAGCGACTCGAACTCGTTGTAGCGGCCGACGGCGGCGAAGCCGATCCGGTCGTAGATCTCGCTGATCTTGTGGAGTGCCTTGGACGGGTTGGGCGCCACGAACAGGATGCCGTCGGCATACTGCATGACGACCACGCTGCGGCCTCGCGCGATGCCCTTACGCGCATACTCCGCCCTGTCCCGCATGATCTGCTCGGGTGAGGCATATCCAAAGGGCATGGACACCGGGGGTGATCCTCTCTTCGAGTTAGCGCAGCGGGGCGGTCGGGCCGTCGGGGTTGGTCATCCGCGCGTCCAGCATGGTCTGGACGTGGACCGCGACCTCGTCGTCCGGCAGGCGGCGGAAGCCGTCCGCGGTGATCACGGCGATCACCGGCCAGATCCTCCGCGTCACGTCGGGCCCGCCGGTCGCCGAGTCGTCGTCGGCCGCGTCGTACAGCGCGTGGAGGCAGGCCACCACGGTGTCCTCCGGCGTGGCGTTCTCCCGGTACAGCTTCTTCAGCGAGCCCCGCGCGAAGATCGATCCCGAGCCGATCGAGTGGTAGTTGTGCTGCTCGTACGGCCCGCCGCCCACGTCGTACCCGAAGATGCGCCCGGCGTCGCGGTTCGGGTCGTAGGCCGCGAACAGCGGGACGACCACGAGACCCTGCATGGCCATGGGGAGGTTGCCGCGGATCATCGTCGCCAGGCGGTTGGCCTTGCCCTCGGTCGAGAGCGAGCGGCCCTCGGTCTTCTCGTAGTGCTCCAGCTCCACACGGTACAGCCGGGCCATCTCGATGCCGGTGCTCGCGGTGCCCGCGATGCCCATGCAGGAGTAGTCGTCGGTGCGGAAGACCTTCTCTATGTCCCGCTGCGAGATGATGTTCCCGGAGGTGGCGCGCCTGTCACCGGCCATCACCACACCGCCGGCACAGGTCGCCGCGACGATCGTGGTCGCGTGCGGGATCTGCTCTCCGACGGGGGCGGCCAGCACCTGCGCTCGGGTGGGCAGCAGATCCGGCGCGTACGCGCCGAGAAACTCGGTGAACGACGAAGAACCCGTGTTGGTGAAGAGGTTGTTCATCCAGGCCTGCTGAGATGCCACGCGACTCCCTCCAAGCGTGCGTTGTTACGCCCGACCCTACTCATGTCTCAGCACTGGTTGCACTCTTCCCGATCAGCTCAGCGCGAACCACACTCGTGATCCCCATCCCCGTGGATCCCAGGGCGTACCGTCCTGACTCGTTCACCGAACCGGTTCTTTACGTGTGAGTAATCACGTGCGAGTGTCGATTTGTCTGCACGTCATGACTTTGGCGGGAAGGACGTCCATGAGACCTGCACTCGCGGCGGTGGCGGGAGCCCTGCTGGTCCTGACGGCGTGTGGCACCGGAACCGGGGCCGGGGACGGCGGCGTCACCCTGACGATCACCGCCAACGCGATCTCGGGCGGCAAGAACGCCGAGACGGCTGACTGGACCGAGCGGTGGGTGATCCCCCGGTTCGAGGCCGCGCAGAAGGCCAGGGGCCGCCAGGTCCATGTGCTGTTCCAGCCGAGCGCGGCCGACGACGAGC
This sequence comes from Planotetraspora sp. A-T 1434, assembly GCF_025420585.1. Taxonomy (GTDB): domain Bacteria; phylum Actinomycetota; class Actinomycetes; order Streptosporangiales; family Streptosporangiaceae; genus JAOEGB01. The sequence continues at coordinate 43,336 of NZ_JAOEGB010000040.1, read as the reverse complement.
AGTACAAGACGAAGATCGCCCTCGACCTCAAGTCCCACGCCGGGGCCGACGTGATCGACCTCGACGGCATCTGGATCGGCGAGTTCGCCCAGGCCGGGTACATCAAGCCGCTCTCCAGCGTCGCCGGCGCGGAGGTCGGCTCCTGGGAGGGGTGGAGCCAGATCCCTCCGGCCGTGCAGGGCCTCGGCATCTTCGACGGCCAGAAGTACGGCCTGCCGCAGGGCACCGACGGCCGCGTGCTGTTCTACAACAAGGACCTGTTCCGCAAGGCCGGGCTCCCGGCGGAGTGGCAGCCGAGGAGCTGGCAGGAGATCATCGACGCCGGCGCCGCGCTCAAGAGGTCCGGCGTGCCGGCGCCGATCCAGCTGGACGCGGGCACGGCCATGGGCGAGGCCACGACCATGCAGGGCGTGCTCCCGCTGCTCGCCGGCGCGGGCGCCGAGATCTACGCCGGCGGCAAGTGGACGGGCGCGTCGCAGGCGCTCAAGGACGTCCTGGGCTTCTACCGGCAGATCTACACGTCCGGGCTGGGCGACCCCAGGCTCCAGCAGGAAGCGCAGGGCCGGGACAAGTCGTTCGCCGAGTTCGCCCGGGGCGAGATCGGCATCCTGGCCGAGAGCGACTACTTCTGGCGGGCCGTCGTCGAGCCCAAGGCGGGCGTCGCCCCCATGCCGAATCGGAACGCCGTGGTCGGCTATGCCCTGATCCCGGCCGAGCGGCCCGGCTCCGGGATCCGCGGGCAGGACGTCGTCAGCATGTCCGGCGGCGGCGTACGAGTGCTGAACCCGAACTCGCCGAACCCCAAGCTGGCCTGGGAACTGCTGGCTTTCATGCACTCGGCGGAGGCCACCACGGCGCAGCTCGCCGGCGCGGCGAGGGTCACCTCCCGCAAGGACGTGAACGACAGGGTGCTGGGCGTCGACCCGATGCTGAAGTTCGTATCGGACAAGGTGCTGCCGATCACCGCGTACCGGCCGCCCCTCGCCGTCTACCCGCAGGTGTCGGCGGCCCTTCAGGAGGCCACCGCCGACATCGTGTCCGGCAGGACCGTGGACGAGGCCGCCGCCGGCTACCAGCGCAAACTCCAAGCCATCGTCGGCCCCTCCCATGTCACCACCAGCTGACACGCGCGAGCGGAGCGAGCGCGATGAACGCGAGGGGCCTCGAAGGCGCCCCGAGCCCACGCGAGCGGAGCGAGCGCGATGAACGCGAGGGGCGCGGCTGCGCCTGGACTGAGGAGTCGAGTGGGGAGCGAGGGACGAGCGACCCCGAGCGACGAGGGAAGGCGCAGCCTCAAAGGCGCCCCGAGCCCGTCGCGCCGGAGGCGCGACCATGAACACTGACGCCGCCGGCCTGGGGCGGGGGCGGGCCGCCGGCTTCGTGCTGCCCGCGATGGTGCTGATCGGCGTGTTCCTGGTCTTCCCGGCGCTCTGGACGATCTATCTCGGGCTGACCGACTACCGGCTGACCGGGCTGGCGGCGGCGAACCCCCGGGTCGTCGGCGCGGACAACTACACGGCGGCGCTGGGTGACGAGCGGTTCCACCGGTCGCTCTGGCTGACCGTGCAGTACGTGCTGGGCTCGGCCGTGCTGGGACAGGCGGTGCTGGGGTTCACGATCGCGTGGATGCTGCGCGACCGGCCGGGACCGGTCAAGCGGATCACCGAGGCGCTGGTGCTACTGGCGTGGATCCTGCCGTCGTCGGTCGTCGCGTTCCTGTGGATCGCGCTGCTCGACCGCGACGAGGGGACGCTCAACGCACTGCTGCACACGCCGGGGTTCGCGTGGCTCCTCGACTATCCGATGCCGTCCATCATCGTGTTCAACGTCTGGCGGGGAACGGCCTTCTCCATGATGCTGTACGGCGCGGCGCTGGAGAACGTGCCGCCGTCCCAGCTGGAGACGGCGCGGCTCGCCGGGGCCTCCACGCTCCAGCAGCTCAGGGACGTGGTCTTCCCCGCCATCAAGGGCCACGTGCTGACCAATCTGCTGCTGATCAGCCTGTGGACGTTCAACGACTTCACGACCTTCCAGATCACGGCGGGAGGCCCCGAGGGGCGCTCGGAGATCCTGCCGGTCTACATCTACAACGTCGCGCTGCGCGACGGGCAGCTCGGGTTCGGCGCGGCGATCTCGTCCGTCGTGCTGCTGATCAACCTCGTCTTCGCCTTCGCCTATCTCCGGCTGCTGCGCGGGCGGCGCGAGGCGGTGACCTCATGATCCGCGGAGACCCCGTGATCCGCGGAGACCGGGGGACCCGCCCCCCCTCCACCGGCCGGGACTACACGCGGCACGCGCTCGGGACGATCGGGCGGGCGACCCTGCTCGCCGTGCTGCCGGCGTTCTTCGCGCTGCCGCTGCTGTGGCTGGCGTCCGCGCCGTTCGACGCGCACCCGTCGATCACGACGTCGGTGCCGGAGTTCACGCTGGCCAACTTCCGGTCGCTGCTCGAGAATCCGTACGCGCTGAGCTCGCTGCGCAACTCGCTGATCCAGGCGGGCGGCAGCGCGGCGATCGTCGTGGTGCTGGCCGCGCTGGCGGCCTACGCGCTCTCCCGGGTCCGGGTCCCCGGCCGCGACGCCCTGCTGTACGTGCTGCTGCTCCTGTCGTCGGTGGTCACGGGGACGGCGGCGATGGTGCCGCTGTTCGAGCTGGCCACCCGCCTGAACCTGATCGACACCCATCTCGGCGTGATCCTGACGCTGTCCGGCGGGCTGCTCCCGGCCGCGATCTTCATCCTGAAGGACTTCATGGACGGCACGCCGACCTCCTACGAGGAGTCGGCGCGGGTCTTCGGCGCGTCGCCGCTGCAGATCCTGGGGCACATCGTGATCCCGCTGGTGCGGCCCGGCCTGGCGACCATCGCGGTGTGGGCGGTCGCCAACGTGTGGGGCAGCTTCCTGCAGCCGTTCATTCTGCTGCGCGATCCCGGCAAGGCGCCCGGCGCGGTGATCCTCTACACGCTCTACACCGAGGGCGGCGCGCCGCGCCTCGACCTGATCTCGGCGTTCTCGCTGCTCTACTCGCTGCCCGTGGTCGTGATGTACGTGTTCGTCAGCCGCAGGTACGGCTTCCGCTTCCACGGAGGGATCAAGCGGTGATCTCGCTCAGCGGCCTGACCAAGGAGTTCCCCGGCGGGGTCCGGGCCATCGACTCCCTCGACCTGGAGATCGCCGACGGGGAGTTCTTCGCGCTGCTCGGCCCTTCGGGGTGCGGGAAGACGACCCTGCTGCGGACGATCGCCGGCCTGGAGACCCCCACATCCGGAAATATCAGGATCGGGGCGGTGGATGTGACCCGGCTCCCGCCCGGACGGCGCGATGTCGCGATGGTCTTCCAGGACTACGCGCTCTTCCCCCACATGGACGTCACCGCCAACATCGCCTACCCCCTGCGGATCAAGAAGGTCCCCCGGGCCGCGCGCGAGGCCAAGGCCGCGGAGACCGCCTCCCGGCTCAGCCTCTCCGAGCTGCTCGGCCGCAGGCCCGGCCAGCTCTCGGGCGGCCAGCAGCAGCGGGTCGCCCTCGCCAGGGCGATCGCGTCCCACCCCACCGTGTTCCTCTTCGACGAGCCGCTGTCCAACCTCGACGCGCGGCTGCGCCTGGAGGCCCGCACCTTCCTCAAGCGCCTCCAGCGCGAGCTGGCCGTCACCACGGTCTTCGTCACGCACGACCAGGGCGAGGCGCTGGCGCTCGCCGACCGGATCGCCGTCATGTCCGCCGGGCGGATCATGCAGGTCGGCACGCCGTCCGAGGTGTTCCAGCGGCCCGCCAACACGTTCGTCGCCGCCTTCATCGGCTCAACCCCCATGAACCTGCTGCCCGGCCGCGCCGAGAACGGCGCCCTGCACGTCGCCGGGGCCGTCCTCCCCCTCCCGCCCGGCGTCCGCGAAGGCCCCATCGTGTACGGCCTGCGCCCCGAGTACGCGGATCTCACCCAATCGCCGCCACTAGGAAGGAACGACGCGTTCACGGGGAAGGTAGCCGTCGTGGAGAATCTCGGCACCGCCCACCTCGTCACCCTGGAGTCCCCCTCGGCTGAGGCGAACCACCTGCTGCAGGTCGTCGTGCCCGAGGGCGAGGAGCCCGGCCTCGGCACGCCCGCCTGGGTCACGCCGCGCCCCGGCCGCGCCCTGCTGTACCGCGACGACGAGCTCCTCACGAGCGCCTGACCATGACCGCCACGAGAGGGACCGCCATCAGGGGGACCGCTATCAGGGGGACCTGGACCCTCGACGACCGGGCCGACGCCACCTGCCCCGCGGCGCCGGTCAGAGAGGTGACCTTCGAGGTGCCGCCCGGCACGGCGGCCCTGACGGTCAGGCTCACCTACGACCGCTCGGCGGGCGTGCTCGACCTCGGCTGCTCCGGCCCCGGCGGCTTCCGCGGCTGGTCCGGCGGCGCCCGCTCCGAATACACGATCGCCCCCGCCTGGGCGACCCCCGGCTACCTCCCCGGCGAGGTCGAACCAGGCCTCTGGCACGTCCTCATCGGCCTTCACCGCGTCCCCCTCGGCGGCCTGCCGTACGAGATCACGTTCATTCGGCACGGGCGGCCTCCGGCCGTGCCGCGCGACCACCCGAGCCGGTGCCCGCGCGCCCCGCGAGCGCCGCATCGCGAGGCCGCGGCGGCACGGCGCGGCCTCCCCGGCCTGGGCGGCCTCCGCTGGCTCGCCGGGGACCTCCACGCCCACACCACCCACTCCGACGGCGCGCTCGGCGTCTACGAGCTCGCCTGCGTCGCGGCCGAGCGCGGCCTCGACTTCCTCGCCGTCACCGACCACAACACCATCAGCCACCACGCCGAGTTGCCGGCCGCGGCGGCGCTGGCGGGCATCGTCCTCATCCCCGGCCAGGAGATCACCACGGACCTCGGCCACGCCAACGCCTTCGGCGACATCGGCTGGATCGACTTCCGGCGTCCCCCCGGCGAATGGGCGAAAGCCGTACAGGAAAGGGGCGGCATCCTGTCGATCAACCATCCGGTGGCGGCCGACTGCGCGTGGCGGCACCCGATGGACACCCGGCCCAGAACGGCCGAGGTCTGGCACTCCAGCTGGTGGGACCGCACCTGGGGCGCGCCGCTCGCCTGGGGCCAGACCTGGGCGGACGACCTCGTCGTCGTGGGCGGCGGCGACTATCACACGCCGGAGGAGGGGCACCCGCCCGGCGCGCCGGCGACGTGGGTTCTCGCCCACGCCGCTGACGACCGGGCCGCCGGGCCGGACGCCGTCCTGGAGGCGCTGGCCGAGGGCCGCACGGCCGTGTCGGCGTCGCCCGGCGGCCCACTGCTCCTGCGGCATGGGGAGGACTTCCTGGTGGTGGACGGGGACGGGCTCGTGTTGTGGGGACCGGAGACGCGGCGGGTGATCCGCGGGGACCGTGTCCGGCTGGCCGCCCGCCCGGGGATCCACCGGCTGGAGACCCCCTCGAACGAGGTGATGGCTCTGTGCGGCTGAGCGCGCCGCATGATCACGATCACGGTCCGCGCCGGTCGGAGCACCTCGGCGGGAACCTGTGCATGATCACGCTGGAGAGGGGCGCAGGTAGGGGGGCCTTGACGGGAATGTGTGCATGATCACCACAAGGGTGGGGGGATGGTGAGGGTGTGGACGTACTGAAGGTGGGCATCGCGGGGCTCGGGGTGGTGGCGCAGGTCGTGTACCTGCCGCTGCTCACCCGCCGCCGCGACCTGTTCCGGGTCTCGGCCGTCAGCGACCTGGACCGCGGCCACGCCGAGACGATCGGGCGTGAGCTCGGCGTCCCGGCCTACGACGACCCGGTGGCCATGCTGGACAAGGGCGGGTTCGACGCGCTGCTCCTGCTCACCGCCGGCTCGCACGGGCCGCTGGTGAGGGCCGCCCTCGACCACGGCTACTGGGTGCTGTGCGAGAAGCCTCTCGCCTACAGCCGCCGGGAGCTGCGCGGCATCCCCGGCGACGCCCGGCTCATGGTCGCCTACATGAAGCAGTACGACCCCGCCACGCAACGCATGCTGGAGGCCCTCCACGAGGCCGGCGGCGCGAGAGCCGTACGCCACCTGGACATGACCGTGCTGCACCCCTCCGAGGAGTCGCAGCTCCTGTTCGCCAGGGCCCGCGCGTCGCGGCCGTCGCGCGAGCGGCTCGCCCCCTACCTCGAAGCCGACGAGGAGTCGCTCACCACCGCCCTCGGCACGTCCTCGGAGCGGCTGCGGCGGCTCTACGCCCAGGTCATCCTCGGCAGCATCTGCCACGAGCTGTCCCTGATGCGGCTGTTCACCGGGCCGCCCGACACCGTCGACCACGTGGCCGTCTGGCCCGTCGACGCCTTCCCTCCGTCCGTCGAGGTCAGCGGGACGCTGCCCGACGGCGGAGCCGGCAGGTACGGCCTGCGCTGGCACTACCTGCCGAGCTATCCGGCTTATCAGGAGATGATTCGGCTCGACCACGAGCACGGATCACTGGAGCTGAGCTTCCCGTCCCCCTACCTCCTGAACGCCCCCACCACGCTGACCGTCCTGTCCCGGGTCGGGACCACCGAGCGCAGGACCGTCTACCGCGACATCGCCGAGTCGTTCGAACGGCAACTCGTCGCGTTCCACCGGTTCGTCACCCAGGACGAACCTCCGCTCACCGGACTCGACGGGGCGCTGAAGGATATCGTCGCGGCCCAGCGGATCGTCCGCCGCTACGCCGAGTGGGCGGGCATCCCCATAGGTGGCGAATGCGCCGAGGAGACCCCACCTGAACGCTGAAACCGATGCGGGGCACGGGGAACGGACGCGCGAACAGATCGCGGCACAGGACAACTCATGATCAGACTGGCACGAGGCCGGGCTGCCGCGCCTGGCTGAGGAGTATCGCCATGAGCTGCCGGCCTTCCCGGACAGGATCCCCGGAGGCGGCCGCCACCGCGCCAGAGCCGATGGCGCCGGTGATCTCCGGAGACGGGGTCATGATGGCCGCGCTGAGAGAAAGGGACGGATGGCTGGAGATCCGCCTGGTGGCCGAGCATCTGGTGACCACCGAGGCCGTCCTCCACGGGGGTTTCACCGCCGCGCGTCTCGCCGACGCGCTCGGCTCCCCCGCCGCCCCGCTTGAGGTCTCGTCAGGCGCGGTACGGCTCCCGCTCCGGCCCTTCGAGATCGCGACCGTTCAGCTGTCGTGGGTGTAGGCGAACTTCCACTCGGCCTTCCGGTAGAACCCCCGCAGCGGATCGGCTTTATCTCGCGGCATCGCGGGCAGTGTTTTGCGAGCCTCGGGAACGTCGATACGCTCCCGGACGGTCTTTCCCTGCTCCGCCTTCTTTCGATAGCAGCTGGCGGTGGATCGGATTCGGAAGCCGGCCTTGCGGTACCTGGCGCGGCCGTCCGGCACGCGCCTGTTCAGTCCGAATTCGGAGAGTTGCTTACTGACGCCACAGTCCGGGCACGTCTTCGTACCGTCCTGCGAATCCACCCGACTTGACCCCCTTTCCGTGTCCGTTTTGCCGCTACTCGCCGCCTTTCTGCACATACGACCGCACGAACTCCTCGGCGTTCTCTTCGAGGACTTCGTCGATTTCGTCCAGAATCGCGTCGACGTCGTCGGTGAGCTTCTCGTGGCGCTCCTGCACGTCCGGAGACGCCTGCGCCTCGGTCTCCTCGACCTCGCTCTCCTGGCGGCCGGCCTGCTTCTGCCCGCCGGTGTCCTTGGTCGCCATCTCCGCTACCTCCGCTGCTCGGGGGACCCTCTTCCCCATATCTTCCCCGAACCGGGCGACAATGCGCGCGAATGGTCCCGCGATCTTCGCGGCCCGGTGCCGGGGCGTCCCGCCAGACAACCCTCTGCACGGCGTCAACGCAACCCACGGGCAGAATGATCCTCGCCAGGGCCTGCCGTACATCGGATCGTTATCCCGGCGGAGCCGCCGGTCGCCCGGAATCACCGTCACCCCGGACCGGCTCGGACCACAATGTGATCCCGGGTTCGAGATGCCGGTGCGGGGACGTGGACGGGGGCTGATGGCGACGGGCCGTGCGCGGCATCTGCTGGGGGATCGCTACAGGCTGCTGTCGCCCGTCCGCCGCGACGGCGGAGGAATCCTGTGGCACGGCCACGATCTGCTGCTCAAGCGCGACGTCGCCCTCAAGGAAGTGTCGCCGCCGTACGAAGTCGACATGCCGGACCTGCCGGCGGCGCGGCGGCAGGCGCTGCACGAGGCCCGGGCGGCGGCCCGGCTGAGCCATCCGGCGATCATCACGGTGCACGACCTGCTGGAGGACCGGGGCCGGCTGTGGATCGTCACCGAGCTCCTGTCCGGCCTGACCCTCGACGAGACGGTCGAGCATGTGGGGCGGCTTCCGGTCCGCTGGGCGGCGTGGGTAGGTTTCCAGCTCCTGGCGGGCGTGCGGCACGCGCACGCGACGGGGGTCGTTCATGGCGACATCAGGCCGGGCACCGTGCTGCTCACCGGGGATCGGGTCGTGCTCACGGACTTCGGAATCGCCGCCATGGGGAGGGACGCGGGCGGCTCCGCGCCGCCGCCTGCCCGGTCGGCGGCGTATGTCGCGCCTGAGCGGATGCGGGGGGCGCCTGCCGCCCCGGAGGCCGATCTGTGGTCGTTCGGAGCGACGCTGTACTGGGTGGTGGAGGGCAGGGCGCCCTTCCCCGGCACGGGACCGCTGGCGGAGCGGGGAACGGGCGGCCTGCGCGAGCCGGACCCTCCGGATGAGGCGGGGCCGTTGCGGCCGGTGCTGGAAGGGCTGCTGCGGCGGGATCCGGCCGAGCGGCTGACCGCGGAGGAGGCGACGCGCCTACTCGTGGGCGTGCTGCGGCGGGAGGGCATCGCGGCCGCTCCGCCCGGCCGGCGGGCCGAGGAGCTCCCGCCGGACGCCTTTACGATGTAGATCCGCTGCCCGGAGAGAGCTCGTCGCCGCCCCCGCCCTCACCGGCACCCACCCTCGCCGTGATCATGCGCAGATTCCCATAAACCCGTCCCACCTGCGGTTTCGCGGTTCGTGATCGTGCAGGTAGGGCCAGCAGAGCGAGCACCGCTCCCCAGAGGAGGAGGCGCGGCTCAGCCTTCGCCGGTCAGGGCGGCGACGAGGTCGGCGGCGGTGCGGCAGCGGTCGAGAAGGTCGCCCACGTGGGCCTTGGTGCCACGGAGGGGCTCCAAGGTGGGGACGCGCTGGAGGGACTCCCGGCCGGGGATGTCGAAGATCACCGAGTCCCAGGAGGCGGCGGCCACGGACTCGCTGTACTGGCGCAGGCAGCGGCCGCGGAAGTAGGCGCGGGTGTCGGTGGGCGGCGTCTCGATGGCGCGCTCGATGTCGTTCTCCGTCACCAGCCGCTGCATGCGGCCGCGGGCGACCAGGCGGTTGTAGAGGCCACGCTCGGGCCGGATGTCGGTGTACTGCAGGTCGACGAGCTGGAGCCGGGGGTGGGACCAGGGCAGGTTGTCGCGGGTCCGGTAGCCCTCCAGGAGCTCCAGCTTGGCGACCCAGTCGAGCTCGCGGGACAGTTGCATGGGGTCCTCGGCGAGCCGGGTGAGCACGGACTCCCAGCGGTTGAGCACGTCCTTGGTCATGTCGTCGACGCTGGAGCCGTACCGGTCCTCGACGTACTTGCGGGCCTGCTCGAGGTATTCCATCTGGAGCTGGATCGCCGTCATCTTGCGGCCGTTGCGCAGGGCGATCTCGTACCGGCAGGTGGGGTCGTGGGACACCGCCCGCAGGGCGGCGACCGGGGACTCGACCGAGAGGTCGGTGGTGAGGAACCCGTCCTCGATCATGGCGAGGACGAGCGCCGTCGTCCCTAGCTTCAAATATGTCGAAATTTCCGACATATTTGCGTCGCCGATGATGACGTGGAGCCGGCGGTACTTCTCCGGGTCGGCGTGCGGTTCGTCGCGCGTGTTGATGATGGGCCGCTTGAGCGTGGTCTCCAGGCCGACCTCGACCTCGAAGAAGTCGGCCCGCTGGCTGATTTGAAAGCCCTCGCCGCGCGAGTCCTGCCCGATGCCGACCTTGCCCGCGCCGCAGACGATCTGGCGGGACACGAAGAACGGCGTGAGGTGCCGGACGATGTCGGCGAACGGAGTCGCCCGGCGCATCAGGTAGTTCTCGTGGCAGCCGTAGGAGGCGCCCTTGGCGTCGGTGTTGTTCTTGTAGAGCTGGATGGGGGCGTTGCCCGGCATGGCCGAGGCGCGGACGGCGGCGTCGTGCATGACCCGCTCGCCGGCCTTGTCCCAGATGACCGCCGCCCGGGGGTTGGTGCACTCCGGCGTGGAGTATTCCGGGTGGGCGTGGTCCACGTAGAGCCGCGCGCCGTTGGTGAGGATCACGTTGGCCAGGCCGAGGTCCTCGTCGGTCAGCTGGCTCTGGTCCGCCACCTCGCGGGCCAGGTCGAACCCTCGGGCGTCGCGGAGCGGGTTCTCCTCCTCGAAGTCCCATCGAGCCCGGCGAGCCCGGGCGGCCGATGCCGCCAGGTACGCGTTGACGACCTGTGAGGAGGTCACCATCGCGTTGGCTCCCGGCTGACCGGGTACGGCGATGCCATACTCGGTCTCGATGCCCATCACCCGCCGAACCGTCATGCGCACCCCGCCTGTTTCAGGCTGTCGTTCCGCCGTTATATCCCCGAGCCTAGCCTCTTCTCTATGCCCTGCCACCCGACACTTACGGCACGGATGCCTCGTGACTTTGCGCCGGGACGGGCGGCCGGTCCGGGGAATCGGGGCCCGGGCGGCGTCCACGCCGCGGCCGTGAGCGTCCCAGGAGGGCTTCCAGACGGGCTCGTAGCCACCGCTGACCAGGCCTGTCGACGAGCCGGTACACGAGGTAGGCGAGCGCGATCGAGACCGTCATGGTGACGCCGACGAGCAGCCAGGGGTCGATCTCGTCCCGGTAGGACGGGATGAGAACGGCCGAGACAGTCTGGTGGAGAAGGTAGAGCGGGTACGTGAGGGCCCCGACGGTGACGAGGGGCCGCCAGCGGAGCCACCGCAGCCAGCCGAGGGCGACCGCGGCCATCAGCGCGAAGATCAGCGTTATGGCGACGATCACGGCCCGGGGCGGCGCCGGGTAGTGCGCGATGCCGATCGACGCCACCCGCTCGGCGACCCGCCTCAGCGCGGTGTGCAGGGCCAGGCCGTACGACACGGCGACGAGGATCCAGGCCGGCCAGGAGCGGAACCGGTGGATCAGGTAGAAGGCCATGCCGCCGATGAAGTACGGCGCCTGCTTGGGCAGGACGACGAAGTCGAGCACGGGGCTCTGGGTGACCTCGGCGGCGCCGACGAGGACCGCCCAGACCGACATGAACACCAGGCAGCGCCGTACGGTGATCCCGAACAGGGAGAACACCGCGACGATGACGTAGAACCGCAGCTCCGCCCACAGCGACCAGAAGACGCCGCCCGCGTGGCCGATCCCGAAGGCGCCCTGCAGCATGGTCAGGTTGACGGCGTACTCCCCCGTCGTGAGCTTGGGGTCGAACGCGGTGACGCCGCTGAACCGGTACATGATGAAGATCACGATGACGGCGAACCAGTACGCCGGGTAGAGCCGCGACACCCGGGAGACGGCGAACTCGCCGATGGTACGTCCCCACACGCTCATCAGGATGACGAATCCGCTGATGAGGAAGAACAGCTCGACGCCGAGGATGCCCAGCGCGGTGACGCGGCTGACGGCCGGGAAGAGCGAGGCGGGGAACTCGCCCCAGAGCGACTTGCTGGCCGCCATGAAGTGGAAGGACATGACGGCGAACGCGGCGACGAAGCGCAGCGTGTCCAGCTCGACGAGGCGCGGCCCTCTGGCCGTCTGGGGGGCCGTGAGACCACGGGGAGGCACAGGAGTCACCCGTGTGCGCCTAGGGAGATCACGCACCTTTGACGTGATCGGATCCGTCCCGGTTCCGGGAAAGCCGCGGTTCCACACGGCCGCCGACTCCGGGGCAGGTACCGGGACGAACGGAACGGCGCGGATGAACGGAGGCGCCCGGCATGACGAAGCGGCGCGGCCCCTGGGGACCGCGCCGCTCGTTCTCTTCCGGACCGGTGGGACTACAGGTACTGGCCGGTGTTGGCGACCGTGTCGATCGACCGGCCGGCCTCGGTGCCCTGCTTGCCCTGCACGAGGGTGCGGATGTAGACGATCCGCTCGCCCTTCTTGCCGGAGATGCGGGCCCAGTCGTCCGGGTTGGTGGTGTTGGGCAGGTCCTCGTTCTCGGAGAACTCGTCCACGCAGGCGGCCAGCAGATGCGCGATCCGCAGGCCCTTCTGCCCGGTCTCGAGGAACTGCTTGATGGCCATCTTCTTGCCCCGGTCCACGATGTTCTGGATCATGGCGCCGGAGTTGAAGTCCTTGAAGTAGAGAACTTCCTTGTCGCCGTTGGCGTAGGTCACCTCGAGGAAGCGGTTCTCCTCGCTCTCGGTGTACATCCGCTCGACGACCCGCTGGATCATGCCGGCGATCGTGCCCTCGCGGCTGTTGCCGTGCTCGGCGAGGTCGTCGGCGTGCAGCGGCAGGTCGCTGATGATGTACTTCGAGAAGATGTCCTTGGCCGCCTCGGCGTCCGGCCGCTCGATCTTGATCTTGACGTCCAGGCGGCCGGGCCGCAGGATCGCCGGGTCGATCATGTCCTCGCGGTTGGAGGCGCCGATGACGATGACGTTCTCCAGGCCCTCGACGCCGTCGATCTCCGACAGCAGCTGAGGGACGATGGTGTTCTCCACGTCGGAGGAGACGCCGGAGCCTCGGGTGCGGAAGATCGAGTCCATCTCGTCGAAGAACACGATCACCGGGGTGCCCTCGGAGGCCTTCTCCCTGGCCCGCTGGAAGACCAGGCGGATGTGCCGCTCGGTCTCGCCGACGTACTTGTTGAGGAGCTCGGGGCCCTTGATGTTGAGGAAGAAGCTCTTGCCGGACTGGCCGGTCTTCTCCGCGACCTGCTTGGCGAGGGAGTTGGCGACCGCCTTGGCGATGAGCGTCTTGCCGCAGCCGGGCGGGCCGTACAGCAGCACGCCCTTGGGCGGGCGGAGCTTGTGCTCCCTGAACAGGTCGGCGTGCAGGTAGGGCAGCTCGATGGCGTCCCTGATCTGCTCGATCTGCCGGCTGAGGCCGCCGATCTCCTCGTAGGAGATGTCGGGGACCTCTTCGAGGACGAGCTCTTCGACCTCGGACTTCGGGATCCGCTCGTACACGTAGTTGGAGCGGGGTTCCAGCAGGAGCGAGTCACCGGCCCGGATGGGCTGGTCGAGGAGCGACTCGGCCAGCTTGACCACGCGCTCCTCGTCCGCGTGCGAGATGACCAGGGCGCGCTCGCCGTCCTCGAGGAGCTCCTTGAGCATGACGATCTCGCCGACGTCCTCGAAGCCGAGGGCCTCGACCACGTTGAGCGCCTCGTTGAGCATGACCTCCTGGCCACGCTTGAGCGAGTCGACGTCCACGGCGGGGCTGACGTTCACCCGCAGCTTGCGGCCTCCGGTGAACACCTCGATCGTGCCGTCGTCCCTGGCCTCGAGGAACACGCCGAAGCCGGACGGCGGCTGTGCCAGCCGGTCGACCTCCTCCTTGAGGGCGACGATCTGGTCCCTGGCCTCCTTGAGGGTGGAGACCAGACGCTCGTTCTGGCTCGTGAGGGCGGCCACCTGGGCCTGTGCCTCATGGAGACGTTCTTCGATGACCCTGGCCTGCCGGGGAGACTCGGCCAGCTTCCGGCGCAACGCGGTGATCTCCTCCTGCAGGAAGGAGACCTGTGTTGTGAGATCTGCGACCTCCCGTTCGCGCTGCGCGGCTCGAGCCTCAGCGTCGTCGCGAGCTGCCACGCCCCGTCACCTCCTTCCCCGTCGAGAACGACTACTCAAGACCCTACCTATCTTGGCGCTGTACGTAACCTGGCCGGGCAGTGTTCGTGTAGTTACGTTGGGTGTTCGGCGTTTGATACCTTATGAACCTTTTATTCGGGTAACCATAAGGAACACACCCTTATGTTCCCGTGTCACGCGGCTTTGCCGGTTTGTGGCTGAATCGTCACAGTGGTTCGATCCCCTCTCCATACGCTCCCTTGGCCGGGCGCCTGCGTCGCGGCGGGGGCGTCACACCGTCCGCCATGCGACGGGCGCTGACGAGGAATCCCGTGTGGCCGACCATGCGGTGGTCCGGCCGTACGGCGAGCCCCTCGACATGCCAGTCGCGAACCAGGGTCTCCCACGCGTGAGGCTCCGTGAAACTCCCGTGTTCCCTGAGGGTCTCCACGGTTCGGGACATTTGGGTCGTTGTCGCAACATAGCAGCAGATAACGCCTCCCGGAGTGAGCGCCTTCGCCGCGGCGTCGACGCATTCCCAGGGGGCGAGCATGTCGAGGATCACGCGGTCGACGTCCACCTCGTCGAGGGCGGAGACGAAGTCCCCGACGACCAGCCGCCACTGGTCCATGGGTCCGCCGAAGAACTTCTCCACGTTCTTGGTGGCCACGTCGGCGAAGTCCTCGCGGCGCTCGTAGGAGGTGACCGAGCCCTCCGAGCCGACCGCGCGGAGCAGGAAGCAGGTCAGCGCGCCAGACCCGACGCCGGCCTCCACGACCCGCGCGCCGGGGAAGATGTCGGCCATGCCGACGATCTGGGCCGCGTCCTTCGGGTAGATCACCGCCGCGCCGCGCGGCATGGAGACCGCGTAGTCCTGCAGCAGGTGCCGGAACGCCAGATAGGCGGTGCCGCCGGAGGAGCGCACCACGGACCCCTCGGGCTGCCCGATCAGGTCGTCATGCGGGATCGACCCCTTGTGCGTGTGAAAGACGCCGCCCTCTTTCAACGTCACCGTGTGCCGCTTGTTCTTCGGATCGGTGAGCTGAACCTGATCTCCGGCCTGGAACGGGCCGTGCCTGCGAAAACCCATGCTGAAAAGGCTATCGGTGATTGCCGTGTACGGCTGTCGCCCGCGGGAGCCGTACAGGCCGCGGGACAGGCCGCGGGACAGGCCGCGGGACAGGCCGCGGGACAGGCCGCGGACATCGCGCGACACGCTGTGTCGCAGGGTTTCCTTTGCGTAATATCCCGGATGTGACCGCTGAATGGCCATTCGCTGGGCGGGCGGCGGAATTTCGCCGCGTCCTCGGCCTGCTGGACGGCCGCGACGCCCCGGGCGCCGTTATCGCGGGCAGCGCGGGCGTGGGCAAGAGCCGGCTCGCGACGGAGGTGGCCGGGACGGTCAGGGCCAAGGGGGACACGGTCGTCCACGCCATCGCCTCGTTCGCGACCCGGTCCATCCCGTTCGGGGCGTTCGCCCATCTGCTCCCCTCGACGGCGCCTCCCGCCAACCCACTCAGGTGGGTGGCGCAGACGCTGGTGGGGTCGGCCGCGCATCCGCTGGTCCTGGTCGACGACGCCCATCTGCTCGATCCGGGATGCGCCGCCGTCCTCCATCACCTGGTCCAGTCGGCGACCGCCGGCGTGCTGGTCACGATGCGGAGCGGCGAACCGGTGCCGGACACCGTGACGGCCCTGTGGAAGGACCTCCACCTGCCCCGCGTGGAGCTCGACCCGCTCACCGCCGAGGACACGGGGCGGATCCTCGCGTCGGCTCTGGGCGGCCCGGTCGAGGCGGCGACGGCCAGGCGGCTGCACCGGCTGAGCGAGGGCAACGCGCTCTTCCTGCGGGAGTTGGTGCTCGGCGCGCTGGAGAGCGGCTCGCTCGCCCCGGTGCACCGGCTGTGGCGGCTGGACGGCTCGCCGCCCGTGGCGCCCCGGCTGCGGGAGCTGGTCGAGGCCAGGATCGGCCGTCTCGAACCCGCCGAGGAGGAGGCGCTGGAGCTCGTGGCCTTCGGCGAGCCCATCGGCTTCCAGCCGCTCCTCGGCCTGGTCTCGGGGGACGTCCTCGAATCACTGGAGGCCAAGCGGCTGATCCGCCTGCTGGAGGACGGCCTCCGGACCCTCGTCCGGCTCGCGCATCCGCTGTACGGCGAGGCGATCAGGGCCCGCTGCCCGCGGCTGCGGGCGCGGCGCAGGTACCGGCAGCTCGCGCAGGCCGTCGAGGCGACGGGGGCGCGCCGCCGCGACGACACGCTCCGGCTGGGGGTCTGGCGGCTGGAGAGCGGCACCGCCGGCGACCCGAGGCCCCTCCTGGCCGCCTGCCGCGTCGCCTGGGCCGCCCACGACGCCCCGCTCGCCGCCCGGCTGGGGTGGGCGGCGCTCGACGCGGGCGGCGGCATCCCCGCCGCGATCGCCCTGTCGGACGTGCTGGACTTCTCGGAGCGGTTCGAGGAGGCCGAGTCGGCTCTGCTGGCGGTCTGGGACCACCCCTGCGCACCGGAGCAGCGGGCGGAGCTGGCGATGCGCCGCGCCTGGAATCTCAACTTCGGCCTCCAGCGCCCTCGAGAGGCGGAACGGGTTCTCGACGAGGCGGAGGCCGAGCTCTCCGAAAGCGCCCCGCTGTCCGGAAACCCGGAGCTCTCCGGAAACCCGGGGCTGTCAGGAAACCCGGGGCTGTCCGGAACCTCGCTGCGGCATGACATCCAGTGCATGCGGCTGCACCTGCTGGCCCTGAGGGGCGAGGTGGCCGCCAGCGTCAGGACGGCCGAGACGCTGCTCGCCGAACCCGAGCTGCGGCCGGGCTCCACGGCGCTCGCCCTGGTGATCAAGATTTTCGGGCTTCCGTACCTGGGCCGCCACCGCGCGGCCGTCACCGCCTACCGGCACGCCCGGTCCATCGAGGCGCGCTGGCGGGACGCCGCGCCGGCCGAGCTGCCCAAGATGATCTGCGGGCTGTTCCTCGCCCACGTGTTCTCCGGCGCCCTGGACCTGGCCGACGAGGCGCTCGACGAGGGCGACGCCATCCTGGGGGACGACAGCGGGCTGCGGCTGTTCCGGCGCGCGTTCCTGACCTGGCGCGCGGAGGTGCTGCGTCTGAGGGGCCGCGTAGCCGACGCCGTCCGGGTGTGCCGGGACGCGGCCGTGCTGGGCAGCCCGGGCCCGCTGGGCGCTCTCACACACGCCGAGCTGGCGCTGTCCGCCGCGCTCGCCGGAGACCTGGAAACCGCCCGCGCGGGGCTGGCCCAGGCCGAGCGGCACGCCAGCCCCGTCGTCCGCGTGTACCAGTACACGCTCGGCCCCGCGGCCACGTGGGTCGCCGCGGCGGGCGGCGAGGTCTCCCGGGCGATCGAGCTCGCGTCGGCACGCGCGGCGGAGGCCCGCGACCTCGGCCTGCCCAGCCTGGAGATGGTCGCCCTGCACGATCTCGTACGGCTGGGCGTGCCGGAGCGGGCGGCGGCCCGCCTGGGCGAGATCGCGCGAAGCGCCGACGGTGAGCTGGCGCGGGTCTGCGCCGCCCAGGCGGCCGCCGCGGGCGCGGGCGACGGGCCGGGCCTGGAGGCGGCGGGAGCGGCCTTCGCGGGGCTCGGCCTGACTCTCTACGCGGCCGAGGCCTACGCCCAGGCCGCCGAGGCCCACCAGGCCTCCGATGGACCGGGGCCCGCCGCCACAAGAACCGCCACAGGAGCCGCCGCGGGGGCCGCCCGGCGGGCATCGGTGCGCGCGGCGGAGCTGGCCGCCCGGTGCCAGGGCGCGCGCACCCCGGCCCTGCTCGGCCTCACGGCGCCCGCACTGACTCCGCGCGAGCGGGAGATCGCCCGCCTCGCCGCCACGGGGATGTCGAGCAGGCAGATCGCCGCGTCTCTCACGGTGTCGGTCCGCACGGTCGACAACCACCTCCAGTCGGTGTACGGCAAGCTGGGAATCAGCGACCGCGGCCAGCTGGCCGGCGTTCTCGGCTGAGCGACCGGCCCCGTCATGTGTGGAAGCGCCGCCGGAACTCCTCCGCGACCTCCTCACCGGCCGCGGCGGCGAGCCTGTCGACGATCGGGCTGACGACCACCCGCCCCACGGCGGCCGCCATCCGGGGGAACCTGCGGGCGAACCAGCCGCGCACATGCTCCATGGTCGCCAGGTCCGGCGGCTCGGCGAAGACGGCCTCCTCCAGCTCGCCGAGCTTGGCGAGAGCCGTACCGGCCCTGTCGTCCCCGTCTGCCTCGATCAGGCGGCGCAGCCGGTCGAGCGCGTCCTTCAGATCTCCTGTGTCTTCCAGTGTGTCTTCCAGTGGGGCTGGCTCAGGTGGCGGCGGCTGCGCCGAGACGGTGATGTTCCCGTCTCCGGTGACGATGTGGCCGGTCATGTTCCGGCCGACGCTGATCTTGTGTCCGGTCCGATCTGTCATCGGGCGCTCCCGTTCATGAGGGACGGAGGTCGGCCACGGGCGGAAGCTCGGAGCCGGTCAGCATGGCGCAGGTGGTCCGCCCGGAGGCCTCGGCGAGGTCCTTGGTGGCCATGCACACGCTGACCCTGCTCTTGGGATTGCCGGGATCCTCGCGCAGCCATTTCCTCGTCTGGTCGACCCGCTCCTGTGTGACCGTGACCGTGCAGGTATCCGACGGGGAGGGCTCGTCGCAGCCGTACCAGACGATGGAGTTGTCGGGGCTGGACACCCCTCGCATGTAGGCGTAAGGGTCGGGGCCGGTGATCCGGGCGGACAGGGTGAAGGAGCCGCCGATGGGCGGGTCGAAGCCGCACGCGTCCTTCCGCTTCATGAGGTCCTCCTCGTTCAGCTTCAGCGTGCAGCCGTCCGGGAGACCGGAGACCTCTATCGGCCACCGGGTGGTGATGGAGATGGTGAAGCGTGTCGTCGGACCCTTCTCTGAGATCGGCGTCTCAGACGTCCCGGTTCCCGGCCGCGTCACGAGCCCGGCGCAGGCCTTGCGGGCCGCCTTGTCCTTGGGGCTGGTCGTCGAGACGCAGACCGACTTCTCCTGGTCGGCCTTGACCGTGCAGGTGGGGACCTCATCGCCTTCCGCGCAGCCCCAGTAGCGCATCGCGACACCCTTGGGCAGGGGCCCGTCGGGGCGCACGCCGATGGTGTCGGCCTTGTCCTTGGACGCCTCGATCGTCCAGGTGCAGTCGGTGCCCTTGCCGGCCGGGGCGCACTCGGTCTGCCGCTCGGGGAGGCTCACCGCGATGACCTTCGTCTTGACCGCGACGTGAATGGGGACGGTGTCCGGCCTGCTGAGCTGCCCGAAGCCGTACGCGCCGCCCGCGACGAGACCGCCGCCGAGGGCCAGGCCGATGAAGAGCTTGCCGGTGAGCGGCAGGCCGTGCGCCGCCGCACCCCCCGTTCCCGCCGCACCCCCCGTTCCCGCCGTGCCGCCCTTACCGGCCGCGCCTCCCTTGCCCGACGCGGGCCCCTTCCCGTTCTTCACGGGGGTCCGCCCGTGGGAGGTCGCGCCCTGGTGACCGCCGCTCGCCGCCTGGTCAGTCGCCGGTCCATGGGAGCCGTGGGCGCTGTGCTCGCCGTTCCCGCCACTGTGCCCGCCACTGTGCCCGCCACTGTGCCCGCCACTGTGCCCGCCGTTGGCCCCCTGGCCGGGCGGGTGCGCCGACGCCGCGCCCGGATCGGCGGCGGGGCCGGAGGCGGCCGCGGGCGGGGTCCCGGTGAGGGCCTGCGTCTGCCGCGCCGCCTCGGCGGCCCCCGTGTCGCCAAGGCGGTGCCAGATCGCGATGGCCGCCGCGATGGAGACGGCGGCCTTGACCCTGTTGCCGGTCAGGAGTGACCGGATGCCGTGCTCATGGGTGAAGTAGGCCTGGGCGGGCTCGTCGCCCGCGGCTCTGGCCGCTCCGAGGCCCCCGTCGAGGAGGCGCCGCCACGCTCCCCAGCGGAGCGACCTGGCGGCCGCGGGCGCGGCGGCGCGGGCGAGCGCGGTGCCGAGCTCCGGCCGGCCCGCCCTGACGAGCGCGTCGACGACCCCCGTGACGAGCGTCTGGTTGCCGGCGACGCCGGCGGGCGGGGCCGAGGCGGCCCACGCCGTGAGCCGTTCGGCGATCGCGGCCAGCCGGCTCCCGCCGAGGGTGAGCCGGGCCGGAAGGGCGCCGGCGACCCCATCGGTCAGGCGGCAGCCGTACTCGGACTCGGTGACCAGGCCCATGCCCGCCAGCCGTGTGATCGTCTCGTCGAGCCCGTCGACGCCCTCCGCGAGCAGGGCCAGCAGCTCCCGCGAGGCCGTGGCGCCGTCCACCACGCCGAGCAGGGTGACGATCTCGCGGCCGGGGCCGTCGAGCGTGCCGAGGATCCGGGGCAGGATCCCCGGCACGTCAGCGGGTCGCGGCAGGAGGCCCGGTCCGCCACTCCCGCCGGTCACGGCGGCCGCGCGCATCAGGTCGAGCGGGTGCCCGTCCGTGGCCTCCCAGAGCAGCGCCGCGGCCTCGGTCTCGGACGGCTCCAGCGGTCTGGCGGCGGCGGCCGACAGGAGCTCGAGCGCGGCCTCGCGGCCGAGCCCGGTGAGGGCGAGCGCGTCCCCGTGCCACCAGAGCGACCGGGCGGCCGAGGTGAACAGGACCGCGCCGTCGGGGACGGCGTCGAAGATCCCGGCCAGCTCCTCGCCGGGCAGGTCCACGTCGTCGGCCAGCAGGCACACGCCGACTCCCGCCATCAGGCGGCGCAGCTCCGGGGCTCCCGGCCGATATCCCTCGGCGTCGTAGCAGGCCTCGAACAGGTCCTGGACGAGGTCCTCGGCGTCGCGGCCGTGACCGTTGAGGAAGACGACATCGGCGCCGTCGCCCGCGAGCAGCCGCGCGGCGTGCCGCAACAGGACGCTCTTCCCCGATCCCGGCGGGGCGAAGACCTGGAGCGTCCGCCCGTCGACCGCCGCGGACGTGAGGACGGCCAGCTCGGCGTCCCGGCCGATGGGCGGCGCGGCCCGGCGGGGCGGGAGGCTGATCCGGTCGCGGCGGCGCGGCGCCGGGCGTCGCGAGCCCTGGATCACGGTGACGGTCGACCCCTCCGCCGTCACGGCGACGTTGTAGTCCCCCGTGATGAGGGGGCCGCGCATGTCCCTCCCGACGTGCACGGTGGGGGCGGTCTCCGTCATCTCAGGGCCTCCATGCCGAGTTCCCCCGCGGGGGGTGCGGTTCCACGCTCTCCACGGAAACACGCCGCGGCGCGGCTGGCCTGAGTAGCGGATTACTCAATCAGGAGCGAGGCGCCTACTCAGGCGGCCTCGGGCCGTACGGGGAGGCGACGGGAGGCGGGCCGTACCGGGAAATGGGATGGCCGCCGGAGCGGGGCGGCTGGTAGCAATGGGACATGTTGCCCCACGAGGTCATTTCCGCCGGTCCAGTGGTTCTACGGACTCCCGAGACGAGCGACGCCGACGGGATCACGCGTGCCTGCGCCGATCCGGATATCGCCCGGTTCATTCCCCTTGTCCCGTCGCCGTACACCCGTGACGACGCGCTGTTGTGGATCACCGAGCTGGCTCCCGGCGGCTGGGAGGCGGGCGGCGCCGAGTTCGTGATCGCCGGCCCCGGGGAGGCGGAGCTCCTCGGCGTGATCGGGCTGAAGCCGGTCGACCGGCTCGGCAACGGCGAGGTCGGTTACTGGGTCGCGCCCTGGGCGCGGGGGCGGGGAGTCGCGACGGCCGCCGTCCGGGCGCTCTCCGAGTGGGCGTTCGCGCACGGCCTGCCGCGTCTCGCGCTGCTCGCGGGGGTCGAGAACATCGTCAGCCAGCGCGTCGCCTACGCGGCCGGCTTCGAGCACGAGGGGGTGCTGCGCGGGGCGCAGGCGTCGAGGGACGGCTCCCGCGCCGACATGGTGGCCTTCGCCCGGCTGTCCACCGACCCCGGCGACCCCATCGAGCCGTTCCTGCCGTTCTTCCCCGGGGGCTTCCCCGGTGGTTCGCTCACGGACGGCGTCGTGCTGCTCACGCCGCTCACCACGGGCGACGCCGCCGACCGCCACGCGGTGGCGTCGGTCCCGGACATCGTCAAATACCACGTCCCGCCTGTGACGCCGGACTACGCGGAGACGGTGGCGCGCTGCCGCTACGCGGGCCACCGGTGGCTCGCGGGGCAGATGGCCTCGATCGCCATCCGGGACGCGGAGACCGGCGAGTACGCGGGAGACATCCAGCTCACCAACATCATCCCGCCCCTCGGCCAGGCCATGATCGGCTACAGCCTGCACCCGCGCCATCGCGGGCGGGGCCTCACGACGCGCGCGGTGAACCTGCTCGTCGAGTGGGCCTTCGAGAACACCTCGCTGTGGCGGATCGTCGCGGGCACCGCCCCGGAGAACACCGCCTCGCACCGGGTGCTCGAACGGGCCGGGTTCACCCGCGAGGTGCTCGTCAAGGACCTGCTGCCGGGGCCCGGCGGCACCCGCGTCGACGACCTCCAGTGGGCCCGCACGCGCTGATTGGGACGATACGGTCCGCGGGGGCCAGACCTCGCGGCGGCCTCAGACGAGCCCTCCGAGGTCGCCGCGTCCCGAGATGCCGAGCTTCGCGTAGATCGCGGACAGGTGGTTGTCGATCGTCCGGGACGAGGCGAACAGCCGTGCGGCGATCTCCTTGCTGGTCAGCCCGGACGCGGCCAGGCGGGCGATCTCCAGCTCTCTGGGGGTGAGGGCGGGAGCCCGGAGGCGGCCGAGGGCGGGCGTGACCCCGGCCTCGCACCGCCGGGACAGGGCCCACGCACGGGCCGACGACGCCCGCGCGGGGGCCGTACGGCCGGCGGCTCCATGGGCGAGGGACGCCTGGGCGAACGCGTCGGCCGCGTGCAGGGGCAAGCCGAGGCCGTCGAACGTCTCCGCCGCCCGGTCGAGGGCCGCCCCGTCGCCGGACGCGGCGGCGCGGGCGTGAGCGGCGCAGGCGGGAGCGAGGTCGCCGTCGTGGAGGGGCGCGATCTCCTCGATGCGCCCCACCACCCGTGCCGCCGCGCCGAGCCGTACGGCATCATGCAGGGTGATCATCTCGTGGCCCAGGGCGCCGACGGCACGGCACCCCTCGGCGAGTTCCGCGGCGAGCGACAACGCGCCGCCGGCGTCGCCCTCCATCGCGGCGAGCCAGACAGCGGCGTGGTCGGCCCAGAAACCGAGGATCCGCGTGGAGGAAAGGCGGCGCCGCTCCGCTTCCCGCAGTGCCTGGCGGGCGCGGCCGAGGTCTCCCATGAGGGCGGCCGTGTGCGCCAGCTCGCCCCACGCGAGAGAGCCGATGGCGGCCACGGCGCCGGACCCGTGCGCCGCGGACTCCGCCGCGTGGCGCGCGCCCTCGGCGAGGCGGCCGGACAGCCGTCCAGACTGCGCCAGGAGAGCCTTCAGCATGGTGGCAGCCAGGTCCCACTTCTCATACTCGGCACCGTTCCGCAGGGCTCCGGCGGCGAGGGCCTCGGCTTCGCCCGGCTTGCCCGCGAAGAGATGGGCCAGCCCCGCACCGATGAGCGACGCCGGCAGGACGTTCGGCACCGCGCTGTGCCAGGCGTCCACGGAGCTCAGCGCCGCGTGGGCGTGTTCGAGGGCCGTCGCGGTGCGGCCGCTGTGGCCGTGGGCCAGCGTCGCGACCGCGTGGGCCTGCGCGTCGATCATGATGCCCTGCGACGCGGCGAGCAGTCCCGTGGCGACGGGCAGCGACTCGCCGAGGCGCGCGCCGAACACGAGGAAGGCCGCTCTCTGGGCGGTGACGTGCTGGTTCCACAGAGGGTCGCGGATCGACGCCTCGGCGTCGGTCAGCATCCTCATCGCCGGCTCGTGCCGATCGAGGCCCCAGTAGAGGTTGTGGCCCCGGGCGATCGCGTAACCGGCCCGCTCGCGGTCGTCGGCGGGCTCGTCGGTGACCGCGCCCCACATCGCCTCGGCCTCGTCGTGGCGCTCGGCGTAGTTGAGCACGATGCCGAGCGTGATGGCGGCGCTCATGCCGCCCCCCGCGCGCAGCGCCGCCCAGCCGAGCCGGGCCGCCAGCGTGAGATCGTGCAGCGCCCAGGCCGCCTCGCACCCCGCCAGGAGCACGGCGGGGCCGGGGGCGTCCCCGGCGTCCAGCCACCAGACCGCCAGGCGGAGGGTGTCCTCACGGCGGCGCGCGCCGGTGGCCTCCACCGCCTCCGCCAGCTCCCGGACCCGCCGCCTCGCCCTCAGGTCGGGGCAGCGGGACCGGATGACCTCGCCGTACAACGGATGGGTGAGGCGGACCCGCTGGCGCCGGCCGTCCCCGGCCACCTGGATGAGCCCTCTGGCCTCGACCGCCTCCACCGCCTCGGGCGGGCAGAGCGACTCCAGCTCGGCCAGGCCGACGGGCTCGCCCAGCACGACGAGCTCCAGCACCCGCGTCTCGGCGGCGTCGAGCCGGCCGAGGCGCTGGTCGATCACCTCGACCAGCCGTGGGGCCAGGGCGGGCTCACCGTCGAGGCGCCACATCCCGGACTCGGCCCGCAGGGCCCCGGTCGCCCGGCTCGCGAGCACCACCTCGCGCAGCAGCAGGACGTTGCCCTTGGTGACCCGCCACAGGCGGCTCGCCGTGGTGGGGTCGACGTCTCCTTCCAGCGCTCCGGCCAGCACCGCCGCGGAGTCCTCCTCCGACAGCGACTCCAGCTCCACCCGCGTCGCCAGGCCGTCCTTCCAGAGCTCGACGACCGAGTCGGGTGCGGGCTCGCCCGTACGGACGGTCGCGAGGATCCGGGCCTGGCCGGGCCTGACCGGGGCAAGGTCGGGCGGCAGGCGCGGCAGGAGGTGCACCAGCGCGGCCGACATCGAGTCGAGCAGGTGCGCGTCGTCAACGGCCAGGATCAGCGGCCGCCGTGGCGGCCCTCCCCGCATGGCCGCTCCGAGGACGGCGTCTGCGGCCCACCGGAGCGGGTTGGACACCTCCGAGGGGACGACCGCCGGAAGCAGGTGGGCGAGAGCGCCGAACGGCAGCGCGGCGGCGGCCTGGGTCGCGCGGACGGTCTCGACGGCGAAATCCCGCAGGGCGGGAGATTCCAGCACCTGTGTGGAGAGCCGGCTCTTACCCACGCCGGCGTCCCCGGCGATCACGACGCTCCGCCCCTCGCGCAGCATGCCCGCGATCCGGTCGAGCTCCCCCGAGCGCCCGGCGAACGGCCACCGATCCACGGTCCCTCCTCGCCGGGATCATACGCAGGAGGCGCGCCCGCAACCACCCGCGCTGGAACCGCAGCCGGTCTCCCAGAAGCGCCGACCGCAACACCCGCGCCCGAGCAGGAGCGCCGCCCGCCCCGGCGGGCTCCCGCGTCACTCCGCGCCGAAGGCGGCCCTGAGCTTGGCGAAGGCGGCGTCGGTGCCCTGCAGCGCGCGGTCGATCTCCGCGTCCGTATGGGCGGCCGACAGGAACCAGTTGTGCCACGGGTGGAGGTAGACGCCCTCGTCCAGGCAGGCTCCGGCCCAGTGGATGGCCTTCTCCAGGGTCGCGTCGCCCTCGAAGGACAGCCACGGCACCTGCACCGGCCCGGTCTGGTTCACCACGAACCCGTGGGAGGCCGCCTGCGCCGCCAGCCCTTCCCGCAGGCGGGAGCCCGCGCGGTGCATGAGCGCCACGCCGTCGGTCTCGCGGAGGATCTCGATCGTCGCCTTGGCCGCGGCCATCGCGGTGGCGGAGAACCAGAACGACCCGGTCGAGTAGAGCGACTGGGCCGCGCCGCGCAGCGCGTCGGCGCCCGTGACCGCGGCGATGGGGAAGCCGTTGGCCATGGCCTTGCTCCAGGCCGTCAGGTCGGGCCGGACGCCGAGCGGCTCCCAGGAACCCCGCAGGTCCAGCCGCCACCCGGCCCGCACGTCGTCGATGACGAGGGCCGCGCCGAGCCGGTCGGCCAGGGCGCGGATCCCGGTGGCGAAGGCCGCCTCGGCCAGTTCCTGGTCCTCGAACGAGTCGTGCTTGAACGGCGTGACGAGGATGGCGGCGACGTCTCCCTCCGCCTGGGCCGCGGCGGCCTCGGCGGACTCGAGGTCGTTGTAGGTGAACTCGATGGAGTCGGCGCGCTGGTTGGGGGTCACCCCGGACAGGCCGGGAGTGCACCACGGGTCCGCGCCGTGGTAGGCGCCGTGGGCCACCAGCACCTTGGTCCGGCCGGTCGCGGCCCTGGCCACCATGAGGGCCTGTGTGGTGGCGTCGGTGCCGTTCTTGGAGAACATCGCCCAGTCGGCCGACGGGATGAGGTCGACCAGCAACTCCGCCAGCTCCACCATCACGGGGCCGGGGCCGTTGAGGCAGTCGCCGGAAGCCTGCTGGGCGGCGGCGGCCGCCTCCACCCGGGGGTTGCGGTGGCCCACGATCATCGGGCCCCAGCTGCACATGAGGTCCACGTACTCGCGGCCGTCTGCGTCCCACTGCCGCGCGCCTTCCGCCCTGACGAAGAACTGCGGGTACTTGTCACCGTGCAGGGCCGCGTTGAGGTGGCCGTACATGCCACCGGGGATGACCTTGGCGGCGCGTTCCCGCAGTGAGGCGTCGCCGGGGATCTCGGGCATGGGTTCTCCTGTTCGAAGTCGTCGATGTGGGGCCCGCCTCCCGCTGGGCCCGGCACGCGCGGTCCGCGCCGTACGGCCCGCGAGAAAGGGGGGCCGGTACGGCGTGCCTAATCGGTGACGGGGCCGTCGAGTCCGGCGTCGGAGCCCAGGCCGCCGGCCACCCGGGCGGCGACGGCCGTGCCCAGTCTGGCGGCTCCCACGACGTCGCGGCCGGCGAGCAGCCCGGTGGCGAAGCCCGCGCAGTAGGCGTCGCCGCAGCCGGTCGTGTCCACCACCGGCACGTCGAGCGCGGGGATCCGCGTGTGCCCGGACTCGGTGGCGACCAGGCTGCCCTCGGCGCCCAGCGTGACGAGCACGCCCCGGAGCCCCTGGCGGAGCAGCGCGGCGGCGGCCTCCTCGGCGGTGGCCGCCCCGGTCAGCATGAGCGCCTGCTCCTCGTTGGGCAGCAGGTAGTCGACGTGGGGCAGGAACGCCATGACACCCGGCATGAGATCGGGCATGTTGGACAGCAGGTCCATGGTGACGACGGCGCCGTTCTCGCGGACCTTGTCCAGGAGCGCGAAGAACGCGGGATCGTGCAGCCCCCAGGTGACGTCCATGCCGCCGAGGTGCACGATCTTCGCGCCGGTGATCCGTTCCTGGTCCAGATCGGCCACGGAGAACCCGAGGTTGGCTCCCGGGACGTGGAAGGAGGGCCGCCCGCCGTCCGGCCTGATGGGGAGGATGGAGGCCGCCGTCTGCTCCCCCGGCTTGCGGACGATCCCGCCGACGTCGACGCCACGCCGTTCCATGATCATGATGAGGAAGTCGCCGAGCTCGTCGTCGCCCACCGCGCCCAGGGACGCCACGGGAACGCCGATCTTGGCGAGGTCTACCGCGGTGCCGGCGGCGGCGCCCGCCGCGGTGATGCGGATCTGCTCCAGCAGATGCGTGTCCTGACCGGCCGGAATGGACTCCACCGGGCGCGCCAGGACGTCCACGATGTGGACGCCAACCGTGACAACCGTCATGTGCGGATAATAGACGGGCGTCCGACTAAAATGTCAACGGGAAGGGGGCGCCGGAATGCCCAAGATTGTTGACCATGAGGAGCGTCGCGGCGAGGTCGTCGCGGCCGCCCGCAGGATCATCCTCCGCGACGGCATCGAGGCCGCGACCACCCGGGCCATCGCGAAGGAGGCCGGATACTCCAACGGGGTGCTCACCCACTACTTCGCCGACAAGGACGACATCCTCGTCTCCGCTCTGGAAACGTCGCACCGCCGGATCGCCGGGCGGCTCGCGGACAAGCTGTCCGGCCTCGGCGGCCTCGCGGCGCTCCGGGAGGTGCTGCTCGACAACGTCCCGCTCGACGACGACCGGGTCCAGGAGACCGGCCTCGAAATCGGGTTCTGGGGCCGCAGCCTGACCAGCCCCGGCCTCCTGGAGGTCCAGCGGCGGGAGGCCGCCGAGCTGCGCTACCTGGTGGTCAGTCTGCTCCAGTCGGCGGCCGAGGCAGGAGAGATCCGGACGGACGAGGACCTCGAAGACGTCGCCGAGCGGCTGCTCGCGCTCGTCGACGGGCTGAGCGTGCACCGGCTGCTCTACCCGGGAAGGGTGACCGCCGCTCGCCTCGAACGGCTCATCCTGCGCGAGCTCGACCACCTCGGCCCGTAAACCGCGGGCAGGGCGACCGCCGACCGGCCCGAACGGCTCATCCCGCGCGAGCTCGACCAGTTCACCCTGTGCGAGCTCGACCAGTTCAGCCCGTAAGCACCGGCCGAGGCGACCGCCGGCCGAGCCGGGATGCCGACGCCGGGCCCCGGCTCCGGCGCTACGCGTCGCGGTGGGACTCGTACCGCATCGTCCGCGACACTCCGAGGCGCACAGTCGTGCCGGGAGGGATCGCCACGTGCTCGTTCGGCGGGATGTCGTAGAAGTTGGGGTCGCCGGGCGGCTGGATCTGGGTGCCGTTCACCGACTCCAGATCGATGAGCGTGACGTCCCAGTTGTCCAGCGCGACCCGCAGGTGCCGCCGTGAGACCGAGCCGTCGGGGCTGGTCACCCGCGCCGGGCGGGCCTCGCCGGACTGCACCTCCGGCGCCCGCTCGGGGTCGCGCCCCAGCACGTAGTCGGTCTCCAGCGGCAGCGTCATCCCGTCGTCCAGCAGCAGCACGCCGAGCGACGGGCGGGGCCCCTTGTACGGCACCACCGAGCGCTGGTCGATCGGGATGCCGCAGACCGCGCAGTACGGCGCGCGCGGGTCGTTGAAGTGGTCGTTCTTGCAGTCGACGCCGTACACCATGGGCCGGGGCTCAAGGTCGGGGGTGGCGTCGAGCTGGGTGGCCTCCCCCGGGTCATCGTCGCCGGCGGACCGGAACGGCTCGAACGGCGTGCCGCCCGTGCCCCCGGAGCCGCCCGAGCCACGCCCGTCGTCCCGGCGCTGCGGGCCGTCGTCGGCCGGGCCCGAAGCCGGGCGGGGGTCCGCCAGCGGCGGGGACGCGTGCGGGGCCGACGATCCGGAGATCGGGCCCGGCACCTGCTCCGACGGCGGCGCGGGCGGCGGGACGGGGAACGGGTCGGAGGAGGGCCCAGCAGACGGGCTGGAAGACGGACCAGTGGACGGCAGAGGAGGCGCGGGGGGAAGCGGTGGCACGCCCGACGACGGCGGCAGCGGCTGCGACGACTGGGATCCCGGCGCTTGTGACCCCAGCGGCTGAGAACCCGACGGGCCGGACGGCGGGAGCGGCTGCGGGCCGGGACCGGGCATCGGCTGAGACACGTGCGGCGGCGCGGAGTCACGGGGCGGACCCGCCGGGGGCATCGGCGGCAGAGGCGGCAACGGGGGCGGCGGCACGACCGGCCCGCGCGCGGCGATCGGCTCCGGCGGCCCCGCCGGAGGGAGCCGCGGCGCCTGGTGCTGCGCCGGCGGGCGCAGTGGCGGAGGCAGGAAGGCCACGTCGCCGGCCTGGGTGAAGTCGCACTCGACGCCCGCTCCGGCCACGACGCCACCGTCCAACCGGGAATACGGGCTTGACGGCCCCGCCCCGGGAAGGCGCAGCTCGATCCTGGCCACGGGACCGTTGACCAGCCGGTCGGTCCAGGTCAGGGCGTCACGCCCGCTGAGGTGGACATCGCCGTCGGGGCCGCCGGACACGGTCGCGGTCGCGGCGCCGCTGACCAGCACCGCGACACCGCCTCCCGCCGGGCCGGCGATCGCGCAGGCCACCGGCTCCCCCGCGCCCGGGCCGTCCATGGCTCGCGCGAGGACCTGGGCCGCCCGGCGCGCCAG
Organism: Planotetraspora sp. A-T 1434; assembly: GCF_025420585.1. GTDB lineage: Bacteria > Actinomycetota > Actinomycetes > Streptosporangiales > Streptosporangiaceae > JAOEGB01. The sequence goes on along the minus strand of NZ_JAOEGB010000040.1, from coordinate 13,813 downwards.
CGCACGCCCGTCCCCGCCGGTCGCCGCGGTCTCGCGGAGCGCTCCCAGCAGCTCCTCGACCAGTGGACCGGCTGCGCACACCACCAGCAAGCCGTTCAGATGGGCGACGACGCCTTCACCCGGCAGCGGGCGGACCACCCCCACGCCCTGTTCCGTCACAGAACTCTCCCTCCCGGAAACGCCACCGGACGACCGCATTGATCACCACAGAACGTAGCAAAAAGAACGGTAGACGGCGTTCCGGAGTCGACGCCACCCGGCCGTACAGCCTGGAACGCAGGGTGGCGTTCAACGTCACCGGCACCTGACGGGCTCGCCACTTCACACTCCTGATCAGTTCACGAGAACACTAGCTCCAGGCGACCCGGAAGACGAGTGCGACAAAAAGGGTGCGGCAAAAGAAGGGGGCCGGGCCGTTCAGACACCGGAGAACATGCGGTTGACGTCGGCCGTGGCCAGCACACCGTAGATCTCGCCGCCGCGCTCGACCAGTAGGTACTCCCCCGATGGCGTGCCGCGCATGGCGTCCAGCAGCGACTCGCCCTCCAGGTCGGCGCCGAGGACCAGGGAGGGCTCCAGGGTCCGGGCCAGGGAGCCGACGTTGACCCACGGCCTGCGCTGCTCGGGGGTGGCGTTGATGGCGGCCTCGTTGACGATGCCGACGGGCCGCCCGTCGTGGTCGACCACCACCATGGCGCCCGCGCCCGCGTCGTTCGCGCGCCGCAGCGCCTCCGACAGCGGGACCTCGGCGGTGACCGGGAGCGCCCTTCTGGCGAGCAGTCGCGCGCGGAGCTGCGGCAGCCGGGCGCGGACCCGGGCCACCCTGAGCGACTGGGACGCCCCCATCCAGATGAAGGACGCCAGCACGACCAGCCAGAGAGTGTCCCAGGAGGGATCCTGCCCCGCCATCAGGTTCAGCATCAGGGGGATCACGACCACGGCGACCGCCACTCCGCGTCCCACCCAGGCGGCGGCCACGGTTCCCGTGGTGGAGTCGCGGGTGATCTTCCAGACTCCGGCCCTGAGCATCCGGCCGCCGTCGAGCGGCAGGCCGGGCAGCAGGTTGAAGATGCCGACGATGAGGTTCGAGGACCACAGCTGCAGGACCAGCACGGCGACGATGCCCTCGGACGGGAGATACCGCGACACCAGGTAGCCGATCCCCGCGAGCCCCAGCGAGACCAGCGGCCCGGCGAAGGCCACGTTGAACTCGCGTCCCGCCGTCTCCGGCTCGCGCTCGATCTCGGAGACCCCGCCGAGCAGGTAGAGGGTGATGCGGCGCACCGGGAGACCGTAGTGCTTGGCGACCACGCAGTGGGCCAGCTCGTGCAGGAGGACCGAGAGGTAGAGGAGGACGGCGAAGGCCAGGGCGACCGCGTAAGTGGCGGCCTCGCTGTAGCCGGGCAGCCTCCCCGCGAAGACCTTCTGGAAGCTGATCGTGATGAAGGCCGCCACGATGAGCCACGTCGGCGAGACGTATACGGGGATGCCGAACGGACGCCCCACCCGCAGCCCCGGGGATCCGTTGACAGGTGTGCTCATGATGGCCGCCTTCCCTCCTTGACCTCGATGCTACGCGCCACGAGGTGAGATCAGCCTAAGAGCTCGCGGGCGACCGGCGAACCGCCGCCGCCCGGGGCACGGCCGGGCGCGTTCTGTCGCCCCGGTGTCCTACAGTGCGGGCATGACCCTCGCCGAAGAGCGCGCGATCATCGGCGCCCTTTCCCCCTCTCGTGCCGGTGATTTCATGACCTGCCCGCTGCTCTACCGGTTCAGGGTGATCGACCAGCTTCCCGAGCGGCCCTCCCCCGCGGCGGTCCGCGGCACGCTCGTCCACGCCGTGCTGGAGCGGCTGTACGACTTGCCAGCCGAGGCGCGGACGGTCGCGGCGGCGCAGGGCCTGCTGGAGCCGCAGTGGGAGCGGCTGCTGGCCGAGGAGCCGGAGTACGCCGGGCTCTTCACCGCCGACGAGGAGCGCGACGCGTGGCTCGGGCAGGCCCGGGGGATGGTCGAGCGCTACTTCACGCTGGAGGACCCGCAGCGGCTGGAGCCCGCCGAGCGGGAGATGTACGTGGAGGCCGTGCTCGACAGTGGCCTGCTGCTGCGCGGCTACATCGACCGGCTCGACGTGGCCCCCACCGGCGAGGTCCGGGTCGTCGACTACAAGACGGGCACGGCGCCGCGGCGCGACTTCGAGGCCAAGGCGCTGTTCCAGATGAAGTTCTACGCGCTGGCCCTGTGGCGGGTGAACGGGACCGTGCCGCGGATGCTCCAGCTCATGTACCTGGGCAATGGGGAGATCGTCCGGTACGTCCCGGACGAGGCCGACCTGCGGGCCACCGAGCGGAAGGTCGAGGCCCTGTGGGTGGCGATCGAGCGCGCGATCCGCACCAAGGAGTGGCGCCACCGGCCCTCGCGCCTGTGCGACTGGTGCGACCACCAGGCGCTGTGCCCCGAGTTCGGGGGCACTCCCCCGCCCGTCCCGGACCGCGAGCCCGGAATGTCGCCGCGCGTCTCGAGGAGGTCCGCCACGGATGAGCTGTGAAGACGTGTGAGCTGTGAAGACCCGCGGCGGGTGCGGTCTCATCCGATCGAATGAGCGGGATATCCGTCGCGAGCAGGGTGGTGTGATCCTGTGACGACCTAAATTTGATACGTGCGCACCACCCTCGGCGATTACCGGTCCTGGCTCCGAGCTCATCCCTTCATCGGTGACCTGATCCTCGCGGTGGTGCTGACGACCGGCTCGTCGGCGCTGATCCTGCTCACGAGCCCCGAGACGCTGGCCCGCTGGCAGGACGTCCCACAGCTGGACCTCCGGCCTTCGGACGCCCTGAACGTCCTCCTGGCGGCGCTGTGCACCATGGCGGTGGCGTTGCGGCGGCGCTGGCCGTTCGTGCTGCTCGTGCTGACCGGAGTCCCGCAGTGGGCGCTCGACGCGCTCAGCTACAACAGCGGCTTCAGCGAGATCGCCGGGCTCGTCCTGCTCTATACGGTGGCCGCCTATCGAGGGCTGGCGCTGAGCCTGGCCGGCCTCACCATCTGCGCCGCCCAGTACGGCATCAGCGTCGCCCTGGGGGCGGGCCCGCTGTCGTGGGCCGACCACCTCGTGGTAGCCGTGGTGATCATGCTCTGCTGGGTCAGCGGCCGGAGCGTCCGGCTGCGCCGGGCGTACCTGGCGGAGCTGGTCCATCGGGCCGACCGGCTTGAGCGGGCGAGGGAGGCCGACACGCGGGCGGCCCGGGCCGAGGAGCGCTCCCGCATCGCCCGCGAGCTGCACGACGTGGTCGCGCACCATGTCAGCGTGATGACCGTGCAGGCCTCGGCGGCCCGCAAGATGCTCGACAGCAACCCGGATGTCGCGCGCGACGCGCTGACCGCGATCGAGGAGATGGGCCGCACGGCCATGGCCGAGATGCGCAACATCGTCGGGGTGCTCCGGACCGACGGCCCCGCCGAGCGGGGGCCGCAGCCGGGCATGAGCGACCTTCCGACGCTCGTCGAGCAGATGCGGGAGGCCGGCCTGCGGACCCAGCTCTGGATCGAGGGCGAGCACCAGGGCCTGCCTCCGGGGGTGGACCTCGCGGCCTATCGCCTGGTCCAGGAGGCCCTGACCAACAGCCTCCGGCACGCCGGTCCCGCCGCCCGCGCCTGGGTGACCGTACGGCAGGAGCCGAGCGAGCTGACGGTTCACGTCGAGGACGACGGGCGGGGCGCGGCGGCGGAGCTGGGGCGGGCCACCGGCACCGGGCACGGCCTGGTGGGCATCCGGGAGCGTGTGGCGCTCTATGGTGGAGTCCTGCGGATCGGCCCCCGGAGCGGGGGCGGGTTCGAGGTCCGGGCCCGGTTCCCCCTCAAGGACAGACCATGACGACCAGGGTGATCCCCTCCACCCCTCCCCCGCTGGGGACGGCATCTCTCTCGGGCGGATCATGACGATCCGCGTCCTGCTGGTCGACGACCAGCCACTGCTGCGCACGGGGTTCCGGTTCATCCTGGAGGCCGAGCGGGACGTCACGGTCGTCGGTGAGGCCGGAGACGGCTCGATGGCGATGGACCAGTCGCGGGCGCTCTTGCCGGACGTGGTGCTCATGGACATCCGCATGCCGGGGATGGACGGCATCGAGGCGACTCGGCGCATCGTCCGGGAGGCCCCGGCGAGCGCGCACGTTCCGAAGGTGCTCGTGCTGACCACGTTCGACCTGGACGAGTACATCGTGGAGGCCCTGCGGGCCGGGGCGAGCGGGTTCCTGCTGAAGGACGTGCCGCCGGACGATCTCGTGCAGGCCATCCGGGTGGTGGCGGCGGGCGACGCGATCGTCGCGCCGAGCGTGACCCGGCGGCTGCTGGACAGGTTCGCGACTCGGCTGCCCTCCGCCCAGCAACAGGCGACCCCGGCCCGGCTGGACCGGCTCACCGAGCGTGAGCTGGAGGTCCTGCGCCTGATCGCCAAGGGTATGTCGAACGCGGAGATCGCCGCGGAGCTGGTGGTGAGCGAGACGACGGTCAAGACCCACGTGGGCAACGTGCTGACGAAGCTCGCGCTGCGCGACCGGGTGCAGGCGGTCGTTCTCGCCTACGAGACCGGCCTGATCACCCCCGGCGCCTTGCCGTAAACGCAGCGCTCTCCCTTAGCGAAATTCCACGCGGCGATCGGTGGAGATCGCCCCGAGTTCCGCCCCGATCACCCGCTCGGCTGGCACCGCCGCCGGATCCTCGTCCGAGTGGTGTTCGAGCACGTCATCGACAGTCTCGTGCGTGCATGGCTCGGGCTATGAGCGGATCGCCGCCGCCTGCTCAGATCGCACCCTCCGTCGCCGGCTGAAGGCGTGGGGGCGCGCCGGGGCCGAACGGAGTTCGCGTCGCCGCGCTGCGTGCGTTCGAGCCTCTCAGCGTTACCACCTGCCCGCCCCCTGCCCGCCCTCGGTGTGGGCTATTGAGCAAGCACTTGACGCGTCAAGAGTTGCCGCAGCAACTTTTGATCCGTCAATCCTTGACGCGTCAAGGATCTATGTGGTTGTCTTCAAGTAGTTCGAATGCCGCCAAGGCATCCGACCCCCCTCAGGAGTTGACATGTTCTCCACGAAATCCCCCAAGGCCGCATCCACCCTCGCGCCCAAGCGGCGCAGGATGGTCGGAGCCATGACCGGCCTCGCCGTCGCCGCCGCCCTGACCGCCACAGCCATCCCGGCCGGGGCCCAGAGCCATGGATCGCACGGCGCCTCGTCACAGTCGTCACCGGCGTCGCAGCCGTCCAACCGCCACCCGCTGTCGCCAAGGCAGGTCATGGCGGCGTACTACGCCAGCTACAACGGCGACCTCGCCGCCGGCTTCGACCGCTATATCTCGAAGAACCTGGTGCTCCACGGGTTCAACGGCCCCGAAAAGCGCGAGGACTGGATCAAGGGTGACCTCAATATCAAGCAGGGGCTCACCGGTTTCAGGCTGGACGTGCTGGACCAGATCGTGCAAGGCAACAAGGTCGTCACACGCTGGATCTTGGGGGGCACCCATACGGGGACGATCTTCGGAATCCCTGCGTCCGGCCGCGTGGTGCGCCTCAGTGGCATCTCCATCGACCGCGTGGTAGGAGGCCAGTCCGTCGAACACTGGTCAGAGGGGAACTTCGGCAGGTTCCTCGCCGAACTCCGCGGTGAGACCCCTCCCGTCCAGGTCACCCCCGCCGCCCAGTAGCGCTGCGCGGCTGCGTCCGCCGGTCGCCATGACCTGGGCATGAGCCTAGGCCGCCGTCCAGGTCGAGCAGCAACGTCGTATCGTCGTCCGTGCCCGTGGTCCTCTGATGATCAAGCTGCCCAGAGAACAGCAATGATCACTCATGGTCACGGGCACTCTGCGTCACCGGCCGCGGTCGGCGCCAACCGCTAGACCGCCGGCGGTACGGCTCCCGCAGACCGTCTGGGCGGACGGGGGCGGGAGCCGTACCGGCGGACGAAGATCTTTCCGGGGCTGTCAGCCCGCCGACGCGGCGGGGGCGGCCGTGGCCTCCGAGGCGGGGGCGTTCTCGGGGAAATGGCAGGCGACCTGGTGGCCGGGGGCGAGGAACTCCAGCGGCGGCTCGACCGTCTTGCAGATCTCCTGCGCCTTCCAGCAGCGGGTGTGGAACCGGCAGGCGGGCGGGGGGTTGAGCGGAGAGGGCACGTCGCCCTGGAGGCGGATACGCTCGCGCTGCGTGCGCCGCTTGGGGTCCGGGATCGGGACGGCCGACAGCAGCGCGGTCGTGTACGGGTGCATCGGCGACTCGTACAGCTTCTTGCGGTCTGCCAGCTCGACGATCTTGCCGAGGTACATGACCGCGACCCGGTCGCTGATGTGCCGGACCACCGACAGGTCGTGCGCGATCACCACGTAGGTGAGGTCGAGCTCGTTCTGCAGGTCCTCCAGGAGGTTGACCACCTGGGCCTGGATCGACACGTCGAGCGCGGAGACCGGCTCGTCGGCGATGATGAGCTTCGGCTTGAGCGCCAGCGTCCGGGCGATGCCGATGCGCTGCCGCTGGCCGCCGGAGAACTCGTGCGGGTAGCGGTTGTAGTGCTCCGGGTTGAGGCCCACCAGCTCCAGGATCTCCTGGACGGCCTTCTTAGTGCCGTGCTCGGTCTTGATCCCCTGGATCCGGAACGGCGCGCCGACGATGGCGCCGACCGTGTGCCGGGGGTTGAGCGAGCTGTAGGGGTCCTGGAAGATCATCTGGACGTCGCGGCGGAGCGGGCGCATCCTGCCCTGCGACAGGTGCGTGACGTCGTGACCCTCGAAGACGATCTTCCCGCCCGTCGGCTCGATGAGCCGGGTGATCAGACGGCCGGTCGTCGTCTTGCCGCAGCCCGACTCCCCCACCAGGCCGAGGGTCTCGCCCTTGAGGACGTCGAAGCTGACGCCGTCGACGGCCTTGACCGCTCCGACCTGCCGCTGGAGCAGGCCCTTGGTGACCGGGAAGTGCTTCTTCAGCCCCTGAACGGACAGCAACGGCTCACCGGTTCGCTCGCTGAGCTCACTCACGACGCGGCCTCCAGGTTCGGCTTGATCTCGTTCTCCCAGATGGCCCGCCGCAGGTCACGCGGCATGTGACAGCGGACCAGGTGGCCGCCCTCGGTCTCCAGCAGCTCGGGCACCTCGGTTTTCGCCCGGCCCTCGGTGCGGTCCTCGAACGCGCAGCGCGGGTGGAAGGCGCAGCCGCTCGGCACGTTGATCAGCGAGGGCGGTGAGCCCTTGATCGGCAGGAGCCGTTCGGTCGGCTCACGGTCGAGGCGTGGCATGGACCCCAGCAAACCCCAGGTGTACGGGTGCTCGGGCCGTTCGAAGATGTCCTCGGTCGTGCCGTACTCGATGCACTTGCCGCCGTACATGACCAGGATGTCGTCGGACAGCTCGGCGACGACGCCGAGGTCGTGCGTGATGATGATCAGCGCGGCGTTGAAGTCGCGCTGGAGGTCGCGCATCAGGTCGAGGATCTGCGCCTGCACGGTCACGTCGAGCGCCGTGGTCGGCTCGTCCGCGATCAGCAGTTCGGGGTCGCAGCTCAGCGCCATCGCGATCATCGCGCGCTGCCGCATGCCGCCGGAGAACTCGTGCGGATAGCTGTCCACCCGCCGGTCCGGCTGCGGGATGCCCACCCGGCCCAGCAGGTCGATCGCGTGCTTGCGCGCGACCTTCTTGCTGACGTCGTTGTGGATGCGGTACGCCTCGACGATCTGCTGGCCGACCGTGTAGAAGGGGTGCATCGAGGACAGCGGATCCTGGAAGATCATCGCCATCTTCTTGCCGCGCAGCGTCCGCACGTGCTCCGCGCTCGCGCTGACGAGTTCCTCGCCGTCGAGCCAGATCTCGCCGCTGATCCGGGCCCGGCCGCCCTTGTGCAGGCCGAGGATGCCGAGCGACGTGACGCTCTTGCCCGAGCCCGACTCGCCGACGATGCCGAGCGTCTTTCCCCGCTCCAGCGAGAAGGACAGCCCGTCGACCGACTTGACCAGGCCGTCGTCGGTCGGGAAGTGGATGCGCAGGTCCTTCAGTTCGAGAAAGCTCATGACAGCCTCACTCTCGGGTCGACCACCGCGTAGAGGAGGTCCACGATCAGGCTCGCGAAGACCACGAAGAAGGCCGCGAGCATTGTCACGCCCATGACCTTCGGGAGGTCGTTGGCGATGATCGCATCGATGGCGTACTTGCCGATGCCGGGCAGGGAGAACGTGCTCTCCGTCAGCACCGCGCCACCGAGGAGGAGCCCGAAGTCGAGGCCGAAGATCGTGATGATGGGGGTGAGCGCGGCGCGCAGGCCGTGCCTCACGACCACGGACCGCTCCGGCAGGCCCTTCGCCCGGGCCGTGCGGATGTAGTCCTCGCCCATGGTCTCCAGCATCCCGGCGCGCGTGAGCCGCGCGTATCCGGCGGCGTAGAGGAACGCCAGGGTGATCCAGGGGAGTAGCAGATTGTACGCCCAAGTCGCCGGGTTCTGCTCGAACGGCGTGTACGTGCTGCCCGGAGCCGTGACCCGGAAGGGGTTCCCGTAGCTGAACACCACGAGCGACACGAGGCCGGTGAAGAAGATGGGCAGGGAGACCCCGGCGAGCGCGACGCTCATGGCGGCCCGGTCGAAGAAGCTGCCCCGCTTGAGGGCGGACAGCACGCCGGTGGCCACGCCCGCGATCAGCCAGATCACGGCCGCGCCGATCGCGAGGGACGCGGTGACCGGCAGCCGGTCGAGCATGTCGGGCCAGACCGGAAGGCGGCTGAGGAACGAGTACCCGAAGCAGGGTGCGGAGCAGTGCTCCACCCCGGCGCCGTAATCGTAGTCGGCGCCGACGAATATGGCCTTCACCCACCGGCCGTACTGCACGATCACCGGGTCAAGGAAGCCCAGCCTCTGCGCGGCGACCTGGGCCATCTCCGCCGACGCGGTCCGCCCGACGTAACGGGTGGCCATGTCCACGGGGGTGGCTCCCGCCCAGCGGGGGACCACGAAGAAGATGGAGAACGTGACCATGCTGACGACCGCGAGCATGACCACGGCGCCGATCAGGCGCCGGATGAGATAAGTGACCACTGTGCCCCCGGCTCCGGGGGCCGGCCGATCGGGCCGGCCCCCTTAGCCTCGCTCGGTTGGTTGTTACTGGACGCCGAGCGCCAGGTAGTCGTACAGGCCGTAGGCGTCGTTGACGAACACGTTCGTCAGGCCCTTGCCGCGGACCGTCAGAGCCTTGGCCCAGACGGCGGGCAGGACGTACGAGTCCTCCATGACCTTCTTGTCGACCTCGGCCCAGACGCCGTTGCGGGCGGTGGCGTCGGCGGTCGTCATCGCCTTGTCGATGAGGGCGTCGACGGCCGGGTCCTTGACGCTCATGTTGTAGTTGCCGGCCTCGCGAATCGTCCGGCTGTCCACGATCTGCGACAGGAAGCCGAAGCCGTCGTTCCAGTCGGCGCCCCAGCCGTTGGCGGCGAGGCCGATGTTGTTCTCCTTGTTGAAGGAGGGCTTGCCGGCGTACAGCGCGAAGTAGTCACCGGCGGGGTAACCCTTCAGCGTCAGCTTGATGCCGACCCGGGCGAGGGCCTGCTGCAGAGCCTCACCGGCCTGCTTCTCCTTGGGCCGGTCGGCGCGGTAGGCCGCGTTGATCGCGAAGCCGTTCGGCTGGCCGCAGGCGGTCAGCGCCTCCTTGGCCTTGGCCACGTCACCGTGGTTGTCGGCCCCGGCCGGGTACAGGTTGAAGTCCTGGTGGCCGGCGATCGACGGCGGCATGAGGCTGGTGGCGATGTCGCCACCGGCGAACGGGCCGTTGTAGGCGGTCTGCAGGGCGACCTTGTCCGCGGCGAACTGGATCGCCTTGCGGCAGTCGAGGTTGTCCAGCGGCTTGACGTCGCCGATGATCGACCAGTACCAGGTGCGGGCCGCGGTCGGGTTGTCGGAGCGGGCCTTCAGCGCCGGGTCGCCGAGGACCCGGCTGAGAGCGGCGGGCTGGACGCCGGTGCCGGCGAGGTCGACCTGGACGTCACCGCTGATCAGCCGGTTGTCGAGGTCGTCCGCGTTGGCCTTGGCCTCGATCTCGTAACCGTCCGGCAGCGCCTTGCGAATCTGGTCGGTCGCCTGGTCCCAGTTGGGGTTGCGGACCAGGCTGTAGCCCTTGCCCGCCTCCGCCGACTTGAACATGTACGGGCCGGTCGCGACCACGTGCTCGCGGTACTTGACGCCGGTGTCCTTGGCCTGCGGGACCGGGATCGTCCCGGGCAGCGCGGCGAAGTTGTCGAAGCCCGCGTAGCCCTTCTTGAGGTGGAAGACGATCGTCTGGTCGTCGGGCGTCTCGATGGCCGAGTCGGTCTTGACGTCGGGGGTCTTGTAGACGCTGACGAAGTCCTTGGGGAGGTCGAGCCAGTCGTTGAAGTACGTCGGGCCGTTGGGGAAGGTCTTCTTGTCCAGCGAGCGCAGCACGGCGTACTTGACGTCCGCAGACTTGACCGGGGTGCCGTCCTCGAACTTGACGCCCGTGCGCAGCTTGTAGGTCCAGGTCTTGTTGTCGTCACTCGCCTGGCCGAGGCTCTCGGCGAGGTCGGGGACGACCTGGTTGCCCTCCTGGCCCGGGGCCGGCTTGTAGGTGACCAGCGAACGGCCGTAGACGCGGAGGAAGTCCCACGCGAAGCCGTAGTAGGTGTCCGCCGGGTCGACCGAGTCGAAGTCGTCCGAGATGGCGAACTTGATGACGCCGCCCTTCTTGTCCGACGGGTTGAACACCTTGCCGATGCCCGCGTTGAACGCGTCCGCGGCGGCCGGGGCGGCGGCCTCGCCGGTGCTGCCACCGCTCGGCGACGTGGACGTGGAACCGCCACCACACGCGGCGACACCGAGCAGTAAAGCGCCGCTCAGCGTTGCGACGACCAACGATCTTCTTGTCATTCTCGTTTATCCCTTTGTTGTGAGGAGCCGGGGGTGTTGTGAGGAGCCGGGGGTTGCCGGGGCTACTGGAACTACCGGGAGGACCTCGGGTCGAGTGCGTCCCTCAATCCGTCACCGAACAGGTTGAACGCCAGCACGGTGAGGAAGATCGCCATTCCGGGGAAGAACATGAAGTGCGGCACCGTGTAGAAGTGCACCGCGTCCGACAGCATGCCGCCCCAGGTCGCGGTCGGCGGCCGGATGCCGACGCCGAGGAAGGACAGCGCCGCCTCGAACAGCACGTTCGTGGGGATCAGCAGCGTCGAGTAGATGAGGATCGGCGCCACGAGGTTGGGCAGGATCTCGCGGAACAGAATGTACGGCCCGCGCGCTCCGAGGCTCCGCGCCGCGTCGACGAACTCACGCTCTCGCAGTGACAGCGTCTGACCTCGAATGATGCGCCCGATGTACGGCCAGCTGAAGAACCCGATGATGAACACCAGCAGCACGATCCGCAGCGTGTCCCCTTCCAGGCCGAACGCCTTGTCGGGGATGACCCCGGCCAGCGCGATGGCGAAGACGAGAAGCGGGAAGGCGAGGAAGACGTCCATCGCCCGGCTGATGATCATGTCGGTCCAGCCGCCGAAGTATCCGGCCACGACGCCGAGCACGGTGCCGATGACCACCGACAGCATGGTGGCGAAGAAGGCGATGAGCAGAGAGATGCGGGCTCCGTAGACCACCCGGCTGAACAGGTCGCGGCCGTTGACGGGCTCGACACCGAACAGGAAGTCCTTGTTGATGCCGCCCCAGCTCGCCTTGGGCCCCATGGTCTCCGGGTTGATCATGTCCTGGTGGAACTCGTTCGGCGGGTGGCCGAGCAGGCCCGTGATCACCGGAGCGAAGATCGCCACCAGGATCAGGAAGATCACGAATATCGCGCCCGCCATGGCGACCTTGTCGCGCTTGAGGCGCATCCACGCGATCTGACCGAGCGAACGGCCCTGAATGGCCTTGGCGCCCCCCGCTCCTTCTACGACGGCTTCCGGAGCGGCCTGCAACTCCGTGCCGGAAACGTCCAGCGGCGCGGTCATGGAACCTCCTTCAATGGCCCCACGACGCGGGTGCTGTGCCTGTTGATGACCTTGCTTCGCGCGGCCATGGGTGTCGGCCCCCTGGATCCCAGACGACATTGTGCGCGGGGCCCTACCGGTCGTACGGCCCCTCTGAAACGCACAATGTATGCGCTGAGCTGGGATGACCAGTACTCCAGGGCTCCCTGTGGCTCAACTGTGATTCACGCGAAACTCATTCGTGTTGATCTTGAAAAGTTTGTCGGAGTCCCGTACGGGTTGTGTCGCGGAACTGTGACATTGCACTGGCGGGTAACTTACATCCCAGACTCTGAGATTTCAGGAGATGCCGCGCCGCTTCAGGATCGCCTCGATGTCGGAGAAATCGTCGGTCGCGGCGTTGCCCGCGGACTGCTCGACCGGCTTGGCCGCGGCCGGCTTGTCCCCCTTCTCGGACCGGCCTGGCCTTCCCGCCGCGCCGCCGGACGAGCCGGACGCGCCCGGCTGCGCCGTACCGGCCGTGCCGCCCGTGCTTCCCGTGCCGGCCGTACGGGCCCGGGAGAGGGCGCGGCCGCGCAGGGCGCCTGAGACGAAGAAGAGCAGGGCCGACAGCCCGGCGAGGGCGACACCGGCCCAGACCACCGGCGACAGGACCAGGCCCGTGACGAAGCCGACGAGGCTGGAGCCGATGTTCCACAGCGTCCGGTGGACCCCGGTGAGGTAGGCGGCCAGCGGCAGCAGCGACCAGGCGGTGGCGCGAAGGCCGGCCGCCGCTCCCCTGCGGCGGAAGGCCAGGTAGCTGAGCGCGATCCCGACGGCCGTCAGCCCGGCGCAGAGCGGCAGCCAGGTGATCTGGTCAAATGTCATGACGGGCTCCTCAACGCGGCGTACTTCCATCCTGGCACGCGCGGAGCCCGCCCACGCTCCCTATCCGGCCGTGATCATGCGCACGTTCCCGCGGACCCCGCCCGACCAGCGCACCCCCCGGCCGTGATCATGCACAGGTTCCCGCGCAGCGGCCCCCGCCTGCGCGAACGCCAGACGTGATCAGGCGATCAGCGAGCGGAGCAGGTTGACGTCCACGTCCAGCAGCGACGGCATGACGAGCCGTCCCATGGCCGGGGCGATGGGGACCACGCTCGGCACGGCCACCACCCGGCAGCCCGCCGCCGTCGCCGACTCGACGCCGTTCGGTGAGTCCTCCAGTACGGCGCAGCGCGCCGGATCGACCGACAGCAGGCCGGCCGCAGTGAGGTACGGCTCGGGGTGGGGCTTGGTGCACGTGACGTCGTCCGCTGTGACGATCACCTCGAAGAACTCCCGGCCGATGCTTTTCAGCACCGCGTCGGCGATCACCCGCAGCGACGAGGTGACCAGCGCCGTCCGGACGCCGTGGTCGCCGAGGCTGCGCAGCAGCTCCAGGGCTCCGGGCATGGGCGTGACCCCGCCCGCGAGCCTGCTCTCCATGCCGTCGACCAGCCACTCCCCCACGATGGCCGGATCCACGTCGGTCTCGGTCAGCGCCAGCATGTAGGCGACGGTCCGCTCCCAGGACCCCCCCACGAGCTGCTCCTGGTGCTCCGGCCCCCACGATCCGCCGAGACGCGTGACGACCTCGGCCTCCACCTCGAACCACACCTGCTCGGTGTCCACGAGCAACCCGTCCATGTCGAACAGCACCGCGTCCACGTGACCCCTTCCCCCGGCGAGCGCCCCACGATAAGAGGGGGGACCAACATGGTAGAGGCCGGCCCGGAACGCGCATTCGGCGGGAGCCGGGTAGCGGCCCCCGCCGCAGCGCGCCCCGGCGGGTCAGACGTTGAAGTACGTCAGACGTTGAAGTACGTCAGACGTTGAAGTACGTCAG
>NZ_JAOEGB010000004.1 GCF_025420585.1 Planotetraspora sp. A-T 1434 | reverse complement strand
GGCGGGTTCAGACCCTCCGAGCAGCAGGTAGAGGACGGCCATGCGGACGGTGACGCCGTTCGCGACCTGCTCCACGATGGTCGAGCGCGGCGAGTCGGCCACCTCGGCCGAGATCTCCATGCCGCGGTTCATGGGTCCGGGATGCATGACGATCGCGTCGTCGTGCAGCCGGGCGAAGCGGTCGCGGTCGAGGCCGTAGCGGCGGCTGTACTCCCTCGCGGACGGGAAGTAGGCCGCGTTCATCCGCTCCAGCTGGACGCGCAGCATCATCACCACGTCGGACTTCGGGAGCACCGCGTCGAGGTCGTAGGAGATCTGGCACGGCCACGTCTCGACCGACACCGGCAGCAGCGTGGGGGGCGCGACCAGGGTGACCTCCGCGCCTAGTGTGTGCAGCAGCAGGACGTTGGACCGGGCGACCCGGCTGTGCAGGACGTCCCCGACGACGGCGACCTTGAGGCCCTCCAGCCTGCCGAGCCTGCGGCGCATGCTGAAGGCGTCGAGCAGCGCCTGCGTCGGGTGCTCGTGGGTCCCGTCTCCCGCGTTGACCACGCTTCCGCGCACCCAGTTCGCCAGGCGGTGCGGCGCGCCCGAGGCGGCGTGCCTGATGACGACGGCGTCGGCGCCCATGGCCTCCAGGGTGAGCGCGGTGTCCTTGAGCGACTCGCCCTTCGACACGCTCGACCCCTTGGCCGAGAAGTTGATCACGTCGGCCGACAGGCGCTTGGCCGCGGCCTCGAACGAGATGCGCGTGCGGGTGGAGTCCTCGAAGAAGAGGTTCACCACCGTGCGGCCGCGCAGCGTCGGCAGCTTCTTGATGGATCGTTCCGAGACCCTCGCGAGCTCTTCGGCCGTGTCGAGGATGAGCAGGGCGTCGTCGCGGGTGAGGTCGCCCGCCGAGATGAGGTGCCGCTTCATCGGGCGTCCTCCTTGATGAGCAGTACGGCGTCGCGTCCGTCGGTCTCTTCGAGGTAGACCTTGACCTTCTCGCTCTTGGAGGTCGGCAGGTTCTTGCCCACGTAGTCGGCGCGGATGGGCAGCTCGCGGTGGCCCCGGTCGACGAGGGTCGCGAGTTGGACGGCACGGGGGCGGCCCACGTCGTTGAGCGCGTCGAGCGCGGCGCGGACGGTCCGGCCGGAGAAGAGAACGTCGTCCACCAGGACGACGGTCCGGCCGTCGACCCCGTCCGGAGGCAGCTCGGTGCGGCCCAGCGGCCGGGCGGGCCGCAGGCGGAGGTCGTCGCGGTACATCGTGATGTCGATGGATCCGACGGGGACCTTGACTCCCTCGAACTGGGCGATGCGCTCCGCGATCCGGCGGGCGAGCGTGGCGCCGCGGGTGGGAATCCCCAGCAGGACGACGCTTTCGGCGCCCTTGGTGCGCTCGAGGATCTCGTGCGCGATCCGGGTCAGCGCCCGGTGGATGTCAGGCCCCTCCAGCACGGCACGGGCCGGATTTTGGGCATCAGGCATCAAAAAGTCACCACCTTT
Source organism: Planotetraspora sp. A-T 1434 (assembly GCF_025420585.1). GTDB lineage: Bacteria > Actinomycetota > Actinomycetes > Streptosporangiales > Streptosporangiaceae > JAOEGB01. Next base: position 320,859 of record NZ_JAOEGB010000004.1, on the reverse strand, counting down.
CCCGCCTCACGGGACGGGTCTTAAAAGGGTGTCTGGCCGCTCCAGCGTATCAGTACGACTCCGCACCCCCTCCCGCCAGCGACGACGCGCGGACCAGCAGGTCGTCCGCCCGCGGGGGCGCGCAGCGGCGCGTCCGAAACCGAGCCGGACTCGGGTGTCGGGGATTTCGGTCAGAACACTGTTTGGGGCTCTTTTTTCCAATCAGCTTGACCTTTGAGAGTGACGGCTTTACCGTCACTGTCCGTAACCACAACACGCGACCTTCCTGGGTAAAACCCGACGCAGCGGTCACTGAAGGTGCCTGTCTCAGGTGCCAACCCCGGTGTTCGGAACGCTTAGGACAAGGACGCACAATCAAGTGAGAACAGACATAGAAAGCCGGGGGCCACACGATGCCGTCTGACTACGCCAAGTCGCTGGGCGCGCGACTCCGCGCCATCCGCACGCAGCAGGGGTTGTCCCTGCACGGTGTCGAAGAGAAGTCCCGCGGGCGATGGAAGGCCGTCGTCGTGGGCTCCTACGAGCGTGGCGACCGTGCTGTGACCGTGCAGAAGCTCGCTGAGCTCGCCGATTTCTACGGAGTGCCGGTGTCGGAGCTGCTTCCCGGTGGTGCCGCCCCCAGCCCGCTCGCTCCCGCGCCGAAGCTTGTGATCGACCTGGAGCGGCTGTCCCAGCTTCCCAAGGACAAGGCCGGCCCGCTTGCCCGTTACGCGGCGACCATCCAGAGCCAGCGTGGTGACTACAACGGCAAGGTGCTGTCCATCCGCCAGGAGGACCTGCGCTCCCTCGCGGTCATCTATGACAAGTCGCCGGTCGAGCTGACCGAGGAGTTCATCAGTTGGGGCGTGCTCGACGCGGAGGCCCGCCGGGCCGTCGAGTCCTTCTGACCCTCTGACCCTTTCTGACCATCGGACCGTTGGACCGTCGGACCGGAAGTCGCCTCTCATGCTCCCCGGAGCGCCGGCCTCACGCGCCGCTTTGGCGTAGTCGCGGGCGGAGGCCCCTCGCGGGGAGCACAGGTGTCGAGTTTCCTAGCCGGCCATCGGGAGGGTGGACTGGCCGGGCACTCCCAGGATCGACTCCACCTGGCTCACGAACTTCTCCGCCTCGGCGATGAGCTCCTCGGCATCCCTGGGAGTGACGACGCGGACCATGCCCGCCTCGGCCGCCGCCCGCTTGGTGGCGCTGACCGCGAAGTATGCCGCCCAGTCGGTGAGCCTCGGCTCCGCGTCGGGGAGCAACTCCCACGCGCTGCGCAGCCGCCGCCTCCGCCCGTCCATGGGCCTGGGCCGGGCCGCGAGGATCGCGGCGGCCGCCCGGAGGGCCGCGAGATGCGCCGACACGTAGCGGTCCGCGGGGGTGGGACCCACTGACGCGTCGGCCAGGCAGGTCCTGGCGTCCGCGAGGTGCGCGAGAACCGTCTGCGAGACCCGAGGCCCGCTGCGCTCGTTCTGTTCCGTCATACCCGGTCCAGTCATGCCCGCCTCCTTGGGTCGTGGCAGCCGGCGGTGGTCGCCGGTGAGATCACAGTCGCAGACCGCACCGACAATTTCGTTCGAGCCGTCGCGCCTTTCTCTCGTATCCGTGGGCGGCCGGACGAGGAGCTTCCCCTCTCCCCGTCCGGCCCACGCCGCGGGCCGTGCCGCGCTCGTCTCCGCCGACGACGAAGGCACGGTACCGACGGGGTGGGCGCGAGCCGCGAGTCTCACGCCCACTGCATCGAACATAGATTCGACCATGTCCACTGTCAAGTGTGTCAACGAACACGCTTTCGATGAAGACACCCGAAAAGCCGGTCCGAAGACGCCGAAAGCCCCGCGCGAGCGTGTCGCGCGGGGCTCCCAAGAGCGCGGAGCCTCCCTGAGAAGGTCCCGTCAGCGGACGAACTTGCCGCGGACGTGCACGGGCACCCCGGTGCCCAGCAGACCGGGCAGGATGTCCGCCACGTGCATCGGCAGTCGCACGCAGCCGTGCGACGCCGGATAGAGCGGCACCGACAGCGCGCCGTGGAACGCGATGCCGCCGTTGAAGAAGATCGGGTTGTAAAGCTGGCCCAGGTACGACTTGTGCCACCCGCTCTTCCGCCAGGTCGTCTTGAAGTCGCCCGTCGGCGTGCGGGCGTCGCCGGTGAACTGCTGCCGCTTGCCGTTCCACACCGCCCACTCGGTGTACGGGATCCCGCTACCGGAGGAGATGTGCGTGATCAGCTTCGGGACGCCGCCGAGGTAGAGCACCATGAGCTGCTTGGTGAGGTTCACCTCGGCGCGGTCGGGCTTGCCGTTCGGCACCAGGATCGCGGGCGCCTTCGGGTTCTCCAGGGCCGCCCAGGTCCTGCGCGCCACCGTGCTGGTCGGGGCGATGCCCTGCACCTTCTGGAAGGCCCACACGGCGGTCAGGGTGGTCCCGCCGTACTTGCCGTCGGTCTTGCCCGGCACGTAGCCGAGCGCCTTCAACCGGGTCTGCAGCGCCAGGACCGCGGCGCCCTTCGCGCCGAGCTTCAGCGTCTTGTGCGGCGCGGTGAACCGGGCGGCGGATCGGGCGGTGGACGCCGCCGAGGCGGCGACTTCCGTGTGTGCCGCCGTCGTACTCGCGTGCGCGGGCAGAACACGCGCCTGCGCAGCACCTGCCACGCCGCCCACTGCGAGCGTCACGGCCCCCACCGTGACCAGCGCCGCGGCGGCCAGCTGCCGTCGTGCCCCCATCGTGATCAACCTCTCATTCAGGTCATGTTTAGATCAAAGGACCATAGCGCATGGGGCTGATGGTCCCGATGTGGGACATGAAGCGGTAATGGATCGTTTATGTTCCACGTGCTGTTTAGAGTGGCCGCGTGCCAGAAAAGTTGCATCCGAACGCCGCCCGTGTGGCCGAGGCCCTCCGCTCGCACGGTGCCGAGGGCGAAATCGTGGTCCTCCCGGAGTCCGCGCCGACCGCCGCGACGGCGGCGGCCCAGCTCGGCTGCGAGGTCGGAGCGATCGCCAACAGCCTGATCTTCGACGCGGACGGCGCTCCGCTCCTCGTGCTGACCAGCGGCGCCCACCGCGTGAACACCGATCTGATCGCCGGTCTCGTCGGCGCCGCGAAGGTACGGCGGGCCACGCCGGAGTTCGTCCGGGAGCACACCGGACAGCCGATCGGCGGAGTGGCCCCGGTGGGACACCCGGCTTCGGTCCGGACGCTGGTGGACACCTGGCTGGCCAAGCACGAGGTGGTGTGGGCCGCGGCGGGGCATCCGCACACCGTCTTCCCCACGACCTTCGACGAGTTGCTCGCGATGACGTCCGGCACCCCGGCCGAAGTCGAGTGAGCCGAGGTTGAGCGAGCCGAGGTTGAGCGAGCCGAGGCCCGAGTGAGGCATCCGGCGGCCGGGAAGGCTTTGCTAGTCTGCGGAAAGTGATCCAACTGCGGCGGGTCGGGCCTGACCAGTTCACAGCGGCACTCGAGACGGTGCTCGCCATCTACACGGTCGCCATGCGGCCGCCCTCGGATCAGCTCGCCGGTCGCATGGCCATAATGCGGAACCACGCGACATATCCGCATTTCGTATGCATGCTCGCCGAGTCCTCGGAGCAGGAGAACCAGATCGTCGGGTTCGCCTACGGCTTCCACGGCGTCCCGGGGCAGTGGTGGCACGACGTGGTCCGCCACGCCCTGCAGGACCGCGCCGGGCCCCGGACCTCCGAGGAATGGTTCGGCGACGCCCTGGAGATCGCCGAGATCCACGTCCACCCCGATCACCAGGGCAAGGGCGTCGGCCGCCGGATGATCCACGCCATCTGCGAGGGCCGCCCGGAGCGCACCGCCGTGCTGTCCACGCACGACGCGCCGACGGCGGCCCGTCACCTCTACCGCGACATCGGCTTCGTCGACCTGATGACGGAGTTCGTCTTCCCCGGCGGCTACGAGAACTACGTCATCGCGGGCACGAAGCTGCCCCTGCCGTAAGACCTCCCGGCCGGTCGTCGCGGCTCATGACGTCGTGGCCGCTGGTCGACGCGGTGATGGTGGTCGGACTCGCCACTGATTCCAACGGATCTGACGTACTAGGAGACCACCGCGGCGGGGGTGGTGGTGAGCGCCTGGAACACCTCGCGCGTCGCGCTCGACCGGTTGAAGGTGATGAAGTGGATGCCCGGCGCCCCCTCGTCGAGGAGCGTCTGGCACATCTCCGCGGCGTGCTCGATGCCGAGCCTCCGTACCGCCGCCGGGTCGTCGGCGACCGCCTCGAACCTGGCGGCCACCTCCGGCGGGAACGGCGCGCCCGACAGCTGCTCGGACCGGGCGATCGTGCTCATCTGGGTGACCGGCATGACGCCGGGGATGATCGGCGTGTCGCAGCCCCTGGCCGCCACCCGGTCGCGCAGCCGCAGGTAGTCCTCCGCCCGGAAGAACATCTGGGTGATCGCGTAGTCCGCGCCCGCCCGGCACTTGCGCACGAAGAACTCGGTGTCCGACTCGATCGTCGCCGACCGCGGATGCTTGTACGGGAAGGCCGCCACGCCCACGCAGAAGTCGCCGGCCTGCCGGATCAGCCGGACCAGGTCCTCGGCGTACGCCACGCCGTCCGGGTGCTTGACCCACTCGTCCAGCGGATTGCCGCCCGGCGGGTCGCCGCGGACGGCGAGGATGTTGCGCACGCCCGCGTCGGCGAAACGGCCGACGAGGTGGCGCAGCTCGCGGATCGAGTGGTCGACCGCCGTGAAGTGGGCGACAGGGGTGAGGGTGGTCTCGTGGGCCAGCCGCTCGACGATGCCGACCGTGCGGTCCCGGGTGGAGCCCCCGGCGCCGTAGGTGACCGACACGAACGTCGGCCGGAGCGACTCCAGCTCGCGGATCGCCCGCCAGAGCTGGCGCTCGCCCTCGTCCGTCTTCGGGGGCATGAACTCGAACGAGAAGGACCGCTCGCCCGCGGCCAGCAGCTCGCGGACCGTCGGGACACGGCCGGGAAGTCGTGAGGGCAGACCGAGAGCCATGGCCCAAGGTTACAGGCACCGGCGTCTCCGGCGCAGACCACGATCCGGCATGTGGACGTCACGGGTGACCACCAGGACTCACGAACGGGGTATCTGCTGATGGGACACTGGATCAACGCCCGATACCCTCGAAGCATGACCGCTTCCGCCGCCCCGCTCGACCTCATCCGCCCGGGGGTGGACCGTTCGCTCCGGGAGTTCGTCGACCGGCAGCGCCCCTTCTTCACCGACCCGCACCTGGCCTCCCTGCTGTCGGCGGCCGAGGACTTCCTGGCTGGCGGCAAACGGCTCCGCCCGGCCTTCTGCTACTGGGGCTGGCGCGCGGCCGGTGGGGGTGACGAGCCCGCGATGCACACCGCCGCCGCGTCGCTGGAGCTCCTCCAGGCGAGCGCGCTGATCCACGACGACGTGATGGACGCGAGCGACGTGCGCCGGGGGATGCCGTCGGCGCACCGGCGGTTCGAGCGGATGCACGCGGAGGCGGGCTGGCACGGCTCGGCCGAGCAGTTCGGCGAGGGAGCCGCCGTGCTGCTGGGCAACCTGTTGCTGGTGTGGTCCGGCGAGATGTGGCGGACCAGCGGGCTGCCGCCCGAGGCGATCGCCACCGCCCAGCCGGTGCACGACCACATGCTGACCGAGCTCATGTGCGGGCAGTATCTCGACCTGCTGGAGCAGGCCCAGGGTCAGAGCACCTTCGACAGCGCCCTTCGGGTCGCCCTGTTCAAGAGCGGGAAGTATTCGGTGGAGCAGCCGCTCCGGCTCGGGCTCGTCCTGGCGGCCCGGGCCCAGCACCACTGGATCGACAGGCTGTGCGTGCAGTACGGCCAGCAGGTCGGCATCGCCTTCCAGCTCCGCGACGACATCCTGGGCGTCTTCGGCGACCCCGCCGAGACCGGCAAGCCGGCCGGGGACGATCTGCGTGAGGGCAAGCGGACCATTCTCATCGCCCGGACTCTCGCCGAGGCGTCGCCGGCGCAGGCGGAGACCGTGCGGAGCCTGCTCGGCGATCCGCGGCTCGACGCCGAGGGGGTCGAGCGGCTCCGCGCCGCGATCGAGGACTCCGGAGCCAGGGCGGCATGCGAGGAGATGATCAAGCGCTACCTCGACAACGCGCTTCGGGCGCTGGAGCAGGCCCCCATCGACGAGACGGCCCGTACGGCTCTCGCGTCGCTGGCCGTCGCCGCCACCTCCCGGCGGACCTGAGTCGGGTCACACACGCCCGGTCCGCGAGCCCGTCACAGAGACGCGGTCAGACACGCAGATCGGACACGCCCCGTCGCTCGGACACGCCCGGTCACACAGGCCCGGTCACACAGGCCCGGTCACACACGCCCGGGGTCGGAACCCCGGGCGAGCCGGTCGGAGCCCGGTCAGAGGGGCGTCGCGTCCAGCCTGGCCCGCAGCTCGGCGGCCGCAGCTCCGGGGTCGGCAGCCTCGGTGATCGCCCGGACGACCACGACCCGGCGCACGCCGTAGGACACGACCTCGTCCAGCGTGCCGAGGTCGATGCCGCCGATGCCGAACCACGGCCGTGTCGTACGGAGATCGGAGGCGTGCTTGAGCAGCGCGGGGCCGGGCGCGGGACGCCCCGGCTTGGTGGGCGTCGGCCAGATCGGCCCGCAGCAGAAGTAGTCGACGCCGGGCTCGGCGGCAGCCGCCGACGCCTCGGCCGCGGAGTGCGTGGACCTGCCGATCAGCACGTCCGGCCCGAGGATCTCCCGGGCTACCGGAACGGACAGGTCGTCCTGCCCCAGGTGGAGGATGTCCGGGCGCGCGGCGTAGGCCACGTCCGCCCGGTCGTTCACCGCCAGGAGCGCTCCGTGCCTGTCGCAGGCCGCGCGGAAGACGTCGAGCAGTGCGAGTTCCTCACGCGCCTCCAGGCCCTTCTCCCTCAGCTGGACGATGTCAACGCCGCCGGCGAGGACCGCGTCGAGGAAGTCCTCGAGGTCGCCGCGGTCCCGCCTGGCGTCGGTGCAGAGGTAGAGCCTGGCCTGCGCGAGTCGCTCTCGCCGGGTGTCGGTCACCCGACCACAATGCCACGGGTCAGGTGGTCAGAATCCCAGCGCCTGGGCCCTGCGCTTGACCTCGGTGTGGCGTCCGGCGGCGATCGCGTCGATCGGCGAGCCGGGCAGCGAGTCGTCCGGCGTGAACAGCCAGCGGATGGACTCGACCTCGCCGTACCCGGCGTCGGCGAGCACGGTCAGGGTGCCGGGAAGCCCCTTGAGCACATCTCCTCCGGCGATGAACACCTTCGGGATGTGCGGCTCCCCGCCGCCCCTGCGGGCGCCGACGAGCTTCTTGTCCTTGAGCAGCTGCTTGGCCCGGCCGATGCTGAGCCCGAGGGTCTTGGCGGCGTCCGAGAGGGGGAGCCACTCCCCTACGAGTTCGTCGGTCTCCCGGTCGATCTGCGCAACAGTAAGCGTCACGGATCCACCATTACCACAGGGAAGCTGCCAGGAAACACCTCGATTAGGCCATAATGCAGTCGCGGAGCGTGACCGTGGGGTCGGCGAGGCGCGCGGAGTCCAGCCGCTGGCCGCCCTCCACGACGCGGCGGCCCTGCACCAGGTCGCGCGGCCGGTCGACGGTGAGGATGGCCGTGAGCCGGTTGTCGGCCGTGAGCCAGCAGAGCGCCCACTTGGCGTCCGCGCCGGGGTCGCCGCGGAGCAGCAGCCGGTCCGCGGCCCCCTGGTGCCCGGCGAACTGGACCATCCGGCCGAACTGCTCGGACCAGAAGTAGGGGACGGGGTCGTAGACCGCCTCCTCGCCCAGGAGCGTCGCGGCGGCGGTGTCGGGGGCGCCCAGGGCGGTGTCCCAGTGCTCGACCCGCAGCCGCCGGCCGTACCTGCGGGACCACCAGTTCGCGCAGTCGCCGACCGCCACCACGTTGGGTAGCGACGTCCGCAGGTGCTCGTCGGCCAGCACGCCGTTGTCGAGGGCGACGGCGGAGCCCTTCAGCCACTCCACCGCGGGCCGCACGCCGATGCCCGTGACGACCGCGTCGGCCTCGATCCGGTCGCCGGACATGAGGGTGAGCCCGTCGGGGTCGACGCTGCCGACCAGCGCGCCGAGCCGCAGCTCCACGCCCGCCTCGCCGTACCAGGGGATCGTGTGGCGGCCGGCCTCGCCGCCCAGCGCGGACAGGAGCGGCGCCTCACCCGCCTCCACCACGGTGACCGCGCAGCCGGCCTTGGCCGCGGCGGTCGCGACCTCCGCGCCGATCCAGCCCGCTCCGACGACGGCGATGCGGGCCCCGGGGACGAGGATCGAGCGCAGCGCGAGCGCGTCGTCGATGGTCCGCAGGACGTGCTGGTGGCCCTCGCCGCGCAGCCGGATGGGGGCGGCTCCCGTGGCGATGACGAGGCCGTCGTACTCCAGCTCGCCCTCGGTCGTCTCCAGCACGCCGTCCCGCAGGCCCTTGGCCGCGGTACCCAGGCACAGGTGGACGTCGAGGGCGTCCAGATCGGAGTCGACCACAGTGGAGTCGGTCTCGCCGAGCAGCACCGCCTTGGAGAGCGGTGGCCGATCATAGGGGCGATGGGGTTCCTCGCCGATGAGCGTGATCCGGCCCGCGAACCCGTGGGCCCGCAGCGCCTCGACACTCCGCACGCCGGCGAGGCCGGCACCCACCACCACGACGTGATCCACGCCCTGACCATAGATTGTCAACCCGGGCACCCGCCAATGGAGATTCGATAACGACTTGGGTAAGTAGTACGCACAGCGTGTGATTCCCGTGTTGTGCGTTACGTCCACCGATCAGCACTAGGCTGTGAACGTAAGACGCGCGGGAGCCCGGCGGGCCGGGCTGAGAGGAGAGCGTACGGCTCTCGACCGCAAACGACCTGATCCGGGTAATGCCGGCGAAGGGAGCGCTGTGCTCGATCCACGGCGAGTCCATGCGGAGACGGATCATGAGGCCCGTCATGAGGCCGCCCATGGCACCGATTATGACGCCGTTTATGACACCGGTCGTAAAGCCGGTTATGACGTGGTCATCATTGGCGGCGGCGTCGTCGGCCTGTCCGTCGCCTGGCGTACGGCGCGGCGGGGCCTTTCGGTGGCCGTCGTCGATCCCGCCCCGGGAGGCGGGGCGACTCACGTGTCGGCGGGGATGCTCGCGCCCGTCAGCGAGGTGACCTACACGGAGGAGCCGCTGCTCCGCCTGGGCCTCGCGTCCCTGGCCAGATGGCCCTCGTTCCGCGCCGAGCTGGAGGACGAGAGCGGCTCCGCCCTCGACTACCGCGCCGACGGCACCCTCGACATCGCGTACGGCGCGGACGACATGGCCTACCTCGACGAGCTGGCGGCCTTCGAGAAGACCCTCGGCCTGCGGGTGGAGCGGCTGACGGGGCGCGAGTGCCGGGCGTTCGAGCCGATGCTCTCGCCGTCGGTCCGGGGCGGCCTCCTCGCCCGCGACGACGCGTGGGTGAACCCGCGCCGGGTGGTGCGCGCCCTGCTGACCTCCTTCGAGAAGGCCGGCGGCACGCTCCTTCCCGACCGCGTGACCGCGCTCTCCGCCGGCCGCGACGGCGGCGACGGCGACCGCTCCAGCGGCGTACGGCTGGCCTCCGGCGAGGTCGTCCGCGCCACGAACGTGGTCGTCGCGGCGGGGTCGTGGTCGCCGTCGCTCGTGCCGGGGCTGCCCGTACGGCCCGTCAAGGGGCAGATCCTCCGGCTGCGCGGCCCCGAGGGGTTCCTCACCCGGTGCGTGCGGGGGCTGGTGCACGGCTCCCCCGCCTATCTGGTCCCGCGAGGCGACGGCGAGATCACCGTCGGCGCGACCGTGGAGGAGCTGGGGTTCGACGGCAGGGTCACGGCGGGCGGCGTCTACGAGCTGCTGCGCGACGCCCGCGAGCTGGTCCCCGGCATCACCGAGCTGGAGCTGACGGAGACGGCGGTGGGGTTCCGTCCGGGAACGCCCGACAACCTGCCGCTCATCGGCCCCGCCGGTTCCCATGGGGTTCTCGCCGCCACCGGGCACCACCGGGCGGGCGTCCTGCTCGCCCCCATCACCGCGGAGGCCGTCGTGGCCTTCCTGACCGGCGGCGAGGCGCCGGACGTCGTGAAGTCCTGCGATCCAGGGAGATTCAGCCATTGAAAGTGACGATGAGATGAAAGTGACGATCAACGGCGGCGACGTCGAGATGCCCGACGGAGCGACTGTCGGCGAGGCCGTACGCCGCCTGACGCCCCTGACGTCCGGCGTCGCGGTGGCGGTCAACGGCGAGGTCGTGAGCCGGGGCGGATGGGAGACGACCGCGCTCTCGGAGAGCGACCTGGTCGAGGTGCTCACAGCGGTCCAGGGAGGCTGACGATGGACGAGGTCGGCGACGCGCTGGCGGAAGACGTGTTCCTCCTGGGCGGGGAGAAGTTCGCCTCCCGGCTGATCATGGGCACCGGCGGTGCGCCCTCGCTGGAGGTGCTCGACCAGGCGCTGGAGGCGTCGGGCACCGAGCTGACCACGGTGGCGATGCGCAGGCTCGATCCGGCGTCCCGCGGGTCGGTGCTCGACGTGCTGCGGCGGCGCGGCATCAAGGTCCTGCCCAACACGGCGGGCTGCTTCACCGCCGGGGAGGCCGTGCTGACCGCCCGCCTGGCCAGGGAGGCCCTGGAGACCAACTGGGTGAAGCTCGAGGTCATCGCCGACGAGCGGACCCTGTTGCCCGACCCGATCGAGACCTTCGACGCCGCCGAGCGGCTGGTGGCCGACGGGTTCGTCGTCCTCCCCTACATCGGCGACGACCCGGCGCTGGCCCGCAGGCTGGAGCAGGCCGGCTGCGCGGCGGTGATGCCGCTGGGCGCGCCGATCGGGTCGGGGCTCGGCATCCGTAACCCGCACAACATCGAGCTGATCGTGGAGTCCGCGGGCGTCCCGGTGATCCTCGACGCGGGGATCGGCACGGCCAGCGACGCCGCGCTGGCGATGGAGCTGGGCTGTGACGCCGTGCTGCTCGCGAGCGCGGTGACCCGGGCTCAGCGGCCGGGCCTGATGGCCGCCGCCATGCGCTCCGCCGTGACCGCCGGACGGCAGGCGCGGCTGGCTGGGCGGATCCCGAGGAAACGCTACGCTGAGGCGTCCTCGCCGAATCGTTTATAGCGGTTTTGGGAGCGGTCGCCGGTTTCCAGACGTGGAAACGGGCGGCCGAATAGGTCTCGGTTTGGGATTCGCAAGCCCTGCGGGCGGCAAATCACCCGTAAACTCGGGCGGGTGGACACGACGCTTACCGACCCGCTCGTAGGGCAACTGCTCGACGGGCGTTACCGCGTCGAGTCCCGGATCGCCCGGGGCGGCATGGCCTCCGTCTATCTGGCTCTGGACGTCCGGCTCGACCGCACGGTCGCCGTCAAGGTGATGCACCGCTCGCTCGCCGAAGACCCCCAGTTCGTGCGGCGGTTCATAGGCGAGGCCAAGTCGGTCGCCAGCCTGTCGCACCCCAACATCGTGCAGGTCTTCGACCAGGGCACCGACGGGGCCCACGTCTACCTCTCGATGGAGTACGTCCCGGGCAAGACGCTGCGCGACGTCCTCCGCCTGCGGGGTCGGCTTCCCGCGCGCGAGGCCCTGGAGATCATGATCCCGGTGCTCGCCGCCCTCGGCGCGGCCCACCAGGCGGGCCTGGTCCACCGGGACGTCAAGCCGGAGAACGTGCTGCTCGCCGACGACGGCCGGGTGAAGGTCGTCGACTTCGGCCTGGCCCGCGCGGTCGAGGCCACCAACCAGACCAAGACCGGCATCATGATCGGCACGATCGGCTACATGTCGCCCGAGCAGGTGACCTCCGGCCAGGCGGACGCCCGCAGCGACGTCTACGCCGCCGGGATCATGCTGTTCGAGCTGCTCACCGGGCGGCAGCCGTACGACGGCGAGACGCCGATGTCGGTCGCCTACCGGCACGTGCACGACAGCGTCCCGGCCCCTTCGTCGATCGCCCCCGAGACGCCGCCCGCGCTGGACGCGCTGGTCGCCGCGGCCACGGACCGGGACCCCGCGAAGCGCCCGGCCGACGCGACCGCCATGCTGGTCGCCGCCGTCGAGACGCACCGCTCGCTCCCCCGGACCGGCCAGCCCACCGGTCCGCACACCTCTCACACCGGTTCGTACGCCACCCGCCCGCCGACGGCCGCCGCGGCCGGCACGGCCCCGCCGTATGGCACGGGTCAGTACATGTCGGCCGGGCACGGGATGCCCGGCCAGCACGCGCAGGGGCCGATCAACCACACGATGATCCAGCCGAAGTCCGAGCTGCCGGCCACGCCCGCCGCGAACGGCCCGCTGGGGCGGGTGCGCGGGTGGCGGCCCAACTGGTTCATCGTCGGCCTGGCCCTCGTGATGGTCGCCGGGATCGCGTTCACCGGCTGGTGGTTCTCCCAGGGCCGCTACACGAAGGTGCCCGACATGCTGCTCGGCCAGAACATCACGGTGGCCAGGCAGCAGGCGGAGAAGGCGGGCTTCGAGGTCAGGATCGGCAAGGCCCGGTTCGACGACCACCTCGACAAGGACAGGGTCCTCGATACCGAGCCGGGACCCGGCGCGGAGGTCGCCAAGGGGTCGCTGCTCACGCTGATCCCGTCGGCCGGGCCAGAGACGATCCCGGTGCCGAAGGTCGAGGGCCTCAGCGAGGCCGACGCCCGGACGAAGATCGCCGAGGCGGGTCTCAGCGTCGGGCGGGTCAGCAAGACGGCGAGCGACGCCGTGGCGCGCGGCCTGGTCGTCCGCACGGTCCCGGTGGTCGGCAAACGGGTCAGGAAGAACTCCAGCATCAACCTGGTGCTGAGCGCGGGCCTGCTCATGCCGGACGTCACGCAGATGATGCGCGACCAGGCCGAGCAGTTCCTCCGGGACAAGGGCTTCAACGTCCAGATCTACGAGACGGCCGACGACACCCCGCCCGGCACGGTGATCGCGCAGGACCCGTCCGGCGGCTCGGAGGTCGTGGCCGGGGCGGTCGTCCACCTGACCATCTCCAAGGGCCCGGACGACGGCTGGCACTGGCCGTGGGAGAACGACGACTCGGTGGCCACGCCTGACTTCGTCAACGTGCCGGACGTCCGCTTCAAGGATCTGCGCGACGCCAGCGCGGAGCTGCGGGCGGCCGGGTTCAAGGTCAAGATCCGTGACCTCGTCGGCACCGGCCGCGTCATCGGCGAGAAGCCGCTCGGCCAGCAGCCGATGGGAACCAAAATCACCATCTGGCACTGACCCACCCCTTTGACGTGATCATGCACAGGTTCCCGGCCGGCCGGCCCCTCCAGTTGACGTGATCATGCACCGATTCCCGCGAGGCGGTCGCAACCTGCGGCTCCGCCTCGCGGGATCATGCTCGCCTCATGCGGTCCGGCTCACTCCGCCAGCCTGCCCAGCAGGCGCAGCCTCGCCAGGCCGCCATCCGGGTAGATGTCGAGCCGCGCGTGGGTGATCCTGCGCTCGCTGTCGAGGCGGAAGCGGTGCCGCGTGTCCGGCTGCAGCCGGGTCTTCGGCAGCAGGGGGAACCACGCCGCGTCGTCGTCGAGCGCCGCCTTCTCCGCGTCGATCCCCTTGAGCGACGCCCAGCCGGGGGCGTTGAACACCAGGTTCGTGGTGTCCAGCTCGGCCACGGCGACCGTGCCCGCCCCGGCGAGAGCGACCACCAGCCAGTCGTTGCCGCCGTCCCTGCGCCTCGCGGTCTCCCACCCCTCGGCCTGGTTCCGGGCGAGCCCGGGCGCGATGACGTTGTTCGGCGAGGAGTAGAACTGGTCGGAGCAGGCGGTGACGAGGGCCCCGTTCTCCAGGGCGGCCAGGTCCACGGTGAGGTCCCTCAGGAACTCGGGATCGGGCATCACCTGGCCGTGCACCCGCAGCCGGGCCACGCCGCCGTCGGGGAAGATGTTCAGCCGCACATGGGTGAAGCGGCGCGGGTCGTCGACGGTGAACTCGTGGGCCGTGTCGCCATTGAGCGGGCTCTTCGGCACGATCTCGACCCAGCCATCGAGCTCGCCCGGCGCCGGGTGGCCGTCCGCCGCGCACGCCTCGACCGACGCGTGCGGCGGGTAGTTCCCCTTGAACCACGCCGTGTCGATCACGATGCCCCTGATCACGCCCGGGAGGCCGAGCCGTACGACCGCCCAGTCATGGCCGGTCTCGCGCCGCCGCCGCGTCTCCCAGCCGTCGTAGACCTGGCCCTTCGCGCCGAACGTGTGCGCCCGGAACGCGGGCGGTCCGGGCCTGATGAGCGCCTCCCGCTCGGCGAACGACTCGTCGTTGGCGGCGACGACCGCCCCGCCGTACGTGCGGAGCGCCAGGTCGGGCAGCCGGGTGAAGTCGGTCATCTATATCCGTCCTTTGAGCTTCAGTCCTGTGAGCTGAGGAACCGCCCTCGCGGCGTGGTGAAGTCGATCGGGGTGCCGCGCAGCCACGTCGTCCGCACGACGCCGGTGAGCGTCCTGCCGTGGTAGGGGGAGACGGGGTTCCTGTGGCGCAGCTTGGCCACGTCCACGGTGAACTCGGCGGCCGGGTCGAAGGCCACGAGGTCGGCGTCCGCCCCCACCCTGATCGCCCCCTTGTACGGCAGGCCGACCAGCCCGGCGGGGCCCTCGGCCATCCAGTGGACCACGTCGGCCAGGCCGTACCCCCGGGAGAGGGCGGCGGTCCACATGACCGGCAGGCCGAGCTGGAGCGAGGAGATGCCGCCCCAGGCCCGGGCGAAGTCGGGCACCTTCAGGTCGGGCGTCGAGGGCGAGTGGTCCGAGACGACGCCCATGAGCACGCCATCCGCCAGCGCCTGCCAGAGGGCGTCGCGGTTGGCGGCCTCTCTGATCGGGGGGCAGCACTTGTACGCGGGCCCGCTGACCTCCTCGGCGGCCAGCGTGAGGTAGTGGGGGCAGGTCTCGGCGCTGATCCGGACGCCGTCGCGCTGTGCCCTGCGCAGCGGCTCGACGCAGGCGGCGGCCGAGACGTGCACGATATGGGCGCGGGCACCGGTCCGGGCGGCCAGCTCGATGACCTGCTCGACGGCCCTGCGCTCGGCGTCCTGCGTGCGAGATCGCAAGAATTCCGGATATGTCGGGCCGAGCGGTTCGGTGAGGGAGCCGGGGTCCTCCGCGTGCGCGATGAGCAGCCCGCCGAACGACGCCACCTCGGCCAGGGCGTCGTGTAGTCCGGCGGGGTCGAGCGCGGGGAACTCGTCAACGCCCGACGGGGACAGGAAGCACTTGACGCCGAAGACCCCGGCCTCGTGCAGCGGCCCGAGGTCCGCCAGGTTGCCCGGAATGGCGCCGCCCCAGAAGCCGACGTCGACGTGGCACTGGCCCTCGGCGGCCTTCCGCTTGATCTCCAGGGCCGGCACGCTCACCGTGGGCGGCAGGGAGTTGAGGGGCATGTCGACGATCGACGTCACCCCTCCGGCGGCCGCCGCCCTGGTGGCCGACGCGAAGCCCTCCCAGTGCGTCCGCCCCGGCTCGTTGACGTGGACGTGGGTGTCCACCAGGCCCGGCAGGAGCGCGAGGTCGCCGAGATCCACGGTCTCCCGCGCCGGGGGCGGCTCGTCGTAGGGCCCGAGGTCGGCGATCCTCCCATCCCGCACGGCCACCGCGAGCGGTCGCTCGCCGCCGGGCGTCACCGCGCGGCGCGACCGGACGACCAGGTCGTACGGCTGTGGCGCATGATCACGCATGGCTGCTCCGCGGGTGGGACGGGATGAACGGGAAAGTGCGCATGATCACGACGAGCTGCCTTGCAGGTGGAATGGGGTGAGCGGGAAGGTGTGCATGATCACGACGGGCTGCCCTGGAGGTGGGTCTCGGCGATCGTGCGGGCGAGGCGCTCGACGAGCGGCCCGGCCTCGGTCATGCAGCGCTCGACGTCGGGCTCGATCTCCGTCAGGGCATAGGCCGCCTCGATCCCGGCCGCCCGGAGCTCCTCGTCGCCGATCGTCCGCCGGCCGCAGACCGCGACTACCGGCACCCCGTGCTTGGCCGCCGCGGACGCGACGCCGACCGGGGCCTTGCCGCGCAGCGACTGCTCGTCGAGCGAGCCCTCGCCCGTGATCACCAGGGCCGCTCCCTCGACGTGGCGGTCGAAGTCCACCAGTTCGAGCAGATACTCGATGCCGGCCCGGATCTCGGCGTGCAGGAAGGCCAGCGCGGCGAAGCCCACTCCCCCGGCGGCTCCGGCGCCCGGGTGGGCCGCCACGCCCATGCTCCGCACGGTGCCGTCGTGCTCGACCGCCCCGGCGAGGCCGTGCGTGTGGGCGGCGACCGCGGCCAGCCGGGCCAGGCCCGCCTCCAGCACGGCCACGTCGCCGGGTGTGGCGCCCTTCTGCGGGCCGTACACGGCCGCCGCCCCGTGCGGGCCGAGCAGCGGGTTGTCCACGTCACTCGCGACGACGAACTCGATGCCGGAGAGCTCCGCGAGCGCGGAGGCGTCGATCCGGTGCAGGCTCCGCAGGGCGGCCCCTCCGAAGGGCAGGTCGTCACCGTTCTCGTCCAGCAACCGCGCGCCGAGGGCCTGGGCCATGCCGGCTCCCCCGTCGGTGCAGGCGCTGCCCCCGAGGCCCAGCACGATCCGCGTGGCGCCGTGCCGTACGGCATGCAGGACGAGCTCGCCCGTCCCGTAGCTCGTGGCGGTCAGCGGCGCGGGATCTCCGGGGAGCCGCCGGAGGCCGGACGCCTCCGCCAGCTCGATCACGGCGACCGTGTCCCTGACGGCGTAGGAGGCGAGGAGGGGCTCGCCGGTGGGGCCGGTCGCCTCGACCTCCACCCGGGTGAATCCGCAGGCCACCACGGCGTCGAGGGTGCCGTCGCCGCCGTCGGCCACCGGCAGCGGGACGGACGGCACCGCCCCCCTACCGGCCAGCAGCAGCCCGGCTGCGACGTGCGCGGCAACCTGTGGTGAGGTCAGCGACCCCCTGAACTTGTCCGGTGCGATTACGACATGTCCTTTCACGGGCTCACCTTCGCAGATCGGCGGACAGGAGGCGACGGTGGGCCCGCGCTCCCGCCTCGGCCGCCGCCGCGTCGGAGACCGTCCGCAGCTCACCGCCCTCGACCACCGTCCGGCCGCCGACCAGGAGGCGAGCCAGCGGCGGGGTCTGGCCGTACGCGAAGGCGACGACCGGGTCGTCGATCGCGGCGTGGTAGCCGCCCAGCCTCCACAGGGCGATGTCGGCGAGCTTGCCGGCCTCCAGCGAGCCGATCTCGGCCTCCCGCCCGAGGCACCGGGCCCCGCCGAGCGTGGCCAGTTCGAGAGCCTGGCGGGCGGTCAGAGCGCGCGGGCCGTACCGGGCGCGCTGCATGAGCATGGCCATCCGGATCTCTCCGGCGAGCGGCGTCATCTCGCTGGACGCGGCGCCGTCCGCGCCGAGGCCGACGGGCGCCCCGGCGCGGAGCAGGTCGGAGATGCGGGCGATGCCCGCGCCGAGCCGGCCGTTGGAGGACGGGCAGTGGGCGGTGCCCGTCCCGGTCTCGGCGAACCGGTAGACGTCCTTATCGGTCAGGTGGACGCAGTGGGCCAGCCAGACGTCGGGGCCGAGCCAGCCGAGCCGGTCGAGGTACTCGACCGGGAGGACGCCGAACTGCTCCCGGCAGTGCTCGTCTTCGTCGGCGGTCTCCGCGATGTGCGTGTGCAGGCGGACGCCGTGCGCGCGCGCCAGTTCCGCCGAGCGGACCATGAGCTCGCCGCTGACCGAGAACGGCGAGCAGGGCGCGACCGCGATCCGCAGCATCGAGCCGAACGACGGGTCGTGATATTTCCGGATCGCGTCCTCGGTGGCCTGGAGGATCTCGTCCACCCGTTCGACGACGCCGTCCGGCGGCAGGCCGCCCTGCGACTGGCCGCGGTCCATCGAGCCTCGGCAGGGGTGGAACCGCACGCCGACCCGCCGGGCCGCCTCGATCTCCGCGTCGAAGAGGTCGCCGCGCCCCTTGGGGAAGATGTAGTGGTGGTCGGTCGTGGTGGTGCAGCCGGACCTCGCCAGCCAGGCCAGACCGGCGGTCGCCGCGCCCGAGACGACCTCGGCGTCCATCCTCGCCCACAGCGGATAGCTGGCGACCAGCCACTCGAACAGCGTGCCGTCGGGCGTCACCCCCTGCGAGGCCCACTGGTAGAGGTGGTGGTGGGTGTTGACCAGCCCCGGGGTCGCCAGGCAGCCGGTGGCGTCGATCCGCTCCGCCCCCTCCGGCACGGCTCCCGCCTCGCCCGCGGCTCCAGCGCTTCCCGGGCCGACCGCCGTGATCCGGTCATCCTCGATGACGACGTGGCCGGACGGGATCTCCTCGCCCACTACGGGGACGATGTAGGCGTTCTCGATGACGACCCGCCGGATTGCATGATCACGCACAGAGAGCTCGCAGGTCAGGCCGGGCGGGCGGGAAGTCGCGCATGATCACGGCGGAGGAAGGGGCAGGTCGCGGGGGAGCTCCGGGAACCTGTGCATGATCACGCCGGAGGGGGGTCACCGGGGCGCCTTCTTCTGGGCGGCCTTGTTCTGAGCCTTGCGGGTGGCGGCGAGGCGGACGGCGTCGATGATCTTCTCGTAGCCGGTGCACCGGCAGAGGTTGCCGGCCAGCGCCTCCCGGATGTCGGCGTCCTCCGGGACCTGCGGCGTGCTCTCGATCAGCGAGTGCGCCTGGACGATGAGGCCGGGTGTGCAGAACCCGCACTGTACGGCTCCCGCCTCCACGAACGCCCGCTGCACCTCGTCCAGACCCTGATCGAGGTCGTCACCCGAGGCCAGCCCCTCCACGGTGACGACCTCACGGCCCTCGGCCTGGCCCGCGGCGACGAGGCAGGCGCAGACCGGGAGCCCGTCCAGGTAGACCGTGCAGGAGCCGCACTCGCCCTGCTCGCAGGCGTTCTTCGCGCCCGGCAGGCCCAGCCGCTCCCGGAGGACATAGAGCAGGCTCTCCCCCTCCCAGACGTCGTCCGCGGCCAGCCGTTCGCCGTTGACGTCGATGTGCACCCTCACGCCGATCCCCTCCCCGCATAGTCCTTCCATGCCCAGCCGAGCGCGCGCCGGGCCATGACGGAGAGGGAGTGCAGCCGGTAGTCCGCCCGCCCCCGCACGTCGTCGATGGGCGAGGCCGCCTCGGCGACCAGCTCCCCGAACCGCCTGGCGACGCCCGGGTCGAGCGCCGACCGGCCGTCCCAGTCGAGCTCCCCGGCCAGGAACTCCTCTGCCGCCACGGCCCGGCGCGGGGTCGGCGCGGCCGAGCCGATCCCCGTCCCGATCCGCCGCTCCCCCGGATGAAGCGCGATGGCGAACGAGCACACCGCGATCACCATGGCGTTCCTCGTGCCGATCTTGGAGAAGTACTGCGGGCCGGTCGCGGCCGGGACGTGCACCGCCCGGATCAGCTCGTCGGGAGCGAGCGCGTTGCGCTTCACGCCCGTGTAGAACTCGCCGATCGGGATCATCCGCCTGCCGCGCGCCGACTCGGCCTCCACGACCGCGCCGGACGCCAGCAGCGGAGGATGGCTGTCGCCGGCGGGCGAGGCCGCCCCGAGGTTCCCCGCGACGGTGCCCCGGTTGCGGATCTGGGGCGATCCCACCGTCCGGGCGGCCTGGGCCAGCCCGGGAAGCAGGGAGCCGAGCTCGCCGATCAGCCGGGAGTAGGTCACCCCCGCGCCGACGCGGACGGTCCGGCCCTCCGCGGACCATCCGGTGAGCTCGGATATCGGGTTCAGGTCGAGCAGGGCGGCCGGGCGGCCCTTGTCGAGGTTGATCTCCACCATGACGTCGGTGCCGCCCTGGATCGGCGTGGCCTCCGGCCGCCCGGCCTTGTACGCGAGGGCCTCGTCCCAGGTCAGCGGGCGCAGGAAGTCCATCACGTCACTCCCAGGCCGGTCCGGCGGCGGGGGCGTCGTCGCGCAGCACCGTGCCCTCGATCAGCCCGTACGGCCGGTCGGCCGCGAAGAACACCTCGTTCTCATTGCCCAGCCCGAAGGGCGACAGGTCCACGAGGAGGTGGTGCCTGTTCGGCAGCGAGAGCCGTACCTCGCAGATCTCGGGGCAGTCGGCCAGCACTCGGGCGCCCATGGCGTAGAGGGTCTGCTGCAGCGACAGGCTGTAGGTGTCCGCGAACGCGGCCAGCATGGCCTGCCGCGCCCTTTCGTAGGACTTGTCCCAATCCGGCCTGTCAGGGTCAGGCCCGGCCGGCTCCGCGTGCCGCCAGGAGGCGTTCACGGTAGTGGCCAGGATCCGGTCGCGGGTCTCGGGGAGCGTCGTGTAGTCGTCCTTGATGTAGCCCCAGAACTCGGAGTTCGTGGTGTTGAGGAGCACGAGGCCGGCCAGCCCGGACACGACCCAGGCGTCCGAGCCGTCGTAGTGGGCCACGCACGTGCGGGTCTCCCGGCCCGACCGGACGAACGAGTGTCCCGAGGCGGCGTTGCGCTCCCAGGCGTACTCCTCGACCGCGACCCTGGCGTGGCGGATGGTCGGCTGCGAGTCCACGAAATGCCGGGCCAGGAGCAGGGCGAAATCCTCGATCGCGCCGATGCCGTGCTTTCCGGCGAACGCGTAGACGGTGTTCTTCTGGGCGTCCGTGGTCAGCACGGCCGAGTTGTCGCCGCTCAGGTGGACGGCGCTCATGTCGCCGGAGAGCGCGGTGCTGACGTTGAGGTCCTTGATGCTGTGGACGTCCCCGTGCCGGGTGACCCGCACGACCCTGGTCTCGGCCTTGCCGTACCTGTTGGGACCCAAAATGATCATGCTAACTTCCCCGGTAGGTCGAGTAGGCGAACGGGCTGAGCAGCAGCGGCACGTGGTGGTGCTCGCCGGCGTCGCGGATGGTGAACACGACGCTGACCTCGGGAAAGAACGCGTCCTCCCCCAGGTAGGCCCCCGTGTCGAAGACCAGGCGGTAGGTGCCGGGCCGCGGGTCGGCGCCGGCGTCCCACTCCCGCCCCAGCGGCGTCCACTCGCGGATCCGGCCGTCCTCATCGGTGCGGCCCTCGGCGACCGGCACGAAGCCGTGCGCCGCGCGGCGCGAGAGCCGTACGAACAGGTCCTTGGCGGGACGGCCCCGGGCGGTGTCCAGCACATGCGTCGAGAGGCTCACCGGCCCTCCCACAGCTTCTCCAGCCTCAGCGTGACGATCTTCGAGAGCTCGTCCCTGACGATCTTCCGTTCGGTCTCCTCGTCGTTGGCGAGCCGGGCGAGCAGGATGTCGAGCATCTCCTCGGCCCGGCGACCGGTCGCGCAGATCAGGTAGACGTGCCCGAACCGCCTCTCGTAGGCGAGGTTCCCCTGTGCGATCGCGTCGAGGATGGCCGGGTCGGCGCCCGCCGTGCCGGACTGTTCCCGCCGCGACCAGGCGGCCTCCCTACCGTCCCCGGCCGGGCGCTCACCGATCCTCGGATGCGCCGCCAGGGCCTCCTCCACGCCCTCCCAGCTCAGGCCCGCGATCGCCGCCTGTCCCGCCGCGACCAGCTCACCGGCGTCCCGGTACGGCCGGCCCGCCGCGACGGCCGACACCCACTCGGTGGACGCGCAGCAGGAGCGGAGCTCCTCCTGGCTGAGTTCTCGCATGCCAGCAAGTAGACAGCCCGCTCCGCGACCGGGGATAGCGGCGGGAACTCCCAACCGCCCGCCCGCCGCCGGGCGACGGTTTGTACGTTGTGACAAAGTGGGCGTCACACCCAGGGGGCATCACGCAGGGGGACGTCACGCAGGGGGACGTCACGCAGGGGCGTCACACCGGGCGGCGTCACGCAACGGGCCCGTCACACCGGGGGGCGTCAGTACGCTGGAGGTCACCATGACTGCTTCCAACCTCATCGGCGGCCACGTGTTCGTCGCCGGCGGCCTGGCCACGGGCGGCCTGCGGTACGCCGCCGACATCGGCGCCGAGATGATCCAGGTCTTCGTCACCAACCCGCGCGGCTGGGCGCTCAGCGAGGGCAACCCCGCCGAGGACGCGAAGCTGGGCGAGTCCGGCGTGCCGGTGTTCGTCCACGCCAACTATCTGGTGAACTTCGGCTCGCCGACCCGGGCGACGCTGGAGAACTCGGTCGCCGTCATCCGGCACACCCTCCGCCGCGGCGCCCAGACCGGCGCCCTCGGCGTGGTCGTCCACACGGGCTCCGCCGTCAGCCAGCCACGCGAGGACGCCATGCGGCAGATCCGCGAGCACCTGCTGCCGCTGCTTGACGAGATCCCCGACGACGGTCCGGACCTGCTGCTCGAACCGATGGCCGGGCAGGGCCAGATGCTCTGCGCCACCGTGCAGGACCTCGGCCCCTACCTGGACGCGCTTGACTTCCACCCCAAGGTGGGGGTCTGTCTGGACACCTGCCACGCGTTCTCCGCCGGTCACGACCTCGCGGCCCCCGATGGGGTGCGGCTCACGCTCGACGCCCTGCACGGGGTGGCGCCGGGACGGCTGAAGCTGATCCACGCCAACGATTCCAAGGACACGTGCGGCTCCAAGCGGGATCGGCACGAGAACATCGGCGCCGGGCACATCGGCGCGCAGGCGTTCGGCGACCTCATGCGCCACCCCGTCGCCGCCGGGGTCCCGATCTGCATCGAGACCCCCGGCAAGGCCGAAAAGCACCGCGAGGACATCGAGCTGCTCAAGAAGCTCCGCGGCGACTGAGATCCGCCGCGCCGTCCACTGGCCGTCTTCACACTGGCCGTCTTCACACTGGCCGTCTTCACACTGGCCGAGGTTTCACGCGCCCGCACGCCGTCCGCCCGCCGTCCTGACGCCGGCCGGTGTGCCCGGCTCGGGGGTCCGCGGGCGATCCGGCGCCCCCGTATGGCCGGATCGCCCGCATTGACGCCCCCCGTCACGCGGGGCCGGGCCCTTCCCCCCCGGTAGGGCCCCGCCCGGTAGCCCCAAGGTGAGAACCTGCTCACCTCGCTGGCTACCCCGCGTGTCTTGCGACGCGGGAAACACTACGAGGGGTAATCATGCGGGCGGATGGACCTTCGGATGAGCGGTCCCTAGTTCGCGCCATGCGGCCCGCCGTACCGCGATGAGCGGAGCCTCCCGGACGACGAGCGGTCGTAGGGGGTGCGAGCCCCCCAACCTCCTCGTGATCATGCACAGGTTCCCGCGCCCCCGTCGCCAGCTGCCCGTCCACTGCGCGTGATCATGCACAAAGTCCCCGTCGCACGTGCCCACCCGCACATTCGCCATACCCGATCATGCATCTGCCGATTAAATGATCACGAGTACGGCCAGGGCGGCTCAGCGCCATTCCACGGGAAGCCACGCATGATCACGATCGATGTCGTGCCAGTTGACAACGGCCACGCGGGAAGCCGTGCATGATCACGATCGGTGTCGTGGGAATCTATGCATGATCACCACCAATGGGGAGGGGTTCGCCGGAGTGGGGCGCCGTGCGGAACTGGCGGACGAGTTGCTCCCGCACCTGCCTCGTGTGCCGCCGGCTCACCGGAAGAGTCTCCGACCCCACCTGGAGCACCACCCTCCCCGCGTCGAAACGCAGTTCACTGACGTGCCGCGCGTTCACGAGCGTGCTGCGATGGGCCCTGATGAACCCGGAGCCTCCCCAGCGGCGTTCCAGCGCCGCAAGGGACATCCGCACGAGGTATGCCTGGTCGGCCGTGTGCAGGCGGACGTAGTCGCCGTGGGCCTCGGCGTACCGCACGTCCTGCTGCGCCAGAAAGCGCGTGCGGCCGCCGAGCTCGACCGGGATGACATCCGTGGCCTCCTCCCCCGAAGGGGGCGCCACGGCCGCCCAGAGCCTCCGTACGGCCTCCGCGAGCCGTTCGGGGCGTACGGGCTTGAGGAGGTAGTCGACGGCCTCCAGCTCGAAGGCCTGGACGGCGCAGTCGTGGGCACTGACGAAGACGAGCCGGGGCGGCGTGGGGAAGCCTCCGATCAGCCGGGCGAGATCCAGTCCGTCCAGTCCCGGCATCCGGATGTCGAGGAACACCCCGTCGAGGCGCTCGCCCGCCACGATCATCTGGACCATGTCCTGGAGCGCCGCCCCGCCGTCCGACGCCGTGGCCACGTGTTCCACCCGGGCGTCCTGCCGGAGGAGATAGGCCAGCTCGGACAGCGCGGGGACCTCGTCGTCGACCGCAAGAACGCGCAGCATGGCCACACCGTGCCCCGCCGCTCCCCCCGTTCGCAAGCCGCGCGTCCACAATGCGTGATATTGCGACTACGGAGCGCCCAAAACGGGCCTACACCGGGCTGTGCTCCGGACGGCACTTCGGGATCCGCAGCTGGATCCGCGTCCCCTCCCCCGGCGAGGTCTCGACCACCAGGCCGTATTCACGCCCGTAGATGTGGCGCATCCGGAGGTCGACGTTGCTGAGCCCGATCCCGCCCTTCGGCTCTTCGCCGAGGATGGCCCTGGCGTGCTCGGGGTCCATGCCGATTCCGTCGTCCTCGACCGAGATGTGCGCCTCGGACCCGGCGTCCTTGATCACCACCCTGACCTCTCCGGGCATGCCGTGCTTGATGGCGTTCTCGACCAGCGGCTGCAGGCACAGGAACGGCACCGGGACGCGCAGCACCTCGGGGGCGACCTGCACGGTGAACCGCAAGCGGTCGCCGAACCTCGCCCGCTCCAGCAGCAGGTAGCGGTCCACGCAGCTCAGCTCGTCGGCGAGCGTGGTGAAGTCGCGCGCCCTGCGCAGGGCGTAGCGGGTGAAGTCGGCGAAGTCCAGCAGGAGCTCGCGGGCCCGCTCGGGATCGGTGCGGACGAACGACGCGATCGTGGTCAGCGAGTTGTAGACGAAGTGCGGCGAGATCTGCGCCCGCAGCGCCCGCATCTCGGCCTCCAGCGCCCGCCTGCGGGAGGAGTCGAGCTCGGCGAGCTCGAGCTGGCCGGAGACCCACCGGCCCAGCTCCGTGACCGTGCGGACCAGTGAGGCGCTGACCGCCGTGTCATAGGCCGCCAGCGTGCCCACCACCCGCCCCTCGACGGTGAGCGGCACCACCACGCCGCTCGGCTCTCCCGGCGCCAGGTGTGCCCGGCCCCCCATCATCGCCGCGCGGACCTCGCCGAGCACCCTGTCGTCCTCGGGGACGCCGTCCCCGTCCCTGGCGAGCACGCGCTCGGCCGAGGTGACGGCGAGCGCGGAGGTCCCCAGCACGGTCCGCAGATGCCGTACGGCCTTGCGCGCGGACTCCCTGGTCAGGCCCGCCCGCAGGGAGGGGGCGGCCAGGCCCGCGATGTGCAGGGCGAGGAAAGTCGCCTCGCCCGCCAGCTCACCGCGGCGCGGCCACCTGCGGGCCAGGACGAACCCGAGAGCTCCGGACAGAGCTCCGGACAGAGCTCCGGACGCCGCGCAGAGCGCCACCCAACCGGCTACAGACACGCCGGAAACCGTAGCCCCTCGGAGGCCTCACGGCGGGCCGTCGCCCGGGTCCTCCTGATATGAGTAGCGCTGCTCCTTCCAGGGGTCCGCGACGTTGTGGTAGCCGCGCTCCTCCCAGAAACCCCGCCGGTCCTCCGTCAGGTATTCGATGCCGCGCACCCACTTGACGCTCTTCCAGGCGTAGAGGTGCGGCACGACGATGCGCACGGGGTAGCCCCGCTCGGGCGAGAGCGGCTTCTCGTTGAGCTCGGTGGCGAACAGCGTGGTGTCGCTCGCGAAGTCGTTCAGCCGGAGGTTGGCGCTGTAGCCGTACTCGGCCCAGACCATGACGTGCCGCACGCCGGGCGCGGGAGGAACCCTTTCGAGCAGCGCCGTCGCCGGATGGCCGCCCCACTCGTTGCCCATGATGGAGAACTTGGTGACGCAGTGGAAGTCGGCCACCACCGTCGTGCGGGGCAGCCGGGAGAAGTCCTCCCAGGTGAAGTCGTGTGACTCGCCCGAGGCCGTCGCGCCGAACACCTGGAACCGCCACGTCTGGGGGCGGAACGCCGGCACCCTGCCGTAGTGGATGACCGGCCGTCCGCGGGGGATGTACTGCCCCGGGGGCAGGCGGTTCTCCTCCTCAGGGTTCTCCGGCACGCACGCCATACTGCCACCAGCGAGAAGATCACCCGGCACCGGACCCCTCGTGTCACGGATCCAGCGGTCCGAGCGATGCGCTATATTTCGAGCCATGCGCACCGCTTTCGCGTTTTGGTATGGCGACGGACCCGTGAGGACCGCTCGCCCTCAAGCGCTGCGCTGACAGCCAAGGCGAACGAAGGCCCCGGGTCCACGAGGATCCGGGGCCTTCTGCGTTTGTAAGGGAGCATCACATGGTCATCGTCATGGGGCCCGAGGCCACGCAGGACGACATCGAGTTGATCGTCGAGCTCGTCGGCGCCGCCGGCGGGGAAGCCTTCGCCAGCCGCGGCGTGAGCCGTACGATCATCGGGCTGATCGGGGACGTCGAGCAGTTCACGGCGCTCAACCTGGGCGCGATGCCGGGCGTCGCCGACGTCGTACGGGTCTCCATGCCGTACAAGCTCGTCAGCAGGGAGAACCATCCGGAGCGGTCCACGGTCACGGTGCGCGGCGTGCCGATCGGCCCGGACACCGTCACGCTCATCGCCGGGCCCTGCGCCGTGGAGACCCCGCGGCAGACCCTCGAAGCGGCCGAGATGGCCAAGGCGGCCGGCGCCACCCTCCTGCGCGGCGGGGCGTACAAGCCGCGCACCTCGCCGTACGCCTTCCAGGGGCTGGGCGAGGCCGGGCTGCGCATCCTCGCGGACGTCCGCGAGCAGACCGGGCTGCCGATCGTCACCGAGGTCGTCGACGCCCACGACGTGGCGCTCGTCGCGTCCTACGCCGACATGCTGCAGGTCGGCACCCGCAACGCGCAGAACTTCGCGCTGCTCCAGGCCGTCGGGGCGGCGGGCAAGCCGGTCATGCTCAAGCGCGGCATGACGGCGACGATCGAGGAGTGGCTGATGGCCGCCGAGTACATCGCCCAGCGGGGCAACCTGGACATCGTGCTGTGCGAGCGCGGCATCCGGACGTACGAGACGGCCACCCGCAACACTCTGGACATCTCGGCGGTGCCCGTCGCTCAGCGGCTGTCCCACCTGCCGGTCATCGTGGACCCGTCCCACTCGGGCGGGCGGCGTGACCTCGTCCTCCCGCTGACCCGGGCCGCGGTCGCCGTGGGCGCCGACGGTGTGATCATCGATGTCCATCCGCATCCCGAGCAGGCCCTCTGCGACGGCCCTCAGGCCCTGGTCGACGGCGACCTGTCCGAGCTGGCCACGATCATGCGGGAATTCCCCCCGCTGGTCTCCCGCACCCTGGCCAAGCCCGCCGCCCCGACCCTGGCCTGACCCCCCGCCGTGATCATGCACAGGTTCCCGGGCATCCGCCGCGGCCTGCACCCCACCTCGCCGTGATCATGCACGGGTTCCCGCGGGGCCCCGCCACCAGCGACTCCGCGAGTCGTGATCATGCACACCTTCCCCGCTAGGGCTCGCCACCAGCGACGACCTCATGCCTGATCACGCAGTCCCCGCATCCGGTACGGCTCACGCCACAAGCGCCCGGCCGTACCGAACCGATGGGAGCAATCCCAGGTGTGGCGGGAGACCCGAACCATACGCTGGTGCCATGCCGCGCAAGCCGGACGAGATCGTGGACCGCGACGAGGACTGGGAGATCCTTTCGCGATTTCCACGCGAGCGCGTCACCGGCGAACCGGGCGCGGCCATCGCGGCCGTCACCGGCCGGCGGCGCACCGGGAAGTCCTACCTCCTCGACCGCTTCTCGGTGCTGAACGACGGCCTGTACTTCGAGGCGGCGGAGGAGGAGAGCCGCGCGGACGCGCAGGCCCGCTTCCGCGACGTGATCGCCGCCTCACCCTCGCCGGCCTGCCCGCGCCGCAGACCATGGACGAACTCGACGCCTGGGTTCCCGAGGCCTGCGGCTCGCCGATCCCGTGATCAGTTTCCACCACGCGGTGGTGCGGCCGCGGATGTCCGATCTGCTCCGCCGGACGACCGAGCCGGGGGCCGCGTGGGCGGCCGCACGGCAGAGCTTCCGGTCACAGGTGCTGGGCCCGGCGTTCGAGGAGGCCGCCTTCTACAGCGCGTTCCCGATGCTGCGCGCCCGCGGCGTCGACGTCTCCAGCCACGGCTGGACCCTGGTGTACGATCCCGCGACCCGTACGACGCACGAGGTCGATCTCGTGGGCCTCGCCTCCGGTTCGGACGCCTTCCCGACCGGGACGCGGGTCACCGTCGTCGGCGAGGCCAAGGCGACCGAACGGCCGCGCGGACTGAAGGACCTCGACCGGCTCCGCCACATCCGGGCCCTGCTGTCCAAGGACCACGACGCGGCGATCGCCGCGCTGGTCATCTTCTCGCTTTACGGCTTCTCCCGCTCGTTGCGGGAGGCCGCCGCGGACTCCGCGGACGAGATCCTGCTCTTCGGCCTCGACGACGTGCTCTCCTGGAAGGGTTAGGCGTCGAGTTTGTAGGCCTGGATGGAGTCGGCGAGCTGGGCGGCGAGGTCCTCGGCGTCGAGGCGGCGCTCGATCTGCTTCAGGTCCTCGATCTTGGCCCGCGTCTCGGCCGAGCGGGGGGCGAGCAGCGTACAGCAGTCCTCGTCGGGAAGCTCGGAGATCTCCAGGGTGCCGATGCGGCGGGCCTCGGCGATGATCTCGGTCTTGTCCAGGCCGATCAGCGGCCGGAGGATCGGCAGGTCCACGGCGTTGTCCTGCGCGGTGATGTTCGTGAGGGTCTGGGACGACACCTGGCCGAGGGAGTCGCCGGTGACCAGCGCCTCCGCGTGGATGCGGTGGGCCACCTCCTCCGCCGTCTTCAGCATCAGCCGGCGCTGCGCGATCATGTTGAGCCGCTCCTGGCCGGACGCCTTGATCGACTGCTGCGCCTTGCCGAACGGCACGACCCACAGCCGCGACTTGCCCTGGAACCTGTCCAGGCTCCGGACCAGCGCGTACGCCTTGTAGATCGACTCCGACGTGGTGAACGGGATGCCGGAGAAGTGCAGGAAGTCCACCCGGAGGCCGCGGCGCATCATCCGGTAGGCCGCGACCGGGGAGTCGATGCCGCCGGACATCAGCACGAGGGCCCGGCCGCTGGAGCCGACCGGGAGGCCCCCCTGGCCGGGACGGCCGCCCGTGAACAGGAACACCTCGTCCCGGTCCACCTCGATGTGCACGGTCAGTTCGGGGTTCTTCAGGTCGACCGGCAGGCCGTACGTGTCGTTGATCGCGCCGCCCACGAGGTGGTCGATCTCGTTGGACCGCAGCGGGAACCGCTTGTCACGGCGCCGGGCCCGCACGGCGAAGCGGGCCTTGCGGGCCACCTCGCCGGTGTCCTTGATGAGCTCGATGGCCGCCTTGGTGACGGCCTCCGGGTCCTTGGGGATCCGCCACGCGAGGTGGACGAGGACCAGGCCGGGCACCTCGGAGACGCGCTGGGCGACCGCCTCGGCGACCTCGACGCCCGTCCCCTCGGGGAGGAACAACGCGATCACGCCGTGCCGCTGCCGGATGTCGACCGTGTAGTCCTTCAGCGCGGCCTTGATGTTGGCCCGCAGCCGCATCTCGAAGACCTCGCGGTTCCTGCCCTTGAGGACGACCTCTCCTAACTTGAGCAGCACACAGGGCTCTCCGAGGGCGGTCATCGTCATGGGTGGAACCTCCGGACGGGCGTACGGCTGCGCCACGCGGGACAACGCGGCGGCGCGGCGGGAACTTCCCTACTTTAGTGCGGCATCAGGCGGGCTTGTTCCCCTCCGGCGCGGCCCATGTCAGTGAGGCCCGGTCCGGTTGGGGGTCAGTCCAGCTCGGCCAGGCCGTTCTCGATGGCGTACCGGACGAGCTCGACCCGGTTGTGGAGCTGGAGCTTGCTCAGCGTGTTCTGGACGTGGTTCTGGACCGTACGGTGAGACAGCACGAGCCGCTCGGCGATCTGCCGGTAGGACAGGCCCTTGGCCACCAGGCGCAGCACCTCGGTCTCCCGGTCGGTCAGCCGTGGCCCGTCGGCCGCCGCGCTCGGCGGCTGGGCGGCGAGCCTGCGGTACTCCCCCAGCACCAGCCCGGCGAGGCCCGGCGTGAACACCGCGTCGCCCTCGGCGGTGCGGCGGACGGCGTT
This sequence comes from Planotetraspora sp. A-T 1434, assembly GCF_025420585.1. Lineage (GTDB taxonomy): Bacteria > Actinomycetota > Actinomycetes > Streptosporangiales > Streptosporangiaceae > JAOEGB01. The sequence continues at coordinate 290,898 of NZ_JAOEGB010000004.1, read as the reverse complement.
CAGGAAGTCCTCCCGGCTCGCCGATTTCACGAGATATCCGGACGCGCCGGCCTTGACGGCCTCCAGCACGTCGGCGTGCTCGGCGCTGGCCGACAGGACGAGGACCCGCGGCGGGTTCTCCGACACGCCGAGCCCCCGGGCGACCTCCACGCCCGGCAGGTCGGGAAGCTGCAGGTCCAGCACGACCACGTCCGGGCGCACGGCTGCCGCGATCCGGAGCGCCTGGCGTCCCTCGCCCGCCGTGGCGACGACCTCGTATCCCGCCTCGGTCAGATCGCGGGCGACCCCGTCCCGCCACATCGGATGGTCGTCCACCACCATGACCCGCATGCCGACCGCCCTCCCCGAAGACCCTGATCCCTGGACATTCATACACGTTTACGGCGACCGGAGGCCCGGCGCTCCAAGGGGCCGGGGGCTTGACGTGCCAAGGAGCCGGGGCCTTGGCGTGCCAAGGGGACCGTCAGCTCTATCTCTGTCCCCGTCTCCGACGACGTGATCGTCACCGTGCCTCCGAGATCGGCCACCCGGCCCCGGATGGAACGGGCGACCCCCATGCGGCCGTCGGCCTCGGCCTGCTCCAGCCGCCCCTCGGGGATCCCCTGGCCGTCGTCGCGCACGGACACGACGACCGTCTGGCCGTCCTCCTCGACGAGCACCCAGGCCCGCGTGCCGTCCGGGCAGTGCCGCGACACGTTGTCGAGGGCCGCGCCGACGGCCGCCCGCACCTCCCGCGCCGTCTCGGCGGGAAGGACCAGGGGCGTCGCCGGAGCGGAGACCGTCACGCGTGCCGTGCCGTACGGCCTGAGCAGCTCGCGCAGGTCGAGTGAGCCCTCGCCGCGCAGAGCGGGGGCCTGGACGAGGGCTCGCAGCGCGGCCTCCTGCTCTCCCGCGAGCCTGCCCAGCTCGGCCGCCTCGCCGCCGATCTCGGCCCCTCTTCTCTGCACGAGCGCGAGCACCTGCAGCACGGAGTCGTGGATCCCCCGGGCCAGCCGCTCACGCTCCCGGCCGATCGCCTCCAGCTCCACGGCCCGCTGCATCCGCTCCTCCGCCCGCCTCGCGAGCTGGGCGACGTGCCCGACGACGACTCCGGCCATGAAGAGCAGCACCGCGCCGTTCACCGGGATGGAGGCGACGTCGGCGCCCGGCACGCCTCTGAGCCACAGGTCCGCGCCCGACATCACGGCGGCCGCGACCGCTCCCGCGCGGCGGCCACGGGACACGCCCCACGCCAGGACCGGCCCCGCCACCCAGGTCGCCGTGACCGGGATCGTCCCCGCGAGCGCGTCGGCCCGGGTCTGGGCGAGCGGCGTCGCCAGCAGACACCCGGCCGTCACGGCGAGGTCGGCGACGAGCAGCGGCCAGCCGTGTCGCGCGGGCGGGGCGGCGGGATGGACGACCGGGTAGGCCACGACGGTGACGGCCGTCCAGACGGCCATGACGGCGATGACCGCCCAGGCGGCGACCGGGTGGCTGTAGCCCCCGGCTCTGACCAGGAGGACGGCCGCGTAAGCCAGGGAGGCGATCCGGAAGACCGCGATCGCCCGCCAGAACGGCCCCTCGATCCCCATCTCCCCACCCATCTCCGCCATCCCATCTTCCCCGGCCTCGCCCGGCCGAGTACGCGTACGGCTCCCGCCACACGATGGCGGGAGCCGTACGGACGCGGGCTGTTCCAGCCGAAGAAGACCTCGGCGTTCCAGCCGAAGAAGACCTCGGCGTTCCAGCCGAAGAAGACCTCGGCGTTCTAGCCGAAGAAGACCTCGGCCTCCTCGTAACGGGAGACGGGGACGGTCTTCAGCTCGGCGGTCGCCTCGTTCAGGCTCACGCGGACGATGTCGGTGCCCTTGAGGCCGACCATTTTGCCGTAGTCGCCCTCGTGGACGGCGTCGATCGCGCCGAGGCCGAACCGGGTGGCGAGCACACGGTCGTAGGCCGTCGGCGTGCCGCCGCGCTGGATGTGGCCGAGGACCGTGGTGCGGGCCTCCTTGCCGGTGCGCTTCTCGATCTCCTGGGCGAGCATCTCGCCGATGCCGCCGAGGCGCACGTGACCGAAGGCGTCGAGCTCGCCGGCCTGGAGGGCCATCTGACCCTCGATCGGGTGGGCGCCCTCGGCGACCACGATGATGGGCGCGTAGCGGGTCTTGAACCGCGACTCGACGTAGGAGCAGACGCGGTCGATGTCGAACGGCTTCTCCGGGATGAGGATGACGTTGGCCCCGGCGGCCATGCCGGCGTGCAGCGCGATCCAGCCCGCGTGGCGGCCCATGACCTCGCAGATCAGCGCGCGGTGGTGGGACTCGGCGGTCGTGTGGAGGCGGTCGATGGCCTCCATCGCGATGTTGACCGCGGTGTCGAAGCCGAAGGTGTAGTCGGTGGCGTTGAGGTCGTTGTCGATCGTCTTCGGCACGCCGACGACCTTGACGTCGCGGTCGTAGAGCTGCTTGGCGACGCCCAGGGTGTCCTCGCCACCGATGGCGATGAGCGCGTCGACTCCGGTCGCGGCCAGGTTCTCCTTGATCCGCTCGACACCACCCTCGATCTTGATGGGGTTGGTGCGGGAGGAGCCGAGAACGGTGCCGCCACGCGGCAGGATTCCCCGGACGGCCTGGATGTCCAGCGGCATGGTGTCGCCCTCCAGGGGGCCGCGCCAGCCGTCTCGGAAACCGACGAACTCGTGCCCGTAAACACCGATGCCCTTGCGCACGACGGCGCGGATCACGGCGTTCAGCCCGGGGCAGTCGCCGCCCCCCGTTAGGACTCCAATACGCATGGCGGATTCCTCCATGTGAGATTACGCGCATATGAGGGTTCGCGGCGCGGGCTGATGATGCGGGACGCCGGCACGATACGCACCGCATTCTGCCCGAGCCGCCAACAATGGTCTAGACCATGGATGAGGCTATGTGACCGGGCCTGCCACGACAACTTCCGGCCGGGCACGCCGGACAACGGTGACGCGAAACACAGTCTCCCACGATGAGGCGGGGCGGAGGCCGCGAGCCGCTACCTGAGCACGGGTCCGCGCACGATCTGCGCCGCGTCGTCGGCGGTCACGGAGACCGGTGTCGTCCGCTCCACCTGGGAGGTGATGTCCACGCCGTGCCTGAGCTGGGTCCACAGGCCCAGGATGGCCGCCGCCTGGGCGACGATGAGCGCCACGCCGCTGCCCGCCGCGCCGAGCCGGTAGACGGCCACGACGGGAGAGAGCCGGAAGGCCCACGATCCCGGCCTGGTCTGGAGGGCCCGCGCGTCCATGAGGACGGCGACGGCCGTCAGCACCAGGAAGAGCAGCAGGATCCGCACCAGCGACCCGCGCACGGGCGCCTGGCCGAGCATGTTGTTGAGCATGCCGTGCGCGCCGGTCGCGGCGGCGTAGGCCAGCACCGGGATCAGCGGCTTGAGGTAGCCGCGGCGTCCGGGCAGCTCCCGCCAGAGCGCGCCGAGCACGAAACCGGCGACCGGCCAGAGCAGCAGGCCGCCGATCAGGTCGGCGGCCAGCGTACCCACCCCTCCGGCGGCGTCCAGCCGTTGCGCCCAGCCGTCGTTGCCCTCGCTGTCGGTGCTCCACGTCGCCCAGAGGAGGAAGGCCGCCGCCGGGGCGCCGACCACCGTGGCGTACGTCGCGGCCAGCCGGGCGTTCGCCCACCAGGAGGCTCCCGGGCCGCGGGTGAGCGCGACGTCGAGCGGGGTGAGGCCGTCCTCCCTGCCGGGGTCGAGCCCGATCTCCCCGCGGAGGGTCCGGATCTGCTCGACCACCGGGGCGTTCTCCGCCTCGTATTCGGCGTCGCGCAGGTCGCCGGTGGCCCAGCGCTGCCGGAGCCGCTTCTCGCGCGTCTCCAGGTCCCGGCATCTCGCCACGATCACCGCCAGCCTGCGCCGTGACGCCTCGGGCACGGCGACGGCCCGGTGCCGGGTGGCCCGGAGCAGCAGCGCGAGGACCGCCAAGCCCACGAGGGCGGCCAGCGGGAAGGGGATCAACGCGTACCATCCGGGCCACCGGATGAGCCCGAGCACGAACAGCAGCACCACCAGCCCGCGGGTGCGCGGCGTCAGGTCCTCGAGATAGCGGCGGTGCAGCCGGAGCAGCACCAGGAGCAGCAGCACCACGAGCGGCCACATCACGTCCGCGATCGGGTAGAGCGCCACCAGGCCCATGTCGAAGAACCCGAACGGCTCCCCCTTCAGGGCACGGGCGGCGTACGGCTCGGCGATCAGCAGGATCACCAGCAGGGCGAGGGCGGGGACGCTCCACCGGAGCAGCGTCAGCACGGACGGGGGCACGCGGCCGTCCGGCACGTGGGCGGAGCGGACCGCGAACGCCCAGAGAAGGCCGGCGACGACGAGCCCGGCGAGGGCCGTGGCCCCCGCCCACCCGGCCTGCTCCAGCGGCCCGGGCGGCCCCAGGCCGCCGGCGGTGCCCGGCCACGTCCGCCCGGCGGCCCAGCCCGCCAGGGGTGCGGCAACGGCGAGCGCGATCAGAGCCCAACGCGCGTACCTGCCCCATCCGGAGGACGCGAGCGGCCACGCGACGACGGCGAGGGCCACCCCGAGCAGCCCCGTGGCCGCCACGGGTACCGGCGCGAAGGGGCCGGGGTTGTAAACCGACAGCAGAGCCGCCACCTTGATCGCCGAGATGAGGGCCACGACGCCGATGAGCAACCGGGCGACGAGGCGCTCCTTCCCCGGCTCGCCGGTCGCAGGAGCGCGCAGCGCCCGCAGGAGCACGGCGACGAGAGCGAGGTAGGGCAGCAGGAACGCGATCAGCCCGGCGAGGAAGCCCGCCTCCCAGCCGGCCGACGTGATCCAAAGCTGGAACCGTGACCGCGGGCTCATCTCCACCGCCAGGGCGACCGGCGCGAACCGCCGGGGATCGGCCTCGGCCGTCCAGACGAAGGTGCGCCCCGGCGCGGTGGCCGACGGCAGCGGCCCGACGTCGTGCACGGTGAACTCGGGCACCCTGACCGTCACGCGCCGCCATTGGGCGTCCGCGAGCCCCGGGGCCCGCAGGCCGGGCGCCGGGTTGAACCGGAGGCGCCAGGCCAGGTCACGGTCCGGCGTCCGCGTGACGCCGACGTTCCAGTAGCCGAGGGTCACCAGAGGATCGGCCGGCCCGGCGTTGCCGGCATACGGGGCCAGGGCCGCCTCCTCGGTGCCCGTCACGATGATCTCCTTGCGGTCCGGCGACTCGGTCACCGTACGGCTGGGGACCCGGCCGCCGAGGTCGGCGGGAAGGAGGCAGCTGACGGCCTGGAGGTCGGCCGCGTCCTCCCCGTCCCGCCACAGGGCGGACGCCCCCGGCCAGTCGCGCGGCACGCCCACCTGAGTCCTGACGATCACCTGGGTGAAGTCGTGGCCGCGCTCGGCCAGCCTGAGCGAGCTCTCCACCCACGCGTACGCCGGAGGCCCGTAGGCGCACCCCGTCGCGGCGTAAGCGGGTGCCGGGGAAAGGAGCGGCGATACGAGCAGGATCGTCAGGATCGTCACGAGTGCTCGCAACCCGCCACCTCCGTCGTTTCGCGAAGAACATCCTTTAGAAAAGTCGCTTCTCTTACACGCGGGGTTACATCTCCGTTATGGTTGACGCAGTCAACGAAATACTTGAGGTGGTCAATGGATATGGTGGCGGAGATCCGTGCGTTCAACCGCTTCTACACCGAGGTGATCGGGGTCCTCGGGGCCGGGATGCATGACACGCCCTACTCGCTGACGGAGGCGAGAGTGCTCTTCGAGCTGGGCGGCAGGGAGAAGTCCGAGGCGGCGACCATCAGGGAGCTGCTCGGCCTCGATGCCGGATACATGAGCCGGATCCTCGCGAGGTTCGAAGGCGACGGGCTCGTCTCCCGCGACAGGTCGGCCGAGGACGGCCGCCGCCAGATCGTCCGGCTCACCGGCAAGGGCCAGGAGGCGTACGGCATGCTCGACGAGCGCTCGGCCGCCGAGGTCGAGACGATCCTCGGCAGACTGACCCAGGAGGAGCGCCGCAAGCTGGTCGCGAGCATGGCGACGATCCGGGGCCTTCTGGACCCCGCCGAGGCGCGGGAGCCGTACGTCATCAGGCCTCCGCGACCGGGGGACCTCGGCTGGGTGGTGAACCGGCACGGCGCGCTCTACAGCGAGGAGTACGGCTGGGGCGTCGGCTTCGAGGGCCTCGTCGCCCGGATCGTCGCCGACTACGCGGGCGAGCACGACCCCGGGAAAGAGGCGTGCTGGATCGCCGAGGTCGCCGGCGAGCCCGCCGGTTGCGTCTTCTGTGTGCGAAAGGACGACACGACGGCCCAGCTGCGCCTGCTCCTGGTCGAGCCGTCGGCGCGCGGCATGGGGATGGGCCGGCGGCTGGTCGAGGAGTGCGTCGGGTTCGCCCGGCGGGCGGGCTACGAGCGGATGATGCTGTGGACCCGGGACGTCCTCGTCAGCGCCCGCCGGATCTACCAGACGGCCGGTTTCGAACTCGTCGAGCAATACCCGGGTGAGGAGTCCGGCAAGCCCGTCACCGAGGAGATCTGGGCCCGCGACCTCTGACCCCCTACCGGTCATGCTGCGGCTCACACCCATGCCGTACCGCCTCACCATTGCCTGACGGCCTTCCACGGGCCGCCCAATGAATCGCGCGCCGCCCGCGCGGCCTCGACCCCGCCGCCCCCGACCGCGGGCGCCGAAGCGCGTTCTAGCAGGGCCTATACCTCACGTATACCGACGTATCCGATGCTCAGCCCGAGCCGTTCCCGGCTTCGTCCCCTGCCTCGCATCGGCGAACAACCGGGCGTTGAGGGGCCGATGAGGAGAAAGATGATCACGCGCGACTGCGACGAAACAGGGGCGGTGGCAGTGACGTGGCAGTGACGCCGGCGGCAGAGGTGGAGGCTCCCGGGAGGCTTTCGCCGGTTCCGGGAGCGAGGACCGACAATCAAGGGAGAACAGACCATGCGAAACCGCAACACTCTGCGTCGCCGCACCGCGTTTGCCGCGATGCTGCTCGGTTCCACAGCGCTGGCGGTGCTTCCGGCGGACGCCGCGTTCGCAGGCCCGAGCTGTACAGTCGCGGGCTGCTCGACGACGTTCAACGACAGCCCGATGGAGGCATGGGCCTATTTCAACTGGTGTAGGAAGGGCGACAGTACGGGCGCCTGGACGGTCAGCGAACCGACGTGCACCAGCGGAGGCGCGTCGCAGGACACCTTCTACCTCGACTCAGGGGGGCACACCCCGCTCGGCCAGGACTGGGACGCTTTTCGAGTGGACGCCGGGTGGTGTTACAGGGTGAAGTTCGTCGTCTCCTTCGGGAGCGACTTCACGCGTACCTACGACCGGAGGGGGCAGTCGGCGGCCTGGGTCAAGGTCGCGGACAACGCGGATGCGCACATCCTCGCCCAGACGAACACCTCGCCCTGCTGACCACGGACGCCGCGGGCCTGGGCGACTCGGTCGAGACGCCCACGCCGAGCGGACCGAGGCCTGAGCCTGCTTCAACTCGGTCCCGGCCAGATGCGCTCCAGCCTCGTGTCCCTCGGCCCGGCGCCGTACTCTGAGCCGTGAACGGGCCTCCTACCTGCCGGGCGTCCAAGCATTTGGCCGGTAGGAGGCCCGGCGCCCTACCCGGGCGCCTTAGTGATCGCGAAGCCAGATGATCCAGACCAGCCAGGTGATGAACCTGGCGGCCGCGAGGACCAGGCGGATCTTCTGACAGCGATCACTCTCACGACGGGCCGGCTCCATGCCGTTTCGTCCCTTCTCCGCCGGGCCATCCGGCGGCGCCGGCCGTACGCCCCGGGGAAGCGGACCAGGCAGCGAAGCAACCCGACACGCAGATGCTGCCCTACTCGGCGCGAGAGCGAATGGCGGCGGGGGCAGAATTCGCGCGGGCGACGCCGAGTCTCCCTTCTCCAAAGCGGACGTGGTGACGAGGAATCCCCGCTGGACAATAAGGGTCCCTGTGGGCCGCCGTCGTGGTTGCGCAGGAAGGTGTCCTGGTACTTCTTCCGCGGGGTTCTCAGGCAGGCAGTCCGCGTCCGGCCCGGCTCGCGTGCCGGGGTCACCCTCTGAAGGGGCCGCTGACCTCGTACGTGATGCCCGCGCCGGTTGAGCCTCCGCCGCCCGGGTTCGTGCTGCCGCGTGGGCTTGTGCTGCCGGCTTGCTGGGTGCCGCCGCGCCGCGACGAGAAGTAGAGCCTGCCGCCGTCGGGCGAGAACGCCGGGCCCGTGATTCGCGACCCCTCGTGCCCTTCGACGCGGAGGAAGGGGGAGACCGCTCCGTCGCGGGTGATGACGTTGATCTCCATGACGCCGTCGTCCTCCGCGACGAAGAGGTTTCCCGGGGTGCTCATGGCGCCGCCGTCGTATTCGTACGGCTGGGCGTCCTGGTCATATCCGTACGAGCGGGCCCCGCCGTCATAGAGGACCGTGACGCGCTCGTTCACCGCGTCGTAGGCGTACACCCGGCCGTCGCCCCTGGTCGTGAAGTAGCAGAACCCGTCGGCGTAGTGGCAATCCTGAGCGCCGTCGAAACGCCGGGCCCCCTCGACCTGCTCTCTGGCCGGTACGGACGTCGCGCCGGGGTTCCGCACCGGCTTCCAGATCGCGACCTGTTCGCCGGGCGGCCCGGCCAGAACTTCCAGAGTGCCGGTGGTCAGGTCGCCCCAGTCTTCCGGACGGAACCGGTACAAACAGCCGTCCGGCTCGTCCTCGATGAGGTAGACGACCTCCCTGTCGGGGTCGATCGCGACCCCTCCGTGCCTGAACCGGCCCATCGCGAGGCGTGGCAGCCCGGCGCGGTAGCCGTACGGATCGCACTCGAAGACCCGGCCGAGTCGGATGGCCTCGCACGACAGCCAGGTGTGCCAAGGAGTCGCCGCGCCGGCACGGTTGTGGTCGGTCCCGGACAGGATCCGGTAGCCGGTGCCGACGGTCCCGTCCGGCTCGAACCGCACGCCCGACACCCCGCCGACCAGTGGGACATCGGAGTTGGACACGTAGATCCAGCCGTCGCCGTCAGGGAAGCACGCTCCCCCGGCGGGGGCGGCGTGCCACGTCACCCCGCCGACCCGCTCGCCGGACCGGCCGACGATCCGGCAGGTGAAGCCCTCGGGGAGCGCGACACCGTTGCCGTCCACCGCCTTCAGCGGGCCGAAGGGACCGCTTTCCGGGCGGGTCACGGGCTCCGTCCGCGACGGGACTGCGCGGGCCAACCGCCAGAGTGAGCCCGACAGTGGGGCGAGAGCTCCGGACCGGACGGACGTACGGCCCACCATGACCGCCTCCTCGACCTACGCCTATGGACATGCGCTTATGGACATGACATGCGCTTATGGACCTGCGCTTACTTACCTGCTGAACGCCCTCTGCTCACCGGTGTCCCGTTCCCCGGCTCGCCGTTCCCTACCACGCCCATGGGACGTCGACTGAGACATCCACCCGCCGTGGGACCCCGGCCAGTCGATCGGAACGAGATGAACAGGCGGGGAAGCCACATGGTTCCTGCGGCCAAACTTTCCACGACGCGTGGCCGGTCATGACGCCGGCCGCCGAACCTACGGCTCACGGCCCCGGGCATGCCGACACGGCCGCCCGAGCCGCGAAGCGTTTGAGGCCAAGTTGACAGTGTCATTATGACAGTGTCACTATGTGGGCATGAGCGAGACCTGGACCATCGGCGAGCTGGCGGAGCGGGCGGCGGCCCTGCTCGGCTCCGAGCTACGCGTGAACGGCCGGGTTCGAGAGGTGCCCAATGAGCGGCTGATCAGGTGGTATGCGACGATCGGCCTGGTTGACCCGCCTCTGACCCGGCGCGGAAGGGTGGCTCTCTACGGGCGTCGTCATCTGCTCCAGCTCTTGGCGATCAAACGCCGCCAGGCGGACGGGCTCTCGATCGCCGCCATCCAGACCGAGCTCGCCGGAGCCACGGACAGCATGCTCCAACGGGCGGCGGGCCTTCCAGCCATGACCCTCGACGCCGTCATGCCCCTCGACGCCGTCATGCCCGCCGATGCCGACATGCCGGAAAGCACGCCCGTCGGGAGGATGCCCTTCGGGTCGGTCACACCGGACGGCCTTTCCGGGCAGGAGGGCGCCGCCACGCGGAAGGCCGAAGTCTCACGGGGCGGGGCCGTCACACCGGACGGCCACCCCACTGAGGCCGGCGGCGTGGCCGCAGCGAATCGTCAGCGCTTCTGGACACGACCCGCTCCCCCAGCCGCGCCGGTGCCCCCACCGGAATCCATGCCGGAGGGCGCCTTGGCGACCACGGGAGAAACCGCCTCCGCGGGTACAGCCACGGAAGAGCCGCTGCACGCGGCGACCGTGGCGGCCTATCCGGCATCCGCGCCGGCGGAACCTGGGCCGCCTGATGACAACCGGCTGCCCGCTGACGTCGTGTACGGGGTTCGGCTGGCGCCGGGGGTGATGGTGATGCTCGATCTCGCCGGCCGTACGCCGACCGCCGATGACATGGCCGCGCTCCGGCGATCTTCTGAGCCGCTCCTGGCCACGCTGGCCGGGCTCGGCCTCACGGGAGGCGGCAAGACTCCCCGGACCCGGGGCGACACAGGCTCCGACCACGCTGAAGGGATGACGCAATGACCGTTCCCATCACGCCTTTGCGGCCGGAGGAGTGCCGGCCCCTGCCGGACGCCGGCCTGGGGGCACTCGAGACCGAGAAGGGCAACCTGCCACTGGAAAGCGTCGATGTAACGGCGCGTGTGACCGGGCTCGTGGCCGGAGTCGAGGTGGTCCAGGGCTTCCGGAACCCGTTCGACGTGTCGCTGGAGGCCACATACGTCTTCCCCCTCCCGCCGAGAGCAGCGGTCACCGCCTTCCGGATGGAGGCCGACGACCGGGTCATCGAAGGCGTGCTCAAGGAGCGTGGGCAGGCGCGTGCCGACTACGACCGCGCCCTCGCGGAGGGCAGGCGGGCCGCGATCGCCGAGGAGGACCGGCCCGACGTCTTCACCATCCGCGTCGGCAACATCGTGCCCGGAGAGCACGTCCGGGTACGGCTCACCCTGAGCCAGCCACTCCCGTACGAGGACGGCGCGGCCGAGTTCCGGTTCCCGCTGGTGGTGGCACCGCGCTACATCCCGGGCGCATCGCTGCCCGGCTCCCCGGCGGGTGACGGCGTGGCGCCGGACACCGACGCGGTGCCCGACGCCTCCCGGATCACTCCGCCCGTGCTGCTGCCCGGATTCCCCAATCCGGTACGGCTGTCGCTGGCGACGACGATCGAACCGGCGGGGCTCGACCTCCGTGAGATCCGCTCCAGCCTCCACGAGGTCTCCCGCGAGGGGGACACCATCAGCCTCCGGCCCGGCGAGCGCCTCGACCGGGACTTCATCCTCCGGTTGGCCTTCGACGCCTCCACCGCGCTGGCCCTGGTTCCCGACACCGAGACTCCCGGGAAGCGGACTCCAGGGAGCAGGACGCCCGGCGCCGGCTTGAGCGACAGCCGCCAGGCGCAGACCCAGGAGAGCGGAAGCCGCGAAGGCTCCGAGGCGCTGTCGCGGCAGTCGTCCCAGCGGCCTGTAGGCGGCTCAAGCGAGGGCTCCCGGGAGGACCTTGAGGGGACCTTCACGCTGACGGTGGTGCCGCCTTCCGACGCCGCAGCCGACGTCCACCCGCGTGACGTGGTGCTGCTCCTCGACCGCTCGGGCAGCATGACCGGGTGGAAGATGGTAGCCGCCAGGCGGGCGGCGGCCCGGATCGTCGACACGCTGACCGAGCGCGACCGGTTCGCGGTCCTGTCGTTCGACTCGGTCATCGAGCGGGCCTTCCCCGGCGGACTGGTGGAGGCCACCGACCGCAACCGCTACAGGGCGGTGGAGCACCTGGCCCGGCTGGAGGCCCGGGGCGGCACGGAGATCCTCGCCCCGATGGAGGAAGGGCTCCGCCTGCTGGACGACTCTCCGAGAGACCGCGTCCTGGTGCTCGTCACGGACGGGCAGGTGGGCAACGAGGACCAGATCCTGGAGCGGACCGGGGCTCGGCTCGGCGGCATCCGGATGCACACCGTCGGCATCGACCAGGCCGTCAACGCGGGGTTCCTCGGCAGGCTGGCCCTTCTCGGCTCCGGGCGGTGCGAACTGGTCGAGTCGGAGGACCGTCTCGACGAGGCGATGGAGCACATCCACCGGAGAATCGGTTCGCCTCTCGTCACCGACATCGCGTTGAAGGCCGAGGGCCTCGACATCGTCGCGGACACCGTGACCCACGTCGGTTCGCTCTATCCAGGCGTCCCGCTGACCGTCTCCGGACGCTACCGGGGCCGTCCGTCGGGAGCGATGGTCGTACGCGGGCTGACCTCGGACGGCCGGCCGTGGGAGACGCGGGTGACCGGCCAGGAGGCCGCCGGCACCGCGGCGCGGGCCGTGTGGGCGCGGGCCCACCTCCGGCGGCTGGAGGATCGGTACGCCATCGGCGACCGCTCTCTGGAGCAGGAGATCGTCGCCACGTCGCTCAAGTTCGGCGTGCTGTGCCGGTTCACCGCGTTCGTGGCAGTCGACTCCCGCGTAGTGACCGACGGCGGCCCGGAGCATCACGTCATCCAGCCCGTCGAAATTCCGGGCGGCTGGGAGATGCCGGTGGCCATGCCGATGATGGCCGCGGCACCCATGACCAAGATGGCGGCGTTCACCACCACGAACAGTGCCGAGTGGGCGACGGACGAGGCCGTCGCGATGGGCGGCGCCTCACCGTCCGCTCCCCCGGCGCCCATGGCGCCCGGCCAGGCGCAGGTGCCGTACGCGGCTGCCCCGCCTGCCGCTCCCGGCCCCATGGGACGGGTGACGGGCGGGCGCGGCTTCTCCGTCGGAGCGCGCATGCCGCACCCCGGGCGGGACAGGGCTCCGGAGACGGACCTCGACGGTGTCCGCCCGCTGCTGTCGGAGGAACTGGCCCGGCTACGGGCGGCCGATTCGCTGCCGGAGCTTGAGAGGCGGCGCTACCTGGCCGACCTCGCCAGCCGACTCCGGGTGATCGACCAGATGATCGGGGGCCACGCCGAGCTCACCGCGCTCGCGGCCGAGTTGGACACGGCCGAGAGGGCCGCCACGGGCCTCGACGCCCTGTGGCGACGTGCCATCGACGTGCTGACAGCGCTGACCAGCGGCTCCGAAGCGAACTCCGAAGCGAAGCCGAAGAGCCGCCGGGCCTTCTGGAAGCGCGCCTGACGACTGCAAGCGGACGAGGACGGGATACCGGCGTTACCACCACAACGACCCGAGTGCCCGGCGTGGCAGCGCCCGGCCCTCGGGTCGTTCATGCAGGTGTTCGATCAGTAGTCCGTCGATCACTTGGGTTCGGGGAGGCGGATGACATCGGACGGGGGTGTGGGTTTGGGACGCCGCGGCTCCCTCACCCCTCCCGTGTCGGGCCGATCGTCACGTCCTCCTGCGAGGACACGAGAACGGCGGCGCAGCATACGGTTGATGAGCCCTTTAAGCCCCATGTGCGAAGAACGCATAGGGTTATTGAATGAGTTCCCTGGTTCTGGACGGCGGTCTGGCCACGCATCTGGAAGCGCTCGGCTGCGACCTCAGCGATGAGCTGTGGTCCGCGAAGCTGCTGGTGGAGGATCCCGGCGTCATCCGCCAGGCTCATCACGACTATTTCGCCGCGGGCGCGGACGTCGCGACCACCGCGAGCTACCAGGCCAGCATCCCGGGGTTCGTACGGCGGGGCCTCACGCCCGGCGAGGCCCGTGACCTCATCCAGCTGTCGGTGACACTGGCCAAGCAGGCCAGGGACGCCGCCGGACACGGCCTGGTGGCCGCCAGCGTCGGACCGTACGGCGCCTACCTCGCCAACGGCGCCGAGTACACCGGCGACTACGACCTCGACGAAGAGGGCCTGGTCGACTGGCATCGGGACCGTTTCGAGCTCCTGGCCTCGGCCGGGGCCGACCTGCTGGCCTGCGAGACGATCCCATCACTCGACGAGGCGCGGGCCCTCGCGACCCTGCTGCGGGAGACGCCGTCGGCGCAGGCGTGGGTCACGTTCTCCTGCCGCGACGGCGAGCACGTCAGCGACGGAACGCCGTTCAAGGAATGCGCCGCCGTCTTCGCGGACCTCCCCCAGGTGATCGCCGTGGGCGTGAACTGCACGGCGCCGAGGTTCGTCCCCAGCCTCATCGGCAACGGCGCGACCATCGTCTATCCGAACTCGGGCGAGACCTGGGACGCGGCCAACCAGCGCTGGCTGGGCCTGGCCGACCCCGTCGAGTACGGCGAGGCCGCCGCGCAGTGGCGGGACATGGGCGCCGAGCACATCGGCGGATGCTGCCGCACCACCCCCGACCACATCCGCGAGGTCCGTTCCCACCTCGGCGGCCTCCCCCTTTGCCCCTGACGCGGGTCGCCCGACTCCTCACCCTTGGGACGCTCGTTCGGTACCACCTGGTGAACGTGTCGCCCCCCAAGTAGGCCGTATGCCTGATCGTGCCCCTAGCCGGCGACGCGGTCGGTGAGAACGATTGTGTGTATCGCATTCCATGCGTAACCATTAGGGGCTTTACGGCGATGATCAAGCGTCGCTTCAGCTCTTGGCACGGTCCAAGACGCTGCGGTGTTGGCAATGACGACAGGAAGCCGTCCCCGAAAGGCGCCGCATGAGCAAGGGCAAGATCATAACGGGATACGTACTGACAGCGGTGCTGTTCTTCTTCGCCGGCTGGTTCGGCCAACTTGAGTACCTGAAGTACGAATTCACTCAGGCTTTCAGTGAAGCTTTCACCGCAAGCCCGACTCCCGCCGCGGAAAAGCCTTCCGAAGCGCCGTCCCCTGCCAACAGCGCCGCAGTGGGTAACCCGAACCCGTCCGTCGGTGAGATCTTCCGCATCGGCGACCTCAGGATTAAGACCGTCAAGGTGGCCACCGGCGTCAGATCCGAGAAGGGAACGTGGGACACCATCGTCACGACACAGGGACAGCTCATCGTCGCCCACTTCAAAGCCAAGAACGCAGGGAAGGCTCCGGCCGACATCAGCATGACCGGCCTCCCAAACGCGAAACTTGTGTCCAGTGACGGAGCCGTCTACGAGCCCAAGGGCTGGACCATGCCAGGCGATGAGTCAATGAACCCTGGAGTCACGGAGGACAACATTCGGGTGGTCTGGGACGTGGCCAAGGAGGTGGAGGCGAAGGCCCTGCAGATCGACTTAGATGGCTCGGTCATCACTGTTCAGGTTGCGTGATAAGGCGAGGATCAGTCCCATTTCGCGAACATGGCGTTAGCTCCGCTCGCCTTCCGGACAATCGCTGACGACGACCCGCTGACGGGCCGTCGTCATCGCCCCATGCCTCGCGAGCGCAGACCGTTTCGCGCTGCGCTCAGCCGGCGACGGGCATGGGCTCGTCGGCGCGGGTGCCCAGGGGGATCTCCTTGAGGAAGAACGCCACCACCAGCGCCACGGCCACGAAGGGAAGGCTGGCGAGGAACACGTCGTCGATCGCGTTGGTGAAGGCGACCAGCACGTGCTCCTTGACGGGGGGCGGCAACTGCTGGATCGCCTGGACGTTGTTGGCGTCGACCCTCCCGGAGGGCATCCGCCCGCCGAACTCCACGGTGAGGTAGTGAGTGAGCCGGCTCGTCAGCACGGCGCCCATAATGGCGGTGCCGATGGCGGCGCCCATCATGCGGAAGAACGACGTCGAACTGGTGGCCGTGCCCATGTCGGCCCGCTCCACGGCGTTCTGGACGGCGGTCACGACGGTCTGCATGGTGAAGCCGAGGCCCGCGCCGAACAGGTAGGCGTAGATCGCGACCTTCCAGTACGGCGTGTCCACCTTGATGGTCGAGAGCAGCCAGAGGGCGACCAGGAGAATGGCCGCGCCGACGATCGGGAAGATCTTGTAGCGGCCGGTCCGGGAGATGAGCTGCCCGGAGCTGACCGCCGTGGAGAAGATGCCGGCGACGGCGGGCAGCAAAGCCAGCCCCGACTTGGTGGGCGACATGCCCTGCACCGCCTGGAGGTAGACCGGCAGGAAGATCATGCCGCCGAACATCGCCAGGCCGGCGAGGAAGGTGAAGCCGTTTCCGACGCTGAAGATGGCGTTGCGGAACAGCCGCATGGGCAGGATCGGCTCCGGCGCCCGCAGCTCGACCAGCACGAACAGCGCCGACAGCGACACGAACCCGGCGAGCAGCGCGAGGGCGCCCGGCGCCGTCCAGCCGAGCTCGTTGCCCGCCCAGTCGAGGTAGAGCAGCAGGCAGGACACCCCGGCCACGATCAGCGCGGCCCCGAGGTAGTCGATCCGGTGCGGGCGCCGGACCACCGGGATCCTCAGCGCGACCGACGTCACGACCAGCGAGATCAGGCCGATCGGGAGGTTGATCCAGAAGATCCACCGCCAGCCGGGGCCGTCGGTGAAGAAGCCACCGAGCAGCGGCCCGGCCACGCTCGACACACCCCACACCGCGCCGAAGTATCCCTGGTAGCGCCCGCGCTCGCGGGGTGGGATGACGTCACCGATGATGCTGAAGGCGAGGGCCATGAGGCCGCCGCCGCCCAGGCCCTGGACTGCCCGGAACGCGATGAGCTGACCGATGTCCTGGCTCAGCCCGGCCAGGCAGGAGCCGACCAGGAAGATCCCGATGGCCGCCTGGAAGATGATCCGCCTGCCGTACAGGTCGGAGATCTTTCCCCAGAGCGGGGTGGCCGCGGTCGAGGTCAGCAGGTAGGCCGTCACGACCCACGACAGCTTGTCGAGGCCGCCCAGCTCGCTGACGATGCGCGGAAGCGCGGTGCCGACGATGCTCTGGTCGAGGGCGGCGAGCAGCATGCCGGCCGCGACGCCCGAGAGCACGACGAGGATCTGGCGGTGGGGAAGGTAGCCGGAGGTGACCTCCGGCTCCTCGCGGACGCTCATGCGCGCTCCGTTCTGAATGCGAGCGGGAACGAGGCCACGCTACTCCCCACGACCGACGTTTCCGGGACTCTCCGCCGCGTTAGGAGGCTTGACGGGCGGCGCGGACCATCTCCACCTTCGCGCTCGCGGCGTACTTGTCCACGTATTCCTGGCCGGACAGCTCCATCAGGGCGTACATGATCTCGTCGGTGACCGCCCGCAGGACGAGCCGGTCGTTCTCCATGCCGTAGTAACGGGAGAAGTCGAGGGGCTTGCCGTACTTCACTCCGGGGCGGATGCCGAAGCGGGGGAACGGCCGGCCGGGGGGCATCATCTCGAACGTGTTGACCATCGCCCAGGGGATGACGGGCGCGCGGGACTCCAGGGCGAGCCGGGCCACGCCGGTCTTCCCCTTGTACAGCCGGCCATCGGGAGAGCGGGTGCCCTCCGGGTAGATGCCGAGGACCTGGTCGTCCCCCAGGATGCGCAGACCGGTGCGGAGGGCGGCCTCGCTGGCCTTGCCTCCGGAGCGGTCGATCGGAACGGTCCCGACTCCCGAGAAGAAGGCCCGGCTGAACAAGCCCTTGAGGCCGCGGCCGGTGAAGTACTCCGCCTTGCCGAGCGAGATCACCTTGCGGGGCAGGAACAGCGCTCCGAAGAAGTGGTCGGCGAACGACAGGTGGTTGCCGGCCAGGATGACCGGTCCCTCCTTCGGCACGTTGTCCACGCCCTCGGCCCACGGGCGGAACACGAAGTGGAGGAACGGCCAAAGGACCGCCTTAACCACCCAGTAGAACACTCAGGCACCCCCTCCGTCGGACGTGCAGTCATCTTCGCACGCGCCGCCCTCTCGCACTAACGACGACTTACGTGGGACTATCGGGCGAAATAATTACGGACTTCGGCCTCGTGACGCGGAGGTTTCCCATGCCAGTGATGCCCGGCGCGGAGCCGTACCACCACGACGGCGGGGAGATCGGCGTCCTGCTGTGCCACGGGTTCACCGGGTCACCGCAGTCGATGCGCCCGTGGGGTGAGCACCTGGCGCGGGCCGGGCTCACGGTGTCGCTCCCCCGGCTGCCGGGCCACGGCACGACATGGCAGGAGATGAGCCGGACCCGGTGGGAGGACTGGTACGCCGAGCTGGACAAGGCCTTCGCGGACCTGCGCGGGCGGTGCTCGGACGTCTTCGTCATGGGCCTTTCCATGGGCGGCTGCATGGCCCTGCGCATCGCCGAGATCCACGGCGAGGGCGTGCGGGGAGTCGTCGTGGTCAACCCGTCCGTGGTGAACGACGCGCCCTTGCTGCGGCTCGCGCCGGTGCTGAAATGGGTGCTGCCCTCGGTTCCCGGCCTGGCGGACGATATCAAGAAGGGGGGCGAGCACGAGCTCGGCTACTCGCGGACCCCGGTCCGGGCGGCCGCCACCCTGCCGAAGCTTTGGAAGCTGGTGCAGGACGACATCGGCAAGATCACCCAGCCCGTGCTGGTCTTCCACAGCCGCGACGACCACGTCGTCAAGCCGGTCAGCGTGGCCTTCCTCAGAGCCCGGATGGGTGACAACCTCGAAGTCAGGGAGCTGCTGGACAGCTACCATGTCGCGACCCTCGACAACGACGCGCCCCTGATCTTCGAGGGGAGCCTCGAGTTCATCCGCTCCCATGCCTCTGTACCCTTGACCAAGGACTTGTGACCTGGGATCGAAGTGACGCCACAGAGTGACGAGGACGAGGTCTGGCGTCAGATCGTCGCCTCCTTCAACGAGAAAGCCGAGGACTCCTCGGCCGATCAGCCATGGCCTGACCGGGAGAACGTGCCGGACGAGCGTGGCGAGGACAGTGAGGAGGACGGAGACGGGACGGGCGAGGATCCGGACCTCCATCGCGAGGACGGCGACGAGGGGCAGGACGAGGGCCACTACGTGCCGCCGCCTCCCCCGCCGCTACCCCGGGGCGACGCGGTCAGCAGAGCCTCCTGGCTGGCCCTGTTCGGCGGCCCCGCCTACCTGTTACTCGCGGCCCTGCTGAGGTGGCCGATGGACGGCTGGATCGTCTTCGCCGCCGTGGCCGCGTTCATCGGCGGATTCGTGGCGCTGGTCGTCCGCATGGGCGACGGCCCGCCCGCCGACTCCGGCTGGGACGACGGCGCGGTCATCTAACGGCTGCGCGCGCTCACTCGGACGGAGGCGGCGGTCCGAAACGCTCTACCAGGTCGCCGTAGTGGTCGGCCTCGTCGATCGCGTGGCCCACCGCGACGGTGAGACCGGAGACGTGGGTGACGGCCTGCAGCCGGACCGTCCTGTCCTCCGAGGACGCCTGCCCGCGCAGCGTGGTCCACCGGGATCCGTCGTACCGGAGCAGGAAGCCCTCGGCCGGCCGCTGAGAGTCGAATCCCGACACCCAGAAGGTGCCGTCCCCGTCGCCGGTCACGCCGTACAGCTCGGCCTGGTGCTCCGGCGGGTCCTCCCTGTTCCAGCGCTTGCCGTCCCATGACAGCACGAGCGGCACGATCCTGTCGTCCTTGCCGTTCCCGCCGCCGCTCTCGTAGACGCCGCCGACGGCGATCGCGCGCTTGCGGCTCTCCACGTAGACGTCCCGGAGAAAGCCGTCCTTGATGTCCGGGATGTGTGCGGACTTCCATCCGCGGCCGGTCAGCCGCATGATCATCGGTTCGGTGCCGGAGTCGCCGACCGCCCATCCGTCGGACTTGCCGACGACCGCCACGCCGTACAACGCGCCGTCGGGTCCCCGGGAGGTTGTCCAGGTGGTGCCCTTGGTGGCGCCACTGCTCGCCACCATGAACGCCCGGCCGTCGCGGCTCCCCACGGCGACCACTCTGCCGGTGGACGCCGCCACGCCGCCGAGCCAGTCGCCCGAGCGCAACTGCGGCACGCCGACCCGGTCGAACCCGTCTTCCGAGCCCTTCGCGACGTACGGCAGGCCGTCGTGGCCGTCGCCGACGACCCAGATCTCCTGGGCGGAGGAGGCGGCGACGGAGCGCAGGTGGCCCGCCCCGGTGGTGTCGCCGCGGATGCCCACCTCGGTCCACGCCGTGCCGTCCCAGTGGGTGATCACGCCGCGGTTCTTCCAGAAGTCCCAGACGTTCTGCTGCCCGACGGCCCAGATGTTCTTGGCCGAGAGCCCGGCGACGTCGGAGAGCGAGGCGTCCGCCTGGAGCTTGGCGGACGAGGCCCCCTGGGGGACCTCCTGGGCGGCCACCGTGTGTTCCGCCTTCGGACGGCCGGGGTCCGCGTTCTCCGGCGCTCTACGGCCGGCTTCATGGACTGCTCCCCGGACGGCTTCCGGGGCTGCCCGGACTGCTTGCGGGGCTCCCCGGACGGCTTCGGGGACGGGCCCCGGAACTGCTGCGTGCGCGTGCGCCACCGATGTGACGCGCAGGAAGTGGCCGGCCAGCAGACCGGCGAACAGCACACACAACGGGACCGCACGCCATGTCGAGCGGCGGGTCATGGAACTGATCGTACGGGGGCGGGCGGGCGCTTCGGGCGAGAGGTCACGATTCCGAACCCGAAGCGATGCGTGGGCGCGATCGGACGGGATGGCCGGGCCCGATGTCGGCGACCACCGGCAGATGGTCGCTGGCCCTCCGGAGGTCCTCGGCGGCGGCCTGCGCGCCGCCGCACGTCAGCACGGCCAGCCCCGCCTCAGCGAAGATCGCGTCGATCCGCCTCGCGGGGTCGGTGGCCGTGAACGTGCCGCCCTCACGCCGGTCCGCCAGGGCGGCCCCGGATGACGCGGCGTGGCAGCCGAAGCAGTCGGTGAACCGGTCGGCCAGGTAGCGCCAGGTCGGTTCGCCGGGCTGCTCGTTGACGTCTCCGGCCAGTACGGCTCTCGCCCCGAACATCCGCGCCGTCCGCTGGAGCATCGGCACGATCTGGGTGGCGTGCCGCAGCCGCGCGCCGGGGAGCAGATCGAGATGCGCGGAGCACACGGCGTACCGCACGCCGTCCTTCTCCACGACGGCCAGGGCGACCGCCCGCCACTCCAGGCCGGGGAACCACCGCAGCCGGGCGCCGCGCCCGTGCAGCACGCGGACGCCCGGACCGGCGAAGACGGCCACACCGCCGACCCGGCCGCCCGCCGCGACCGTCATCCCGGTGTCGCGGGCGAGCCGTCGCCGCTTGGCCCGCCAGCCCGAGAAGCGGGGAACCTCCTGAAGGCAGAGCACGTCCGGCCGCATCGCGCGGATGACGCGGACGAGCGCCGCGCGGTCGTCGCGCAGCCCCCGCACGTTGTACGTCGCGACCCTCAGCATTCGACCCTCAGTCCGTCGCCTCAGTCCGTCGCCTCAGTCCGTCGCCTCAGTCCGTCGCCTCAGTCCGTCGCCTCAGTCCGTCGCCTCAGTCCGTCGCCTCAGTCCGCCGCCTCAGTCCGCCGCCTCAGCGGAGGCGGGCCAGGTCGGCGGCGCCGACCACGCCGGCCGACGGGCCGAGCTCGGCCACCCGGATCTCCGCGAGGGGACGGTGGCCGCGGCCGGTCAGCCGTTCGGCGTAGCCCTCCCTGACCTTGTCCACGAACAGATCGGCGGCCCCGGAGACGCCTCCGCCGAGGATGAAGCGGCCGGGGTCGAGGATCGCGGCGAGGTCGGCGAGGCCCTGGGCCAACCAGCCGGCGATCGCGTCGAACGCCTCCAGAGCGGCGGCGTCGCCGTGCCTGGCCGCCTCAGTCACGTGCTCGCCCTTTATCGCGTCGACGGACCCGGCGAGCCTCAGCAGATGGGGGGCGGACGACGGGTCGGCCTCGGCGTTGTTCCTGGCCTCAAGGAGCAGCGCGCTCCCGCTGGCGTACTTCTCCCAGCAGCCGCGGTTGCCGCAGCCGCAGGGACGGCCGTCGGGCACCGCCTGCACGTGGCCGAGCTCGGCGCCCATGCCCCACCGGCCCCGGTAGAGCTCACCGCCGAGCACGATGCCGCCGCCGATGCCGGTGCCGACGGTCACGCAGACCACGTGGCTCTCGCCCCGCCCGGCGCCGAAGCGGTACTCCCCCCAGGCCATGGCGTTGGCGTCGTTCTCCACCACCACGGGCAGACCGACGAGCTCGCTGACCCTCTTGCGCAGCGGCTCCTCCCGCCAGGCCAGGTTGGGCGCGAACCGGATGATCGACCTGGTCTCGTCAACGAATCCGGCGGCGCCCACGCCGACCGCCTCCACCTGGTGCCGGGCGGCCAGCTCGGTCACCGCGTCGGCGATGGTCTCGGCCACCTTCTCGGGGTTCTCCGCGGGAGTGCGGCGCAGGCCCCGCTCGATGACCCGTCCGTCGTCGTCCACGACTCCGGAAGCGATCTTCGTGCCGCCTACGTCCACGCCGATGGTCAGCGCCATGGTGTCTTCCTCCCGCCCCGGGTCCGCGGGCCGCGAGCCCGATCGGAGCCGATCAAATCAGCCGAGGTCGATGTGCTCCACTCGGGGCTCCCGCGGCGGCCGGGACTCGGCGGATCCCGTGGATGCCCGCTGAAGGGCGTCGAACGCCTGCCGCACCGCGGCGAACAACTCGCCACCGGCGGCCATGAGGTGGTCGGCGACGTCGCCCCCGGCCTCCTTGCGCGCGGCGATGACCCGGCAGACCGGGCAGGCGCGGCAGATGTACTCGTCGTCGTGGCCGCCGGCGACCGCCTCGCTCCAGACGTCGTCAGTACGGCTCGCACCGCCGCCTCCGCCGAAGGCGCCGCCGATCCTGCCGCCTACGGCGCCGCCGAGCCCGCTCACGCCGCCCTTGACGAGGCCCTTGCCGAACTCGCGGCCCACGCGCTGCTGGAGCGCGTCGAGTAGCTTCAGCGCCTCCTCCGCCGCCGAGCCGAGCTGGTCCTGCCGCCTGCCGGCGCCCCCGGACTCGCCATACCCGCCGGACCCGGTTGCCCCGGTGGTGGTGTCGTTGCTTTCCGTCATTTCGCCCCTCCTGCTTCGAACCGTACCCGGAGGCGGCCGTCGCGGAGCGCCGCGGAGGAGATCGTCCGCCGGGCGAGGGACGAGGGCAGGGCGATCACCCGGCGGTAGGGGGCGGCGGTCACGATCAGCTCGTCACCCTTGCGGGCCAGGTCGACGTCGTCCCGGTCCGCGAGCGGCAGGGCCAGCGACAGCTCGTCGGCCGTGATCCGCATCGGAGGCTCGACGGAGGGGCGGGCGAACGGGTCGGCCGTGCCGTACAGCTCCTCGGCGACCTCGGCGAGGGCCGCGGGGCCGACGGGCTCGGCGGCCAGGTAGGGCACGGTGAGGACCGGCAGCGGCGCGAACGACTCGTGGACCTCGGTCAGGTGCCTCACCTGGGCCTCGACCCACGCCCGCCGCCACTCGTCGGCGCCCTCGGCCGGGAACACCCGGTTGGCGATCACCGCGTCGACGCGGTAGCCGTACAGGCTGAGAGAGGTGAGCGTGCGGCGGGCCTCGGCCACGACGACCGCCTCCGGGGTCAGCACGAGGCGCACCGAGGCGTTGTCGCCGGTGAGGAGCTCGCGGATCTCCAGCAGGCCGCGGTGCAGCCGCTCCCCCGCCGAGATGACCTCCCCTTCGGGGACGCTGATCTTGGCGACGTGCCGGATCACGGGCGAGACCGCCTTGAGCACGCGGCGCCCGATGGGGAGCAGCCGGTTGACGTGCCAGTCGAGCGCTTCGGGGAGGGCGAGGAGCCGCAGGGTCTCGGCGGTGGGCGCGCAGTCGACCACGATGACGTCCCACCTGCCGGTGCGCGCCTGCTCACGCAGCTCCAGCAGGGCGATGACCTCCTCGGCCCCGGGAAGGACCGTGATCTCCTCGGAGGTGATCTCGTCGAGGCCCAGCTCGCTGAAGACGTTCCGCGCGTATTCCTGCAGCTCGCCCCAGTGGCGTTCGAGGGACCTCTGGGTGTCGACCTGCTGGAGGTAGAGGCCGGGCGCCGCCTCGACGGGCTCCTCGGAGGGCCGCACGGCGAGGGCGTCGGCCAGCGAGTGCGCCGTGTCGGTCGACACGACGAGCGTCTTGAGGCTCCGCTTCGCGGCGAGGGTCGCGGTCGCGGCGGCCACGGTGGTCTTGCCGACTCCGCCCTTCCCCGTGAAGAGAAGGATCCTCATCGGCCCTCGACGCGGCGCTTCAGCCCCTTGAGCGCGGTGTCGATGATGACCTTCTCCGCCTTGCGCTTGATCATGCCGATCATGGGGACCTTGAGGTCCACGGCCAGCTCGTATGTCACCTCGGTGCCACTGCCCACATCGGTGAGCCGGTAACTTCCGGTAAGGCCGGACACCATCTTCCCGGCCTCGACGATGTGCCAGCCGACGGCCGTGTCGTCGTCCCAGTCGTAGGCCAGGACGTAGTCGTCGCTGATCACGCCCGCGTCCAGCACGAAGCGGACCCGGGACGCCCGGCCGTCCACGCCGGTCTCCTGGACGTCTACCGCCTTCACCTGGCCGGCCCATTGGGGGTAGGCGGGGAAGTCGGCGATCACGGCCATGATTGTCGACCGGTCTGCGCCGATCGTGATGCTCGACGTGGTGCGATCAGCCATGGGCTAACCGTACTTCACCATTCCAGGGCGAAAGGCGTGCCACGGCCGCGGAAATGGCCGACGTTGATGCACTCGGTGCGGCCGACGCGCGTTCTGCCGGCCAAGGGCTGGTGGACATGGCCGAACAGGGCGTACCGGGGCTGCGTCCTCCTGATGGCCTCCAGCGTCGCCTCGCTCCCCCGCTCGAAGCGCCGGGCCACCACGTCGTACAGCAACTCCGGGATCGCGGGCGGGATGTGGCAGCACAACACGTCCACCTCGCCGACCGCCTCGACCTTCCGCGCGTACTCCTCGTCGTCGATCTCGTACGGCGTGCGGTAGCGCGTGCGCAGCCCGCCGCCGACGAAGCCGAAGGTCAGGCCGCCGATCTCGGCCGTGGCCCCGTCGAGGACGTGGTGGCCGGGCCGGGCGTACTCCTTCCAGAAGTGCGGCAGGTCCACGTTGCCGTAGGTGAGGTAGGCGGGGGCCGGCATGGCCGCGAAGATCTGCTCGTACTGCCGCCGGACCGCGGTTTCGATGTGCGCCTGCGGGTCTCCGCCGAGGGCGGCCCACAGCTCGGCCGACATCGCCCTGGCCTCGTCGAACCGGCCCTCCGCGCGCAGGCCGATGAACACCCCGGCATTCTCGGCGCCGAAGAGGTCGGCGAAGATGCCCTGGGAGTGGTCCGCGTAGTCCACGAAGAGGATCAGGTCGCCGAGACACACGAGAGCGTCGGCGCCGTCACCGGCCCGGGCGAGGGCGTCCACCCGGCCGTGGACGTCGCTGACGACATGGATCCGCATGGCGGACATCGTAATGCCGGCTGGCCGGATACCAACCAAGCGCTTGCGTGACAAAGCGGTTCGGACCGGGACCGGGCGGGGAGACTGATAGCGTGCGAAGAGCCCGGATAACGCCTGGGTGACGGACCCTACCCACGCGTAACTTCGCGCGGTAGCGTCCTGTGAGACCTGCAGAGTGACGTTCGCCAATGCGGCTCCGAGTCACGCGGGCCAGTCGAAGGCTCGCCCCTGCTCGTGGAGACCGTAGAAGCGTGCACAAAGGAGTGACCGTGCGCGAGTTCAGCGTTCCCGTGCTGGTGGACGTTCCGCCGTCCGCCAACTGCACCGACGTGGTGTTCCAGCGCGGTGTGGACGAGCCGGCCGCCGTGGTGATCCGTCGCAAGAGCGGCGATGCGCCCGGTGCCCCCTGGGAGCCGATCACCGCCGCCCAGTTCCGCGATCAGGTCGCGGCCGTGGCGAAGGGGCTGATCGCGGCCGGAGTCGAGCCCGGCGACCGGGTGGCGCTGATGTCACGCACGCGGTACGAGTGGACCGTCATCGACTACGCGATCTGGGCGGCGGGCGGCGTCGGCGTGCCGATCTACGAGACCTCCTCCGCCGACCAGGTCAAGTGGATCCTGTCCGACAGCGGCGCCAAGGGCGCGTTCGCCGAGCTGGAGTCGCACGAGAAGACGGTCCGCGAGGCCATGCCGGACCTCTCGCTCGTGTGGCGCATCGAGGACGGCGGCCTCGACGAGCTGGCCGCGCTCGGGGCCGACGTGAGCAACGAGACGCTGGCCGAGCGCAGGTCGGCCAGGGGCGGCCGCGACCTCGCGACCATCATCTACACGTCCGGCACCACGGGCATGCCCAAGGGCTGCCGGCTCACGCACGACAACCTGCTCTTCACCGCCCGCAACGTCGCCCACGGCCCGCTCGAACTGCTCTTCGACGTGGACGGCCGGGCGGCGCTGCTGTTCCTGCCGCTCGCGCACAGTTTCGCCAGGCTCATCGAGATCGTCCTCATCGAGACGGGCACGGTCCTGGCGCACACCCCGAACATGAAGAACGTCGCCCCCGATTTGCAGGCGTTCAAGCCGACGTTCCTGCTCGGTGTGCCGCGCGTGTTCGAGAAGGTCTACAACGCCGCCGAGCAGAAGGCGACCGCCGACGGCAAGGGCAAGATCTTCCACGCCGCCGCCGACGCGGCCATCGAGTGGAGCAAGGCCGAGAGCGACGGCGGCGCGGGGCTCAAGGTCCGGCTCAAGCACGCGCTGTTCGACAAGCTCGTGTACGGCAAGCTGCGCGCGGCGACGGGCGGCGCGCTGAGCGCGGCCGTGTCGGGAGGCTCGGCCCTGGGCGAGCGGCTCGGCCACTTCTTCCGCGGCGTCGGCATCGAGGTCTTCGAGGGCTGGGGGCTCACCGAGACGAGCGCGCCCTCGACGGTCAACATCCCGGGAGCCAACAAGATCGGCACGGTCGGCAAGCCGTTCCCCGGGGTCGGCATCCGGATCGCCGAGGACGGCGAGATCCTCGTCAGGGGCCGTCACATCTTCGACGGCTACTGGAACAACGAGCGCGCCACCAAGGAGACCATCGACCCCGAGGGCTGGTTCCACACGGGCGACGTCGGCACGCTCGACGACGACGGCTACCTCCGCATCACCGGCCGCAAGAAGGAGATCCTCGTCACGGCGGGCGGCAAGAACGTCGCGCCGGCGCCGCTGGAGGACGCCATCCGCGCGCACCGCCTGATCAGCCAGGTCATGGTGGTCGGCGACGACCGGCCGTTCATCGGGGCGCTCATCACGCTCGACCCCGAGGCGCTGGAGCAGTGGAAGGAGGCCAACGGCAGGCCGGAGGTCTCCACGACCGACCCGGCGATCGTCGCCGAGGTGCAGAGCGCCGTCGACGTCGCCAACCGGATGGTCTCCCACGCCGAGCAGATCAAGAAGTTCGTGATCCTGGAGACCGACCTGACCGAAGAGACCGGCCATCTCACGCCGTCGCTCAAGGTCAAGCGCAACCTCGTGATGCGCGACTTCGCCAAGCAGATCGACGAGCTGTACACCCCCCGCCCCGCGTGATCATGCACATGTTCCCGCGTAACCCGTCCCACCTGGCGCCTCACCCGCCGTGATCATGCATACTTTCCCGCATAACCCCTGCTACCAGGCGCTATACGCGGCCTGATCATGCGTGCTTTCCCGCATAACCCCTCCTACCGGGCGCTATGCGTGACGTGATCATGCACTGTAAGGGGGCCCCGCCGGACGGACACCTGCATGATCACGCACTGTAGCGACGCTGATCAGATAGGGCGCGGCGGAATCCGTGCATGATCGCACTTCGGAGAACGGGACGCCTACGAGCGTCCCGGGAAACCCTGCATGATCACGACTCGGGAAGGGGGACGTCCTGGAGCTTCCCGGGAAACCCTGCATGATCACGGCGGGGGCGGGGGCCCCGGGGGGGCTAGACCTCGTCTATCTCCGCCTGGGTGCGGAGCCAGTCCTCGACCGCCGTGACGTGGATGGCAGCGGCGGTCCTGGCGCTCTCCGGGTCGCGCTCGGCCAGCGCCCGGTAGATGCGGTCGTGCTCCTGGAAGGTGCGCTCGAAGACGCCCTCCACCCGATAGCCGCGCCACACCCTCGCCCGGAAGGTGCGGCTGGACAGGCCATCGAGGATCGCGGACAGCACCGGGTTGCCCGCGGCCTCGACGATGAGCCGGTGGAACTCCAGGTCGTGGCCGACGATCTCCTCCGCCGAGCCGCCCTGCTCCATCGCCGTCATCTCGGCGCGGAGCAGGGTCAGGATCTCGTCGTCGATCCGCGCCGCGGCGGTGGCCGTCGCGGCGGGCTCCAGGATCTTGCGGACCTGCACCAGGTGGAGCAGGGTGTCGCCGCGGGAGATCTCCGCGACGACCCCGAACGTGTCCAGCAGGTCGCGGGGCTCCAGTGAGGTCACGTAGACCCCCGCGCCGTGCCTGGCCTCCAGGACGCCGAGCACGGTCAGCGCCCTGATGGCCTCTCGCATGGAGCTCCGCGACAGACCGAGGTCTGCCGCGAACTCCCGTTCCGTCGGCAGACGCTGGCCGGGGACCAGCAGGCCGTCGGAGATCATGTCCTTGATGCGCTGCATCGCCCGCTCGGTGACCGTGGTCCGCGCGCCCGAGGACTCGGGCTCCTCCCTGAGTGGCCGCTTCACGCCGCGTCTTCCCTTGGTTCGCCGGTGGTCCTACCAATTCTGCCAGTCTTGGAGAAGGCGGACCCCACTGCTGGATCCTATCGAGAATTGGTCGGAGGAGCTTTGCATCCGGTCCCTAGGGGACGAGCCAGCCGAGGACAGGCGTCGACTCCAGGTAGACGATGACGCACAGCCCGAGAAGGAGCAGCGCGCTCCAGCCGACCACCCGGCGGAACATCTCCCCTTCCTTGCCGACGATGCCCACGGCGGCCGCGCCGATGGCCAGGCTCTGCGGAGAGATCATCTTGGCCATGACGCCGCCGGAGCTGTTGGCCGCGCCGAACAGGATGGGCGACTCGCCCAGCTTGCCCGCCGCCGTGGTCTGCAGCACGCCGAACAGCGCGTTCGATCCCGCGTCCGTACCGGTGATCGCCACGCCGAACCAGCCCACCACCGGGGACAGGAAGGCGAAGAACGCGCCGGCCCCGGCGAGGAACAGGCCCAGTGTCTGGATCTGGCCGGAGTACTGCATCACGAAGGCCAGGGCGAACACGGCCAGGATCGTCACGATGGCCCAGCCGAACTGGCGCAGCGTCTCACCGTACGTCTTGATGGCCGTGCCGACGCCGATCCGCAGGACCAGGAAGGTGAGGATGCCGGAGATGAAGAGCAGCGTGCCGGGGGCGGACGCCCAGTTGAGGACGTACTCGACCTTGAGCCCATCGCCGTTCGGCTTAGCGATGTGGGCCCCCGGCCACAGGAACTTGTAGGTCCGCCAGCCGCTGCTCAGCCACGTCTTGATGGGCTCGATCACCGAGAGGGAGAACAGGACGATGATGATGGCGTACGGCGCGAAGGCCAGGATCCGGTCCGCTCTGGTGTCACCGGCCGGGCTGCCGTGCTTGCGCACGAAGGCCGGGTCGTCGACCGAGCCGCCGGCGATGGTCGGGACGGGCAGCACCCGCTCGCTCGGCCGCCACAACTTGCCGAAGACGATGAGCACGACGGCCGACACGAGCGAGGCGGCGATGTCGGTCAGGCGGTAGTCGAAGGCGCTGGAGACGAAGATCTGGGTGGCGCCGAAGCTCAGGCCGGCGACGAGCGCGGCGGGCCACGCCTGGCGCAGGCCGCGGCGGCCGTCCGCGATGAAGAGCAGGATGAACGGCACGAAGATCGCGATGAACGCGGTCTGGCGGCCCGCCATGGCGCCTACCTGCTCAGGGTCCAGATTGATGGGCGCACCACCCAGAATCGTAATCGGGTTGCCCATGCCGCCGAAGGCCACGGGGGCCGTGTTGGCGACGAGCGCGAGGGCGGCCGCCTTGAGTGGGTCGAAGCCCACCGCGATGAGCATGATCGCGCAGATCGCGATGGGCGAGCCACCGCCGGCGAGGGCCTCGATCAGCGCGCCGAAGCAGAAGGCGATGACGATCGCCTGGATCCGCTGGTCGTCGCTGATCCCGGAAAAGGCCCGTTGGAGGACGGCGAAGTGGCCGCTCTTGACGGTGAGGTTGTAGATCCAGATCGCGTTGAAGGTGATCCACAGGATCAGCAGGATCGACCGGGCGGCGCCGAACAGCCCCGCGTCGAGGGCCTGCCCCACCGGCATCTTGTAGGCCGCCACCGCGACCACCAGGCCCACCGCGAGCGCGGCGAGGCCGGCCCAGTGCGCCTTCCACTTGAGGACCCCGAGGAGCACCAGCACCGTCGCCAGGGGCAGGGCGGCCAGCAGGGCGGACAGGAGGAGTGATCCCGTCGGATTGAAGTTCTGTTGATACACCGTGCCTCCAGCGCGAAAGCGGCATAGGAAGGCTCGCCCGGCCTGCGCCCCTGATTCGACAGGCCGTGCAGCCATGTTCTATGTAGCAGAACGTTGTCCCGGACTGCGGACCGAAGGTACAACGGGAGAAGACACCTGTCGAGAGGTCGGAGGCTAAGTCACACCTCGATATCGGCTGCCGTGAAGAGCGGCTGTCCATCTTGACATGTGACGCAGGTCATAGGTAAGCAGTGGTCAAACCAATTAGCTACAACACGCAGCACACTCCGGGGGTAAGCGGTTACAACACCCGAAGTGGTCTGATGAGTAGGGGTCGTCAACTCGTCGGCACGGTCAGGACCGGCGAGGAAGGTGGCAGTATGAAGAAGATCCTTGCTTTAGGTGCGGCCCTCACGCTCGCCGCCGGCTTGAGCGCCTGCTCGGTCGGGGATAACAACGGCGGAAGCACCACCCAGCCCAGTGGCTCAGGAGCGGCGGCGAAGAAGGAGATCACCTTCCTCGTCTTCGAGACCGATAACCTCACCCCCAAGTTCTGGGACGACAACATCAAGAGGGTGAGCGAGAAAGTCGGGGTGACGGTCAAGAAGATCGTGGCCCCGGGTGACCGTACGGCCTACGCGAAGCAGCTGCTCGCCTCCGGCCAGTTCCCCGATGTGCAGATCGGTCTGCAGGACCTCCCCTCGTTCGACGGCAGCGGCAACCTCGCCGAGTTCTCCGACGAGGACCTTCAGCCCTTCCTCTGCCCCAAGTGCAGCGCCATCAAGGGCAGGACGGTCCAGCTTCCGGCGAACACGCAGACGTGGCAGGTCTTCTACCGCAAGAGCCTGTTCGAGAAGGCCGGCATCAGCGCCCCGCCGAAGACCTACGCCGAGCTGCTGGCCGACGCCGAGAAGCTCAAGGGCAAGGGCGTCCAGCCGTTCGTCATCGGCGGCAACCCGAGCTGGGGCTCCTCGCTCCCCTGGACCGGCGAGCTCACCACCGACCTCTACGCCGGCAACCCCGAGTGGATGCACCAGCGCCGCGACGGCAAGGTCAAGTTCGACTCGCCCGAGTTCCTGAAGGCGACGAAGAAGTTCGCCGACCTCGCCGCCAAGGGCTATCTGAACAAGAAGGACCTCGGCCAGAGCTACGACGCGTCACAGGCCGCCTTCCTCGACGGCAAGGGCGCGATGTACCCGATGGGAAGCTGGTTCGCCGCCGCGAGCGACGCCTCCAAGGTGAAGGACGACATCGGCATCTTCGCCTGGCCGGCCGACGACGGCTCCTTCCACCTGCCCTCGTTCACGGGCGGCGGGCTGACGGTCAACGCCAAGTCGCCGAACGTGGACATCGCCAAGAAGTTCGCCGTGGCCTGGCAGACGGACAAGGACTACCTGGACACCTCGGCCGTGGCCGACGCCCTGTTCCCCGCGATCAAGGGCTACACGCTCCCGGCCAAGGACGGCACCGTCTTCAAGGCGGTGTACGACCTGTACCGCCAGGCCGTCGACCAGAACGCGACCGTCCCCTCCTTCGGATGGGAGCAGGGCGACGACGGCATGATCGCCGGTATGCCCGACAAGTGGAACCTGTCCGCCCAGGACATCATCACCGGGAAGAAGACGCCCGAAGAGGTCCTCAAGTATCTCGACACCGAGTGGGACAAGTCCTCCTGATCCCCCCGATCCGCTGGCCGAGGCGCGCGATGCCGCCTCGGCCAGCGGCCTTGGCAGGTCCGGGGGCGATCCCCCCGGCAAGGACGGCCCTCCCGCTCCTAACGCAAGGGACTGAATTCAATGGTCTCCGACGTCGCCGCACGGCCTCGGAAGCCCCCGGTCGGCAGCCGGACGCGCCATCGGCCGAAGCGCCGAATCTGGCCTCGCGTCTGGCACTTCCTGAGCTTCGGCGCACCCGGGGTGCTCATCTACGTCTGTTTCGTGCTCGTCCCCATCGTGGTGAGCTTCGGCTACAGCCTGACCAACTACAACCCGTTCAACCCGCCGACCAAGTTCGTCGGCCTGCGCAACTACCAGCTGATGCTCCAGGACGACACGTTCCTGACGTCACTGAAGATCACCACGATTCTGACCGCCATCGTGGTCATCGTGCCCAACGTCGTCGGCCTGGGAATCGCCGTGCTGCTCGACCGGAACGGCTGGCTGTACAACGCGCTGCGCAGCGTCTTCTTCACCCCCATGGTGCTCAGCTCCGTGGTGATCAGCGTGATCTGGACCCGCATGCTGCAGGACGACGGCCCCATCAACGACGTGCTGCGGGCGATCGGGGTGCAGGATCCGCCCGGCTGGCTGTCGGACCCGGACATCGCGCTCTACTCGCTGGCCACGGTGCTGTGCTGGCAGATGCTCGGCTTCTGCGTGGTCATCTACCTGGCCGGCCTGTCCGGCGTGCCGAAGGAGTTGCTGGAGGCGGCCTCCATCGACGGGGCGGGACCGATCCGGCGGTTCTGGCAGGTCACGTGGCCCATGCTGGCGCCCGCGCTGACCGTCAACACGGTCGTCCTGCTGATCTCCGCGTTCAAGATCTTCGACCATGTCCAGGTCATCACCCAGGGCGGCCCGGGCACCGGCTCGACGGCCACCATCGCGTTCCTCGCGATCCAGACCGCGTTCGTGGACAACCACCAGGGATACGCGTCCGCCGAGGCGATCGCGATGCTCGTGGTGATCGCGGTGCTGACGACCATCTCGCTGGGCGTGCTGCGCAGAAGGGAGGTCAACCTGTGAGGACCGGCAATCTCCCGTGGCTGCGCCCCCTCGCCGGCCTGGCCGTCGGGGCGTTCTTCTTCGTGCCGCTCTATCTGGGCATCATCAACACGTTCAAGGAACCGGACCAGATCCGCACGCGGCCCCTCGCGCTTCCCCAGCCGTTCACGCTGCGCAACATCACCACGCTGCTGTCGCGCCCGGACAACCTGTACTGGGCGAGCGTGACCAACAGCATCCTGGTCACCGGGCTGTCGATCATCGTTCTGACGATCCTGTCCGCGACCCTGGGCCACTACCTCGCCAGGACGTCGAGCCTGTGGGGCCGCCTGCTGATGCTGCTCCTGCTGTGCGGCCTGATGATCCCTCCCCAGGTGATCCTCGCGCCGGTGACCTACGTCCTGCGGGCCGTCGGGCTGATGAGCACGCTGCCCGGCCTGGTGCTGTTCAACGTCGGCTACTACGTGCCGTTCGGCGTCTTCGTCTTCACGGGGTTCATGCGGTCGGTGCCCGTGGACCTGGAGGAGGCCGCCGCGATCGACGGCGCGACCCGCGGGCAGATCTTCTGGAGGATCGTCTTCCCGCTGCTCCGCCCCGCCACGGCGAGCGTGCTCATCTTCCTCGGCGTGTGGATCTGGAACGACTTCATCGACCCGCTGATCATCCTCGGGCCGAGCCAGGGCACCACGATCACGACGGGCATCTTCCGGTCGGTGGGAGTCTGGCGCACCGACTACGGCACGATCTTCTCGCTCATGTTCATGGGCACGATCCCCGTGCTGGCCTTCTACCTGTTCCTGCAGAAGCACTTCGTCAAGGGCCTCACCGGCGGAGCGACCAAGGGGTGACAGGGGTGACCTGCACCCGGCGGTCGCCTCGGAGATCCGCGTGCCGTGGCCGGCTGGTCCGGCTACGGTACGCGGGCGACGCCCCCGAGGATGGTGGGCTTCGTCAGGTCGATCCCGGCCTGCCAGTCCAGCTCGGGCCGCCAGGAGTCGACCGGCACGACGCCCGGTTCCAGGAGGTCCAAGCCGTCGAAGTAGCCCGCGATCTCGGCATGGTCCCGGGGCTTGATCGAGCCCGTCGCGGTCTTGTTGTAGAGCGCGCGGACCTGCTGGTCGGTCCGCCCCCCGATCTCGCCGGTGTATCCGTGGGAGATGATCAGGTAGCTCCCCGGCACCATGCCGTCACGGAGTCGCGCCACGATCGCCGCCGCCTTCTCGTCGTCGGGCACGAAGTGCAGGATGGCGAGCATCAGCACGGCGACAGGCTGGGAGAGGTCGATGTGCTCCCGGACGGCGGGATCGTCGAGGATCGCCTTCGGCTCGTTGACGTCGCCCTGGACGACGATGGTGTCGCGGTTGTCGGCGAGCAGGGCGCGGGCGTGGACCAGCACGATCGGGTCGTTGTCGACATAGACGACCCGGCTGCCGGGAGCCACGGACCGGGCGACCTGATGCACGTTCTGCTGGGTCGGCAGGCCGGCGCCGATGTCGATGAACTGCCTGATCCCGGACTCGGCCACCAGCCGTACGGCACGGCCGAGGAAATCGCGGTTGGCGCGGGCGACCTCGCGGATGTTCGGCACCAGGGAGATCATCTTCTCGGCGGCCCGGCGGTCGGACTCGAAGTTGTCCTTGCCGCGCAGGTAGTAGTCGTACATCCGCGCCACGCTCGGGATGGACGGATCGATGCCCGCCAGTAGGTCCTCGCGCGCCGTCATGTCATCGCCCGTGTCATCGCCCATGTCCTCGCCTCCCCGTTCGAGGGAATCCTATGGCGCGACATCGCTAATGTGGATCATTACCGTGAACATTCATCGGAGCTTGACTGGGCCGGCGAGCGCCGATGTGGCCCGGGACGGCTCTTTCACGGCCGAGAGGTCGGATGATAGAAATCTGCTGTGTCGACCGAGGGCCGGGAGATGACCCCGCTACTCGCCCTCGACGGTGATGAGCTCGCCGACCTGCTCTCCCAGCGTCCGCTGGGCCGGCTCGTCGAGCCCGGCGTCGGTGATGAGGACGTCGGCCTCGTCCAGGTGCGCGATCGTGCTGATCCCGATGGTGCCCCACTTGGTGTGGTCGGCGAGCACGACCAGCCGCCTGGCGGCCCCGACGAGGGCCCTGTCGGTCTCGGCCTCCATGAGGTTCGGCGTGGTGAACCCCGCGTGCGTGCTCATGCCGTGCACCCCGAGCAGCAGGATGTCGACGTTGAGCAGCCGGATCGCGGCCACGGCCACCGGCCCGACCAGCGCGTCGGACGGCGTGCGGATGCCTCCGGTCAGCACGACGGTCTGGTCCTTCCGCCCCGAACGGTAGAAGACCTCGGCCACCCGCACCGAGTTGGTCACCACCGTGAGGCCCGGCGTGTCGATGAGGTGGTGGGCCAGGGTCCAGGTGGTGGTGCCCGCCGAGAGGGCGACAGCCGTACCGGGACCGACCATGGCGGCCGCGGCCCGGGCGATCGCCTCCTTCTCGGCGCGCTGCTGGACCGACTTGGCCGCGAACCCGGGCTCCTCCGTGGACCCCGAACTCATGGCCGTAGCCCCGCCGTGCACCTTGGCGACGAGACCGCGATCCGCCAGGACCTCCAGGTCACGCCGGATCGTCATGTCGGAGACGCCGAACTCGCGGACGAGGTCGCCCACCCGCACCGCGCCGTTGGCGCGGACGAGGTCCAGGATCGCCTGCTGCCGCTGAGGGGCCAGCATCCCGCCTCCTTGCAAGTCGTCAGGAAGGTCGCATCAAGGTCGCATCCAACACGTTCGCACGCATAATGACACAGCACCCATCGGGATCCCAGGGCTCTTGTGTGGAAAACTGTCGAAATGGACTTGTGACCATGAGTGGTCTTGCGGGAATGTGGCGGAATATGGTCCCTTCTGCATTAGGAAATGTTCTTTACATTCGGGGTCGCTGAGAGGAGCGGGTTGCCATGAACCTGGCACCTGGAAGGCTCGCCGCGATGGCGGTTCTGCTCACCCTCGGTCTCGCTGCCTGCTCGTCGGGCAAGGAGGAGACCCAGGCGACGCAGAGCAAGCCCGCGGCGCAGG
The DNA here is from genome assembly GCF_025420585.1 of Planotetraspora sp. A-T 1434. GTDB lineage: Bacteria > Actinomycetota > Actinomycetes > Streptosporangiales > Streptosporangiaceae > JAOEGB01. Next base: position 255,091 of record NZ_JAOEGB010000004.1, on the reverse strand, counting down.
GCAAGATTTCCATCGCCTACCTGCAGAAGCAGGGAGACCAGGAATACTTCGTCGGCGAGGCCCAGGGCGCGGCCGACAAGGCAAAGGAGCTCGGCGTCGACCTCAAGGTCGTCAACCTGGGCGAGGACACCAACAAGGCGGTCAGCGAGACCCAGGCGGCGCTCGGCCAGAAGGTCGGCGGCATCATCATCGTGGTCCCGGCGCCGGCGGTGGGCCCGCAGATCGTGCAGCTGGCCAAGGAGGCGAACACCCCGCTGCTCACCTCCGACGACCAGGTCTGCGTCGACGGCCCCGACCCGTCGAAGTGCACCAAGGACAAGCTCGTGCCGCGCGTCGGCTTCAGCGGGACGCAGATGGGCGAGCAGGTCGGCCAGCGGGCCGGCGAGGAGTTCAAGAAGGCCGGCTGGAAGCCCGAGGACACGGCTATCATCACCGCCTGGCAGCAGGACGTGACGGTCTGCACCGACCGCGTCAAGGCCGCCGTCCCGGCGTTCGAGCAGGCCGCCGGCGTCTCCGGCGTCAAGGTCATCGAGGTCGGCACCGACAACACCCCGTCCGGCGCGCAGGACAAGGTCGCCGCGACCGTCCAGGGCAACAGCGGCGTCAAGCACTGGGTGATCGTCGGCTGCAACGACGAGAACGTCAGCGGCGGCGTGACCGCCATGCAGAACGCCGGCATCAAGCCCGACAACATCATCGGAGTCGGTCTCGGCGCCTACCTCGCCTGCAAGGACTGGAACAGCGGCAAGCCGACCGGCATGAAGGCCGCCCTGTTCATCAACGGCTACGAGGTCGGCAAGCTGGCCGTGCAGACGATGTACGACAACATCAAGAGCGGCACCGCGATGCCCCCGGAGGCGTTCGCCCCCACCAAGATGGTCGACGCCTCGAACTGGCAGGCCGAGGGCGTGAAGTGCAGCGCCTGACCTGACCCTGTGGTGGTGAGGGAAAGCCGTACGGCTTGCGCGAGGAGAACCCCTCGCGCAAGCCGTACACCAATGTGAGAAGGGGCCGATGACAGAGCCAGCCGACGCCGCGGCCAAGCAGGAACAGGGGGCCGACCCGAGGGCCGGCGAAAAGAACCATCGCCCGGATGCCGAGCCGGGGGCACGACCGGACACCGGCTTACGGGCCGAGGGCATCTCCAAGCGCTTCGCCGGGGTCCGGGCGCTCCGCGACGTGACGCTCGACTTCCCCGCCGGCCAGGTGACCGCGCTGATGGGCGAGAACGGCGCGGGCAAGTCCACGCTCATCAAGATCATCAACGGTGACTACATCCCCGACGAGGGCCGGATCACCCTCGGCGGCGAGCCCGTCGACCTCCACACGCCCGCCGACGCCCGCCGTCTCGGCATCCGGGTGATCGCCCAGGAGCCGGAGATCATCCCGCACGTGTCGGTCGCGGAGAACGTCTACGCCGGGTCGCTCCCCCGCCGTTCCGGCCTGCTCACCCGGCGGGTCCTCGACCGTACGGCCCTGCGCGAGCGGATGCGCGACGACCTCGTGCGGCTCGGCTTCGAGCGCGCGCTGGACCCGGACGCGCTGGGGTCGTCGCTGACGGCCGCCCAGCGGCAGCTCGTGGAGATCCTCCGCGCCATGACGACCGAGGCCAAGGTCATCGCCTTCGACGAGCCGACCTCCTCCCTCGGCGAGCACGAGGTGGACGCGCTGTTCGGGCTGATCAGGCGGCTTCGCGAGCAGGGGCTCGCCATCGTCTACGTGTCGCACCGGCTCCAGGAGATCTTCCGGCTCGCCGACCGCATCGCCGTGCTCCGCGACGGCGCGCTGGTGGGCGTTCGGCCGGTGGCGGAGACCGGCGAGGGTGAGCTGGTCCGGATGATGGTCGGCCGCGACCTGTCGGCCATGTTCGCCCGCGAGCAGGCCGCGACCGCCGACGAGGTCGTGCTCGACGTGCGCGACGTGACCACCGACGACGTCCGCGACATCAGCCTCCAGGTGCGGGCGGGCGAGGTCGTCGCGCTCGCCGGGCTGGTCGGCGCCGGGCGGTCCGAGCTGGCGGGCGCCCTGGTGGGCGACCTGCCGATCCGCGACGGCCAGGTGCTGGTCGAGGGGAGGCCGCTGCGCCTCCGCCAGCCGCAGGACGCGGTCCGGGCCGGCATCGGCTACGCGCCGGAGGAGCGCAAGGCGCAGGCCCTCTTCCTGTCCCGGAGCGTGCGCGACAACACGACGCTCGCCGTGCTCGACCGGCTCCGCCGGTTCCGGTTCGTACGGCGGGGCGAGGAGCGCCGCGTCGCCCAGGAGTACGTCGAGCGGCTCCGCGTGCGCACGCCGTCCATCGAGCACGAGGTCCGGAAGCTCTCGGGCGGGAACCAGCAGAAGGTCGTGCTGGCCAGATGGCTGGCCCGGCGGCCGAAGGTGCTGATCCTCGACGAGCCGACCCGCGGCATCGACGTCGGCGCCAAGGCCGAGATCTACCACATCATCGCCGACCTGGCCCGCACGGGCGTGGCGGTCCTCGTCATCTCATCCGAACTGCCCGAGGTGCTCGGCCTCGCCGACCGCATCGTGGTGATGCAGAACGGGCGGATCACCGGGGAGCTGTCCCGCGAGGAGGCCTCCGAGGAGGCGATCCTCGCCCTCGCCATGGTCGACGACCTCACCGCTGCGGTCTCCGGAGCGGCCACCACCCAAGCGACGAATTCTGGAGAAGCGCAGTGACCACCACCTCCGTGCAAGCGGGGCCCGGCGAGCAGGCCCCGGAGTCCCGCCGCCGCCTGGGCGACCTGATCGGCGCCGTCGGGGCGCAGAACCTGATCCTCGTGCTGGCGATCGTGCTGGTCGTGGTGGTCTTCGGCGTGATCAACCCCGGCTACCTGGCCTGGGCCAACATCCGCGTGATCGCCGACGCCGTCACCATCGCCGGACTGCTGGCCGTCGTCCAGACCGTGGTCATCATCTGCGGGGCGCTCGACATCTCGGTCGGCTCGGCCACCGGCGTCGCGTCGGTCGTGAGCGCGATGGCGTTCACCGCGACGCAGAACGCGCTGGCCAGCATGGGTCTGGCGATCGTCGTCGGGCTCGTCCTCGGGCTCGTCAACGGCGTCATCATCGTCTACGGCCGGGTCAACCCGGTCATCGCGACCCTGGCGACGCTGGCGGCCTACCGCGGGTTCGCCCAGCTACTGTCCAACGGGGCGGCCATGGGCTTCGTGCTCGGCGACGACCTGTGGATCTTCATCTCCCGGGGCTCCCTGCTCGGCCTGCCGACGCTGATGTGGATCCTCGCAGCCGTGGCGCTCGCCATCCACCTCCTGCTGAAGTACACCGACATCGGACGGAACATCTACGCCATCGGCGGCAACGACACCGCCGCCCGCCTCGCCGGGATCAACATCAACAAGTACCTCATCGCGGTCTACGCGCTGGCCGGGGTCGTCTCCGCGATCGCCGGCATCATCCTCACGGCGCGGACCGGCTTCGGCCACCCCACCTCGGGCAGCTCGGGCCTGGAGCTGAAGGCCATCACCGCCGCCGCGCTGGGCGGCTGCGCGCTCGCCGGAGGCAAGGGCGGCGTCGGCGGCACGCTGCTCGCGATGGTCCTGCTCGGCGCCCTGGAGAACGGCCTGACCCTGAACAACATCAGCACCTTCTGGCAGAACGTCGCCCAGGGGGCGCTGCTCGTCATCGCGGTCGTCATCCAGCAGCGGCGGAGCGGCGAACGCGCCGTCGGGCTGCCGACCTGAGGATCTCTGAGGAGGGATCGTGTACGAACAAATCGAGGTCCTTACCGTCGACCCGGCCAGGACGCGGGTCTACGAGCACGGCTGGCAGTCGTGGGGCCCCTCGACGGACTACCCCGTGACCGGCTCCGGCCTGCGGCCGGTCAAGCCGGTGACGCAGACCATGAGCTACCGGCCCGGGATGCCCGGCCCGGAGCTGGGCTTCCAGGGCGAGGGCCTGCTCGCCGTCGAGCTCGGCGACGGCTCCACGGTGGTGTACGGCTGCGCCGACGGCATCACGAGCGTCGCCTCCATCCGGGCGGAGCTGTCCGGCGACCGGCTCACCATCAGCGCCGACGGGCCGGTGGACGTCCAGACGCATGCCGGGACGATGTACCAGGCCCTGGCCACCTGGGCGGACGGCTTCGCCGTACGGGCGGGGAACGGGCCGATCCGGCCCGGGCCCACGGCATGGTGCTCCTGGTACCACTATTTCGAGAACGTCACCGAAGCCGACATCGACGAGAACCTGCGGGCGATCACCGACGCGGAGCTGCCCGTCGACGTGCTGCAGATCGACGACGGCTGGGAGGCCGAGATCGGCGACTGGCTGGACCTGTCCGACCGGTTCGCCTCCCTGGAGGCGCTGACCAAGCGGATCAAGGAGGCGGGCCTGCGCGCCGGGATCTGGGTCGCGCCGTTCCTCGCCGGGTCGCACAGCGCCGTCGTCCGCGACCACCCCGAATGGCTGATCGGCCACACCGCCGGGGAGCCCGCCGACGCGGGGCACAACTGGGACCAGGACCTTTCCGCGCTCGACGCCACCCACCCGGGGGCCGCGGCCTACCTGCGCGAGACGTTCGGCATGCTCCGCGACGCCGGTTTCGACTACTTCAAGATCGACTTCCTCTACGCGGGGGCGCTCGACGGGCCGCGGCACTCGGGAGCCGGCCCGCTCGAGGCGTACCGCGAGGGGCTGCGGGTGATCAGGGAGGCCATCGGGACGGAGTCGTACCTGCTGGGATGCGGCGCGCCCATCCTGCCGAGCGTCGGCCTGTTCGACGCGATGCGGGTCTCCGCCGACACCGCCCCGAAGTACGAGCCGTGGTACGGCGACCCCGCCCTGCCCGGCCAGCTCGGCGCGGCGCTGTCCACCATCGGCCGGGCCTGGCAGCACGGCCGGTTCTGGGTCAACGATCCGGACTGCCTGATCGTGCGCCCGGAGGTCGAGCGCCGGGAGGACTGGGCCGAGGTGATCGAGCGCTACGGCGGCCTGCGGGTCTCGTCCGACCGGATCGCCTCGCTCGACGACTGGGGCATGGAGACCACGCGACGGCTCCTCACCGACGTTCCGCCGCCGACCCCGTTCCCGTAGTTCCCGTAGTTCCCGTAGTGGGCGTTGCCGTAAGAAGGCGGGCGAACCGGGCGGCGACCCGGTCCCAGCCCCACTCCTCCTCGATCCAGGCCCGGCCCCGCTCCCCCATCGCGCGGGCGCGGGCCGGATCGGCCAGCAACTCCACCAGAGCACGGGCGATCCCGGCGGGCGACGTGCCGTCGACCACCAGGCCGGTCTCGCCGTGCCGTACGGCGTCGGGGGCGCCACCGGAGGAGCCCGCCACGACGGGGAGGCCGGTGGCCGACGCCTCCAGATAGACGATGCCGAGCCCCTCGACATCCAGCCCGGCCAGTCTGGTGCGGCACGGCATCGCGAACACGTCGCCCGCGTCGTAGTAGGCGGGCAGGGCGGTCCACGGCACCGATCCGGTGAAGACGACCGACTCCTTCACGCCGTGCCGTGCGGCCGCCCGTTGGAGCGCCTGACGGGACGGGCCGCCGCCGACCAGCAGCAGCGCCGCGTCGGGGACGTGGCGGAGCACCCCCGGCCAGGCGCGGACCAGCATGTCCTGGCCCTTGCGGAGCACCAGCCGCGAGACGCAGACGACCACCGGCCGCCCCTCCAGGCCCAGCGACTTGCGAACGTCGTCGCCGCCCGCCCCGGGGTGGAACACCGAGGTGTCCACGCCGGGCGCCAGCCGTACGAGCTTGGACTCGGGGATCACCGGCGCGAGCCTGCGGCGCGTGTAGCCGCCGAGGTAGGTCACGACGTCGGCTCCCTCGCCGATGCGGCGGAGCAGGCCACGGGCGAGCGGGAGCCGCGCCCAGGACGCCTCGTGCCCGTGGGTCAGCATCACGACGCGGCTGGGTCCGGCGGCCCGTACGGCCGGCGCGAGCAGGCCCAGCGGGGCAGCCGCGCCGAAGACCACGGTGTCGCAGTCTCTCGCCAGCACCGCCGCCGTCCTGGCGACCCGCCGCGTGGGCAGCATGAGCGTGCCGGGATGCCGCACCACTTCGTACGGCTGACGCACGTCGAAGGACTCGCATCCCTCCCACCGGGGGGCGTAGACCGTCACGGATTCCGGCGGCCGCCGAGAGGCCAGCCCATGGACGAACGCCTGAATCCCCCCGGCCCGAGGCGGAAAGTCATTCGTGACGATCAGCGTCCTCCCCATCCCCGCACCCCTTCCCCGTGATCATGCACACATTCCCGCTCGCGGCCCGCGACCGGCCCATCCTCCATGCGTGATCATGCACGGATTCCCCGGCGTCCCGCACCGCCAGGGCCATTCGCTCGCGTGATCATGCGAAGACAAGGTCGCAATCCGCATGGTGGCAGCTCCGCGCGGTGGCCGTTCCGCTTTCGCGGGATAGCGGGGAGTCCGCGCATGATCACGCATGGAGGATGGGCTTGGTTAGGGGGCGGAAACGGGAATCCGTGCATGATCACAACATGATCAGGGGGAAGAGGGGACGGTGGGGATGCCCAGCTGCTCAGGAAGGGAGGCCAGCCAGTCTCGGGTCAGCTCCGCCTGGGTGATGCCCAGGGTCTCCCACAGGGCCGGGGCGATCCCCTCGCGGTCCCGGTCGCCCTGGTCGCCCTGGCCCTGCTCGCCCTGGCCCTGGTCGCCCTGGTCCTGCTCGCCCTGGCCCTGCTCGCCCTGGCCCTGCTCGCCCTGGCCCTGCTCGCCTTGGTCCTGCTCGCCTTGGTCCTGGTCGCCCTGGCCCTGGTGACGCAGGGCCGCGCGGTAGAGCTTCACCAGCTTCCGCTCGCCGAAGCGCCCGGCGATGTACCGGCAGACCAGCCACGCCTCCTCGTACGCCTGCGCCAGCCGTGCCGACCCGGCCCGAAAGTCCGCGCGCCCCGGCAGCTCGCGCGGCAGGGCCCCGGCCCGGACTTCGGCGGCGAGCTCGGCGGCGACGGTCCGCGCCGAGAGCCCGCTGCCGAGGTAGCCCACATAGTCGGCGAAGCCCTCCACGAGCCACGCCGGCAGGTCGCCGGTGACCGCCGCTCCGGTGGCCACGTGGACCAGCTCGTGGGCGAGCACGACCTGGCGGCCGGTCGGGGTCAGCCGGGCGAATCCGTCCGGCTCGATGATGACCCGGCCCACCCCGGCGAGCGCCGCCAGGCCCTCCACCCGTGCGGGTGCGGCCAGCACCTCCGCCTGCTCCGCCGTCGCCGGGACGAGGACCACCGCGTCCACCGGGCCCCAGACCCGGGCGACCGTACGGCTCGCGCGGTCGGCCAGCACGGACAGGTCGGCGACCAGGCGACGGGGTCCTCCCACGACGATCGTGTGCTCTCCCCTGGCGACGGACGCCTGGGCCCACATCCCGGGGTGCTCCCGGATGATCGCCCTGGCCTCCGGCAGCAGCGGATCGGGCGGCCCGGCCCCGGTGAGTGCGCAAAGCAGCCCGCACAGTAGGCCGCCCAGCGGCACAGCCGCCGCACACCGGCCGAGAGCACGCATGCCGAGCATCGTATTGACTCCACCTCCACCGGAAGGCGGGGGCTCGGTTCGCGCGTCACCGCTCGGGGATCCTGGCGTCTCCCTCCGCACCGGAGCCGGCCCGTGCGCTCGGCGTGACCTGCCGGGAAGTGCCCGACGCTGGCCGAGGCCGATGAGCTGGCTCAACGCGCAGGTTCGCATGGGAGCGCTGGAACGTCAGAGCGACGACCTGGCGCGGGTGCTCGGCAGGCCCGCCCAGCGCGTCGCCGACCGTCTGCCGAGCCAGCCGCCCGTGTACCTGCGGCAGGCACAGCACCTTTCCGTGCGGGGTGACGCCGAACTATCGTCGCGATCATGTTGATCGACGAGGTGACCGGGATCCTTCTCGAGGCGGCCGAGGTCGCGGTCCTTCCCCGCTTCCGGGCACTGGCCGAGGGGGAGGTCCACGAGAAGTCGCCCGGCGAGGTTGTCACCGTGGCGGACCGGGAGGCGGAGGAGCTGATCAGCCGTCGGCTTCGTGAGGTGGTGGATGCCCCGGTCGTCGGCGAGGAGGCCACGGCCCGCGATCCTCGGCAGGTCGCGGCACTGTGGGAGGCCCCGGAGGCCTGGCTCGTCGATCCGCTGGACGGGACGTCGAACTTCGTGGCGGGCCGTCCCGAGTACGCGGTGATGGCGGCGCTCGTACGCGGCGGGGAGACTGTCGCGGCGTGGATCGTGCGCCCGGCGGAGGACCGCGTCTACGTGGCCGAGCGGGGTTCGGGGGCCTGGCGGGACGGGGTCCGGGTGCGCCGGGGTCCGGCTCCCGCCGATCCGGCGGAGCTGCGCGGGGCGGCGCTGACAAGGTTCCTCGATCCCCCGGCACTGGCACGTGCCGAGGCGACAGCGCCCCGGTTCGCCGAGCTGGGGCCAGGCACCGGCTGCGCGGGCGTGGACTATCCACGGCTTCTGGACGGCGAGCAGGACTTCGTCCTCTTCCAGCGGACGCTGCCCTGGGACCACGCGCCGGGCGTCCTGCTGCTGACCGAGGCGGGCGGTGTCGCCCGCCGCCCGGACGGGAGCGCCTACCGGGCCGCGGACCCGCGTCCGGGCTTACTCAACGCCGCCGACCTAGCCTGCTGGAACACTGTGCGCCCGCTGCTCCTGCATCGAAATTGTCGTACCGCTCAGGCAGGATCGCGGAAGCGCGCTGACCGCACGGGTTCGAGCGAAGACGGGAGAGGAATGCCAGAGGGAGCGAACGCACCGCGGATACGCCTTGAGCCCTGGGCGGACGCAGAGGCCCACCTTGACCTGCTGCGTCGCAACAACACACCGGAGATGACAGAGCATCTGGGAGGTCCAGAGACGGAAGAGGCGGTCCTCGCACGTCACAAGCGGTATGCCCAGGTCGGCGAGCCGGGGACCGGTCAAATGTTCCGCATCCTCCTGCTTCCTGGGCTGGAGGCGGTCGGCGCCATCGGGTACTGGGAGCGTGTCTGGCGGGAGGAGACCGTGTACGAGACGGGTTGGGGCGTCCTGCCAGAGTTCCAGGGCAGAGGCATAGCGGTCGCGGCCGCCACCGCAGCCGTCGCGAATGCCAGGGCCGAGGGGAAACACAGATACATACACGCGTTCCCGTCCGTCGACCATCCCGCGTCGAACGCGATCTGCCAGAGGGCAGGCTTCCGGCTCGTCGGTGAGTGTGACTTCGAATACCCGCCGGGGAGCGTCATGCGATGTAACGACTGGCGCCTGGACCTAACCGCGGCACCGTAGGGCGGGCTTCAGAGCATGAGCGGAGGCGCCGGAGGCTCATGACTCTTCGAGAAATGCTTCGTACCTTCGTGTTGGCGGTGACCCCGACCGCCGGAGTGGCCGCCGGAGCGTCCGCGGGACCGTTCCGGCGGCGGCCGACCCTCCGGTCTCAATCCGGCGGATCGATCCTTCTACTCCCTGGGATCCGCCTTCGAGACCAGGGGTGAAAGAACTTCGACCAGGAGCAAGGAACCTGCCACCAGCAAAAGGCGAAGGGCGTGGTGGCTCAACTACAAACAGTAATCTCCTCCTGTGCCAGGAATCGATCACGAGATGACCATAGAACTCATCCACAACCGGCCCATGATCGCCGTGGAACTGCTGCGGGACGCCGCCGGGGTCCAGCCGCCCCCATTCGCAACCGCCACGGTGGAGGCAGTGGATTGCACACAACTGGCACCAGTGGAGTTCCGCGCCGACTCCGTAGTTGTGCTGCGCGACGCCGAAGGTAAAGCCGAGTTGGCCCTCATCGTGGAGGTGCAGAACCGCCACGACGCCCGCAAAAGGTTCAGCTGGCCCGTTTATGCAACTGCATTGCGGGCCCGCCTGGAGTGCCCCACCGCCCTCATGGTCATCTGCCGAAGCGCGGGCGTGGCCCGCTGGTGCGAGCAGGTCATCAATCTGGGTCCCAGCGGCACGATCACCCCTCTGGCCGTCCAGCCCACCCGCATTCCGCTGATCATCGACCCGGTCAAGGCGCGCGCGTATCCAGAGCTGGCCGTTCTGTCAGCCCTGGCACACGCGGAGGAGCCGGAGGGCCGAGCAGCGCTGGAGGCCATGATCACAGCGATGGACACCCTGGACGAGGACCGGATCAAGCTATATTTGAATTACGTGTTCGACGCGCTACCGACCGTGGCGCGCAAGCACCTGGAGGAGATCGTGACGACCACGAGCGACCGCTACGAGCGCGCTGCCCGGCAGTACCTCTCCCACTGGGTCGAGCAGGGCCGTCAAGAAGGACTCGCGGAAGGACTCGCGGAAGGACTCGCGGAAGGGCTCGCGAAGGGCGAAGCGGATTCGATTTTGGCCGTCCTCGACGCCCGCGGACTGGAAATTTCTCCTGACACGCACAACCGGATCGCCCGGTGCAAGGACCCTGACCTGCTCAGGGCCTGGGTCCGCCGGGCCGCCATCGTGAACTCCGCCGACGAAATCTTCACCTGAGCCCACATCCTTGCGGCGGCGGGCCTCTCAGCAGAGACATCCGCGAAGACAGCCACGGACATCTCTGCTGAGAAGAGGCCATTCTTTCTGAAGAGCCGTCAGGCGCCGGGGCGGACGGCTCCGGCGAAGGTGCGCCTGCGGTAGGAGTCCAGCCTGTCGATCCGGACGCGCGCGCCGGTGTGCGGCGAGTGGATCATCTTGCCGTGTCCGACGTAGATGCCGACGTGGCCGCCGCCGCTCGTGAAGATGAGGTCACCAGGCTTGAGGTGGCCCCAGGAGATCTTCTTCCGGACGGCGCTCCGCATGGACCATGTCGTACGGGGCAGCCTGACGCCGGCCTTGCGCCAGGCGAACTGCACGAGGCCCGAGCAGTCGAACGCCCGCGGGCCGGTGGCTCCCCACCGGTACGGGTCGCCGATGTGCCGCTTGGCCGCCGCGACGGCCCGCCGAGCCCTGGCCCGCTGGCGTGCGGCCTTGCTCAGCTTCATCTTCTTCTTGAACCTCTTGGCCGACGCCTTCTTCGACGTCGACTGGGTGGAGACGGTCTTCGCGGCCGTCGCCGTGGCCACCTTCGTGACCGTGACTGCCACCGTGTCGGCCGACGCGGGAGGTACGGAGATGGCTCCGACTGAAGCGGTCAGCGCGACGCCCCCCAGGGAGAGGCGGGCAATACGGGACAGACGTGCGGGGGTGGTAGACAGGATCTCTCCTATGGTCTTCCGCTTGCGCCTACCGGGTTAGCTGACGGATTCGGGCAGGGAAGTCGCCCTACGGCGCTGTGAGCGCCGATTCACCCCGGACCTTCACCGAAGGTCGAATGGTTCCCCGGCTCCGTGCCTCCTGACTGCACGGACTCGGCAGGTCACCGCCGCCAAGAGATCCCTTTGGGGGGATGGTGGTTGACGACGACGGCGACATGTGGATTTTGCGGTGCGAAATCGGCCGGGTGGCCGATCTTTCCGGCGGGCATGGCGTGCTCGCCGCGGGCCAGAAGCTACCGAGCGATTCCCGCTTCAGGCAAAGCGCGGACCATGAACAGAGATCAAACGAGGCCGTAGGCAAAGAGAAAGCCGCAGCATACCCATGCCTTATTTACCTAAATGTGATGCTGCTCACAATTAACGGAACAGAACCTGAACGTTGTCACATTGGTCACATCAGTCACAGAAGTTATGATCTTAAGGGCGTACGGCACCGATGGCGTTGTACTCGGAGAGTGTGACAATCTTCACTACTTCCCCCGTCTGAGGGGCGTGGACGACCTTGCCGTCACCCGCGTACAGACCAACGTGTCCGTAACCCGCGTGAAAGAGCAGATCCCCCGGCTGGAGTTCGTCGAGCGACACCCGGCGGCTCGCGCCCCACGCCCACTGCTCGTAGCTGGTCCGGGGAAGGCCGACGCCACCCGCCGCCCAGGAAGCCTGGACGAGCCCCGAGCAGTCCCATGCGCCCGGGCCGGTCCCGCCGTACCGGTACGGCTTGCCGACCTGCTTGTAGGCGAACTCCAGAGCCGCCCGCGCGTTGCCGGACGCCGGGCCGTTGTAGACGACGCCGGGGCTGTTCGGATTGCCGGCGTTGAAGACTCCGAGGTCGCGAAGCAGCCGCGTCTGCCGCTTGACGAGCTTCTCGACCTGATCCTTCTGCTCCGCCAGGTCCGCCTTGACCTTCGCGGCCTGGTCGAACACCGCCTTCTTCTGGTCCCGCTGCTGCTTGAGGCCCTTGATGGCGCTCTCGTACTCCTGAAGCTGCGTCGTCCGCGCCAGGGAGACCTGGTCGAGCGCGGCGAGGCCGCTGAGCGTCGCCTCCGGGGCCGAGCTGTAGAACACGCCGCCCCATGACCCGAAGTCGCCGGTCTGGTAGCCGTTCACCGCCATCGAGACGAGGCCCTGCCGGAGCGCTTCGACCCTGCTGTACCGCTGCTTGTAGTCGTCGTTCAGCGCGCCGTACTGCTTCTTGGCCTTCTTCCACTTCTCGTTGGCCGCGTTGTAGCGGTCGACGAGCTGGTCGGCCTGCGTGTTGAGCTTGTGCAGCTTGGCCTTGACCTGTGCGGCTGTGGGCTTCGGATCGGCCTGCGCGCCCGCGATCGGCAGCAACAGAAACGCGGTGGCCAGTCCAGCGGCCACCGGTACACGCCCTCGCACTCAGGCCCCCTGGGAATAGTCCGAAACCCGCGGCGCGACTCTACTCAGGCGATCATGAAGCTTCAACCTATTCGCAGGTATTCACGGCATTCATGACTCAGAGCAAGGGGTAAGAGCCGTACCGTGATCAGCTGCGGCCGAGGCGGCGGAGCAGCAGCGTGGAGGGGACCGGCCGGGCGCCCATCCGCCGCACGGACTCGGCGACCTCCCGATCGGAGGACACGACGGCGATCTGCCTCCCCGCGGGCTCGGCGCGCACGAGTTGCCGGATCAGGTCGTCGGCGATCTCGCCCGGCGCGCTGAACATGACCCGCACCCCGCGCGGCGCCGACACCTGGACCGGCCCGTTAAGCTCTGCGCCGTCGAACACACAGGTCACCTCCACCCGGGCCTGTACGGCGAGGCCGCCGAGGCCCGTGAGGAGCCGGGCACGCTGGTCGGCCAGGGTGAGCGACGGATAGCCCGTCTTCGTGACGTTGTACCCGTCGATGATCAAGTGGAGATGCGGGATCGCGAGCAGCTGGTCGAGCAGTTGAGGATCGTCGTTGGCGAGCGCCCGCGCGGGGACCGCGCCGACACTGGGAGCGCCCGGCGTCACCGCCGTCACGTAGTCGGCCGGCCTGCTGATCGTGGTGGGGAGGGCGAGCTCCTTGCGCAGCCCGGCCACCGAGTCCTGGAGGGCGTCCATGAGGACGCGGATCCGGGCGTCCTCCACGCTGCGCCCCTCACGGGCGGCCCGGCGGCTCGCCTCCAGCTGGCGCTCGGCGTCGGCGAGGCGCTCCTTGAGCCTGCGGATCTCGGTCTCCGCCGCGCCGTTCGCGCCCGCGACCTTGGCCCGCGTCTCCGCGGTCTCCGCCTCCAGCTCGGCCGCCCTCGCCTCGGCGGCCTTGACCCGCTCGCGGGCGTCGTGCAGCTTCCGCCGCAGGTCGGAGTTCTCCGCGCGCGCGGCCCTGAGTTGCTCGCGGACCCGGTCCACCTCTTCTTTGGCGGCGGCGCGCTGGGCCGCGAGCTGCTCGCGCAGCCGCGTCTCCGCCTGCTCCCGCTGCGTGCCGATAGATGCCGCCTGCTCCAGGTCGGCCCGCGCCTGCTCCACCATGTCCGGCCAGCCGGGCGGGCGCGTCAGGTAGGCGGCGGCGGCGACCAGCACCGGCTCGGCCGCCGGTGGCACCGTGCCCTCGGCGAGGCCGGCCACCAGCTCGGGCCAGGCCGTCTGGATCGCCTCGGCTACCAGCTCGCGGAACTCCTTGTCGCTCTCCAGCTGGGCGGCGATCGGAGCGCTGCCGAGGCGGGCGCGCTTGCGCGGGTCGAACTTCGCGATTCCCCGCAGCGGGGGCGGAACCGTGGCCGCGGGCATCGAGCCCAGCACCTGCGCCGCGAGCTCCACGACATGTAACCGGACCTGCTCGGGCAACGGACGAGACAGGCCCTCTCCGGCTGAACTCATCCTGTCGCTCCTTGTACTTGTCCTTCATCCAAGGGTACGGCTGCCGCGCCCATGGGAGAGTCGCCTTCGCGATCTCCCCTCCGCCGGCGATCGCCCATCCGGCGGCGGCCTCCTGCCAGGCCTCGGGCTCCCGCCGGTCGCGATCTCCTGCCCGCGGCGGGCTGCGCGATAACCCCTGGCCGCCCTCGCGGGCGCGAACATACGCTGTCCGGATGCTCAAGCCTCCCTACCCCATCGAAACCCCCCGGCTGCTGCTCCGTCCCTTCGCCCCCGGCGACCTCGATGACCTGCACTCCTTCCGCTCCCTCCCCGAGGTGACCCGCTATCTCTACTGGGAGCCGCACACCCGCGAGGAGACGAGGGCCGTGCTGGAGGAGAAGATCGGCGGCTCGGAGCTCCGGGTGGAGGGGCGGGCGCTGAGCGTCGCCGCCGAGTCGCGGGAGAGCGGCGCCCTGATCGGGGACCTGAGCCTGTACTGGCGGAGCCGCGAGCACCGCCAGGGGGAGATCGGGTTCGTCTTCCATCCCGGCCACCAGGGCCGCGGGCTGGCCACGGAGGCCGCGCGGGAGATCCTCAGGCTGGGGTTCGACGGCCTGGGGCTGCACCGGATATTCGGCCGCTGCGACGCGCGCAACACCGCCTCGGCCAGGCTCATGGAGCGCCTCGGCATGCGTCGCGAGGCCCACCTGGTGGAGAACGAGCTGTTCAAGGGCGAGTGGGGCGATGAGCTGATCTACGCGATGCTCCGCCGCGAGTGGACGGAGAGCGCGCCCGGCTAATCCACCTTGTCCGGGTAGGAAATAAGTCTATATGCTGCGCGGTGTTGAGCCGGGCATATCCCCCGGACGGTGGCACTGAAGGAACAAGACGACATACTATGCGAACCACCTTTAAAACCGGCCTCTTCGCTTATACCGGCGCGGCACTTGCCCTGATGCTCGCCGCGTGCGGCACGAGCTCCACCCCCGAGACCGGTGCGTCCGCGCCGGGCAAGTCGGTCATCCTGATCAGCCCGAACCCCGTCGGCGTGAACAGCTTCCTCCAGTTGGGCGTCAAGGGCGCCCAGGCCGCGGCGAAGGAGATCGGCGCCTCGTTCAAGCTGTACGAGAGCAAGGACCCGAACAGCATCGCGCAGAACGTCGACGCGGCGGTCCGGGCGAAGCCGACGATCATCGTGGGCATCAGCTTCTCCTTCGACGACATCTTCAGCACCGTCCCCAAGCAGCACCCGGACCTGCAGTTCCTCGAGGTGGACTCCTGCGCCAAGACCCAGGCCCCCAACCTGACCTGCGTGTCCTTCAAGGAGCACGAGGCCGCCTACCTGGCCGGGGTCGAGGCCGGGATGCTGTCCAAGAGCGGCAAGATCGGCGTGGTCGCCCCCCTTGACACGCCCTTCATGCACCGGTGGATCGATCCGTTCTACGCCGGCGCCAAGTCGGTCAACCCCAAGACCGCCGGCACCACGCTCTACGTGGGCGGCAACAACCCCTTCAGTGACCCCGCGCGGGCCAAGTCGCAGACCCAGACGATGATCGGGCAAGGCGCCGACGTCGTCGCGGCGTCCGCGTCGGGCGGCAACCAGGGCGTGTTCGAGGCCGTGGCGGCGGCCGGCGCGAAGTCCTTCGGCGTCGACGTCAACCAGTGCGCCCAGAGCCCCGGGAACATCATCGACAACGTCATCAAGCACGTCGACGTGGCCGAGTCCGCCGCGATCAAGGACATCGCGGCGGGCAAGACCGGAGGCACCAAGGTGTACGGCCTGGCCGAGGGCGGCGTTGGCGTCAACGCGCTGGACGGCGACGTGGCGTCCTCGCAGTGCACCGTCGCCTCCAGTCCCGAGGTGATCGCGAAGGTCAAGCAGGTCCGCGACGACATCGTCGCGGGCAAGGTCACCGTCGCCGACCCGCTGGCGGGCTAGGCATGCCGACCGACAGCGGTCCCGCCCAGGCGGCGGCCGAGCTCGTCGGCGTCACCAAGAGGTTCGGTCCCGTCGTCGCGAACGACGGGATCGACCTCGCGATCGCGCGCGGTGAGATCCACGCGGTGGTCGGCGAGAACGGGGCCGGCAAGTCCACGCTCATGTCCATCCTGTACGGCATGCACCGGCCGGACGCCGGTCACGTCCTCAGGAACGGGTCGCGGATCCGGCTGCGCTCCCCCGCCGACGCCATCACCCACGGGCTCGGCATGGTGCACCAGCGGTTCCGGCTGTTCCCCGAGCTGACGGTCGCCGAGAACGTCGTGATCGGCGCCGAGCCGGCCCGCCGCGGCGCGCTCGACCTGGCGGCCGCCAGGCTCGAGGTCGAGCGGCTCGGGGAGCTCTACGGCCTGCGAGCCGACCCCTTGGCCGAGGTCGGGCGGCTGCCCGTGGGGGTGCGCCAGCGGGTGGAGATCCTCAAGGCGCTCTACCGCCGGGCCGAGGTGCTGATCCTCGACGAGCCCACAGCGGTGCTGACCCCCGGCGAGGCGGCCCGCCTTTTCGACGTGCTCCGCACGGTCACGGAGACCGGGGTGTCGGTCGTGCTCGTGACGCACAAGCTGACCGAGGTGCTGTCGGCGAGCGACCGGGTGACGGTGCTGCGCCACGGCCGGGTGACCGGCTCCTTCGTCACTGCGGAGACGACGGCGGACGAGCTCGTGGTCGCCATGATCGGCCGCTCCCTCGGCACGTCGCAGGCCCCGTCCAGGACCTCTTCGCGGGCTTCCGCCGAGCCGTACGCGCTGGAGGTCAGGAATCTCACGGTCCGCGACCGCGACGGCGTCCTCCGGCTCTCCGGAGTCTCCTTCGGCGTGCGGCCCGGCGAGATCGTCGGCCTCGCGGGCGTCGCCGGCAGCGGCCAGCGGGAGCTCGCCGACACCGTGACGGGCCTGCGCCCGCCCGGGCCGGGCGACTCGGGCGAGGTGCTGCTGTCCGGCGAGCCCGTACGGCGGGGCCGGGAGCCGGGCGTCGCCTACGTCCCCGAGGACCGGCACGGCCGGGGAACGGCCCCCGCCATGTCGCTCGCGGAGAACCTCGCGATGGGCGACCACCGGTCGCCCCAACTGCGCGGCCGGATCGGCTTATCGGGCCGTGCCGTACGGGATCGGGCGAAGAGCCTGGTCGAGCGGTTCTCCATTCGGGCCGCCTCCGTCGGCGATCCGATCTCGACGCTGTCCGGCGGCAACGCGCAGAAGGCGGTGCTCGCCCGCGAGCTGTCGCGGCGGACGCCCGTGATCGTCGTCGAGGAGCCGACCCAGGGCGTGGACGTCGGCGCGCAGGAGCAGATCCACGCGCTGCTGCTCGAAGCGCGCGACCGGGGACAGGCCGTGCTGCTCCAGTCGAGCGAGCTCGCCGAGCTGCGCGCGCTGGCCGACCGCGTCCTGGTCATGTACGAGGGCCGGGTGGTCGCCGAGATCCCGGGCGACGAGGCCGGCGACGAGCGTCTCGGGGCCGCCATGACGGGGGCCGAGTCATGAGCCGCGACGTGAACCAGGTCATGAGCCGGGTCGTGAGCCGCCTCATGGACAGGAGCGGCACCGCCGTGCTCACGATCGCCGGCGCGCTGGCCCTGACGACGCTCGTCATGGTGATCGTGCGAGTCGATCCGGCCGAGGCGTATCCGGCCCTGATCAGGGGCGCGGTCGCCGACGGCAACCTGGAGTACACGATCGCCTCCTTCGTCCCGACGCTGGGCATGGCGCTGGCGTTCGCGATCCCTCTGCGGACGGGAGAGTTCAACCTGGGCGGCGACGGTCAGATGGCGCTCGGCGGCGTGGTCGCGGCGGCGCTGGCGCTGCGCGTGCCGCTTCCGTCCGGAATCGCGGTGATCGTGCCGCTCGCCGCCGCGACGCTCACCGGGGCGCTGGTGGCGGGGGTCTCCGCGCCGCTGCGGACGCGGCTGGGCATCCCGGCCATCGTGACCACCCTTCTCATCAGCAGCCCCGCCGTGGCGCTCGCGTCCTACCTCGTCCGCTTCCCGCTCGCCGAGGCCGGCACCGGCAACGCGCAGACCCCTCTCATCCCGGACGACGCGCACCTGCCGTCAGTCGGAGAGAGCGGCTACGTCACCCTCGGGCTGCCGCTGATCCTCCTGCTCACGGCGGCCTGGCTGTACGTGGACGGGCGGACGGTCCTCGGCTACGAGATCCGTGCGACGGGCGCCAACCGGGAGTTCGCCCGCTACGGCGGCGTGCCGGTGGACCGGCTGGAGATCTCCACGCTGGCGGGCGGCGGCGCGTTCGCCGGTCTGGTGGGCGGGCTCATCGTGCTCGGCCCGCCGTTCCGCTTCGTCGACGGCGCGCTGACCGCCCCCGGCTACACCTTCACCGCCATCGCGGCGGTCCTGCTGGCGACCGGGCGACCGGTCGTGGTCCCATTCACTGTGGCGCTCATGACGATCCTGCAGGTGGGCGGCCAGGGCATGGAGCGCGACGCGGGCGTGCCGAGCCAGCTCACCCAGATCATGCAGGGGCTGATCATCGTAATCGTGGCGGTCCTCGCCACGGTGCGGCATCGCGCCGGGAAACGCGCGGTCGCGGCCGCGATCAGGGCAGACGCCCCGGAGCCCGGGGAGGCCGAGGCGCGGAGCACGGAGCCTGCCCGGGCTGGGCAGGCGGCCGGCGTCACGGAGGCGGAGTCGTGAACATCCTGGAATGGACCTTCGTCGCGTCCGTCCTGACCGCCACGGCCCCCGTGGTCCTGGCGGCCCTCGGCGGGCTGCTCTGCTCGGTGTCGGGCATCTTCAACATGGCGCTGGAGGGCCAGCTCCTGTTCGGCGCGTTCAGCGCCGTGGTGGTCAGCCACCTGACGGGCAACGCGTGGTGCGGGGTCGCGGGAGGCGTGGCGGCGACGGCGCTGTATTCGGCCGTCCTGTCCGTCTCCGCGGTGACCTTCCGCGCGGACCCGGTCGTGGTGGCGGTCGGCCTCAACCTGCTGGCGCTGGGGCTGACGTCGTTCCTGATGCGGCGGATCCTCGGCACCGCCGGCACCTACACTTCCCCCGAGCTGCGTGGCCTGCCGACCCTGGCGTCCCTGGGACTGGGGAAGATCACCGTGATCGGCCCGGTCCTTGGACCGCAGTCTCCGCTGGTGCCGGTGGCGTTCGTCCTGGTGGTCGCTGCGGCCTGGTGGCTGAAGCGGACCCGCTCGGGGCTGCGGCTGCGCGGGATCGGGCAGCACCCGGAGGCGGCCGAGTCGCTCGGCCTCAAGGTCGGGCCGTACCGGCACGGGGTCGTGCTCGCCGCGGGGGCCCTGTGCGGGCTCGCCGGGGCTCAGCTCGCGCTCGGCAACGTGACGCTGTTCAGTGAGGGGATGAGCGCGGGCCGCGGCTGGGTCGCCGTCGTGGCGGTCATGCTGGGCGGCGTCCGGCCGTACCGCGTGCTCGGCGCCTGCCTCCTGTTCGGTGTGGCCGAGGCCCTCGGCTTCCGGCTCCAGGGCGTGGGCCTGCCGCAGCAGTTCGCCGACGCCGCGCCGTACGTGATCACTTTGCTCGCCCTGGTCCTCGCCAGTGTGGCCGGTCGGCGGCGGTCGGCCCGCTTGGAGTTCACATGAGCACCGGAGTTGACATGAACGCGACATCCCGGCGCCCGGCGCTGGCCGACTCGGTCCGGCTCTCCGGCGACGGCGTGGAGATCCTCGACCGGCGGGTCTATCCGTTCGAGCGGCGGTGGGTGCACTGCGCCACGAGCGAGGACGTCGCCGTGGCGATCGAGCAGATGGTCACCCAGAGCTCGGGCCCGCTGTTCGCGACGACGGCCGGCATGACACTCGCCGCCCGGGAGGCCAGGGACGAGCCTCCGGGCCGCGCCGCCGAGCGGCTGCGGGCGTCCGGCAGGCGGCTGGTCGCCACCCGCCCGACGAACAACCACATCCGCGACGCCGTACGGGCCATCCTGGCGGCCACCGTGGACGGCCCGCTGCCGGAGGCGTCCGGGGACGAGCTGGTCGAGGCGGTCACGGCGGCGGGGGCCGAGCACGACGCCGCCTACTGGGCGCGCAGCGCCGCCCTCGGCCGGCACGCCGCGGCGCTGCTGGACGACGGCGCCCGGGTGCTCACCCACTGCTGGGCCGACGCCTACCTGATCGCCACCGTCGAGGCGGCTCAGGAGGCGGGCAAGCGGCTGGAGTTCGTCTGCACGGAGACCCGGCCCTACCTCCAGGGTGCGCGGCTCACCGCCGCGACGCTCGTGGAGATGGGTTACCGGCCGACCGTCATCACGGACGGCATGGTGGCGGCGGCGCTGTCCGACGGGCTCGCCGACGTGGCGCTGACCGCCGCCGACCGGGTGACGATGGACGGCCACGTCGTCAACAAGGTGGGCACGCTCGGCGTCGCGCTGGCCGCCCGCGCCTTCGACCTGCCCTTCTACGCGCTGGTCCAGGCGCCCGACCCGCTCGCGCCGGGCATCGGCGACGTGGTGATCGAGCACCGCGACGGCGACGAGGTCCTGCATGTCCTGGGGGCCCGGAGCGCGGCCGAGGGAACCACCGGCTACTACCCCGCCTTCGACGCCACCCCACCGAGGCTGGTGACCCGGATCGTCACCGAACGCGGCGCCTTCCGGCCGGAGCACGTGTCACAGCACTTCGAGGAGAATTCATGAGCCAGGTCCGCCGCGTCGTCGTGGACACCGACACCGGCATCGACGACGCCCACACCCTGCTGTATCTCGCGGGCCGTCCCGACGCCGAGATCGTCGCCGTCACCTCGGTGTTCGGCAACTGCGTGGAGGAGGACGCCACGCGCAACATCGGCTACGTCACCCGGCTGCTGGAGCTGGACGTCCCGATCGCCCGTGGCGCGGCCGAGCCGCTGGCCGGGGCCGCGCACATCGCCGGTTACGTCCACGGCAAGGACGGCCTGGGCGACCGCGGCTACGACCGCCCGCTCCCCGAGGTGACCGGCGAGACGGGAGCGGAGCTGCTCGTACGGCTGGCGAACGAGCAGCCCGGAGAGCTCGACCTGCTGGCGCTGGGCCCGCTGACCAATCTGGGGCTCGCGCTGCGCATCGACCCGGACCTGTTCACCAAATACCGCTCCGTCGTGCTGATGGGCGGGTCCGGGCCGTACGCCGAGCCCGGCACCCTGCTGATGATCGACGCCAACATCAACAACGACCCGGTGGCCGCGCGGGCCGTCTTCTCCGCGCCGCGCCGGGAGCTCGTCATGGTGGGCGTCAACGTCACCGCCGGGACGATCCTGGACGAGCGGGCCATCGCGGCCCTCCGCGCGACCGACACCCCGCGGGCGCGGTTCGCGAGCGAGATCCTCGAGGCGTACCTGGACTTCTACCAGAACGAGTGGGGCCGCCGGATCATCCCGCTGCACGATCCGCTGGCGGCCGGGATCCTCCTCGATCCCGGTTTCGCGACCGCGTGGACGGACGGGCCGGTCAACGTGGTCAGCGACGGCTTCCTGTCGCGGGCCCGGCTCATGCGGACCGTGGACGGCCTGCCGCCGGCGTTCCCGTACGAGCCCGCTCCCGGCACACGGGTGATCACCGCCGTGGACGCCACCCGCTTCGTCGCCGACTTCGTGGAGGTATTGACGCGATGACACAGATTTCTTGGATCATCTTGGATATCGAGGGCACGACCAGCTCGACCGAGTCGGTCCACGTCGGGCTCTACGCCTACGCCCGGCCCCGGCTGGGCTCGTGGATCGACGGCCATCCGGACGACCCCGAGGTCCGCGCCGCCGTGGCGGACACGTGTCGGCAGGCCGGCCTGCCCGAGGACGCCACGACCGCCGACGTGGTGAAGGCCCTCCACGAGTGGA
This sequence comes from Planotetraspora sp. A-T 1434, assembly GCF_025420585.1. Classification (GTDB taxonomy): domain Bacteria; phylum Actinomycetota; class Actinomycetes; order Streptosporangiales; family Streptosporangiaceae; genus JAOEGB01. Next base: position 233,323 of record NZ_JAOEGB010000004.1, on the reverse strand, counting down.
TGGACGGCGACGTCAAGGCGACGCCGCTGAAGACCCTGCAGGGGCAGATCTGGGCGGCCGGGTTCGCGGCCGGCGAGCTCACCGCGCACTTCTTCCCCGACGTCCCGGCCGCCCTGCGGGAGTGGCACGAGTCCGGGCGGCGGCTCGCCGTGTTCTCGTCCGGATCGGTCGCCAGCCAGCGCCCCTGGTTCAAGCACACCGAAGCGGGTGACCTTTCGGCCCTGGTCGAGCGGCACTTCGACACGGTGAACGCGGGCCCCAAGCGCGAGGCGGCGTCCTACGCCCGCATCGCGGAGGCCCTGGGCGAGCCGGGCGGCCGGCTGCTCTTCCTCTCCGATGTGCCCGCCGAACTGGACGCGGCCGTGGCGGCGGGCTGGCACACGACCGGGCTGCGCCGGCCCGGCGAGCCGAGCGAGCACGCGGACTTCGGCGCCCATCCCGTCGTCGCGTCGTTCGGGGAGGTCCGGGTCTCATGACCGAATCGCTCACCGCCGGGCGCGTCTACGAGGCCGGCGGACGGCTGGCCGTCGAGTCGGCACGGTTCACCGGCTTCGGCTGGATGCGCGGCACGTCCGGCAACCTGTCCGAGGTCGTCTCCCGCGACCCGCTGCGGCTCGCCGTGACCGCCAGCGGGCTGGACAAGGGCGAGCTGACCGCCACGGACGTCGCCGTCGTCGGCCCCACGGGGGATCCGGTGGCGGTCGAGGGCGTCCCGCCGCTGGTCCCCTCCGCCGAGGCCGGGCTGCACGCCCGAGTCGCGGCCCTGACCGGCGCGGGCGGGGTCGTCCACGTCCACGCGCTGAGCGCCGTGGTGGCGGGCCACCGCTGGCCCGGCGGAGTGCGCCTGCGCGACGTCGAGACGCTGAAGGGCATCGGCCGCCTGGCCCACGACGACGAGGTCGTCATCCCGGTGATCCGCAACAGCCAGGACATGGCCGAGCTGGGCGACTGGTTCGAGGCGGCCTACGATCCGCGCACGCCCGCCGTGATCGTCGCCTCCCATGGCATGTACGCCTGGGGGGCCGACCTCACGCGGGCGCGGCACGTCACCGAGTGCGTCGAGTGGCTCCTGTCCTACGCCCTCGCCATCGGATGACCCACCCGCCGTGATCATGCACATGTTCCCGCACACACCGCCCCACCCGGCACTTCCCTGGGAACGCACGTCCTCGCGCTTCCCGGGGGGAACCCACGTCCTCGCGCTTCCCGGGAAACCCTGCATGATCACGGCGCGGAGAGGGTCTCGCCGGCGCGGTCGAACAGCGCGGCAGGGTCCGTGACGGCGGCCCCCTCCACCAGGAGCAGCCGGGCGGCCCGGAGCACGCCCCGGATCGCCCGGACCCGCTCCTCCTCGGGCAGCGTCTCGATGTCGGTGACCCGGGAGAAGCCGATCACCCTGCGGGCCGCCTTCGCGGCGCCGGCCGCAGCGGCGTCGCCGTACACCTTGGCCAGGTAACCCTCCAGCACGCCGTCGCCGAAGACGCGGGGGTCGGCGCGATCCGGCCACAGCGCCGTGAACTCCTCGCGGAACGTCCGCCAGGTCTCCTCCGCCCGTCCGAGCACCCACGCGGCGTGAGCCTCGTCGCCGAGCGCGAATCCACGGGCGGCGGCGAGCAGGTAGTTGCCCCACAGCGCGCCGATGTCGAACCCCACGGGGCCGTAGAAGGCGAACTCGATGTCGAACGCCCTGGTCGAGGCAGGAATCCCCGGCGTCTCGGCGCGGACGAGGACCGATCCGGTGTGCAGGTCCCCGTGGATCAGCGCCTCGGCGTGCGTCATGAACGCGAGCTTCGCCGCGCCGATGGCCGTACGGACCTCGGGGTCGCCCGCGTAGGCCGCCACGTCGGCCTCGTTGGCCGGGAGAATCCGGTTGTGCTCGTGCCGGATGTACGGCTCGGTGAAGACGAGGTCCTCGGTGATCTCACAGAGCTCCGGGTTGACGGAGGCGGCGAGCGCGGCCTTGTGCGCCTTGGCGCCGAGTCCGAAGACGGACGTGCCGAACGCCACCCGAGCGACGTATCTGCCCAGGTCGGCGGCCACTCCCTCGTGGCGCAGACCCTCGTTGAGCGCGCCGCGCCACACCCGGTGATCCGACAGGTCCTCCATGGCCACCACGTGCCGGGCCTCGTCGGCGTCGTAGAACGCGGGCACTAGGCCGGGCGCCACCGAGTTGTGCGCGAGCAGCGCCCGCGCCTCGTACCCGTTCCGCTCGGGCGTGATCGGCCAGGTCGGATCGACCCGCACGTACGGCAGAGCCTGCTTGAGCACCAGCCCTTGCCCTGTCGCGGCCTCCACGACGAACACGAGGTTCATGTTCCCGTCGCCGACCTCGCGCACCTGGCTGATCGCGGCCGGGTCGAGCAGGCGGCGCAGCGCCGGCCGTCCGGCGATGTAGGCCGGGACGGTCTCGGCCGAGAGGAGCTCATAGGACTGGCCGGCGTCAACCGTGGCTGTCACGTCGTCTTCCTTTCACGTCGTCCGGTGTAGCTCACCACGAGGGAGCCCACGAGCAGCGCTCCCTGGACGAAGGTCTGCGTGTAGTAGGGCGCGTTGAGCATCGTGAGCCCGTTGATCATCACTCCGATGAACAGGGCGCCCACGACGGTGCCCAGCGCGTTGGGCCGGTTGGCCCCGAGCACGGCGAAGCCGATGAGGGCGGCGGCGACGCTCTGCAGCAGGTACGGATCACCGGCGCCGACGTCGCCCCGGCCCAGCCTGGCGGACAGCAGGATGCCCCCGACGGCCGCGCACAGCCCGGAGATCACGTACGCCGTGGCCCGGTAGCGGCCGACGCGGATGCCCGCCAGCCTGGCCGCCTCGGCGTTCCCGCCGATGGCGTAGAGCGCACGGCCCCAGCGGGTGTGGTTGAGGAACACGAACACGGTCGCGGCCAGCACGGCGAACACGATGACGGGCACCGGCACGGACCCGACCGTGCCGCCGCCGAGCCAGACGAACCCCCCGGTGTACCGGCCGGGGGCGGGAGACCCGCCGATCGTCATCCCGGCCGACACCGACTGGCCGGACGTGACGATGAGCGCGAGCCCCTGGAACAGGAACATGGTTCCGAGGGTCGCCACCAGGTCGGGGACCTTCGCCACCACGGTCAGCAGCACGTTGATCCCGGCCACGACCAGACCGGCGATCAGGCCGGCGACGATCGCCGTGCCGCCGGTCAGGTTGAACCTGACCATGGTGAGCGCCGTCACCATCACGACGAAGCCGACGCACGCCCCGGCCGACAGGTCGAACCCGCCCGTGGTCATCGAGACGGTCACGCCGAGCGCCACGACGCCGACGACGGCGACCGACTGGAGCACGATGAGGGCGTTGCCGTATGTCCCGAAAGCCGGGGCGACCAGAGAGAAGACGGCGAGCATCGCGACCAGGACCACGACGAGCCCGTAACGCTGGACGAGGGCTACCGCGCGGGCCGTCATGCCGCCGCCCCCGGCGCTCCGGACGCGCCCGACATGAGCGCCGCCAGGCGTGCGGCGGTCGCGTCGGCGGCGGGGATCTCCCCCGCCAGGTCTCCCTCATGGAGGACCAGGATCCGGTCGGCCAGCCCGAGCAGCTCCTGGGGGTCCGATGACGCGACGATCACCGCGACGTCCGCCGCGTGCTGGGCGAGCGTGCGGCCGATGTCGGCCCGCGCCCCCACGTCCACGCCGCGGAACGGCTCGTCGAGGAGCAGCAGCGCGGGCGACGCCTCCAGCCATCGGCCCACGACGACCTTCTGCTGGTTGCCGCCGGAAAGGGTCTCCATCGGAGCCTCGACCGGGGCCGGGCCGCCGGGCCCGCGCACGCCGAACCGCTCGACCACGGTCGCGGCCGAGCCGCGCTCGGAACGGCGGGACAGGAGCCCCGCGCGGTTGTGGTGCCGCAGCCTGGGGAGCGTGACGTGCGCGCGGACCGACCAGCCGGGCACGATCGCCTGGGCCGAGCGCTCCTCCGCGGCGAACGCGACCCCCGCCGCCACCGCCGCGTGCGGGTCACGCGGCCGGTACGGCAGGCCGCCCAGGCGCACCTCGCCCGACGACAGCGGCCGGGCGCCGTAGAGCTGTTCGAGCAGCTCGGTCTTGCCCGAGCCGACGAGACCGGTCACGCCGACGATCTCGCCCGCGCGGACCTCCAGGTCGAACGGCTCGCCGCCGGGCCTGGTCCGGATCCCGGCCGCCGCGAGCACGGGAACCCGCGGAAGGTCGCGCTTCGGCGGCGCTGCGGCGTCTCCCCGGCCCTGGTCCAGGGCCTCCCAGGCGTCTCCGAGCATCGCCTCGACGACCTCCCTGCGGTCGAAGGGCGCGGTGAGCGTCCGCCGCACCCGGCCGTCTCGGAGGACGACCACCCGCCGGCAGAGGTCCTCGATCTCGGCCAGCCGGTGCGAGACGTACAGCACGGCCACCCCGGCGGCGGCCATCTGCCTGACCGTGTCCAGGAGCAGGTCCGCCTCCACGGACGAGAGCGTCGAGGTCGGCTCGTCGAGGATGAGCAGCCGGGGCCGCCTCGACACCGCGCGGGCGATGACGATCCGCTGACGCTCGCTGGCGGACAGCGTCTCCACCGGGGCGTCGAGCGGGGCGGCGAGCCGTACGGAGGCGGCGATCTCCCGGGCCTCGGCTCTGGTCCGCGCCCGGGTGGTGAACCAGCCCGAGCCCCGGCGGCTCAGCGAGTCGAGGGTGAGGTTCTCGGCCACGGTCGTCCCGAAGACCACTCCGTCGTCGATGTTCTGGTGCACGGTCTGCACGCCCGCGGCGATCGCGTCGAGAGGCCCGCCCGGCTGGAACGTCCGCCCTGCGAGCGTGACCGTGCCCGAGGTGGCCTGGGTCGCGCCCGAGAGCACCTTGATCAGCGTGGACTTGCCCGCTCCGTTGGTCCCGATCAGCCCGACGATCTCGCCGGGATGGATGTCGAGCGTCACGTCGTGCAGCGCCCAGGTGGCGCCGTACCTCTTGGACAGCCCCGAGACCGATACCACCGGCTCGGCGGCCTCGCTCATGGAGCGACCCAGGGCACCCGTGCCACGTCGGGGGTCAGGAGGGCCGGGACGGCCTGGGTGAGCTGCTGGACGCTGGTGATGCCGCCGTCGTGGAGCTGCTTCTGCGTGATGAGCGCCGGCGGCACCTTGAGCGCGTGGTCCACCGGCTGACCGGCGACCAGGAGCGCGGCGGCGCGCACGGCGATGCGCCCGACGTTCGAGGCGTCGGCGGCGGATGTGGCGACCCAGGGGCTGCGGGGCTCCGTCATGACGCCGATGTCGGCGGTGGAGACGTCCGCGCCGTAGACCTTGACCTTGTCCTGCAGGCCGAGCTCCTTGATCGCGAGCGTCGCGCCCTTGGCGAACTCGTCGTACGGCGCGAAGACCGCCTTCACGCCGGGGTTGGCGGTCAGCGCGGCCTTGGCCTGGTCGGCCACCGCGGCGGCGGTGGAGTTGTTGACGACGCCGATCTGGGCCACCTGCTTGATACCCGGGTTGTCCTTCTTGAACTGCGCCCACGTCTCGTTGCGGCGGTCCAGCGGGGCGAAGCCCGCGACGTACACGTAGACGACGTCCGCATTGCCCCCGGTGTCGGCCTTGAGCGCGCCGAGCGCCTGCCCGGCGATCTGGTGGTCGTCCTGGGTCAGCGCCACGGCCTCCGGCGAGCCGGGGTCGACGTCGTAGGCGACGAGCGGGATGCCCGCGGCCACGGCCTTCTTGATCGTGGGCTGCACGGTCTCGGCGAACCCGTGGTCGACGATGATCGCGTCGGGCTTCTGGCCGATGGCCTGCTCCAGGTTGAGCGCCTGCTTGTCGTTGTTCCCGTCGCCGCTGGAGACGTCGAGGCTCACGTTCAGCGCCTTGGCCTCGGCCTGTGCTCCTGCGAGCCACTGCTCGAAGTAGTCGCCCGAGGAGAGCTGCCTGACGAGGGATATCTTGACCCCGCCGCCGGCGAACTTGGCCGGAACGGCCGCCGCCGGGCTGGACGCGGAAGAAGGAGCGGTGGTGGCGGCGTTGCTGCTGGTAGCGCCGGTGGTGGTGGTAGGACTTCCCTGGGAGCAGCCGGCGAGCACCAGCGCTCCGAGGACGGCACCGAAGAGTCTTGCGTGGATCACATGGGGATGATAGGCACCCAAGGGATTAATGTCCACTTTTCAGACTAGTATGATCGGAATTGCTGATAAGGGTGCAGACGGCGCACAATCAGAACATGACTTTTCTGACCGTCTACACCGATGGCGAGGTTCCCCAGACCCTCCTGGAGACCGAGGACGCGAACGAGATCGCGGCCGCGCTGAAGGAGATCGACGTACGGCTGCGGCACTGGGATGTCGTGGACGACCTGGAGGCGGGAGCCGGCCAGGAGCGCATCCTGGAGGCCTACCGCGATGAGGTGGCCCGCGTCGTCGCCGAGGAGGGCTACACCTTCGTCGACGTCGCCCAGCTTCACCCCGACGACAGCCCCGAGTGGCCGGAGAAGGCCGCGGCGGCCCGGCAGAAGTTCCTGAACGAGCACACGCACGACGACGACGAGGTGCGCTTCTTCGTCGACGGCTCCGGGATCTTCTACCTGCACGCCGGGGGCAAGGTCCACGCGGTGCTGTGCGAGGCCGGAGACCTGCTCAGCGTTCCGAAGAACACCACCCACTGGTTCGACATGGGCACCGAGCCGGACTTCACCGCCATCCGCTTCTTCCATGACGACGACGGCTGGGTGGGCGACTTCACCGGCGACCCGATCGCGAGCCGCATCCCCGACTTCGACACCATCGCCGCCCGCCGCACCGCCCGCTGATCCACCGCCCTGCATGGACCGCCCTCAATGAACCACCCTTAATGAACCACCCTTAAAACCACGCGGCGCGCGACGCCCGTGCCGGCGCACGGGCCTCGCGCCCGCGGCGCGGGCGGGTCCGGCAGCGCGGGTAAGAGGCGACCCGGGCGGGCGGCCGACGCGGGCGGCGCTGGTCACCGGGCCGCACCGGTCACCGGGCGGCTCTGGTCACCGGGCGGCGCTGGTCACCGGGCCGCGCTGATCGTCTGACCGCGCTGATCGCCGGGCGGGTGCGGAGGAGCCCGGCGGCGCAAATGTCGGTCGGCATCTCTATGGTCTTGGCCGTGGACGCGGTACAGGGCACGCTGGACGAGCTCGGCACTCCCCTGCGGGACGTGACGTTCGTGGTCTTCGACCTGGAGACTACGGGGGGATCTGCCCACGAGCACGCGATCACCGAGATCGGCGCGGTGAAGGTGCGCTGCGGCGAGGTGCTGGGCGAGTTCGCGACCCTGGTCGATCCGGGCAGCCCGATCCCGCCGTTCATCTCGGTCCTCACCGGCATCACCGACGCGATGGTGGTCGCCGCGCCGAAGTTCCCCGAGGTCCTTCCGAGCTTTCTGGAGTTCATCCAGGGGGCGGCCCTGGTCGCGCACAACGCGCCGTTCGACATGGCCTTCATCAGGGCGGCCTGCGCGGCGAACGGATATCCCCCGCCGGCCAATCCCGTGGTCGACACCGCCGACCTGGCCCGGCGGGTGCTCACCCGCGACGAGACGCCCAACTGCAAGCTCGGCACGCTGGCGAGGATCTTCCGCAGCGCCACGGAGCCGTGTCACCGGGCGCTGGCCGACGCCAAGGCCACCGTCGACGTCCTGCACGGCCTGATCGGACGGGTCGGATCGCTCGGCGTGCAGACCCTGGAGGAGCTGCGGAGCTTCGTCCGGGCGCCCACGCCCGAGCAGCAGCGCAAGCGCCACCTCGCCGAGGGCGTCCCCAGCGCGCCCGGTGTCTACCTCTTCGAGGACGCCAAGGGCGAGGCGCTCTACATCGGGAAGAGCTCCAACCTGCGCAACCGCGTCCGGAGCTATTTCACGGCGAGCGAGACCCGCTCCCGCATCCGCGAGATGGTCGGCATCGCCGAGCGGGTGCGCACGATCGTGTGCGCCACCGGGCTGGAGGCCGAGATCCGGGAGCTACGGATGATCGGCTCGGCGAAACCGCGCTACAACAAGCGCTCGCGGTTCCCCGAGCGGGCCGTCTGGCTCAAACTGACCGACGAGCCGTTCCCCCGGCTCAGCGTCGTCCGGGAGGTCAAGGACGACGGCGCGACCTATCTCGGCCCTTTCGGCAGCAGCCGCACGGCCGACGACGCCAGGGCGGCCATGCACGAGGCGCTGCCGCTGCGGCAGTGCACCGAGCGCCTCTCCCCCAGGACCAGGCGGAGCGCCTGCACGCTGGCCGAGCTGGGCCGCTGCGGGGCCCCTTGTGAGGGCAGAGAGACCGAGGAGGGCTACGCGCGGCACGTCCACAACGCCAGGCACGCCATGGAGCGCGACGCCGAGGTCGTCTTCTCCGCGATGGAGGCGCGCATGCTGCGCCTGTCGGCCGAGCAGCGGTACGAGGAGGCCGCCGTCGACCGGGACCGGCTGGCGGCCTACGTCAGGGCGGCGGCCCGCATGCAGCGGCTGAGATCCCTCACGGCCATCCCGCACATGGTGGCCGCGAGCCCCGCCTTCGACGGCGGCTGGGACATCCACGTCATCCGGTACGGCAGGCTCGCCGCCGCCGGGGTGATGCCGCGAGGCGCACACCCCACGCCGTACGTGGAGGCCCTGGTGGCAACGGCCGAGACGGTCACGCCGGGGCCGGGCCCCACGCCGTCCGCCAGCGCGGAGGAGACCGAGTGCGTCCTGCGCTGGCTGGAGTCCCCCGGCGTCCGCCTGGTCCAGATCGAGGGCGCGGCCGACGGCGGGTGGAGCCTCCCGGCGTACGGCGCGGGCCGCCTGCGGGAGCGGATCGACCGGGCCTACCAGGGCCTGCAGACCCGCCAGCCGCGTGAGGGAAGGCCACTGCGATGACACGGCGCCCCGACCGGCGAGATCCGCCCGCGAAGAGCGCGTCCGGCGCCCCACCGCCGCCGTGATCATGCAGGGTTTCCCGGGAAGCTCGGGACGTGGGGTTCCCATGGGGTTCCCCGGATCGTGATCATGCATGGATTCCGCCGTACGCGGTCTGACCAGCGCCGGCACTGTTTGTGATCATGCGGTGTCCGTCCGTCGGGCGCACCTTCGTCATGCATGATCACGCCGCACGAAGCACCAGGTGGGACGGTTTTTGCGGGAACATGTGCATGATCACGCGGCAGGTGGGCTCACGGGGCCCGCAGGGCCCGCCTCGCCAGGGATAGCCGCGCGCGGGGCGACCGGGCGGCGAGGCGCCGCGCTCGGCGACGCGATGGGGCAAAGATGACGGGAGGGCACTAATGTCTAGAGCCGTAGTGGCGAGAGGCAGGAGAGGACGCGAATGGTCACCGCGATCGTGCACATCAAGGCGGACGTCGATCGGATACCCGAGGTCGCGCAGATGATCGCCGAGCTCGACGGCGTCAGCGAGGTCTACTCGATCACCGGGGAGTTCGACCTGCTGGCGATGGTGCGGGTCCAGCGCTACGAGGAGATCGCCGAGATCGTCCCCGGCCGCCTCAACAAGGTCCCCGGCGTCAACCACACGGAGACGCACATCGCCTTCCGGACGTACTCGCGGCATGACCTGGAGGCGGCCTTCTCGATCGGCCTCGACGAGTCCGACTGAGCTGGACCGCGAGGGTCAAGCGATCAGGCCGGAAGAGCAGGTGACATGCGGTCAGACCGGAAGAGCAGGTGACATGCGGTCAGGCCGGGCCCACACCTCCAGCACCAGCCACCGTCGGGCTCGAGCCGCGCCTCCGGCACCGGCACCGGCACCGGCACCGGCGACACCGTCGGACCGGAGCCCCACCCGAGCATCAGTCATGCCCATGACCAGGTCACGCCGCCCCAGGAGTCACAGGACGGCACAGGACGGCACAGCGGTCAGCTCGGGCGGATGAGCCGGACGCGCACCTCGAACCCGCCCGGCCTCGCGTGCGCCGAAACCGACCCGCCGAACAGCGCCGCCCGCTCCCACGTGCCGACCAGGCGGTCGCGGGGCAGGCCGTCGTCCTGGACGACGACCTCCAGGATGGCGGGGAACCACCGGAGCGTCACCGACCCCTCGCGGGCCCTGCCGTATCGGACGGCGTTGCCGAGGGCCTCCTCGACGATCCGGTAGGCCGACAGCTCAAGGGTGGATCCCGTGCCCCTGGCCCCCTCCTCGGCGAACGAGACGACCATGCCGCGGGCCCTGAAGCCGTCGAGCAGGCGGTCCATCTCGTCGAGGCGGGGCTGGGGTCCCCGTGCCATGCCGTCCACGCGGAGCAGGGCCACCATCCGCTTCAGGTCGGTGAGCACCTGGCGGCCCGACTCCTCCGCCTCGCGGAACGTCTGCCGGGCCCGTTCCGGGTCCTTGTCCATGATCACACGGCCCGCTCCCACGCCGAGGGTCATCACGCTCAGGTCATGGGCCACGACGTCATGCAACTCCGACGCGATGCGCAGCCGTTCCGTCGCCACCGGATCACCGTGGGAGGGGCGATCCGGCACACGGGCACGCCGGACGGTCACAAAACGGGCCAGGAGCAGGAAGAGGCGCGACACGCGGGCCGCCATAGGGGCTGTCATGCGGACTGTCATGCGGGCACGGTACGTCTCCCGCCACACCTGAGGCGTCCCCTCGCAGGAGGACGCCGGATCCGTCCGCGGACGGACGGGCGGCTCCCGGGCCGGGGCGTACGGCGTCTCCCCGGCGCGGGGCGAGCGCCGCCGTCTGTGGGCGGGAGGGATGCTCTCCCCAGCCCTCACCAGCCTTGCGAGCTCTTTCCAGCCCTGGCAGGCCTTCCTATGCCTTATAGGACCTGCTGACCTCGACCCACCGGTCGAGCGTCTCGGCCGCCTTGCCGGAGTCGACGGCGTCCACCGCGCGGGCGAAGGCCGTACCGATCTCGGAGACGAGATCGTCCCCGGGGCCGTCGAAGGCGACCAGGGCGGCGGCGGCGTTCAGCAGCACCGCGTCGCGCACCGGACCGGTCTTCCCCCGCACCAGGTCGTGTACGGCTGCCGCGTTGAACACCACGTCGCCGCCGCGCAGGTCGTCCGGCCGCGAGCGCGGGATCCCGATATCGGCCGGGTCGAACGTCGTCTGCGTCGCGGTGCCCTCGCGGACGACGAAGACCGTGGAGGGAGCCACCGTCGACAGCTCGTCGAGGCCGTCCTCACCCCGGAACACCAGGGCGGACACGCCGCGCTCGGCGAATACGCCGGCGACCACCGGCAGCATCCGCGCGTCGTAGACGCCGATCGCCTGGGCGGACGGCCGCGCCGGGTTGGTCAGCGGTCCGAGGAAGTTGAAGATCGTCGGGACACCGATCTCCTTGCGGGTCGGGCCGGCGAACCGCAGGGCGGGGTGATAGACCGGCGCGAAGCAGAAGGCGATGCCCGCCTCCACGGCGACCCGGGCCGTCGACTCCGGGGCCAGGTCGAGGACGACGCCGAGGTGCTCCAGCACGTCTGCCGCGCCGCACAGGGACGAGGCGGCCCGGTTGCCGTGCTTGACCACCCGGGCCCCGGCGGCCGCCGCGACGATCGCGGCCATGGTGGACACGTTGACGGTGTGCGCCCGGTCTCCGCCCGTGCCGACGATGTCGACGACCGGCCCCTCGACCGACAGCGGGGTCGCGATGTCGAGCATGGTCCGGGCCAGGCCGGTCACCTCGGCCACCGTCTCGCCCTTCGCCCGCAGCGCGACCACGAAGGCCGTGATCTGCGACGGCGTCGCCGCACCGGACATGATCTCGCCCATGGCCCACGACGCCTCGTCGGACGTCAGGTGTTCGCCGGAGAGCAGTGCGTTCAGCAGCGAGGGCCAGGTCGTGCGCGTGTCCATGGTGGGCTCCGCGGTGTCGGGGACGTGGAGTCGGGTGTCGGCTACAGAGGTCGGATGTCAGTGGTTCTGGGCTGGTACATGGGCTGGAACATGGGCTGGGACACCGGTCCCGGAGACGCTGAGGCGGCGGCGCATCAGGTCGGCGACCGCCTCGGCGAGGACGACCGGGTCGAGCGGCTGGGCGACCACGGCGTCGGCGCGGGACCAATTGGCGAGCCAGCGGTCGTCGCGGCGCGCGATGAGCAGCAGGATCGGCGGGCAGTTGTGGACCTCGTCCTTGGCCTGCCTGCTGATCCCCATGCCTCCTGCCGGGACGGCCTCGCCGTCCAGGATGGCGACGTCGATGTCACCGGCGTCGAGCAGCTTGATCACCGCCGGCTGCGTCGCGCACTCGACGATGTCGACGAGGGGCACGTCCGCGGCGGGGCGCCGCCCGATGGCCAGCCGCACCTTCTCACGGGTGCCTGCGTCGTCGCTGTAGACGAGAACCCTCATTTCACGCTCACTGTCGAATCGCGGGGTATGGTCATCGTGATGCTACCGGCGCGAGCGCCAGGCGCGCAGCCCCGGGGTGAATGGTGCGGTGTGCCCGTTTTGGTGGCCGGATGGAGCCCTAACGGGGGGTCGTGGGGCGACCCGACCTGGAGAGCCGCAATAATGCTGCCCGTGGCGACAGCATCCGCAATTACTACGACGACGAGACCGCACGGGTCCAGCCGGCCCAACCTGGTTCAGGTCGGGACCATCGTGTGGTTGTCCTCTGAGCTCATGTTCTTCGCGGCGCTGTTCGCGATGTACTTCACCATCCGGTCGGTCACCCTTGCGGAGCACGGTCCGTGGCCCGAGGCGGACCTCAACGTTCCGTTCGCGACCTTCAACACGACCGTTCTGGTCCTGTCGAGTGTGACGTGCCAGCTGGGCGTGTGGGCAGTGGAAAAGGGCCAGGTCGGGAAGCTCCGGTTCTGGTACATCGTTAGCTTCCTCATGGGCGCCTTCTTCGTGGGCGGGCAGCTCTGGGAGTACGGGAACCTCGCAAAGGAGCACCACGTCCTTTCGCACTCCCCGTACGACTCGGTGTTCTACCTGACCACGGGCTTCCACGGCATGCACGTGACCGGTGGTCTGATCGCGTTCCTGTTCATCCTGGGACGCACGTACGCCGCGAAGCGCTTGACCTATGAGCAGCAGACCAGCGCGATCGTCGTGTCCTACTACTGGCACTTCGTCGACGTGGTCTGGATCGGCCTTTTCGCGACCATCTACATCATCAAATGATCGGAACGGGAATTTCGGTGAACTCCATCACCGCCCGACGGCGCCATCCCCTCGCGCGATTCGCCGTCGTGGCGCTCGCCCTGGGCCTGCTCGGCGGGGGATACGCCGTCGCCGCGCCGAACGGCAGCAGCGCGGACGCGGCGATCGCGTCCGGTAAGGCCGACGACGTGGCGCAGGGCAAGAGCCTGTTCGTGGCCCACTGCGCGAGCTGCCACGGCTTGAACGCCGAGGGCAGCGGTAAGGCTCCCACTCTCGTGGGCGTCGGCGCGGCGGCCGTGGACTTCCAGGTCAGCTCCGGCCGCATGCCGGCCGCGGACGCGGGCCCGCAGGCCCCCCGCAAGCCGCTCGCCGACTGGGTGACCCCTCAGGCGATCAAGGACCTGGCCGCCTACGTCCAGTCCCTGGGCGGCGGCCCGACGGTCCCGAGCGCCGAGCAGGTGGATCCCGCGAAGGGTGACCCAGCCAAGGGCGGCGAACTGTTCCGCGCGAACTGCATCCAGTGCCACAACTTCGTCGGCGCGGGCGGCGCGCTCACCTACGGCAAGTACGCCCCGCCGCTCAACCCGGCGACGCCGACGCAGATCTACGAGGCGATGATCACCGGCCCGCAGGCGATGCCGGTCTTCAACGACTCCACGATCACTCCCGAGCAGAAGCGCGACATGATCGCCTACATCACTCACGTGCGGTCGCAGGTCGACCCGGGTGGTTCGGGCCTGGGCCGGATCGGCCCCGTGACCGAGGGTCTTGTGGCGTGGATCGCGGGCATCAGCCTCCTCATCCTCGCCGCCATCTGGATCACCGCGAAGAAGCGACGGGCGAAGGCATGACAGATAACCACATCGATCAGCCGGAGAGCCGCGTCCCGGCGCGCGTCATCGGAACCCCTTCCTCCAACGGCCCCATCCTCAGTGGCGACAACCGCCGCGAGGCCGGAGCCGCGTTCCTCGCCGACGAGGACGTCCACGAGGTCAAGGGTGTGCCCGGGGTCGTCTACCAGGACCCGGCGAGCGCCCGCAGGGCCGAGAGGCTCGTCGCGCTGCTGTTCACGATCACCTTCCTGGCGGGCGCGGCGTTCATCGCCGCCTACGTCGCCTTCCAGGTCGGCACGATCGACAAGACCGCCGTCTCCAACTACGCGCTGGGCGGCACGCTCAGCGTCGCCCTGCTGTCGCTCGCGAGCGGCATAACGCTGTGGGTGCGGCGGATCATGCCGAAGTACTACCTCGTGCAGGAGCGCCACCCGATGGCCTCCGACTCGGCCACCCGGGAGTACGTCAAGGAGACGTTCCTGGAGGGCGCCAACGAGAGCGGCTTCGTCAAGCACAAGCTGCTGCGCCGTACGCTCCTGCTGGCCGCCGCGCCGCTGGGCCTGGCCCCGCTGGTGCTGCTGAAGGACCTCGGCCCGCTGCCCGGCACCTCGCTCAGGCACACCGTCTGGGGCGCCCCGACCAAGGACGGCAAGCCACGCCGCCTCGTCGTCGAGGGCACGGGCCAGCCGATCCGCGCCGCCGACTTCAACTCGCCCGGCGGCATCCTGTCGGTCGTGCCCGAGGGCTACGAGGAGGACCTGAACGCGCTGGCCAAGGCCACGCTGATCCTCCTCAAGTTCCGCCCGGAGGAGATCAAGTCCGGCACGAACCTGAACTGGACGCACGACGGCATCGTCGCGTACTCCAAGATCTGCACTCACGTGGGCTGCCCCGCCGCGCTGTACGAGCAGACGACGCACCACATCCTCTGCCCGTGCCACCAGTCGACGTTCGACGCGGCCGACGGAGCGAAGGTCATCTTCGGCCCCGCCGCGCGGCCGCTGCCGCAGCTCCCCATCGGGATCGACGGCGAGGGCTACCTCGTCGCCAAGTCCGACTTCAACGTCCCCGTGGGCCCCAGCTTCTGGGAGCGCGGCGACGCCGAGGCGGAAGCAAGGGAGAAGAAGGCCTGATGAACACTCCTCCCAAGGCCATCGCGGACACATCCACCTTCCTCGACGACCGCCTCGGCGCGGGGCGCTTCCTCAAGCGCAACCTGAGGAAGGTCTTCCCCGACCACTGGTCGTTCCTGCTGGGTGAGATCGCGCTCTACTCGTTCATCATCCTGCTGCTGACCGGCACGTTCCTGACGCTCTGGTTCAAGCCGAGCATGGGCGAGGTCACCTACTCGGGCTCCTACCAGCCGCTGGTCGGCGTCAGGATGTCCGAGGCGTACGCCTCCGCCCTGAACATCAGCTTCGACGTGCGGGGCGGTCTGCTGATCCGGCAGATCCACCACTGGGCGGCGCTGCTGTTCGTCGCCGGCATGACGGTCCACATGCTCCGCGTGTTCTTCACCGGCGCGTACCGCAAGCCGCGCGAGCTGAACTGGCTCATCGGCGTGGGCCTGCTCACGCTGGCGCTGCTGGAGGGCCTCACCGGCTACTCCCTCCCCGACGACCTGCTCTCCGGCGCCGGTCTGCGGATCACCGAGGGTGTCATGATGGCCATCCCGATCGTCGGGACCTACATCACGTTCTTCCTGTTCGGCGGCGAGTACCCCGGCCACGACGTGATCTCGCGGTTCTTCACGATCCACATCCTGCTGATCCCGGGCATCCTGCTGGCGCTCATCTCCGCCCACATGATCCTCATGTGGGTGCAGAAGCACACGCAGATGCCGGGCACGGGCCGCGCCGAGACGAACGTGGTGGGCGCGCCGTTCTACCCGGCCTTCATGGCCAAGGCGGGCGCGTTCTTCCTGTTCACGTTCGCCGTGATCGCGCTGCTCGGAACCTTCGCCCAGATCAACCCGATCTGGCTGTTCGGGCCGTACACGCCGGCGGACATCTCGGCCGGGTCGCAGCCCGACTTCTACATGGGCTTCCTGGAGGGCGCGCTGCGCCTGATGCCTTCCTGGGAGATCAATTTCTGGGGCCACACGGTCGCGCTGAGCGTGCTGATCCCGGCACTGGTCCCGATGGGCATCATCATGACCGGCCTCGCGCTCTACCCGTTCGCCGAGCAGTGGATCACCGGCGACCGCCGGGAGCACCACATCGCCGACCGGCCGCGGAACAATCCGCACCGCACCGCGATCGGCATCTCGGGGATCGCGTTCTACGGCATCCTGTGGCTGCTGGGCGCGAACGACGAGATCTCGGCGAACTTCAAGGTCAGCCTGTACTCGACGACGATCTTCGGCCGGTTCGCGATCTTCATCGGCCCGGCGATCGCCTACCTCATCGCCTACCGGATCTGCATCGGCCTCCAGCGCAAGGACGCCGAGGTGCTGTCCCACGGCGTGGAGTCGGGCGTCATCAAGCGGATGCCGAACGGCGAGTACATCGAGGTCCACACGCCTGCGGCGCAGGACATCGCCGACCACATGCGCGGCAAGGAGCTGATCCCGGTCATCGAGAGCGGGGTGGACGGCGAGGGCATCCCGCCCAAGTCCGCCCGCACCGCGCTGGGCCGGCTCCGGGCCAAGATGAGCGAGGCGTACGGCACGGACCGCGTCCCGTTCGACGGGGACGGCCACGCTCATGACGCGGGTCACCACGAAGAGGAGCACGCCGCCGTCGGCTCCGGCGGGGACCACAAGCAGCTCCACTGAGCCGGCAGGCAACGCACACAGAAGCGGCCCGGGCGGGATCTCTCTTCCCCGCCCGGGCCGCTTCGCTTTTGCGCGCCTACAGCTTTTGCGCGGCGCCTACAGCTTTCGAGCCCTACAGCGGCTGGGAGATGTCGCCGCGGAGACGGCTCCACTTTAGCCAGTCGCCCCACGACTCCTGCCAGTGGCCCCAGCCGTTGGTCGGCTCGAGCTTGCGCGGCGTCCCCCTGACGATGACGGGGTCGCCGATCAGGGTGTTCTTGAGGAACCACTTGGCGTTCGACGGGCTGACGTTGATGCAGCCGTGGCTCACATTGGAGTTGCCCTGGTCCCCCACCGACCACGGGGCCCCGTGGACGTATTCACCGCTGTTCGAGATCCGGACGGTGTCGTAGACGGTCGTCTGGTAGTACCCCGCGTCGCCGGGGCCGGCGTCGGGAGACGTCATCACGGTGACGTCCTCGCGGGACATCGCCAGATGGACGCCGCTGGTCGTGTAGTGCCTCCACACGCCGCCCATGCCGGCGCTGATCGGGAAGTTCTGGATGACCTTCCCGTCGCGCCTGATCTTCATGTAGTGGGTCTGGGTGTCGGCCTGGCTGATCTGGGACCGCCCGATCGTGAAGTCGCGGACGTAGTCCTGCTTGCCGTACATCCCCTCGGCGCCGCGGACGCCCGAGAGGCGGGCCGTGAACCGGACCGTGGTGTAGGGCGGCCAGTACTCCTTCGGCCGGAAGACGACGTTGCGGTCGTCGTACCAATGCCAGGCCCCCTCGACGGGCTTGGACGCCTGGACGAACAGGTTGCGCTCGACGGAGACACGGTCGGTGATCTTCTTGTCGAACGTCAGCATGATCGGCATGCCCACGCCCACGGTGAGGCCGGTGTCCTGCTTGCTGGGCAGCAGCGTCTCGATCCCGAAGGTCGTGGTGCCCCTCTTCGTGGTGAACGCGCTGGACCTCTGGACGGTCCCCCCGCCGGGTGCGGCGGCCACGGCGGTGACGCTGTAGGAGACGCCAGGAGCCATCGGACGGTCGCTCCGCCACTGGGTGTGGTCGGCGCTGTAAACGCCCGTCACAGGCTGCCCTCCGGCCCGTACGGTGACACTTTTGAGCGCCCCGCCGACGGCGCCGACCGTGATGGGCAGCTCCGGAGGCAGCTCCCGCGCCCCGTCCATCGGGGTAATGGTGATCGCCGCCTTGGCCGCGGGCCCGTCGCCGTCCTGGTCCGTCGACGTGGCGGAACATCCCGCCGCCATGAGAAGGGCCAGCGCCCCTGCACCAGCTCGCACGTCGGTCTCCCCCCGCCTGATCGG
The DNA here is from genome assembly GCF_025420585.1 of Planotetraspora sp. A-T 1434. Taxonomy (GTDB): domain Bacteria; phylum Actinomycetota; class Actinomycetes; order Streptosporangiales; family Streptosporangiaceae; genus JAOEGB01. Next base: position 215,377 of record NZ_JAOEGB010000004.1, on the reverse strand, counting down.
TTTCTCTGGGTTATTCCCCGATCACGCTGGGTCCGAGCCCGGGAGAAGCCCGCTCCCGGCAAAAATCCGCCCCGCGGGTGAACGTAAAAACGCCGCGGCCGGTCGGCGAGATCCGCCGACCGGCCGCGACGCGCTGTCTCAGAGCCGTCCCAGAGCGCTCACTCAGAGCGCTCACTCAGTGCGAGAAGTTGCCCCGGTAGTACTGGAAGACGAAGCCGATGGCGCTCATGATCGTGGCGAACAGCCCGATGAAGAAGAGCCACCAGCCGATGGTGAAGCCGAAGAACGTCAGCGCGGCCGACAGGCACACGAACAGCGGCCACCAGCTGTGCGGGCTGAAAAAGCCGATCTCCCCGGCGCCGTCGCTGACCTCGGCCTCCTTGTTGTCCTCCGGCTGGTCGCCGATCCGGCGCGCCGTGAACAGCAGGTAGTAACCGATCATGAACGCCAGCCCGACGGAGATCGCCATGGCCGTGGTGCCGGTCGGTTCCTTCGACCAGAACCAGTACACGGCGTCCGCGGCGGCGAAGAAGATGCCGCAGAGCAGGAACATCCACCCCTGGATCTTCATCAGGCCTCCAGTTCAGGCTTGACCGCGAGGTGCGGGTACTTGAGGTCGAACGCGGGACGCTCGGAGCGGATCCGCGGCAGCGTGATGAAGTTGTGCCGCGGGGGCGGGCACGAGGTGGCCCACTCGAGCGAACCGCCGTAGCCCCAGGGGTCGTCGACGGTGACCTTCGGGGCGGTCTTCCACGTCCGCCACACGTTGTAGACGAACGGCAGCGTCGAGAGACCCAGCAGGAACGCGCCCGCCGACGAGATCATGTTCAGGCCGGTGAAGCCGTCGGACGGCCCGTAGTCGGCGTACCGCCGCGGGAAGCCGCTGACACCCAGCCAGTGCTGCACCAGGAAGGTCAGGTGGAAGCCGAAGAACAGCGTCCAGAAGTGGACCTTGCCCAGCTTGTCGTTGAGCATCTTGCCGGTGAACTTGGGCCACCAGAAGTAGAAGCCCGCGAACATCGCGAACACCACGGTGCCGAAGACCACGTAGTGGAAGTGGGCCACGACGAAGTAGCTGTCGCTGATCTGGAAGTCCAGCGGCGGCGAGGCGAGGATGACGCCCGTGAGGCCGCCGAACAGGAAGGTCACCAGGAAGCCGACCGCGAACAGCATCGGCGTCTCGAAAGACAGGTGGCCGCGCCACATCGTGCCGATCCAGTTGAAGAACTTCACTCCGGTCGGGACCGCGATCAGGAACGTCATGAACGAGAAGAACGGCAGGAGCACCTGGCCGGTGACGAACATGTGGTGCGCCCAGACGGTCACCGACAGGCCGGCGATCGCGATGGTCGCGCCCACGAGGCCGATGTAGCCGAAGACCGGCTTACGGCTGAAGACGGGCAGCACCTCGGTGATGATGCCGAAGAACGGCAGCGCGATGATGTACACCTCGGGGTGGCCGAAGAACCAGAACAGGTGCTGCCACAGCATCGGACCGCCGGTCGGCGAGTCGAAGATGTGCGCGCCGAGCTTCCGGTCGGCCTCCAGGGCGAGCAGCGCGGCCGCCAGCACCGGGAAGGCCAGCAGCACCAGGATGCTGGTGAGCAGGATGTTCCAGGTGAACATCGGCATCCGGAACATCGTCATGCCCGGGGCCCGCATGGTGATGATCGTCGTGATGAAGTTGACCGCGCCGAGGATGGTGCCGAGGCCCGACAGCGCCAGACCCATGATCCACATGTCGCCGCCGAGGCCGGGCGAGGTCACCGCGTTCGACAGCGGGGCGTAGGCCGTCCAGCCGAACGACGCGGCGCCACCAGGCGTGAGGAAGCCCGCGACCGCGATCGTGCTGCCGAACAGGTAGAGCCAGTAGCTCACCATGTTGAGCCGCGGGAACGCCACGTCGGGCGCGCCGATCTGCAGCGGCATCAGCTCATTGGCGAAGCCCGCGAACAGCGGCGTGGCGAACATCAGCAGCATGATCGTGCCGTGCATGGTGAACAGCTGGTTGAACTGCTCGTTCGACACGAACTGCAGGCCCGGCTGGGCCAGCTCGGCTCGCATGACCAGCGCCATGACGCCGCCGATCAGGAAGAACACGAACGACGTGATCAGGTAAAGGTGCCCGATCACCTTGTGGTCGGTCGAGGACAGCCACTTGGCGATGACCGTGCCCTTGGTGTACGGCCGCGCGACGACGCGTGCCGGTTCCTGGATGGCGGTCACTGCGCACTCCCCGCCTGGCTCTTGATGTACTGGTCGAATTCCGCCTGCGGGACGAGCTTCACGGAGAACAGCATCCTGCTGTGGTCGGTACCGCAGAGCTCGGCGCAGCGGCCGGTGAAGACGCCCGCCCGATCGAGCGTCGTGATCTGGAACCTGTTGTGCACGTTCCCGGGGAACACGTCCATCTTGAAGGCGAAGGCCGGCACCCAGAACGAGTGGATGACGTCAGGCGAGTGCAGATCGAACTGCACCTCGCTGTTGACCGGCAGCACGAGCTGCGGACCCTGCGGGGTCTCCACGCTCTGCTTGCTCAGGTCGACCGGGACGCCCGCCGCCACCGCCTTCTGGCCCTGGTACTCGGTGGTGAACCGCCAGCTCCACTGGTAGCCCTCGACGGCCACCTTGATCGGGGCGGTTCCGGTGACCTTCATGATCTCGGTCTCGTCCCGCGCGGTGAAGAAGAAGAACACCGCGACCATGATGACCGGGACGACCGTGTAGAGGATCTCGATCGGCAGGTTGTAGCGCACCTGCGGGGGCAGGTGGTCGGCCGAGCTCTGCTTCTTGCGGTGGAACAGGACCGCCCACAGGATCAGGCCCCACACGACGACGCCGGTGGCGAGAGCCGCGATCCACGACCCGACCCAGAGCGTATGGACGATGGTCGCCTGCTTGGTAACGCCTTCCGGCATGCCGGCACGGGACCACTGGTCGGCGGCCTCTTTGCTACACGCCGTCGCGGACGCCACCACCAGCAGCGCCACGGCGGCGACGCCGGTCAACCGGCGGCGGGCCAACGGTCGCCGTGTCGTACGGCGGGTCGGACTCACGGATCGCCTACCCCACAGATGAAGCCCAAGAGTCCCTCTCTTGGGCGGTTTTTCAGATTTGACGCTCGGGTTCAACCGGCACAACCTTTCCGCCGGTTGCCCCTTTACTTGTTGAGTTCACGCTGGGGGACACATTAGCGCGGACCGGCGGCGCCCCTCTGACCAGCCCCCGTTAGTGTCCTAACCGTGGCCTACTTGGACGCGGCTTCGACCGAACCTCTCCATCCCGCGGCTCGCGACGCCCTGATGGCCGCGCTCGACGCCGGCTGGGCCGACCCCGCGCGGCTGTACGGCACGGCCCGCCGCGCCCAGATGTTACTGGAGCAGGCAAGAGCGGAGGTAGCCGACGTTCTCGGCGCCAGGCCGGACGAGGTGGCCTTCACCTCCTCGGGGACCCAGGCCGTTCACCTGGGCGTCCTGGGCGCCCTTCAGGGCCGCCGCCGGGTGGGCCGCCACCTGGTGGCGAGCGCGGTCGAGCACTCCAGCGTCCTGCAGGCCGCGGCGGTCCACGAACGCGACGGCGGCGAGGTGGAGATCGTCGGCGTCGGCCGCACCGGACAGGCCGACGCGGGCGCGTTCGCCGAGGCGGTCTCCCGGCCCGGTACGGCTCTCGCCTGCCTCCAGTCGGCGAACCACGAGGTCGGGACGCTCCAGCCGGTCGAGGAAGCCGCCGAGGCGTGCCAGGCGGCAGGGGTGCCGCTGCTGGTGGACGCCGCCCAGTCCGCCGGCCGCCTGCCGATCCCCCGGGGCTGGTCGGTGCTCACCGCCAGCGCCCACAAGTGGGGCGGCCCCGCCGGGGTCGGCGTGCTGGCGATCCGCAAGGGCATCCGCTGGCGCTCGCCGTACCCGGAGGACGAGCGGGAGCGCCGCCGGGTGCCGGGCTTCGAGAACGTGCCCGCCATCGTGGCCGCCGCCGCCGCGCTCCGCGCCAGGGCGGCCGAGGAGGCCGCCGAGGGACCGCGCATGTCCGCGCTGGTGGACCGGATCCGCGCCGAGGTGCCCCGGCTGGTGCCCGACGTCGAGGTCATCGGCGACCCGGTCCGGAGGCTGCCGCACATCGTGACCTTCTCCTGCCTCTACGTCGAGGGTGAGGCGCTCCTGACAGAGTTGGACAAGGCGGGCTTCGCGATCTCGTCCGGAAGCTCCTGCACGGCTAGTACGCTTCGGCCATCGCATGTTCTGGAGGCAATGGGCGTGCTTACGCACGGGAATGTCCGGGTATCGCTGCCCCGTGGCGTGTCCGAGGGCGACATCGATCGCTTTCTCGCCGTCCTCCCGGACATCGTGCGGCGGATCCGGTCGAGTTTGGGGGTTCACTGATGTGGCGCAGGCGGTCGGGTGGCGGCGGGAAGGCGCCGGAGACTCCACCCCTCGAATCCCGCGACCCCCGGCAGCCCCGAGAGCAGCCGGAGCCGCGCGGGCCCGAGGAGACGCCCGCGCTGACGATCGACGCGCTGGGCCGCAAGTGCCCCATCCCGATCATCATGCTGGCCGAGCGGATCAACCACGTGCCGATGCGCGACGTGGTCGCCGTCCTCGCCGACGACCCCGCCGCCTTCACCGACATCCCCGCCTGGTGCAGGCTCAAGTCGCACGAGCACGTGGGGAGCTATGACCTGCCCCAGGGTGGCTGGTCGATCCACGTGCGGCGCAACTACTGAGCCCCACCCATCCCTGGCCCATCCCCGCGCCCGGCTGATCCCTGTCACAGGCTGATCAGCACCTCTGTGAACCCGCGTCAGGCTGAACCGCGTCAGGCGTAGTGGCACCTGACGTGCGGGGCCACCTCGTCCGCCGCCGCCTGGCCGTACGCTCCGGCGAAGCGCTCCAGGAAGACGCGCTGGCCCAGCTCGTACTCCTGGCCGCCGACCCGCTCCAGGACGTGGGTCGCCGTGAGGTTCCCGATCTGGCCGCAGCGCTCCAGTGACAGGCCCCACGCGAGACCCGACAGGAAACCGGCCCGGAACGCGTCGCCGACGCCGGTCGGGTCGGCCTTGCCCAGCTCCGGGGCGGGCGAGATATGCAGGGACGGCTCGCCCTTGCGGTCGATCCGCGCGCCCTTCGGGCCGAGCGTGGTGACGCGGACGCCGACCCGGTCGAGGATCTCCTCGTTGGACCAGCCCGTCTTCTGCTCGATCATCCCGAGCTCGTAGTCGTTGCTGAACAGGTAGGCCGCGCCCTCCACCAGCAGGCGGATCTGGTCGTCCGGCATCCGCGCCAGCTGCTGCGACGGGTCGGCCGCGAACGGGATGCCCCGGTTCCGCGCCTCGTCGGTGTGCCGCAGCATCGCCGCCGGGTCGTTCGGGCTGATCAGGACCAGGTCGAGCCCGCCCAGCCGCTCCGCGATCGGACCGAGCTCGATCTCCCGCGCGTCGGCCATCGCGCCCGTGTAGAACGACGCGATCTGGTTGTGGTCATCATCCGTCGTGCAGAGGAACCGTGCGGTGTGGTGCAACTCGGACACGTGAACCGACGCGCAGTCGACGCCGTGCCGTTCCAGCCACGAGCGGTAGTCGGCGAAGTCGGTGCCCACGGCGCCCACCAGCACCGGGCTCAGCCCCAGGCACCCCATCCCGAAGGCGATGTTGGCCGCGCATCCGCCGCGGCGGATCTGCAGATCGTCGACGAGGAACGACAGCGACACCCGGTCGAGCTGTTCGGCGATCAACTGGTCGCCGAAGCGGCCGGGGAAGGTCATCAGATGGTCGGTCGCGATGGAGCCGGTGACGGCGATGCGCACGGGGTCATTCTCCTCGTTGTCAGCATCTGGGGATGGGAAGGCAATCTTGGCGAACCCGTCGAGCGTACCGTCTCGACATGACGACGCCCCGCACGGGAAACCCGTACGGGGCGGTCTGCCAAGCTCAGGACAGCCTTGCCGGCAGCCCTCTCCGAGCCCTTGCTCCGAGCCTTAGTTGAACGAGTCGCCGCAGGCGCACGAACCCGTGGCGTTCGGGTTGTCGATCGTGAAGCCCTGCTTCTCGATGGTGTCCACGAAGTCCACCGTGGCTCCGGTCAGGTACGGCGCGCTCATCCGGTCAGTGACGACGCTCACACCGCCGAAGTCCGAAACGACGTCGCCGTCCATGGAGCGGTCGTCGAAGAAGAGCTGGTAGCGCAGGCCGGAACAACCACCCGGCTGCACGGCCACGCGCAGCTGCAGTCCTTCCTCGCCCTGCTGCTCCAGCAGGCTCTTGACCTTGGCGGCGGCCGCATCAGTCAGGACCAGGCCCTGCTGTGTGGTCTCGCTGCTCTCAACCGTCATCTGATGACTCCCGCGTCTGCGCCAACCGCCCACCCGGAGCGGTCGATTGATTCCGACGTCCTACCTAGACGCTACCAACACCCGCCGATCGCTACACATTCCTGCTTATGGCGCGGGACCGGTTGACCTTGGAAGGGCCGCCGCCATGGGCTGGGCGGAAGGGGGGCGGAATAGGTGGTGTGAGGGGTGTGTAATTATTAGTCGTCAATTCGACGATAAGTCCCCGAAGGGGGTGTGGTCGTGACGATCACCGAGACCGGGCTTCCGCTCTTCATCCTCGGCCGGGGCACCGACCCGCACAGTGAGCGCGGAGTCGACTGTCCCGGCGAGCTTCCCTCCGCGTCCGACCCGGCGCTGGTGGAGCGCGCCAGGGCGGCCAAGGAGCGGCTCGGCGACCGGCTGTTCGTGCTCGGTCACCACTACCAGCGCGACGAGGTCATCCAGTTCGCCGACGTGACCGGAGACTCGTTCAAACTGGCCCGCGAGGCGGCCGCGCGGCCCGGCGCGGAGTACATCGTGTTCTGCGGCGTCCACTTCATGGCCGAGTCGGCCGACATCCTGACCGGCGACTCCCAGAAGGTCGTCCTGCCCGATCTCGCGGCGGGCTGCTCGATGGCCGACATGGCCACCTTCACCCAGGTTGAGGACTGCTGGGACGCCCTGGAGGACGCCGGGATCGCCGACCAGGTCGTTCCCATCACCTACATGAACTCCAGCGCCGACATCAAGGCGTTCTGCGGCCGCCACGGCGGCGCGGTCTGCACCTCGTCGAACGCGAAGAGGGCCCTGGAGTGGGCCTTCGAGCAGGGCCAGAAGGTCCTGTTCCTGCCCGACCAGCATCTCGGCCGCAACACCGCCGTGCTGGAGATGGGCCTGTCCCTGGACGACTGCGTGGTCTACAACCCGCACCGGCCGAACGGCGGCCTCACCCGGGAGCAGCTCGAGAACGCCAAGATGATCCTGTGGAAGGGCCACTGCTCGGTGCACGGCCGGTTCACGGCGGAATGCGTCGACGAGGTCCGCGCCCGCATCCCGGGTGTGAACGTCCTCGTCCACCCCGAGTGCCGCCACGAGGTCGTCACCAAGGCCGACTACGTGGGCTCGACCGAGTACATCATCCGCACGCTGGAAGAGGCTCCCGCCGGCTCGTCCTGGGCCATCGGCACCGAGCTGAACCTGGTCAAGCGCCTCGGGCAGATGTTCCCCGACAAGTCGATCACGTTCCTCGACCGGACCGTGTGCTACTGCTCGACGATGAATCGGATCGACCTGCCGCACCTGGTCTGGGCGCTGGAGTCGCTCGCCGCCGGGGAGGTCGTCAACCAGATCACGGTCGACCCGGACACCACCCACTGGGCCAAGGTCGCCCTCGACCGCATGCTGGCGCTCCCCTGATCTGATCTCTGATCAGATGGCGGAACGCTCGGCCCACCACCGGAGGAGGGTGGAGTCGCCCTCAATGACGTAGTCCTCGGGGCGGTCCTGGGGGCGACGCCTTCCCCAGGCCATCAGGAGCACGTCGCGGGCGGTGGCCGTACGGACCGTGGACTGGCCGGGGGCACTGGACCGCTCGTAGGAGAAGCCGTCAGGGGTCAGGCGGATGAGCCAGCCCGTCCCCGTGCCGGGCTGCCAGGAGATCGTCTCGCCGTCGCCCCTGAGCTCGGCCAGGAGCGGCCGCCAGCTCGCGTAAGGGAGAACGTCGAGCAACTCGCTGACGCCGTCGGCCGCCACGTCCTCGTCGACCAAGGACTGGTCATCGACCAAGGACTCGGCGATCGAGGGCTCGGCGCCGACGGCGAGCTCCACGTCGGCCCGGTGGATGACGGTCTCGTGGAGCTGACGCCGTGACCAGAAGCGCGCGTGCCGGTCACCCGCCCACGACCACATCTCCGCATCGGGGTCCTGTTCCTTCAGCGCCTCCACCAGCAGTACGGCTCCCTCCTCCAGCCAGGCCGGGTAGTCCTCGAAGCGGCTGGGAAGGCCGTGGTCCATCGCCTGCCTGTCGTAGCGGCGCGGGGCGAGGTCGCGGACCATGGCTGCCGCCCACCGGTGGACCGCCCCGGTGTGGGCGACCAGCTCAGCGAGGTCCCACCCCGGGCAGGTGGGCACAGGCGTCGCCGGGTCATGGCCTCGCACGGCTTCCGCCATCCGGGCGATCTCCCGGCCGGTCGCGTCGGCGTACTCGATGTGGGTCCATTCCTTGGTCGTCATGTCGCTCATCGTGGCCTATCGTCGCTCATCGCGCCGTCCGCGTGTAGCGGAGGGCGACCTCCTTGTAGGCGTCGGTGGACGCGGTGGCGAGGCGCCGGACGACCGTGCCGTCGAGAGCGGCGACCACGATCTCGCAGCCGTCGCCCGCGCGGCGCCACCCCGCGATGTGGTCCTCGTCGTACCAGCCGATCAGCCGTTCGGACGGGAACGGCACGCGGGCACGCTCGGCGCCGTCGGCCGTCCAGGCGCAGACCTGGGCGGACGTCTTCGGGCACCTGGTCAGCAGCAGGCCTCCCGAGGGGGACACGATGTCACCGGCGATCTCGATCGGCGTGCCGACGTTCGTCAGCGTGGTGAGCGCGGCGCCGTCCAGGGCATAGAAGCGGATGCCCTCCCCGGCGGCCGTGGTCGCCCACGTCGCCACGGCCCGCCCGTCTCCGCGCCAGAAATACGACCACTCCCCCACGTCCGGGTCTGTGACCTTGACGAACGTCGCCGTCCATGCCACCACGTCCACGATGACGAACCCGGCTCCGTCGGGCCTGTCCCCCGCAACGGGCCTGAGCGCCGTCAGCAGGATCTTCGAGTGGTCCGGCGACCACGCGGGAGACGAGACGTACAGCGGCGCCTTCACGGTCTCGATCGTGCGGGGCCTCCCCGTCACGCGGTCGATGACCGACACGGCGGCGTGGCCTGACGAGGCGTACCCGGTGTCGATCCCCACCGCCCTCGCACCGCCGTCCTCGACCTGGACCTCGAAATATCCCGGCGCCTTCGCGAAGCCGTTCCCGCCCGCCATGTCTCCGGCCCGCGAGCCCCCCGCCCGCACGTCCCCGCCGCCTGAGCCCCCGGTCCGCGAGTCCCCGCCCCCTGTGTCTGTGGTCCGTACGTCCCGGTCCCGCAGATAGACGTCGTCCCCGACGGCGTAGGACGTGACCTTGATGGGGTCGTCCGCCTTCTCCTCCAGGACGATGGAGGTGCCCGGCAGAGCGCGGCCGTCTGAGGGGGCAGCCGGCGCCGGATCCCGAGTGTTGACGAGCAGGAACCCGCCTCCCGCGAGAGCCAGCACGACCGCCAGCACGACCACCGGCACCGGCAAGACATGCGGCAGCCGCCTCGCCCCCCGGCCTCCCAGACTGTGGCTCGCCGCGTCGCCCGCATTCTCGTGGCCGGCCCGCCTGCCCGGCCGTGTCGGGACGGCATCCGCGGCGCCATTCGAGACCGCATGTACGGCGGTGCCCGGCGAGGCGGCAGCCGTACCCTCCTGGAGGAGGCCGTCGTCCTGGGGAAGTGAGCGGCCCGGGAGACCGACCTGCTCCTGAAGCGCGGCACCGGGCGGCATGCCCGTGAGGGGCCGCACGGCGTCACCGGGCGACGCGGCGGGGGCGTGGCCGAGGAGGCGGAGGAGGATCTCGCCGGACGTGGGGCGGGCGGACGGGTCCTTGGCGAGGCACTGGGTGACCAGGCCGCGAAGGGGCTCCTCGATCGAACCGAGGTCGGGCTCGGCGTTCACGATGCGGTTGAAGACGGCCGGGAGGCTGTCGCTGCCGAAGGGCGGCTCCCCTGTGGCGGCGTAGACCATCGTGCAGGCCCAGGCGAACATGTCGGCGGCGGTTCCGGCCTGCTCGCCGGAAAGCTGCTCGGGCGTCATGTAAGCGGGCGTGCCGACCGCCACCGAGGTCAGCGTCGAGGCGCGGTCCAGCGCGCGGGCGATGCCGAAGTCGATGACGCGCGGCCCGTCCTGGCCGAGCAGCACGTTGGACGGCTTGAAGTCCCGATGCACGACGCCCGCCTGGTGGATCGCGGCCAGGGCGGTCACGGTGCCGACGGCCAGGCGGTGCAGGGCCGGACCGTGCCGTGGCCCGTCGCGTTCGACGACGGCGGCCAGGGTTGGGCCGTCGATGTACTCGCTGGCGATGAAGGGGCGATGGGCGTCGACGCCCGTCTCGATGACCTGGGCCGTGCAGAACGCGGCCACCCGCCGGGCGACGGAGACCTCCCGGACAAAGCGATCCCGAGCCTCGCCGTTCCCCGCGAGGTCGGAGCGGAGCACCTTGACCGCCACCGGCGATCCGGACGGCGCGGTGCCGAGGTAGACGGTGCCCTGGCCGCCCTCGCCGAGACGCGCGGTGAGCTGATAGCGGCCCACGCGCGTGGGATCCCCCGGCCGCAACGCCTCCGCCCCACCCCCTCCCGCGGTGATCATGCACAGACTCCCGTGTGCGGCGGGTGAGCTGGGACCACGCATTTCGTGATCATGCGCAGGTTCCCGTCCGCAACGGTTGAGCTGGACCAAAGCGCTCGGTGATCATGCAATATCCGCAGCATGATCACGGGGGATGTTTGCCCAGCAAGCCCATCATGACGAGGAAAGCATGCATGATCACGATCGGTGGTGACGGAGGTCTGCCGCATGCCGGGGAACCTGTGCATGATCACCGCCGGTGGGGGGTGGGGTGGTGGGGGGGTCAGAGACCGGGAGCGCCCCAGACGGGGAACCAGCGCGAGAGGTCGGGCTCGATCTTGAGCTCGTCGGTTAGGACGCCACGCACCTGCAACTCCAGGGCGTTGTCCCGGCGGGTGCCTCCCGCCGGGGCGAACGGGTAGAAGGTGCCCTGCTTGTAGAGGTAGACGATCGCCAGCTTGCGGCCCGACGAGTCGGCGAAGGTCACGAGCGAGCAGAGCAGGGACGGCCCGAAGCCCGCCGCCTCCAGCGAGGAGTTGGCCGCGTGGAGGTCCGTCACGAGCCCCGACACGTCAGGGTTGCGGACCAGCAGCCAGGTGTAGCCGTAGGAGTCCTGGGAGACCTCGGCCTTCCCCAGCAGGGCCTCGATGTCCTTTTCGAGCTGGGCGAACGCGCCGCCCTCCGCTGCCCGGAAGGAGACCGAACCCACGCCGGTCGGGGTGAAACCCGTCGCCGCCTGCAGCGTCACCGCCGCCGACGGCAGGGCGAACAGCGCGTCGAGATCCGGCTTCGCCGCCTTCGTACGCCCCAGAAGCGCGTCGAACCAGCCCATAACCGTCCCCTCAGCGTCCTTCGGTGTCCCTTTTCAGCCCCTTGCCGCCCTTTGCCAACCCTTAAGCGGCCCTTTCAGCGGCCCTTTCAGCGGCCCTTTCAGCGGCCCAGCATGGCCGAGATCCTGGCGAGCTGCTCCAGGCGCCGCTCCAGCGGCGGATGGGTGGAGAACAGCGCCGCGACGCTATCGCCCGACAGTGCCGGGGCGAAGTAGAAGGCGTTGAACGGCTGTGCCTCGCGCAGGTCCCTCGTCGGGATGCGGGCGATCTCCCCGCTCACCTTCGTCAGGGCGCTCGCGAGGGCCGACGGCCGCTGGGTCAGCAGCGCACCCGCCCGGTCGGCGGCCAGCTCGCGGTAACGCGACAGCGCCCGCGTGAGCAGGAAGCTGATCGCGTACACGATGGCCGAGACCGCGAGGATGATCAGGCCGACGGGCGGGCCGTTGTTGTTGTCCCTGCGGCCTCCCCCAGCGAGACCGGAGTAGAGCGCGACCCGGGTCATCAGCCCGGCGACGATGCCCAGGAACGAGGCGATGGTCATCACCGCCACGTCCCGGTGCGCGACGTGCGACATCTCGTGGGCTATGACGCCTTCGAGCTCCGGCCCGTCGAGCCTGCGCAGCAGGCCCGTGGTCACGCAGACGACCGAGTGCTTCTGGTCGCGCCCGGTGGCGAAAGCGTTGGGGACGTCGGAGTCGGCGATCGCCACGCGGGGCTTGGGCATGTTCGCCATCGCGGCGAGCCTGTCGACGATGCCGTGCAGCTCGGGAGCCTCCTGCGGGGAGACCTCCCGCCCGTGCATCGCGAACAGCGCGATCCGGTCGGACAGGAAGTACTGCACCAGCAGGAGGCCCGCGGCGATCACCAGCACCGTCACCGCCCGCACACCGGCGGCGATCAGCGCGGCCACGAACGCGACATACAGCAGGCCGAGCAGGAACATCGTCACGGTCATCCGGACCGTGAGGCCGCGATCGGGGGCGAACCTTGTGCGGGCCATCAGCCAGGGATGAGCCCGGTGTCCCCGAGCATCTCCCGCACTTCCTCGATCGAAGCGTCGGCGGGCGGCAGGATCAGCTCGGACGGCTCCAGCGAGTCGTCCGGGAGGGCGCTGCCCACCTGGCGGACCTTATCCAGCAGCGCGTGCAGCTTGGTGCGGAAGGCGGCCTCGTCGTCGGACTCGATGGCGGCCTCGAGCTCGCTGTCGAGCGCGTTGAGGACCTCGATGTCGGCGGCGCCGATCTCGACCTGTCCCTCACCCATGATTCTGACGATCACAGGCCCTCCCCCGGCTGACGGTACTGCTGGGTGGGCTGCGACGACGGCTGGGCCGCCTGGCCCGGCTGCCCGGCCTCGATCGCGCTCTTCGGCGCGGGGCCCTGGCCCAGCTCGGCCTTCATCCTGGCGAGCTCCAGCTCCACGTCGGTGCCGCCGCCCATGCGGTCGAGCTCCGCCTGGATGTCGTCGCGCTGGCCGGTGAAGTCGTCGAGCGCGCCGCTGGCGAGCAGCTCGTCGATCGCTCCGGCGCGCGCCTGCATCTGGGCGGTCTTGTCCTCGGCGCGCTGAATCGCGAGGCCGACGTCGCCCATCTCCTCGGAGATGCCGGAGAACGCCTCGTTGATCCGGGTCTGCGCCTCGGCGGCCGTGTAGGTGGCCTTGATGGTCTCCTTCTTCGTGCGGAAGGAGTCGACCTTGGCCTGGAGCCGCTGGCTGGCGAGGGTGAGCTTCTCCTCCTCGCCCTGAAGATTGTTGTACTGGATCCGAAGGTCGGCGATCTGCGTGTTCAGGCCGTTACGCCGGGTCAGCGCCTCGCGTGCCAGGTCCTCACGGCCGGCGGAGAGCGCCTGCCTGCCCTGGTTCTCAAGCTTCCCGGCCTGACTCTCAAGCTGGTTGATCTGCAGCTCCACCCGCTTGCGGCTGGTGGCCACGTCGGCCACGCCCCGGCGGACCTTCTGCAGCAGCTCCAACTGCCGCTGGTACGAATAGTCCAGGGTCTCCCGCGGATCCTCCATCTTGTCCAAGGCCTTGTTGGCCTTCGACTTGAAGATCATCGAAAGTCTCTTCATCACGCTCATGCGCGTCGGCCGTCCCCTTCTTAAAGGTTGTGCGTGGGTAACCCCAGCCGTTCCAGCCCCTTTTAGGCGGCGTCGCCGCCTGGGTTCACCCTACGCATAACGCGCGAGGGCGTCACTAAGTTGCACGCCCGGTAGGCTGGGCGACGTGTTCCGACGTCGTTCCCAGACCCCTACGGCCGACTCCCCCGTCCCTGTAGACGATCCTAAGCCCCAGGGGACTCCGGGCAAGGGCCGTCCCACCCCCAAGCGGAGTGAGGCGCAGGGCCGCCGCCGCTCCCCCGTGACGGCTCCCACCAACCGCAAGGAGGCCTACCGCCTCCAGCGCGAGCGCGACCGAGCGACCCGGGTCCGCCAGCGTGAGGGCATGCTGCGCGGCGACGAGCGGTACCTTCAGCCGCGTGACCGCGGCCCGGCGCGCAAGTTCGCCCGCGACTGGGTCGACTCCCGCCGCCTGCCAGGGCAGTACTTCCTGCCGGCCGTCTTCGTCATCATGCTGGTGTCGATGGTGCCGTTCCCGGTCCCCGTCCGGTCGGTGGTGCTGCTCGTCTACACCCTGTCGCTGCCGGTGGTGATGGTGCTCGTCCTGGTCAGCTCGTTCTACGTGGCCGGGCGTGTGAGGAAGGAAGTCGCCGAGAAGTTCCCAGACGAGAGCCTCAAGGGCATCGGGTTCTACGCGGCCATGCGGTCCTCGCAGATCCGCCGCCTGCGCTTCCCGAAGCCGACCGTGCTGCCCGGCGGCAAGCCGGTTCCCTCCAAGAGCTGACCGGCCCGCTCCCCCAGGTCGTACGGCGCCCCGCCCGGCAACGGGCGGGGCTTCGTCACTCGTCGGGGAATTCCCAGCTCAGACTGCCGTCGGACACTGTGGGGGTGGACCCGTGCAGGACGGGGGCGCCCGTAACGAGCGCGTCGGCGATGGTCTTGAGCATGCGGTAATACGACGGCCACTGGGCATGGGTGGGCGGCCCGTTTTCGGGGAAGTATTCGCCGATCTCGCCGGTCCGGGAGTCGGCGAACAGGAAACCACCGTCCCCCGGGACCGCGAAGGGCACCCAGTCGCGGCTCACCGGGCAGGACATCTTCCAGTAGGCGGCGATGTCCGCCGCTCCCACCATTGTGTAGAACGGCGGAAGCGCCAGGCCGGAGCCGCCCGGCCCGCCGTCGTGGCGCAGCAGGGATGCCCGCAGCGAGTCGGGAACGCGCAGCCCCGTCTTCGCCTCCACCTCGGCGATCTCCCGGGCGCTCGCGGGGCGGGTGAGCCGCTTGTACGTCTCGGGCGCGTGGGCCTTCAGCCACTTCTCGATGCGCCGCCACTGCCTGTTGACCGCCGCGGTGACACGCGGATCGATCGGCCGGACCACCGGCTTCTTCCCCGCCTTTGGCGGTTCACATCCCGGATCGGACTGAGCGATCTCGGCAGCCGGTGAGGGCGCCGCGGCCACGTCGGTCGAGCCGGCCGGATTCACCGGGTCACCGGATTCCGCCGGGTCAGGCACCTCGGCGTACGAGAAGGGGATCGGCTCCGGCCCCGAGAGCGACCACCCGCCCGAGTCGCCGTCCTCGCCCACGTCGTCGTTCATGTCGTCGTCGTCGCAGAGCCCGGCCGCCGGGTCGCCGCAGTTTCCGGCGTACGGCACCTGCCCCGGGAGGTCGTGTCCGTAATAGGCGTCTTCCGAGGACTCGGCCTCAGATTCCGGCGAATCCGGATAAGAGGACTCTGGCCCGGTGCCCAGCCCGAGCCAGCTCATGGAGTCGCCGCCGAACGTCGCGGAGTCCAGTGCCTGGGAGGCGAGGAACAGCACGCCGAGCGCGATGGCGACTTGGGCCCAGCGGATCGTCCGTCTGCGGGTAGTGGCGTCGAGAGCGGCGAAGCGCTCCGAGAGCGGCTCCCGGCCCGCCCGGGCGGCGACCAGCCGGGCGATCAGCGCTCCGCCTTCCGGCCGGTCGTAGCGCTTCAGGTCCTCGGCCGTGGGCAGCCCCAGCACGGGCTCCGCGTAAGGTTCCGGAGGTTCGGGAGGTGTGGTCCCCGGCTCGGCCTGCCGGGCGGCCTGGTGATCGCGTCCAGGCGTCTCCGGGAGCCCGCCGGGGAGAACGGAGCTCGCCGACCGCTGGACGCCCTCCGGCCGCCCGAAATCCGCCGCCCCCCGGAAACCCGCCGCGGGCCGGGAGGCCGTACGGCGCCGCATGACGGCCACTCCCAGGGCGACGCCGGCGGCTAAGGCGAGCGCTGCCGCGAGGGCCAGCCGTACGGGATGAGAGGTGATCAACCGGCGCACGGCGGGCACTTTATCGCGATCCGGGCCCACAGCCGTGGCGGATGAGCGGAAGCCCCCATCCCAAGGTCAAGCTTCGGCCAACGGCGGCCTCGCACCGGGGTGTCCCGATGATCTTGCGGGCTTCGGCCGCTACCGTCCGGGATCGCCGTCGGATCGCTGGGGCGCGAAACGATCTCGACAAGGGGCTGAACGATGGAGACCAGCAGACGGAGGTTCCTGGGCCTGGCCGCGGCCATGGCCGTCACGGGCTCGGCGTCCGCCACGGGGACACCCGCCTGGGCCGGAGAGGCCCACGCGAAGGAGGCCGGAACAGAGCAGAAGGCCGGAGCGGCGCAGCGGGCCGGAGCGTCCCAGGAAGCCGGAGCGGCCCCGGAGGCCGCGCGGGAGAGCGCCGGAGGACGGCGGGCCGGGCAGGGCCCCTCGGGAGGCGACGTACCGGACCTCGCGGGCGTGGACCAGCCGGTGACGGCCACGCTGACGCCGTTCGCCGACGCGCTCCGCGTGCCGCCCGTGATCAGACCGGAGGGCGACCTGACGATCGAGATGCGGTCGGTGGCCAGGCGGCTCCACTCCCAGCTCCCGCCGACCACGCTGTGGGCCTACGAGGGGCACGTCCCCGGCCCGACGATCGAGGTGCGGCGGGGCCGGCGGTTGCGCGTCTACTGGACCAACCGGATCGAGGGCGAGAACGTGCCGGTCACGGCGGTGCAGGTGTACGCGCCGGTCGGCACGATCACGCCGCCGAACACGCTCCCCGGCCGGGGCGGCGCCGTGCCCAGGGCGGACGTGGCGGGCATCCCACCGTGGCTCGTCGTCCATCTGCACGGCGCGGTCACCGGCGGCGGGCAGGACGGCTGGTCGGAGAACGGCCACGTGGCGGGAGAGGTGCAGATCTCGGAGTACCTGAACCGGCAACCGTCGGCCGCTCTGTGGTACCACGACCACACGATGCACACCTCGACCTGGACGATCTTCGCCGGGCTGTTCGGCATGTACTGGATCCGGGACGACGAGGAGGACGCGCTGGGCCTCCCCAGCGGGCCGTACGAGATGCCGCTGATCCTGTGCGACCGCAACCTGGAGACGGACGCCGCGGGGCGGCTCACCGGCCGGCTGCTGCACAAGGTGACCTTCCGGAACGAGATCCAGCGGGTCACCCGGCCGTTCGAGGGCCCGTACACGCTGGTCAACGGGATCATCTGGCCCTATCTGGACGTGGAGCCCCGGTGGTACAGGTTCCGCGTGCTGAACGCGGCCAACTCGCGGACGTTCCGGCTGGCGCTGATCGACGAGGCGACCGGGAAGACGGTGACGGGCGCCGTGAAGCAGATCGGGACGGACGGCGGCCTTCTCCCGGCCCCCGTGCCGCTGGAGTTCCTCACCCTCTCCTCGGGCGAGCGCGCGGACGTGCTGATCGACTTCGGCGGCCACGCGGGGAGACGGCTCCGCCTGGTGAACACGGCCGCCGACGGCACGCCCGGCCTGCCCGCGCCGGGCATGCCGCACCCGGAGGTGATGCAGTTCCGGGTGGGCGGCCAAGCGGCCGAGGGGGGTGACGCGTTCAGGCTGCCGGCCGTCGTCTCGCCTTCGTTCGTACGGACCACGCACGACAGCCTCCCGCCGGACCGGACCCACCGGATCGTGCTGACCAAGGTCGGCGGCGGCAGGCACTCGGAGATGTGGGAGATGGAGAAGGTGCACCCCGACTCCGTGAAGATTCCCAGCGAGGGCGTCGTCCAGCTCAAGACGGCCGACGGCAACGTCCTCACCTACCGGCGGATCGCCAACGGGCCGGACGACGTGGTGAATTACTTCGCCGAGCTGGGCGCCTGGGAGCTGTGGACGTTCATCAACGCCACCGACTTCCCGCACCCGATGCACATCCATCTGATGCGTTTCCAGGCCATCTCCCGCGACATCTACGACGTCAGCGGCTTCGACGCCACGCTCGGGACGACCCTGAAGCCCATGGCGTACAAGCAGGCGGGCGTCCTCACGCCCGGTGAGCAGGGAGCGAAGGACGTCATCCTCGTCGGGGAGAACGAGGTCGTCACCGTCGCGGGGCGGTTCGAGGGCGCGACCGGACGCTTCGCGTACCACTGTCATCTGCTGGAGCACCAGGACGAGGGGATGATGCGGCCGCTCGTGGTCTACCCGCCCGGGATCATGGCGCTCCACATGGGCGGTGCCATGAAAAGTGGCGCCCAACATGACCACAGTCACATGTAACCGGGATGTCCTAGGGTCGGAATCATGGAATTCCGCCATCTCGGCCGCAGCGGCCTCATGGTCAGCGAGATCAGCTACGGCAACTGGATCACTCACGGCTCCCAAGTGGAGGAGGACGCCGCGCGCGAGTGCGTGCGGACGGCCCTGGACGAGGGCATCACCACGTTCGACACCGCGGACGTCTACGCGGGAACCCGGGCCGAGGAGGTGCTCGGGCGGGCGCTGAAGGGCGTGCGACGCGAGTCGCTGGAGATCTTCACCAAGGTCTTCTGGCCCACGGGGCCGGGCCACAACGACCGCGGCCTGTCCCGCAAGCACATCGTCGAGTCCGTCAACGGCTCGCTTCGCCGGCTCCAGACCGACTACGTCGACCTCTACCAGGCCCACCGCTTCGACGTGGAGACACCTCTGGAGGAGACTCTCCGCGCCTTCGACGATCTCGTACGGCAGGGCAAGGTGCTCTACGTCGGGGTCAGCGAATGGACGGCCGACCAGATCGCGCGGGCTCTGAAGATCGCCGACGAGATGGGCTTCGACCGGATCGTCTCCAACCAGCCGCAGTACAGCATGCTGTGGCGGGTCATCGAGGCCGAGGTCGTGCCGCTGTGCGAGAAGGAGGGGGTCGGCCAGGTCGTGTTCTCGCCCATCGC
Source organism: Planotetraspora sp. A-T 1434 (assembly GCF_025420585.1). Classification (GTDB taxonomy): domain Bacteria; phylum Actinomycetota; class Actinomycetes; order Streptosporangiales; family Streptosporangiaceae; genus JAOEGB01. The sequence continues at coordinate 196,603 of NZ_JAOEGB010000004.1, read as the reverse complement.
GCAGGGCGTCCTCACCGGCAAGTACCTTCCTGGGCAGCCGGCGCCCGCCGGGTCGCGGGCCACCCACGAGGCCGGCGCCGGCTTCATCAGCCGGCTGATGGACGACGACGTGCTGCGGCGAGTCGAGGACCTCAAGCCCGTCGCGGCCGACCACGGGCTCACGATGGCCCAGCTCGCCGTGGCCTGGGTGCTGCAGAACCCCAACGTGTCGTCCGCCATCGTCGGCGCGTCACGCCCGGATCAGGTGCGGGACAACGTCAAGGCCGCGGGCGTGAAACTCGACGCGGAGACTCTGCGGCGGATCGACGACGTGCTCGCTCCCGTGATCGAGCGCGACCCCGCGAGGACGATCAGCCCCGCCCGGCGCCCGTAACGCCCGTCACTCATTCGGGGCCCATTCGGGGCCCATTCCGAGGCTCATTCCGGGGCTCATTTGTGGGCTCATTTGTGGGCTCATTCGGGGCGCAGCGACATCCCGGAGTATTCGACGCGCTCGTCCTCCATCAGCGTGACCTGCTCGACGCCGGATTCGAGCAGGTCGCGCCACGTCTCCCCAAGCCAGGACTCGGCGTCGGCCTGGTTGGAGAAGATCTCGCGCGGCAGCGGACGATCCGTCACCTCGCCACCGTTCGCATCCTCATAACGCCAACGCCACGTCATGCCCATGCACCCCTTGTGAGCGGTTTCATCCACGTCATTGCCCGCCACCGGACCGGGCTACCCTACATCCGCCACCCCACCCCCGCGTGATCATGCACACCTTCCCGCGCGGGCCTCGTCACCTGCGCCATCCCGCATCGTGATCATGCACGCCTTCCAGCACGAGGGCCGCGACCTGCGCCTCCACCTTTCGTGATCATGCGTACGGGCTTCGGTTCGCCGTCCCTTCGCATACCCATAACCCCGCGCCGCGGATGTCAGGGCAACGCGTTAATGTCGGGCGTCTCTGGCCGGACGATCGTGGAGGTGACGTGGAGGTCTTCCTGGAGGGCGCCGCCGGGCCGGACGGCTGGCCCGCCCCCGGCTGCCCGTGTGCCTCCTGCGGACGGCTTCCACCCGGACACCGCCGCCCGACGTCTCTCGTCCTGAATGGCCAGGTACGGCTGTCGCCCGCCGACGAGCCACCCCACATGGCCGCCATCCCAGCCATGCCCGAGCCTCCCGACGGGCCCGGCATTCCCGACGGGCCCGGCATTCCCGGGGGACCCGGCATTCTCCGGGGACCCGGCCTTCCCAGCGGACCCGGCCTTCCGGGGGGATACGTCTTACGGCACGGCCCCGACGGGTGCGAGATCACCGACCCTGCCGGAGGGCGGCTGCTCTACGCCACGCACGGGGTCGTACGGGCCGCTCCCAGTCACGCCGCGACCCCGCCCCGGGTCCTCTCCCGGCCGGATGAGTGCGACGGCGTCGCCCCGTATGCTCCTGGCGCCGCCCCCGGCCGAGACGATCCCGGCGCCCTCCAGGCCACCCCCGGCCGAGACGATCCCGGCGCTCTCCGGGCCAGCCGGGGCCGTCCCATCGCCCGCGAGACCATGCCGTACGCCGTGGAGCCGTACGCCGCGGAGCCGTACGACCTGGTGCTCATCGACCTGCTCGACCGGCCGGAACGCCTCGGCGACCTCCGGCGCCGCGGCCTCGTGACGTCGCGCACGCAGGTGATCGCCGTCCATCTCGATCACCGCGTGCCCTCGGAGGGCGAGCTCGCCCGGAGGCTGGGGTTCTGGCAGGCGAGAGCCGTACCGGACGGGACCGTTCTCACGGCGGCCCCCAACCTGGAGCCCGTAGAGCCCCTCGGACGCCGTGCCCGGCGGACTTTGCTGCTCGGCGGTTCCCGATCCGGCAAGTCGGAGGAGGCCGAGCTGCGGTTGGCGGCCGACCCTGACGTGACATACGTGGCGACCGGGCCGTCTGGAAGAGACGACCCGTCGTGGCTGGCCAGGGTGAAGGCCCACCGGGACCGCCGCCCGGCGCACTGGCGAACCGTGGAGACCGTCGATCTGACCTCCCTCCTCCGCGATCCGCCCGGGACGCTCCTGATCGACGGCCTGGGCACCTGGCTGGCCGCCGTGTTCGACGAGTGCGGCGCGTGGCCCGGCGACCCCGGCGACACTCCGATCCCGACATCGGATGACGGCGGCGCGCCCCCACTCGATCACATGTCCCCGCTCGATCGAGTGGCCCGGCGATGCGACGAGCTGGTGGACGCCTGGCGGCGCGCACCCGGCCCGGTTGTGGCGGTCAGCGACGAGGTGGGCCTCGGAGTCGTCCCGGCGACCGCCAGCGGGCGGCTGTTCCGCGACGCGCTGGGGCGTCTCAACCAGCGGCTCGCCCGCGAGTCCGAGGATGTGGCGCTGGTGGTCGCGGGACGGGTGACGTCGCTGCCGATCTGAACCCGCGCCGGTACGGCCCTCCGTTCGGTCCGGGACATGCCACGTCAGAGCCGCCGCCACGCCGCGTCAAGGTTCACCGGAGGATGGGGCGGGCGTGGTTCCGGGGCGGGTGACGCCGCTGCCGATCCGAACCCGCGCCGGTACGATCCTCGGCTGTGTCCGGAACGTCCCCGTTAAGTGGTCTCCGCGCCGCGTGGCGGTTCGCCATCGGGATGTTCACCGTGTTTCCGATCAGGCCCGGCGACACGGATGGCGGGGTGGATCGCCGTGTCGCGGGCCGCGGCATGGTGCTGGCGCCGTTCGTCGGCGTGATCCTGGGGCTCGTGCCGGCCGCCGTCCTGGTGACCGTCCACTGGTTGTCGGGCTCCGCTCTATTGGCCGCCGTGCTGGCCGTCGGGACCTTGGCATGGCTGACGCGTGGTCTCCATCTCGACGGCCTGGCCGACCTGGCCGACGGGCTGGGCAGCGGCAAGCCCGCCACGGCCGCCCTGGACATCATGAAACGCTCCGACATCGGCCCGTTCGGCGTCGTGACGCTGGTCTTCACGCTGCTCTCCCAGATCGCGGCGCTGTCGGCGGCCCCCGCCCTCGCCCCCGCCGCTCTCGTGGCCGCGTGCGCCACCGGCCGGCTCGCCGTCACATGGGCCTGCCGCGACGGCGTCCCCGCCGCCCGTCCCGGCGGTCTCGGCGCGCTCGTGGCGGGCACGGTACGGCGAAGCCGTGCCATCACCGCGACCGCCCTGGCGGCCCTGGCCGTGGCCCTGCTCGGATCCGCCACGGCACTCTGGGCCCTCCAGCCATGGCCAGGAGGGGGCCGGACATCGCTCCCCATATCGACTCAGGACAACGTCCATCTCCCCGGCAGATCCCTGATCGGCGGGCTCGACGTAACGCCGGCGGGCACGTTCCTGAGCACGTCCCTGAGCACGCCCCTCAGCACCGTGCTCGTGCTGCTCCTGGCGATGGCGGCGGGACTCGGGGCCGCCGCCCTGGTGCGCCGCCGTGCCGTACGACGGCTTGGCGGGATCACCGGCGACGTGCTCGGCGCGCTCGTCGAGACCGCCACGACGGCTGCCCTGCTCGTCTGCGCGCTCCTCTGACCCGCTGGACCCGATTCTGACCCGTGGACCGATGACGGCGGCGGCGAGAGCCGTACGGACCGGACAGATCAGGGCGAGCCGCCGGCGCGCCCGCGTGAGCCGTACGGGATCCAGAGCGCCGCCACGACGACCAGGAGTACGGCCCAGCCCACGAGGCTCAGCGCGCCCACCGCGACGCTCACCCCTGCGGCGGCCAGCACGACGAGCGGGACGCCGAGCCGGGCCGCCGCGACGAGTTTGCCCGTCCTGACGCGGTTCGGCTGAAGGGCGAGACGGGTCTGCTTTCGCTGGTGGCGTGGCTTCCTGGGGAATGCGCGCATGATCACGGCCGGAGGCTGCGCAGGTCAGCCACAAAGCCCGGGAAGTTATGCATGATCACGCGGGAGGGGGGGCGGGGGTTTTCAGGGCGGTGAGGAGGGCGGCTCCTGTGGTGGCGTCGTCGATGCTGATGCCGAGCTCGCCCCCGGAGGTGTAGCGGACGACCAGGCATTCCCCTCCCCGCAGCATGATCGTGGCCCTCCCCGGGAGGCCGCGGAAGCCCCAGCCGCCGACCTCCGAGGGGCGGCGCCGCTCCACCCACGCCTTCTCGATCTTCTCCAGCGGCACGTGCCGGGAGGGCCACCGCAGCGGGCCGAACGATATCCGCAGGCCCTCGGGACTGACCTTCACGCGCACCGAGGACAGGGCCAGCCCGGCCAGCCCGATGACGACGAGCGCCGCCGCCGTGATCCACAGGGCGCCCGGCAGTCCGAGGACCGCGCCCAGCGCGATCGCGCCGGCGGCGACCAGCCCCACGATGGCCATCGCGCTCGCCCAAGGGGCGGACACCGACGACACCCACACCGCCCGCTGACCGGGATCGAGGTGCAGCGCCAGCGGCGGTTCGCCGCCTTCCGGGCGCTCGTCGGGCCCGGGCCGGGCGGCGAGGTGGCCGATCCATCCGGCGAGGAGGGCGGCGGCGATGAGGGGGACGACCCGCCAGCCGACCGTTCCCGCCTGCTCCCACCGGGCCCGGTCCAGGTTGGCGTTCAGGGACAACGCCTGGAGTCCGAGTGCTAGGCAGGCGCCCGCCCCGAGAGCCGCTCCGATCCGCCCGCGGGCGTACCGCCGCCGCAACGCCCCGGCACGTACGGCGATGCTCAGGCAGACCCCGGCGATGGCGGCCCACAAAACAACATGGAAGGTGACGAATCCTCCGAAGGACATGGCGCCATCGGGTGCGCCCGACGGCCCCCAGTGCGACGCGACCGGGTCGGGCAGGCGGTCCCGGAAGGCCGAAGGCACCGCCACGAGCGCGGCGGACACGAGGGCGCTCCAGGATGAGGCGGCCAGTACAAAACGGGTCCGGAACCTCATTCCGGGCCTCCAATTCGTGAGAGTTCCGTGATGATTTCGACGACGTCGCCGGGGCGGTAGCCGTACCGGGCGGCCTGGTCGAGCAGGTCGCGCGCCTTCTCCTTGAGGGCCTCGCGGGCGTCGGGCCGCCGCAGGACGGACACGCCGCGCCCACGGCGGAACTCCAGCAGCCCCTCGTCCCGCAGGTCGCGCAGGGAGCGCAGCACCGTGTTGGCGTTGACGCCCAGCGCGTCGGCGAGGTCACGCGCGGGGGGCAGCCGCTCCCCGGGGGCGACCTGCCCGTCCGCGATGGCCCGCCGGATGGCGGCGGTCACCTGCTCATGCAGGGGCCGGGGATCGTTGAGATCAAGCTTCAGCAACATGATGCTAGCGACATTAGCACCATATCGGGAAAGAGTACATATGGTGCTAGCGCTATTGGCACCATTATGGTTACTGATTGGTAGGATGACCCCTCGTTTATGCGTAGGGGATGGAGCCCAGCTAGCATCGGCTCACGTGACCACAGTGCGCGTCAATGCATCTGACACGGTCTCCATCGAGACCGGTGCCCTTGTCGTCGGCATCCATACCTCTCCGGAGGGCCCGCGGACGGCTCCCGGCGCCGACGACCTCGATCAGGCCCTGAACGGCAAGCTCGCCGAGTCCCTTACCGCGGTGGGCTTCACCGGCAAGGCGGAGGAGATCGCGAAGATCCCGACGTTCGGCGCGCTGCCCGCCCCGGTGGTGGTCGCCGTCGGCCTGGGCGACAGCCCTGAGGACGGCTACGACCTGGAGACCCTGCGCCGAGCCGCCGGAGTCGCCATCCGGTCGCTCGCCGGCACGGCGTCGGCCGTGATCGCCCTGCCGGCCACGACGGCCGAGGAGGCCGGGGCCGTCGCGATCGGCGGCCTGCTCGGCGCGTACGGTTTCACGCGCTACCGGACCAACGGCGACGGCAGGCAACCGGTCGGCGAGCTCGTCGTGCTGTCCAGGGCGCCGGGGGCCGAGGAGGCCGTCCAGCGCGCCGCGACGGTCGCCGAATCGGTCACACTGGTCCGCGACCTGGTGAACACGCCGCCCTCCGACCTGTGGCCCGCCCGGTTCGCCGAGATCGCCCAGGAGGCAGGCGGCGAGGCCGGCCTGTCGGTCGAGGTCCTCGACGAGGTCGAGCTCAAGGAGCGCGGCTTCGGCGGCATCGTCGGCGTCGGCCAGGGCTCGGCCAACCCGCCCCGCCTGGTCCGCCTCGCCTACAGCCACCCCGGCGCCGCGCGGACAATCGCGTTCGTGGGCAAGGGCATCACCTTCGACTCCGGCGGCCTGTCACTCAAGCCCGCCGCGTCCATGGACTGGATGAAGTCCGACATGGGCGGCGCGGGAGCCGTTCTCGGCGCGCTGCTCGGCGTCGCCCGGCTCGGCCTCGCCGTCAACGCCGTCGGCTACCTCTGCCTCGCCGAGAACATGCCCTCCGGTACGGCGCAGCGCCCCTCGGACGTGCTCCACACCTACAGCGGCAAGACGGTGGAGGTGCTCGACACCGACGCCGAGGGCCGTCTGGTGCTGATCGACGGCATCGCCCGCGCCGCGGAGGACGACCCGGACCTGATCGTCGACGTGGCGACGTTGACGGGCGCCCAGATCGTCGCGCTGGGCTGGCGCACGGCGGGCGTGATGGCCAACGACGACGCGCTCCGCGAGGAGGTCGTCGAGATCGCGCGGGGCGAGGGCGAGGGCGCGTGGGGCATGCCCCTCCCGGAGGAGCTCCGCAAGGGGCTCGACTCCCCCGTGGCGGACATCGCCAACCTCAACCCCGAGCGCTGGGGCAGCATGCTCGCCGCCGGTATCTTCCTGCGGGAATTCGTTCCGGACGGGATTCGTTGGGCACACGTTGACATGGCGGGGCCCGGCTTCAACAAGGGCGAGCCGCACGGCTACACGCCCAAGGGCGGCACCGGCGCGATCACCCGCACGCTGATCGGCATCGCCGAGCGCTACGCGGACAACTGAACCCCAGAACTGCATAGGCACCCGAACCTCATAGACAAGTGAAAAGATGCTGTCGGGTCCATCCGGCGGCGTGTGAATCCAGCAAGGAGCATTCCAGTGGCTGAAGGCAGCGGCCCCTTCGACATCGTCGTCCTAGGTGGCGGTAGCGGTGGTTACGCCTGCGCCCTCCGGGCGGCCGAGCTCGGCATGAACGTCGTCCTCATCGAGAAGGACAAGGTCGGGGGGACCTGCCTGCACCGGGGTTGCATCCCGACGAAGGCCCTTCTGCACGCGGCGGAGCTGGCCGACCAGACCCGCGAGAGCGAGACCTTCGGCGTGCGGGCCAGCTTCGAGGGCATCGACGTCCCCGGGGTTCACTCCTACAAGGACAAGGTCGTCACCGGGCTCTACAAGGGGCTCGCCGGCCTGATCAAGAGCAAGAAGATCACCGTGGTGGAGGGCGAGGGCCGCCTCGCCGGCCCGAACCGGGTGGTCGTCGGCGACCAGGTCTTCGAGGGCCGCCACGTCGTCCTGGCGACCGGCTCGGTGCCCAAGTCGCTGCCCGGCCTGGAGATCGACGGCGAGAAGGTCATCTCCAGCGACCACGCTCTCGTCCTCGACCACGTGCCGTCCTCGGTCGTGATCCTGGGCGGCGGCGTGATCGGCGTCGAGTTCGCCAGCGTCTGGCGCTCCTTCGGCGCCGAGGTCACCATCGTCGAGGCGCTCCCGCACCTGCTGCCGCTCGAGGACGAGTCCAACTCCAAGCTCCTGGAGCGCGCCTTCCGCCGCCGGGGCATCAAGTACGAGCTGGGCGCCCGCTTCGAGAGCGTCAAGACCACCGGCACCGGTGTGGTCGTCACCCTGGAGAACGGCAAGACCCTCGACGCCGAGCTCATGCTCGTCGCCGTCGGCCGCGGCCCCGTCTCGGCCGGTCTGGGCTACGAGGAGGCGGGCGTCACCGTCGACCGCGGCTACGTGCCGGTCAACGGGTACTGCCAGACCAACGTGCCGGGCGTCTACGCGGTGGGCGACCTCATCCCCACCCTCCAGCTCGCCCACGTCGGCTTCGCCGAGGGCATCCTGGTCGCCGAGCACATCGCCGGCCTGAACCCGGTTCCGATCGACTACGACGGCGTGCCGCGCATCACCTACTCCGAGCCGGAGGTGGCGTCGGTCGGCATCAGCTCGGCCGTCGCCCGCGAGCGCGGCCACGACGTCGTCGAGCTCTCGTACAACCTGGCCGGGAACGGCAGGAGCAAGATTCTCCAGACTCAGGGCGAGGTCAAGGTCGTCGCCGAGCGCGACGGCCGGGTCCTGGGCGTGCACATGGTGGGCAGCCGCGTCGGCGAGCTCATCGCGGAGGCTCAGCTGATCTTCAACTGGGAGGCCACGCCGACCGACGTCGCGCAGCTGATCCACCCGCACCCGACCCAGTCCGAGGCTCTGGGCGAGGCGATGCTGGCCCTGGCCGGCAAGCCGCTCCACGTACACAACTGAAGCCCTCCAAGGAAACGCGAGAGAAGAGAACCATGCCGGTCTCCGTAACCATGCCCCAGCTCGGCGAGAGCGTGACCGAGGGCACCGTCACCCGCTGGCTGAAGAAGGAAGGCGAGCACGTCGAGGCCGACGAGCCGCTCCTCGAAGTCTCGACCGACAAGGTCGACACCGAGATCCCTTCGCCGTCCGCGGGCTATCTGACCAAGATCATCGTCGCTGAGGACGAGACCGTCGAGGTCGGGGCCGAGCTCGCGCTGATCGACTCGAACGGCGCGGGCGCCACTCCGGCCGCGGCCGAGGCTCCCGCCCCCGAGCCGGCTCCCGAGCCCGAGCCCGAGCCTGAGCCCGCTCCGGTCCAGGCCGCCGCTCCGGCCCCGACTCCGGCGCCCGCTCAGCCGTCGCCGATCTCGTCGATCCCGCAGCCCGCGCCCTCCGTCGTGACGCCGCCCGCTCCGGCGCCCGCCCCGGCTCCGGCGCCCGTCCAGGCCGCCGCTCCCGCTCCGGCCCAGGTCTCGCCGATCGCCACCACGCCGGCCAGCGAGCCCGCGCCGCTGCCGTCGTCGGGCGAGAGCCCGTACGTCACGCCGCTTGTCCGCAAGCTCGCCGCCGAGCACGGCGTCGACCTCGACTCGCTGACCGGCACCGGCGTGGGCGGCCGCATCCGCAAGCAGGACGTCATCGAGGCGGCCCGGGTCCAGCGCGAGCAGGCCGCCGCCGCGGCGGCCGCGCCGGCCCCGGAGGCTCCCTCCGCTCCGGCTCCGGCCGCGGCCGCGCCGGCCCAGGCGCCGGCCCAGGTGGCGGCGCCCGAGCCGGTCCAGGTGGACACGACGCTGCGGGGCACCACCGCGAAGATGTCGCGCCTGCGCAAGGTCATCGCCGACCGCATGATGGAGTCGCTGCACACCTCGGCGCAGCTCACGACCGTCGTCGAGGTCGACGTGACCCGCATCGCGACCCTGCGCGCGAAGGCCAAGAGCGCTTTCGAGGCCCGTGAGGGCGTCAAGCTGTCGTTCATGCCGTTCTTCGCGCTGGCGGCGGTCGAGGCACTCAAGATCCACCCGAAGCTCAACGCCGTGATCAACGACGAGACGAGCGAGGTCACCTACCACGACGTCGAGAACCTCGGCATCGCGGTGGACACCGAGCGCGGCCTCATCGTCCCGGTGATCAAGAACGCGGGCGACCTCAACATCGCCGGACTTTCCCGCAAGATCGCCGACCTGGCGGAGCGCACCCGCACCAACAAGATCGGCCCGGACGAGCTCGGCGGCGGGACGTTCACGCTGACCAACACCGGCAGCCGCGGCGCCCTGTTCGACACGCCGATCCTCAACAAGCCGCAGGTCGGCATGCTGGGCACCGGCGCCGTCGTCAAGCGCCCGGTCGTGGTGGACACCCCCGAGGGCGAGGTCATCGCGGTCCGCTCGATGGTCTACCTGGCGCTGACCTACGACCACCGCCTGGTCGACGGAGCGGACGCCGCCCGCTTCCTCACCACGATCAAGCGCCGTCTGGAGGAGGGCCGCTTCGAGGGCCAGCTCGGGCTCGCGTAAGCGGAGCGACCCGGAGAGGACCCAGAGACGTCGCGTAGACGTCCCGTAGACGGAGACGTCCCCGGAGACACGGCCGCGTCGACGACGGAGCCGCCCCGCATCAACGCGGGGCGGCTTCCGCCGTCTTCGCGGGCGGTCAACTAGCGTGGCCTCATGACCATCGTGGTGACCGGTTCCTCCGGCCTTCTGGGCTCGGCCCTGGTCCGCGCCCTGCGAGCCGACGGGGACCAGGTCCTCAGGCTCGTACGGCGCGAGCCCGCGGGGCCGGACGAGGCGTTCTGGGACCCTGCGAGAGGGGTCCTGGACCCGGCCGTGCTGGAGGGGGTGGACGCCGTCGTCCATCTCGCCGGGGCGGGGATCGGTGACCGCCGGTGGACGGAGTCGTACAAGCGCGAGCTGGTGGACAGCCGGGTCAACAGCACCCGGACCCTCGCGGAGGCGCTGGCCGCGCTGGCCGGCAAGCCCAGGGTGCTGCTGTCCGGATCGGCGGTAGGCTTCTACGGCGACACCGGCGACCGCTCGGTCGACGAGTCCTCCCCGTCCGGCGCGGGCTTCCTCGCCGGTCTCGTGCGGGAGTGGGAGGCGGCCGCCGCGCCCGCCGAGGAGGCCGGCATCCGGGTCGTACGGCTTCGCACGGGCATCGTGCTCAGCGGCCGGGGCGGCGCGCTAGCCAAGGTGCTCCCGATATTCAAGCTCGGGGCGGGCGCCGTCCTGGGGAGCGGGAAGCAGTACGTGTCGTGGATCTCGCTCCCGGACTGGGTGGCCGCGATCCGGTTCCTCCTGAACAATCAGGAAATGTCGGCCATGTCTGGCCCGGTCAACGTCACCGCGCCGGAGCCCGTGACCAACGCCGAGTACACCAGGGCCATCGGCAAAGCCCTGCACCGGCCCACGATGCCCATCGCCACACCGGCGTTCGCCCTCCGCCTGGCGCTCGGGGAGTTCGCCACCGAGGGCGTTCTGGCCGGTCAGCGCGTGCTGCCCCGGCGGCTGCTGGACGCGGGTCACCGGTTCGCCCATCCCGCCCTCGAAGACGCGCTGGCCGCCGTACTCTAGTGAGTCCTTCGTCCTGACACAGGAGTGAACAATGAGCCGGGTTGGACAGTCGCACATCGTCGCCATCGGCGGGGGGTCGTTCCGGCAGACGGAGCGGTACGGGTTCATCGAGCCGACGGCGCTGCTGCGCTACGTGCTCGATCTCACCGGCGAGGACCGGCCCAAGCTCGGCATCCTCGCGACCGCGACCGGCGACGACGCCGACTGGCTGCTCAAGATGTACGGCGCGTTCGCCCGGTGGGACGTCGAGGTGAGCCACTTAACGGTCTTCCCAATGCCCAACGTCGACGACCCCGGAGAGTGGATCCTGGAGCAGGACGCCATCTACGTCAGCGGCGGGAGCGTGGCCAACCTCGCGGCGCTGTGGCGGCTCCACGGGCTCGACGAGGCGTTCGCCGAGGCCTGGCGGGCGGGCGTCGTCCTGTCCGGCCAGAGCGCCGGAGCCCTGTGTTGGCACGTCGGCGGCAACACCGACTCCTTCGGGCCCACGCTGCGGCCCTGGGCCGAGGGCCTGGCCCTCCTGCCCTACTCCTGCGGCGTCCACTACAACTCCGACGCGCAGCGCCGCAGGCTCCTGCACGCGTCGGTCGCCTCGGGCGAACTGCCCGACGGGTACGCCGCCGACGAGGGCGTGGCGCTCCACTACGTCGGCACCGAGTTCATCCAGGCGGTCAGCGTCAATCCGGAGGGCTACGCCTACCGCGTCGAGCGGGACGGGGCCAAGGTGAAGGAGTTCCGTATCGAGCCCCGCCAGCTGACGTCTACCCTTGAACCGTGAAAGGGCTGGCCATCGTCCGCATGGGCGTCGACGTACCGTACGAGCAGGCATGGAAGACGCAGCGGGTGGCGCACAGCCGGCGGGTGGCGGGCGAGATCTCCGACCTGTGCATCATGCTGGAGCACGCGCCGGTCTACACGGCGGGCACGCGGACCCTCCCCGGTGAGCGGCCGGCCGACGGCACGCCGGTCATCGACGTCGACCGCGGCGGGAAGGTCACCTGGCACGGCCCCGGGCAGCTCGTCGGCTACCCCATCATCCGGATCGACGACGTCGTCTCCTACGTCCGCACGCTGGAAGAAGTCCTGATCCAGGTCTGCGCCGACTTCGGGCTGGTCGCCCGCCGCGTCGAAGGTCGCGGCGGGGTCTGGGTTCCGGGAGACCCGGCTCACGGCCTGCCCGACCGCAGGCTGGGCACCATCGGCATCCGGGTGTCCCGTGGCGTGACCATGCATGGCTTCGCGCTGAACTGCGTGAACGACCTGAGCTGGTACAACCGGATCATGCCCGCCGACGTGGCGGACGCGGGCGTGACGTCCCTGTCCGCCGAGACGGGCCGCCGCATCACCGTCGAGGAGGTCATCCCCTTCGCGGAGAAGCGGCTGGCCGAGGCCCTCGGAGCCGAGCCGTACGACCTGTACGAAGAAGACCTGACCTGACGACGCCTTTCCGGACCGGGGGAGCTGTCCCAGATCACCTGAGCCCAGGTAATAAGCTGAATGTGTGACGGTTGCACCAGAAGGCCGAAAGCTCCTCCGCCTGGAGGTGCGCAACAGCCAGACCCCCATCGAGAAGAAGCCGCCGTGGATCAAGACGCGGCTGCATAACGGGCCCAACTTCAACGAGATCAAGTCCCTGGTCCAGGGCGCGGGGCTGCACACCGTCTGCCAGGAGGCGGGCTGCCCCAACATCTCCGAGTGCTGGGAGGACCGCGAGGCGACCTTCCTCATCGGCGGCGACCAGTGCACCCGCCGCTGCGACTTCTGCCAGATCGACACCGGCAAGCCCGCCGAGTACGACAGGGACGAGCCGCGCCGCGTCGCCGAGTCGGTCCTGCAGATGGGCCTGCGGTACGCCACGGTCACCGGCGTCGCCCGCGACGACCTGCGCGACGGCGGCTCGTGGCTGTACGCGGAGACCGCCAGGCAGATCCACACGATGGTCCCCGGCTGCGGCGTCGAGCTGCTCGTTCCGGACTTCAACGGCCACCGGGAGCAGTTGGAGGAGGTCTTCTCCGCCAAGCCCGAGGTCTTCGCGCACAACATCGAGACCGTACCGCGGATCTTCAAGCGGATCCGGCCCGCCTTCCGCTACGAGCGCTCGCTCGAGGTGATCACGATGGCCCGCGAGGCCGGGCTGGTCACCAAGTCGAACCTCATCCTCGGCATGGGCGAGGAGCGCGAGGAGATCACCCAGGCCCTGCGCGACCTGCACGAGGCCGGATGCGACCTCGTAACGATCACGCAGTACCTCCGGCCCACCCCGCGCCACCACCCGGTGGACCGCTGGGTGAAGCCCGAGGAGTTCGTGGAGCTCCAGCGGGAGGCCGAGGAGATCGGGTTCGCCGGCGTCATGTCCGGGCCGCTCGTGCGGTCCTCCTACCGCGCCGGGCGGCTCTACCAGCAGGCGATCGCCGCGCGCCAGACGCTCTAGTCGGTCTCGTTTTCATTAATCGGCCCCCGGATTTGTATCCTTCACACCATGGCGAAAGACCCAGCGACTCCCGGACGGCTCAAGCAGATCCGGATGGTCGCCCAGATCATCAAACAGGCCGATCCCAAGGGGATGCCGATCGTCTACGGATCGGCGCTGGGCACACTCGCCGTGTTCGTCGTGGTGGGCGTGATCTTCGGCTGGAGCTGGATCGTCTTCGGCGTCTTCGCCGCCCTGCTGGTCGGCATGCTGGTCTTCAGCCGGCTGGCCCAGCGCGCGCAGTACTCGATGCTGGACGGTCAGCCCGGCGCGACGTACGCCATCCTGCAGGGCCTGCGGGGCACCTGGCATGTGGAGGACAAGCCGGTCGCGGTCAACCGTGACCAGGACCTGGTGTTCCGGATCGTCGGCTACCCGGGGGTCATCCTGATCTCCGAGGGGCCGTCGAGCCGGGTCCAGCGAATGCTCGTCGCCGAGAAGAAGCGCGTGCAGCGGGTCGCGGTCGACGTCCCGGTGTACGACATCCAGTGCGGTGACGGCGAGGGCCAGATTCCTCTCGCGAAGCTCCAGCGGCATCTGATGAAGCTGCCCCGCAACCTCAAGAAGCCGGCCGTGTCCGAGGTCAACAACCGCATGCGGGCGCTGACCCCGGCCGTGCCGTTGCCGAAGGGCCCGCTGCCTCGGGGTGCCCGGATGCCGCGCGGCCCCAAGGCCCGCTGACAACTGCTTATCCACCACGGGGGTCTGGACAGTGGACGTCGGCAGGCGGCCGGTCTCCCGCACGGAGACGTCACGGGCCAACCGCGGCTGGTGGGACGGCGCGGCCGACGAGTACCAGGCCGAGCACGGCGAGTTCCTGCGTGACGACGGCTTCGTCTGGTGCCCGGAGGGCCTGGACGAGGCCGACGCCCGACTCCTGGGCGAGGTGAAGGGCAAACGCGTCCTGGAGGTCGGCTGCGGGGCCGGGCAGTGCGGCCGGTGGCTGACCGGCCAGGGTGCGACCGTCGTCGCCTTCGACCTGTCGTACCGCCAGCTCCAGCACTCCCGCCGCATCGATCTTTCCAGTGAGCGTCGCCTGCCCGTGGTGCAGGCCGACGCCGAGGTCCTGCCGTTCCGGGACGCCTCGTTCGACCTGGCGTGCTCCGCCTTCGGGGCGCTGCCGTTCGTCGCGGACGCCGGGGCGGTGCTGGCCGAGGTCCGGCGGGTGCTTCGACCGGGAGGGCGGTTCGTCTTCTCGGTCAGCCATCCGATCCGGTGGGCGTTCCCCGACGACCCCGGGCCGCGCGGGCTGACGGCCGACCGTTCCTACTTCGACCGGTCGCCGTACGTCGAGCTCTCCGGCGGCGTGCCGTCCTATGTGGAGCATCACCGGACGATGGCCGACTGGGTCGGGTCGATCGTCTTCTCGGGGCTGCTCCTGGACGGGCTGATGGAGCCCGAGTGGCCAGAGGGTCACAACGGCGTCTGGGGCGGCTGGAGCCCGCTGCGCGGCCGGCTGATCCCCGGCACCGCGATATTCCAGTGCCGGCGGCCGGTCTAGCTGTGCCGTCTCATGACATTGGTTCCTCGCTGTCAGGCTTGGCGGGCGTAGGACGTGAGGCGATCGGCGAACGCGATGACGAGGTCGCGTAGTTCATCGGGGCGCTCGATGACGAACGGCCGGTCGAGTGAGGCGAGTATCCGAGGCAACCAGTCGAGCTGCTGCGCCCGTAGCTGGACGCGCAGCCAGTGCTCGGCCGCCGGGTCCTTGTCTGCCGTGGACTCGTGCTCCTCCAGGCTCGCGACGGTGGCGGGGAGGTGCGCGCGGATTTGCTCGACTGTCCCGTGGATCCGCAAGGTCACCTCGTGCCGGTACTCGGCCGTGGCGAATCCTGACAACACGCGCTGTGCCGGATCGGGACCCACGGGCGTTTCGAATGAGCCGGGCAGGGTCCGTGCGTCTGTGATGCGATCGAGCCGGAAGGTCCGGTCCTCGCCGATCTCAGGGTCCGTGCCCGTGACGTACCACCGGCCCGCATGGGCGACGATCCCGTACGCGTGCAGTGTGCGTTCGCTGTGCCGTCCGTCGCGGTCGGTGTAGCGGATCGAGACCGGTCGGCGGTGGCGCACCGCATCGGCGATGGTGAGCAGGAGCCCGGCGTCCGGGTGGTCCAACTCGCCGGGCTGATCCGTGAAGGCGAGAGCTTCCAGGAGTGTGTCGAGCCGGCGGGCGATGTGCTTGGGCAGCACCCGCCGGATCTTCGCTGACGCCGTCTCGTTTGCGGTGCGCTCCGTCGTCGTCAGCCCTGCCCGGCGGCCGGCGACCAGGCCGAGCAGCACGGCCAGCGCCTCGTCGTCGCTGAGCATGAGCGGAGGCAAGCGGTACCCGGAAGCTAGCCGGTACCCGCCGTAGCGGCCGCGCACCGACTCCACGGGCACGTCCAGGTCGATCAGCTGGTCCACATACCGCCGCACAGTGCGCCCTTCGACGCCGAGACGGTCGGCGAGCTCGGCCACAGTCCGGGTGCCGCCCGACTGCAGCAGCTCCAGGAGTGTCAGCACGCGGCCGGTGGGTCGTGGCATGTTCGCAGCCTAACGCGAATACGGGACCGATTCTGTCCACTATTTCTCCTAGCCTGCGACGTGCACGCCTCCAGCACAGCCAAGGAGATTCCCATGGACTTCGTCTCGATCCGCATCATCACCAGCGACGTCGCACGCCTCGTCGAGTTCTACGAGCGAGCTACAGGGATGCAGGCGATACGGGCCACCGAGGACTTCGCCGAACTCAAGACCGCGGGCGCAACCCTCGCGATCGCCAGCACCCGCACCGTCCCGCTGTTCGCCCCGGGCTCTGCCCGCCCGGCGGACAACCACAGCGTGATCACCGAGTTCCTCGTCGGCGACGTGGACCGCGTTCACCAGAACCTGACCGGCTTCGTCACCGACTTCGTCAACGAGCCCACCACGATGCCCTGGGGCAACCGGTCGCTGTTGTTCCGCGACCCCGACGGCAACCTCGTCAACTTCTTCACCCCCGTCACCCCGGAGGCCATCGAAAAGTTCGCACGCTGACGCCACGCACAGCCGCTCACGCGGGAGCCCGAGATCCCAGGGCTCCCGGTGAACGCGGCCGCCGAGTCCAGGAGCGCCACCAGCAGGGCCGCTGCCCCGGTCGTGACGGGAACGAAGCAAACGTCCTGAGACACCAGATCTAGCCGTTGACGACCACGGTGCCGGACGCGCGGTCGTGCAGGCCGCGGCGGTCCCGGTCCCAGATCAGGGCCGGTACGGCGAGGCACAGCAGAAGCGTGCGGATCAGCACGGAAACGAACGCCGGACGGCCGCCGTCTAGCGTGGCCACGCGGATGCCGAACAGCCGCATGCCGAGCGTCATCCCGAGCGTGCTGACCAGCAGGACGTACTCCAGGGCGAAGACGGCGAGGCCCACCCAGCCCTGGTCCCGTCCCCTGGCGCGCAGCAGGCCTGCGGCGATCGCCCAGGTGCACACCAGCCAGTCGACGAGGACCGCGCCGATCCTCCGGCCGAACCCGGCCACGGCGCCGCTGCCCTCCTCCGGCAATCCCAGCCGCTCACCCGGATAGCCGAGGTCGGCCCCGGTGGCCCGGGAGCCTCCGATCCAGGTCTGCGTCCATCGCGGCTGCCGGTCACTCATAGTCCATCAGCGTATCGGGGCCAGTCACCGGTCTTCCGCTCGGAGGCCAAGCCGTACATCATTTAGCACGGCTCTCCCCTTTTCCGGATATTCACATTTATTCAGTCGTTTGGAGTGATCGGTGCGGCCTGCGGACCCTGACGATATCGACGGACGTTTCGAGGCGCTGGTCGCCCAGTTCGACGAGGACGAGATCAGGCGGCTCGGCGTGGAGGCGGCGCGCCTCAGGAGGAGGGGTGGAGTGCGGGACAAGGCGCCGATCGTGGTGCTGACCCTGTGCGGGCTGGTCGTGGCTGCGGGGCTGCTGATCAGCATGCGTCCCGACGTGCTGGACGGGTTCGCCGACGCCGACGAGCCCGTCGCGGAGCACAGCATGGCTCCCGCGTTCGCCCGCCCGGGCCCGGTCCTGACGCCCGTCGAGGAAGCCGGCCCCCCGGTTCAGCCCACGGTTCAGCCCACGGTTCAGCCCACGGTTCAGCCCACCTGGGATCCTTTCGCCGGATCGAAGGCGGCGCAGTACGCGAACGGAGAGAAGGGCCTGGTCATGCCCGCGGCCGAGGCGCTGGGCGGGCTGACCCGGAAGCAGGTCGGCGCCGCGCTGAAGCGGGTGCGGAAGATGCTCGTCGCGGCCTACCTCGACCTGGACACCGTGCGCGGCAAGAAGCCGGCGGAGTTCATCAAGCTCCTGGAGCCTGAGCAGCGCAAGTGGTTCGTCCGGCACTTCGGCAAGGGGCGGTACGGCGGCACCCGCTCGTGGGTGTTCGGCCTCAAGCCCGGCACCGCCGAGCCGGCCAGCGATGTGATCAAGGTCGACGGGGAGACGACCTTTTCCCGGCGGCGGGACGGCGACGGCCGTAAAGGCGTCACGATCAAGGTGGACTACCTGTTCGTGTACGCCGTCAGGCGTCCGGGAGACCCCGGCGGCACGAAGCGGGTGGTCGCCCACGAGACGGCGAAGATCGCGGCCTTTCGGGAGAACGGCAGGACCGTCGTGTGGGTGGATGAGACCCGCGGATTCACGTCGGGCATCAATTGCGACTTCCATGACGGATTCGTCCATCCCGACTTTCCGGGGGAGCCCTCGAAGGTCGAACCGTCCGGACGACCGGTCGACCCGTACGACCGGAGGCACGACGATCTCGACCGCGCCGGATGCCGATCGACGACAGGCACCTGACCTGGGCGAACGCCGTACAGATTGCGGGACAAGAGTCAGTCAACGAGCGCCTGGGACGCCGGTTTCACATCGAACCCGGGGTTAGTGTGAGAGGGCACTCCCCTTAACACGCGCGAAACAAACGAGACATGGGGTCGAAACGGCATGGGCCTATGTTCGGGTCTGCTAGCCATGCCCCTGGGAGGTTCGAGAGTGTTTAACTCTGCCGACGACGTCCTCAAGTTCATCCGGGACGAGGGTGTGCAGTTCGTTGACGTCAGGTTCACGGACCTGCCGGGGACGACGCACCACTTCACTTTTCCCGCTGAGAACTTCGGTCCGAGCGTCTTCACCGACGGGCTCATGTTCGATGGCTCGTCGATCCGCGGTTTCCAGGCCATCCACGAGTCGGACATGCTCCTGCTGCCCGACCCCTCGACGGCCGTCGTGGACCCGTTCCGCCAGCACAAGACGCTGAACATCAACTTCTTCGTGCACGACCCCCTGACGGGCGAGGCCTACAGCCGCGACCCGCGCAACGTCGCCCGCAAGGCCGAGGAGTACCTCAAGGGAACCGGCATCGCGGACACGGTGTACTTCGGTCCCGAGGCCGAGTTCTACATCTTCGACGACGTGCGCTTCGAGACCCGGCAGAACGCGGGCTACTACTACATCGACTCGATCGAGGGCGCCTGGAACACGGGCAAGGCCTCCGAGGGCGGCAACCTGGGCTACAAGCCCCGGTACAAGGGCGGCTACTTCCCGGTCCCACCGATGGACCACTTCACCGACCTGCGCTCGCAGATGGTCCGCAACCTGATCGACGCCGGCATCGAGACCGAGATGCAGCACCACGAGGTGGGCACCGCCGGCCAGGCCGAGATCGACTTCAGGTTCGGCACACTGCTCAAGACCGCCGACAATCTGATGCTGTACAAGTACATCATCAAGAGCACGGCCATCGAGTACGGCCACACCGTCACCTTCATGCCGAAGCCGATCTTCGGTGACAACGGCTCGGGCATGCACTGCCACCAGTCGCTCTGGAAGGACGGCGAGCCGCTCTTCTACGACGAGGTCGGCTACGCGGGCCTGTCCGACACGGCGCGCTACTACATCGGCGGCCTGCTCAAGCACGCCCCGTCGCTGCTCGCCTTCACGAACCCGACGGTGAACTCCTACCACCGTCTCGTGCCGGGCTACGAGGCCCCGGTCAACCTGGTGTACTCGCAGCGCAACCGCTCGGCCTGCGTCCGCATCCCGATCACCGGCTCGAACCCGAAGGCCAAGCGCATCGAGTTCCGCGTGCCGGACCCGTCGTGCAACCCGTACTTCGCCTTCGCCGCGCAGCTCATGGCCGGTCTGGACGGCATCCGCAACAAGATCGAGCCGCCGGAGCCCGTGGACAAGGACCTCTACGAGCTTCCGCCGGAGGAGGCCCGCCAGGTCCCGCAGGTGCCGGGTTCGCTGCCCGAGGTCCTCGACGCCCTTGAGGCCGACCATGAGTACCTGCTCGAAGGCGGGGTCTTCACTCCCGACCTGATCGAGACCTGGATCGCCTACAAGCGCGAGAACGAGATCGACCCGATCCGGCTCCGCCCGCACCCGCACGAGTTCGAGCTCTACTACGACGTGTGATCGGTACCGCGCGCCGACGATCAGGAGCGACGCGAGGTAGTGCCGCAAGTCGTGGAAACGGAAGCCCGTGGAAAGGTCCCGCACCTTGCCACGGGCTTTCCGCATTGCGCGTTCGAACTTCCGCGGGCCGGCTCGGGCGCCATCGTCGTCCGTGAGCCGCGTCTCGCCGTCATGCGTGGCCCTGCGCGAGCACGGAGATCGAGGACGCCCTTTGCGTCGGCAATACGCCACCGGGACCAGTGGCAAACCCCTCGCTGAGTACGTTGAAATGTCAGAAAGGTTCGATCGACCGAAGGCATCCCATGACCACTTACTGGGACCTCAAGCACCGACTGGGCGACGCGATCAACGCTCACGACTTATCAGGAATCCTCTCCTGCTACAGCACCGACGCTGTGTACGTGACACCGTCAGGCGTGGCAGAAGGACACGATCAGATCGCGTGGATGTATGAGCAATTCTTCAGGGGGTTCCCCGACTTTTACGCCACAGCCTGGTTCGAGCTCTCCGACTGCGATAACCCGGCCATCACGGAATGGACCTATACCGGCACCCATACGGGACCTTTCCTCCTGCCGAATGGGCGGGAAATAGTCGGAACGGGTCACCGCGTCGCTCTCCGCGCCACATGTGCCACCCACGTCCAGGACGGCAAGATCACCTCACACCGTGAATACTTCGATCAGCTGGAGCTGTACAGCCAGCTCGGCTTCGGCTTGACGGAGCTTGAGCCGAGGTTGACGGCTGACACAGTAGACGGGGACCTGACAGCGAGGTCCCCGCAATCGCAGGACCGTTCTGGTTCCGTCCGAGGTCCCAGAAGGCTGGGAGTCTTCGGGAGACGTTAAGAGCCGTATTCGCCCGGCCGGAGCCGACGACGTGTGACGAGATAGGTTGTCCGGCCTCTAACCGGGCAGCACCGCGCCGAGATGAGCGATCAATCCCAGGGGTTGTGACGGGGACACGCCGGGGACTTATTCGTTCGACACGGCCGGTCGGCGCCCAGGAGGATGCGGCGCATGACACGAACCGACACGCCGCCCACCTGGGACGAGCGGGCCACGCTCACGACCTTCCTCGACTACGTCCGGGCCACCGTGCACGCGAAGTGCGACGGGGTGTCGGAGGAGAACGCCCGCCGCGCTCCCCTGCCGGACTCGCCGCTCACGACGATGTCCGGCCTGGTCAGCCACCTCCGGTGGGTGGAGTACTCCTGGTTCCAGGTGGTCTTCCTCGGCGAGGAGGACGAGGGTCCGTGGACGGACGACGACCCCGACCGGGAGATGCGCATCGGCGTGGACATCCCGCTCCACGAACTCCTGGACGACTACGAGGCCCAGTGCGCCCGCTACCGCGAGCTCGTGGCCGCCAACGACCTGGAGGCCACCGCGAAGCGCCCGATCCGGGATGGCAGGCACGTCACGCTGCGCTGGATCATCATGCACCTGATCGAGGAGACGGCCCGGCACAACGGCCACCTCGACATCCTCCGCGAGATGGCCGACGGCGTCACCGGCGCCTGACGGGGGCCTACTTGGCGTTGCCGCCGGCGCGGGAGCGGATCCCGGTGATGCGGCGGAGGATGTCCCACCAGAAGGGGGCGCCGAAGAGCAGGGCCACCAGTGTCGCCAGGAACCCCGGCCAGTGGCCCGGGGAGGCCAGGCGGCTCCACCAGTCGCCGCCGTGCCATTGCCAGGCGGGGCTCGCGTCGGCCCGCATGACCACGCTCACCGGCGCATGCGTGAAGATCTTGACGAAGGCCGGCGTGCTGAGCACGTCGGTCACGCAGGCGTACGGGTCCTGGCCCGGCTCACACTGGGCCTTCAACGGCGCGAGCGCCTCGGGGCCCGACTGGGCGAAGGCCGTCACCTCGCTCCGGTAGGCGTTGTCGTTGAGCAGCGTCTTGCCGTATTCGAGGGCGTCCATGCTGAACAGGAGGGTGACGACCAGGGCGAGCATGCCCAGGACCCACCGGACGTAGCGGCGGTACAGCAGGGTGAGCCGCGTCATCTCGCCGTCGAACCACTCCTCGACGCCCCTGCGGAAGGCTTCGAGGTCGTCGTTCGTCCTGTCCCAGACGGCCTTGAGCGGCCGGTAGAGCGGGCTCTTGAGGGTGTCGAGGTCCCTCATCAGCGCCTCGATGCCGCCGTGTTCGGTGGCGATCTCCAGGAGCGCGACGGCGAACCGGGCCGGGGGGATCTCGGCGATGCTGGTCTTGCCGCGCTTGGTGTGGTCGATCTCCTGCAGCCGCTCGTGGAGGAGCTCGGCCATCGACTTGCCCTGCCCGGCCGGGACGATCTGGGGCGCGGCCGCCTCCACCGGGTCGCCCTGTGCGGCGGCCGCCGCCGCCTCCGCGACCTCGGCCACCTCTGCGGCGTCGGCCTGGTCGGCTCCATGGGCCGGGTCGGCCGCCTGGTCGGCGGTGCCGGCCAGGGCCGTGACGCCGGTCCGCGCCGCCGTACCCATCGCCGCGCCCGTCGCCACGCCCATCGCCACGGTCTCGACCGGCCTCTCGGCCGGAACGTCGTCGACCGGCTCCCGCTGAGCCGGCACAGGCTGGTCGGGCACAGCCTGATCAGGCACGACACCGTCGGCGGGGGCTGCGGACGCATCCGTCTCGGTGACGGGCGTCGTCACCTCCTCGGCGGCGACCGAGTCCGGCGCGGGCGCGAGCGGCGGGCTCTCGGCGGGCGCCGGCTGCGCGATGAAGTCGGGGCGGGGGTCCTTGCCGAACGGCAGCTTGGCGAAGACCCCGAGCACGGTCGCGGGCAGCCGGGAGCGCCCCTCGCTCGGGGGCGGCAGCAGGTCCACGAGCGGATTCCGCAGCCTGCGCCCGAGGCCTTTGAGCATCCCGAGGAGCCGGTCGAGGGCCTTGAGCGGCGCCGAGACCTTGTCCGCCGTCTCCGCGCCGTCCAGCGTGTCGCGAAGGTAGGCCCACAGAAACTTGCTGCGAATTCCGAGCAGCCTGACGATGCCCTCGTTGAGGCCGCTGACCAGCAGCGACAGCAGCAGGAAGGCGAGAACTAGACCTATGGCGAGGTCCGCGTAATACGAGATCAATGAGATCACCCGCACCAGTTGATACACCGTTACAGGCTGCAAGCGCAACGCTTCACACAATCACGGTCTGTACGGCTTTCGCCGGGCGGCGCAAGCCGTACCAGAAGGGCTCAAACCACCCGCGCGGCACCTCGCGGCAGAAGCGGCGAAGTGGCTGCTCAGTCTTCGTAGAAGACGCGTTCGGCGACCGCGCGGGCCCGGCGGGTCACGCGGCGGTAGTCCTCGATGAAATCCTCCGAGCCGTCCGGCGGGTAGCCGAGCGCCTGCGAGATGAGCGCGCGCTCCTTGACCAGCCCGGGGATGCTGTCGGCGGCCCGGCCGCGCACGAGCATGATGGCGTCGCGGACGCGGGAGGCGAACCGCCACGCCTCCGCCAGCACCGCCTCATCGGCCGGGTCCAGCAGGCCCGCTCCCGCCGCCGCGCGGAGGGCTTCGAGGGTGCGGGTCGTCCGGAGGGACGGTACGGCTCCCGCGTGCCGGAGCTGGATGAGCTGGGCGACCCATTCGACGTCGGACAGCCCGCCCCTGCCGAGCTTGGTGTGGAGGGCCGGGTCGGCGCCGCGCGGCAGCCGTTCGGCCTCCATCCGCGCCTTGAGCTTGCGGATGTGCCTCACGGCGTCGGCCGAGATGCCGTCCGCCGGATATCGCAGCGAATCGATCAGGTCCATGAAGTCCGCGCCCAGCTCGGCGTCCCCGGCGCAGAACCGCGCCCGCAGCAGTGCCTGGGCCTCCCACGGCGCGGACCACCGGCCGTAGTACGCCTTGTAGGACGCGATCGTGCGGACGAGCGGCCCCTGCCGTCCCTCCGGACGCAGACCGGCGTCGACCTGGAGCGGCGGATCCGGAGCCGGCAGGGCGAGCAGCCTGCGGATCTCCTCGGCCACCGCCTGGGCGGCGTCCGTGGCGTCCCGCTCGGTGACTCCGGGCAGGGGGGCGTGCACGAACATGACGTCGGCGTCGCTCGCGTAGGAGCTCTCCAGGCCGCCCAGGCGGCCCATCGCGATCACCGCGAGCCTGGTCGGGAAGGCCGCGCCCCGATCGGCGGAGACCTTGTTGACGGCCGCGTCGAGCGCCGCCTGGATCGTCACGTCGTTCAGCGACGAGAGGGCCTGCCCGACCGTCTCGATGTCGATCAGCCCCGACAGATCCGCGCATGCCGTACGCAGCAGCTCCCTGCGGCGCAGGGCGCGGACGGCGGCGACGGCGGTCTCGGCGTCCTGTCTGTGGCGGCCGACCGCCGCTGCGGCCTCCGTCGTCAGCGTCTCGGCGGGCCGTACGGCCAGCTCGGCCTGCGAACCCAGCATGTTGACGGCGTCGGGGGCGTGGAGCAGCAGGACGGTCGCGTAGCGGCTGGTGCCGAGCAACCGGGCGAGGCGCTCGGCGACGGCGGTCTCGTCGCGGAGCAGCCGCAGATACCACGGCGTCGCCCCCAGCTTGTCGCTCACCTGGCGGAAGCCCAGCAGACCGGCGTCCGGGTCTGGGGCGTCGGCGAACCAGCCGAGCATGACCGGCAGCAGGGTGCGCTGGATGGCGGCCCGGCGGGAGACGCCACTGGTCAGAGCGGCGATGTGCCGCAGCGCTCCCTCGGGGTCGGCGTAACCGAGGGCTTCGAGGCGGGCCTTCGCCGCGGCGGTGGACAGCCGCGACTCCGACTCGGGGAGCCGGGCGACCGCCTGCAGCAGCGGCCGGTAGAACAGCTTCTCGTGCAGCCGCCTCGCTTCCCGGGCGTGCCGCTTCCACGTCGTGGTGAACTCCCCCACCGGGTCGGTCGTCATCCCGAGCCCCCGGCCGATCCGGCGCAGGTCGGCGGGGTCGGAGGGCACCACGTGAGTGCGCCGCAGCCGGTAGAGCTGGATCATGTGCTCGACCCGGCGGAGGAAGGTGTATGCCTCCGCGAACGCCTTGGCGTCGTCCCGCCCGACATATCCCCCTCTGGACAGTGCCGCCAGGGCGGACAGCGTGGCCCGGCGGCGGAGCAGCGGGTCCGAACGGCCGTGCACGAGCTGGAGGAGCTGCACGGCGAACTCGATGTCCCGCAGCCCTCCCGGCCCGAGTTTGATCTGCCGGTCGGCCTCCCCCGCCCGGATGTGCGCCTCGACGCGGCGCCGCATCGCCTGGACGTCCTCCACGAAGTTCGGCCTCGCCGCGGCCTGCCACACGAGCTCGTTGACCGCCGCGACGTACTCCTGGCCGAGGTCGAGGTCACCGGCGACCGGCCGGGCCTTCAGCAGGGCCTGGAACTCCCACGTCTTGGCCCAGCGGCGGTAGTAGGCGAGGTGGCTGTCGAGGGTCCGCACCAGCGGGCCCATCTTGCCCTCGGGCCGCAGGTTGGCGTCCACCTCCCACAGGGAGCCCTCGGGGGTGCTGGTCGAACAGGCCCGCATCGTGGCCTGCGCGAGCCTGGTCGCGATCCGCAGGGCCTTGGTCTCGTCGACCCCGTCCTTCGGCTCAGCGACGAAGATCACATCGACGTCGGAGATGTAGTTGAGCTCCCGCGCGCCGCACTTGCCCATGCCCACGACGGCCAGCCGTACGTCGCCGGAGTCCTCGGTCTCGGCCCGCGCGATGGCGAGGGCCGCGTCGAGGGCCGCGCCCGCCAGGTCGGCCAGCTCGGCGGCGGTCTCGGCCAGCGTCGTCTCGCCCCTGACGTCGCGGGCCGCCAGGTGCAGCAGCCTGCCCCGGTAGGCCACGCGCAGCGCTTCGAGCGCCGCGCCGACGGGCTGGCCGGCGAGTGGCGGGACTTCGCAGGCGACCGGTTCGCCCGCCTCCGGGCCGGCGCCGACCGCCAGCAGCAGCTCCTCGCGGAGCTCGCGGTCGGTGAGCCGTTCGCGGGCCTGGAGCAGTGACAGGCTGCCGGGATGCCTGACGACGTGGTCGCCCAGGGCGGCGCTCAGGCCGAAGACGCCGAGCAGCCCGCGACGCGCGCCGGGATCCGCGCGGAGCGCCCCGAGCACGCTCGGATCGCGCTCGACCAGGCGGTTGAGGCAGGTCAGCGCGAGATCGGGGTCGGCGGCCGCGACGAGGTCGTCGAGCAGCTCGAAGTCGCCGACCGCTTCCGGGCCGAGCTCGTCGAGCAGCCGCTCGGCTCTGGCGCCGTCGGCGAACCCGAGAGCGGCCAGGCGTCCTGCTGTGGTCTGGATGCGGGGCGCGGCGTTCACCGTTCCTTCCTCCACGCCGGCGTCGAGGACGTCGGCTCCTCCGCGACGGGCTTTCCCAGCCAAATTACCCATGGGATGAGAGCCTCCTCGCAGAGATCGGCCTGACGGGCGCCGCGCACACGGTAACCCGTGACGTTGTGCGACGTCCTTAGCGGTTTCTCAGCGTAATCACGCCACCACGCGGATTGCCCGCGCACTCGTGTCTTCTTACGGCATGTTCGGGGCACGCTCCGGTGAACTTCCGGCGTGGCGTTCGCGGACCGCGGCCGCGAACGCCTCCGCCAGGGGCCGCCAGGTCTCCACGAGCTCGGGCTCCGCGTCCTTGACCTGCGTGTTCAGCTCGTCGATCCGGTCGGGGGCGAGGCGGCTGCCGCTCGTCCAGGAGATGAAGATGCCGGCGGTGGCCTCGGGGTGGAACTGCACGGCCCAGGCACGCTCCCCCAGCCGGTAGGCCTGGTTGGGGTACTGCCCGCCCGTGGCCAGCCGTACGGCGCCGGGGGGCAGCTCGGTCATGGCGTCGTAGTGGTACTGCACCGCGCGATAGGGCGACGACGTGGGCAGGGCGGAGAACAGGAGATCGTCGGCGGCCTCGGGCAGCGGCTCCACCGCGCACGCGCCGATCTCCAGCCCCGCGGCGCCGCGCTCGACCGTGCCGCCGCAGGCGATGGTCATGAGCTGCGCTCCGAGGCAGATGCCCAGCGTCGGCACGCCCTCCTCCACCGCTCGCGCGAGGAGCGCCCTCGTGGCGGGGAGCCAGCCGTACCCCTCGTCGTCCCAGGCCGACGCCTCGCCGCCGAGGACCAGCAGTCCCCCGTCGGCACTGTCCGGAACCGCGTCCCCCTTGTACGGCCGGACCACCTCGCATCCGGCGCCCGCGTCCTCCAGCCATCCCTTGAAGAACCCCAGGCCCGCCTCGGCCTCGTGCTCGATGACGATGACACGTTCCCGCATGAGCCGAGCTTACGGACATATGACGCTAATCGGCATCCCCGGGACGGTTGTGCCGTACAGTCCGGCCATGGAATTCGACCACGTCGCCGTCCCCGGCGGACAACTGCGCATCGCCAGGTTCGGCGAGGGGTCGCGCCTCGTCATCGCGGCGCACGGCATCACCGCCTCGCTGATGGCCTGGCGCGCGGTCGGCGACGCGCTGCCGCCCGGCTGGTCGCTGGTCGCCGCCGACCTGCGCGGGCGCGGGCACAGCGCGGGCCTCCCCGGCCCGTACGGCCTGGCACGGCATGCCGAGGACCTCGAACTCGTCGCGCGGCATGTGGGCGCGGACGAGACGAGCGTGCTGACCGGGCACTCGATGGGGGCGTACGTCGCGGCGCTGCACGGGGCGGACCGCCGCTACGCCCGGGTGGTGCTGGTGGACGGCGGCCTGCCGCTGCCGCTCCCGCCGGACGCCGACCCGGACGAGGTGCTGGAGCTGACCCTCGGCCCGGCCATCGCGCGGCTCAGCCAGACCTACCCGAGTGTGGACGCCTACCTGGACTTCTTCCGGGCCCATCCCGCCTTCGCCGGCCACTGGTCCCCGGCCGTGGAGGAGTACGTCCGCTACGACGCCGCCGGAACCGGTGAGGGCGCCGCGATCCGGTCACGGGCACGGGAGGACGCGGTCCGCCAGGACGGGCGCTGGCTCCTGACCGAGGACGAGGCGATCGGCACGGCCCTGAAAGCGATCGAGTCGCCGCTGATCCTGCTCCGCGCCCCTCGCGGCCTGCTGAACCAGGACACCGGGATGCTCCCCGAGCAGCTCGCCGCCGCCTGGGCCGGCCGCCTGCTGGGCCTGCGCGACGAACTGGTCGAGGACTGCAACCACTACACGATCCTGTTCGACCCGCGCTGCGTCGAAACGGTCGCCGCCCGCCTCACTGGGGGCGCGGCGTGATCCAGGTGGCCTTGGCGGCGGCGACCAGGGTGCCGTCGACCTCGTAGACCGCGCTCACCCCGAACAGCTTGCGGCCCTCACGCCCGACGGGACGGGCCACGACCGAGTATCGGCCGAGCGGGTACACCCGGCGGAACACCTGGCCCGTCAGCCGGCCGAGCAGGGCCGACTCCACCGGCTGGGGCGCGTCCTCCTCGGAGCTGTAGTGGGCCCAGCCCGTGGCGCAGTCGAGAGCGGCCCAGATGATCGAGTCGGGGACGACGCCGTTCTCGTCGGTGACGCCGATCGGGACCCGCCATCCGGCGGCCACGAGGTCGGTCCCCTCCACCGGCCCGGGGAAGATCCGCAGCCCGTCGCCCGGCTCCCGCACGCCGCAGGCGAAGCAGCCCGCGATGGCCCGGCCGTGCCGTCCGGGGAAACCGGCCTCCGCCCGGGCGGCGTCGGTGAACGGCACGAAAGGAGGGGGCGTCAGCGTCTCGCCCGAACCCATCACGACGGGGATCGCCTCCACGAGGTGGCGCTCGCCGTCGGAAAGGGTGACGGTGTTGCCGACGTGCTCCACCGCGAGCTCCGTCTCCAGGGGGACGGGTCTGTGCAGGGTGACCTCCACCGCCGACTCGTGACCCGCGCAGGTCAGCGAGCTCGCCAGCGTGCCCGCGATCCATCCGCCGTTGGCGGTGCCCTCAGGCCCCCGGAAGCGGTTGGGAACGCTCAAAACGGTCTGCAACCCCGCGACTGCCGTCATCTAGCCACACCCCTCACCACGTCATGCCTCATTACGGTCTGTCCGCATACCCGTAACAAGTGAGCCGATTTTACTCTTCCGGCTTTCGACAAAAGTAAACAGGCGCGGTGTCGCGGCCGTTAGCGGTCTGTAACAGCGCGATGACGCCTGGACGGGATGTTCGGGATCGGCAGAACACGGATCCACCACAGGACGGGCAGGTAGCGGCAGAACGCGGATCCGCTACAGGACGGGCAGGTAGCGGCCGAGCTCGAACTCGGTGACCTGGCGGCGGTACTCCCGCCACTCCGACCGCTTGTTGCGGAGGAAGAAGTCGAAGACGTGCTCGCCCAGCGTCTCGGCGACCAGCTCGCTGTGCTCCATCACCGAGATCGCCTCGTCGAGCGACTGCGGCAGCGGCTGGATGCCGAGCGCCCGCCGCTCGCCACTGGTGAGCGCCCACACGTCGTCCTCGGCGCCGGGAGGCATCTCGTAGCCCTCCTCGATTCCCTTCAGCCCGGCCGCCAGGATCACGGCGAAGGTCAGATAGGGGTTGCACGAGGAGTCGAGCGAGCGGAACTCGATGCGGGTCGAGCCGCTCTTGTGCGGCTTGTACATCGGCACCCGGACGAGCGCGGACCGGTTGTTGTGGCCCCAGCAGATGTAGGAGGGGGCCTCGCCTCCCGCCCCGGCGATGGCCTCGGCGCCGCCCCACAGCCGCTTGTAGGAGTTGACCCACTGGTTGCAGACGGCCGTGATCTCGGCGGCGTGCTTCAGCAGCCCGCCGATGAACGACCGGCCGACCTTGGAGAGCTGGTAGTCGGCGCCCGGCTCGTAGAAGGCGTTGCGGTCACCCTCGAACAGCGACATGTGGGTGTGCATGCCGGAGCCCGGATACTCCGTGAAGGGCTTGGGCATGAACGACGCCCAGACGCCCTGCTCCAGCGCGACCTCCTTCATGACCAGGCGGAAGGTCATGATGTTGTCGGCGGTCGTCAGCGCGTCGGCGTAGCGCAGGTCGATCTCCTGCTGGCCGGGGGCGCCCTCGTGGTGGCTGAACTCCACCGAGATGCCCATGGACTCCAGCATCATGATCGCGTTGCGGCGGAAGTCGTGCCCCGCGCTGTGGGGCGTGTGGTCGAAGTAGCCGCCGTCGTCGATCGGCTCCGGCCGCTGGCCCTTCTCCGGCCTGTTGCGGAGCAGGAAGAACTCCACCTCGGGGTGGGTGTAGAAGGTGAAGCCCATGTCGGCGGCCTTGGCCAGCGTGCGCTTGAGCACCCAGCGCGGGTCGGCGTGCGACGGCGAGCCGTCCGGCATGAGGATGTCACAGAACATGCGGGCGGCGCCGGGCGACTCGCTGCGCCACGGCAGGATCTGGAACGTGGACGGGTCCGGCTTGGCCAGCATGTCGGACTCGTAGACCCGGGAGAAGCCCTCGATCGCCGAGCCGTCGAACCCGATGCCCTCGGCGAAGGCCCCTTCGAGCTCGGCTGGCGCGATCGCCACGGACTTCAGGAACCCGAGCACGTCCGTGAACCACAGCCGGATGAACCGGATGTCACGCTCTTCGAGCGTGCGAAGGACGAATTCCTGCTGGCGGTCCAAGGCGTACCTCTCGGAAATACATGTCTGGTCGTCTACCAGTCTGCCTCTTGTGTGTTTCACAGGCGTTACGAGGGTCTGTGAGCCGCCCCTCTCCCCGAGGTGCGCCTTCCGAGACCTGTGAGCCGGGCTCGAACCTTTCCCTCCGGCGGCGCGTCAATGCTGTTGATCCGTCGTTGATCCGGTGTCGAACGGCCCGGGATAGCGTCCCGGCCATGCCGGTGGCCACAGCGAACACGACGGCGGCCGAACCGAAGGAGCCCCTCGTCGTGGCAGATCAGCCGTTCGACCGCGTTCGGGCGTTCGGGCCGGCCGTCGCCGTGACGATCGCCGTCGTGGCGGTCTGCCTGGAGTTCGGCGACATCTGGGTCACGGCCCAGCTGCCGCCCGCCGACTACACGCCGCTGCCGTTCGCCCCGGAGGACATGGCGGGCACGGCCTTCCCCGCCTTCGGGGCGCTGCTGGTGATCTCCCGGCCGCGGCTGCTGCTCGGATGGCTGCTCTGCCTCGGCGGGCTCGGCTCGGCGGCCAACATTCTCGCGGTGAACCTCGCGGGGCTGCTCGTCCAGAACGGCGGTCACCCGGCGGTGCACCCCCTTTGGGTGTTCGCGGACGGCGTGTGGAACCTCACGACCTACGCCCTCGGCATCCTCCTCCCCCTGCTCTACCCGACGGGCCGGATCCTGTCGAAGCGCTGGTGCGTCCCGGGGGCGTTCGCCGCGAGCGCCCTCGCGCTCGACTGGGTCTGCGTGCTGATCGGCCCGTCGAGCGTCCGCACGGGGCACAACCCGTGGGAGATCACCGCCTTCGCGCCCTACTTCCAGAGCACCCGTGGCGTCCTGAACACGGTCGTGACCGCGGCGATGGCGCTGGCGTTCTTCTCGCTCGTCGTGCGGTTCCGCAAAGCGGGCCCCGTGGAGCGCCGGCAGATCCTGTGGCCGCTGGTGGCGATCGCGGGCCTGGTGACCCCGTGGGTGATCGGCCCTCCGCTCTGGTGGGTGGCGTCTCTGACCATCCCGCTCGTCCCCGCCGCGATCGCGGTCGCCGTGCTGCGCTACCGGCTCTACGGCATCGACACGCTGATCAGCCGGACCATCGTGGGCGTCGGCCTGGTCAGCGCCATCGCGGCGGTCTATCTCCTCGTGACCGCCGGCTCCAGCCTCATCCTGTCGGGCGTGGACCGGTTCGCCGGGCTGGCCGCGGCGCTGTTCGCCGGGGCGTTCTTCCACCCCATCCGGCGCGGCCTGCAGCGCGTCGTCGACCGTGCCCTGTACGGCTCCCGCGGCGACCCCATGGCGCTGGCCGCGGGCCTGAGACGGCGGCTCCAGCAGACGGACCCGGCCCACGGCCTGCTCGCCGCCCTGGAGGCGCTCCGCGAGGGGCTGTCCGTGACCGGCATCGCGGTGGAGGCCGAGGGCACCACCACGACCGCGGGCGAGGTGGGCCACGTCACCCGCGAGATCGCGCTCGTCTGGCACGGGGAGCCCGTCGGCCGCATGCTCATCGGCCCGCCGGGCAGGCGGCGCTTCCCGGCGGCCCATGACGAGCGGGTCATCGGGGTGCTCACGCCGTACGTCGCGGACGCCGCGCACACCATGCGCCTGACCAACGACCTGCGGCGCTCCCGCCAGCGCATCCTCACGGCGCGGGAGGAGGAGCGCCGCCGCCTGCGCCGTGACCTGCACGACGGGCTGGGCCAGACGCTCTCGGCCATGGCGATGACGCTCAACCTGGCGCGGCTCAACCTGGAACGCTCCCCCGGGACGGCCGACCGCCTGCTCCAGGACCTGCGCGGCGGCATGGACGCGGTCTCCGCCGACGTCCGGCAGCTCGTGTACGGCCTGCGCCCGCCGGCCCTCGACGACCTCGGTCTCGTGGCGGCGATACGAGCCCTCGCGGAGGAGGTGCGCCCCGATCTCGACCTGGGTGAGGACGGGACGGTTCACCGATCGGGCGGCGGAATCGTGGTCGAGGCGCACGGTCCCGCAGTGCTACCAGAGGGGCCGGGCACGACGGCGGGAGACGGCGCCGTGGAAGGACACCGTGAGCTGGACGGGCTGCCCGCCGCCGTGGAGGTCGCGGCCTACCGCATCGTCCAGGAGGCGCTGACCAACGTCCGCAAGCACGCCCGCGCCCGGCACGTCCGCGTCACCCTGCGCCTGGACGACGAACTGCTGGTCGTCGTCGCCGACGACGGCGTGGGCCTGCCACGCGACCGGAGGGCCGGAGTCGGGCTGTTCTCCATGGCCGAACGCGCCGCCGAGTTGGGCGGCACGTGCGCGGTGACCTCGGCGCCCGGTGAAGGAACGACCGTGACCGCGCGCCTGCCGGCCGGCTACGCGCCGCAGGCGAGCGTGTCGCCGACGGACGTGCGACGGTAGAGGACCTCCCGGCCGAGCCGCTGCCGGGTCACCAGGCCGCCGTCGGACAGGACGGTGAAGTGCTGGCTGACCGCGCCCGGCGTGAGGTCGAGCCGCCGGGCGAGCGCGGTGGTGGAGACGGGGTCCTCCAGCGCGACGAGGATCTGGGCGCGGGTGCGGCCGATGAGGGCGGACAGGGCATTCGGCGTGCAGGGGGCGCCACCCGACCACAGGGTGCCGATGCCGCGCGCCGGGTAGCTGAGCATCGGCCGGTACGGCTCGTACATGATCGAGACGTCCGGCCAGCCGAAGGCGCTGGGCACGAGGACCAGGCCGTCGCCCCCGATGTCGCCGGAGAAGTCGCATTCCTTGACCGTGACGAGCCGGTCGCCGTGCCAGGCGACCGAGGCATGGAGGTCGGCGAACAGCTCGCGCACTCCCCCCGCGGCGAGCCTGCGCGACCGCCACATCACATCGGCGTCGAGCAGGCCGTGAATCGTCGGCCAGAACTCCTCGAACGCGACCGTCCAGTAGTCCTGGAGCCGGTCGGCCACCCGCTGGACGCCCTTGGCGGGGTCGTCCCGGAACCGCGCGACGGCCTCCGGGTCGGCGGTCCGCACCGAGGCCACCTCCTCGGACGCCATGTCCGGGGGCGTGAGCCGGACGCGTTCCAGCTCCGCCGCGAAATCCGGCAGCGGCGTGTCCGGCGGTGGTGTCAGGAAGTCGGGAATGTAGCCGGTGAGCGGCAGCAGCGCGAACAGCTCCGCCAGGTCGAGATCGCGCAGGCGGGGCCGTACGGCACGCAGCCACGGCAGGTGCAGCGAGTGGCGCGCCGGGGCGCGGAGCACGCGGAGGCTGGTCACCAGCTCCCACATGGGGGAGAACGCGAACCGCAGCCGCGCCACGTCGTCCGCGGCGAACCGCCACTCCACCGG
Source organism: Planotetraspora sp. A-T 1434 (assembly GCF_025420585.1). Taxonomy (GTDB): domain Bacteria; phylum Actinomycetota; class Actinomycetes; order Streptosporangiales; family Streptosporangiaceae; genus JAOEGB01. Next base: position 163,073 of record NZ_JAOEGB010000004.1, on the reverse strand, counting down.
CACGCGGACCCCCTCCGACGATTTAGCGAGGGCTAAAAGATTGGCACGGCTCCGGGCGGATGTCCAAGGGTGGAGCGCGTGAGCACCGCGATCGACAGGCCGAAACCCGGCAAGCCAGAGACCGACGAGACCGAGGCCCACCGGGCCGCGACCGGCACGCCGGGCTTTCTCCGCTCCCGGCTCGGCGGGCTGCCCCGGGCGTTCTGGGTGCTGTTCGCCGGCACGCTCGTGAACCGCCTCGGCACGATGGTGGAGCCGTTCATCGGCATCTACCTGACGCAGGCACGGGGCATGTCGCTGACCGCGGCCGGGCTGGTGATGACCACGTTCGGCGTGGGGTCGCTGCTGTCGCAGCCGGTCGCGGGGTGGGCGGCCGATCATTTCGGCCGGCGGGCGACGCTGACCGGCGGCATGGTCGCGACGGCCGCCACGATGCTCGCGCTGGGGTACACCACCAGCGTCCCCGGCATCGTCGCGGCCATGCTCGTGCTCGGCGTCGTCGTGGACGCCTACCGGCCGGCGTCCCAGGCGCTCGTCGCCGACCTGGTCTCCGCCGAAGAGCGGCCCCGGGCGTACGGCCTGCTGTTCTGGGCGGTCAACCTCGGGTTCTCGATCGCTATGGTCACCGGCGGCTGGCTGGCCCAGTCGGGTTTCACCGTGCTCTTCTGGGTGGACGCCGTCACCTGCCTGATCTTCGGCCTGCTGGTGTGGCGGGCCATTCCTGAGACACGGCCCGTCCGGGAGGAGGATCGGCCGGGACGCTTCACCGACGTGCTCAGCGACCGGCTCATGGTCGCCTTCGTGCTGATCAACCTGGCCTTCACGTTCGTCTATCTCCAGGCGTACAGCACGCTGCCGCTCGCCATGACCGGCCAGGGCCTGCCCCCCGGCGCGTACGGCGTCGCGATGGCGGTCAACGGACTGCTGATCGTCGTCGTCCAGCCGGTGACCAACGGGTGGCTGGCCCGGCGCGACCCGAGCAGGGCGCTGGCGGCCGGGATCGCCGTCGTCGGAGCCGGGCTCGCGCTCACCGCCATCGCGACGTCCACGGCCGGCTACGCGATGACCGTCGCGGTCTGGACGCTGGGCGAGGTCCTCACCGCGGGCCTCGCCGGGTCGATCGTCGCCTCACTCGCCCCCGCCCACCTGCGCGGGCGCTACTCCGGCCTGTACGGCCTGTCCTGGTCGGCCGGGGGCCTGCTGGCGCCGCTGGCCGGGACGCGCCTGCTGGCCGTGGGGCCCGCGGTCCTGTGGCTCCTGGTGGGCGGGCTCGGTCTGCTCGCCGCCGCCGGGCAGCTCGCGCTGGGCCCGGCCATCCGCCGCCGCGCGGCACGCTGACGCGCAAGGTGGTGATATCAGCACACTCCCGACATAATCCCTTTCCAGAATGAAAGACACACAGGGGCGGACGGCCGCCTGGGTGATGGCGGCGATCGCACTGGTCCTGACGCCGGTCGGAGTGCTGATCCAGCTCCGGACCCCGGCCGAGTGGCAGCCCGGCAACCCTCTGACCCCCGACCTCGGCGCGGCGATCACCTTCCCCGCCGTGGGCGCGTTCCTGGTCTCCCAGCGGCCCCGGCTCAGCATGGCGTGGCTCATGTGCGCCGGCGGGTTGCTCGCGTCGGGGAACGTCCTGTTCACCGCGGTGTCGTTCTCCTCGGCGTCCCACGGCGACATGGTCACGGCGGCCTCCGCGCGCTGGCTCAACATCCTGTGCTGGGCGGTCGCGGGCTTGCTGCTGGCGATCCTGCTGCCGCTCTACTCGCCCACTGGGCGGCTCCCCTCGCCCCGCTGGCGGCCGGTGGTCGTGGTGGGGGCCGTCACGACGGTCGCCGAGGCCGGGCTCTCCCTGGTCCGTCCCGACCCCGACCCCGCGACGTACCCGTGGCCGACGGTGATCCACAACCCGCTGGAGATCAGGGCGCTCGCGCCGTACTACCTGCCGGCCTGGAACGCCATGCAGTACGTGATCATGGCTTGTGTGGTCGCGGCGCTCGCCTCGCTCGTCCTGCGCCTGCGCCACGCCGACCCCGCCACCCGGCGGCAGATCGCGTGGCCGCTCAGCGCCTTCACCGGCTACGTCGTGTTCTACGTGCTCGGCGAGTCGATGTGGATGATCGCGTCGGTGTGGACGGCGGTCATCCCCTTCGCCATCCTCTTCTCGGCGCTGCGCTACCGGCTCTACGGCATCGACACGGTGATCAGCAGGGCCTTCGTGGCCGCCGGGCTGCTCGCCGTGATCAGCGGGGTCTATTTCGGCGTGGGCGCGGTGTCGAGCCTCGTCGTCTCCGGATATCACCAGGTCGCCGGGCTGGCCGCGGCCCTATTCGCCGGGGCGTTCTTCCAGCCGCTCCGGCGCGCCCTCCAGCGCGTGGTGGACCGGACGCTGTACGGCAGCGTGGGCGACCCCGCCCTGCTCGCGGAGCGGCTCACCCAGGAGGTGCGCCGGGCCGACCCGGCCGACGCGCTGGCCTCGGTCGTCACGGTCGTCCGGGACGGCCTGGCGGTCGACGGCGTCGCGGTCGAGATCACCGACGGGCGGCCCCGATACGTCGAGAGCGGCACGGTCGGCACGACGCCCCGGGAGATCTCGCTGATCTGGCACGGGGAGCCGGTCGGGCGGCTGCTGATCGGCAAGCCGGGGGCCAGGCGGTTCGCGGCGGCCCACGACGAGCGGGTCATCGCCACGCTGCTCCCTTACGTGGCCGACGTGGCCCACGCCGTGCGGATGGCCGCCGACCTCCAGCGGTCTAGGGAGCGCATCCTCGCCGCGCGGGAGGAGGAGCGCCGCCGCCTCCGCCGCGATCTGCACGACGGGCTCGGCCAGACCCTCGGGGCCATGGCCATGACGATCAACATGGCCAGGATGAGCCTGACCCGCTCCCCCGCCGCCGCCGACGGCCTCCTGCAGGACCTGCGCGTCGGCATGGACGCCGTCGCGGGCGACATCCGCGAGCTCGTGTACGGCCTGCGGCCCCCGGCGCTGGACGACCTCGGGCTGGCGGGAGCCGTACAGGCCCTCGCGGAGGAGACCGTGCCCCCGGCCCCGCCGGCGCCCTCAGCCTCCCCGGCTGTGTCGGCGCCGGAGGGCGAGGCGACCACGCGGGTGCGGGTCGAGGGCGATCTGGAGGGGCTTCCGGCCGCCGTCGAGGTCGCCGTCTACCGCATCGTCCAGGAGGCGCTCAACAACGTCAGACGGCATGCCCGCGCCACCCGGGTCGACGTGGTGCTGGAAAGGGGCGGCCCCGCCGTACCGGACGGATCGGGCGGCGAGCTGCGCGTCCGCGTCACGGACGACGGGATCGGCATCCCCGCGCGCATGCGGGCGGGGGTCGGCATGTCATCCATGCGCGAGCGGGCCGCCGAGCTGGGCGGGAGCTGCGTGGTCACCTCCCCGGACACAGGCGGCACGGTCGTCGAGGCCCGCTTCCCCCTCCCCGCCTGACCCCCACCCCCCAACCCTCCGGCGTGATCATGCGCATGTTCCCGCACATACCGCCCTGCCTGGCGCTCTGTTCCGCGTGATCATGCATGACGATGGCGCGCCGCCGGACACACACAGAACATGATCACAAACAGTATCGGCCCTGATCGGGCCGTGGACGGACGCGACCGAGAGGAGGCCACCACCACCGAACCCGCCGGTGCCTCTACGCTTACCGATGCGATGGTGATATTTCGTGCTCTCGGGCCTTTCGAGGCGGTTGCCGATGGTGAGACGCTCGACCTCGGCGGGCAGCGGCAGCAGGCCGTGCTGGCCCGGCTCCTGGTGGCCGGCGGTCGAGCCGTGCCCGTCGGCGTACTGATAGACGAGCTGTGGCCGGGAGAGCCGCCCGCGCAGGCGCTCTCGACGATCCAGGGCTACGTCTCGCGGCTCAGGCGGGCCCTGGAACCCGGCCGGGCGCCGCGCGAGGAGGCCGGCATCCTGATCTCGGCGCCCCCCGGCTACGCGCTGCGCGCCGACATCGAGGACGTCGACGCCTGGCGGTTCGAGAACGTGGTCAAGAACGACCACGGCGACGACCCCGCGCGGAGCCTGGAGCTCATGGAGACGGCGCTCGGGCTGTGGCGGGGTCCCGCGCTGGCCGAGTTCCAGGAGCTGCCGTGGGCCCAGTCCGAGGCGCTGCGGCTCGACGAGCTGCGCCTCCTCGCCATCGAACGCCGCGGTGACGCGGCCCTGCGGCTCGGCCGTACCGGCGCGATGATCCCCGACCTGGAAAGCCACGCGTCCGCGCACCCGCTGAGGGAGGAGGCCTGGCGGCTGCTCGCCCTGGCCTTCTACCGCGCGGGGCGGCAGGGAGACGCGCTGGGCGCGCTGCGCCGGGCCAGGGAGGCGCTGCGCGACGAGCTGGGCCTCGATCTCGGCCCCACGCTCCAGCGCCTGGAGCAGGACATCCTCAACCAGGCCGCCCATCTGGACACGCCCGCCGACGCGTCGCAGGCCGTACGGCAGGCCGCCGCGTCCGCCACGGGGGCGGCCGCCGGGACGCTGCGCGTCGCGATCGCCGACGACCAGGCGCTGGTCCGGACGGGTCTGAAAGTGATCCTCGACAGTGAGCCCGGGCTCGAGTTCGTGGGCGAGGCCGAGAACGGCGAGCAGGCGATCGCCCTCGTCCAGGCCACCCGGCCGGACGTGGTGCTGATGGACATCCAGATGCCCCGCCTCGACGGCCTCGCCGCGGCCCGCCGGATCCTCACGTCCGAGGCACCGCCCAAGGTGATCATGATGACGACGTTCGGGACCGACGAGAACCTCTACTCGGCCCTCCGGGCGGGCGTCAGCGGCTTCGTGCTGAAGACCTCGGCCCCCGAGCAGCTCATCGCGGCGGTCAGGGCGGCGGTCGCGGGCGACGCCCTGCTCGACCCCGCCGTCACCACGCACCTCATCGCCGCCTTCGCCGGGCGGCGTGACCCCGCCGCGCCGAGCGGCCTGTCGGACTCCGACGTGGACCTTGTCAAGCTCGTCGCCCGCGGCTTCACCAACCGGCAGATCGCCGTGACGCTGGCCGTCCCCGAGCGCGAGGTGGCCGACGAGGTGACCGCGCTACTCAAGCGGCTCGGGCTGGTCGACCGCGCGCAACTCGTGGTCCTGGCGTACGAGAGAGGTCTGGTCAGCCCCGGCTCCCCGGAGCCGTGACACGCCTGAAGGTCTTGTGATCCGCCATCGCGCGAATGACGCTTCTCTGCTCCACGCCCTCGTGGCGACGATGAATTGAGGAGGCCCACTGTCGGCATGTGCCGACAGTGGGCCTCATCCATTCACCCGCTCGGCTTCCGTGGCCTTACAGGTGGTCAGTCTCGACGGACGATCATCGGATCCCGCTCCCGATGGTCCGGTTCGAGATCAGCGGCCGTAGATGACCGTGTAGCCGTTCCCGTAGCCGTAGGCGCTGACGCTCCAGTCGTAGTCGTCGTTCCAGTCGTTGTTCCAGCTGGAGCCGTACCAGCCGTACTGCTTGTTCCAGCGGTGGTTGTGCTTGTTCCAGCGGTGGTCGTGGTTGTACCAGCCGTGGTTGTTCCACTGGTGGTTGTTCCAGTGGTGCTTGTAGCGGTTGTTGTCGTCCCACCCCGTGTGACGGGTGACGACAGTAACGCCGTGACGCTCTACCTGGGCGGTGGACGCGGAAGCCGCACCGCTGGTGGCGAAGATGATGCCTCCGCCGACCGCGAGGGTCGCTGCGGTGGTGGCGAGACGCCGTGTGATCTTGCGCATTGCACTCTTCTCCTTGTTACACACGCTGGTCCAGTGGCTCCGGACGCCGACGTGCTTGGTGTTACGTGGGAGCACAACTGCACTTAAATCCCGTTTATTGCCATTCATCCCATGATGCGATGTTTGTCACGTTGGGGAATGCCCTGGGTGGCTCACCACCCGGTCAGGGGACGGAGCCGGAATCGCTCGCCGGCAAGGCGGATCGGACGCCGGCCCCCTTGCGTTCGGACCCGCCGAGAGGATGCCTCGGGACCTCATTTCGTGGCTCGCGTCACCGTGGGGGGCGGGATGACGGCATCCGGCTCGCGAAGGACGGCCCCCTTATCGTCGCTTTGACGACAACAAATCGGACCTTCTAAGGTGGGGGGCGTGGCTCAACTCCGTATCGCCCTCGCCCAGACCAATCCCGTCGTCGGCGACATCGCCGCCAACGCGGACACGCTTGTCGAGTGGACCCGCCGGGCCGCCGAGCGTGACGCACATCTCGTCGTCTTCACCGAGTTGTTCCTGACCGGCTACCCGGCCGAGGACCTGGTGCTGCGCTCCTCGTTCGTCGAGGCGTCGATCGCGACGCTGTCGTCCGTGGCCGCACGACTCGCCGAGGACGGGCTTGGAGACCTGCCCGTCGTGGTCGGCTACCTCGACCGGGCCGACCTCGCGCCGCGGGTGGGCCAGCCCAAGGGCGCGCCGCTCGACGCCGCCGCCCTGCTCTACCAGGGCGAGGTCGTCATCAAGTCGGCCAAGCACCACCTGCCCAACTACGGCGTCTTCGACGAATACCGCTACTTCGTGCGCGGGGACCGGCTGCCCGTCTTCCGGCTGCACGGCGTCGACGTGGCCATCGCGATCTGCGAGGACCTCTGGCAGGAGGGCGGCCCGGTCTCCGCCGTGGCCGAGGCGGGCGCCGGGCTGCTCGTCGTCCCGAACGGCTCGCCGTACGAGACGAACAAGGACGATGTGCGGCTGGAGCTGTGCGCGCGCCGCGCCAGGGAGGCGGGCTGCGCCCTGGCCTACGTGAACATGGTCGGCGGGCAGGACGAGCTCGTCTTCGACGGCGACTCGCTCGTCGTGGACGCGTCGGGAGAGCTGGTCGCCCGCGCGTCGCAGTTCCAGGAGGAGCTGCTGGTCACCGACCTGGAACTTCCCGAAGCGACCGGCGAGCTCGGCGAGTTCCGGATCGACGCCCACGACGGCACGGTGATCACGGTCGAACGCCTGCTGCTGTCCGCCACTCCGGTCGAGCCGTACGAGCCGGAACCGCCGGTGATCGCCGAACGGCTCGACGACCTGGCCGAGGTCTACAACGCCCTGGTCCTCGGAGTGCGTGACTACGTCAGGAAGAACGGCTTCCAGTCGGTCATCCTCGGCCTGTCGGGCGGCATCGACTCGGCGCTGACCGCGACCATCGCGGCAGACGCCATCGGGCCGGAACGGGTCCACGTCGTGCTGATGCCGTCGCGCTACTCCTCCGACCACTCGATCACCGACGCCGAGGAGCTGGTCCGCCGCCAGGGGCTCAACGCCCAGGTGGCGCCGATCGCGGACATCGTGACCGCATTCGAGAAGGAGATCGAGCTGCACGGCCTCGCGGCGGAGAACCTGCAGGCCCGGGTGCGCGGCATGCTGCTGATGAGCCTGTCGAACGAGCACGGCCACCTTGTGCTGACCACCGGCAACAAGAGCGAGCTGGCGACCGGATACTCGACGCTCTACGGCGACTCGGCCGGCGGCTTCGCCCCGATCAAGGACGTGCTGAAGAGCGAGGTCTGGAAGCTGTCGCAGTGGCGCAACGCCCAGCCGGGCACGCCGCCCATCCCGGAGAACTCGATCACCAAGGAGCCCAGCGCCGAGCTGCGGCCGGATCAGCGCGACACCGACTCGCTCCCGCCGTACGACGTGCTCGACCGGCTGCTCGGCGACTACGTGGAGAAGGACATGGGCCGCGACGAACTGATCGCCGCGGGCCACGACCCCGAGCTGGTCACGCGGGTGATCCGCCTGGTGGACCTCGCCGAGTACAAGCGCCGCCAGTATCCGCCGGGCCCGAAGATCACGCCGAAGAACTTCGGCCGCGACCGCCGCCTCCCGATCACCAACCGCTGGCGGGAGACCCTGTCCTGATTCCCGGCCTGACTCCCCCGGCCCGGCTTCCCTGACTTGGCCTCCCTGGCCTGCGCTGAGCCCTCCGGCCGGGGAGCTCAGCGGCCGGCAGCTCAGCGGGGGCGGAAACCCCGGAGGGCCTCGTCCACGATCTGCTCCGGGAGGTCGCCGGGGAGCTGGGCGTTCTCGCCCGACCACTTGGTCCGCCACAGCATGGCGCCGCTCAGGATGGCCATGGCCATCTCGATGTCGAGATCGGAACGCAGCTCGCCGTTCTCGGTGCCGCGCTGGAGGACGGCACGCAGGGCCGCCTTGCGCGGCTCGATCGCGATCGCCTGGAACCTCTCCGCAAGACGCGGGTGGCGCTCCCACGCGCTCATCGCGATGTTCATGATGCAGCGAGTGCGCATGTGGCGGGACTCTTCGCCCACGACGCGAAGGTAGGTGACCAGGTCGTCCCGCACGGACGCGCCGTGGAGCGGCGGGATCGGCGGCTTCAGCGACGCCAGGGCGTCGACGACCAGGTCCTCCTTGTTGGACCAGCGGCGGTAGATCGTCGTCTTGCCGACGCCCGCCCTGGCCGCGATCGCCTCGATGGACAACTCGGGCACGCCGATGCCCTCGCCGAGAAGGTCGAGGGCGGCGTCGATGATGGCCTTCTCGGCCTTCTCGCTGCGGGGGCGGCCCGCCGGGCGGGCCACCCCTTCGGTCTGCTGCGTAGTCATCGCAAGCTCACACTACCGCTGATTCCTTCTCCGGCTCTGCCGCTTCCGCTCCAGGAACGGTCGCGCCGGTACGGCCGTGCGCCCCGGCCTTGGCGTGCGCCCCCGTCTTGCCCGGCATCCACAGCGCCACGATGAGCGCTCCGGCGAGGGCGACGAGAGCCGACCCGAGGGCCGCCCAGTGAATGCCGCTCACGAAGGCGTCGTTCGCGGTCTCCATCAGGCTCGCGCCACGCGGGCCCAGCCGCCCTGCGACACCCGCCGCCCCGGAGATCGACTCGGTCACGACGTGACGGAGTTGCTCCGGCAGGGCGGTGACCTTGCCCTCCATGCCGTTGCGGTAGCTCGCCGACAGGGCCGCGCCCAGGATGGCGATGCCGAGCGTGCCGGCGACCTGGCGGACGACGTTGCTCATCGACGAGCCGACGCCCGCCTTCTCCCTGGGGAGGGAGTTCATGATGACGGTCGTCGCGGGCGGCATGATGTTGGCCATCGCGACTCCCTGGATGAACGCGAGCGTGAGCAGGATCCAGATCGGCGTGGTGGCGGTCACCAGGGTGTAGGCCGCGAGCGCCCCCGCGATGACGACCATCGCCACCGTGCCCACGAGCTTGGAACCGTACTTCTGCACCATCCGCGCGCTCTGCGGCGCGAAGATGAGCTGCGCGGCCGCGAACGGCAGCACGAGCGCGCCGGACTGCAGCGGCGAGTAGCCCCGGACGATCTGCCAGTAGAAGGCCATGAAGAACATGACGCCCAGCGCGGCGAAGAAGACCAGGCCCACGCTGGCGATGGCGGTGGAGAAGCCCGCGTTGCGGAAGTTGCGCACGTCGAAGGCGGGGTGGTCGATCCGCCGCTCGTACCAGACGAACGCCGCGAGGATCGCGATGCCCACCAGCGACGGCACGATGACCGAGGCGTCGGCGAGCGTGCCCAGGTCGCTGATCTTCACGATGCCGTAGACGAGGCTGATCAGGCCCACGATCGACAGCAGAACGCCCACGGGGTCGAGCTTGGTCTTGTTCGGGTCCTTGGAGTCGGGGACGAGCATGCCGATCAGGACGAGGCTGATCAGCACGATCGGGACGTTGACCAGGAAGACCGAGCCCCACCAGAAGTGCTCAAGGAGGATGCCGCCGGTGATCGGGCCGATCGCGACGGCGATGCCGACGCCGCCCGCCCAGATGCCGATCGCCTTGCCGCGCTCGTGGACCGGGAAGACATTGGAGATGATCGCCAAGGTGGCGGGCATGATGGCCGCTCCGCCGAAGCCCATCAGCGCCCTGGCGATGATGAGTTGCATCGGGTCCTGCGAGTAGGCGCTGGCCACGGACGCCAGGCCGAACAGCACCATGCCGACGAGCAGCATCTTCTTGCGCCCGTAACGGTCGCCGAGCACCCCGAAGGTGAACAGCAGCGCCGCGAAGACGAGCGTGTAGGAGTTCATCGCCCACTCCAGCTCGCTCTGGGTCGCGCCCAGACCGTGAACCGGGTCGGCGATCGTCTTGATCGCGACGTTGAGAATCGTGTTGTCGAGAACGACGGCCAGCAGGCTGAACACCATCACACCGAGGACCTGCCAGCGGCGTGGGTGACCGGTATGCGTTTCCACGGACCCCCCAGTAATTCGATACGCTTAAGTTTCGCAACGCGAGCGTAGCGCAAGCAGATTCGATACGCAACAGTATCGTTTCATAATGTGGGCGCACGGCTCCCCCGAGCCGGCCGCGACCGCTGTCAGGCGTCGACGGGATCGGCCGGCAAGCGGAGACAGGCGGCCGTCAGCGGTGACGGGATCGGCCGGCAAGCAGGGACGGGAGCAGCCGTCAGGCGGTGACGGGATCGGCCGCGGGCCGGCGGACGTCGCGCCAGAACGGCACGGCGGCCAGGACGAAGAGCACTCCGACCGCGCCGGATGCGGCGAAGGCCCAGCTCGGACCGTAGGAGTCGACGATCCCTCCCGCGATCGGCCCGGCCGAGGCGACGCCGATGGTCAGCGCCATGCCGTGCAGCCCCATCGCCTCGCCCCGGACGGCGGCCGGGACGCGCCGGTTGACCGCGTCGACCGTGGCGGACAGGGACGGCGCGCACAGCACCCCTGCGGGCACGAGGGCGAGGCAGAGCCACCACCACCCGCCGCCCACGAATCCCAGCGGCGCCGTGAGCGCGGACAACGCGCCGATCAGTAGCAGGGGCGAGAATCCCCGGGGCAGCCCGCCGTACACGAAGCCGCCGATCACGGAGTAGGCGCACCACATGGCGATCACCAGGCCGGTCCAGCCGGTCGCGCCGGCGGCTTTCAGCGTGGCGACCAGTGACAACTCGGTCGCGGTGAGCACGAACGTCAGCGCGGACGCGACCCCGAGGAGGGTGAGGAGGCCCGGCCCGAGCCATCGCCGCCGGGGGACCTTCTCCTGCGAGTCCTCCTGGGCGGCCTCCTCGGCCGACCGCGTCGGCGGGTTGAGCGCGAACAGCGCCGCCCCTGAGCCGACCAGGCCCACGCCCACCGCGTACATCGTCACGGTGCTGGAGAACGCCGTCACGCTCGCCACGGCCAGCGCGGGCCCCACCATGAACGACAGCTCCACGGCCATCGAGTCCAGGGCGAAGCCGGTCTGGTGGCTCTCGGCGGGCACCATCGCGGCCAGGCATTGCCGGATCGCCCCGAACACGGGCTGGCTGAACAGGCCCGCTATCACCGCTCCTGCCACCAGAGCCTGGTACGGCAGGGCGGGAGCGCAGCACCAGAAGGCGAGCTGTACGAGGGTGGTGACGGCGAGCACCGGCCGAAGCCCGCGCCTGTCCAGGAACCTTCCCGCCAGCGGCGAGCCGACGGCCGCCCCGGCCATGCTGGCCGCGCCCACGAGGCCGGCCTGCAGAAAGCCCAGCCCCAGGCTGTTGACGACGTGCAGCGTCAGCGTGATGCCCGTGCCGGTCAGGGGGATCCTGGCGACCAGGCCGACGAGCAGCAGCGCCCGGACGCCCGGCAGCGCCAGCACCCGCCGGTAAGGTTCGATGGCCATTGTGATTGCTTACCTCCGCACGGCATTGTGCCCTGCGCCTCCGACAGTTCCGCCACTGGTTTTCCCCGGCGCGGTCCTCGCCGCCGGGTTCTGGTCCCGCGCGCCCGCGTGGTGTCGCGCGCCGGATTAGCGCACGCGCCCGGGGTGTTATAGCCCGGGACGGCATGCGATGATCTGACTGTCCGGGGACGCCACAGGGGCGCCACGAGGCCTGGAGGTAGCCATGTCCTCTGTTTCCGTTGTTTCCAGCACGCTCGCCGCATCGAGCACGCCCGCGCCCAGCCGGCCGACCGCCCTCTACGGCGGCCAGGCGGGGCGCAGGGTGACCGTCCGCGACCTCGCGGCCGCCAAGGAGCGGCGCGAGAAGTGGCCGATGGTGACGGCGTACGACGCCATGACCGCCAGGGTGTTCGACGAGGCGGGCATCCCCGTGATGCTCGTCGGCGACTCGGCCGCCATGGTCGTCTACGGCTACGACTCGACGCTGCCCGTCACGGTCGACGACCTGCTCCCGCTCACCGCCGCGGTGGTCCGGGGCTCGTCCCGGGCGATGGTCGTCGCGGACCTGCCGTTCGGGTCCTACCAGGCCTCGCCGCAGCAGGCCCTGGAGACCGCCGCGCGCTTCATGAAGGAGGCGGGGGCCCACGCCATCAAGCTGGAGGGCGGCCACCGGGTGCTCCCCCAGGTGGAGCTGCTCGTGTCGGCCGGGATCCCGGTCATGGCCCACCTCGGCCTGACCCCGCAGTCGGTCAACGTCCTCGGCGGCTACCGGGTGCAGGGGCGCGGCCAGTCGGGCGACGAGCTCATGGCCGACGCCAAGGCCCTGGAGCACGCGGGCGCCTTCGCCGTCGTGCTGGAGTGCGTGCCGAGCGACCTGGCCCAGCGGGTGACCACGTCGCTCAGCATCCCGACCATCGGCATCGGCGCGGGCGCGGACACCGACGCCCAGGTCCTCGTGTGGCAGGACCTCATGGGCCTGACCCCCCGGCCGGCCAAGTTCGTGAAGAAGTACTTCGACCTGGCCGGCGAGATGGACCGGGCGGTGCGCGCCTACGCCGACGAGGTGGTCTCCGGCGCGTTCCCCACCGCCGACCACAGCTACCACTGACCAGGCCGGGGCCCGGTTCACTCAGGCCCGGTTCACTCAGGCCCGGTTCACTCAGGCCCGCTTCACTCAGGCCAGGGTCGCCGGGTCGGTGTTGGCGCCGCACACGATGACGGCCACGCGCTCGCCGTTCTCCGGGACGTACACCCCCGACCGGAGGGCGGCGAGCGCCGCCGCCCCGGCGTGCTCGGCGGCCACCCGGTGGTCCCGCCAGAGAGCCCGGCGGGCCTCGACGATGGCGTCGTCCGTCACGAGGACGCTGGAGAACCGGCCGGCCTCCTGGCCGGACACGGTGGCGAACGCCAGCCGCCCGGCCATGCTGGCCCCGAGAGCGTCGGCGCCCACGCCGCTCACCTCGACCCGGACGGGCTCGCCCGCCTCCAGCGCCCGGTGGAGCGTGGGAATCCGCTCGGGCTCGACCGCCACCACCTTGGCGCGTCCCGCCAGGCCGGCGACCACTCCGGTGACCAGCCCGCCGCCGCCCACGGCCACCAGCACGGTGTCGAGGTCACCGGCCTGCTCCAGCAGCTCGATCGCCACGCTGCCCTGCCCGGCGGCCACCTCCAGCTGGTCGTAGGCGTGGATCTCCAGGGCTCCCGTCTCGGCCGCCCGCTTCTGGGATGCCTCGTACGCGTCCGCGTAGACGGCGCCGGTCTGCGTGACGTGCGCGCCCAGCCTGCGCAGCCCCTCGACCTTGACCGGCGCGCAGACCTCCGGGACGAAGATCTCCGCCCGGATGCCGAGGGCGCGGGCGGCGTACGCCACGGCCATCCCGTGGTTGCCTCCGCTGGCCGCGATGACGCCGCCCTCCGGGAGCGGCCTGGCCTCCGCGGCGGCCAGGATCCGGTTGAAGCCGCCCCGCACCTTGAAGGAGCCGGAGTGCTGCATGCCCTCCAGCTTCAGGAAGAGCCCCGGCTCGACCTCGGCGACCGGCGTCCGGCGGACGTGCCCGGCGATCCGGGAGGCGGCCCGCTCGACGTCCTCACGGGTCACGATCGTCACGGCTGTCATATGGTCACTCCGCCGATCCGCCGAGGCGGCCGAGTGCCTGCTCGAAGTCGGCCCAGAGGTCCTCGGGGTGCTCGATGCCGACGGCCACCCGCACCGTCCCCTCGCCGATCCCCGCGGCGGCGAGCTCCGGCGCGCTGAGGGACCGGTGGGACGTCGTCGCCGGGTGCAGGATCAGCGTCTCGACGCCGCCGAGCGACGGCGCGAGCAGTGCCAGCCGTACGGCACGCATGAAGGACTCCCCCGCGGCCCGGCCACCGGCGAGGTCGAAGGAGAAGACGCCGCCGAAGTCGGGCAGGAGCTTGGCGGCCAGCTCGTACGACGGGTGAGACGGCAGGCCGGGCCAGTGCACGGCGCTCACGGCGGGATGCCCGGCGAGCCGGGTGGCCAGCAGCCGGGCGTTCGCGCAGTGGCGCTCCATGCGCAGGGGCAGCGTCTGGATGCCGCGCAGCGTGAGCCACGCCGCGAAGGGATCGGCCGTCGCGCCGAGTTCGAGGGAGTACGACCAGATCCGGCGGTGCAGCTCGGAGGACGCGAAGACCGCGACGCCGCCGAGGACGTCGGTGTGCCCGGACAGGTACTTCGTGGCGGAGTGCACCACCACGTCGGCGCCGTGCTCGATGGGCCGGCACAGGATCGGCGACGCGAACGTGTTGTCCACCACGGTGACCAGCCCGGCCTCCCGCCCGGCGGCGGACATCCCGGGCAGGTCGGCGACCTGTGTCATCGGGTTGGCGATCGTCTCCAGGTACAGCGCCTTCGTGGAGGGGCGCACGGCCGCGCGGACCGCGGCGGGGTCCGCCTCGGGCACATACGTGATCTCGACACCGTGGCGTTCCGCCAGGCCGGCCAGCATGGTGGCCGTGCCACCGTACAGGGCCGTCTGGGCGATCAGGTGGTCTCCCGCCCCGAGCAGCCCGAGCAGCACGGCGTTGATCGCGCCCATCCCCGAGCCGGTCGCGATCGCCGCGACGCCGCCCTCCAGGTCCGCCACGGCCTCCTCCAGGGCGCGGACGGTCGGGTTCGACAGCCGCCCGTAGACGTACGCCCCGTCGGGCCGGGCCATCCCGTCGGCGAAGACCGCCGGGTCGTCGAAGACGAAACCGGACGTCTGGTAGATCGGCACCGAGATCGGCGTGCTGCCGTTCAGCTCCGGCTTGGGCAGATGGACCGCACGGGTCTCCGGACGAAGAGCACTCATGCCGACCAGAATGACCGATATCGCCCAGATTTGTCAGATCCAATCAGCCGGCGCCCCAGAATCACTACCGCCGGCCGCACTCGGGGCCACATGGACGGCGGCGACGTCGCCGGTCTTGGCCCGGCCCGCCGACGAGACCCTCGCGTGGGCGGTGCGCGAGGAAATCACCAATGTCGTACGGCACAGCCGCGCCATGACCTGCTCGATCACCGTCTCACGGTCGAAGAGCGCCGTCCGGCTCGAACTGGTCAACGACAACGCGCCGCCACCCGGGCCGTACGGCAACGCGGTGACCGGTCTCACCGAGCGGGCGGCCCAGCTCGGCGGGACCGTGGAGACGCGACGCACCGGCGACGGCCGCTTCCACCTCGTCATGGAGTTGCCCACGTCCGATGTCGGGACACGCGCGGACGTGCCCGCGCCGTGACCCCGGTCCACGCGCTCAGGACGTCGTGACCCCCGGTCGTCAGGAGATGAGCGGGCCGTTGCTTCCGGGCAGGGCCGGGCCGATGGCGAGCAGCGCTCCCGGTTTGCGGCCGTGTCCCCAGCCGATCTGCCTCCGATAACTTCCCAGCGGCACGTCCGCCTCGTCGGGACGCTCCGGCAGTGGATGGGCCTGGGGCGCGACGAACAGGGCGTCCACCGGGCAGTACGCCTCGCACATGAAGCACGTCTGGCAGTCGGACTGCCGGGCGATGACCGGGATGCCGTCCTCGCCCCGCCGGAAGACGTCCGTCGGGCAGACCTCGACGCACTTGTCGCAGGCCACGCACCGCTCGCGGGAAACGATCTCGATCATGACGCCCTCTCCATCACGACGCCACCGCCACGGTCGCCGGGGCCTCCGGCGCGGTCCACACCTCGTCCAGGCCGCCGGTGAGGAGCCTGTGGTGCTGCGCCGGATCCTGGGAGGGGAAGTCCTCGCGCTTGTGCATGCCGCGCGTCTCGGTCCTCGCGAGGGCGGCGTTGTACATCCAGCGCGCGTGCGCCACCATCGCCGCGGCCGAGCGGGCCCTGATCACGTCGGCCCCGTCGGCGCGCAGCGACCGCCTGGCCTCGGCCCACACGCCGTCGAGGGCCGCCAGCGCGGGACGCAGCCGGTCGCCGTGCCGCAGATAGTTCTTGTCGTACGGCAGGACCTCCGCCTGGACCGCCGCGACGATCTCACGGTGGGTGTCCGCCGGGGACGTGCCGGTCGGCCGCAGTCCCGCGCCGCCCGCGCCCCTGACCGTACGGCTCGCCGCCCGGCCGCCGAGGGAGCGGGCGTGGCGGGCGGCCCCGACCCCGGCCCACGTACCGGACGACATGGCCCAGGCCGCGTTGTGGCTGCCGCCCCCGGTGAAGCCGCCGCAGATCGGCTCTCGTGTGGCCGCGTCCCCCGCGGCGTACAGGCCGGGCACTGAGGTCGAGCAGTCGTCGCCGGCGACGCGGACGCCGCCCGTGCCGCGCACGGTCCCCTCGGCGAGCAGCGTGATCGGGAAGAGCTGGGTGAAGGGGTCGACGCCGAGCCGGTCGAAGGTCAGGAAGAAGTTCGGCTGGGCCAGCCGCATCGCGGCCCTGGCGCCGGCGTCGGCCAGGTCGAGACGGCAGAAGACCCGCTCCTTCAGCAGGGCCCGCGCGATGACCGACCGGCTGTGCGACCCCGCGCCCTGAAGGACTGTCCCGTCCTCGTGGTAGAAGGTGGCGAAGGAGTAGAAGGCCGTCTTGGTGACCGAGGTGAACTCCGGCGCGATGGCGTAGGCGTTGGAGAACTCCATGCCCGACATCTCCGCGCCGGCCTCGGCCGCGTACAGCGCTCCGTCTCCGGTGTTACGTCGCAGCCCAGCGCCTTGCTCAGGAAGGCGCAGCCACCGGTGGCCAGCACCACGGCGCCCGCCCGGACCCGGTAGGGCTGGTCGTGCTGGCGGCGGTGGCCGGCGGCGCCCGCCACCGCGCCGTCGCCGTCGACGAGGAGCTCCGTCACGGGGCTGTGGTCGAGGATGCGCACCCCTGCCCGCCTGACCCGCAGGCGCATGCGGCGCATGTACTCGGGGCCCTGGAGACCGCGCCGGATCTGGCGGCCGTCCTCCCCGACGGGGAATGGGTAGCGGGCGAGAGTGGCCAGCTCGTTCATGTTGGCGTAGGTCTGGTCGAGCACCCGGGCCATCCAGCCCCGGTCGGCCAGGTAGCCGCCCAGGCCCTCACGGCTCGCCATGGCCTCCTCGCGGGCGGCGGGGTCCGGCTGGACGTACCAGACGCCGGTTCCCGCCGCCGCCGTGGCGCCGCTCGTCCCGAGGTACCCCTTGTCGGCGACGATCACGTCGGCCCCGGCCTCGGCCGCCTTGAGCGCCGCCCAGGCCGCCGCCGGGCCGCCGCCCGCCACGAACACATCGGCGATGAGATCCAGATCGGTCATGGTCCCTCCTCATCGCCATTTAACCCATAAAACCTACCTTTTTACAATGAATTGTCTCTTACCGGCCGAGGGGCTTGGCGAGCTTGACGATGACGACACGGCTCGACACGCCGCTGTCGATCAGTTTGCCGTTCGCGTCGAAGTCGCCGAGGCCGAAGTCGTTGTCGTTGGCGAGCGCGACGGTCCACGGGTCGACCACTGCGATGCCCTCGATCTTGCCCGGAAGCGAGGGGACCAGCGTGTTCGGCTCCAGGACCAGCGACTTGGCCGGGAGGGTGATCGCGGACAGGTCGGTCAGCGCCTCAAGGGACGGCGTGGTCGCCGGGGAGTCGAAGGGGCCGCCCAACAGGTTCGTCGCCTTGGACAGATCGATCTGGTAGATCCGGGCGACGTTGTCCGTGCGCTCGTCGACCAGCAGACGGCCGCGGCCGGCGTAGGCGAGCCCGGAGATCTTCATCTCGCTCTGGTCGCCGTTCACCTTCGGGTCGAAGGTCGTGACGGCCTCGAACTGGTAGGCGTACTCCCCGGTGACCTTGCGGCTGCGCAGGTCGAAGGTGAGGATGCGCCCGACGCGCGACTTCTTGGCGGTCTTCTTGTCCGGGTTGGCCAGCGGGCTCTGGACGGCCAGGAAGAGCGTGCGCTGGTCGGCGGAGATGGCCAGACCCTCGAAGCCCCGGTTCTGCTGGCGGCTCGCCAGGATCGCGGGCAGCGTGTCCTTGACCGGGTAGTCCGTGCCGGTCAGGTTGAGGCCGCCCGGCACGTATCGCTCCAGCACCCGGCCCTTCCGCGACACGTGCAGCAGCGACGGGCCGTACTCGTCCACCAGCCAGAAGTCGCCCTCGCGGGTGCGCACGAGATCCTCGGTGTCCAGCCCGTCCGGGTTGTACGGCAGGGCGGTAAGCCCGTCCCACGTGTAGGGGGTCTCGTCGTGGCCCGCCTGGTCGGGCAGGCCGGTCACGCCCTTGCCCGACGTGCCGACGATCGGCAGGTACTTCTTGATCTTGGCCGTGCCGTGCTTGAGGGCGACCTTGACGATGGCCGGGTCGAACTCCGGCACCGGGAAGGTGCGGCGCTTCTCCCCGTTCACCGTGGGCTGGCCGTTCGGCCCACGGTCGGTGAACAGCCAGAACTCGCCCGGCTCTTCGGCGGGGAACAGGCCGCTGCCGACGCCGCCCAGCCTGATGCCGTGGTCGTCGGCGATGCCGGGCTGCACCTGCTTCAGCGCGGGAGCGGGGAGGGTCACGTCGGAGACGACGGCGGGCCCCTGGGCGGGGGCCGCGGCAGCCGTACCGGGGACCGAGAGAGCGACTGCCGCGGCGAGCACCAGACCGGCGGAGACGGGACGTAGCACCTTGGAACCTTTCAGACGATGGACAGCGCCCGAAAGTAGTGAACGCGAACGTCTCCGCGGTGACGATCAGATGAACCCGGAGTGGCCTACACGTCAGTGATCCGGACCCCGGCGTGCGCCTTGTAGCGGCGGTTGATGGAGATCAGGTTGGCGGTCAGCGCCTCGACCTGGTGGGCGTTGCGGAGCCGCCCCGCGTAGACGCCCCGGGCTCCCGGGATGCGCGCCGCGAGCGCCTGCACGGTGTCGGTGGCCTCCCGGTCGTCCCCGAGCACGAGCACGTCCAGGTCGATCTTCTCCACCGCCCGGTCGAGCAGGAGCACGGCCGACACGTGGTGGAAGGCCGCCACGACCCGGCTGCCCGGCAGCACTGCCGCCGCCTGCTGCGCCGCGCTCCCCTCCTCGACCGGCAGCGCGTAGGCGCCCTGCTTGTCGAAGCCGAGCGGGTTCACGCAGTCCACGACGATCTTCCCGTCGAGCTGCTCGCGCAGCGACTCCAGCAGTGCCTTGTGCCCCTCCCACGGCACCGCGACGATCACGATGTCCGCCTCGGCGGCGACGGCGGCGTTCTCCGCCCCGCGGACGCCGATGGTGTCCGCCGCCTCCCGCGCGCGTTCGGCGCTGCGGGAGCCGATCAGCACCGGGTGCCCTGCCTGGGCGAACCGGTGGGCCAGTCCTTTGCCCTGGTCTCCCGTTCCACCCAGGATGCCGATGGACAGCGTGGTGACGTCGGGAAGGTCGTTGTGCTCAGCCATGGGACAGATGATGCCAGCCCGCCCCGGTTGACGGTCCCCCGGGGCGGGGCGGTACCTCAGCAGTTGGTGAGCGCCGGAAGGCCGAGCACCCGGTTGGCCAGCCAGCCGACGGCCAGCGGGCCACCCTCCACGGCGCCGAGGACGTGGCTCCCCGCCGGGAGGCCCTTCCACAGCACCTTCACCCCGCGAGCGCAGTATTCGTCGCGCAGCGTCCTGTCCACGCCGTACGGGATGATCTCGTCGCCCTTGGCGTGGTAGAGGAACAGCGGCACCCTCGGGGAGGCCGCGCCGAGACGGTTCTCCCGGAGCCGCGCCTGCCAGTCGGGCCGGTGCATGACGTCGGTGGTCGTGAGGTCGCTCAGGTGCCGTCCCGCTAGCTTGGACCTCAGCTCGGCCACGCAGTCGTCACGCGCGTCGTCGAAGAGGGCCGCCCCCTCCGGCGTGAGGTAGCTGTTCAGCCTGAGCTCCGGATAGGCCGCGTCCAGCCCGACGCCGGCCGCGGCGGCCAGTCCGAAGTCGTCCGTGCCGTCGAGATGGTCGGCCACCGCCTGGAGGTCGGCCGGCACCCCGCCCGCCGCGACTCCCTTCAGTCGCAGCTCGGGAGCGTACGACGGCTGGAGCTGCGCGGCCCACGCCGCCGAGGAGCCGCCCTGGGAGTAGCCCATGACCACGACGGGGGCGTCCCCGGACAGCTTCGCCTCCGGCAGCCTGATCGCCGCCCTGATCGCGTCGAGTACGGCATGACCCTGCGAGATCCCGGCCATGTAGGTGTGGTCGCCCGGCGTCCCGAGGCCCTCGTAGTCGGTGACGGCGACGGCCCAGCCCTTGAGCAGCATCAGGCTCACGAACGCCAGCTCGGCCTCGGTGCCGTTCGCCATGGCGGCCGAGGGGGCGCACTGGTCCCCCATCCCGTGGGTTCCCACGGCGTAGCCGGCGATCGGGCGCCTGCCGAGCGGATAGGGGGAGTTGGGGACGAGCAGGGTGCCCGAGACGACGTTGGACGCGCCGGTCGCCGAGGTGGACCGGTAGAGGATGTGCCAGGTCTTCACCGGCACCTCCAGGAGCTTCCCGGGCGCCAGGTAGACGGTGGTGGGCCGGGCCTCGACGACGTCGCCGGCCGAAGTGGATCGCGCGGTGCCGCCCAGCGCGGGCAGCAGTAGGAGAGCCCCGACCGTGGACAGGATCATGGACATGGTGGCACGAACGCGATGGTTCATTGAGCCGCCCTCCGGCTATTGGATCAGTTTCCAACAACGGCGCCGTGGGCAGATCGTTACCTGGAGGTAACCTCGTGTCAAGAACCCAATTGCCGCGACCTCACCGTGCCTTGTCAGGCACCATGACCACATGGACGCTGCGTCGGTGAGCCTGCTCCGCGAGGTGCTCGCGTCGACCGGCTGGGTCGAGCGCACCCGCGAGCTCGGCCTGGCCCTCCGGACCACCCGCTCCTCGGGCGGGCTGCTCGTCGTCGGCACGCCCCAGGACGAGCCCTGGCACGTCACCGCCCACCTGGCCGACGAGGCGAGGCTGTCGGGCCTGTCCCAGCTCTCCCCCACACTCCTGCGCTGGGCGCCTCCCGAGAACGCGCCGCCGCATCTGCGCGTGGGGCTCGACCGCCTCAAGGAGACCCGCCGCGGGGAGACCCTCTTCGTCGTGGCGGAGCAGCGGGCGCCCGTGCCGCTCCTGGAGCGCGTGGACGACGCCCGCCGTACCGGCGCCACGATCCTCGCCCTCGACGGCGGCGACCCTGAGCTGGAGTCGCTGGCGCACGACGCGATAGCCGTACCGTCCGACGATGGGCCGGTGAGCTTCGACGTGGCGCAGCACCTCGTGAGCACGGCGGCCGGGGAGGTCCGGCGGCTCCGCCTGCGGGAGCGCCTCGCCCGGCTCGCCGAGCGCGTGACCGGCCCCCGTGTCCCCGACTAGAGCGCCGGCCATCCAACCATCGCCGTGATCATGCAGGGTTTCCCGGGAAGCCAGGCGACGTGGAGCCTCCCGCGTCGTGATCATGCGGGGTTTCCCGGGAAGCCCGGGGACGTGAAGCTTCCCGCGTCGTGATCACGCAGTGATTCCGCCGCACGCCGTCTGATCAGCGCCGACACTCGTTGTGATCATGCAGCGTGTCTGTCCGTCAGGCGCATCCTCGTCATGCATGATCACGATACCCAAAGCGCCAGGTGGGACGGCGCGTACGGGAACATGTGCATGATCACATGGCAGGTGCGCGGAGGAGACGATCAGGCGGAGACCTCCGGGGAACGGCTCAGCTCGCCGACTCTCCTGGCGACCCCGTCCGCGGCCTCCCTGAGCACCTCGATCACGACGGCCTGCACGGGGTCCGGCTCCCCCGACGTCGTACGGCTCACGCGGGTCAGCGCCTCGATCCGGCGGGATCCGACGCCGCGGATGCCGGTCACCACCACCTCGCCCGGCGGCACGTCGAGAAGGGCCAGGGAAGGCACGATGGCCACCCCGTGACCGGCCGACACGAGCCCGAGCACGGGCGGGAACTCGGCGATCACATGCACCCGGCGCGGCGCGAATCCCTGGAGCTGGGCCAGCCGCTCCAGCGCCTGGCCGCACGCCTGGTCGGGCACGCCCGCCACCCAGGGCAGGTCTACCAGGTCGTTTACTGTGCAGGGAATGTCCGCCCAGGCCGGTGGGGCGACGATGCGATATTCGTCGTCGTACAGCGGATGCCGCGACATCGACGGCAGCGAGGAGGCCGGCTGGCTCATGTCCCGCTCGGTCACGACCAGGTCGACGCCGCCCAGGCGGAGCTCCTGCACGGCCGACGGTCCGAACAGCTCGCGGATGACCGGCGTGATCCGCGGATGCCGTGCGGCGAGCTCGCGAAGCCCGGGCACGAGGAGGTGGCGGATCACCGTGGGGAACGCCGCGATCGTGACCGGGCCGGACAGCCGCTCGGTGAAGCGGTTGAGCTCTTGCCGGGCCTCGACGAGCTGCTCCTCGATCCGCTCGGCGTAGGCCGCGAGCACCCGCCCGGCCGGAGTCAGCGTGACACGGCGCTGCGACCGGTCGACGAGCGCCAGGCCGACCTCCCGCTCCAGCTGCGCGAGCTGCTGGGAGACCGCGGACGGCGTAAGGTGCAGCGCCTCGGCGGCCTTCATGACTCCACCCCTGCGAAAGACCTCGTGCAGAACCCGCAGCCGCCGGGGGTCGATCTCCATACAGGACAGCTTACGCGACGCTTAAGATTTCTTCACTTGCGCTTCAGTCGGGACCGGCGGGATCATTGAGGCATGAACAGCCTTCCCGGTAGCGAGTGACCCCAAATGTCCACATTTGTCACCATCATTGGCACCTTCGGGGCCATGGCCCTGCTGTACGGCTACGCGATGGTATCGGCCGGGAAGATGTCCGGAAACGGGCTGCCGTACCAGCTTCTGAACTTCGGCGGAGCCGCCACGCTGATGGTCAACAGCGCCTACCACGCGGCGTGGCCGTCCGCGATCCTCAACATGGTGTGGAGCGGCATCGGCGTCGTGACCGTCGGCCGGTTCGTAGCGCGGCGGGCGGCCGGCCGGCGGCACGCCGGGGCGACCGAACCCGTCAACGGCCCGGACGCCGGACCAACAGCCAAGCCGGATGCCGTACACACCGCCGGCTCCGCCACCGAACCCGCCGCCGGACCGGACTCCGCACCTGTCATGACGGGCGCGGGACGAGGACCGGCTTAAGGGAGGGCCTGGACACCGCTGGAGCGGGCCCGGGCGGAGCGGCCACACGGGACGACCGAACCGAGGGACCGCTGAAGCCAGCGGCCTGAAAGGTCACCCAAGGACCGCAACAGGCGCATGATCACGTCTGGCGTTCGCGCAGGTCGTCCTCGGTTTCCGGAACCTGTGCATGATCACGTCTTGTGGTCGCCCACGTCGTCCCGTGTCGCCGGGAACCTGTGCATGATCACGCGGGAGGGGTGGGGGCGGGCCGCTGGCCGGACTGCCGGACTGCCGGACTGCCGGACCAACGGTCAGTCGTCGTCCCACTTCTTGTCCTGCTCCCGCCAGGCCTTGTTCCGCTCGGCCGCGGTCTGCAGGGCGTTGGCCGCCGCCTCCTCCGTCTCGTAGGGGCCGAGCCGGTCCTTGTTGGGGCAGCCCTTCTCGGGCTCGACGCGCATGTGCTTGAGGCAGAACCACCATTGATCGCTCACGCCGCTAATCCTGCCCCGTGAAAGCCCAACTAGACTTGTCGGCATGACGACGCTGCTCCGGCCCGGGCGAATCTCGCCCACCCGCAAGGTCCCCGCCAACATCGAGCGCCCGGAGTATGTGGGGAAGGCCGAACCGAAGAAGGGCGGCAGCGACGTCCAGACCCCGGAGACCATCGAGAAGATGCGGATCGCGGGCCGGATCGCCGCCCAGGCCCTCGAGGAGGTCGGCAGGCACGTCGCCCCCGGCGTGACCACCGACGAGCTCGACCGGATAGGCCACGAGTTCCTCTGCGACCACGGCGCCTACCCGTCCACGCTCGGCTACCGCGGCTATCCGAAGTCGCTGTGCACCTCGATCAACGAGGTGATCTGCCACGGCATCCCCGACGACACGGTTCTGAACGACGGCGACATCGTCAACGTGGACATCACCGCCTACATCGGCGGCGTGCACGGGGACACGGACGCGACCTACCTCGTGGGAGACGTCGACGAGGAGTCCCGCCTGCTGGTCGAGCGGACCCACGAGGCCACTATGCGGGCCATCAAGGCGGTCGCCCCCGGACGGCAGCTCAACATCGTCGGCCGGGTGATCGAAGCGTACGCCAAGCGTTTCGGCTACGGCGTGGTCCGTGACTTCACCGGCCACGGCATCGGGGCGTCGTTCCATTCCGGCCTGATCGTCCCGCATTACGACGACCCGTCGCTTTCGGTCACCCTGGTGCCGGGCATGACGTTCACGATTGAGCCGATGCTCACGCTCGGGACGATCGAATACGAGATCTGGCCGGACCACTGGACCGCGGTGACCAAGGACCGCAAGCGGACCGCCCAGTTCGAGCACACGGTGCTGGTGACCGACTCGGGTCACGAGATCCTCACACTCCCCTGACCCTCACCCCCCGCCGTGATCATGCACGGAGTCCCGGCCGAGCGCCTCGACCTGCCACTCGCCAGTTCGTGATCATGCACGAGTTCCCGGCCATACGGCTGGACCTGCCATCCAGCGGTTGCCGATCACGCATTGGATTCCCGGTGCGTCTCCCCCGGCTACGGCCGAAACGGTCCCCGCGGGTCAGGCCGGGATGACGCCGGTGATCGTGGTGCCGCCCCCGGGGACGCTGTTGATCCTGAGCGTGCCGCCCACCTCGGCGAAATGGGCGCGCATGGCGGCCAGCCCCTTGCCGGCGATCCTGCTGGGCCTGTCCAGCTCGAACCCCGCGCCGTCGTCGCTCACCGTGAGCCGCAGGCCGCTCCGGCCGAGCGTCACCGCGATGGAGACGTGCGTGGCGCCGCTGTGCCGTTCGACGTTGGTCAGCGCCTCGGCGACCGTCGCGAACACGGCCTGGGCGAGGCGCCTGGGCACGGTTTCGGCGGGCAGCGCCCAGGTCTCCACCACGATGCCGGACCTCTCGGTCCAGTCAGCGAGGTAGTCCTCCAGTGCCTGGGTGAGGCCCTCGCCTTTGCGAAGGCGAACTTCCTCGGACAATCCCCACCCTCCTGACCCGCCGCACGGGCCCGCCCGCTTGGGATGCCGCGTCTCCATTGAGTGATTCCCGTTCTCGGACTCGCCACGCTACCCCCGGGGGTGGCGTGGTAATCACCGTGGACGAGATGGGCCTGGGTCTCTACTCGGCGGCCGCGTCCCGCTTGTTCAGCTTGGCGAGGTAGTCGTTGTAGGCATCCAGCTCGGCGTCACCGGTGCCCCCGGTCTTCGCCGCCGCGGCGTCCGCGCGGCGGTCGGCGCGGCGGGCGGCCCGGTCGTCGTCACGCCACCACTGGATGGCGAGCGCGAGCAGCACGATCAGCGTCGGGATCTCACCGAAGGCCCAGGCGATCCCACCACCGGTCTGCTGGTCGGACACCGAGGACGCCCCCCACGTACGGCCGAGCTGGTCGTACCACCTCGACGCGAGGACCGTGCCCATGCTCATCAGCGCCAGCCCGAAGAACGCGTGGAACGGCATGGTGACCAGGAGCAGCAGCAGGCGACCGACGTAGGGCAGCCGCTGCGGCCCCGGATCGACCCCGATGATCACATAGAAGAACAGGCAGCCGCTGAGGAGGAAGTGCAGCGTCATCGCGATGTGCCCGAGATGCTCCTCCATGGCGGACGCGAACAGCGGCGTGAAGTAGAGGGCGTACGTCGAGGTGACGAAGATCGCCGTGGCGATGGCGGGGTGGGCGATGAACTTCGCGGCCCGGCTGTGCAGGATCACCGTGATCCACTCGCGCGGCCCCCGGTCACCCCGCCGGGCGGCGGGCTTCAGCGCGCGCAGCGCGAGGGTGATCGGCGCGCCCAGCACCAGGAAGATCGGGACAAGCATGGAAAGGACCATGTGCTCGGTCATGTGCACGCTGAACAGCACCGGGGCGTAGCGGGCCACGCCGCTCTGGGTGGCCAGCACCAGGATGACCACGCCGAGGAACCAGTTGACGGTGCGGCCCCACGGCCACTTGTCGCCGCGGCGCCTGAGCCGCACGACCCCCGCGGCGTACAGCCCGGCCAGCGTCGCCGCGATGACGGCGAAGAACAGGTCGAACCACCACAGGGTCAGCAGGTTGGCCAGCGAGACCGGGGGCGGGACCAGGTAGCCGAGCAGCTCGAAAGCACGGTCCGGCGGCACCTTGACCGCCGGCGGGGCGGTCCGCGCCAGGGCCACGGCGAGGCCGACGGTGGCCGCCATGAGCGCGATCTCGCCGAGGGCGAGGCGGAGGAACGCGTGCGGCTCGCCCTCGGCCAGCCGCGGCACCGTCCTTCCGCGATGCCGGTACCCGACCACGCCGAGCACGACGAAGGCGGCGGTCTTGGCCAGCAGCATCAGCCCGTAGGCCGAGGTGAACAGGGCGCTGACGGACGCGAGCCGCGCCAGCACGCTGGCGACGCCGGACAGTCCGACGCCCACGAAGCACCAGAGCGCCATCGTGGAGAACCGGGCCGCGGCGACGTCGAGCTGGCGCTCTCCGCGCAGGGCATGGACGCAGAGCACTCCGAGGCCACCCACCCACAGCGCCAGGAAGACCAGGTGGAAGGCGACCGACGTGGTGGCGAGGCCATGGTTGGGTGACGTGGAGGTGTGCCCGGTCAGGGCGGGCGGCAGCAGGGTCGCGAGCGCGAAGACCAGGAGCCCGCCGGCCGCTCCGACGGTGATCGCGCCGCGGGCGAACAGCGCGATGGCGACACCGAACAGGACGACGAGCGTGAGCGCGATGCCCTGCGGAATCTGGCTGGCGTAGCTCGTCAGGTAGTTGCCGCCCAGGATCTCGCCGACCGGCAGGCCGAGCGCCTCCGACAGGCTGAAGATCAGCGAGGAGCCGGCCGCGACGGCCCAGACCAGCGCGGTCCACGAGGCGGCCTTGACGTAGCCCAGGGCGGGCTTGCCCAGCAGGCCCTTGTCACTGGGCAGGAAGACGGCGGCGAACGCCAGCAGGCCCACGGTCAGCACGCCCGAGACGTCCACGGCGAGCTTGGAGAAGGGCAGCGCCCAGCGGGTGAGCATGCCCTCGTCGGGCAGGCCGGGAATGATCCGCGGAGTGGCGGCGCCTCCGGCGACCATCCCGATCACTAAGGCTCCCGCCGCCGCGCAGAGCGCGGCCACAGTCAGGCGCAGCGTCCTGTTCACGGCATCACGGCTTCTTCCGCACACTCAGGAACATCCCGATGCCGATGCCGGCGAGTCCGAAGACCACGGCCCAGAGCCAGCCGGGGATCTTCGGGCTGTCGTCCCCGGCGTCGTCGGCGTCCTTGGCGGCCCCGGCGGCGGTGGTGGCCGGAGCGGGCGGAGCGGAAGCCTCAGCCGCCGGCGGCGGGGAGGCCGTGGCTCTCGGCGAGGACGTCTTCGCCCCGACGACGGTGAAGGGGATCTCCCCCTCGACCGGGTGGCCGTCCTCGGAAACGACCCGCCAGGCGATCGTGTACCTGCCCGGGGGCACGCCGTCCGCGACGGCCTCACTCACCTTCGGCCCGTTGACCACCGGGTCGCCGCTCTCGTAGCGGTCGCCGTTCGCACCGCGCACGATCACGACCGGGAAGCGCACGGACTCGGTGAACTCGAGGGTCACCTTGCGCAGCGTCTCCACCTGCGCGTTCTTCTGCGGGTCGCTGCTCTTGAGCGACGTGTGCGCCTGTGCCGGCAGGGCGAGTGCCGTACCGAGCAGGAGAGTCACGACGAACGCGACGACGGCGGCGATCGGAGGTTTCTTCATGGCATACCAAGGCTACCGACGCGGGGGTCCGGTCCATACCCCGCGCCGGAAGACATCGGCGCGCGCCCGCTCCTGCGGGGCGCTCAGGTCGTGTCCCTAGAGCCCCACGCAGCTTTTAGAGCCCCACGCAGGCGAGCGCCCGCTCGTACGCGGCGATGCTCTCGCCGCGCTCGCCCATGCGCTCTCGCACCTCCGCGACGGCCAGCCAGCTCTCGGCCGTCTTCCGCGTCTGCGGGACGCCCTCCAGCGACGCGGCGGAGCCGGCCAGTTCGGTCAGGGACTCCTCGTCCCTGCGCTGGAGCCAGTACGCCTGGCCGAGGACGAGGCGGGCCTCCGCGAGAAGGGCGGCGCTGGTGCCGTCGGCGGCCATGTCCCGTGCCGTCAGTGCGTGCTCCGCGGCCTGGTCCGGGTTGCCCAGCGCCATCTCCGCACGCGCGATGTTCAGCTCGCAGCGGGCGATGGACGCCGTTCCAGCGGACGACTCCTTGAGCTCCCGCAGCGCGCGGGCTGACAGGTCCCTGGCGGCGAGGGCCTCAGCTCCCCGCACCCGCAGCAGCAGCTTGGCGTAGGCGGAGCGAAGCCGGGCGAGGTTGCGCGGCTCGCCGTTCTCCGAGTGGACGGCCAGCGCCCGCTCGATGAGGGACATCGCCTCCTCGCCGGACCCGAGCGCGTCGGCGGCCATCGCGGCGTTCCAGCACGCCGCGACGATGGAGCGGGGAGAGCCGAGCACCTCGGCCGCCGCCAGAAGCTCGCCGGCGAACTGCCGGGCGCGGAGCAGGTCGCCCCGCTCGATGTAGACCGACAGCAGCGTGGACCCCAGCTCGACCAGGCCGTCGCTCCAGTCCGGGCGGGACGTCGCGAGCCCGACCATGTCCTCACCGGCGTGGACGGCCGCCTGGAAGTCGCCGAGGTCGCGGTAGCACCGGCAGAGCGCGATGGCGATCTGAACGCGGCGCTCCGGGGACTGCGCCTCCGTGTCCGCCTGGCGGAGGGTCGTCAGGAGAGCGATCGCCGTGGGCAGGTCGCCGCAGGCCTCGGTCGCGAGCGCGTAACCATACTGGGCGTCCTGCCAGAGCGACGCGAGGCCTGCCAGGCTGTTCTCCTGGAGAAGCTCCGCGTACAGTCGCCTGGCCTCGGTGAGATCACCGTTCTCCAGGGCCAGCCGGGCGAAGCGAAGCCCCAGCTCCAGCTCCTCCATCTGCTCGGCGGTGACGCCGTTGACGAGGTAGGTCAGCGAGCAGTCGAGTTTCTGGGCGAGCAGTTCGAGCACGGCAGGAGTAGGGGTACGCTTGCCGCTTTCGATAAGAGAAACGTAGCTATCGGACAACTCAGGATGGGCAAGCTGTGCCTGGGACAGACCACGCTGCCTGCGGATCAGCTTGATCCGCTCGCCGACCATACCTTGACTGGTCACACGCACCCCTTGAGAAGATGTAGGCCGCTATCGAACCCTCACGAAAGAGACCCTCATGCGTCGCCTCGCGCTGTTCGCCCTGACCGCCCTTGTATCGGTCAGTCTGGCCACTGCCAGCAATGTTACGGCCGCGAGTGCCGCCAAGTCATCAACAAGTCTGGTGAACGACTACTGCTGCTGACTCGTTATTCAGCAACGCCGAGTTCACAACGAGAAGGCTCTGACAGGCCCACATAGTCCTCCCCGGGTCTGTCAGCCTGGGGACCCTTGACCCGGGGATGACGTTCCGGATGGCCGCACCCAACGAAGTGTCGATGCCGCCATGGCGTGGGCCTGACGGATGAGATCATCGAGCATGGCCTGCTGACCGGCCACATCGTCGGAGAGAGGCAGCATGAGGAGGCGGACCTCGATGAGGTAGTCACCATCGCGGGTCAGTGCGACCCACGTGGTCGGGTTGGCGCCGGACTCGTCCTCCAGGCGGTACGCCACGGTCTGGCCAGTTGGCGGATTGGGCAGCGTGATGCGGTGGTACCGCGTCGTCCAGGAGCTTCGCCCGTCGCTCAGCCGGAGAGTGCGGCATTGTTCGGGTGGGTCGGCTGTCAAGCGGCGGAGCGCGGAGTCGGAGGCGTAAACGATCGCCTCGCTTAGTGCGGGCCCTCTGAAGATGCCTTTGGTTTCGAGCCTGAGACCGACCGGGAGTCGACCCTGCACGCCGTTGCCGCACACGGGGACCACAAGATCGGCTCCGGGCACGCCGCACCCGCGTGGGTCGCTCATGCATCGGTCCAGACGTGACGCTCGAAGGGCGAGGACGAAGCCCTCTACTACGCTCAACACCAGTCCAGCGAACCCGCTGGAATCAAACCCTGAGGTCTCCACGAAAGCCGGGGCAGTTCAGGGTCCCTGCGAAGGATGGCCTGTTGGAGTTGACGGAGTTCGTCTCCGGGCTCAAGGCCAAGTTCGCTCACCAGCCATAACCTCGCCTCCGAATAGGCGCGCAGAGCACCGGACGCATCACCAGAGAGATACAGCGCACGGATCAGCAGCCCCCAGGCTCGCTCTCGTAGTGGCTCCTCGGTAAGCAGGACGCGCATCCCGGCGGCCGCCTCCACGTTCCGCTCCATAGCAAGTTGCGCTTCCGCACGTTCCTCCATCGCAGCCGCCCACTGCTCATGCAGCATGCGCAGACGTACGGCCAACGGTTTGCCGCATGAGATACCCCCTCCTGCGGGTCCCCGCCATAAGGCGATCGCCTGGTCGAGATGCTCGACGGCCGTCATATAGTCACGTCGGAACAGCGCGACCCGACCATCCGTGGCCAGCCGTTCGAAGCGAGTCAGATCTAGTCGTTCCGGTGAAGCGACAAGCTTGTACGAGCGATCCCCAGCGACTACTCCAACGTCCTGCATCGCGGCAAGGGAACGTCGGAGGGCGACTACGTGATTGCGAACGTTCGAGGACGCCGAAGCCGGGGGTTCACCGTCCCACAGGACGTCAGCGATCTCGTTGAGGGCTACCGGCCGGTTGATTTTGAGAAGCAGCGACAAGAGAAATACTCGCTGCTTGCGGCCACTGATGGAGATGACCTCTCCTGTACTGTGTACCTCCACCGGCCCCAAGATCCGAAAGCAATGTGACATTGCATTCCCTCAGTCGACAGACGAGTTCTGGACACCCCGTTCAATACGTTCTGCAAGGCCACTATGATCTATGTCTCTAGATACCACCTAGAGAGCTGCTAAACGCGTTGGGCCAGCGAGGCACCAATGCCATGTTTCAACTGAGCGGGCAGGACGTGTCGCCGAAACAATCGTTATGGGCCATCCGCTTTTCGCTTGTGAGGGTATCCCGGATCATCTAGCCTCCATGGAGGCAAGGTCCCGACTCGGCAGAGGGTGGTAGGCGAAGGCGTAGAGATGGGCACCGGAGAGTCGATCGGAGACGTGCCGTCTTGCCATGCTTGGTCCGGTGGTCGCCTGGCGTGGCTTCCCGAGGATCGACCTCGGGCCGCCCTTGCAGGAGGCGGCCCCGTGCACGTTGGCCGCCCACCGGGGACAGGTGTTAGCGAAAGAACACCTGATCGACGGGATGTGGGGAGAGCACGCCCCAAGGCCTCTGAACAGAGCATCTATACGCACATTCATCCCTCAAATGAATCCTCGAGCCGGGTGGAGGCCATTGCAATTGGCAGCCTCGCAGGACACAAAGGCTGGAGCGAGTGCGCCGTCGCGGAACAGGCTGCAATCTATGTCGCTCTCGCCATGCCACTATGACTGCCGTCACAAGAACGCCGGTAATCAAGGTCAGGAGGTCGGATGCCCCCGGTGGATGTGGCGGATATGCATGCTGAGGGCTATCAGATCAGTGTTCTGGGTCCCGTAACGGGCCGGCGCGATGAGGAGAAGCTTGACTTCGGACCACCGCGGCAGCGCGCGGTCCTCAGTATGCTCGCCATCCAGGCCGGACGGACGGTCTCACGGGATCAGCTGATCGATGGCGTCTGGGGAGAGAAGGCTCCGGTCACCGCCGAACAGAGCGTCTACACGTATGTGGCGGGATTGAGGCGAGCCCTGGAGCCGTCCCGCACGCAGCGTGGCCCCTCGCGGCTTCTGGTCTCCATGTCCGGCGGATATGTGTTGCGGCTTGAACAGAACCAGGTCGACGCGGTTCTGTTCGAGCGCTATGTCGATCAGGCCGGGGAACTGAGGGATGAAAGAGCCTACGAAGCCTCCCTACTGACGCTGACGAAGGCCTTGAGCCTGTGGCAGGGGCAGGCTATGAGCGGGGTGCCCGGTCCCTTCGCGGAAAGAGCGCGGCGGCGCCTGAGCGATCTGCGTCTCACATCTCTGGAACTACGCGCCGATATTCTGCTGCTGCTGGGACGCCATCAGGGAGCGGTCACCGACCTGTGGAACCTGGTCCACGACAATCCGCTTCGGGAACGCCCCCGTGAACTCCTGATGCTCGCGCTCTATCGATGCGGCCGCCGGGCTGACGCGCTGAGCGTCTTCGACGAGGCCCGGCGCCTGCTCGTCGAGGAACTCGGAGTGGACCCCGGCGAGAGCCTTCGCCGATGTCACGAACAAATTCTCCGCGCGGATCCCGCTCTCGATCTGCCATCGTCCTGGGTCACGGCCGCGTCTGGCCCCGGAGAGACGATGCCGGCTCCGGTGCCGCGTCAGCTCCCACGTAGGGTGCTCAGTTTCGTCGGACGGGCGGCGGAACTGGTCCGGCTTCGGTCACTACTCGCGCCATGGGACGGCAGCCCACCCCAGCCTGTGGTTGTGATCATTGGAGCGCCTGGGGCCGGGAAGTCCGCCCTGGCGATTGAAGCGGCGCACGCGGTAAGCGAGCATTTCCCGGACGGGCAGCTTTACGTCAACCTCCACGGCGCGACACCGGGCGTGAAACCGTTGGAGCCTCACGAGATGCTCAGCAGGTTCCTCCGTGCCCTGCTCGTACCTGCTGAGGCCGTTCCCTCGGACATCGACGAGGCGGCGGCCTTGTTGCGGGAACGGCTCGCTGCTCGGCGCGTCCTCATCGTCATGGACAACGCGGCAGCTCTGGATCAGGTGCGCCCTGTCCTGTCCGTTCCACAGGGCAACGCCATCCTCCTGACAAGCCGGGAATCGTTCGCGGTGGCTGACAACTGTGCCCAATTGCGTCTCGGCACGATGCCGCACTTCGAAGCGGTCACCATGCTCGCCAAGCTGGTGGGCGCCGAACGCGTGGCGGCGAATCCCGCGGCGACGACACAGTTGGTGCACCTCTGCGGGGGTTTACCGCTTGCCCTGCGCCTTGCGGCGGCCCGCCTTGTCGATCGGCCGGGCTGGAAGGTCACGGATCTGGTCGCGCGGCTCAGAGACGAGCGGCAAGTGCTTCACGAACTCGAGTCAGGCGATATCGCGGTACGTGCGAGCTTTCGGCTCAGTTACGATCTTCTCTCGCGAAGTGACCGACCCCTCGACCGGGCGGCGGCCAAGGCATTGCGTCGCCTCGGCCTTCTCCACGTGCCAGATGTGACCGCCGACGTGGTCGCGGCCCTCCTCGACATCGAAGTTGATCTTGCTGGACGGGCGCTTGAGCGTCTGGTGGATGCCCACATGGCCGAGTCGGGCACGTACGGCCGGTTTCAGCTTCACGATCTGGTACGGCGGTTCGCGTTCGAATTATCCGAAGAGCACGAGACCCCGGACGCGCGGTGGGCCGCGCTCAATCGAGCGCTTGGTCTCTACACCGCTACCACCCGTCTCGCCGTAAGGCTCCTGGACCCGCATCGCGTACAGCCACCGGGACCGGAGGTTGAGCCAAAACCGTGCCCTCTAGCAGACGGCAGCGAGGCACACGAATGGCTAGAGAAAGAGCGACCCAATCTCCTCGCCGCCGCTTCGCAAGCAATGACGTCGGTGAGCGAGCCCACCGCCCGTCAGGGGGTGGCCCTGTGTTTTTCGCTCTGGTGGTATCTCCATCACGAGGGTCGGAGAAGGGACAACATGGCGATCCATCAGCAAGCCCTGCACGCGGGGAAACGCCTCAACGATCTCCACATCCAGGCACGTGCTCATGGCAATATCGCCGGGCCATTGCACCAAATGGGCCAGTCGGCCGAGGCCGCAGCCCATCAGGAAACGGAATTGGCGCTTCAACGTGGCCTGGGAGACCGATTCGCTGAAATGCGGGCGCTGGGCAACCTAAGCGTCGTCTACGTGCATCTGGAGCGATACGAGGATGCCCTAAGATGCGCAGAGGAGCAGTTAGCGATCTCCAGAGAGATCGGCTCGAATGTGGGCGAACGGCACGCGCTCTTCATGGCCGGTCGTGCTAGCCGTGGTCTTGGTGACCTGACGGCGGCCACAGCCGCGCTGAAGTATGCGCTAGTTCAGGCGCGCGATGCAGGGGACAACTACCAAGCATCTGAATGCCTTGTAGCCATCGCCGAGATTTGTCTCGATCAGAACGAGCCGTTGCCAGCGAAGATTCACCTGGAGGACGCACTGGACCGCGCTCGTACGATCAAGTACCACGCCATCAAACCGAAGTGCCTCTGTTACCTGGCCCGCGCCCTTCGCCTGCTCGATGAGCTCGACAATGCCCTGAGCTGCGTCAAGGACGCAATCGCGATCGCCCGCACGGTCGACGACAAACGCTGGGGCGAAATCGCGGCCAAGGAGCAGTCCGCCATCTACGCCGCCTTTGCCAAATCACTCAAACCGCCTTCGCAGCGCGGCTGAAGCCAATACTCAACTTGCATGTAGCCCCACGCACCCGGACCGGGTCGTGGCAATGCTAAACCCGGTTCCGCGGTTCGTGGGCACATGAGGCTTGATCGCGGAATGTAGGCGCTGGTCAGCGGGCTCGGGACGCACGCTACTTCCACTCGGGGAACTGTTACTGATTCGCGTGCTTCGAGGCCGACAGTCAGCCTTCTCCTGGCGCGCATAAACGCCGCGCTGGCCGGCAAGCCTGGTCAGCCGGCGCGCAGAGCGAGGAACAGATCGACTCGGTCGGCCATCGACGACAAGTTCTTGCCGGTCAGCTCCTCGACCCGGCGGATCCGGTAGCGGACCGTGTTGACGTGCACGTGCAGCCGCTCCGCGCACGCGTTCCACGAACCCGCGCACTCGAGGAACGAGCCGAGCGTCCGCACCAGCTCCGCCTGATGCCGCCGGTCGTAGTCGAACAGCGGACCGAGCAGCCGCTCCGCGAACGACCGCCGGACGTCGCCGGGCACGGTGGCCAGCAGCAGGACGTGGGTGTAGATCTCGTCGCTCGTCACCACTCCCCCGCCGCGCGCGTCGGCCAGCCGCCTCGCGTGGCCGGCCTCCTCGACCCCGCCCCGGATCGCCGAAGGGCCGGTCAGGGCGCCGCTCACGCCGATCGACACCCGCGTCCCCGGCAGCCCGGCGCTCAGCAGGGCCGTACGCTCCCGCAGCCGCGCTGCCAGGGCGTCAGCCGTGCCATGCTCTCGCAGGGGCATGAGCGCGACCGATCCGTCGGCGCCCGCGGCGGCCACCACCTGGCGGCCCAGCAGTTCCTCTACCACCTGGCCGCCCAGCACGGCGGGGTCCGGACCCTCCGTGGCGTTCCGCCTCGCCGCCGTCGCGGTCACCACGACGTACGGCTCGGCCGCGTCGATGCCGCAGGTCCGGAGCCGGGCCGACAGCTCGGAGAGGTCGGCGGCCCCCGAGCAGGCCAGCGCGATGAGCTGCTCGGCCAGCCGCCGCTCCACCCGGCGGCCCTCCTCCATCCGGGTCCGCTCCATGGCCACGCACGAGGCCAGCTCGAACCCGATCTCCACGTCCAGCTCGCCCCGGCAGGCCAGCGCCCACCCGGCCGCCCGGTCCGAGCGGTCGACCGCGAAGACCGTGAACGGGCCGTCCACCCCGGCCACGACGGGAAGGCGGACCGCGGCGAGATACTCCCGTGCCAGCCGTACGGCATGGCCCTCCGGGAGCTCGCCCGCGATGACCGATCCGGACGCGGAGATCACGGCTCCGGTGACGCCCAGCTCGCTCGCCATGAGCGAGAACAGCTCGTCGAGCCCCGCACCCTCGGCGACGGCGGCGACGATCCTGCGGTGGCGGCCGAGCGCGCTGCGCAACTCTCCCACCTGGGTGCCCGCCAGACCCGGCAGCCGCCTCCCGACGATCTCCGTGACGGCCCCGAACGGCACCTCGACGGGCACCTCTAGCAGCGGCAGGCCCCTGTCCCGGCAGGCGGCCACGAGATCGTCCGGGACGAGGCCGAGCCGCGCGTCGCCCGCCCCCAGCGCCGCCACGCCCGCCTTGACCAGGGCGTCCACGAACCGCTCCGAGTCCGCGGGCTCCTGCCGCCACATCAGGCCGGTGAGGACCAGCTCACCGCCCGAGACGTACCGCCCCGGGTCGGGCAGGTCGGTGATGAGGACGCCGGAGATCTCCCGGTCGAGCCGGTCGTCGCCCGTCAGGAGGGCGAGCCGGAGCTCCGCGACGGCGAGCAGATCCCTCAAGAGCACACGACTTAGCGTATTTGGAGAAATCTACAATCAGCGCCCCGCCCCACCGCCGGGTTTCATGCCGCCGCCCATTGGGCCCGGACGGCCGGGGTTGATGTACTGCCCACGTGACCAGCATCCAGACCGAGCCGCGCTCCGGGTCGCGCTCCGGCGTCGGCGCGAGCGTGCCCCGCCCGGACGGCACACTCAAGGTGACGGGCGAGTTCGCGTACTCCTCGGATCTCTGGCTGGACGGCATGCTGTGGGGGGCGACGCTGCGCAGCCCGCACCCGTCCGCGTGGATCCGCTCGATCGACATCGGGCCCGCGCTGGCCATGCCGGGCGTGTTCGCGGTGCTGACCCATGAGGACGTGCCGGGCGAGAAGTTCTACGGCCTGGAGCACCGGGACCAGCCGGTGCTGGCCGTGGACCAGGTGCGATACCAGGGCGAGCCGGTGGCGCTGGTCGCCGCCGACCATCCGGAGACGGCCCGCCGCGCGGCGGCCGCCATCATCGTGGCCTACGAGCCGCGCGAGGCGGTCGTCGATCCCCGCAGGGCCGCCTTCGACCCGTCCTGCCCGCCGGTCCATCCCCACGGCAACCTCGTACGGCACCAGCCGGTCCGAGTGGGTGATCGCTTTCAGGCCGAGGTGGTCGTCACGGGCGAGTACGAGGTCGGGATGCAGGACCAGGCCTTCCTCGGCCCGGAGTCCGGCCTGGCCGTGCCCGCCGAGGACGGTGGCGTGGACCTGTTCATCGCCACGCAGTGGCTGCACGTCGACCAGGACCAGGTCGCGCCCTGCCTGGGTCTGCCCAAGGAGAAGGTGCGGCTGTCGCTCGCCGGGGTGGGCGGCGCGTTCGGCGCCCGCGAGGACCTGTCGATGCAGATCCACGCCTCGATGCTGGCCCTCCGGACCGGCAGGCCGGTCAAGATCGTGTACGGCCGGGAAGAGTCGTTCTTCGGGCACGTCCACCGCCACCCGGCCTGGATGCGCTACGAGCACGGCGCCACGGCCGACGGGCGCCTGGTCTACGTCAGGGCCGAGATCCTCCTCGACGGCGGCGCTTACTGTTCGACGTCTCGCGCCGTGGTCGGCAACGCCGCATCGCTGGGCGTCGGGCCGTACGAGGTGGACAACGTCCGGATCGACGCTTACGGCGTCTACACGAACAACCCGCCCTGCGGGGCGATGCGCGGCTTCGGGGCCGTCCAGGCGTGCTACGCCTACGAGTCGCAGATGGACAGGCTGGCCGAGGCGTGCGGGCTGTCCCCGGTCGAGATCAGGATCCGCAACGCCGTCTCCCAGGGCTCCCGGCTGGCGACCGGGCAGGTCGTCGACTCCCCCGCGCCGCTCGCCGGCATGCTCCGCGAGCTGGCCGCCATGCCGCTGCCCGGCTCCACAGTCACCAGGCGCTCCATCACCGAGCCCTCCAGCGCCAAGCCCTCCAGCGCCGAGCCCGTTCCGGACCTGCGGTCGCTTCCCGGCGGTGTCTCGCAGACCACCCACGGCGAGGGCGTGCGGCGCGGCGTCGGATACGGCGTGGGCATCAAGAACATCTGCTTCTCCGAGGGCTTCGACGACTACTCCACCGCACGGGTGCGCGTCGAGCTCCTCGGCGGCGAGCCGCACGTGCTCGTGCACACGGCCGCCGCCGAAGTGGGGCAGGGGCTGATCACGGTCAAGGCCCAGATCGCCCGCACCGAGCTCGGCATCGACAAGGTGACGGTCGCCCCGGCGGACACCTCGGTCGGCTCCGCCGGCTCCTCGTCGGCGTCCCGCCAGTCCTACGTCACAGGCGGCGCGGTCAAGGCGGCCTGCGAAGCCGTACGGGAGCGTCTCGACAGCCTCCGCGCGGGCGACCCGGAGCTGGGCCTGGTGGAGCTGCTGGAGCGGTTCGGCCCCGTGGAGGAGACGCGAGAGTACCGCCACCGGCCGACGTTCCCCATGGACCCGGTGACCGGTCAGGGCGACTCGCACACCCAGCTCGCGCTGTGCGTCCACCGGGCCGTCGTCGACGTGGACGTCGAGCTCGGCCTGGTCAAGGTCGTCGAGCTGGCCGCCGTGCAGGACGTCGGCAGGATCCTCAACCCCGTGGCCCTGGAGGGGCAGATCCACGGCGGCACGGCGCAGGGCCTCGGCCTGGCGCTCATGGAGGAGATCCAGGTCCGCGACGGCAGGGTGCTCAACCCGTCGTTCACCGACTACCTGATCCCCACGATCCTCGACATGCCCCCGATGCGGCTGTCGATCCTGGAGAACCCCGACCCTCACGCGCCGTACGGCCTGCGCGGCGCGGGTGAGCCTCCGACGCTGTCCTCCACGCCCGCGGTGGCGGCCGCCGTACGGGCCGCGACGGGCCTGGAGCTGCCCCGCGTCCCCATCCGGCCCGAGGACATCGCCCTCGCCGCCCCCTCCTGACCCCCCGCGTGATCATGCACAGGTTCCCGGCAAGCGGAGGCGACCTGCGCAAACGCGAGTCGTGATCATGCAGAAATTCCCGGCGACGCGGGCTGACGTGGGAGAAGCCCGTACGTGATCATGCATCGGTGACGGCCCCGGTCCGGGGCACCTCTCAGACGAGGTCGTCGGGGTCGCAGGCGACGCCGTC
Source organism: Planotetraspora sp. A-T 1434 (assembly GCF_025420585.1). Lineage (GTDB taxonomy): Bacteria > Actinomycetota > Actinomycetes > Streptosporangiales > Streptosporangiaceae > JAOEGB01. The sequence goes on along the minus strand of NZ_JAOEGB010000004.1, from coordinate 124,323 downwards.
GTGATCGACGTCGGTGTACCAGTAATACTCCTGGTGCCGACCCTTGAAGAACGGCCCCTGGCCGTGTTCGGTGGCCTCCTTGCAGGTGGCGAACCGCATCGTGCCCGCTGTGTGCTGCCCGACCGGCCTGATGGCCTGGCCCGGCGTCGGCTGTGCCGTACCGGCCCCAAGGGCGCCCGGCTGACCTGTGCCCGGCTGGCCCGTGCCTTGCTGGGTCACACCCGGCTGGGGCTGTACAGACTGGGTCTGGCCCGGCTCGGTGATGCCGGTGCCGGTGGTCGGCTGCTGCCCGGCCGGAGGCGAGGGGGTGGTCGACGGGACGGCAGGCTGCTGCCCCGGCACGGCGCCCGTCAGTGTCGAGACGAGGGCGTCGGCCTCTGCCTTGGTAAAGCCCGCGATGCTCAGGCTGCCCTGGGTGATCTCCTGGGCGACGCGGGGAGCGGCCACCACCTTCTCCGCCACGACGATGGCGAGCTGCTGCTTGACGGTCTCGTGGGTGAGCTCGGCGATCTGGTCGCGGCTGGACGGGGAGAGCTCCAGGCGGATCGAGTAGGTGCCGTCGCGCTCCGGGACCGGCTCGATTTTCTGCACCGTGCTCACCGTGACCCCGGGATCGAGCTGGTAGCACTTGGCGCCGGCGCTGTCGGGGATGGCGTCGGTGCCCGCGCACGGCGCGCCTGTCACGCCGGTGACCGGCGCGAAGTGCATGGGGACCTGAAGGTGGCGAACCGGCGTCTGCGACAGCGGCGGCGCGTCGGGGTTGCGGGTCATCAGGATGGCGACCGCGCCCAGGACGCCCGTCATCACGACGACCAGGACGAGGGCGACGACGAGCGCCACCGTCGTCCCCCGGGTCGCCTGGGGACCGTCCGGCGCCGGAGGGCCTTCAGGCGTGACCCGACCCGGTGGCGTCTGCTCGGCTCCGCCTGGGGCCACGGGTTCCTCATCACCCGGCACGGGCGCGTTCTGCATCCCCACCTCGATCCCTGCCATCGCTCCGAGAGCCTACCGAGGTATGCCAACGGCAGGTAATCGGATGACCATGCGCTGTCCAGCTTCGGAGGCCTTTGACAATTTGTCATGAATGCCCGACAAATGCTTGTACGTTGCGGTCTGCCGTACTGGTCACGGCGCCCACACAGTGGAGCAATGAAGGTCGGAGTTCCCCGCGAGATCAAAACCCAGGAGTACCGTGTCGCGCTCACGCCGGCCGGGGCCCACGAGTTCGTACGGCACGGCCATGACGTCTTCATCGAGAGGGACGCCGGGACCGGTTCGGCCATCCTCGATGCCGACTTCGCCGCCGCCGGAGCCGTGATCCTCGACTCGGCCGACGACGTCTGGGCCGAGGGCGAGCTGATCCTGAAGGTCAAGGAGCCGGTGCCCGCCGAGTATCACCGGATGCGCAAGGGCCAGGTCCTCTTCACCTACCTGCACCTCGCGGCGTCGGAGGCGGGAACGCGGGCCATGCTCGACTCGGGGGTGACCGGGATCGCCTATGAAACCGTGCAGACGGCGGACGGCGCGCTGCCGCTGCTCGCGCCCATGTCGGAGGTCGCGGGACGGCTGGCCCCGCAGGTCGGCGCCTACCACCTCATGCGGCAGGGCGGGGGCCGCGGAGTGCTGATGGGCGGCGTCGCCGGCGTGTACCCGGCCAAGGTGGTGGTGATCGGCGCGGGCGTGTCCGGCATGAACGCGGCGGCCATCGCCTTCGGCATGCAGGCCCAGGTGCTGCTGCTCGACCGGAACATCGACAGGCTCCGCCAGGCCGACCTCGTCTACCAGGGGCACTGCCAGACAGTGGCGTCCAACGCGTACGAGATCGAGAAGGCGGTCCTCGACGCGGACCTCGTGATCGGGGCGGTGCTCGTGCCCGGCGCCAAGGCGCCCACGCTCGTCGGCAACGAGCTCGTGTCGAGGATGAAGAAGGGCTCGGTGCTCGTCGACATCGCGATCGACCAGGGCGGCTGCTTCGAGGACTCGCGCCCGACCACCCACGACGACCCCGTCTACCGGGTGCACGACTCGGTGTTCTACTGCGTCGCCAACATGCCGGGCGCCGTGCCGCACACCTCGACGTACGCGCTGACCAACGTGACGGTGCCGTACGCTCTGGCGATCGCCGACATGGGCTGGCGAGCGGCCCTGTCCGCGGACCCGGCGCTGGCCCGCGGACTCAACACCCATCAGGGCCACCTCACCAGCGTTCCCGTGGCCGAGGCGCACGGGCTGGAGGCGGTGCCGGCCGAGCGCCTGCTGGAGGGCCGCTGAGGGCGGCTTGGAGGACCATCTGGAGCGAACGCGCGGCCGTCTAGAGCGAACGCGCGGCCAGTTCGCCTCGTGAGGTGACGCCAAGCTTCGGATAGGCCTTGTAGAGGTGGTAGGCGACCGTTTTGGGGCTGAGGAAGAGCTGGGCTGCGATCTCCTTGTTCGACAGGCCCTGGGCGGCGAGCCGGGCTATCTGGAGCTCCTGTGGGGTGAGGGGGGTTGCGGTGTGCGCGCCAGAAGCGGGGACGGGTGTTCCGGTGGCCTCCAGTTCGGTGCGGGCGCGGAGGGACCACGGGGCGGCGGCCGAAGCGGCGAAGGTTTCGAGTGCGCGGGTGAGGTGAGCGCGGGCTTCGGACTTGCGCCGGGCGCGACGGAGCCATTCGCCGTAGAGGAGCCGGGTTCTGGCCTGGTCGAAGGGGCGGGATGGGAGGGCCAGAGCCTCCAGATAGTGGGGCTCCGGGATGTCCGACAACAGCGCCTGGTTGCGGTGGTGGAGGGAGAGGGCCCACGGCTGGGCGACGCGGGCCGCCCAGTCGGCGAAGCGGGCGGCGGCGGACGCGGCGCGGTCGTGATCGCCGGCCCGGACGGCCGCCTCGACCAGGTCGGGAGCGGAGCGGGTGACGCTGACATGGTGAGGCATGCCGGAGTCGTGGAGCTCGGCGAGACGGCTGAGGGCCGGCTCGGGGCGGCCCTGGCCAAGGTCGAGGAGGCCGAGCGCCCACAGGGTCCAGTGGCGGCCTGCCGGGGCCTGGCCCGGGGCCGAGTCCGCGAGGGACTCGGCGACGAGCGCGCGGCAGCGGGACTCGTCTCCGGTGAGCGCCGCCGCGTAGGCGGCGATGGCGCCGGCGTGGCTCACCGGAAGCAGCGCGCCCGTGTCGTGGCCGACGCGGACGGCCTCGGCGACGCTGATCTCGGCGTCGCGGAGGCGGCCGGCGAACAACTCGGCCTCGGCTTGGAAACAGAGGATCAGGGGCAGTGAGCCGATCGCACCCGCGGCGCGGGCCTCGGCGGCGAGAGCGGCCGCCAGGGCGTGCACCTCGGCGTCCTGCCCGGTGACGAAGCCCGCCCCAGCCAGCAGGGTGAGCTCGCGGGTGGACGCGCCAGCCTCGCGGGCGGCCGTGGCGCTCTCCCCGAGGGGTGGGGGTGTGCCGCGGACGGACGAGACGAGGATGCGGGCCAGCGGGGCGCCGAGGGCCGCCAGCTGGTCGATGACGTCGCCGAGCCGGGGTTCGCCGAGGAACCAGGCGGTGTGGAACGCCTGGCAGAGCATCCGGGCCGCCCGGCCGGGCTCGGCGATCGCCGCACCGGCGAGCAGGAGGTCGTGGGCGGTCGCGTAGTCGCCCTGGTCGAACCAGGCGAGCGCCTCGACGTGGGCGATGCGGGCCTGCACGGAGGGGTCGCCGGTGTGAGAGAAGGACTCCTCGGCGAGGGCGACCGCGCGCGCCATCTGGCCCGCCTCCGCGCCGGTCTCCGCCGCCCGCAGCAGGCGGATCGCCCGGTCGGCGGGGACGGGCGTGAGCTGGGCGGCGCGTTCGAAGGCGGCCGAGGCGGCCCCGTAGCCGTTGCGGTCGCGGGCCCGCCAGGCGGACGCCTCGAGCGCCGCGGCGACCTCTTCCGAAGGGTCGATCGTGGCTGCGGCGAGGTGCCACGCGCGGCGGTCGGCGAGCTCGGGGGCGTCCAGTGCGGCGGCGAGGGCGGCGGCGAGGGCGGCGTGGACCGACAGCCGGACGTCGAGGGGCGCGTCCTGGTAGACGGCGGCGCGGACCAGCGGGTGGCGGAACCGCAGGCGCTGACCGTCGACGGAGATGAGGGCGTCGCCGGTCGGAAGGTCGGCGGGGCCCGCGCCGAACGTCGCGGCGGCCCGCAGGATGACGGGCAGGTCGCCGGTCTCCTCGGCGGCCGCGACGAGAAGCAGGGTCCGCGTCCGGCGGGGCAGCGCGGACACCTGGCTGTGGAACGCCGCCTGAAGCCTCCCGGTGAGCGGGACGACCGGGCCGGTGAGCACGGAGGGCCCCGTCAGCACGGAGGGCAGCTCGGTCAGGGCGAGCGGGTTGCCGTGGGACTCGGCGAGCACCCGGAAACGGACCGCCGGGTCAAGGCCCTCCGGCAGCAGCTTGGCCGCGTCGGCCGGGCCGAGCCCGGCGAGGCGCAGCTCGGGAATGCCCGGCGCGGGGAACGTGTCGGCGCGCGCGGCGAACACCATCACGACGCCCTCGGCGTGCAATCGCCGGGCCGCGAACAGCAGCGCCTCGGCCGACACCCCGTCCAGCCACTGGGCGTCGTCCACGAGGACCAGCAGCGGCCCAGCCGAGGAGGCACCAGGGGCGGCAGCATCGGCAGAGGGAGCACCAGCAGAGGCGCCGCCGGGAGCACCGGCAGAGAGCGCGCCGGCCGGGGCGGAGTCGTCGGCGAGCTCCGCCAGAAGGGAGAGAACGGCCATGCCCACCAGAAGGCGCTCGGACGGAGGGCCCACGCGTGGGTGGACGACCAGGCCGAAGGCCCGGGACAGAGCGTCGCGCTGCGGGGCGGGGAGCCGGTCGAGGAGATGGAGTGCCGGGCGGAGGATCTGGCTCAGACCCGCGAAGGGAAGCTCGGCCTCGAACTCGACGCCGCCGCCGCGCAGGACGGTGCCGTGCCGGGCGGCGCCGTTCTGGGCGGCCCAATCCAGGAGCGCGGTCTTGCCGATGCCGGGCTCGCCCCGCAGGACGAGCGCGGCGCTCGCGCCCCCGCCGGCGGCGTCCAGGAGGGCGGACAGATGCTCCTGTTCCCTGGAACGGCCCACCAGCATGGGTGGGACGATACCTGACCGAGAACCGGCAACGATTACCTAAGCAGTGCGGATTCGACCGTAACCGCAGGTCCGTAGCGTACGGGCCATGGAACTCATCAAAAAGTACATCGAGACCTGGAACGTCACCGACGCCGCCGAGCGCCGCAGGCTGATCGGCGAGGTGTGGGCCGAGGACGGCGCCTACACCGACCCGCTGGCCGACGTGGCGGGCCGCGACCAGATCGACGCCGTCATCGCCGCCGTCCAGGAGCAGTTCCCCGGGCTGGTCTTCACGCTCGGCGGCGAGGTCGACGCCCACCACGACATCGCCCGCTTCAGCTGGCACCTGGGCCCGGAGGGCGCGGAGCCGCTGGTCGTCGGCTTCGATGTGGCGGTGCTGGAGAACGGGCGCGTCAAGCGCGTCCTCGGTTTCCTCGACAGGGTTCCGGCATGACCCCAGACCGCGGCATGACCCCGCACCCCCGCAGGGCACACCCACCCGGCTGACCGACGCTCACCTGGCGGCGTCCGGTGCGCCGTACGCGACCGCCGGAATGCCACCGGGGGGTGGAGGGCGATCGCCCCCGACCGGCCCCGACCGGCCCCGATCGGCCCGGCAGCACGCGGAGCGCGTGGCTCCGCGTGCTCATCACCGGCTGGCGGCCCGGTTCAGGAGGCCTTGGGGGACGCGCTCGGCATCGTGGAGGGCTGCCCGGCGGTGGGGCTGGCCGAGGGGGAGGGCTCCGGCGGGAGCGGCTGGTCGGCCGTCGTGCCGACGCCCTGGTCGCATGCGGCGCCCGGCTCGGGGGTGAAGCTGGGGTTCTGCTTGTACGTCTTGATGAACTCGGGCAGCCGGGGATCGCCGGCGCCGTCGAGCACGATCTGGTGGTTCCAGGAACTGGCGATCACCTTGGCCGGAAGGCCGGGGTAGGGGCTGAGCAGCATGTACTCGGCGGAGGCCAGGGTCTTCAGCTTGTCGACGTCGGCCTTGGGCAGGTCGGGACGGTAGGTGATCCAGACCGCGCCGTGCTCCAGGGAGTGGACGCCGTGCTCGTTGTGGATGGGCTTGTCGTAGATGCCGCAGTTCTGCCAGTAGAAGTTGTGCTGGCCTCCAACGGGCGGGTTCTCCTTGTAGGAGACCTTGTTCCACGTGTGGTCGGAGCCCTTGTACGTGTAGGTCTTGACCGCGCTCAGCGACTTCTGCGCCTTGTCGTTGATGACGTAGAAACCGACCAGGCCGACGATCAGGACGATGACGATGCCGCCGATTCCCCACATCAGGAGGGCCGCACGCCGTTCCTTGCGCTTCTGCTCGGCCCGCATGCGGGCGAGGTTGTCACGCCTCGCCTGTGCCTTTTCCTTCGTCATCCATCCTCCAACGGCCTCGTCCGCGCCTTATTTACTGACACCCCCACTGCGGTATGGAGAATAGTGGGTATAGATGGGAGTTTGGCTCGGCCCTGTCACGGCGGGCGGGTAGCCTGTGGTGCGATGACCACCGAGACGAGCGTCCCGCTCGACACCACGCCGCGGCCCCGGAGGGGCCTCCCGATCGCCGGGCTGGTCGTCGTCGTGGTCGCGGCAGCCGTACTGATGCTCTTCGTGACGAGGTCGGACACGCCGGGAGACGCGTCTCCCGAGGCCGGCTTCGCCAGGGACATGGCGATCCACCACTCGCAGGCGGTGGAGATGTCGTTCATCGTGCGCGACAAGACCTCCGACGGCCCGCTCCGGACCCTGTCGTACGACATCATCACGACGCAGACCGCCCAGCGGGGGATGTTCATGGGCTGGCTCCAGCAGTGGGGCCTGACCCAGGCGTCCAGCCTTCCTCCGATGGCCTGGATGTCCGGTCACGGCCACGGCGGCGGGGCCGTCTCCGGGGCGACTCCGGGCGGCATGCCGGGGCGTATGCCGGGTATGGCCTCGGATGAGGAGATGAACCGCCTGCGGTCGGCGCAGGGCAAGGACGCCGAGGTCCTCTTCCTCCAGCTCATGATCCGTCATCACGAGGGCGGCGTGGAGATGGCCGACGGCCTGCTGAAGCTGTCCGACCGCCCCGAGGTGCGGTCGCTGGCCCAGCACATCGTCGACGGCCAGACGGCCGAGATCAGGCTGATGACGGGCCTCCTGGCGGAACGGGGCGCCCAGCCCATGCCGTCCATCCTCAAGAGCCCCACCGGATAGGCGCACGCCCGCCCTCCGGCCGGGGCACGATGTAAATGCCGTGGCCAGAGGGGAGAGACAGTGAACGAGGAACCCGAGAGCCGCCTTGAGGTGAGCATCTCCGCCGAGGTGGAGGCGGGGCAGTATGCCAATTTCGCCTCGGTCTGGCACACCGAGGATGGGTTCGTCCTGGATTTCGCCGTGATCACGCGGCCTCCGGCGCTCGCCGACGACCCCCGCTCCGGGGAGCGGTACGTCAGCGTGCCAACCAGGATCGTCAGCCGGATCCGGCTCCCTCCCGCCCAGGTGTTCGAGCTGATGAAAGCCCTGGAGCAGCAGCTCAGCGCCTACGAGAAGGAGACCGGCCAGAAGGTGTGAACCGCGCCCGTCAGGCGCGGAGCTCCTCCCGCAGGGCGCCGGCGAAGGCGTCCACGTCGGCTTCGGTGGTGTCGAAGGCACACATCCAGCGCACCTCGACCTTCCCGTCGGCGATCTGCTCGTTCCAGTTGTAGAACCGGAACCGCTTGCGCAGCCGGTCGGCGGCGTCGGCCGGCAGGATCGCGAAGACCGCGTTGGCCTCCACCGGGCGCGGCACCGCGACACCGGGGACGTTCCGTACGGCTTCCGCGAGACGCCTGGCCATGGCGTTGGCCTGGCGGGCGTTGCGCAGCCACAGGTCGCCACCGAGCAACGCCTCGAACTGCACCGACACGAAACGCATCTTCGAGGCCAGCTGCATGCCGGTCTTCCGCAGGTACGGCAGGCCCTTGGCGGCCGACGGGTTGAGGACGACGACGGCCTCCCCCAGCAGCAGCCCGATCTTGGTGCCCCCGAACGACAGCACGTCGACCCCCGCGTCCGTGGTGAGCGCGCGGAGGGGCACGTCCAGGGCGGCGGCGGCGTTCGTGATCCGCGAGCCGTCGAGGTGGACGAACATGCCGAGCTCGTGGGCGTGGTCACAGATCGCCCTGATCTCGGCGGGCGTGTAGAGCGTGCCGAGCTCGGTCGCGTTGGAGATGGAGACGACCCGCGGCTGCGCCCGGTGCACGTCGCCGAAGCCCCACGCCCGCCGGTCGATCAGGTCGGGCGTGAGCTTGCCGTCCGGGGTCGGCACCGGCAGGAGCTTCAGGCCCCCGGTCACCTCGGGGGCGCCACCCTCGTCGGTGTTGATGTGGGCGCTCTCCGGGCAGACCACCGCCTCCCACGGCGCGCACATCGAGCGTAGCGAGATCACGTTGGCGGCCGTGCCGTTGAAGACGGGCCACACCTCGGCGTGGTCGCCGAAATGCCGCCGGAAGACACCCCGCACGGCCTCGGTGTAGACGTCGTCGCCGTACGCGACCTGGTGCCCGCCGTTTGCCAGGGCTATCGCCTCCAGGACCTCCGGGTGAACCCCCGCGTAGTTGTCGCTGGCGAACGTCTTGGTCGCGGGATCATGCCGCCGCACGGCATCCGTAGTCACGAAAATCTCCATCCGTCCGTTAGGAAGGCGTCAGGCCGTGAGGTCGATCCGCCGCCCGTTGACGGCGGCCGCATCCTGGTCCCACAGCCCCGCGATCGCTCCCGCGAGGTCGTTCACGTCGGTGAAGCCCGTGTACGCCTTGTCCGGGTTGGCCGCCCGCATCCCATCGTGCACCAGAGCGGTGACCACCAGGATCGCGGCCGCGGACGCCGTGCCGTTCAGGGCGTCGGCGAACGACAGCGTCCATGCCTCCGCGGCCGCCTTGGCCGCGGCGTAGGCCGCGTTGCCCTTCGTGGGACGCTGGGCCGCCTTCGCCGACACGATCACGAAGCGGCCGTCGCCGCTCGCCCGCAGCAGCGGTTCAAAGGCGAGTGTCACGTTCTGCAGGGTCCGGATCAGCAGGCCGTGCAGGAGGTCCCAGTCCTCCAGCGAGGTCTCGGCGAAGGTCTTGGACCCCCGGTAGCCGCCGACCAGGTGGACGATCCCGTCCACCTTGCCGTGCTCGGCCTCGATCCGCTTGGCCAGGTCCCGTACGGCCGCCGGGTCGAGGAGATCGACCGCATGGGCGCCGTCCGTGCCGGACCTGTTCACCGCGACGACGGTGTCGCCCAACTCGGTGAACCGCCGGACGACGGCCTCCCCGGCTGGGCTGCCAGACCCCGCGACCAGAATGACCCTGCTCATCGCTCCCCCACTCTCACGCCCGGATGCCCTTGGTGGACTCCACCACGTCGGTGAGCTTACGGCGCAGCGCCTCGTAGAACATGCTCAGGGGGAACTCGTCCGGCAGCACCGCGTCCACCTTGGCCTTCTGCTCCTGCGGCAGCGCCTGGACGCCCCGGCTCCACACCGATTCGGGGTGCGGCTCGACGTAGGCCGCCACGAGCTGGTGGGCGGCGAGCCAGTGGGCGAGCTTCGACCGGTCGATGCCGTCGCGGTAGAGCTTCTCGACCTGGCCCCGCAGGTCGGCGACGCCGTCCGCCACCCGGGCCCAGTCGATCGAAAGCCGGTTGTCGGTCCAGCGGACGATGCCCTGGCGGTGCAGGTAGGCGAACAGGAGCTGGCCGCCGAGCCCGTCGTAGTTGCGCACCCGGGCCCCGGTGATCGGGAAGCGGAACAGCCGGTCGAACAGGATGGCGTACTGCACGTACCGCGCGTGCGGCACGCCGTTCGCCTCCAGCTTCACGGCCTCTCCGAAGGCGGTCAGGTCGCAGCGCAGCTCTTCGAGCGTGTAGAGCCAGTACGGCATGCGCTGCTTGATCATGAACGGGTCGAACGGCAGGTCGCCGTGGCTGTGCGTCCGGTCGTGGACCAGGTCCCACAGGACGAACGTGTCCTGGGCGAGCTCCTGCGAGGCGAGCAGCCGGGCGGCATCCGGCGGGAGCGCCAGCTTGAGGGTCTCGGCGGCCGCCTCGCTGACCGCGCGGAACCTGGCCGCCTCACGGTCGCAGAAGATGCCGCCCCAGCTGAACCTCGGCGGCGTCTCCCGGACGGCGACGGTCTCGGGGAACAGCACGGCCGAGTTCGTGTCGTATCCCGAGGTGAAGTCCTCGAACGCGATCGGCACGAACATCGGGTTGTCATAGCCACCCCGCTCCAGCGCGGCCAGCCACTCCGGCCAGACGACGCGGATCCAGACGGCCTCGACGTTGCGGTTCGGATTCCCGTTCTGGGTGTACATCGGGAAGATCACGAGGTGCTCCAGCCCGTCGACCCGCTGGGCGTCGGGGTGGAAGGCGTTCAGCGAGTCGAGGAAGTCGGGCACGCCGAGGCCGTCCGCCGCCCACTTGCGGAAGTCGGCCACGACCGCGTCGAGATACTCCCGGTCGTGCGGGAATCGGGGCGCGAGCCGTACGACATGGGCGGTGATCTCGTTGATCAGGGCGATGGCGCGGTCGTGGTCTCCCGTGATCGACCCGTCCTTGGCCTGGAGCGTCCGCAGCTCCTCGACAGCCGCCTTGAGCCCCGCCCACTCCTCCCCGCCGTGATCATGCACGGATTCCCTGCCACCTGCCCCTACCTGCGGCGACGCTGTACGTGATCGTGCACCGGCAGGGATGGGCCGGCCGTCCTGCATGATCACGCCAAGTGAATCGGCAGGTCGCGAGACCCCTCCGGGAACCTGTGCATGATCACGCACCAGGGGGATGCGGGCGGCCCAGGTGACGAGGTTGGTCCAGAGCTGGGCGTGGTCGTAGTCGGCGAGCGAGTCGTCCCCGAAGAGGTCCGAGTCGGCCAGGACGACCACCCGGCCACGCCCGTGCCGTACGGCTGCCGCCAGCGGGCGGCCCGGGGGGTCGGCGGTCGCGGAGGTCTGGAACAGGACGGTCGCACCCGGAGGGGTCACGAGGGTGCCGGCGCGGTAGAAGCAGGCCTGGCCCACACCGGCCAGCACGTCCTGCCGCACGCCGGGGGCGTCCTCCTCGGCGGGCCCACGAGCGGCGAGGACCCAGGTCACGACCTTGTTGTGGCAGTTGGCCCGATCCTGGACGGTCGTGTGCTGGATGCCCACGCCGAACCGGCCGAGCAGGTCGGCGAGGTTGCTGCCGTACTTCTCGTGCTCGCACTCGGCCAGCACCACGAGCCCGCCGCCGCCGGCGACGTATGCCTCGATGGCGTCCAGCTCGCCGTCGGTGAAGACCGGGCTGCCCACGCCGGTCGTCCGCTCCCAGAGCGCCCCGGACGGGTGGGCGACCACGAACACGTCGTGGGCGTCCAGCAGCGAGGGCGTGACGCGGCCCTCGGTGTGCGCGGCCACCGTGTGGCCGAGCCTGCGCAGGACGTCGGCGGCCGCCGCGTAGCTGTTGTCGTCGGGATGCGCGGAATTGATGGCCTCGGCGACGTCCCGCCGGATCGTCCAGGCCTCGCTGTGCGCCTCGTCGAACAGGACCGACGGGAATGCTCTCATGGAAAATCTCCCGTTTCAGGAACCAAGTCCCGCAAAATATACACATTGAAGCGTAAAGAGCGAGAAGTCAGCGCCTAGCCCGCACGGGTGAGGCGCAATCACCCCGGCGGCGGACGTGACAGCGGACGGCACGGACCTACCGTTCCCGGCTGTAAGAGCAACAGCCGAGGAGGAATGATGTTCAAGCAGTCAGCCAGATTCCGGCGCGTCGCCACGGGCGCCCTGCTGATCCTGGCCCCCCTGTTCCTGATGATCGCCGTCATCGTGGACCCCGGGACATGGGGCGACGACCGCGAGGCGGTCAGCTACCAGGCCAACCCCGCGCTGGCCCAGGTGGAGTCGGTGCTCTACCACTGGAGCTGGCTGCTCACCGCGGTCGCCGCCATCGGCCTGCTGCACCTGACGAGGCGCAGGGCCGTCGTCTTCGGCCACATCGCCGGGATCGTGACCGTCCTGGGTGCCGCCAACATGTCGGCGCTGATGTTCTCCGACCCCGTGGAGTGGTGGTTCGGTGCGCACTACCCCGCCGAGGAGGCGCAGCGGCTCACCAACGAGGTCCTCGACCTGCCGGGCCTCGTCTTCGGCTACCAGATGCCGTGGATCTTCTTCGCGCTCTTCGGCGTGCCGCTGCTCGTGACCGCCGTCTGGCGGGCCGGGTTCGTGAAGTGGTGGGTGCCGGCCCTCGCGGCCGTGGGCTACGTCGGCTCGCTCCCGGTGCCGTACGGCCCGGTGACCATCGTCTTCTGGACGCTGCCGCTGGTCAGCCTCGGCACGATCGCCCTGAAGGTGCTCCGGATGACCGACGAGGAGTGGGCCTCCTACTACCCGCACTACCCGAGCACCACGACGGACGCCACCGCCACCCCCACCGCCACCCCCACAGCCACCCCCACAGCCACCGCCGGGGCCGCCGTTCACGCCGGCACGGCCGCCTGATCCCGGGCCCGGCCGCGCGCCCCTGATATCGCGGCGTCGCCCGGGCGGGTGACGCCTCATCACCCCCGCGACGGACTCCCCCGAGACGGGCGTCCGCCACCCCCCGAAAGGACACCCCATGTTGAAGATCACCAATGCCGCCGACTTCCGGCGGACCGCGATCGGCGCCACGCTGATCGTCTCGCCACTCCTCCAGCTCACCGCCACCCTGGTCGACCCCGGCACGTGGAGCGACGACGACCGCGAGGTGGCGACCTTCGCCATCAACCCGGCGCTGGCGCAGCTCCAGTCCGCCCTCTACCACTGGAGCTGGCTGCTCCTGCCACTCGCCGCCCTCGGCCTGCTGCACCTGACGCGCACCCGCGGGACGGTGCTGGGCCACATCGGCGGCGTGTTCACCGCCCTCGGCTTCGTCAACCTGTCGGCGCTGCTGATGGGCGACGCGGTCGAGTGGTGGTTCGGCCAGCGCTACCCGGCCGACCAGGCCGAGAAGCTGTTCAACCAGGTGTACGACCTGCCCGGCGTGGTCTTCGCGTTCCAGATGCCGTGGGTCTTCCTGGGCCCGGTCGGCCTGATCGTGCTGATGGTCGCGCTGGTCCGGGCAGGTTTCGTCCGCTGGTGGGTCCCGGCCGCCGGTGCGCTGGCCTGGCTCTCGCCCTTCGTCATGGACTACGGCCCGCTCAGCTTCTTCTGGAGCGGCGGCAACGTCCTCGTCCTGGGCTACGTCGGCCTGAAGCTGCTGCGGATGAGCAACACGGAGTGGGCGTCGTACTACCCCAGCCCCGGCGTCACCACGCCCGACTCGTACGCGAACACGACCGCCTGAGCCCGGTCGCGCAGGTTCAGCTTCATGAGGACGCGGGCGACATGGGTCTTGACCGTGGCCTCCCCGACGAACAGGTCCTTGGCGATCTCGGCGTTGGTGAGGCCGCGGGCGAGCATCCGCAGCACCTCGAGCTCGCGCGGCGTGAGGTCGGACAGCTGCGGCGGCCGGACCGGCTCGTGCCGGCCGGCGAAGGAGGCGATCACCCGGGTCGTGACGGCGGGGTCGAGCAGGCCGTCCCCGGCCGCCACCACCCTGATGGCCTCCACGAGCTGCTCCGGCGGGGACACCTTCAGCAGGAACCCGCTCGTCCCGGCCCGCAGCGCGGCGTACAGGTTCTCGTCGGTGTCGAAGGTGGTGAGCATGATGATCTTCGGAGGCCGTGGGGTGTCGAGGAGCTGCCTGGCGGCGGTGAGGCCGTCCATCCTCGGCATCGAGATGTCCATGAGGACGATGTCCGGCTGGACGCGCCTGGCCACGGCGACCGCCTCGACGCCGTCGGCGGCCTCACCCACGATCTCCATGCCGGGCTCGCTCTCGACGACCATGCGCAGCCCCGCGCGGATCATCGCCTGGTCGTCGGCCAGAACGATGCGGATGGACGTCACCTGGTCTCTCCCGGCATCACAGCGGTGATCAATTCGTCGCCTCGCTCATCGGAACTCCCTGCGAGATCGGCAGCCTAGCGTGAACGCGGAAGCCGCCCTCGGGCAGTGGCCCGGCCTCGAGGGAGCCGCCGAACAGCTCCGCCCGCTCCCGCATGCCGATCAGCCCGTTGCCCGTGGACAGCGCCGGCCCGCCGCCCCCGCCGTCGTCGACGACCTCCAACTCGAGCGAGTCGCGGTGGTAGTCGACACGGATCCGCACGTCGGCCTCCCCGGCGTACTTCAGCGCGTTGGTGAGTGCCTCCTGGACGATCCGATAGGCCGACAGGTCGAGGCCGGGCGGGAGCCGTACGGCGTCGCCCTCGACGGACAGGCTGACGCGCAGGCCGGAGGAGCCCACGGTGGAGATGAGGTTGCCGACCATGTCGAGGCCCGGCTGGGGCAGTGCCTCGTCCTGCGGCATCCGCAGCGCGCCCAGCATGATCCGGAGCTCCTCGACGGCCTCCCGGCCCGACTGCTCGATGCCCTTGAGCACCAGGTTGTCGCCCCCGAGCGTACGGCGGAGCGCCCCGGCCTGCATGACCATCATGCTGACGCTGTGGGCCACCACGTCGTGCAGCTCCCGGGCGATCCGGTTGCGCTCGGCGGCGACGGCCTCGGCGGCCCGCCGCTCCCGCTCCATCTCCATGCGGGCGGCGCGCTCGGCCATCCGGTGGACCCGCAGGAGGTAGCCGCGCAGGGCCAGCCCGGTCAGATAGGCCGAACCGAAGAGCACGGTGAGGAAGATGACCTCCTCCAACGGCAGGAAGCGGTGGTCGACGGCCCCGGAGTCGAAGACGAGGATCCCGACGAGCCCCCAGGTCCCGCCGCGCTTGAGCGGCAGGTGCGCGCCGACCGTGTGGAAGACGATGAGCAGGGCGGCGAGCTGCCAGACCGGGCAGCTCTCGTTGCCCTGCCGGTGCCAGGCGTACTGGGCGAGGATCATCAGGATGAAGACGGCCACCGGAGCCCGCCGGCGGTACCACAGCAGGACGCCGGTCACCAGCGCCTGCCCGATCCACCAGAACTCCGGGTTCTCGCTCGCGCCGTAGGCCGTGGCGACCGTCAGCGCCTCAAGCGTGCCGAGGGCGATGACCGCCAGCCCGATCAGGAAATCGACCTTGGGAAGCGAGCGAAGATGCCGGATGAGAGGGCGCATGCCGGGCAGATTAATGTGTTCCCGGCGTCATTCCCATCGCCTAATGGACCGTCCCAATTCGGTTGCAAGTCGTCTGCAAGTGCCCGCATGATCGACCGGCGGTATCAAGTGGGTGTCGGTCCCGGCACAATGCCTTGTACGGCCCTGCCGGCACTGCGACCCTTGGACTGTTCCCACCAGGCATAGGAGACGGCGATGCCCCGCCTGCACTCCCTTTCAGCGGGGCTGGCTGCACTGGGCGTGCTGATCACGCCGCTGCTGCACCCCCACCCGAGCGGGTCCACCGACCGCGTCACACCCGGCGCCGTCCGCGTGGAGTCGGCCTCCCATGTCTCCATCACGCTGCTGGACGACCGGAGCGTCATCCAGCAGGTGGTGCGCGAGTACGACACCGACCTGGCCGAGGGCAGCGGGTTCACCGTCACCCCGGACGGAGTGGTCGTCACGGCCACCGGAGTCGTCCAGGCCAGCCGGGACCCCCGCGTCTACGCCGCCAACCGGGTCTTCGCCGAATACTTCAAGGTGAAGATCCCGGCCGATTTCTCGCGCCACTCGCTCAAGGACGCGGACCTGGACCGGCGGCTGCAGGCGTGCTACCCCCCGCAGGGGGCGAACTCCACGTGCATCGCCACGGTGACCACGAAGGTCACCGTCTTCCCCTACCTCGACCCGCCGCTGCCGGAGGGGCTGCCCGCGCAGATCCTCACGACCGGGGCGTCTCCCGCGGCTCCCGCCGTGCTGAAGCTGACCAAGGGCGGCGAGAAGGAGACCCTGCCGACCGTGCCGCTCGGCACCACGATCGGCAGCGCGGTCGCCTCCCTCGACGTGATGACGCTCACCGGAAGGCCCTCGGCCAAGCTGCCGCCCAAGCTCGACACGGCGCACCTCGACCCGCCGGGCAGCCGGACGTTCAAGGACGACGAGCACGACAAGCTGACCGCCCTGCTCAAGCAGGGGGCGGCCGGCGCGGCGCTCATCGACGACGGCAGGAGCGAGGTCGTCGGGCTGCTCGCCGGAGGCGGCGACCTCCCGCAGACGATCACCCCCGCCGACGAGATCCGCACCGCGCTGGTGGCCGCGAACGTCACCCCGCGCCGCGGGCCGGTCGACGTGGTCTACGAGAGCGCGCTCGCGTCCTACCACAACAAGCTCTACTCCAACGCGATCACGGTGCTGCAGCAGGTGCTCAACCTGCGCGGCGACCACGCCGTCGCGCTGGACCACCTCAGGGTGGCCCGGGCCAAGGCGGGGACGGCCGAGGACGCGGGCCGCGTGGCCAAGGCGGCCGCGCCTCAGCCCAAGAAGGCGGCCACGGTGTCGCCGCTCGTCTGGGTGACCGGCGGCCTCGTGGTCCTGGGCCTGCTGGTCGCCGTGGCCGTACCGGTGCTGCTGCGGCGCAGGCGCGCGGCGGGCGGGGGCGACGTGCCCGCCCAGGATCCGGTGCCCATGGCGTCCTGGCCACCGCACTCCACTGCCCCCGCCGTTACTCCCGCCGTTACTCCCGCCGCGACCCCCTCCGCGACACAGGTGTTCGAGGCGCCCCGGCCGGAGACGTCGCGGCCGCCGGGGACGCTCGACACCCCTCATCCCGGCGACGTGTCGGACCCGCCGGGAACCTCGCGGCCGCCCGTGCACATATCGGGGCCCGGCCGGGCGGTGCCGGTCCCGCAGCCCCAGCGTCCGGCCGACAGCTCGCCGCCGCGCGGGCAGGCGCAGATGAAGTTCTGCACGCAGTGCGGCATGCGGCTCGGCCAGGGGCACCGCTTCTGCGGCTTCTGCGGGCACCCGGCGGACTCGTGAACCGGCTCACAGGGGAGGAGGCGACATGAGCGAGGGGCCCTCCATGCCGCCGCTCATCGGGCGGCAGCTCGGTGACTACATGGTCGAGGCGGTCGTCGGGCGGGGCGGCATGGCCACCGTCTACCGGGCGAGAGACCAGCGGCTCGGGCGTCCCGTGGCGCTGAAGATCCTCGCGCCGCAGCTCTCCCACGACCACCGCTTCCGCGACCGGTTCGTCCGCGAGTCGCGGCTGGTCGCGAGCATCGACCACCCCAACATCATCCCGATCTACGAGGCGGGCGAGCGGGACGATCTGCTGTTCATCGCCATGCGCTACGTCGAGGGCAGCGACATGCGCAAGCTTGTCCAGTCGGCGGGCCCGCTGCCGGTGGCGCGGGCCAACCGGCTGTTCTCGCAGATCGCCTCGGCGCTGGACGCGGCCCACGCGAACGGGCTCGTCCACCGCGACGTGAAGCCGGCCAACATCCTGGTGACGGAGTCGGACCACGTCTACCTCACCGACTTCGGGCTGACCAAGAGCTCGTCGGCCGAGGCGGGGCTGACCAGCCACGGGCACTTCATGGGCACGCCCCGCTACGTCGCGCCCGAGCAGATCCGCGGGCTGCCGGTGGACGGGCGCAGCGACCTCTACGCGTTCGCCTGCGTGGTCTACGAGGCGCTCGCGGGGCAGCCGCCGTTCCAGCGCGACACGGAACTGGCCCTGCTGTACGCCCACGTGTCCCACGACCCGCCGCCGCTCACGCCGTACCGCAACGACCTGCCGCATTCGGTCAACGTGGTCATGGCGCGGGGTCTCGCCAAGACCCCCGACGAGCGGTTCCCGACCTGCCAGGCGTTCGTGGCCGCGCTCCGTGACGCGATCAGCGGCGTCGAGATCGACCACCCGGCGTACGACCAGCCGGGTTACGACCACCCGGGTTACGACCAGCCGGGTTACGACCACCCGGGTTACGACCAGCGGGCGCACGAGCGCCAAGGCCCGTATGACCGCCCAGACCCGTATGACCGCCACGGCCAGGCGGCCGGACGGCCCGGTCAGCAGCCGGGCGCCCAGTCCTATCCCCCGGTGTCGCACCCGCCCGTGTCACACCCATCCGTATCCCAGCCGCCCGTGTCGCATCCCTCCGTGTCGCAGCCGCCGGTGTCGCACCCCTCGGCGTCCTACCAGCAGGAGGCCTACCAGCAGGAGGCCTACCCGCAGACGCACCCACAGGGGTCCTACCCGCAGGCGACGTACCCTTCGGGAGCGCAGACGGCGCCGAGCGCGGCGCCGACGCGGAAGTTCCCGGTGGGACCGGTGATCGGCGGTCTGGTGCTGCTGGTCTGCCTCGCGGTGGCCGCAACGCTGATCTTCGCCCGGGGCGGCGACACCGCCGCCACCTGGAACACCTACCCGGGGTCGGTGGCCGCGCCGTTCACCATGGCCTACCCCTCGACCTGGGGGCAGGCGAAGACCAGCGCCGACCAGTGGATGATCGCCTCTCCCGCGACCGACGAGTTCAACGCGCTGTTCGCGGTCCCCGGCAACACCGACTGGTCGAAGGTGAACCCCATCATCGCCAAGCAGCCGGAGCGCGCCGCGGGGGTCTTCGCCCAGGTGAGCAACACGCTGAGCACGTCGGACTCGCCGATCGAACTCCAGCAGAGCCTCCAGTCGGCGCTCCCCGGAACGGTCGGCTTCAGCGGCGTGCCGGTGGCGACCACGGTGGGCGCCAAACCCGCGTTCAAGATCGCCGGTCTGGTGAGCGACCCCCAGCAGGGCGGCCGCCTGGACTTCCAGGCCTATGTCGTACGGCAGGACACGGGTGACACGACGGTGCTGATCACGTTCTTCTGCGCCCCGGGCAGATGCGACCAGCAGCTCATCGAGCACATGGTCAACACCGTCGCGTTCACGTCCTGACAGCCGGAAGCCGCTCGATTGCGCGAGCATCCGGATGACCCCGCTTGACCGGCCCGAGGCCATGATGTCCGGCCGCGGCGCGCAGCCGCTTGTCGTCACCTGGCTGCCGCGGCAGACGGGGGAGCCCTCCACCATTGCGCGCGCTCCGGTCCCTATCCGACGATCAACGGCCGGGGTCCGCTGCCGCGTGCCCGGTTACTGTCCGATTTCGGATCAGTGACCGTCCGCTTACTGTCCGATTTCGGATCAGTGACCGTCCGCCGAGGAGGCGTACCGCCGCCAGCCTTCGGCCCCGTCAAGGACGGCCCGGTGGACGGCCCGCGCGATCCGCGCTCCCCACTCGGAGCGCGGGCCGCCGAACAGCTCCTCCGGGCCGTCGTCGCGTACGGCCACGCACACGGCGTCCGACGCGGTGCCGGTGCAGAAGAACCCCGCCTCGGCGAGCGCCTGGGTCTTGGCCTCGGTCACCGTCATGACCGCGTTGACGAGCGCCGCGTCGGAGAACGCGACGGGAACGGCCACGATGATGTTGATCGTCCCCGGGCGGGCCGCGAACGGCCCGGGAGCCCCGCCGCGCAGCACGGGATCGGGCCTGCCCTCCGGGGAGGCGGCCCACGTGGGGACCCGCAGGCCCACCGTCGCCACGGCCTCCACTCCCCCGTCGGCCGCACGGGTGTAACGCTCCACCATCGCGGCCGTCAGCATCCCGACGCCCGGCCCCACGGGACCCATCGCGAGCAGGTGGTCCACCGGGTCCATGCGGGAGTAGTCACTGGTCACCTGGGCGTTCAGCACCCACTCCCGGCGGCCGACGCCGCCGCCGAGCATCGCCGAGGAGATCATCCGCCAGCCCGGCCCGAACTCCCAGAGCAGCGACCCCAGCCGCGCACCGTCCTCGAACCGGTGACTCAGCGACAGCGGGCCGCCCGCCTGCGCGCTCACCGGTCACCCGGCCGGATCAGGTGCACGAGCGGCCTGCCGTCCGGGCCCGGCTCGACCCGGACCTGAGCCCCGAAATGGCGGACGAGGAGCGCCTCGGTCAGCACCTGCTTCGGCGGGCCGGACGCGACCGCCCTTCCCGAGGACAGCAGGACCAGCGAGTCGGCGTACTGCCCGGCGAGGATCAGGTCGTGCAGCGTCGTCACCACCGTCAGCCCGTCGGCCAGGCGGAGGCGGTCGACCAGCTCCAGCACCTGCTGCTGGTGGCCGAGGTCGAGCGCGGTGGTCGGCTCGTCGAGCAGCAGCACGGGGGCCTCCTGAGCGAGGGCGCGGGCGAGCACGACCCGCTGGCGCTCGCCGCCCGACAGCTGGCCGAGCGGCCTGGAGGCCAGCTCCGCCAGGTCGAGCCGTTCCAGCACCGACCCCGTCACCTCGCGGTCCCGCGCGCCCTCCCGCCCGAAATAGGCGATGTACGGCGTGCGCCCCAGGAGTGCGTAGTCGTACACGGTCATGTCGGCCGGCAGCGAGGGATTCTGCGGCGCGTAGGCGACGAGGCGGGCCCGGCGGCGGGGCGCGCGGTCGCGCACGGGAGCGCCGCCGATGAGCACCTCCCCCTCGTGGGGCACCAGGCCCAGCATGGCCTTGAGCAGGGTGGACTTGCCCGCGCCGTTCGGCCCGATGATCGCCAGCCACTCTCCGGCGCCGGCCGACAGCGCGACGTCCGCGAGCACCTCCCGCCCGCCGAGCGTCACCCCGAGCGCCCGCACCTCGACCGGGCACTCGGGCTTCACGTGTCCACCCGCTTTGTGAGACGGAGGACCACCACGAAGAAGGGCGCGCCGACGAAGGCGGTGACCACGCCGATCGGCAGCTCGGCGGGGGCGAGCACGGTGCGGGCGACGAGGTCGGCCAGCTCCAGGAACGCCGCGCCGCCGACGAAGGACAGCGGCAGCACGACGCGGTAGGACCAGCCCGCCAGCCGCCGGACCACATGGGGGACCACGATGCCGACGAACGCGATGAGCCCGCTGACGGCGACCGCCGACGCTGTGGCCAGCGACGCGGCGAGAAGCACGATGAACCGGGCGCGGGCCGCGCGCAGGCCCAGGCTCGTCGCCTCCTCGTCGCCGACCGACAGCACGTCGAGCAGCCGTCCGTGCAGGAGCATCACGGCCGAGGAGACCACGGCATACGGGGCGATCAGCCAGATCTGCTCCCAGCCGCCGCCCACGTCTCCGAGGATCCACGAGTAGATCCGCTGGAGCTCGTCCACCTTGAGCTGCTGCACGAACGTCTGCAGGGCGGTGAGGAACGAGGTGACCGCCACCCCGGCGAGGACGAGGGTGGCCGTGCCGCCGCCGCGGCCCGCGGTGTTGCCCAGCGCGTACGCCAGGAAGACGCCGCCGACCGCTCCCGCGAAGGCGGCCACCGGCACGAGCCGGGCGTCCCCGCCGAGGAACACGACGATCATCGTCACGGTGAGGCCCGCCCCGGCGGCGGCTCCCAGCAGGTACGGGTCGGCCATCGGGTTGCGGAAGACCCCCTGGTAGCCCGCCCCGGCGATCGCGAGCAGTCCGCCCACCACGGCGGCGAGCAGCACCCGGGGCACCCTGAGCTGGAACAGCAGGTTCTGCTCGACCGGCGACAGGCCCGAGTCCAGGGAGACGAACGGCAACCGGTCGAGCAGCGCGAGCGCGATGCCCCTGGGCGAGATCCCGGCCGCGCCGACGAGCACGCCAAGGGCGAGGCTGAGCGCCAGCACGACCAGGGCGACGATGAGCGGCCGGAGGCGCAACCCCGCCGACGTCACCGGCTCGCCCGGCGGGCGTCCTCCCCCGGAAGCCGTCTCTCCGGGATGTCCTCCGGGATGCCGTTCTGGAAGTCGTGCCCCCAGAAGACGGGCGCGCCTCAGCTCGCGGCCTTCTGGACGGCGGTGCTCACGGCCGCGGCCAGGTCGGCGACGCGGGGGCCCCAGCGGGAGGCGATGTCGTCGTCGAGCACGACGACGTGGCCGTCCTTGATCGCGGACAGCCCGGACCAGCCGGGACGCTTGGCGAGGGCGGCGGCGTTCTGACCGCAGCACTTGGTGTCCGCGAGAAAGATAAGGTCGGGGTCGGCCTTGGCCACGAACTCGGCCGACAGCTTCGGATAGCCGCCCGCCGCGTCGGGGGCCTTGTCCGCGATGTTCGTGAGCCCGAACAGCCCGTAGATCTGGCCGATGAACGTGCTCGACGTCGCGGCGTAGGGCGTGGTGTCCAGCTCGTGGTAGTACGTCAGCCGCTTGCCCTTCGGCGCGGCGGCGGCGAGCTCGTCGAGCCGGGTCTTCATCCCGTCCACGACCTCCGCCGCCTTCGCGGCGTTGCCGGTGGCCGCGCCGAGGTCGGCGATCTGGTCGTAGGCCTCGTCCAGCTTGGTCGCCGCGGGCTCCAGGATCACCGGAACGCCGATCTTGCCGAGCCCGGCGACGACGCCTTTGAGGTCGTTGGCCAGCACGACGAGGTCGGGCTTGGCCGCGACAATCGCCTCGACGTTCGGCTTGAACCCCGACAGCGAGGTCTTGGGGGCCTCGGGCGGGTAGTTCGACTGGTCGTCCACCGCGGCCACCTGGGCGCCCGCCCCGATGGCGAACAGCGTCTCGGTGGCCGTCGGGGAGAGGGAGACGATGTGCTCGGGCCTCTTGGCGATGGTCACGGAGCCGTTCCCGGCCTCGACGGTGACGGGGAAAGCCCCCTGAGCCGTCGTCATGGTGCTTGGCGAGTTGGCGGTGCCTGCGGTGGGGGCGGCGGCGCCCGTGTCACCCGCCTGGCCGCATCCGGCCAGTCCGAGCACACAGACCACGGCGACCACACAGAGCACGCGCACGCCGGCCACACCGGGCAGCACGCGGGCGACGGCCGTGCGTACGGGACTCACGGAATCCTCCAGGGGGAGCCGGGAAATCGAGAGACCCGCTGATAGCGACGGATCACCCTTTTCCTCGAGGGTTGACGGCGTCGGCGCGGGATGCAGGCGACCTGGCTCATCCCCGGGCGGGGAAACCGCGGGGAAACACAGTTGCGGGACAGCGCCGGGCTCACACCGGACTTCGCTACAGCACGCGCGTCGGACAGAACGGTACCAACTCCCGCCCCGCCGTCCAGTTCGCGGGTCTGGACGGTCCATCTGAACGGTCCCGTGGCCCCGGCCTCTCTCGCCGCTGGTAGGGCCTGCCCCACCTGCGGGGTCGCCTCCGGGCGCGACCGCGAGTAGTGCCTCCGTCGCTGCGCCGAGCGGGGCGTTCGCGAAACCTTTAAGGGGTCCGATCCCCCGCTAAGGGGTCCGCGTCCGCAGCGAAGGCAGCTCCCCATGTCCCTGACCACGCTTCCCCCGGCACCCGTACGGCCGGCCGCCTCGCCGGCGCCGCGGGACCGGTTCATCGACCTCCTGCGCGTCTTCGGCATGGTGCTCGTGGTCCTCCAGCACTGGACCATGCCGGTCCTGGTCTACGCGAACGGCAGGCTCACCACGGGCAACGCGCTGGTGGGCATCCCCCTGATCACCTGGGTGACCCAGGTCATGCCCCTCGTGTTCTTCGCGGGCGGCGCGGCCAACGCGATCAGCTGGCGGTCGGCCGCATCCCATCGCTCTCCTGGCCTGTGGACGGCCAGGCGGCTCCGCAGGCTGGCCTGGCCGGTGCTTCCGCTGGTCTTCGTCTGGCTGCCGCTTCCCTACGTCCTCGACGCGCTCGGCATGCCGTCCCAGCCGGTCGAGGTGGCGGCGCGCACGGTCGGCCAGTTGCTCTGGTTCCTCGCCGTCTACCTGGTCGCCGTGCTGGCCACGCCGTACATGGCCCGTGTGCGGGCGTCGCGCGCCCTGCCCGTGCTGGCCGCGGGGGCGGTGCTCATGGACGTGATCCGGTTCTCCGGGCTGGAGGCGGCCGGCTATCTCAACGTGGTCTTCGTCTGGCTGGCCGTGCACCAGGTCGGTTTCCTGTACGCCGAGGGAAGGCTGGCGTGGCTGACCGGACGCCGCGCCGCGGGACTGGCGGTGGCCGGGTTCGGCATGGTCGCCGGTCTGGTGGCCGCCGGGCCGTACCCCGCCAGCATGATCGGCATGCCGGGCATGGTCTCGAACATGGCCCCGCCGAGCGCCTGCATGCTCGCGCTGTTCGCCGGGCAGCTCGGCCTCGCGATGCTGCTGCGGCCCGCCCTCGACACGCTCGCCGGGCGCCCCAAGGTGAACGCCCTGCTGGCCGTCCTCGCGCCGCGGATGATGACGATCTACCTCTGGCACATGACCGCCCTGGTCATCGTGGCCGGGATCGCGATCTTCGGGTTCGGGCTGGAGACGCCGGAAGTCGGATCGTTCACCTGGTGGGGCCAGGTGCCGCTGCGGCTGGCGGCTCTCGTGACCGTCCTGCTGGCGCTGGCCGGCCTGTTCGGGCGGTTCGAGGAGCCGACCGGCGCCGCGGCGGCCGGTCGGGTCGTCGCGGCGGCCGTTCTGATCGGCGGCGCGCTGACCGCCCTCATGGTGACCGGCTTCGTGCCCGGCGTGGTACCGGTGGTCGCCTCGCTGGCGCTGGTCGCGGGCCTGCGCCTCGCGGCGGCCGATCAGCCGAGCTGGCGCTCCGCGTCGGCGATGATCTCCTGAAGCCGCAGGCCGTGGCGGGCGTCCAGGGGGTGCCCGCCGCCCCGGCGCACGGTGTCGGCGAACTCGCGGGTCACCGTCGCGAAGACGTCGTCGCCGAGCTCCGAGCCGAGGAGCAGGGCGCTGCCCTCCCGCCCGTAGACCTCCACGCGGGCGGGCGGCAGCTCACCCCGCGCCGCCATGCAGAGCGACGCCTCGCTGACCGCGCCGTTCGCGTGCTCCAGCAGCAGCCCGACCCAGCCGAGCGGGTCGCCGTGAGCCCTGACCGACACGACCGGGCCGAGGGCCGCGTCGAGCAGGTCGATCATGTGCGGCCCGACGTCGAGCACGGCGCCGCGCTCCAGGCGCCACGGAGTCGAGAACGCGCCGCCGAGCAGGGCGTCCGAGATGTTGGCCGCATAACCGCCGAACGGTCCCAGCTCGCGGGCCCGGTCGAGGAACGCCGTGGTCGCCGGGGAGTAGCGGAACGTGAAGACCATCTGGGAGGCCACCCCGGCCTCGCCGATCGCGTCGGCCAGCCGCCTCGCGCCGTCGAGGTCGGCCGCGAGGGGCTTCTCCAGGAGCAGCGCCTTCCCCGCCTTGGCGGCGAGGACGCCGATCTCGGCCTGTACGGCGGGCGGAACGGAGAACGCGATCGCCTCGGAGACCTCGAACAGGTCCTCCAGACGCTCGAACGAGGGGGCGCGGTGCCTGCCCGCGAGCTCGTCGGCCGCCTCGGGCCTGCAGGCCCACACCCCGGCGAGCCTCGTGTGGGGCCCGGCGGCGAGAGCCGGTGCGTGCACCATCTCCGCCCACGGGCCCGCGCCGACCAATCCCACCGATACCGGTTCCATGTGCGCCCTCCCGCCGCGACCCTACTGGACCGTCCCCGGGCGGACGGCGGGCGGGTTCGGCGGGCGGAAGCCGTACCGGCATGATGGTTCGCCTATGGAAGTCATCCTGCTGAGACACGGCGAGACCGAGTGGAGCAGGGCGGGACGGCACACGGGCCGGACCGACCTGCCGTTGACCGGGCGAGGAGAGGAGCAGGCGCGCGCGCTGGCCGGTGTGGTCAAGGACCGCGCCTTCTCCCTGGTCCTCGTGAGCCCCGCCCAGCGGGCCCGCCGTACGGCGGAGCTCGCGGGGGTCGAGTCCTACGAGGTGGATCCCGACCTGTGGGAGTGGGACTACGGCGGCTACGAGGGCGTGACCACCGCCCAGATCCGCGAGAGCCGCCCGGGCTGGTACGTCTGGCGGGACGGCATCGTCCCCGGGGACGAGGCGCATCCCGGCGAGACGGTCGACCACGTCGGCGAGCGGGCCGACAAGGTCATCGCGCTCATCCGGTCGGCCGGCGGTGACGTGCTGATCGTCGCCCACGGCCACTTCCTCCGTGTGCTGGCCGCCCGGTGGCTGGGGTTGCCTGCCGGCTACGGGCGGTACCTGCGGCTGGACACCGGCACCTATTCGGCTCTGGGGTACGAGCACGAGGAGGCCGTCCTGCTCCGCTGGAACGCCCCTGTCTAGGCGCGCGGCCTGGCTGGATGGTCCGGGTGCGCCGTCTTCGTCCGCTCCTCAGGAGGTGGCGGCGACCGGCTGGGGTTGCGGCCCGCGGCCCGTCAGCCATTCGAGGACCTTGCGGTGGCCGCGGCGGGCGTCCTCGAAGTGGCCCCATCGCCAGTAGCGGGGCTGGTCGCGCACTCCGGTGACCCATGTCCGGTAGGCGACCGTCCGCGGCACCCCGTCTTCCGGATCGGCCGCCGAGGCCACGCCGTACGTGCGGATCACCACGCGGCCGCCGGGCGCGAACAGCACGTCGTCGGCCACCGGATAAAGAGTCATCTGGTCCAACACGACCGGCCCCCTTGTATCGGCGTTCAAGGACCTAATCTGCCGGATCGTTGTTACGCGGGCTGCGCGGCGCTGTTACGCGCGTCCGCGCGGCGTTAATACGGCGTTACACCAGGAGGCCGTCGAACTCGCCGTCCTTGACCCCGAGCACCAGCGCCCGGATCTCGTCGCGGGTGTAGATGAGGGCCGGCCCCTCGGGATAACGCGAGTTCCGTACGGCCACGCTGCCGTCGGGGAGCTCCGCGAGCTCCACGCAGTTGCCGGTCGAGTTGCTGTGGACGCTCTTCCGCCAGGTGACCCCGGTGAGGTCAGTTGCGGGCATCCCGTTATATGTCTGCATTCATGTCTCTCTGAGAAATTCGCCGAGAATCTCGGCGGTGCCCCCGGGAGTTGTGCTCTCCACGCACAACTGCTCCATGGCCGTGAGGTAGGGATCGATGTCCTCACGCTTGTCAAGGTAGAGGGCACCCCACAGCTGCTCGACGTAGACCACGTCCGAAAGGTCGGACTCCGGGAAGCGGAGGATCGTGAACGCGCCACCCTCGGCCGCGTGCATCCCGAAGCGGAAGGGCATCACCTGCAGGGTGATGTTGGGCAGCGTGGCCACCTCCAGCAGGTGCTGGAGCTGTTCACGCATGACCGCTCCCCCTCCGATGGGCCGCCTGAGCGCGGCCTCGTCGACGACGGCCCACAGCCTGGGACCGTCCTTGTCCGTGAGCCGCTCCTGCCGCTGCATGCGCAGATGCACACGCTGCTCGATCTCGGCCTTGGGAGCGTCCGGATACCCGAGCTGGACCACCGCCCGGGCGTACGCCTGCGTCTGCAACAGACCGGGCACGAACTGCACCTCGTAGGTGCGGATCACGCTCGCGGCCTCCTCTAGTCCGACATAGGTGACAAACCAGTTCGGCAGGACCTCGCCGTACTTGTGCCACCACCCAGGCGTGTTCGCCTCTCGGACCATCTCCAGCAGACCACGCCGCTCCGCGTCGTCGTGGACGCCGTACAGCGTGAGCAGGTCTTCGACGTCACGTGTCTTGAACCCGACCCGGCCCAACTCCATCCGGCTGATCTTCGACTCGGAGGCACGGATGTGGAATCCGGCGACCTCGCGGGTGAGCCCGCGTTCCTCGCGCAGCCGGCGAAGGCTGGCGCCGAGCATGATTCGCCGAACGGTTGAGCCTGATCCGGGCGGATCTATCGACACGTGCTATTCCTCCGCTTTGTGGACTGGTTCACAGTCTGTCAAAGATCGCCCCCTTTCGTCCCGGGATTGTGTCGGGGTAACCGTAGCGGTTGCACCAACCCCGTGCACGTGCATTCGCTCTTGCACATGCACAGGAGTGTCCACCATCATGATCCCGTGCAGTCCACGAACCTGACTCGTGGCCAGAATCAGTGGTCGGCGCTCGATTGGTGGCCCCCAATCGGCTGGTGGCCGGAGCCCGCACGTGATCTCCTCGATCCCGGATCGGCCACCGCCAGCGCGACCTTCGTCCTCCTCCCCAAGGCGGAATCCGTCCACTCGGCGCGGAGCTTCGCGGCGGGAACGCTCGCCGGCTGGGACATGACCGACCTGCAGGACGGCATGGAGCTGGTGGTCTCCGAGCTGGCCACCAACGCCCTGCGGCACGGCCTGGTCCTGAGCGCGCCCCGTGCCCGGGAGGTCATCCGGCTGTCGCTGATCCGCCGGGGCGAGCTGGTGACCTGCGCGATCACCGACCCCGGATCGGCGGAGCCCGTGCTCCGGGACCCCTCGCCGTTCGAGCCGGGCGGTCTGGGACTGCACATCGTCGAGTCACTGAGCGTCCGCTGGGGCTGGTGCCCGCTGGCCCCGCAGGGCAAGGCGGTGTGGGCGGTCCTGTCCGGCTGAGCGGCCCCCTCGCGCAGAACGACGCGCGCCTGCGGACGCCTCAGCCCGGCCCACGGAACCTATCCGACTGGCCACATCTGTCTGTCGCCGAGAGGGGCTCCATCCGCTGGGGAGCGCTCCCGTGCAGCCCGGAATGCACGGGAGCGCCCTCTGGCCGATGGGGCTATATCACGCGAACCGTCCGCACGGCAGGCCGGGATGTGCTGAGATCGAACCGTGATGACGGACGGCATGCCCGTTTCGCAGCGATCGGCGGAGAATATCGTGATCTCGGGGTTCGTAACGGAGGGCAGTATTCTGACTCGCGGACCCCGTCAAGAGTGTGATCTACATTACGGTGGCTTCCTGAGACTTCCGAGAGATCTGTGATGGACGATCACCTAATCGGCTGGCTGACAACTCTCGACGAAGACAGACTCGCCCGCGTCCTGGCCAACCGCCCGGACGCGATCGCGGCGCCATGGCCCCGGCGGCTCGACGCGCTCGCGCAGCGGCTCGGCAACAGCTTCGCGATCATGGAGGTCATGCGCGGCCTCCCCCTCCCGCCCCTGGAGCTCCTGCAGGCCTGCCTCGTCATCGGTGGCCGCCCGACCGAGGACGAGCTCGCCCGTTTCCTCGGTGTGAGCACCTCCGAGGTGATCCCCTGGCTGGACCGCCTCTACGACCATGCGGTCGCCTGGCCCGGCCCCGACGGCAGGATCACGCTCGCCGCAGCCGTCGCCCGCTGGTGGACCGCCCCGTGCGGGCTCGGCGAGCCGCTCGGCGCCTACCTCGACTCCTGGATGCTCAACACCGAGGGGCTGCGGCGGATCTGCCGCACCCTCGACCTGCCCGTCCAGGGCGGCAAGCGGCAGATCACCGCGAAGCTGACGGCGCTCCTCGGCGACACCGAACGGCTCGGCGCGCTCATCCGGGAGGCCCCCGAGGGCACGATGGAGATGCTCGACGGCTTCGCCTGGGACGGTCCGGTCCGCAGCGTGGACGGCAACCGTTTCGTCACGCCGGGAACCCCCGAGAAGTGGGCCCTCGACCGAGGGCTGATCTTCCGTACCCAGTGGGACGTCGCGGAGATGCCCCGCGAGGTGGCGCTGGCCCTGCGCGGCCCCGACTACCACGGCGCGTTCACGCCCTGTCCTCCCGACCTGGCCACGACCGAGGTGGACCCCGGCGCCGTGGAACATGCGATGTCACTGGCCGCCCCGCACGTGCTCGACCGGGCCGCCGCGCTGCTGGAGAACGCCGACAAGACGCCGCTGCCGCTGCTCAAGAACGGCGGTGTCGGGGTCCGCGAGGTGAAGCGGGTCGCCAGGGAGACCGGTTGCTCGGAGGAGGAGACCCGGCTGCTGCTGGAGGTGTCCGCCGTCGCCCGGCTGATCGCCGTCGACGACGCGGCGGGCGGGCTCGTCCCGACCGAACGGTTCGACGCCTGGCGGCTGGAGGACGCCCCCGCCCGGCTCCGCGTGCTGCTGTCGGCCTGGTGGCGGATGGAGCGCGCCTCGCTGCGGCGCGTCCAGGGCCGCTACCCGGCCGTCCTGGGCGACGACCCGGCCGGGGAGACCATCGCCAGGATTCGCCGGGCGGTGATCGGCGCGCTCGCCGGCATCCCGGAGGGCAAGGGCTTCGCCACCCTGCAGGAGCTGGTGCAGTCGGTCCACTGGCGGGCGCCGCTGCTCGACCGGCAACTCCTCGCCGACTGCGCGCCCGGCATCCTCGAAGAGGCCAGGCTGCTTGGCCTGTGCGCGCATGACACGCTGACGGAGCTGGGACGGGCCCTGGCCGCGCTCGCCTCGGTCGCGGGCGACGAGAGCGACGACACGGTGCCCGAGGTCGAGCACGACCCGGTGCTCGTCAAGTGCTCGACGCGGGCCCTCGCCAGCGCGCAGCGCACGGCGCTGTTCGGCGGCGACCTGACCGCCGTGGTCACCGGGCCGCCGTCGGTCGAGCTGGCGTCGCTGCTCGACCGCGCCGCCGAGCGGGAGTCGCAGGGCGCGGCCTCGGTGTGGCGGTTCAGCGCGGCGAGCGTACGGCGGGCGCTGGACGGCGGGGAGACCGCCGACGCCCTGATCGCCGCCCTGGCCGAGGTCGGCACGCTCCCGCAGCCCCTGACCTACCTCATCCGCGACGCGGCACGGCGGCACGGCGAGGTCACCGTGTCCGCCGTCGGCTGCATCATCCAGGGCTCCGATCCCACGCTGCTGGCCGAGATCGCCGCGCACCGGCGGCTCGCCAAGCTGGGACTACGGCTGCTGGCCCCGACCGTGCTCGCCAGCGCGGCGCAGGCCACATCGACCCTGGCGGCCCTGCGCGAGGCGGGCTACGCCCCGGTGCCGGTCGACGACACCGGCGAGATCACGATCCGCCGCGAGCCGAGCACGGGGCGGCTGATCCTGCTCCCCGGCGGACGCGTCGCCGAGCTCGACCCGCCCGCCACGCTGGTGGAGCCGCCCCCCGACCCGAGGGAGCACGCCAAGCGGCTGCTCGTGAGCGCGGGGTCCGGGGGCTCCGGCGAGAGGGGGCAGACGACCCAGACCGTGCAGACCTGGGCCGTCATCGGCCGGATGGCCACCCGGCTGCCGACCGCGCAGCAGTCGCTGCTCGGCTTCGTCGTGGACCGCGACGTCCGAGCGCTGATCACGCTCTCCGACGGTGTCACGGCGACGGTCAGCCACGGGGAGTTGCGCAGCGGCGTCCTCGACGCCTGGTGCGAGGAGGCCGGCGACTACCTGGAGTTCCCGCTCAACGAGATCGCCTCCGTCACCAGCATGTATTAGACGGGCTCACCGGAGCCGCCGCACCTCACCCGCTGCCCGGCCCGCTGGACCCGGCCCGCTTACCGGACCCGCCCACTGGACCCGCCCACCGGATCCGCCCACCGGATCCGCTCATGGGGGCGCCTGCCGGCTGCCGACGAGGGCGTCCACCAGTGCGGCCAGCCCCGACGTGATCCGCTCCGCGTCGCACTCCCCGAGCACGGCCGTCACGTGCTCGGCCCCGAGCGGCGCGAGCAGGGCGTGCGCCAGGTAGCCGGCGTCGGCGCCGGGGCGGGCCTCCGCGAGCAGGATCGCCAGGTGGAGGTGCCAGAAACGGTAGGCCCCGATGCGGTATCTCGCGCCCGGACGCGCGGTCTCCGACACCCGTAGCAGGTCCAGGTTGTCGAAGAGGTAACCGGCGTAGGCCGCCACGAACGCCCTCACCCGGTCGGCCGCCGGGGCTCCGGGACCGAGCGGGGGCGGCCCGGACAGGATTGCCGCCTGAAGATCCCGCTCCTTGTCGTCGAGCAGCGCCGCCACCAGCGCCGACTTGTCGCCGAATCTCCGGAAGAGCGTGCCCTTCCCCACTCCGGCCTCGGCCGCGATCGCGTCCATCGACACCGCGTCGACGCCCTGCCGCTGGAACAGCGCGGCCGCCGCGGCGAGCACCTTCGTCCTGTTGCGCGCCGCGTCCGCCCGCTCGCGCGGCGGCGGGGCACCCAGCATCCGCAGCAGCTCCCTTGACGAACTGGACTGCGGTCCGGTAATTTCCCAGGCGTTCACATAAACGGACTGTAGTCCAGTTCATCGGGAGTACGCAATGACCACTCTGATCAGTCGGACCGACCTTGAGGCCGCGATCGCGGCAGGCACCGTCACCGTCCTCGACACGCTCGGCGGCGACTACTACGCCCAGCAGCACCTGCCCGGCGCCATCCCGCTGACCGAGGCCGAGGTCGCCGACCGGGCCCCCAGTCTGCTGCCCGACAAGCACGCCGCCATCGTCACCTACTGCTCCAACCCCTCCTGCGGCAACAGCCAGGCGGTGGCCAACCGGCTCGCCCGGCTCGGCTACACCAACGTCCGCAAGTACCGCGAGGGCATCCAGGACTGGGTCGAGGCCGGCCTGCCCGTCGAGTCCCTGACCGCGGCGTCCTGAGCTGGGCTACCGCACTCCGCAGCGGCGCAGGACCAGGAGGGCGAGGGCCCGCGTCACGTCGCGCAGCTCACGCAGATCAACCTGCTCGCGCGGGGCGTGGGCGAAGCGGACGTCGCCGGGGCCGTAGTGCAGCGACGGCACGCCGCCCGCCACATAGAGCCGCAGGTCGCTCCCGTACGGCGCGGCCGTGGTGCCCGGATTCTGGTCCGTGACGTCGGCCGCCGCCTGGGCCATCTCGCCGAGCAGCGGCTGGCCCTCGGGGAGGCGGCCGCTGGCGAACTGGCCGCCCGGCCAGGTGACCGCCACCGGATTGCGCCGCAGCCACGGATCGTCCAGCTCGGCGAGCGTGCCTTCGAGGGCGGCCCGCGCGTCGGCCGGGTCCTCGTCGAGCCGCACGCCCAGTCGCCCCTCCGCCACGAGGAGGTCCGGGACGCTGCTCGCCCAGTCGCCCGCCCGCACCGTGCCGACCTCGATCGGGTACGGCAGGGCGTTCCCGGCGAAGAGCGGGTCCACGTCGCGGTTGCGCTCGTGCTCCAGCCGGCGGAGGGCCTGGAAGACCGGCCAGAACGCCTCGATCGCGTTCACGCCCTCGTATCGGGTGGCGCCGTGGGCGGCCCTTCCGGCGACTTCGAGTCGGAAGGTGAGCGCCCCGGCGTTGGCCGTGATGATCTTCCCGCTGGTCGGCTCGCTGATCACCGCCGCCTCGCCCGTGTGACCCCGGGCCAGCGTGGCGAACGCACCGAGCCCGCCGTCCTCCTCGCTCACCACACAGTGCACGGCCAGCGGGCGGGCGAGCCGTACACCGGCTTGGCGCAGCGCGCGGACGACGGCGAGGTTGGCCGCGAGACCGGCCTTCATGTCGCACGCGCCGCGCCCGTGCAGGGTGGTGCCGGTGAGGCGGGCGCCGAACGGGTCCTGTCCCTCCCACTTGGCCACGTCTCCGGTCGGCACGACGTCGACATGTCCCTGGAGGATCAGCGCGGGCTCCCCGTCGCCCTCGGTGGTGCCCACGACGCCGTAGCCCTCAGACCGGTCTGCCTCCGTGCCCGGGAAGCCCTCGTATGAGCGCAGAGCGTCGAGGTCGAGCTTCCACATGTCCACGTCAAGGCCCGAGTCGGACAGCAGGCGGGCGCATGCGTCCTGCAGGTCCGACTCGGCGTCGGTTCCCGTGATGCTGGGCACCCGGACGAGGTCGGCGAGCAGGCGTACGGTCGCCGCCTCGTCGATCGCGTTCAGAACCCGGGCCTCGATGGTCCGGGCCGCGTTGCTGGTCCTGCCTGTGACGTCGTTCATGCGGCGACTGTATGGGTTTCTGGCGATTCCCGGCAGAAACGGCCCTCCCCCGAATACGATGCGCGATCATGGCGACGATGAGGACACCAGGGTGACGGCCGACTCCACCGCCGGCTCCACGGCCGACACCCCGGCGCACTCCACGGCCGGCCCAACAGCCGACTCCCTGGCCGACACCCCGGCGCACTCCACGGTGGGCGCCTTGGGAGGCGCCGTGCCGGTCTCGCGGGCGGAGCGTCCGAGACGGCGGCGCTGGGTGAGCGTGGTGGCCTGGCTCGTCGTCCTGCCGTTCGCGGTCTGGGCTGCCCTGCGCCTCGTCCCCGGGGATGTGCACTTCCGGTGGGTGCAGCTCGTGGCGTTCACGCCCTACGTCGCTCTGGCCTCACCGGTCCCCGTGCTCGTCGCGCTGGTGTCGCGAAGATGGGCCGCACTTGCCGCGAGCCTGGCGGTGGTGGCGGTGTTCGCCGCCTGCGTCCTGCCGCGCGCGCTGCCGGACGGCGACTCCGGCACGGGCGGGGCGGGCGGCACGGGCAGCGCAGGAAGCACGGTGCTGCGGGTGGTCGCCTCCAACCTGCGGTACGGCGGCGCCTCCCCGGCGGCCGTGATCGACCTCGTCCGGACCTTCCGTGCCGACGTCCTCACCCTGCAGGAGCTGACCCCTCAGGCGGTCACGAAGCTGGAGGAGGCCGGCCTGACTCGGCTCCTGCCGTACAAGGTGGACCGCTCGCGGGCCGGCGCGGGCGGATCGGGGATCTACGCGCGCTTCCCCGTGACGCCGGAGCAGGCCATCGACCTCGGCCGGTTCGGTCAGGCGCGGGCCATCGTGGACGTGCCCGGCGCGGGACCGGTGGACGTGGTGTCCGTGCACCCGTGCGCTCCCCGCATCCCGGAGCGGCAGCGATGCTGGGCCGACGGCCTCGCCGCGCTCCCGCCGCCCGGCGGCGCCGTACGGGTCCTGGCGGGGGACTTCAACGCCACGCTGGACCACGCGCGGGTCCGCCGCCTGCTCGGCCTGGGCTACCGCGACGCCGCCGACGCGGCGGGCGCCGGTCTCTCCACCACGTGGCCGTACCTGCCGTGGAGCATCGACGGCCACGGCATCCCGCCGGTCACGCTCGACCACGTCCTCGTGGGGCCGGGCGTGGCCGTCCGGTCCTTCGGCGTCCGCCAGGTGCCCGCGACCGACCACAAGGCGATCTACGCGGAGCTGGCCCTGCCTCGCGCCAGGTGACGGAGAGGCGGCTGAACCGGGTCTCGAAGCCCTCACCGGTCCGGCCGCGCACATCGCGGGCCGACATGTGGCCGGTGTCGAAGGAGAGCCGTAGTGGGTCTTCTGCCACGGATCCGTCCGCGGATCCGCCACCACGCGGAGGCCGTCCCCCACGGTCCAGTCACCCGGGGCTCGTTGATCCAGTTCCGGCCTCGAATGCCATCCGCCTTCCCTACAAGGATCTACCTTCTGTTTGTCAGTCTTCGTCCCATTTGCTACTCCTTTCCCTATACTCGTCCGAAACGTCACCCCCGGCGTAACACAAGCCCCATATCGCAAAGCCGTCATCTTCCGCACCCCCGCGGAGGCGACCTGGTCCATGCCGGATCCCACCCCAGCACTCCCCCGTGCCGGGTCGCTCCGTCATGCCCGGATCCAGGCACGTGCACAGCGTTCCCGCCCGTCAGGCCGGGAGACCGCACGCGGCGGCTCCCCGTTTGCGATCGACGCGAGAGGAACCACATGCACAAGCGAGCCCGTCAGGCGATGGTCACGGTCCTCACCGGCGTCACCCTGGTGACAGGAGCGTCAACGGCGGCCGAGGCCACGCCCCTGCAGGCTCCGCAGTCACCCGTCGCGCCCGGCCGGCCCATCGATGTGCCCACGATCGCCCCGCCCGTCGAGACGCCCCTCACGCCGGCCGCCACCCCGACCCCGACCCCCACACCGAGCGGTGCGCCGGCCCCGGCTCCCGCCGCCACCCCGACCGCCACGGACCCCGCGGCTTCCATGGCTTCGGCCCTTCCGTCAGGAAAGTGCACCGCCACCTCGTTCTGGGACGCCCAGACCGCCTCCGGCAGCCCGATGCGGTACCAGACCATCGCGAGCCCCTACTGGCCGCTCGGCACCACCGTCAAGATCACCTATCAGGGCAGGAGCGCGATCGGCGTGGTCGAGGACTTCGGCCCGGCCGAGTGGGCCGTCGCCCAGCACGACATCCCGGCGATCACGGACCTCTCCGAGGAGATGATGGCCGATCTCTCCGGCGTCAGGTCCAACACCGTCCACGTCACCTTCCAGGTCCTCAAGTGGGGCACGGGCGGCGTCTACCGCCACTCCGGCACCGGCTACGACCTCGCCATGGGCCGGGGCTGACCTTCCGACGGGATGGCGGTGCTCCGGCCGCCGCGTAAACTGCCACCGTGGCTGACCCGAAATTCGAGATCCAGATGCTCCATGACCGCGTCATGGTCAAGGTCGAGCGGGAGACCGAGGAACGGCGCAGCAGCGCGGGCATCGTCATCCCGGCCACCGTCAAGATGGCCAACCGGCTCGTCTGGGGCGAGGTCTGCGGCGCCGGCGCGAGCGTCCGCGCCGTCAAGACCGGCGACAAGGTCCTGTTCAACCCCGAGGAGCAGTACGAGGTGGAGATCCAGGGCCAGATCTACCTCGTGATGCGCGAGCGCGACCTGCACGCCGTCGCCACCCAGCAGACCGACCACGGCACCGGCCTCTACCTGTAGGGGCTACGCGAGCGCTTCGGCCCTCGCCCGCCGGGCCTCGCGCCGCTCCTCGAAGCGGGTGGCGGCGGCGTCGAGCTGTCCGAGGAAGGCCGACAGCTCCTCGCGGGCCTTCTCCCCCTCCGCGTCGAGCCCCTCCAGGTCGAAGACCTTCCACTGCCGCAGCACCGGCTGCAGGACGTCGTCGGAGTGCTGCCGAAGGTCGTAGATGCCGGCCATGGCGATCATCACGGACTTGCGGGTGAAGCCCTCGATGCCGTGGCCGGGCATCTGGAACGACGTGACAACGTCAGTGACGGCGCGCATCGTCTGGGAGGGTGCCAGCTCGAAGGCCGCGGCGAGCAGGTTCCGGTAGAACAGCATGTGCAGGTTCTCGTCGGCCGCGACCCGCGAGAGCAGCCTCTCGCAGAGGGGGTCGCCGGACATCCGGCCGGTGTTCCGGTGGGCGATGCGGGTGGCCAGCTCCTGGAACGAGACGTAGGCGAGCTGCCGGAGCATGCCTTCGTACTCCGTGGCGAATCCTGCCTGCATGTGGGTCATCCTGGCCCGCTCCAGCGCGACGGGGTCGACGGCCCGCGTCACCGTGAGGTAGTCACGGATGGCGATCCCGTGCCGCCCCTCCTCCGCCGTCCATCGGTGCACCCACGTGCCCCACGCCCCGTCCCTGCCGAACGTCGTGGCGATCTCGTGGTGGTAGCTCGGCAGGTTGTCCTCGGTCAGCAGGTTGACGACGAGCGAGACGCGGGCGGGCTCGGGAATCGTGGAGTCCTCCGGCGACCAGGCCTCGCCGTCCAGGACCCCGTCGAACGTGCGGCCATCGCTCCAGGGCACGAACTCGTGGGGAAACCACTCCTTGGCCACCGCCAGGTGCCTGTCCAGCTCCCCCGCCACCACGGGTTCGAGCTCCAGGAGAAGCTCCGTCTGGGTGAGCGGGCGAGACGTGACCGGCATGACGACCCCCTGTGGTGCAACTTACGAGTTCGTAACCTACGTTAGCGTAAGTTGCAGCCGGGGCTCGCGGCGGCGTGTGGCCCTATCTGGTGCCCTATCTGTGCGTATAGCTCAGGTAGACGCGGTCCTTCTTCCAGGCCGTCGCGCTGATGTCGGCCAGGACGCGGGTGACCTTCCCCTTGAGATCGATCAGGACGGACTGGAAACCGCCGCCCTTCTTCCGCACGGCGATGAGGTGCGTGTCGTCCCACCACCCCCACACCTGCTCGGCGGCGAAGTAGATCTGGCGCACCTTGTCCCCGGAGCCGGCGTCCCACAGGCAGATGTCGGCGCTGACCTTCTCCGGGCACCAGGTCGCGAGGCGCTTGCCGGACGGTGAGAACACGTCCTCGCCGCCGACCGTCCAGCCCACTCCGCCGAAGGTGCTCGTCTGGTTGCCGTCGGTGTCGTAGAACACCACGTCGTCGCCCTTGTCGGCGACCACGGAGCCGTCCGGGGCCCACTGGAACACGGTGTCCTTGTCGAGATCCGCCAGGTCCACGCCGTGCGCCCGTCCGGCCTCGACGTCGACCGTGACGAAGCCCGTGGGGACCCACTTCTTCTTGACCTTCTTCTTCACGGTGAGCAGCACCGCGCGGCCGTCCCTGGACCACAGGCCGTATTCGGCGATGAAGGGCGCCTTGACGGTCGTGATCGAGACCTTCTTGCCGGAGGCGAGGTTCACGATGTCGACGGAATCGTGGCCCTTGACGTAGTTCGTGGGAACGCCCAGGGCCCGGTGCCCCTTGGGCGCCACCGTGAACTCCCAGTAGCCCGGTTTGCGGATGAACCGGTTGCCGCTGCGGGCGTAGCTCCCGTTCTTGCGGTCCACGCTGAACGCGCTGACCCACGCCCGGTCGCCGGAGCGCTCGTGCAGCGTCACGCCGGTGCCGGGGAGGCGCACATCCCGCCCGCTCTCGGCGGCGGCCGGCGTGGCGGCGGCGGTTTTGGCGGTGAAGGCGGTGATTGTGCTGGTGGTGATGGTCGCGGCCAGTAGCGACAGGCCGGTGAGGGCGGCGGCCGGTCCGCGGGATGAGCGCGTCACGTTTTCCAGGATCACGGCGGCATCCTAGGGTAAGGCACCCCCTGTGGATTGGAATTAGTCATGACTTTTCAGGATGAGCTGGTCGAGCTGCGCCGTGCCCTGCACCGCGAGCCCGAGGTGGGACTGCATCTCCCCCGCACGCAGGAGAAGGTGCTCGGGGCGCTCGGCGGCCTTCCTCTGGAGATCACCACGGGTGAGCGGCTGTCGTCCGTGACCGCCGTGCTGCGCGGGTCACGCCCTGTGTCGCGCCTCGGCCCGACGGTCCTGCTGCGGGCCGACATGGACGCCCTGCCGGTGCACGAGAAGGCCGACGTGCCGTACCGCTCGGCCCTCGACGGCCGGATGCACGCCTGTGGCCACGACCTGCACATGTCGATGCTGGTGGGGGCCGCCCGCCTGCTGGCCGACCGGCGCGCCGAGCTGGCCGGAGACGTGGTGTTCATGTTCCAGCCCGGCGAGGAGGGCCAGGAGGGCGCCAAGATCATGATCGAGGAGGGGGTGCTGGACGCCTCCGGATCCAGGCCCGTCGCGGCGTACGGCATGCACGTCTTCTCCACGACGATCCCGCGCGGCCTGTTCCTGACCAGGAGCGGCCCGGTGCTGGCGGCGGCCGACACGCTCACGGTCACCGTGCGCGGCAGGGGCGGGCACGGGTCCTCCCCGCACCGCGCCCTCGACCCGATCCCGGCCGCCTGTGAGATCGTCACGGCGCTCCAGACGCACGTGACGCGGACGTTCGACGTCTTCGACCCGGTCGTCGTGACCGTGGGCAGCTTCCACGCGGGCACGACCGACAACGTCATCCCGGACGAGGCGCGCTTCGAGACCACCATCCGCACCTTCTCCGCCCAGTCGCGCGACCGCGTCAGAGACGGCGCCGTACGGCTGGCGCGCGGCATCGGCGAGGCCCACGGGCTCACCGTGGAGTGCGAGTTCGGCATCGGCTATCCGGTGACGGTGAACGACCGGGCCGAGGCCGACTTCGCGGCGGAGACCGTGCGGGAGGCGCTGGGCGAGGACAGGTTCTTCCCGATGCCGCACCCGGCGACCGGCTCGGAGGACTTCTCGTTCGTCCTGGAGGAGGTGCCGGGGGCGTTCCTGGTCGTCGGCGCGTGCCCGCCCGGCCATGACCTGGCGGCGGCTCCGTCCAACCACTCCGCGGGCGCGGTCTTCGACGACGAGATCCTCTCGGACGGCGCCACGCTGTTCACCGAGCTGGCCGTGCGGCGCCTGGCGGCCGCGGCGCGCTGACACTCGCGGAGCGCGGCTCAGCCGAGCAGGTCGCGGGCCTCCTGGAGCAGGTCGATGCCGGTCACCAGCTTGAGCGTGCCCCATACGATGACGGCCGCCAGAGCCAGGGTCAGCGCGCTCGCCACGATGCGGACGACCCAGTTCTGCCGGACCAGCCAGTCGGTGGCGGACGTCACCTTGTCCTTGGCGAAGTCGAGCACCCGGGAGGCCCAGGCGAACTCGGTCGCGAGCACGGCGAGGCCCGCGAACACGACCAGCCAGCCGGGGCCGGGGAACGGCACCATGATCAGGCCGCCGATCACCAGGGCGGCTCCGATCACGCCGATAAGGATCTTCAGGGTCAGCCGTCCGCCGGGTCTGGCGCGCACGCGTTCGCGCCAGCCGAGCACCGCCGACCACATGCCCTGCTCCCTGTCCGCACGCCTGTCGTCGGCAGTCGCCACGTGCTCACCCCCAGCAACAGGATAGTCAGCGGGTCTCTCAGGCGAGAGGACCGGCGACGCGGGCGGCGGTCTGGCGGGCGATCTCCAGCTCCTCGTCGGTGGGCACGACCAGCACCGTCACCTCGGCGTCGTCGGGTGAGACGACCCGCGGCTCCTTCGAGTGCGCGGCGTTGCGGGCGGGGTCGACCTCGATGCCGAGGCGGGACAGCCCGGAGACGGCGAGGGCGCGAGTGCGGGCGTCGTTCTCCCCCACGCCGGCCGTGAAGACGATCGCGTCCACGTGGCCGAGCGCCGCGTAGTAGGCGCCGATGTAGCCGCGAAGGCGGTAGCCGTACACGTCCATGGCGAGCCGGGCGTTCTCGTCGCCGGAGTCGACGAGCTTCCAGACCTCGCGCAGGTCGTTCGCGCCGGACATGCCGAGGAGGCCGCTCCGCTTGTTCAGCGCCTCGTCGATCTCGGGGAGGTCCATCCCGGCGACCCTGTTCAGGTACGCCGGGAGCGCCGGATCGACGTCTCCCGACCGGGTGCCCATGACGAGGCCCGCGAGCGGGGTCAGGCCCATCGAGGTGTCCACGCTCCGCCCGCCCCGGACGGCCGTGGCGCTCGCCCCGTTGCCGAGGTGCAGCACGATCGTGTTGACCTCGTCGTACGGCCTGCCGAGCAGTTCGGCGGCACGGCGGGAGACGTACGCGGCGGATGTGCCGTGGAAACCGTACCGGCGGACGCCGAGCTTCTCGGTCCACTCGCGGGGGACGGCGTAGGTGCGGGCGTGCGGCGGGATGGTCCCGTGGAAGGCGGTGTCGAAGACCGCGACGTGCGGCAGCCCGGGGAACGCCCGCCTGGCCACCCGGATGCCCTTCAGGTTGGCCGGGTTGTGCAGCGGCGCCAGGGGTGCGAGCTCCTCGATCGCCCGCTCGACCTCGTCGTCGATCAGCGTGGGCTCGACGAACCGGCTGCCGCCGTGGACGACCCGGTGGCCGATCGCGCCGACCCCGTCGAGCGGCGGGCCGTACTCGGCGAACGCCGCGAGGACGGCCTGTAGGCCCTCCTCATGGTCGGCGAACCGCCGCTCGACCCGCACGCCGCCGTGGACGAGAACGCTCGTCTCCTCGCCGATCCGCTCGACGAGCCCGCCGTTCTTCCCCGTGTCGGCCGGGCTCGCGGCGCCCATGTCGATCAGCCGATACTTGATCGACGACGACCCGCTGTTGAGGACGAGAACCTGCCCGACGCGCCCGGTGTCCCCCGCGTCGCCGTCCTGTCCGGTCATGGGGTCTCCCGCTGCTCGCGCGCCTGGGCCTGGATGGCGGTGATCGCCACGGTGTTCACGATGTCATTGACGGTGGCCCCCCGGGAGAGGTCGTTGACGGGCTTGCGGAGGCCCTGGAGGACCGGCCCGACCGCCACCGCG
The DNA here is from genome assembly GCF_025420585.1 of Planotetraspora sp. A-T 1434. Taxonomy (GTDB): domain Bacteria; phylum Actinomycetota; class Actinomycetes; order Streptosporangiales; family Streptosporangiaceae; genus JAOEGB01. Next base: position 83,144 of record NZ_JAOEGB010000004.1, on the reverse strand, counting down.
CCCGCGCTCCGCTGCACGGCCTTGTAGAGGTTGTTGCCGGTGTTGAGGTCGGGGACCACGAAGACCGTGGCCCGCCCGGCGACCGGGCTGTCCGGCATCTTGGTCCTCGCCACGCTCGGCTCGGCCGCCGCGTCGTACTGGATCGGCCCCTCGACCGGCAGGCCGGGCCGCAGCTCGCGGACGAGGGCGGTGGCCGTACGGACCTTGTCGACCTCCGGGCCGGCTCCCGAGTCGCCGGTGGAGTAGGACAGCATCGCGACGCGCGGCTCCACGCCGAACCGGGCGGCGGTGGCGGCCGACGAGATCGCGATGTCGGCGAGCTGCTCGGCCGTGGGGTCCGGGACGATGGCGCAGTCGCCGTAGACCAGCACCCGGTCGGCGAGGCACATGAAGAACACGCTCGACACGATGCCCACGCCCGGCGAGGTCTTGATGATCTCGAAGGACGGGCGGATGGTGTGGGACGTCGTGTGCGCCGCGCCCGACACCATGCCGTCGGCGAGCCCGAGGTGGACCATCAGCGTGCCGAAGTAGGACACGTCGGTCACGGTGTCACGGGCCTGCTCGACGGTCACGCCCTTGTGGTCGCGGAGCCGCGCGTACTCCTGAGCGAACAGCTCGCGCAGCTCCTCGTCGAACGGGCTGACCACTTTCGCGGCGTCGATCGCGAGGCCCATCTCGGCCGCGGCGAACCGGATCTCCGCCTCGTCGCCGAGCAGCGTGAGATCGGCGACGCCCCGGCGGAGCAGGCTGTCGGCCGCGCGCAGGATCCGCGGCTCAGCGCCCTCCGGCAGGACGATGTGACGGCGGTCGGCGCGGGCCCGCTCCAGCAGGTCGTACTCGAACATCAGTGGCGTCGTCGCGGCGGACTTGGTGACCCGCAGGCGCCGCAGCAGCGCGGCCGTGTCGATGTGCTCCGCGAACAGCCCGAGCGCGGTGTCGATCTTGCCGGTGGCGTCGGGGCTGAAGCGGCCCTCGGCGGCGGACAGCCGGGTCGCCGTGTCGAACGTGTCGCCGTCGGTCGCGATGATCGGGAGGCCGACGTCCATGCCGTCGATCAGCCGGGACACCGTCTCCGGGAGCGGCATTCCGCCGTTCATGATAATCGCCGACAGGACCGGGAACGTCTGCGCCCGGTGCGCGGCGAGCAGGCCGGGCACCAGAGCGGCGGCCCGGTCGGCGGCGACGATCACGGCCGCCCCCTCGGTGAGCCGGTCGAGAATGTTAGGCAGCGACATCGCCCCCACCATGAGCGCGCCGACCTCCCGGCCGAGCTGGCCCTCGTCGCCGCGGAAGAGCGTCCCCTCGCAGGCGGCCATCAGGTCGCTCACCGCCGGCGCGGACAGGCGCGGCACCTCGGGCAGGACGGACGCGTCCGGGACCCGCTCCGCGACGGCGTCCATCAGCTCCGGCGCGACCCGCGTGACCACGACGGCCAGCTCGGTCGCGTGCTTGTCCGCCAGCTCCTTGCCGGACATCTCGACGGCCGCGGCGATGTCGTCGGGCGTACGCCCGAGCCCGGTGACGACGTTGACGACCGGAGTTCCGAGGTTCGCCGCCAGCCCGGCGTTGAAGGCGAACTCCGTGGGCGCCCCCACGTCGGTGTAGTCGGTGCCGATCACCACCACGGCCTCGCACCGCGCGGCGAGGGCCCGGTAGCCCGCCATGATGTCGCCCGTCGCACGCTCCTCGTCGGCGTGGACGTCCTCGTAGGCGACCCCCACGCACATGTCGTACGGCAGGCTCATCCCGAACCGGGCTCGCGCCGTGTTGACCAGGTTGTCCTCGCGGCCGGCGCGGACGACGGGCCGGAACACGCCCACGCTCCCGACCTGACGGGACAGCAGCTCGATCATGCCGAGCGCGATGGCGCCCTTGTTGCTCCTGGCGTCGCCGGCCGCGACGTACACCCCGATCGCCATCGTGCGCCACCTTACTTTTACTGGCCTCGCTCCGCTCGGCTCTCGTGCAGGTTTACGCTACCGGCTGGTACGACCGGTCAGGAGCGCTGTCCCCCGAAGATCCCGTCACACATAATCGGGATATGACTAGCGCACTCGTGCTCGGCGGCGGCGGAGTGGCCGGGATCGCCTGGGAGGCCGGCATCGTCACGGGCCTCCGCCAGGAGGGCGTCGACCTCGGCACGGCGGACAGCATCGTCGGGACCTCGGCCGGATCCGTGATCGGCACCCTTATCGCGACGGGAGCCGACCTGGAGGCGGCCATCGCCCACCAGGTGGCCGTCGACACCGGCCCCGCGCCGGTGGTCGACCTTGACGGGGTGATGCGGGCGTTCGCCATCCTGTTCGACCCCAGCCTGGAGCCGCAGGAGGCGCGGCGCAGGGTCGGCCAGATGGCCCTCGCCGCGCCCGTCGACCACCAGGCGGCGCGCATCGCCGCCATCGGCGAGCGGCTCCCCATCAAGGAGTGGCCCGACCGCGACCTCCAGATCACCGCCGTGGACGCGGAGACCGGCGAGTTCATCGTCTGGGACAGGGCCTCGGGCGCGCCCATGGTGCTCGCCGTAGCGTCGAGCTGCGCGGTGCCGATGGTCTTCCCTCCGGTGGAGATCGGCGGCAGGCGCTACGTGGACGGCGGGGTCCGCTCCCCCACCAACGCCGACCTGGCCGCCGGGGCCGGGACTCTCGTCGTGCTGGAGCCTCTGGGTCACCTGTCCCCGCGGGCCACGCTCGAGGCGGAGCTGCGCGCCGCCGGGACGCCGCGGAGTCTCGTGATCCAGCCCGACGAGGCGGCGGCCGCCGTGTTCGGCGAGAACGTCCTCGACCCGGCTCTGTGGGGCCCCGCGTACAAGGCCGGGCTCGCCCAGGCCGCGGGCCTCGCCGAGCCCGCCCGCGCCGTCTGGACCCCATAGGCCGCCAGGCGACGGCCCGCGACGCCGCAACCCCGGCCGTGATCATGCACGGGTTCCCGAAGGCAGCTTCGACCTGCGCCAACCCTGGCCGTGATCATGCATATGTTCCGGCCGGGGCCATTGGCCTGCGGTGACTCGATCGGTGATCATGCTCCCCAGGCATGGCGCGCTTTGGTCAGCTCGCCTCGGTCACGGCCTTGCTCACGGCGTTCGGACCGTCGTACTGCCTGTCCGGAATCTTCTCCAGGGCCTTGACCAGGTCGTCGTCGGCGCCCTGGTCGCGGGCCGCCTGGACGAGGTCGGACTTCCCGGCGGGGTAGTCCACGCCCTTGAGGTGCTTCTGCAGCTCGATCGGGTTGGGTGCGCCAGCCATGACGTCTCCTCCCTGCTTCGCTGTCTTCGTCCTCCTCCTTTCGCCTACCCGCTCACGCCGGCGCCACTCAGGGCTCTCCGCGCATAGGCCCGGACGTCGGCATCGGAGTCGCCGAGCGCCCGGGAGAGCGCGTCCACCACCTCGGGCCTGCCCGCCCATCCCGACAGCGACATGACGGCGGCCTTCCGCACGTCGAGGTGCGGGTCCGTGAGCGCCGAGACCAGCGGCCCCACGGCGACCTCCGGCTCGGCCGCGGCGAGTCCCCTGGCGGCCCCGACCCGCACCTGCCACGCCGGATCGTCCAGCGCCCGCACGGCCACCGCGTCCAGTCCCCGGCCCGCCGTCCCCGCGGCCTCCAGCGCCGCCGCGCGGACGAGCGGGTCGGGATCGGCGGCCAGCCGGGTCAGGACGGCGGCCGCCGACGGCTTGCCGATCGTGCCGAGCCCCTTGGCCACCCAGACGCGGACCTCCCGGTTGGCGTCGCCCGCGGCCAGCCCGATCCGTTCGACGTCGTCGAGCGAGACCAGTCCGCGGACGGCCTCGATCCGCACCCGAGGATCGGCGTCGGCGAGCGCGGCCTCGAACACGGCGGTGTCCCCCAGGTGGAGCACCTTCAGGGTCTCGCACACAGCGGCCCGGACCACCGGGTCCCCATGGCCCGCGGCGGTTCGCAGGGTGGCGCCGAATTCGGGCGTGGCGGGCAGCACCTCGACCAGTTCCCGCAGGCCGGTGACCGCGGCACGCCGTACGGTGCCGTTGGGATCGCCAAGTGCCTCGACCAGGGCGGCGCCGACCCCCGCGGGGGCCGTCTCGGTCAGCGTGGCGATCGCCGCGCGGCGGACCTTGGGATCGTCGTCACCCAGGTAAGGGGCGATCTGGCCGAGCGTGGGCTGCTCGTCGGCGAGCCGGACGAGTTCCAGGATGCGGGGAGAGCGGCCGATCGCCTCTACTTCCAGCCGTCCGCCGGCCGTGTGCTTCATACCGCCCGCTGCGCCGTACGCACCGAGGACCACGACCTCGGACGGCCGGGGGTGGAAACCCTCGACGGGCACGTGGTAGGGCTCGATCGGGCGCTTCAGGAACTCCATCGCGCCGGCGGCGTTCTTCCGCAGGTTCAGGTGGAAGAGCCACTCCGCGTCGTCACGCTCGGGCAGGTCGGCGCGGTCGTGGTAGAGGCCCCACCGGCTCTCGGCGCGCACCAGAGACGACCGGGCGGCCATCTCGGCGCAGTCGCGGATGAAGGTGACCTCCGCGCACCGCATGAGCTCGTGGGGAGTCCGGGCGCCCATTGCGGCGATCTCGTCACGCATCCGCTCGAACGTCTCGAGAGCGATCTCCAGCTTCGTACCGATCTTCGGCGGGGCCACGTAGTCGTTGACGAACCGCCGGAGCTTGTATTCGACCTGGGGCTGCGGCGGCCCGTCCGGGTTGCGCAGCGGGCGGTAGATCAGCTCGTGGGCCTCGGCGATCTGGTCCTCCGGGAGGCGGCCAGGCGGCACCTCCCTGGCATGTCCGACCGCATGGGTTCCGGCCAGGTCACCGAAGACGAACGCCCCGATCATGTAGTTGTGCGGCACGCAGGCCAGGTCACCCGCGGCGTACAGCCCCGGAACCGTGGTCGCGCCGTTCTCGTCCACCCAGACGCCTGAGGCGGAGTGACCGCCGCACAGGCCGATCTCGGAGATGTGCATCTCGACGTCGTGAGTCCGGTAGTCATGCCCGCGACCGGCGTGGAAGGTGCCCCGGGTGGGCCGCTCGGTGGTGTGCAGGATGTTCTCCAGCGCGGTCACGGTCTCGTCCGGCAGATGGCTGAGCTTGAGATAGATCGGCCCCCGGGCGGAGCCGATCTCCCTGGCGACCTCGGCCATCATCTGACCGGACCAGTAATCGCAGTCGACGAACCGCTCCCCGCGGCTGTTGACCTGGTACCCGCCGAACGGGTTGGCCACGTATGCGCAGGCCGGGCCGTTGTAGTCCTTGATCAGCGGGTTGATCTGGAAGCACTCGATCCCGCTCAGCTCGGCCCCCGCGTGGTAGGCCATCGCGTACCCGTCCCCCGCGTTGGCCGGGTTCTCGTACGTGCCGTAGAGGTAGCCGCTGGCGGGCAGCCCGAGCCGCCCGCACGCGCCCGTGGCGAGGATCACCGCCCCCGCCGAGACCGTGACGAACCGGCCGGATCTGGTGTCGAACCCGGCCACCCCGACCGCTCGCCCCTCCTGGGTGAGCACGCGGACCGGCATGACCCGGTTCTCGATCCGCACCTTCTCGCGGATCTCACGGCGGCGCAGGACCCGGTAGAGCACCTTCTTGACGTCCTTGCCCTCCGGCATCGGCAGCACGTAATTGCCGGAGCGGTGGACGCGGCGGACGTTGTAGTCGCCGTACTCGTCCTTCTCGAACTTCACGCCGTACCGCTCCAGCCGTCGCACCATGTCGTAGCCGCGAGTCGCGGTCTGGTGGATCGTGCGCTGGTTGACGACGCCGTCGTTGGCCCGGGTGATCTCGGCGACGTAGTCCTCCGGGGTCGCCTTCCCGGGGATGACCGCGTTGTTCACGCCGTCCATGCCCATGGCGAGAGCGCCGCTGTGCCGTACGTGGGCCTTCTCCAGCAGGACGACGTCGGCGCCGTGCTCCGCGGCGGTGATCGCCGCCATCGTGCCCGCCGTCCCTCCGCCCACGACCAGCACCTCGCAGTCGAGGTGCAGGCGGTCGCCGAGGGGCGGGATCTCCATCGCGGCCTTCACGGCGGTCACATTCGTCACAGCTCCTCCAGGATGCGGGCGCGAAGTCCCGTCCGGTCCGTGGCGGGGTCGCGCGGCCCCGGCACATCGAGAACCGCCCTGATGCCGGTACGGCCCAGCGGGGCAGAGCCCAGCGCGGAAGGGCCCAGGACCACGATGCGGTCGCCGAGCAGCAGGGCCTCGTCGACGTCATGGGTGACGAAGACGACCGTCGCGGACGTGTCGCGCAGCACGTCGAGCAGCAGGCGCTGCATCTCCGCGCGAGTCTGCGCGTCCAGCGAGCCGAACGGTTCGTCCATCAGCACGGCCCGCGGCGCCCCCACGAGGGCTCGGGCGAGTTGCACGCGCTGGCGCATCCCTCCCGACAGCTCCCGGGGCAGCCGGTTGTCGAAACCGGCGAGCCCGACCCGCCCGATCCACTGCTCGGCGATCGCCATCCGCTGCCGCTTGGGCACTCCGCGGATGCCCAGTGGCAGCTCGACGTTGCCGCGCACGGTGCGCCACGGCAGCAGGCCGTCGTCCTGGAAGATCATCGCCCGGTCCGGGGCGGTGCCCGTCACCTCGGCGCCGTCGGCGAGGATCCGCCCGGAGTACGGCGGGAGCAGCCCGGCCAGGCCGCGGAGCAGCGTGGACTTGCCCGACCCAGACGGTCCGACGACAACGAGGACTTCCCCGGACGCCACCTCCAGGTGGATGTCCCGCAGCGCCGGATCGCTCCCGTAGCCGAGGGCGAGCCCGTCCAATGTGAGCGCCATGCCCGCGCGCCGGGTCTCCAACGCGTTCAGCGTCATGATCCGCTCCCTTCCGCCCGCGGAAGCCATCGGGTCAGGCGGCGGCCGAGCAGCTCTATCGCGGCCGCTGTGAGCCAGCCGAGCACGCCGATCGTGGCCATGCCGACGATCACGCCGGGATAGTCGACAACGGTGTACGCCCGCCACGTGCGGTAGCCCACGCCCAGCTCGCCGGAGATCATCTCCGCCGAGATCACGCAGATCCAGGCCACCCCCATGCCGACGGACAGTCCGCCGAAGATCCCCGGGAGCGAGCCCGGCAGGATCACGTTCCACAGCACGTGCCGCCGGCCGCCGCCGAGAGTGCGCACCGCGTCCTCCCACAGCACCGGCAGGGCCCGTACGGCATGCCGGGTGCTCACCATGACCGGGAAGAACGCCGCCGCGAACGTGATGAACACGATGCCCTGCTCGTCGGTGGGGAACAGCAGGATCGCGATCGGGACCATGGCGATCGCCGGAATGGGGCGGACCACCTCGATCAGGGGCAGCAGGGCGTCCCCGGCTCGCCGCGACCGGCCCACGAGGATCCCGGCGGTGATGCCCAGGACGGCCGCCAGGGCGAAGCCCGTCAGGATGCGGATCACGCTCTGCGCGAGATCCAGGTAGTAGACAGCCGTCTGAAGCTGCCGGACGAGCTCTCCCGCGACCTCGGCCGGCGACGGCAGCCGGTCGAATCGCAGCCCGATCCTGGCGTCGGCGGTCGTCAGCAGCTGCCACAGTCCCACGGCGAACAGCACCGACGCCGTCCTGATCGCCCAGCTCAGCCGGTCTCTACGCCGAGCTCCCCGCCCAGTCGCCAGGCCGGCGGCCGCGGCGGAGCCCCGCCGGTACGCGAACGGGACGGCCGGCGGGTCGGCCGGTGGGGTGGCCGGCGGGTCGGCCGGTGGGGTGGCCGGTGGGGTGGCCGGCGGGTCGGCCGGCGGGTCGGCCGGCGGGACGGCCGGTGGGGTGGCCGACGGGGTGGCCCGCGATGCCGTGCTCGTCATCGGTCGGCTCCCCCGGCCGCTGCGGCCTTCAGGGCGGCCGCGTAGTCCACCCGCTCGGCCTTGGGGTGGTCCTTCAGGAAGGCGTCGGCACCGTCACGGGTCGTGAACGGCCGGAGCCTGTCCTTCTCGTCCGCCGACGGGTCCTTCACCCAGACGGCCTTGTCGGCGAACCAGTGGGTGCCGGTGACGGTGTCGGCGACGTACGCCGCCCTGACGGTCTTCCCGGCCTTGGACACGGCGGCCACCTGGCGCAGCAGGCATGTCGGGGTGGCCGCCGGGTGGGTGATCGTCTCCCCGGCGAGCCAGAGCTCTCCCGCCGTGGCCGGGTCTGACACGGGGATCCCGCAGGCCCCGTCGGCGCCCGTGACGGCCGCCGCGTTGGCGGTCGAGGCCGTGTCGGAGTCATACGCGGCGCCGTATGCCTTCCTGATGTAGGAGTCGTTGACAAACCTGGAGACGTCGACGTCCCTGAAGTCGGTTCCGATCGACTTGAGGTAGGGCTCGTCGTGCTCCAGCGCCGCCTTGAGCTGTGGCTTGAGCGTCACGTCGAAGGTCGAGATGCCGTTGCGGCCGTTGTAGAGGTAGACCACCTCGGGAGGCAGGCCGGTCGCCTTCGCCACCGACTCGGCGGCCTCCAGCGGATGCTCGTGGAGGTATCGCGTCGCGTCGATCTGCGCCTGGAGGAACGCCTGGACGACGTCCGGGTGGCTCTTGGCGTAGGCCTGCCGTACGACCACGCCGTGGAAGGTCGGGACGCCGAGGGCCGAGCCGTCGAAGAGCAGGCGGGCCTGGTTCTTGAAGACCAGCAGTCCCGGCCAGGCGACGAACTGGGCGTACCCCTGGACCGAGCCCGACTGGAGCGCGGTCGCGCCGACCGGCGGCAGCTGGTTGACAGTCTCCACTCCGGTCGCCGGGTCGAGCCCGGCCCTCTCCAGCGCCTGCACGAGCGTGCCGTGCCCGGCCGAGCCGGCACTGGCCGAGACCTTCTGTCCCTTGAGGTCGGCGAGCGTCTTCGCGGGCGACGACGGCGGCACGACCACCATGTTGAGCCCGCCGCGCAGGTTGTAGCCGGTGACCGAGACCAGCTCTGTGCGGGCGGCGTCGATCGCCTGGGTGCGGGAGGCGTTGATCAGCAGGGGATAGTCGCCCATCGAGCCGATGTCGATCTTTCCGGCGACCATCTTGGCGGTGATCGGCGCGCCGGTGTCGTAGTCCTGCCACTCGACCCGGTACTTCCCGGCGAGCCGCTTCTCCAGGAAGCCCAGCGATCGCAGCAGGGTTCCGGCTGTCACGGTGTTGATGGTCTTCGACTGGTAGCCGATGACGACCTTGGCGTCGCCGGATCCCGCGGACCCCGGCTGGGCGCTGAGGGAACATCCCGCCGCCAGGAGGGCCGCGAGAGCGACGATCGTCTTGCGCATGGCGAACTCCTCGCTATCGCAGCAGGTAGGGGATGTTGACGGTCACGGCGTCCGCCGGACAGCGGTCCGCGCACGGGCCGCAGTACCAGCACTCGTCCACATGCATATAGGCCTTGCCGGTCTCGTCGCTGATCGCCAGGGAGTCGAGCGGGCAGATGTCCACGCAGAGCGTGCACCCCTCGATGCACAGCGACTCGTCGATGGTCACCGGCACGTCCAGACGCTGGTTGGCAAGAGTCATCGATCGCTCGCTCTCATTCGGTGGTTCTCCGGAGATTTCATTCGGTGGCCCTCCGGAGATGGCCGCGCATGGTGAGCCGGTCGCCCCGGAACCGGATGAACTCCAGGTCCACCGGGCGGCCGTGGGACAGGTGAGCCAGCCGCTCGACCATGAGCAGTGCCGCGCCACGCGGCGCGTCCAGCACGGCGGCGGTGTGGGCGTCGGCGTTGACGGCCTCGATCGTGAGCTCGGCCATGCCCAGCGGCTGTCCCGCGATCCTCTCCAGCAGGACGAACACGTCGTTGTGCTCCAGGTCGGCGTCGAAGAGTGGCTCTCCCATGTCCCTGACCAGGTAGGTCAGGTCCAGCGACAGCGGCAGGCCGTTGAGCCTGCGCAGCCGCTCGACGTAGACCACCGACTCCCCCGGGGGGAGGTCGAGCCTCGCGCGGACCGCCGCCGGAGGCTGGATGAGGCCCATCGCCCGGACCTCGTTGGTGACCTCGCCATGCTCGCTCAGCGTCTCCGCGAGCCCGAGCAGCCGGTGCAGGCCGTGGGGGTACTTCTCGGCGACGACCGTGGTCCCGACTCCCGGGCAGCGCTCGATGAGGCCCTCGTCGCGCAGCAGGTCGAGGGCCTCCCGGATGGTGTTGCGCGACGTGCCGAACTCGCGGGCGAGCGCGGCCTCCAGTGGCAGATGGCCGTCACCGAAGCTCCCGTGCAGGACTTCGCGCCGTAACAGGTCGGCCACCTGCCTCGCCCGGTCCGCCCGCCGTCGCCGTGTTTCCGCCAGCTCCATGGCCGCAACCCTAGCTATCAGGTAGGGAAAGCTGGATAACGGGCGGATTACGCTACTCCGAGCACCGGCTATAGGGGCACTAGCTGCGGTTTCATCCAAAATTACGGGAGAACCGCCACCTTGGTGAGAAGGCGACGATCCCGGGTAGCGGGCGTCACGTGGCTGATCCCCTCTTGCTCGCCGCACAGGATCTGCGGCTCGACGTCAACGCGCTCGACTACCTGATCCTCGCGATGTACTTCCTGGTGGTGCTCGGCATCGGCTTCGCCGCGCGCCGTGCCGTACGGACGAGCCTGGACTTCTTCCTCTCCGGCCGGTCCCTGCCGGCGTGGATCACCGGGCTGGCGTTCATGTCGGCCAACCTCGGCGCCATCGAGATCCTGGGCATGGCCGCCAACGGCGCGCAGTACGGCCTGATGACCGTGCACTACTACTGGATCGGCGCCGTCCCCGCGATGGTGTTCCTCGGCATCGTGATGATGCCGTTCTACTACCGCTCGAAGGTGCACAGCGTCCCCGAGTTCCTCCGCAGGCGGTTCAACGGGGCGACCCAGCTCTTCAACGCCGCCACCTTCGCGATCGCGCAGATCCTCATCGCCGGCATCAACCTGTACGCCCTGGCGCTCGTCATGGAGGCGCTGCTCGGCTGGCCGCTCTGGCTGTCGATCGCCGTCTCGGCCGCCATCGTGCTGGGATACATCACGCTCGGCGGGCTGTCCTCGGCGATCTACAACGAGGTCATGCAGTTCTTCGTCATCGTCGCCGGGCTCGTCCCCATCGTGGTCCTCGGCCTGATCAGGGTGGGCGGATTCTCCGGCCTCGGCGAGAAGGTCCGGCAGAGCGTGCTCGGCGACGGCGGGCTGCACACCTGGGCCCAGACGGGCGGCGCCGGCAACCCCCTCGGGTCGAACTGGATCGGCATCGTGTTCGGCCTGGGTTTCGTGCTCTCATTCGGTTACTGGACGACGAACTTCGCCGAGGTGCAGCGGGCGCTGTCGGCGCGCAACACCAACGCCGCCCGGCTCACCCCGATCGTCGCGGCGTACCCCAAGCTGGTGATCCCCGCCGTCACGGTGATCCCCGGCCTGGTCGCGCTCGTACTTTTCCGCAACCTCGGCAAGGACGGCGGCCCGGCGTACAACGACGCGATCCCCCTGCTCATGGACAAGTTCCTGCCGAACGGCGTGCTCGGCGTCGCGGTGACCGGCCTGCTCGCGTCCTTCATGGCGGGCATGGCGGCCAACATCAGTGGCTTCAACACGGTCTTCACCTACGACATCTGGAAGTCCCACATCCAGGGCGACCGTCCCGATGAGTGGTATGTGAAGCTCGGCCGCATCGCGACCGTCGGCGGCGTGATCGGCGGCATCGGCACGGCGTTCATCGCGGCGGGGTTCAGCAACATCATGAACTACCTGCAGGCGCTGTTCTCGTTCTTCAACGCGCCGCTGTTCGCGACGTTCATCCTCGGCCTGTTCTGGCGCCGGATGACGGCGTGGGCCGGCTTCTGGGGCCTGGTCTCCGGTACGGCCGCCGCCTTCGCCACGTACATCCTCTACAAGTCCGCCGTGCTCGACTTCGGCACGGACCTGAACGCCAGCTTCTGGGGCGCGGGCATCGCCTTCGTCGTCGACATCCTCGTGTCGGCCGCCGTCACGCTGGCCACGACCCCGAAGCCGGAGAGCGAGCTGCGGGGCCTGGTCTACGGCCTCAGCGACGCCTCCATCAGCGACGACGCACTTTCGGGCGACACCGCTTGGTATCGCTCCCCGGTCATCCTCGGCGCCGGAGCGGTGGTCCTCGCCGCGGCGTTCTACCTGCCCTTCCTGTAGGAGGTTTCCATGGCCGCGCCCCAACGGCTCTTCGACATCCGCCGCGTCATCGGTGGCCTGTTCCTGGTGTACGGAGTGATCCTCACAGTGACCGGGCTCCTGGACGACTCCCATGCCATCGGCAAGGCGGAGGGAGTCCGTATCAACCTCTGGACCGGGATCGCCATGCTGGTTGTGGGCGGCGCGTTCGTGCTCTGGGAACGCCTGCGCCCCTCCGACGCCCCCGCGCCCTCCACGGAGGAGCCCTCCGAGTGATTCCCGGCGCGTCCGGTTCAAGAGGCCCGGTCTTAAGCGGCCCCGTCTTAAGCGGCCCGGTCTTAAGCGGCCCGGTCTCAAGAGGCCCCGTCTTAAGCGGCCCGGTCTCAAGAGGCCCCGTCTTAAGCGGCCCGGTCTCAAGAGGCCCGGCGGCTGACCGGGCTTCGCCTGCCGTACGCGCCGGCGGGCCGGCCGGGGCTCCGAGGTGACAGATCGGCGAGGTCGGCCGCCCTGATGAGGCCGTCTTTGGCCACCGTGCCGGCGATGGTGGCGCTCGTGACCAGGACCGGCGGGATGAGCCGCGCCGGGATCGAGACCGTCGTCCCGTTGGCCACGGTGGTCGTGCCGTACACCGTCTTGCCGCAGGCGATGTCAACGGCGAACCGGGCGGCGCTGCGCGCCTCGGAGCCGATCGGCTTGTAGACGGTCATAGTCTGCGTGCCGATCAGAATCCGCCGGATGGCGGCGAGCTCGGCGTCCTGCCCGGTCAGCGGCGTTCCGGGGCGGACGCCCGTGCGTTCCATGGCCGCGGCGACGCCGCCCGCCATGCCGTCGTCGGCGGAGTAGACACCGATGACCTTGCCGGGTCCGAGAGCGGCGAAGGCTCCACCGGCCTCGTCCGCGGCCTTGGCGGCGTTCCAGCCCGGGACGTCGTACTCACGGGCGATCGTCACCTGCCCGTCCAGCACCGAATGGGCCCCCTTCTTGAGCTCGGCCGCGGCAGGGTCCTCCGGCGAGCCGTTCAGCATCACGATCGGCCCGCGCCCGGGGTCGCCCCCGGCCTTGATAGCGTCGAGCAGCGCCCGGCCCTGCATCCTGCCGATCTCAACGTTGTCGAACGACGTGTAGGCGTCCACGGGACCGTTCGCCAGCCGGTCGTACGCCACGACCTTGGCCCCGAAGACCTTGGCCTTAACCACGGAGGGCGCGATCGCCTTGGCGTCCACCGCGTCGAGGATGAGGACCTTCACGCCGTCCCCGAGTAACGCGTCGATCTGCCGGCGCTGGGTGGCATGGTCGTGGTTCGCGTTGTTGTAGACGATCTCGCAGCGGGGGCAGAGCGATGCGACGGCCCGCGTGATGGAGGGCCGGTCGTACTTCTCATAGCGGGCCGCCGTCTTCTCGGGGAGCAGCAGGCCGATCCGGAAGCCTTCGGCGAGAGTGCCCACGGCACCGATCGCCGCTCCGGAGTCCTTTCCGCCCGTGCCACACCCGGCAAGGCCCAGCAGGAAAGCGAGGGAGACACCCCTCGCCGCTACGCGAAACCGACGTCTCCCCACAGCGAACCTCCCGGTCAACCGCAAGAAACCACCAGGCGCTGCCGTACCCGACCGTTTGCGGCACGACGCCCCGGCATACCTCGTGCGTGCCGTGGGGTGGGGCGTTCTTGGTCCCGATCACCCAGGCCGATCCCCCGCCGCGACTCCCGGCTGGCCGGAGATCGGGGAGATCGAGGTGATCGCCTTCTTGAGTGGGGTCCTCGTCGTCGAGACGCCAGCGGCAGCCGGTCCGGAGGCCACAGCGGAACGGATCTCCCTCACGCTGGACGTGACCTGGACCGGCCAGTTGTATGGCGATTGGGAAACGATCACTCCGCCTCCCGACCGGCCGATCCACGCACACACTAAGTTGTGAGAGACTCCACCATTGCGGGGCGGTAGCTCAGCCGGTTAGAGCATCGGACTCATAATCCGTGGGTCGTGGGTTCAAGTCCCACCCGCCCTACTCGCGATCATGGCCCTGACCTGCGATTTCTCGACGATTCGCGATCTCGGGGCGAGCAGAAGACGGCCGATGGTCGCTCGTTGGTCGCTCTTGAGCACGGATCGGGCACGCGTTAGATCGTTTAGATGGCCTTCGTTGGGCCAGTCTTCAGAGACGATCAAGAGAAGACCACTGGCTCTCCCCTCCTACCGTGGAGACCTGACCTAAAAAGGGCTGGGCGTGGGAGAGACCAGACGCAGGATGAGAGCGCGGATGGAGCGGACCGTGGGCGGGCGCCCGGGCCGCTTCGGCTGGCAGGTATGGGCATGACACTGTTTCATCAGATCGCGGTGCCAGCGCAGGACGGTGTCCGGACGGACGAGGAGCCGCAGCCGGCGCAGGACCCCGCGGGGCAGCGACGCCAGAAGGGCGGCGAGAAAGGCCCGGTCTTCCGGGGCGAATCTCACCCTCGTGTCGGCGCAGAGTTGCCGCTCAAGGACGCTGATCTGGTGACGCAGGGCGAAAATCTCGACATCCTTGTCGCGATCTCCCAACGGCAGCAACCGCAGCGCCGCGAAGGCGTTCGTGACGGCGAGATATGCCAGGCGAAAGAGCACGGCCGAACATCATTCCGCACGCCCTGACGGCCGGAGATCACGCACGCCAGACGAAGCCATAGCCAAAGCCGTGACCTGGGCCGAGACATTACCGGCAGGCGCAGTCCCGCCGCACTTACGCCGCCCCGATCAACTGCAGCTCGTGAATACTTACGGTTTAGCACCACGCGGAGCCGTGGCGACCGCCAGTCACTTCTACACCGTATTTGTCGCCATTGTTGCCTTCCGCGTCATATTCGCCATCATCGGAGCCTTCCTCGAAGTCGCCCGGAAACCAAATGCCGAGATAAACCTCAGCCTCATTGAGTTTCTTCTTGAAACAAATTTTTCTCGGAAAGGTTGAATCGCTATCTCCAGCCCTAAGCCAGCCCTGATCTTCTGCAGCGCCCACATAGAAAGATTTGACAGCATCTCGAGATGCCATAGGACCGTAATATTGTCCCGCAAAGGCAAAGCCGTCATCATCATCACAACCCGAGTAGCGATCACCCTTAGCTGTGACATAAGCCGGATGAGCATCCAAGATGCCGAGAGATTTCAAGTTTTGGGAGAATTCCATATCGGCACTCGTACAGCCATGAATTGTACCATTAATCAACCAAAGGCTAGCAACGACTAGACCGCCAAGCGCAATCAAAGGAACAGTTACCACGATGCCAACTCGTACACGACGCATGGATAAACCTATTCCCTCTTTCTCCATCTTGATATGTCGGTCAAATTGTGCATTGCTGGTTGATTTTGCACCTTGGTCGGTAACCCTACCTGGTGCGGCTCGCGACGGGAAGGTCGTGGACCGAGCCTGGAAGCGATCCGGAGAGGCCAGGACCGGGATGTTCAACCCCTGGATCTCCGCCTTGCCAAAGGTATGGCCGTCGGGCCGCGATGTGGCCCGACTAGATCAGCCCCTGCCAAGGACCAGAACCGGTCTAGCTTGGGTATGCGGCAGGCGAGTAGCGCACCGGTCTCGGTCACTACCGCCAGACGGCGATAGTGACGGGCGTCGAAACCCGTCGGCCAATTCTGCGTTGGTCTGAGCCCTTACGCAGATGGACCAGGATCAGCGGAGACTGCCGGCCGGATTCATCTTGACCCAGTGGGGAGATCGCGCAGCGCTTGCTCCGGATTACTCCGGCACGTGGCCAGGTGCGACGTGACAACGGCAAGGCAGCAGGGCAGAACAGCACTGAAGCTCCTGGTGGTTCCTGGGTGATCATGGTCGATAGCCAGTTTTCGCCAGGAGCTTCGCCATTCGTGGGTCATCGCTGCATAGAGATGACCCACGGTATAAGGGGAGTGCCACAAGCAACCTACGTAAGTCTTTGGCAACCATCGTCGTGATGCCCGCTGGCGGAATGGCTCGCAGCAGTGGCTAAGTTAATCAGGATCGGGGAAACTAATCAGCCCATCATACTCCCTCTACCATAGCTGTCCATCATCCCATAGAGTTTCGCAGATTTCTTTGACGAAGTTCCAGTATTTCTGCTCCAGTTTCGGGTCATTGCGTATGTCTCCGTATGACCGTAGCTCCCTGAGTTTATCCGCGTTATACCATCTGACGGCCCGCCGCGAGACCGCGTTGTTGTGCCGATCTATCTTGGAGTCCCAACTATTCGGGTCCTGATCACTCTCATGATTGTCGCCGATCTTTTTGGCGGTTTCCGCCCCGCACATGTCTGTCAGCGCGACCTGCATAATACAGTGCCTCATCGCATTCTTCTTACAGCTATGCTTCTTCTTCTTACAGCCATCAGGTGTGCTTTCTTTGGTGCCAGAGAGCTTGAAAGCCCAATCCCTGACATAGAATGCGAGCAGGCAAATGGCATTCGACACGCCCCAACACTCCCGGGGTCGCGGATCTCTTCTCTGACCTTTTCGGGCTACGTAGGCGACAGCATCTTCGCCCTTTAGTGCAGCACCAATACCCTGGCTGTTTAGTTCGGATAGAAGCGGGCTTGCCCCCTGCTTCTGTTGCTGAACCTGGTCTCTTTCCTCTACATCCAGCGCATCGTCGCCGTCCTCTTGCAGGGGGCAGTTTGGATCATTCCTAAGGCATGGACCGGATCCATCGGCTGGTTGGGGGTAGAGGCCTGTGGGGTCAGAAAGGTTCAGCGGATTATTTCCCGAATAGGAGTATGGATTGGCTAAATCAGGGGCGCCATTGCCGAGCAGAGGGTCCGTACTGATGAACTTAGACATGCTTGGGGAGTAGTAACGAGCGTCGAGATTCACCAGGCCAGAGCCATTGTCCTCGACTTTGCCCAGGAAGCCGCGGTCTGTGCCGGAGAGGTCGTCACGTCCACCACGTCGACCTCCGAATGGAAGGTACTTCTGTCGGCTGACGCTACCCGATGCGTCGTCAATCGAGAGTTCTTCGCTGCCTGTCCGTCCGGCAAGCAGCCATGTCACTCCCGCCTGGCCTCCGACGCGCATGGCGACGGTAGCCCCGTCAGGGGTCTGGTAGTACCGTCTGCCGGTCACCTGTCCATTGGCTAACTCGAGCTCCATCACGCCCAGGTACAGCACAGTCTTGTCAGCTTCGCGCCGGATTAGGCGCTTGCCATCAGCGCCGTAGACCATCTCTACGGAGTTGCCCGCGGTGGTCGCCTTCGCCAGCTGTCCAATCTGATTCCACTCATACGTGGTTGTCGTACTGCCGACGTCTTGTGAAGCGAGCTGTCCCCGAGAGTCATAAGTGTAGGTCTCCGTACCTGATGGCCCAGCGATAGAGGTCACTGCGTTGGGCCGGACGGCGGCGGCACCGGATTGCGGGTAGTTGTAGGTGCGTGTGGTTCCTGAGTCAGTGATCGTCTTGATGTTGCCAGCGGCATCGTAGGTGTAGGCGAGTTTGTACGGATCAGGTCCAAACCCGTTAGCGCCCGCCGTGCATGTTTGTGTGGTCGTGAAGGCCGAAGCGAGCCGGCGCCGCTCGTCGTAGGAGAAACATTCCGTTTGGGGGGTCACGGTCCCGCCCACGATCGTGGTCTTGTCTACAATCGAGGTTAATGCACCAGCGGTGTCGTAAGAGTAGACGTCGTCCTGTGCGGTGATGGAGGTGCCGCTTCCTGCACTGGACACCGTTTTTAGCGAGGTGAGCTGGTTCGTTGCGGAGTCCCATGTCAAGGTCCTTATGACCCGACCCGATGCGCCAAAGGTTCGCGACAATAGCTTGCCCGTTGGCGAGTAAAGGGTGTCCTTCAGGTATGTGAACCCGCCGCTGAAATCTGACGACAAGCCGGTAGTAAGCCCCACATCGCTTGAGGTAGTCGTGATGGTCTCCGCCGGGAGTCCGCCAGCTGCGGGGAGCCCCTTAGTGACCTCACGCCCCACCTTGTCGTAGCTGGCAGAGAAGGTGTACGTGCCCGCGAGTAAGCCTTCGGCAGGAGGAATAGTCAGCGTCGAACCGGTCGGGCGATCGCCCGCGTCGTAGGCAGTCACCGCATCCGTGTACGGCTGCCCGCCCGTCCATCGTGTCGCCGATGTCAGCTTGCCCTTGACAAGGGTATCGAAGACCCATTCCGCCAGTTTAGTTCCTGAGCCTGGATTCCCTTGCCATTGTTCGATCTTCCGGCCTAGATCATCATAAACCGTAGAGATGGTGACACCCTCGGCGTCGGTCGTCGAAACCTGATTCCCCGCAGCATCGTACGCGGCGGTGGTGGAACCGAAATCGGGGTCGCTTGACGCAATAGGATGCCTCGCCCAGTCGTAGGTAAACATGCGAATATTGCCGTTGGCATCTACGGTCTTGGTGAGATTGCCGAACACGTCGTACTCTCGCACGCTGTCCAGCCATTGAGAGCCGCTCTGCTCGGAAATCTTGGTAATCTTTCCCGCCGGATCAGTCGCGTAGGTAGTCTTGCCGCCGAGCGGCGGCGTCACCGTGTACTGGTCCATGCCTGTATATGCGGTGGTAGTACGACGCACCTCAGCCGCTCCACCGTATTGAATCTTCGCAGTTTGGCGTTCCAGGCCATCAAGTACAGTCTTAACCCACGACGGCACGTCGCTTATCGCAGGATTCAGCAGCCCTGCACCAGCTGTCGCACTGTTATATAGGGGAGCGGACTTGACTACTTCCAACCCCCGCTCGTCATAGGCAGTGATCTTGATCATCCGCCCGCCCACAGGCGAGGGCATCTGCTCTTCCCGAAGCCTGCCCAGTCCATCTTCGAAGGAAATGGAACTTATCCACTTGGCTGAGGCGCCGGCACCCGAAAGTAGCTTGTCTACGCGTACGCTCGCGGCGCTTGTCGGCTGCCCAAGATTTCCATCGAATGGAATAGCGTACGTGATCTTCGCGGCGGGAGTACCGCCGCTTTTAGGCTGACCATGAGTCCAAAGCGCCGTCGTGCGGCCTAACGCATCGTAGTCGATGTTCGCATCACGGTTATTTGGATCACGGACGCCAACGACCCCTCCATGCATAGGCGATAGCCAAGCCGTCTGCACGTATCCAAGAGGATTTGTCCTTGTTATCCCGTCAACTGGGTAACCCACCGCAGGAGCATAAGTGATCGACGTGACTTTACCTCGGGCATCCGTAACCGATGTCGGCCGTCCATAGCCATCAAAGAGAGTCTTTTCCGTCGACACATGCGTGGCGTCGGTCCAGGTGCGACTCTCGGTCTGGTCCCCGCGGGTCGGTTTGTTGGTTGCCGGGTCAGTGCCTCCGTCATACAAGGTCGCGGTCCGGCCGATCACCTCGCCAGCCGCACAGTCGTCACCCTTATGGGTTTCCATCACAGAGGGCAACGCAGTGATCCACTGGCCATTATCGGTATTCCGCGCGTACGACATCGTGGCACACGTGTTATCACCGCCGTTGCCGCGTTCCCCGTAGTCGTTGACCTTGACCGGTAGCCCGTCGGAGTTGTAGGTAGTCGCGGCCTCGGTGTAGCGCCAGCCTGAAGTGACCTTCTGCCGGGCCACTTGCCGGGTCTGATTGACCATGTGCGGGTCACCGATGCCTGGGCCGTTCCCGGTCACGACGTTGGCGTACTCATACCGGGTTGACTGCTGCTCGTCGTAGCCGATTGGGGTCACTGTTGGGCAGGAACCGAGGTCTTTCCAATTGGCACCAGCTGCTGGTGGGGTCGTCAGGAAGAGCATCTGTTTGAGGGCTTCCCAATGATGATTGTTGTAAGTCACCCGGTTGCCAATGTTGTACAGGCCGCCAGATACCCAGGCCGGATAGGTGCATTGAACCTCAGGCGGAAGGTATTGACGTCGAAGCGTCTGGTCTTGCAGAGCCCGGCCGGACAGGACGCGAAGGTCGTCATACGCGTTGCCGTCGAAGTCGGAGACCTGGGTATGCTTGGGCGTACCATTGGCCAGAGTGTCCTCATAGAGGCCGCGGAAGAAGGAAGTGCTGGTGGTGCTGTAGCGCTCCATATCGGTGCCGGCGCCCTTGACCACGCGTACGGTCTGATAGCCGCGGAATTGAGTCCACTCCCCGGACCAGTTGACGCACGGTGGCGGGTTGGGCTGGGGTGGATCCCAGCAGACCGCGGACGGCACACCGTATTTTGCTTCCCGCGCCCAGGCCGGACGGCCCACGTATTCGTATTGGGTCACCATGTCAGGGGAGGCGGCGACCAGGTCTCTGTCAAGCACCTGTGTGACAAGCCACTTGTTCCACACCGTACCGACCACGTGGAAGACGTTGTTGGCGTCGTAGTACCTGTTCTTGTAGACCCAGTAGCAGTCGCTGCCCTCGTCGTCGCGGGCCGTGGCCTTGGTCTCGTCGCTCAGAGCACAGCCCGACGGTTGGCCGTAGCTAACCTCGGTTCGGCCGCCCAGCCCGTTGTTGACCGCGGCGATTCTTGGGAATCGAACTGCTGGATTTTGCGAGCTGGTGGCCCCCCTGCGGTTGTCCAGCACGGTGGCGTCGAAGTCCACGACCGGCATGGCGATGTCCGGGCCATCGCCCGCTAGGCCAACGGTTCGGATCGTGTTCAGCCACAGCACCGGCCGGGTTGGAATCGTGTTCCCGTTGACTGTCATGGTATCGGTGTAGATCCACGAGTAGCCCAGTTCCAGGCGTGTCACGTCATCCCACGCGGTCGAGGCGGGATTCCATGCGGCGCTGGTCACCGTGTCCAGGCGTTTGGTGATGAAGTAAGACGGACCGGTCGCAGGACAGTTGCTGGAGTCGCATTTGTCTTCGGTTCCGTAATTGACGTGGATAAGATCAGTCGGCGTGTCGTTCTCGATGAGCGAGGTTCCCGAGGAGGCTTGTTCGCGGTTCACTGTGGCAAAGGTGACTCGCCCCGTCGGTAGTGATCCGGCCACGTTTACGTTCTGCCCGTAGCTGATCTCGGACAGGTACCCACCCCGGTCATAGATCAGCCGATACGCGGCCGAGTTGCACAGATTGCCCGGGGCGCGGCAGTACGCGTTCTCCTCCCGTGCCCAGGTGTAGTCGACGACATTACCCTTGGGGTCGATTTCCTGGTCGAGCATCCACCGCCAGGGCGCGTAGCAAAACGCCTCCGGCTGCATGTACGGGTCCGGAGAGGCAGGGTACTTGTCGTGGCAGGGCTCACCCGCGCCGTCTCCCAGATAGGGCACCTGCCAAGCCGCATCGCGGTGATACCCGAAGCGGTAGACCGTCCCATCCTGGGTGGTAACTCGCCAGTACGCCTTTCCGGACTCTGCCCCTGTGGCGATGCTCTCGATCTTCCAGCCAAAGTCTTCAACCGTCTTATATGCGCCGCTGGTCGCATCCCTGACGATGCGCGACGAGCGTCCACCCACCGAGAGGACCAGGCCTGGTGTCGCCGCACTATCAGTGCTCTGCCAGCACAGATGCTGAGATCCTGTGGTCTGGCATGAAATAGTCCTGTCGAATTCCTGCTCGATATACCCACCGCCGATCTCCCAGCCCATCCCTATCACAGAGGCCTGGTTGTTGGTCAGCGCAGTGAGGGAGTCCACCGCGGAGGAGGAGTAATCCAGCGAGAGCTTCGGCGCACTGCCACCTGGTGACGGGGCGGTGGGGATGGGATAGCTGTATGTGAATCCGCCGCCCGATAACCCGACCTGCCAGGTGCCGCTGGGCTTGAGATCGGTAGCCGCGAACGATCCAGTGCTGTCGCCGGAGGTTGAGGACGTCGAGGAAGCGATTACATAAACCGGGCCTGTGCCCGCAACAGCGGACGCCTTCGCTGTTGGCGATGCCGGGCTGGCCATGCCGTCTACAGTGGATGCGGGAGCGGCGTTCAGCTCCGCTGTTAGCGTGCCTTTGCGAACATCGTTGGAGACGGGGATCTGACGAACCCCAGCGATCTGCTTTGCACATTCGCCTGTGTTGAAGGTGGTGGTGAGGACGCAGGACGGAAGCTCGATCAGGGTCAGCCGCGAGGCGAACCCGCCCGAGTAGGCATCCCGGAAGCCGGAATAATCCAGACTCACGGTCACTATCCCCGACGTGGTCCCACCGTCCGCGCGAGTTAGACGAACGCCGAATCCGATACCACCGATGCGGCGTACCGCCTTGTCATCAAGAACCTGCACGCGAACCTTGGTCAGGGAAGCCGTCTTTGTCTCGGTAGCTTCAATGGCCGCCTTGGAGGATCCAGCAGTCGGCGCGGGTGGCTTTGCGCGGCCCACCTGAACAGGAAGGCTTGCGACAGGTGCTAAACCTTGAGTGCTTGGAACGGCGATCTCGGCAGTTCCAGCGCGCGGCCATGCTGGCTCAGCGCGCTTGGCCGGTTTGGCAGCGTCCTCAGCACCCTTAACAACCTTCGCCCGAGGTACGGCATGCCCCTCGACCGACGGCTCATCCGAGGCCGGAGCCGCCGCAACCGCCTCCTGCACAAGACCGTCAGGAACCCCCACCCCTGAGATAAGGACGGCGAGGACCAGGAACGCTCCACCAGCAACCAGCCACAGACGCCTGCACGAGACAAGCACGCCGCACCCTCCACAACCTGCCGAGACGCGCGGCACGCCAGCGAGCCGCCCCCGTCATAAGATCCACATAAAGGGATCACCGCTAATGTGATCGCGGAGGGTGGAGCTGACCAGAGCCAAAGCGGTTAGGCAGTGACCACGATGGGTTACCAACTACCAGTCAGCCCGTCAGTCGAGTAAACATCGGCGCTGATCACCGCCCAGCCGAGCCCGCACACCAGCTGCAGCCGAGGTACACCGGGCCCACACTATGTGATCCACATCACATAAGAGAGTCACCCGCCGGGACTTCGCATCCCATAGGTGCGGTCGAACCGGCAGCGCGATCCATGAATCCGATCAATCGCCGATCCGATTTTATTGCCAGGAACCATGCCCGCCTCACGAATTTTCATGCCTGTGTGACGGGCCCGGTCGGTGTCACCGTGGGGGTGAGCAGGCCGTCGCGTTCGAGGGTGCGCAGCGTTTGGGTGAGCATCTTTTGGCTGACTCCGGCCAGCCGGCGGGACAGTACGGAGTAGCGCATTGACCGTGGCTGGGCGGCGCAGTCTTTGCCCGGGGTGCGGACCGTCGCTGCCGAGCGCGGCCAGGTGAACCGCACCGAGTTTCGTAGGAGGTCTGAAGCCAACATCATCTGCTGGCGGAAGGGAGAATCACGACACGATGGCGGCCCCGAGGAAGTACCCAAAAGCTTCGCGAGCGCGCGGCTACCTACCGGCGCTGCCAGGAGAAATAGCAAAGGCGCATGGTTGCTCGGCGGTTGCTCGTGCGGGCAGACCGATGGTTGCTCGCGGGATTATCCCCGATATTGCTCGGTGGTTGCTCGCGTGTACGCAGCACCGCGCGACATGGCGCGGCATGCCCTGACACGTAAACGACACTAAGGGAGGACGAAGAGATATAAATCAGTACACTCCGGCAGGGGGCGGCATTGATCAAGGCGACTCATAATCCGTGGGTCGTGGGTTCAAGTCCCACCCGCCCTACTCGCGATCATGGCTCTAACCTGCGATTTCTCGACGATTCGCGATCTCCGGGCGAGCAGAAGACGGCCGATGGTCGCTCGTTGTTTGCTCGCGTGTCGCCGGTCGAGCGCCCCAACCATCGGACTTCGGCATCGGATTCTTCCTGATCGGGCACGGGTCGGGCACCCGGTAGATCGTTTAG
Source organism: Planotetraspora sp. A-T 1434 (assembly GCF_025420585.1). Taxonomy (GTDB): domain Bacteria; phylum Actinomycetota; class Actinomycetes; order Streptosporangiales; family Streptosporangiaceae; genus JAOEGB01. The sequence goes on along the minus strand of NZ_JAOEGB010000004.1, from coordinate 59,449 downwards.
ATCCCTTGCATCTAACCAGACTCCGAAGACGATCAAACCCGAACACCTCACAGGCTTCGCCCCCCTTCCTACGGCACGCTGGCGGTGAAGAACACTGCGCCTGCCGAAAATTCCATCCATGCAGTTCAAGCGGCATGTGAGTACTCGTGAAGAACTCCACCAAGTCGGTCCCGTCGGCGTATGGTCAGGTCGGCGATCCGCTCTAGGTCGATGATCGGATCCGGGACGGAACGCAGCGGGGCGGCTTGGGCGAGGGCTTGGTGGGCTCGGTGCCGGTTGTAGAAGTACTCGTACTCGCGCAGGCCGTGCCGCAGGTGGCGTTCGTTCCACAATAGGCAGCGGTCGAGAAGCTCACGGCGGCACGACTGCACCCACCGCTCCATGATCGCGTTCATCTGCGGCATCCGGATACCGGTGAGCACGGTCCGGATGCCGGACTCGGCGAGGATCTCGTCCATGAGCGCCGGGAACTTCCCATCCCGGTCGCGGATCAGGTAGCGGGCCCGACAGCCAGCGTCCTCCACATCCATCACCAGATTCCTGACGGCCTGCACGACCCAGCTCGCGGTCGGGTGTGCGGTGGTGCCGAGTACGCGGACGCGTCTGCTTGCGTGTTCGATGACGGCCAGGATGTACTGACGCCGCCCATCAAGGGTGAAGGTCTCGATGAAGTCGCACGCCAGTAGAGCTTCGGCTTGGGAGCGGAGGAAGTCGGCCCAGGTGGTGGACGCCCGCTCGGGTGCCGGTTCGATGCCTTCCTGTTTGAGGATCTCCCAGACCGTGGACGGCGCGATCGTGATGCCGAGCGTGGTGAGTTCTCCGTGGACCCGCCGGTAGCCCCAGGATGGGTTCTCCCGGACTAAGCGCAGGACGAGAGCGCGGATGGAGCGCACCGTGGGCGGGCGTCCACGCCGTTTCGGCACGCAGGCGCGGGCATGGCGCCGTTTCATCAGATCACGGTGCCACCGCACGACGGTATCTGGCCGGACGAGGAGCCGCAGCCGCCGCAGGACGTCGTGGGGCAGCGGTGCCAGGAGGGCGGCGAGGAAGGCTCGGTCTTCGGGAGCAAACCTCACCCGGGTGCCGGTGCCGAGTTGCCGTTCGAGGATGGTGATCTGGTGACGCAGGGCGAGAATCTCGATGTCCTTGTCCCGATCGCCGATCGGCAGCAACCGCAGCGCGGCGAAGGCGTTAGTGACGGTCAGGTAGGCCAGGCGGAGAAGCACAGCCGGTCATCATGCCGCATAGCTTCACTGCGGCAGCTGAAGATCACGGACCTTGCGCAGAACCCTACAACAGGGCCAAGACCTGGGCGGATGGAATTATCGGCAGGCGCAATGTCGCGGGACAGGACACGAACCTCGAAGCGGCCTGTCTGGCCTCGGTTGATGCTTGACGCTTCGGCCTCGCCTGATGCTTTACATGATCACGGCGAGGCTGGCGACACTTCCTCTTCTGCCGATGAGCGAGCGGTGGTGGGCTGGCGGATCAACGCCGACGCCGACTATGGCACCTTGAACACCTTCACCCGCGGCAAGATCGACCTGCGCGAGGTCCGCCGGAACTGGGAGGACATCCTGCGGGTCGTCGCCTCCATCTACACCGGCACCGTCCGCGCCTACGACATGGTCACCATACTGCAGCGCGACGGGCACCCCACCGCGATCGGCGAGGCCATCGCCGCCTACGGCCGGATCTTTAAATCGCTGCACATCCTGGCCTACATCGACGTCGACGAGACCTACCGCCGCGACATCAAGCACATCCGCAACCTCCAAGAAGGCCGCCACTCGCTGGCCCGCAAGATCTGCCACGGCAAGAAGGGCGAGCTCTACCACCGCTACCAGCGCGGCCTGGAGAACCAGCTCGGCGTGCTCGGCCTGGTTCTCAACTGCGTCGTGCTGTGGAACACCGTCTACCTGGACGCCGCCGTCCAGCAGCTTCGGGCGCAGGGCTACCCGCTCCGCGGGGAGGACATGGCCCGGCTGTCACCGTTCGTCAGCAAACACCTGTGCGTCCATGGCGCCTACAGCTTCGCCCTGCCCGACCTGCCCCTCCGATGCGATCCGCGAGCTGCGCGACCCCGACGCGGCCGTCGACGACGAAGACGACACGTGACCTATCGAGGGGTCCCCAGCGGACAGTGCTCAAGACAGTGCTCACCGGTACTGCCAGGAGGTGCCGGTTGCCGCGGGCCTGACATCCTGGGGTGCTGTGTTGTCGAACTGGTGACAATCCAAGATTCCACACCGATTGGAAGTGATGGGTAGCGATGCCTGCGCACCGCGAGGTAGACGAAGCCAAGATCAAGCAGCAGGTCGAGAAGAGCGTCGAAGGAATCCGCGCCAAGGACCTCGAGGGCCTGAGGCAGCTTTACGCGACAGACGTCGTCTCCTTCGACGTCGAGCCGCCGCTGCAGCACGTAGGGATAGAGGCGAAGTTGGAGAACTGGAAGAAGGCGTTCACGCTCTTCCAGGATGTGAATTATGAGCTTCGCGACCTGACACTCACCGTGGGCGATGACGTGGCATTCGGCCACGGTTTCGGTCGGCTCAGCGGCACGCTGAAGAACGGGACGGCGACGAGTGGCATGTGGGTCCGGGCCACGTTCTGCTTCCGGAAGACCGATGGCCAGTGGTTGATCGCGCACGACCAGGCCTCTGTGCCGTTCGACATCGAAAGCGGCAAGGGCGTGGCCGACCTCGAGCCCTGACGAGTCGCCGAAGGGGCGTCGCGGACGCTGCCGCCGTTAAGCCGCTGGCCTGGTTTCGCAGGCCAGGGGCGCGGCGGTGCTGCCGGTGACGCCCCTGTCCGTGCTGACCGGGGCGTCATCGGCCGCGCGGGTCCAGGCGGATGCGCCCGGCGACGGTCGCCGGCCAGACGCTGAGGGGTTCGTTGGCGTCCTGCTATTGCCGGCACGGTGAGACCTGGCCGCGGAACCAGAGTGCCCGGCGCCGGTGTGGCGCCGGGCACTCTCCGGGGTTCAGCGACGTGTCACACGCCCGCCGTGGCCTGCGGCGACGGCTCTCGGGCGGGGATGTCTGCGGGCCGCCGCGCAGCAGCGCGCCGCAGATGACGGCGCCGGCTGCGAAGATGCCGGCGCACCATCAGTACACCGTGGTGTAGCTGTGGACCGCCGCGAGCTGGATCAGCTACGGTGTCGGCCCTCCGTGCAGGTGACCAGTCAGGTCGTGGGCGGTGGCGCTGGCAGCGATGGTTGAGGAGCGCGGTGCCAATGTATCGGGTCCCCCAACGAGGAATGCTGGTGGTTCAGAATCCGATGGTTTCGCGGAGCAGCAGGACGGTGCCGCGCCCGGGGTGGGGTTCTGCGTTGAGGATGAGAAGGCGGTTGAGGGCACTGGGCTTGCCGTAGACCTTCATGGCGCGGTCGTTTTCCAGCGGGAGGCAGTGGTCTTCGATGCGGCGCAGCGCGGTGGGCAGGTCGGACACCACCTTCTGCGCCCCGACGATCCAGATCGCGTGGGCGGCGGCGCCGGCGTAGCCGGGCACCTGGCTTCCGCTGGCCGAGGCGACCACAAGGGAGCCGGTTTCGGTGACCGCGGCGACACTGCCCACGATGACGTCGGGGGTAGACATCAGCCGCCAGATCTCGCGCAGTTGGGTGGCGCGGTCCATGGCCAGGCCGCGTGGCTTGACGGCGTCGTAGCGCCCGCTGGCGTTGATGTCCTCATCGATGCCAGACAGGCGGAGGGTCTCGCTGGCCCCGGTGAACACGCTGGCGCCCTCCGGTATCAGATCTTTAATGCGGGTACGCGCGGCGGCGGCGTCATCGAGGATTTCCACGGTGAAACCGTGTTCCGTCAGCGCAGCGGCCGCCCGCTCCAGGCGCTGCGCTGACGCCGGGTCGGCCAACGGTGTTGCCGGCATTGAGGTAGTCATGATGTCTCTGAGCTTCCTGTTCACTGGATGATGTGTTCGTCTCAGCAGTTCGACAACACAGCGCCCCGGAATGTCAGGCGACGCACCGGCCTCACATTCCGGTGCGCTGTCTTGTCGAACTGGTGAGGGCAGATGCGACCAAGGGAGCCGTCGACACCATGACCACCCAATCCGGGCCAGGACACGGCCGGCCCGATCCCGGCCTGGACGCGATCATGAGCGAGCGGCGTCAGCTGATCAATATCGCCTACCGGCTCCTGGGCTCCCTGGCCGAGGCCGAGGACGCCGCCCAAGAGACCTACGCCCGCTGGTACACCATGTCCCCGCAGCAGCAGGACGCCATCGAATCCCCCGGCGCCTGGCTGACGACGGTCGCCAGCCGCATCTGCCTCAACCTGCTCAGCTCCGCCCGGGCCCGGCGAGAGACCTACGTGGGCGAATGGATCCCCGAGCCGCTACCCGAACGTACGGAGTGGAGCACTGGGCAGCCGGGCGGCACCACCGTCGACCCGGCCGACCGGGTCACCCTGGATGAGTCGATCAACCTGGCCTTCCTGGTCGTGCTCGAATCGATGACCCCGGCCGAACGCGTCGCGTTCATCCTGCACGATGTCTTCTGCCACTCCTTTGCCGAAGTGGCCGAGATCGTCGGCCGTACCCCGGCGGCGTGCCGCCAGCTGGCCTCCTCGGCCCGCCGCCGTATCCGGGCCTCGCAGCCTTCGGCGACTCCGGCGGCCCAGCGCACCGGCATTGTCAGGGACTTCAAGCAGGCATGGGAGGCCAAGGACATCGATGCCCTCATCGGCCTGCTCGACCCCGACGCCACGGCGATCGCCGACGGCGGCGGCCTCGCCACGACCTTCCTGCACCCCATCGAAGGCGGCGAGCAGATCGCGCACGCCTGGGTCGAGATCGCCCGCCGGAGGCCCGGCAACATGACGTTCCTGGAGCGTACGGTCAACGGTCAGCCCGGTCTGGTGGCTCAGCAAGACGGCGTCACCATGACGGTGTTCGCGTTCGAGGTCGCGGGCGACCGGATCAAGCACATCTGGGTAGTACGCAACCCCGAGAAACTCCGTCGCTGGACGACGGGTTGAGGCGCGTCTCCATACCAGGAGCGGCGCTCGGGTCGGCGCGAGGTGCCCCAACCTGGTGCCCGGCGACCTGCGGCGACGCGTCGCATACGGCGCACAGCTTCTGTTGCCACATGGATCTCACCTACCAGCGCCAGGTCTAGATCATCCGCACACCACCTCCCTCGACGTGAGCCGTTGATCGCTCGCCGGGATGACTAATGGTTGCTCGTGTGGTTGTCCCGTTAGTTGCTCGGTGATTGCTCGTGTGTACGCGACACGGGGAGCGACTCATAATCCGTGGGTCGTGGGTTCAAGTCGCACCCGCCCTACTCGCGATCATGGCTCTGACCTGCGAATTCCCGACGATTTGCGATCTCGGGGCGAGCAGAAGACGGCCGATGGTCGCTCGTTGTTTGCTCGCGTGTCGCCGGTCCGGCGCCCAACCATCGGACTTCAAAATTGGACCCCTCCCAGAACGGCGACCACGAGCGGACGGATAATCCGCTGGCTGACGCGACCGCTTCACTTTCGGAGAGCCGCCGGTACCGGCAGCTGTGTGCCTGCCGAAAATTTATCCGTACGCTTCAAGCGGCATGTGAGTACTCGTGGAGGACTCCGCCGAGCCGGTCTCGTCGGCGTATGTTCAGGTCGACGATTCGCTCTGGATCCATGATCGGGTCCGGAACGGTGCGCAGCGGGGCCGCTTGAGCTAGGGCTTGATGGGCTCGATGCTCGTTGTAGAACCGTTCATACTCGCGCAGGGCGTGACGCAGGTGGCGTTCGTTCCACACTAAGCAGCGGTCGAGCAGTTCGCGCCGGCACGACTGCACCCATCGCTCCATGATCGAGTTCATCCGCGACATCCGGATCCCGGTGAGCAGGCTCAGAATGCCGGCCTCGGCCACGATCTCGTCCATGAGGGCGGGGAACTTGCCGTCCCGGTCCCTGATCAGATAGCGGGCCCGGCAGCCCGCATCTTCTAGATCCATCACGAGATTCTTCATCGCCTGGGTGACCCAGCTCGCGGTCGGGTGGGCAGTGGCGCCCAGCACGCGGACGCGCCTGGTGGCGTGCTCGATGACGGCCAGAATGTACTGACGCTGCCCATTGAGGGTAACGGTCTCGATGAAATCACAGGCCAGCAACGCCTCGGCTTGGGAACGCAGGAAGTCGGCCCACGTGATTGACGCCCGCTCAGGCGCCGGATCAACACCTTCCTGTTTGAGGATCTCCCAAACCGTTGACGGAGCCACCTTGATGCCGAGCGTGGTGAGTTCGCCGTACACCCGCCGGTATCCCCAGGATGGGTTCTCCCGGACCAGGCGCAGGATGAGAGCGCGGATGGAGCGGACCGTGGGCGGGCGCCCGGGCCGCTTCGGCTGGCAGGTATGGGCATGACGCTGTTTCATCAGATCGCGGTGCCAGCGCAGGACGGTGTCCGGACGGACGAGGAGCCGCAGCCGGCGCAGGACCCCGCGGGGCAGCGACGCCAGAAGGGCGGCGAGAAAGGCCCGGTCTTCCGGGGCAGAGCACGGCCAAACATCATGCCACACGCACAGCCCTCCTGACGGCCGGAGATCACGCACGCCAGACGAAGCCATAGCCAAAGCCGTGACCTGGGCGGATGACATTACCGGCAGGCGCAATGTGCTGGAGGACGGCATGACCCTGGCCGGGGGGCGTAAGAGCGACCCGGTGCTGAGCGTGCGGCGCGTCTTCGTGCACTCCTCGGCCTGCGCCCGCGCCGCGGCCAACGCGCGGGAGCTGAAGCTGTCTCGCGCCCGTGACGATCTGCAGCGGTTGGATCGGGGGCTGGGCTCGCGGCACTATCCCGATGCCGCCGCCGTCACCGCGCGGGTGACCGTCATCGGCAAGCAGCGGCGGGTGGCCGCGTTGCCGCCTATCACGGTCGGCAGTTGCTCCGAGACCGGCAAGCCCACGCTGGCTTGGCAGTTCGACCAGGAAGCGATCGAGGCCGAGACGGCTACCGACGGCTGGTATGCACTGCTCACCAATCTGGACCCGGCCCGCGCTGGCCGCCGTCCAAGCGCGCTCGAGCCCTTCCGCAGTGACCGACTGCTCAGGAGCCCGGGGCGCCGGCTCGATCTGGTACTCGATGAAGCCACGGTTCAGGTGGCGAAGATGGCGCGACGAACCGTGCCTGGGCTTCAGCGCTGCCTGAAGGCCCTGCGGTAGTCGCGGGGCGGCACGCCGCGGCGGAGCGCGAACTGCTCCCGGAACACGGCGGCGCTTCGGTAGCCGACGTGATGAGCAATGTTCTCGACGGGTAGATCCGTGGTCTCCAGGAGCTCTTCGGCGAGGTTCAGGCGCTGGGCCAGCAGCCAGGCGTGCGGGGTCGTGCCGGTGGCGGCCTTGAAACGGCGGGCGAAGGAGCGGCGGCTCATCAGAGCGCGGGCGGCGAGGTCGTCGACGGAGATCCGGCGGTCCAGGCCGGCCCTGGCCCAGGCGATCACCTCGGAGAGACGTTCGTCGTCGCCGTCGTCTGGGACGGGCGCGGGCAGATACTGCAGCTGGCCACCGCTGCGGTAGGGCGTGGTCACCAGGTCGCGAGCGATCGCGTTGGCTCGCGCGGCGCCGTGCTCACGACGGATCAGATAGAGGCAAAGATCGATACCCGCCACGGCGCCCGCGCCGGTGACGACGTGGTCCTGGTCGACGTAGAGAGACTCGGGACGGACCCGCACGGCTGGATGGCGGGCGGCGAGATCGGCGGCGAAGCGCCAGTGGGTGGTCGCCTCCAGGCCGTCGAGCAACCCGGCGGCGGCCGGCAGGAACGTACCGACACAGTGGGCGGCGATGATCGCCCCCCTGCCGGACGCGGCGCGGAAGGCGGCAAGGACGGCCTTCGGCGGATCGGCGCGAAACTCCACCCCTGGCAGAGCCAGGACCAGATCGGCGTCGGCGAGCCGATCCAGGCCGTGCTCGACCGGCAGGGGTAGGCCGAGATCGGTGCGCAACGTGCCGGGCCGATCGGCGCAGATGGCGAAGTCGAAGCCGGGGCGGCGGAAGATTTCGTTCACGATGCCCAGCCCCAGCGCGGTGACCCCCTTCGGGGCATAGGCGGCGACCGATCGAAACTTTGGCACAAAACCCACGATAATGGGTATTTCGGCCACTGGTTGAGGGACCACGTCGTCGTCAGACTGCTTTCCATGACCGACGCACCCAGCGGCCGTTCGGCCGCCTTCCATATCCTCGCCACCGGCTACACGACCTCCACGGGACCCGGCGTGGCCGCGACCGTGTCCTACGTCACCGAGGGCGACCTCAGAATCGTGGTGGACCCCGGCATGGTCGCAAGCCAGTCGGTGATCACCGACGCGCTCGCCGACCTCGGCCTCAAGACAGACGACATCACCGATGTGGTGCTCAGCCACCACCACCCCGACAACATCCTCAACGTCGGCCTGTTCGGCCAGGCGCGGATCCACGACCACAAGGCCATCTACCGGGGCCATGAGTGGAAGACCCGGAGGGCCGAGGGCTACGAGTTCTCGCCGTCGATCAGGTTGATCACCACCCCGGGCCACAGTGCCGAGGACATCACCCTCCTGGTCGGCGCCGCCGCGGGCGTCGTGGCTTTCGCGGGTGACCTGTGGTGGCGGGCCGACGGACCCGCCGATGACCCGGTCACCATAGACCGCCAAGTCCTTCGGGCCAGCCGGGAGCGCGTGCTGGCCGTCGCCGACCTCATCGTCCCCGGCCATGGCGCACCCTTCACCCCGACAGCGACAACTCCGCGCTGACGCCCGGGAGCGCCGAGGTCGGCGGCCGGACCAAGATCTTCACCGACCCTCGCTCGCCGCCGTCATCGTCCGGCTGACGACCCCGCCTCGCTGTTACGGTTTACGTACGACGAACCCGAAGAGCCTCCGGCGGGGGTCCCAGCCTCCGAGATGACCTCGACAAGCCGCACGTTGTCAGTGGCTGAGGTGGGCCGGATCTTCCCATCACCGTCGCCCAGGACAAGCCGAGCAGACCAAGGGCCGCCCCCCTGACGGGGTGGGACGACAGCGACGGGAAGATCCTCACCGTCGCGTAATCGAACAACATCGCCGAGCAGTGCGGGTGCCGATTATTCATCCGGCCAGGTCAAGCCGCATATCGGCCGAGTCGATCACGTCGGCGGGCGTCGAGCAGCGTGACCGGCGGACAGACCCCGCTCCAGGTCAAGCGAGCTCAGTTGCTCGTTGGCTGCTCGGTGGTCGCTCATTGATGTCGCGCGTCAGAATTAGTGGGCAGGAGTTAGAGCCTGCTGACGAAGGCTTAAGTCGGCGTGGGCATGGGGCCCTAGAGGGCCGGCCCGATCTTGTTGATATAGCCCTGGTGGGACCATTGGGACAACTGGACGCGGAAGCTGTTGACGTTCTCGATCCCCAGGACGGTGGCCAACTCGGCCCCTTTCCAGGCCCGCCAAGGCTGGGCGGCCAAAAGTTCCAGGACCTTGCCGCGCCGGTCGGGACTGGACAGTGCGCCTGCCGAAAAGTCCATCCGCGCAGTTCAAGCAGCATGTGAGTACTCGTGGAGAACCCCGCCGAGCCGATCTCGTCGGCGTATGTTCAGGTCGTCGATTCGCTTCGGATCGGTGATCGGATCCGGGACGGCGCGTAGTGGAGCAGCTTGGGCCAGGGCTTGATGGGCGCGGTGCTCGTTGTAGAACTGTTCGTACTCGCGCAGGGCGTGCCGCAGGTGGCGTTCGTTCCAGATCAGGCAGCGGTCTAGAAGCTCTCGGCGGCACGACAGCGCACCCATCGCTCCATGACCGCGTTCATACGTGGCATCCGGATACCGGTGAGCACGGTCTGGATGCCTGCGCCGGACAGGTCTCGTCCATGAGGGCCGGGAACTTGGCATCGCGGTCCCGGATCAGGTAGCGCGCCCGGCAGCCCGCATCCTCCAGATCCATCACCAGATTCTTGATCGCCTGGATGACCCAGGCCGCGCTCGGGTGCGCGGTGGTACCGAGCACGCGGACGCGCCTGGTGGTGTGCTCGATGACCGCCAGGATGTACTGACGCTGCCCGGTCAAGGTGATGGTTTCGATGAAATCACAGGCCAGCAGGCCAGCAGGCCGTCGGCTTGCGAGCGCAGGAAGTCGGCCCATGTGGTGGACGCCCTCTCGGGTGCCGGTTCAAGACCTTCCTGCTTGAGGATCTCCCAGACGGTGGACGGGGCGATCTTGCCGAGTGTGGTGAGCTCGCCGTGCACCCTCCGATATCCCCACGATGGATTTCGCGAACTATTCGCAGGATGAGGACACGGATGGAGCGGACCGTGGGTGGGCGGCCTCGCCTGTTCGGCCGGCAGCGCGCGTGGCCGAGGGTCGGTTTCGTGTCAGGAGATTGGGAGGTGCGGTGCCTGCTGGGTGTGGTGGTCCAGCAGGCGGGTGAGCAGCTGCACGAACTGGTCGCGTTCGGCAGGGGTCAGCGGGGCGAGCAGCTCGTCGTGGAGGTCGTCCAGGACCTTGTCGAGGCGGCGCAGGTGCCGGCGGCCTTGGGCCGTGATCGTGATGACGTTGCGGCGGCGGTCGTCGGGATCCGGTGCCCGCTCGACGAAGCCACGCTCGGCCAGTTCGTTGAGGACGCCGACCATGTCGCTGCGGTAGATGCCGGTGCGCCGGCTCAGCGTCGCCTGGCTGCCCGGGCCGTGCTCCTGCAACGAGGCGAGCACGGCGTAGTGCCACTTGCGGGCGTCGACCTGGGCCAGTCCCTCGTTCATCAGCCGGTCCGACTGCGCGGTCATGCCTGAGAGCAGGCGACTGGCCCGTCGGCGCAGCCTGTCCGGCGTCTTCGTCTCGCCGTCGTACGGCATGTCCGCGGCTTCGGCTCTGCTGGTCATGACGCTGATCCTACCCTCTTGCGTTAGCCAGCCTAACGATGTAGGTTCGTTCATGTCAGAAACGTTAGAAATTTAAACGTTAACTCAACGAATGAAAGAGGGCGCCATGTCCACGGATACTCTGATCGCCGACCGCATCGAGATCGCCGACCTGTTCGCCCGTTTCGCGCGGCTGCTCGACGAGAAGCGATGGGAGGATGCGGGCACCGTCTTCACCGACGATGTGGCGGTGCACTCGCCGCGCGGGGGCGAACTCCGCGGCATCGACAAGGTCGTCGGCTTTATGCGACAGGGCGAGGTCGAGGGGCAGCAAGCCCAGCACCTGACCACTGACCTGCTGGTGGACGTCGATGGCGAACAGGCGGCCGTCTCGGCGTACTCGCTCGTGTTCTACTACCGCGACGGCCAAGCACCCCACTTCACAGGCGGCCTGCGACTGGCGGGCACCGTGGTGCGGACGCCAGCGGGCTGGCGATTCCGTGAGCAGCGGATCACGCCCGCCTGGATCCGCGAGAACTGATCTCCGGGAGGCCGGGGACACGCCGGGGCGCAGGCGACCGTGTCATCATGCGGCTCCCCCGGCCCTCGGCCCCCGGCGACCGGCAGGAAGAAACTTCGACAGTTCCATAGCGACCTCACAACCAGGTCGAATGCTCCCCATTGGGGCACCCTCACGCTGACCCGTAGTCCGCGGCGGGACCATCGACCGTGCTGAGCTCATCCGCCGGGTCCGCGGTGCCACGAAGTTCAGCGAAACATCGGTGGCCGAGCGCATCACCGAGCTGACCACCACGGGGTTCCTACGCGACGGCCGCGTCCTGAGCATTGACCTGGGCAGCGCCAACGCCTTGCCAGTCGGCGCCTGAAACCCTCATCTCACACAAGGAATCCACCTCATGCCCACGATCGACGTTCTCGACTCGACGATTCACTACGAAGACCACGGCAGCGGAGCCACCGTCGTCTTCCTGCATGGCAATCCCTCCTCCTCACACATGTGGCGCAAGGTGCTGCCCCTGGTCGGAGTGGGACGGCTGATCGCCCCCGACCTGATCGGCATGGGCCGCTCGGGCAAGCCCGTCAGCGACTACCGGTTCGCCGACCACGCCCGCTACCTCGAGGCGTTCTTCGACGAGCTCGGCCTGGACGAGGTCGTGCTCGTCGGCCACGACTGGGGCGGCTCGCTCGCCTTCGACTGGGCGGCCCAGCACCCCGATCGGGTGCGCGGTCTCGCCTTCTTCGAGACGATCGTGCGTCCGATCGCCTCGAACGAACTCTCCGAGCAAGCGCGCGCCCGTACCGCGAAGCTGCGCACCACCGAGGGCGAGTCCCTGATGCTCGATTCGCACTTCCTCATCGACACCGCCTACACCGGGGGCGTGCTAAACCCGCTCAGCGAGGAGGATCTCGACCTCTACCGGGCGCCGTACCCCACCCGAGAAAGCCGTCGCCCGCTGCTGCACTGGACCCGCTCGCTGCCGATCGACGGCGAGCCCGCCGACGTGACCGCCCGGATCGACGCCTACGGCACCTGGCTGGCCTGCAGCCAGGACGTCCCCAAACTCCTGCTCACCTTCGACTCCTCACCGACCCTGCTCATCACCCCGGAACTCGCCGCCTGGTGCAAGGACAACATCGCCGGCCTCCAGATCGAACACTGCGGTCCAGCCGGTCACCACGCCTCCGAAGACCAGCCAGAAACGATCGCCGCAGCGATCTCCACCTGGCTGGACCAGCAGAACCTCTGATAGGCCCGCCCCGCCACCCAAGATGTAATGGGGCTTCGCCCCGTCCGCCGGTGATGAAACTGGTGGGCCGGTGCGGGTGGGTGCCTGGTTGGGGTCTTGGGACTATCCGGCCGGAATTGAACGATAAAGCCTCCGCCGCAGGTCAGGCGAGTTGCGAACGGGCGTGGGTGGATGAGGGCGCCTACAATGCGGACACGCCTGTCCTATCTGTAGGTCATCGGCCTGGAAACGACCGCTACGATCGGGAGAAGATCACGAGCTGTCACGCGGGCGGGGCACGAGGAGACTTGTCGAGCGACAGCGCGACCGCCGATGCTGAGGGCAAGGCCGGTGAGGCGGCTGCGCCGCCTCCGTTCGAGCCGGTGCGGGTCGTGCCAACTCGGCCCGATGGCTGACTGGCTCGGTCGCAGGCCGATCAGCTCGCTCGACCGGGACAGGATCCTTAAGGATCTGAGTGCCGATCAGGAAGAGCTGGACGCTGTCAAGCGGCAGGATGGCCTGCGTCTTGCACCGTTGTTCTCATCCATGATGATCGAAGGGTTCGGCGGGCAAGGTGATCCACGAAAAATGGCCCGGCTGCGAGCCGCCATCAACGCGGCGTGCCGGGTCGCGGCAGGCGATCGGCGGACCAGCTATCACGCGACCGATGAGCGCATCACGATCGGGATCGCTGGGCCGGACGCTCGTGAGCGGATCGCGGTGCTACGTCGGCAGCTCGCCAAGATCGGTGGTAGCCGCGGTTGGACGATCACCGAAGAGCCACGGCGAGGTTCTTCCTGGCGCGACAGAATTCTCCGAATGACCCTTGGGGCTCCCCTGCAGGACTTCCAGCGGGAACCCCAAGGGCGGGCGGTGTTTTCAAGAACACCGGCCAAAGCTATTTCTCCTGGCAGAGCACCGCTTTGGCCGCCTGATCGATGGCCTCACCGACGGCCATGGCCTGCTCGTTCTTGACCTTCAGCGTGGTGGACATGGCGAACTGACGGCGGCCGTCATCCGATGTGTAGGTCACGGCTAGGAAGCCGGGGCCATTGCCCGCGGATGCCCGTACTACCGGCTCGCTCCCGCACAGACCACCGCCGGAGGGCGGAGGGACGACTTCCTGTTGCAACGAGGAGGGCAGCAGCTTGCCTTGAACAAAGGCGCGCTGGAAGGCGCTGACGTCGTGGGCGGTGGAGATGACCCCTCCGGCCGCGCCACCAAAACTTGCGTTCTGCCGGTCCACGTCGCGCGGCTTGCCTGCAGCGTCGGGGTAGTAGCCGTGCCCGTGCGGGCCCTTGATGCCCTGAGGCGGCTTGGTGGTCAGATAGGTGTGGCTCATCCCGAGAGGTACGAAGAGACGCTGGGTCAGTTCGGCGGACAGGCTACGGCCGGTCACTTTCTCGATGATCATGCCGAGGAGGAAGTAGTTGGTGTTGGAGTAGGAGAATTTCTCGCCCGGCTCCCCCGTGCGGTGCAGCTTGCGCGACGCCTTCACCAAATCGACTGGTGGGTAGTAGGTCGTGAAGTCGAAGGGGTCGTCGAACTGCCCGGAGGCGAAGAAGTCGGGGATGCCGGAGGTGTGACGGATCATCTGCCGCACGGTGATCTCATCGGCCCGCTCCACGAGATCCTGCTGCGTCGCCTCCGGCAGAACCTCGGCCAGCTTGTCGTCCAGGCCGAGCCTGCCCTCCTTGACCAGTTGCAACAGCACCGTGGCGACCATGGTTTTGGTCTGGGATCCCACCCGGTACGGGAAGCCGGGGGGATGCGGCCGTCCTTGCCCTCGAGCAGGCGGGAACCTGCCGTCCCCTGGCCCTTTCGCTTGCCGTCGACATACAGCTGTCCGATGGCTCCGACCACCCCGTCGGTCTTCGCCAGCTTCGCCATCGCCTGCTGGACGTCTCCCAATTTGACCGGCCCGCCGCGGTGGCGGGTGCTGGCACGCTCAACGCCAGCACCGCGCCCGCCACCCCAGCGGCCACGCCCATCGTTCTGCCACGCCTCATCGCTGTGATCCTTTCAACGGGACTTCGAGGGTGATCACATCTACCGGCCGGCGCTTATCGGCGGGCGATCGGCGGACCATACGTGTTCCATATGCAGGTGTTGCGATACTGCCCGGATGCGTGTCCTCTTGGTCGAAGACGAGCAGCCCCTGGCCGGATACATCGAAGCCGGGCTACGCAAGCACGGCTTCACCGTCGACGTCGCCCTGGACGGCCGGAGCGCGCTGGACAAGTGCGAGGTCACGCCCTACGACGTGGTGGTCCTGGACCGGGACCTGCCCATCGTGCACGGCGATGCGGTGTGCCGCCGGCTCGCCCAGCGCGGGGTGTCGCGGGTGCTGATGCTGACCGCGTCCGACGCTGTGGAGGACCGGGTCGGCGGGCTGATGCTGGGCGCCGACGACTATCTGGGCAAGCCGTTTGCGTTCTCCGAACTGGTCGCGCGGGTCCACGCCCTGGTACGGCGCAGCGCACCGGCCCGCGCGCCGGTGCTGCGCGCCGACGGCGTGACCCTATATCCGGCTCGGCGCACGGCCGAGCGGGACGGGCGGCTGCTGCGGTTGACCTCCAAGGAGTTCGGTGTGCTGGAGCAGTTACTCTCCGCCGGTGGTGACGTGGTCAGCGCGGAAACGCTGCTGGACAAGGTGTGGGACGAGCACGCGGACCCGTTCACCAACGCGGTACGGATCACTGTCGGCACGCTGCGTCGTAAGCTCGGCGACCCGCCGGTGATCGAGACCGTCACCGGCGCCGGCTACCGGATCGGCGGGTGAACGGGTGTCCCGGCACAGGATGGCCTGGCTGACCGCCCGGGCCCGGCTGGCGCTGCTGCAGACCGTCCTGGTGCTGGCCGCCGGCACCGCGCTGACCGGGCTGACCTACCTGCTGATGCGGTGCCGCACGTTCGCCACCCGGCTGGACTTGGCCGGCACTGACCCATCGGGCACCCCCCCCCCGCCGATGCCGGCACCGGCCGAGGACCTGCGCGCTTTCGCCGACCGGGTGCAGGCCGAGACCCTGTCCGCGCTGCTGACCCGGGCCGGTCTGGCGCTCGTCGTGGTGACCGGCCTGGCCGCCGTACTGGCCTGGCTGGTGGCCGGACGGGTGCTGCGGCCGATCCGCGTGATCTCGGCCACCGCCCGGCGCCTGTCGGCCGAGAACCTCACCAAGCGGGTCCCGGTCACCACCCCCGCCGACGAACTGTCGGCGCTGGCGGGCACCATCAACGGGATGCTCGACCGCATCCAGCGTGGCGTCGCCGAGCGGGACCGGGTCCTGGATAGCCAGCGGCTGTTCACCGCCAACGCCGCCCACGAGCTGCGCACGCCGCTGACCACCGCACGCACGGCTATCGACGTCACCCTGGACGGAGATCCGGACCGTGCCGAGCTGCTCGCGATGGCCGGCGACGTCCGCGACGCCGTCGAGCACATGCAGCGCATCCTGGACGGGTTGCTGTTGCTGGCCCGCAGCCAGGCCGGGCTCACCGCACGTGAACCGGCCGACCTCGCCACCATCGCGGCTGCCGCCCTCGACGCCGCCGCGGCGCGGGCGGCAGCCGTCGGCATCGCCGTCCACCCCCGGCTCCGACCGGCACCGGTCACCGGCGAACCCGTCCTGCTGGAACGCATGATCGGCAACCTGGTCGACAACGCGATCCGCCACAACGAGGCCGGCGGGCACCTGACCGTCGATACGGGCACGGCGGGTGGGCACGCTGTGCTGCGGATCTTCAACAGCGGCCGCCAGATCCCGCCCGAGGAGGCGGAGTGGCTGCTGGAGCCCTTCGTGCACGGGCAGGGGACCCGCGTCCGTACCGACGGCCTGGGACTGGGGTTGTCGATCGTGCGCGCGGTCACACTCGCCCACCGGGGACGGATCGCGGTCACCGCCCGCACCGGCGGCGGCCTCGACGTCACCGTCGACCTCCCACAGAGCCCGGTGATCACGGACGCGAGATCGCGGGCCACCGGATCACTTCAGGAAATGGCCCTTCCGTGAAGTAACGTGGCTGCTTGCTGTCCTCCACTCACAGCTCGGCGTCCCCGCCCGTCGGGCAGGATCACGCCGAAATCACATCACGAAAGGTGGTAGGTTCCCCGAACGCCTCGATCCGGCCGACGACAGCCTCCCGGTCTGGACGGAGCGCTACCTCGATCTCGCCGTGCGCGGAGTCCGCTCGGCGGAGGTCACCGCCAAGATCTCCCGGCATCTGGAGCGCTTTGGCGCCTGGATCACGGGCGGCCTCGGGCACGACCGGCTCTCGGCCGTCACCGCGCGCGAGGTCACCGCCTGGCGCGACCACCTGGCCACCGTCGGCAACCGCGGCCGTGACGACACGCCCGCGCCGATGGCGCCGGCGACCGTCAACAACCACCTCGCGCACCTTGTACCGCTTCAAAACTCATCGCATGAGGCTTGATCTGGGGGTTCTCCGGAACGACTATGCGGCCCGGTGGTACTCGTTGATCAACCGGCCGAGCACCTTGCGACGCTCGATCCGCCCCTCCAGCGGTACGACAGTTACCAGATCAGCGAAGCAACCGTGCGGCGGATCCTCCGGCGTCAGCGGTTCGGCCCGGCTCACGAAACCTCGACACCTCGTGGCGGACGTTCCTGCGCGTCCAGGCGAAAGGGCTTCTGGCCGTCGACTTCTTCCACGTCGACACGATCTACTTGAAGCGCCTGTACGTGCTGTTCGTCATAGAGGTGGCCACCCGGCGCGTGCATATTTTGGGTGTGACTGCCAACCCCACCGGGGCATGGTTGCTCGGGTGTTGCTCGTGCGTGCGACCCGTGGTTGCTCGCGGCATTGTCGCAGACCCCGGGCGACAATGGCGGACGGAATGGTACAAGGCGGCACACGGCGGCAGTAGACGGCACACCGCGTAGAACCGGCCCTTGCGCGCCTGCCGGAGGAACTGCCTGGCCTCGTCGAGGGTGAGCGCCTGGATCTCCGGCCGCTCGACAGTGCCCAGTTGGACGTTCTTCGCGACGTTGCGCAGCACCAGATCTTCGCGCACGGCCTTCAGGGCCGCCCTGTCGAGCTGTGGAAACAGGGCGAGAGCGGCTCAGTGCTCGAGAACGCCGTGTGCGGCCACGATGTCACTTGAAGCGTTCGGCCGCACCTCGGTGATGCGCTCGGCCAGCAGCAGCGCAGCGGCAAGCCCGCCCTCCGACTTGTCGCCAACGAGTCCGAGCTCGACCCGGTCGGCCAGGTAGTCCTCCGGGATGCCGTCCTCGTCGCCGGGAAACAGCGGATCGAAGGACAGGATCCTGCGGCCGTCGGCGTAATGGTCGAAGGACGCGACCCTGTTCACGTTGACGAAGACACTCGCCGTGACCGTCCCGGCCGACAAGGGCCGCAGCACCTCGTCCAGCGTGCCGGCGAAGCCGTTCCACTCGCTCAGAATGGTCCCGCCCTCGGCCGAACGGGCAGAGATGAGGCCCTCCTCGATCTCGCCTTCCTCGTCATCGCCGTCGAATACCTCGATGCCAAAGCGGGCCAGCGCCTCGTGCGGGGTAAGGCCGCGGACGAAGGTTGCGCAGAACGCATCGTCATCGAGCCAGTCGTAGCCGCTCATGGAATCCTGTTCTCTCCGGGGACAGATCATGGAGATCCTGGCATGCGAGTCCGACGAAAAGTCTGTACGCCCTTGATACGGAAGTGATCTTTTAAAGCCAGCTCGAGTGAGCAGGTTCGGAAGTCTCCGAACTGACGGCAACCGTTGACGGCAACGTCACCAGACGCAGGCGGACGCGGCATGCAGGACAGGGTGGGGTGTTCAGGAGTATGGCTGGCCTGGGATGTAGAGGGGTTGAGAAGATCGCTTCCCGAATCCCCGATGATGGTTTCCCGGAAAATGTGAGTGATCTGTGCGGTGACCAGGTCGGCGAGCGACCACCAGCGCGCTCCGCGTCCGCGCCCGGGATGGTGGTCCGCATCAGGCCGTACGGGCCGCGTGAAGGCGCCCGGGGACAAGAGGTTCGCACGGCGGCGGGCACCGCCTTGATCATATGTCGGCGGGCACGAATAGACTGTGGGCCGCCACCGTCGCGGAACGCCGATGACCCGCCGCCGCCCCACGGGAGCGGCCGTCAGCGGGCGGGGAGGTCAGCATGGATTTCCGGCTCCTCGGCCCCGTCGAGGTATGGGATGTCGACGGACAGGTGGCACTCGGGCGGCGGGCGGAGCGGTGCCTGCTCGGGCTGCTGCTGCTCGACACCGGGCGGGTCATCTCCGTCGGGCGGTTACTGGACCTCCTGTGGGAGGGCGAGCCGCCGGACAACGCGCGCGGCGTACTGCAGAGCCACGTCGCGCGACTGCGCGGCACACTGGACCCGGACCGCACCGGCGGACGCGGGTTCCGGCTGCTCCGCCGAGGCGACGGCTACCTGGCCGAGACCGACCCCGGCGCGGTGGACGTCCGCCGGTTCCGGGAGGGCGTCGGACGGGGGCAACGGACGTCCGACCCGGGGGAGCGGGCCCGGCTGCTCCGGGAGGCTCTGTCCTACTGGCGCGGTCCGCTGCTCGCCGACGTGGCGAGCGAGCGGATGCGTGATCGGGTCGGCGTCGGGCTCGAGGAGCTGCGGCTGTCCGCGCTGGAATCCTGCCTGGAGGCCGAGCTGGACTGCGGCCGGCACCGGGAGCTGCTACCCGAACTCGCCGACCTGGTGCTGCGGCACCCCGACAGGGAGAGGCCGATCCGGGCCTACATGGTGGCGCTCTACCGCGACGGCCGTCCGCCCGAGGCGCTGGCGGTGTACCGCAGGGCGCGTGCCCACTTCAGCCGCGAGCTGGGCCTGGAACCCACCGCGGAGCTGCGCCGGCTCCACCAGATGATCCTCGCCGGAGACGCCTCGCTGCATGCCCGGACGCCGGACCCGGCCCCTACGGCCGTGGTGCGGCCCCGCCCTCCGGTGCCGGCGCAGCTCCCGCCGGACCTTCCCCACTTCGTCGGGCGGACGGCCGAGGTCGCCCGGCTCGACGCCGTCCTCGCCGGGGCCGCGTCGATGACCGTCTGCTGCCTGTCGGGGACCGCCGGGGTGGGCAAGACGACGCTGGCCGTCCACTGGGCCCACCGCGTGCGGGACCGGTTCCCGGACGGGCAGCTCTATGTGAACCTGCGCGGCTTCGATCCGGACGCCGCGCCGGTGGATCCGTTCGACGCGCTGCGCCGCTTCCTGGGCGCGTTGAACACCCCGCCCGAGCGGATCCCCCAGGACTCGGACGCGCTGGTCGGGCTGTACCGCAGTCTTCTGGCCGGACGGCGCGTGCTCGTGGTGCTCGACAACGCGCGCGACGCCGAGCAGGTCCGTCCCCTGCTGCCCGGCGGGGCGGGGTGCCTGGTCCTGGTGACCAGCCGCGATTCTCTCACCGGGCTGGTCGCGGCGGAGGGCGCGCAGCCGCTCACGATCGGCCTGCTGTCGCCCGGGGAGGCCCGGGAGCTGCTGGCCGCCCGCCTCGGCGCGCCGCGGCTCGCGGCCGAGGGCGAGGCCGCCGACGATCTGGTCGCGCTGTGCGAGCGCCTGCCCCTCGCCCTCGCCGTCCTGGCGGCACGCGCGGCCACCGAGCCGGACCTGCCGCTGGCGGACCTGGTGGCGTGGGTGCGCGGCGCGGGCGCCGAGCTCGACCCGTTCGGCGGCGAGGACCGGGCGACGGACGTGCGGGGGGTCTTCTCCTGGTCGTACCGCACGCTCGGCGCGCCGGCCGCGCGCCTGTTCCGCCTGCTGGCGCTGCACCCGGGGCCGGACGTCTCCACGCGGGCCGCCGCCGCCCTGGCCGGGCTTCCGCACGGGCGGGCGCGCGACCTGCTCACGGAACTGGCCCGCGCCCATCTGGTCACCGAGGACCTCCCCGGGCGGTTCGCCCTGCACGACCTGCTGCGCGCCTACGCCAGGGAGCTCGCTGACCGCGACAGCGCCGACGAGAGCCGTGCCGCGCCGCTGCGGCTGCTCGACTACTACCTGCACACCGCGCACGTGGCCACGATGGTCATCAATCCGCGCCCGGACCCAGTCGGTCTCGCGCCCCCCGCCCCGGGGGCGGCCCCCCAGGAGCACCCGGACTACGACCACGCCATGACCTGGTTCGCCGAGGAACGTCCGGTGTTGCAGTCGATGGTCCCGTGGTCGGTGGCGAAGGGCTTCCCGGCGCACGCCTGGCGGCTCGCCTGGACCATGGTCGACTTTCTCGACCGGCGCGGCTTCTGGGACGAGTGGGCCAAGGCCGAGACCGTCGCGCTCGACGCGGCCCGCCGGACCGGGGACCTCGCCGGTCAGGCCCTGTGCCACCGCGACCTCGCCTCCGCGTACACGCAGATGCAGATGTTCGAGGCGGCGGAGGCGGACCTGCGCGCCGCGCTCGCGCTGTTCACCGAGCTCCAGGACGTGCGCGGCCAGGCGGGCTGCTACAACAACCTCGGCTGGCTCTACGGGGTCCAGGACCGTTACCAGGAGGCGCTGGAGAACGCCGAACAGGCGCTGCACCTGGTGAGGCTGATCGACGACACGGTGGAGGAGGCCCGGGCGCTCAACTCGGTCGGTCAGAGCCACGCCCTGCTCGACCATCCCGAGCACGCCATCCTCTACTGCCGGGAGGCGCTGACGCTGTTCGAGCGTGCAGGCGACCTGCACGGGCAGGCCGCCGCTCTCGACGGGCTCGGGCTGGGGTATCAGAAGCTGCCCGACCCCGCCGAGGCGGCCTCGTGCTACGAACGCGCGGCGGGCCTGTTCAGGAAGGCCGGCGAACGCTACTTCGAGGCGGACACGCTGTCGAAGCTCGGCGACGTGCTGCGCGCGGCCGGCGATGACCGGGGCGCCCGCCTGATCTGGCGTCGGGCCCTCGACATCCTCACCGAGCTGGACCACCCGGACCGGGCACTGGTCCAGGAGAGGCTGGCCGGCCCGGGCGCATGACGCCGCGGTGCGGGCGACCGGCCCCGGGAGCATCCGCCCCCGCCGCTTGACATGCCCTTGACGCGCCGGGCCGCGGCGACCGCCCGTCCCCGCCCGCATGCCGCCGCGAGTGGCAAGCCCACGTCAAGCCGCCCCCGCGATGCTCTCCCGGGAAACGAAAGAAACGGAGACATCATGAAGACCACACGGAAGCTCGCCGCAGCGGCGACCACGGCCGCCCTGGGCCTCAGCGTCCTCACCGCCTCGCCCGCGCACGCCGCCGTCACCCGCAGCTTCAGCGTGTCCGCCTACGACGGCGCCGCCTGGGGCACGGTCACCTTCAACAACTACTCGTGGACCGTGGACGCGTACATCTACCGCGACTCCGGCGCCTCGATCTCGTTGAAGGTCTGCGGCTGGCAGACCCTGGACAACGGCAGCTCCGCTCAGCTGGTCTGCAAGACGGCCAGCAACGGTGGCTCGGTCGGCTCGACCCGGCACGTCACCACCCTCGGCGCGTCCGCGAACTGGGCGCAGGTCTACGCGGCCACCACGTACCTCTACGTCAACGGTGCGTACGTCGCCGGA
This sequence comes from Planotetraspora sp. A-T 1434, assembly GCF_025420585.1. Taxonomy (GTDB): domain Bacteria; phylum Actinomycetota; class Actinomycetes; order Streptosporangiales; family Streptosporangiaceae; genus JAOEGB01. The sequence goes on along the minus strand of NZ_JAOEGB010000004.1, from coordinate 37,393 downwards.
CAGTGGGTCTACAAGTAGTCCTGGACCCGGCAGGACGGCCGGCGTCCGACCCGCTTCCCGCGGTCCGGGCGCCGTCCAGGGCCGATCACGAAGGCGGCGGGACGGCGCCGCCTCTCGTGGCGGGGGCATGGTGAGGCGGGGCACCTCCGGACGAGGTGCCCCGCCTCACCGTTTCTCCTGTGTCTACCAGCCGGTGTAGTTCACCCCGGAGCTGCGCAGGTGGTTGCCGAGCACCGTCGCGAACTCCGTCGCCCCTCTCTTGGTGGGGTGCATGGAGCTGCGGCTCGCGCAGCGCAGCCCGTCGGTGATGCAGCCGTCCCAGAGGTCACCGAAGTCGCCCGGGCCGGTCTTGGTGAACATGACGGGGTTGATCCATCTGTCGCTGTCGCACACCCCGTGCCCGGTGAACGCCGGGAGGGACTCGGCGTAGGACACCTCGAGTCCGGCGTCCCTCAGCACCCGGATCGTGTCCTTCGTCTCGTTGACGAGATACTCGGCGACCCCGTGCAGGGTCGCCCGCTCGTAGTCGTCGAAGTGCGCGCAGTTCGGCGCGGTGCCGAACACGTCCGGATAGCCCATGAGCACGATCTTTGCCTTCTTCCCGCGGGCCGCGTTGCCGTTGTCCGTCTGGGTCTCGATCCGCTGGAGGATGTTCGCGACGTTCGCCGGGTCTCCCGACACCGTCCGGTAGTTGAGCACGGCGGGGATGTCGGCCTCGAAGTGACCGTCGTCGTCGTTGCAGTTGAGGGCGTAGCACTCCGCGATAACGTCGGACCACCTCGCGTCGTTGGCGCCGACCGACAGGGCGACCAGCGTCGTGTTCTTGTTCAGGAAGCCGCTGTTGAGCTGGGCAGCCTCCCGGAACCTGCCCTCCGCGCTCCCCCGGTAGTCCGACCAGGATCCGATCGGCTGATCCATCCAGTCGTACTGCGCCACGGTCATGTCCCGCGTCCAGGCCCCGGAGCAGGCCACGAACGCGAAGTCGAGCCTCGGGTCGAAGGAGTCGGCGAGCTGGCCGATGGTCTGGGTCTCACCCGGCAGGACCGTCTGCCTGATCCAGGCGTCCTTGCTGCGCCGGCAGGCGTTCCACCTGGGGGTCTGGTACTCGAAGTCGGTCTCGGGGTAGTAGTTGCCGACTCCTTCGCCTGAGGTGATGGAGTCACCCATGGCGACGACGAAATGCTTGGGTCGCTTCGCGAGCACCTGGAAGGCGATCGCGTCCCAGGAGATGGCCGCCGTGCCGTCGCCTTCCAGGTTGAGGTTCGTCAGGGACACCTTCGGGGTCCCGGCGAACTGGAAGACGCCCAGGTTGTACCACTGGTTCTGCTCCCGGCTCTGGTTGAGGTAGCGGGTCTCCTGGACGCCGTTGCCCAGGTCGACGGTGTACGGAGCCTGCTGCGTCTCCGCACGCCGTTTCGGAATGTGGACGAGGACACGGGCCCACCCGTTGATGGCCTGGTCCGGCTTCCAGGTGCCGGTCACCTGCATCACGCCGCCGTTCCTGGACCACGTCCGCGTGTACCCGAACCACTCATGGCCGCCGAACCCGTTGCCGAGCTGCTGGAAGTCGGCCCTGGCGGGCACCCTGCCGGCGGAGTCCTGGGCGAACTCGAAGGTCAGCGTGCCGTGGTTGGTCCACCCGGAGTTGTCGCAGCCGCCGCGGATCGCCGGGACGGTGACGTCGTCGACGATCAGGACCTTCGTCGTGTCCCCGGTGACCGGTGGGAGTCCCGGCGTCAGGCACGGCGTCCACTGGTCGGTGGGCTCGACGCGTTCCGTTCCGGCCCAGGTCGAGTCGTACCGCAGTGACGCCTCGTTGCCGCACGCCGACGGGCAGGTCTTCCACGTCTTGGGCAGGTGCCACCAGCACTTGGAGTCCGCCCGCTGGCACGTGCCTGGCCTGTTGTTCGAGGGCGGCTGGCATTCGTTGTTGTCGGGTCCCGCGGAAGCCGGCACGCAGAAGGCGTTGACGTCCACGAACGACGTGTTGAGGACGGTGGGCACGACCTTGGTGCGGTCGCTGACGGCGGTCCACCAGGCGTAGTTGTACCCGCCCTCCGTGACGAGCTTGTTCGTGGCGGGGTCCAGGTAGGTCTTGGCGATCGGCCACGCCGCCCAGCCCAGCACCTTCTCCTGGTAGGGCCAGTCCTGCGGGTGCGCGGCGTCGGCGTAGCTGTTTCCGTCCAGGAACGGGTGCCGGTCCTGCCGGTACGCGGGGTTGGCGGGGTTGTTAAGCCAGCCCACACCCCACGCGCCGTTGTTCGGCTGGTTGTTGGCGTCCCGTCCCCACGCGTCGGCCTTGACGTGCCAGCCCGAGTTGTACGCCCAGGCGGCGAGATACCAGTTCTCGATCTTCGACGGGTCACCGTCGTTGATCTTCGCCATCCCGTTGGTGTCGGTCCAGATCTGGTTCCACTTGCTCGCCAGGGTGGACATCCCCGCGGCGATGTTGGTGACGTAGTCGAGGGCCACCCGCTTCTGCTTGTTGGCGTCCCACCCGGGGGCACCCTTTCTCATGTTGTCGGTCTGCTGGGAGATGCCGTACCCGCAGTCGGCCTTGGAGAAGTCGACCGCCCAGTCGTTGGTGGGGTCGCTGTCGTAGATGTTCACGCCGTAGTAGTTGCCGACGAGCGGGTTGCCGGTCTCGCCCTCCTGCACACTCCGCTGGGCCTGCCAGAGGTTGGACTCCTGCGCGAGGATGCCGAACATGATCGACACAGGGATGCGGCCGCCTCCCTGCAGGTCCGGGGCGGGGAACTCGGTCTGCGGGTTCCACCCGGGCAGCCCCGAGCCCTTCCAGTTGTTCGGGCGCGTCACCTGCAGCCGGTTCTTGAAGACGAGCTGGTCCACCGCCCACTCCACCTGGCGCCAGTGCGGCTGGTACACCTGGATCGCCGGGTCGTTGCGTGGGACGGCGCAGGTGTAGCCCTGGTCGACGGTCCCGGTGACGGCCGCGGTCACGGCGGCGCCCGCCGTCTTGGAGGTCAGCGCCAGCCGGGGGTTGGCCACACGTCCCGAGGAGGCGTCGGGGGCGAGGTCCGCGCCGGGCTGCACCTCGAAGCCGACGTCCGCCTTCGTCGCGACGACCCGCGCGGTGATGTCGACGGGCTCCCCGTCCGGCATGTCAGGGCTGACGCCGCGCTTGTCGTCGCCATGGGAGGCGGCGGGGTCCGGCCGCCCGGCGGATGGGGCGCCGGGTCCGGCGCGCAGTCCTCGCCGCGCCGCCGCCGTGATCGCCAGACCGCCCTCCGAGGACACGTCGGCCGTCGCCGGCGCGTCCAGCACCGACACGGCCTGGGGCAGGGCGCCGCGCCGCTCGGTCTTGCCCACGAGGAAGACGCGGCCGTTCGCGCCGGCGTGCACCGCCAGCTCGCCCAGGGGACCCGACGCCAGCTCCCGGGTCTCCCCGCGCAGGTACTGCCGGATCGTCACGGTCGCGCCGTCGCGCGCCGCGAAGGCCACGCCGCCGTCGGCGGTCGCGCGGAGGTCGAAGGGCACCGAGCCCGTGTCCGCGAGCTGCTTCAGCTCGCCGCCGGTCCGCACCTCCACGAGCCGCGGCCCATGCGCCGCCACCAGCGTGTCTCCCACGGGGACGGCCGAGGTGACCTGGCCGGAGGCCACGACGGCCCGGGTCACGCGCTTGGTGGCGGTGTCCACCATGAGCAGGCGCGTGGTGTCGCGCTGCTCGCTGACGCCCTGCGTGAGCGCGACCGTGTCACCGGCGCCGCAGCCCGGGTTGAAGTAGGCGAGAGTCACCTGGTCCTTGAGCTTGGTGACCGCGCCGGTCTCGGCGTCGATGATCGCGGCGAACGCGCCCCGGCTGAACAGCCAGGACCGGTTGGTGAAGTGGCGCGGCGCGTAGACGGCCACGATCTTCTTGCCGGATCCGGTCAGGCAGGCGTTGCCGATCCACTGGTCGGTGTCCATGCCGGGCTCGCTGAGCGTGGCGACGGTCCGCCACTGGTAGCCCGTTCCGGCCGTCGCCGTGAGCACGTGGAACCCGGTCGCGTCGCCGGCCGTGGTGACGGCGACATCAGTGGACTTCCGCCAGTTCGCGCCGAGCACGCGGTCACGCTGGGCCGGCTGGACGGACGATCGGTCGAGGTGTTCCGGCCGGTCCGCAGGCGGCTGGGCGGACCCCGGGGCGGCGGAGCCGGCCGGGGCGGTGGGCGCGGGGGCGGCCAGTGCGATGTTCGCGGGGGTGGTCAGTACGGACAGACAGGCGGCGATCGTGGCGCCGAGAAGCAGCAGCCGTCGCCGGTGGTGTCTCATAACGCTCCAGGGGTCGGTATGACGGGGAGACAAGGGGAGAGGAGAACCGAAGGCCGAAACCGTCACGCCGGGCGACGCCGGCCTATAAGGTCTCCGACAGCATCGCGAGACCGGCTTGACACGGGCTTGCCATTCGCGGCCGTGCGCGCGCCTCACCAGGCCCGCGCGGCCGGGGCGTGCGGCCCTCGGGGCCAGGGGCGTCAAGGCCCCGTCAAGCGAGCCCTTTCTCCCACCGCACCGTCGAGATGGGAACCTGCCCGGTCGAGATCCGCCGCAGCCGTGGCCTGACTCAGCAGCAGGTGGCTGAGCGCATGGGGGTCACCAAGGGGCGCATCTCCCAGATCGAGCAGGGCAAGATCTCCGGTCATGACACCCTGGCCCGCTAGGCCGCAGCTCAGGTCGACCCGCAGGTCAAGCGCGTGCGATGACTTTTGAAGCGGTACAGGGACGGAGCGTGATCCGGTGACCAAGGGCACTGGCGGGGACTTCGACCTCCCGCAGGTCGAAGGCATCAACCCGCACGAGACGCGGTATCTCTACACGGACATCTTCACGCAGCGGTCCTACCTGCCTGCGGGAACGACGCTGCCACAGGACGCGGTGGTCCGCGACGTGGGCGCGAACATCGGGATGTTCGCGCTCTTCGTCAAGGCGATGTGCCCCGCCCAGGTGTACGCCTTCGAGCCGATGCCTCCCGTGCTCGAGGCGCTCACCAGGAATCTACGGCGGCACGAGGTGGCCGGCGGGGCCTATCCGCACGGGCTGTCCGACCACGACGGCGAGACCGAGTTCGTCTTCTACCCGGGCTACTCCATCATGTCGGCCCAGCGCGCCCACGCCTCCACCGACCTGGACCGGGCGTTCGTCAGGGAGCTGGTGGTGCGGGAGCACGGCGGGGCGCTGGGAGAGGACGCCGACCTGCTGAACGAGATGCTGGCGCACCATTTCCGGGAGGTGCCCTACCCCTGCCCCCTCCGCAGGTTGTCCACCGTCATCGCGGAACTGGCACTGCCCCACGTCGACCTCCTCGAGATCGACGTACAGCGGTCGGAGATCGAGGTGCTGGACGGCATCGACGACCGGCACTGGCCGCTCATCCGCCACCTCGCGGTGGAGGTCCACGACGAGCCCGGCACCGCCACCGAGGGCCGCCTCGAGATCGTCCTGCGGGCGCTGCGCGAGCGCGGCTACCGCGCCCACGTGCTGCCCGCCGCCGACGCGAGCGCCGAAGGCCGCCGCATCGTCTTCGCCGGAGCCTGATCCGGAGGGCCTACCCCCCAAAGGAAGGGGATGGGTTGGCAACATTTGGCGGAGGCCGGGACGGGTGCCCGGGGAGGAAGGTAAAGACATGATCCCTTCCAAGAAGGTCCTGCGAATAACGGTCGCGATGGCGGCGACGGGCGTGTTGGCTTTCGGGCTGACGGCGTGCGGCAAGCCCGACGCGCCGGCGGCTTCCGGAAGCCCGGATGACGTCGCGGCGCAGTACCGCCAGCTGGCGGAGTGCATCCGCAAGAACGGCGAGCCGAACTTCCCCGACCCGGTGCAGGACAGCAACGGGCAGTGGCGGCTGGCGCCCGGCACGACGGCGCCGCCGGCCGCGGCCCAGTCCGCGTGCAAGTCGATCCTCGACAAGATCCCGGCCTACCAGGGGCCGGAGGGCAAGCCGGTGACCGCGGCCGATATGACGAAATGGCGGGCATGGGCGCAGTGCATGCGTCAGAAGGGCATCTCGGACTGGCCCGACCCGAACACCGACGGCAGCTTCACCCTGCCCTCCCGGCTGGGCGGCCCGTCGGGCAAGGACCTGTACCAGACGCAGTTCGACGCCTGCAAGCCGCAGCTGCCCCCGGGCGGTCTGACGGTCACGAGCAAGGGGTGAGGTTCGCGTGCACGGGCGCATCGACCAGGAGACGCAGAACTCCGGGAGGCACCAGGAAGATCGACGGCAGGAGATGCCGGTGGACGAGACGCCCGCGCGGATGAGCACGACGCCGGAGCGCCGGACGGGCGGCAGGCGCGGCCGTACCGTGCTCATGACGGTGCTGGCCCTGGCCGTGACGGGCGGCGCCGGATGGGCCGTGTTCCAGGTCACCACGACCGGAAACGCCCAGCCGACGCCCTCGCCCACGGCCGGGCTGGCGCTGGCCACCGCCAAGGTCCAGCAGGCCGACGTGGCCGAGCGGCGGCTGGTGAACGGCACTCTGGGGTACGCCGGCGCGTACAACGTCATCATCAGCCGCGCGGGCGTGGTCACCTGGCTGCCGGCGGTCGGCAGGACCGTCAAGCGGGGCAAGGCCGCCTACGAGCTCGACGGCGTGCGCGTCCCGCTGCTGTACGGCGACCGCCCCGCCTGGCGCGACCTGAAGGTGGGCGTCTCGAACGGGCTGGACGTCCTCCAGCTGGAACGCAACCTCAAGGCGCTCGGCTACGGCAAGGACCTGACGGTCGACAAGCACTTCTCCTACTCGACCTACTACGCCGTCCGCCGCTGGCAGAAGGCGGCCAAGCTCAAGGTCACCGGCCAGGTGCCGCTGGGCCAGGTCGTCTTCGCCCCGGCCGCGATCAGGATCGGCGGCTGGGACACCAAGGTCGGCGGCGTCGTGGCGCCCGGCCAGCTCATCTTCCACGGCACCGGCCAGGCGCCCGCGGTGCTGGTCCAGCTGTCCCCGGCCGAGCTGCCGCAGATCCGCGTCGGCGACAAGGTCGTGGTCACGCTGCCGGACGGCAAGACGCGCAAGGGCCGCATCAGGATCATCGGCGCGGTGGCCGTCGACGGCGACACCACCGATGCGACCGAGAGCGGAGCCGCGGCGAAATCGGTGGCGCCGGTGACAATCGAGCTGACCGGCAAGGTCCGCGGGTTCCTGGACCAGGCGCAGGTCCAGGTCTCGATCGTCACCCAGCAGCACAAGAACGTGATCGCGGTGCCGATGACGGCGCTGCTCGCCCGGCCGCTCGGCACCTACGAGGTGGTCGTGGTGGAGGGCGGCGGCCGGCGGCGGGTGCCGGTCGAGACCGGGCTGTTCGACGAGAGCACCGGCATGGCCGAGGTGACCGGCGATCTTCGGCCCGGCATGCTGGTGGAGGTGCCCGGTGACGGTTCTTGAGCTGCGTGACGTGCGCAAGGTCTACCCGGGCGAGCCGCCGGTGGAGTCGGTGCGCGGGGTGAACCTCGCCGTCGAGGCGGGCGAGATGATCGCGATCCGCGGCGCCTCGGGATCCGGCAAGTCGACCCTGCTGCACCTGATGGCCGGGCTGGACCGGCCCACCAGCGGGTCCGTGCGCCTGGACGGCCAGCGCGTCGAGGTGCTGACCGACCTGCAGCTCGCCGGGCTGCGCGCCTGGCGGGTCGGTGTGGTGTTCCAGCAGTTCTTCCTGCTCGAAGCGCTGACGGCGGTCGAGAACGTGGCCTCCGGCCTGCTGTACCGGGGCATCCCGGCCAGGCAGCGCCGCGCGGCGGCCGTCGAGGCGCTGGAGCGGGTCGGCCTGGCCCACCGGATGCGCCACAAGGTGACCAAGCTGTCGGGCGGCGAGCGGCAGCGGGTGGCGATCGCGCGGGCGGTGGTGGGCCGCCCCGCCATCGTGTTCGCCGACGAGCCGACCGGCAACCTCGACTCGGCCAAGGGCGGCGAGATCCTCTCCATCATGCGCGAGCTGAACGAGGAGGGGACGACCCTGGTGGTGGTCACCCACGAGGAGCGCGTCGCCGCCGCCTGCCAGCGCTTCATCGAGATACGTGACGGAGTGGTGGTGTCATGAACGGCCCCGTGACGGCCGGCGAGAGGATGGTGCACCAGTGAGCGACGTGCTGCAGGACGAGAAGGACGCGGTCGGGACCCGGCCGCAGATCAAGCGCAGCAGGCTCCGGCTGTACGACCTGATCCCCACAGGCACGCTGGGCCTGCGCACCCGCCGGACCCGGGCGGTGCTATCGGCGCTGGGCATCGCGATCGGCATCGCCTCGATGGTCGCGGTGCTCGGCGTCACCCACTCCAGCGAGTCCCACCTGCTGGCGCAGCTCGACCGGCTCGGCACCAACCTGCTGACCGTGGTGAACGGCGACGACCTGGGCGGCACCGAGGTCGCGCTGCCCGCCACGGCCGCGCCGATGCTCCGGCGGATCTCCGGGGTCCTCGCGGTCGCGCCCACCGCGCAGATCAGCACCGCTCGCGTCTACCGCAACGACCAGATTCCCACCGGTCAGACCGGCGGCCTGGCCGTGCGCGCTACGGACGCCTCGCTCCTCGACACCCTCCAGGGGTCGCTGAAGCTCGGGCGATTCCTCACCGTGGCGGACGCGCCGGTGACCGTGCTCGGCCACGACGTGGCCAGGCAACTGGGCATCGTGCGGCTGGACGCCGGCACCCGGGTGTGGCTGGGCGGGCACTGGTTCACGGTCGCGGGCATCCTCGATCCGTTCACCCTGGCGCCCGAGGTCGACCGGTCCGCGCTCATCTCCTTCGCCGCGGCCAAGGACCTGCTCGGCTACGACGGTGCGCCCAGCCGCATCTACGTGCGTACCGACCCGGACCAGGTGACGCAGGTCGCCGACCTGCTGGCCCACACGGCCAACCCGGCCAACTCCTTCCAGGTCAAGGCGAGCCGGCCGTCCGACGCGCTGACCGCGCAGATCGCGGTCAAGCAGTCCTCCGGCGCGCTGTTCCTCGGGCTGGGCGCGATCGCGCTGCTGGTCGGCGCCATCGGCATTGCCAACGTCATGGTGATCTCCGTGCTGGAACGCCGGGCGGAGATCGGGCTGCGCCGCACTCTGGGCGCCACCCGGGTGCACATCGCCGCCCAGTTCCTCACCGAGTCGCTGGTGCTGTCCGCGCTGGGCGGGTTCGGCGGGGTGCTGATCGGCTCGGGGGTGACCGTGGGCATGGCCATGGCGCAGGACTGGGGGATCGCGATCCCGCCCGTCGCGATCGGCGGCGGCTTCGGCGTGGCGATCGTGTCCGGAGTCCTCGCCGGGCTCTACCCCGCGATGCGCGCCGCGGCGCTGTCTCCGACCGACGCGCTGCGTACCACCGGCTAATCCTCCACCCGGAGCTGGTCGGCGGAGAGCGCCTCACCCAGCGGGACCAGACCGCACTGCAAGCCGAAGATGGCAGCTTGCGTGCGGTCTTGGAGTCTCATCTTGGTGAGGATGCTGGAGACGTAGGACTTGACCGTGGTCTCGCTCAGCGACAGCGTCCGGGCGATCTCCCTGTTCGACTGCCCGCGCGCCAGCGCCGCCAGCACGTCCCGCTCGCGCGGCGCCAGCATCCGCAGCGGATCCTCCTTCGCCGGGCCGTCGTCGTCGCGAACCCGCTGGACCAGCATCGCCGCGACCGGCGGGTCCAGCACGCTGCCACCCGCCACGGCTATGCGCACCGTCTCTACCACCCGGTCTACCGCGCTGGTCTTCGACAGGTACGACAACGCGCCCCCGCGCACCGCCTGCAACGCCACCTCGTTTTCCACGAACGAGGTCAGCACGATCACGGCGGGCGGCGCCGGCTGCTCTCTGAGCCGTTCCAGCACCTCCAGGCCGCCCATGCCGGGCATCACCATGTCCAGCAGGACAACGTCGGGCCGCAGGCTGTCGATCGCCTCGAGCGCGCCGTGCCCGTCCGCGCGCTCCCCGACCACCTCGATGTCCGCCTCGTCCTCCAGGACGTAACGCAATCCCTGGCGAACCACCTGATGATCGTCCACGATCAGTACCCGGATCATGTTTCCTCCGCCGGAATCCGTACCCGCACCGTCGTACCGCTGTCCGGCGCGCTCACCACGTCGATGACCCCGCCGACCTCGATGACCCGCTCGCGCATCATCTCCAGGCCCATCCCGTGCCGGTCCTGGTTGCGCTCCCTGTCGAAGCCGCGGCCGTAGTCGCGGACCACGATCTCGACGTCCTCGCCCTCCTGGGCCAGGCGCAGCTCGATCCGCCGGGCACCGCCGTGCCGGGTCGCGTTGCTCAGCGCCTCCTGCACGATCCGGAGCACGGCGTGCTCGGCACCGGGTCCCAGCCGCACCTCCTGCAGCTCGGTGTCGACCGTCACGCCGAGCCGCACCTGGAATGCCTCGCACAGGTCGCGCAGCGTCGCCACCAGGCCGGCCTCCTCCAGCGCGATCGGCCGCAGCTGCAGGAGCATCGCCCGCATCTCCCGCATCGTGTGCTCGACGGTCGTCACCATGGACTCGGCCTGCTCCTGGAAACGCGAGCTCTCCGGCAGCGTGCGCCGCAGGCTGCGGGCCACCAGGCTTAGCGAGAACAGATCCTGCGAGACCGAATCGTGCAGCTCCCTGGCGATCCTGGTGCGCTCTAGCCGCCGCGCCTGCGCCCCGGCCAGTTCCCGTTCCACCCGGCCGGCCGCCACCAGCCGCTCGGCCATCACGTTGAAGCCCTCTTCCAGGCGGCCGATCTCGTCACCGGCCGAGACGGGCACCCGGGCCGTCAGGTCCCCGTCGGCCATGGTCGCCGCGCCGGCGGCCAGCCGCTGGATCCGTTTGATCAGCTTGCGAGTGCTCAGCAGCCCGAACACCAGGCACCCCGGGACGAGCACCACCAGCGCGAGCCCGGCCGAGACCGGTCCCGCCCGGTTGTCGCCGTCGGAGGCGACGTCCACGACCGGCCCGCAGTCGGTGGCGCTGCGGTTCTGCAGGTAGACGACCCCGATCACCTGCCCGCCCGCCACCACCGGGTTGATCGCCCAGCCGACCTCTTTGCCCGATAACGTGATCGCGCCGGTGCGCGCCCGCGTGCCCGGCGACACCCCGGGCGGCGTCGACCCCGCGTCGTAGACGGGCGGCTCCGACGCCTGCACCAGCCGCCCGTCCAGGCCGGCCACCGCGCGCACCACATCGCCATCGGCCGGCGGGCCCGCGGCCAGCCAGCGGCGGGCCACCGCCGCCAGTGTCTCTGGGCCGGACCGGCCGTCCTGCTGCCGCGTCAGGTCGTCGGCGAGCAGGCTCAGCCCCGCGGCCTGCCCCGCCCCGAGGAGCCCCGCGCGATCCTGACGCGTGCAGCCGTTGCTGGTCTGCACGGTCACTTTCGTGTTCATCACGCTGGGGACGACGAAACCGGCGATTCCCCCCGCTACCAGCGCCGACATGGCGGAAATTACCACGTATGACATGGCTATCCGGGAGCGAAGCCCATAGCGGGAGGACATCCACCATCTCCAACAGAAGACCTGTCCCAGCAGATAGGGGATCTTGGTGCCTACGCCCACATGCTAGCTTTTCTGCTGGCTTTGAGAAGATGGACCGCTCCGACCGGGACCGCCGCTGCGCACGGGACTTCCGCAGGTCGCGGGTAATGTTGAGCGCTTGAGCCACCGGTCCGTGCCGTCATGCCGGGCCCTGAACGGCTTGCGACCGTGAACCACCCGGTAGTTGTCGATGAAGCAGAACTCACCACTTTCCAATGACATGTCGAACATGTTCTCGTCCATCTGCTTCATCGCCTGGGTGACCCAGCTCGCGGTCGGGTGGGCGGTGGTGCCGAGCACGCGGACGCGCCTGGTGGCGTGCTCGATGAGGGCCAGGATGTACTGACGCTGCCCATTGAGGGTGGCGGTCTCGATCAAATCGCAGGCCAGAAGCGCGTCCGCTTGGGAACGCAGGAAGTCGGCCCATGTGGTGGACGCCCGCTCGGGTGCCGGATCAAGACCTTCCTGTTTGAGGATCTCCCAGACTGTGGACGGAGCGATCTTGATGCCGAGCGTGGTGAGCTCGCCATGCACCCGCCGATAAGGATGAGCGCGCGTATGGAGCGGACGGTTGGCGGGCGCCCAGGGTGCTTGGAGCGGCAGGTGCGGGCGTGACGCTGTTTCATCAGATCGCGGTGCCAGCGCAGGACGGTTTCCGGACGGACGAGGAGCCGCAGCCGGCGCAGGACCCCGCGGGGCAGCGACGCCAGGAGTGCGGCGAGAAAGGCCCGGTCTTCCGGGGCGAATCTCACTCTGGTGTCGGCGCCGAGTCGCCGTTCAAGGACGCTGATCTGGTGACGCAGGGCGAGAATCTCGACATCCTTGTCCCGATCTCCCAACGGCAGCAACCGCAGCGCCGCGAAGGCGTTCGTGACGGCGAGATAGGCCAGGCGAAAGAGCACGGCCAAACATCATGCCGCACTCGCAGCCCTCCCTGACGGCCAGAGATCACGCCAGGCGAAGCCATAGCCAAAGCCGTGACCTGGGCGGATGACATTACCGGCAGGCGCAACGTCGCCGCGGCATCGACCTCGTGTTCGAGCGGACAGACGTCATCGAGGCGCCCGCGGACGGCGACGACGTCGAGGGCCCCGCGCCGGCGGGCGGCTGTGACGCCGGCGCGAGGGCGTGCCGTGCGGTGTCCGGACGTCGAGCGAGCGCTCGCCGGCGCTGACGACCGGAGGCTTCATGAATCCCGGCGGCGATACCCGAGCAGGGCGACGGCGATAAGGACGATGGTCCAGGCCGTAAGGAGCAGCGCGCCTTGCGCCGGTGTCACCGCGCTCGCATTGTCGGCTACCGGGAACCACATGGCGAATCCGGCGCTGTCCGGTAGGTACTTCGCCGCAGGGGTATGGTCGCGCAGGAGCGGTCCGACGATGAAGAAGTATCCCAGCAGGATGACGACTGCCGCGAGGGTCTGACGCACCAGGGCGCCGACGGCTGCGCTGATCAACGTCGTGAGCGCAAGATAAGCGGTCACACCGCTTAGCGCCGCCGCAACATGACCTGAGGTGACGGGCACAGCCGCGTCGCCGAGCGCAGCAGCCGTGAGCACGACTCCGGACGCAGCGGTGATCGCCGCTGCGGGAAGCACGACGATCGCCAGCGCGAGGTGCTTGGCGGAGAGCTGGAGGGCGCGGCGTGGCATCGCGGTCAGCGTGGTGCGGATCTGCCCGCCGGTGTACTCGGAGCAGGCGGCCAGGACGCCGAGGATGACGAAGCCGGCTTGCGCGTAGCTGATCGAAGCCAGTCCGATGTCAAGGGCACTCTTGGTGCCGGTCGAACCTTGGAGACCGGCGATCGTGAACGCGGTCGCGAGGATCAGATTCACTGCCAGAGTGCCTCCGAGCGTGAGCCAGGTCGCCGGAAGAGAGAGAAGTTTCGACAGTTCCGCCGCGAGCGCCTGGGCTGCTTCCCGGGCATGGGTGCGAGTCGCCAGCGTAGGGATAGTGGTCATGCGTCCCTCCGCGTGAACGCGATGGCGGCGATCACGAGCAGCACCGTCACCCAGGCGGTCATGACCAGTCCTCCGGTGAGCGGGCTGATTTCGACGGTGTTGTCGGCGAGCTTCCGAATGAACATACGGACCCCGGCCATGTCGGGCAGGTAGTTCGCCAGCGGTGTGATCTTCGTGAGCAGGTAGGTGACGGTGACGACTGAGGTATTTGCGATGAGCACCGCGAGCGGAATGACCCCGTGGCGGGTGAGCACGGTGATCCCGAAGGCGAGGAGCGCGGTGTACACCCAGTAGCAGACCACACCGACCAGCCGCGGAACATCGTCCGCCCCCAATGCTGGGGCGCGCTCGCCGAGCACCACCTGGACGACGCCCATGGTGGTCGCTGCCGCGGTGATCGCGAGTAACGCGCTGGTGATTGCGATCGTGGATATTTTCGCGAGCAGGAATCGGAGGCGGGAGGGGACGGCGGTCAGGCTGGTGGTGACCTGACGCCCGCCTCCGGATTCCGCGCTCTCGGTGAAGTACTCGCTGCTGATACCGACGACGCCGAGGATGATCACCCCCACCACGCCGAAAGCCAGCTCCTGATAGCCGGTGTCGACCCCGGCGAGGGTCTTTGCGCCGCGGGTGATCGCGCCAAGGGTCGCGGAGGCGGTGATTCCGGCGATCACACTCGGCACGAGCACCCCAGCCGCCAGCGCGATCCACACCGAAGGCAATGAGGCGAGCTTCGAGGCCTCTGCCGCGAGCGTCCTCATAGTGAACCACCAGTGGTGAGGGCGAAGAACGCGTCCTCAAGGGTGCGGTATGAGCCAGTGACCTCGTCGAGGGTGCCATCCGCCATGACCTTGCCCTCGTTGATGATCACGACGTCATCGACCGTTTCCGCGAGTTCTCCCATCAGGTGGCTGGACAGCAGCACGGTTCGGCCGGACGCGGCGCGTTCGCGAAGGAAGGTCCTCATCCACCGGATGCCGTCCGGGTCCAACCCGTTCACCGGCTCGTCCAGGATCAGAATCTCCGGGTCTCCGAGTAGCGCCGTCGCGAGCCCGAGGCGGCGCCCCATGCCCATTGAGTAGCTGCCGACCCGCTTCGACGCCGCGTTCGTCAGGCCCACGATCTCGAGCACCTCGTCGACACGCGCACGCGGCAATCCCGCGGAGCGGGCCACCCACCGCAGGTGCGCCTGGCCCGTCCGCGCCCGATGCGCACCGGAGCCGTCCAGCATGGCCCCGACCGTACGGAGCGGATCAGGAAGCCATACGAACGGAACAGAACCGATGAGCGCCGTGCCGGATGTCGCCCGATCCAGGCCCAGCAGAATGCGCAGCGTGGAGCTTTTGCCCGCCCCGTTCGGGCCGAGGAACCCGGTCACCCTTCCAGGGCGGCCCTGGAAACTGATGCCGGTCAGAATCTCTTTGGAGCCTCGCCGCTTGACGAGGTTCTCGATCGTAATCATCTGCACATGGGAACTCGGAGCACGACCTCCGGTCATCGGGCTGAAGGCGGAACTTGGTCCCGCAGCTCAGACCCAGGCCTCTCAGACCGTGGACCGATGCCTTGTTCACCGGGGAGTCCTTAGACTTGGAGGGTGGAGGCGGCGGGCGCACTTCCAGAACGCAGGCGGCGGGTCTGGCCACTGGCCATCGCCATTCACGTCGTGCTCTTACTCGCCCTTCTCGCGGTAAGCCGCGAAGGCGCTGCTGCGGTCGTCCTTCCGGTCGTCATCGCCGCGCTGGCGTTGACGGTCACCGTGTGGGCGCTGTTTCTTGCACGGCGGCAGCGGATGGCGTACGAGGCGCGGCTGACAGCGTGGGCCGGCGAGCGTGCGGCACAGGCGGAACGACTGCGAATCGCTCGCGAACTGCACGACATCGTCTCCCACGGCCTTGGCCTGATCACCGTTCGGGCAACCACGGCACGTTATCCTGGCGCAGAAGACGACAGCGCTGCGGCGCTGTCGGATATCGAGCGCATCGGACGGCAGACCACGACGGAGCTACGCCGCATGCTCAACGTGCTGCGTGACTCAACTGATATGGCCGCACCTCTGCGGCCCGCGGAATCGCTCCACGACCTGCCGGCCATCGTCGAGGATGCCGAGAGAGCAGGCCCGACCGTCACTCTCAAGCTCGGCGAGATCGACGACATCAGCTCCGGGGCCCAGCTCGCGATCTGCTCCGTCGTGCGTGAAGCCCTCACGAACACCGCTCGGCACGCTGGACCCACTAGCGCGAACGTTTACATCCGTCGCGATGGCGGCTGGATCGTCACGAGCGTCTGGGACGAAGGGCGCGTCGACGGATGGACCCCTCACCCGGGATCGGGGCATGGGATCGAGGGGCTCAGGGAACGCGTCACCGCGATCGGCGGGACCTTTCAAGCCGAGCACGTCGAGAACGGGTTTCGCGTCACTGCCCGTATCCCTGAGGCTCGAACGCCATGAACGACCGCGAAACCCCGATTCGGGTTGTCATCGCCGACGACCAGCCGTTGCTGCGTCACAGCCTCGCCGCGGTCATCAACGCCAATCCTGATATGACAGTGGTCGGCGAGGCGGGCACAGGCGATGAGATCGTCAGTCTCAGCGCCGAGCTGCGTCCTGACGTCGTACTCATGGACATCCGGATGCCGGGCACCGACGGGATCGCAGCCACCCGCCGCATCATGACCGACTCACGCATCGGACGCGTGAAGGTCATCGTTCTCACGATGTTCGAGCTTGACGAGTACGTCCGCGCCGCCCTCCAAGCCGGTGCCAGCGGCTTTCTCCTCAAGGATTCCCACCCCGACAAACTCCTTGACGCGATCCGCCGAACTCATCAAGGCGAATCACTGTTTGCTCCGAGAGTCCTTACACGCCTCATCGAGGCGTACATCGCGCAGCCCCCAGGCGCCAAGCCGGCGAGCCTCGAGGCTCTCACCGAGCGGGAGACCGAGGTCCTCACCTTGGTCGGTCACGGGCTCTCCAACGACGAAATCGCGGCGAGGCTCACGATCTCGGTCAAGACCGTCAAGACACACATCGGCAACCTGTTGAGCAAACTCCAGGCACGAGATCGCGCGCACCTCGTCATCGCCGCCTACGAGGGCAACCTCGTCCAGTCGACGCGCTGAATAGGCCTGACTCGCAGGACAGCGACGGCTCTTATACAGGCGGCCCATGGCGCGACGCCGAGCCCCCGCCGCCGCCTGCGCCCGCGGCGGCCGACGTGCGAAATCAGTCGACAAGGAGTTGATTGCTAGCAAGCTCCTGGTAGAGCGGGCTCTCCTTCATCAGATCATCATGGGTACCTTGTGCCGATACACGACCCTCGTCAAAGACGATGATGGAGTCACCATCCCGGACGGTCGCAAGGCGGTGAGCCACGATCACTAGGGTGCAGTCGTCCACTGCCGACTCGATCGCCTGGCGAACGAGCATTTCCGTCCGTCAATCGAGATTCGCCGTCGACTCGTCGAGGAGGAGTCGGGGCCGTGCCAGAAGCGCGCGTCCGACGGCAAGTCGCTGACGCTCTCCGCCCGACAGGATCGCACCGAACTCTCCAACTGAAGTGTCCAGTTTCATGGCCGAAACCCGGACCTTATCCCCCAGGTCGAGCGCCCCAACCATCGGACTTCGGCATCGGATTCTTCCATGATCGGGCACAGGTCGGGCACCCGGTAGATCGTTTAGATCCCTTGCATCTCACCGGACTCCGAAGACGATTAAAACCGAACACCTCACAGGCTTCGCCCCCCTTCCTACGGCACGCTGGCGGTGAAGAACACGTCAAGGGCGTCCAGGGCAACAAGGAGGGTGAGGGTGACGATCCGGGCCAGAAACCCGACAACCAGCGGACGAATACTCCGTAGGGCTGGTTCGACTGCTCGACCTGGGCCAGGGCATGCCTCCCGGGTCCCCGGCAAAGTCGGTTACCGATTGATCACCTCTTCTCGAGGATTGCGAGGGGGCCGGGTGGCGTCTCGGGCGAGGCGGCGGATGGCTTCGGCGGGGTATTCATGTCCCGGCGCCGTTCCACCAGGTGGCACCTTGTACGGAGTGCCGCGCCCAGGGCGTGGCCGCCCGCCGCGATGCCCCGCGTCCCCGGATCTCGCGAGGTAAGGTCCAGGCCAGTGACGCGATCATGCGCCGACGAACGCACCACAAGGGAGGTGGCGCGGTGAGCGCCCTTGAGGTACGACTGCGGCCGGTGACCGAGGACGATCTCGCCATGTTCCGGCGCTTCGCCACGGAACCCGGATTGGTCGGCCTGGACTGGACGGGGTTCCGCGACGCGCAGGCCCCGACGCGGCGCTACGCCACCGACGGGTACCTGGGCGAGGATGACAGCAGGATCATCGTCGAGGTCGACGGCACAGCCGCGGGCTTCATGAGCTGGTCGGCGCAGGGGTTCGGGGTCTCCCGATACTGGGAGATAGGGATCGCCCTGCTCCCCGACTGGCGCGGGCGTGGCATCGGCTGGCGCGCCCAGGCGATGCTGTGTGATTACCTGTTCACCCACACCCCGGCCGAGCGCATCCAGGCGGCCACCCACCCGGAGAACATCGCAGAACAGAAGTCGCTGGAGAAGGCCGGCTTCACACTGGAGGGCGTCCTACGCGCGGTGGAGTTCCGCGCCGGTCAGTGGCGCGACGGCTGGATGTACAGCAGACTGCGGAACGATCCGCCTCCGGCGGGGGCCTCGGCTCCGCGATGATCGCCCACACGTAAGACGGGGTCCGTAGCTGGCTGATGTGGAGTTCCCCGCCACCCCCGACGGCTACGCCGCCCTGCTCCAGTGGATGCGCAGCTTCGGCCGGCTGGCTATGGTGAGACCTCGCTGCTCGCGCTGGTCGACGAGTTTCGGATCGCGCATGACGCGCTGATGGCGGTCGGCGGCGTCTGGCTCGGCGTGGAGCTGTGGCGCGCCGGACGGCGCTGGTCCCGAACCTGCTGACCAGAATTCGGGGCACGCGGCCGCGTTCGCAGCGCTGCCGAAGGCCAGTCCGGAGCCGGTTTCAGTAGCCCAACGAGCACATCGCCGGTGCCCCCAAGACCAGGTCGAGCAGGCCCCCGCTGGGTGGCCGGGCCTGCTGGACCAGGGCGTCCAGGGTTCGCTGCGTCAGGTCCGGCTGGGCCGTCGCCGAGGTGGTGCGGACGACGGCGGTGATCGGTACCTCGACGACGGTGAGCGGTTCGCGTAGTTGATGCAGCCCTGCCGTAGACCGCCATGCCCTGGGCGCGAAAGCCTGATCACGCGCCAGGGGCCTGGTATCGCACCTTCTGCCTCGTAGCCTCGTCGATCTCCTCCGCCGTCAAAAGAACAACCGTCTTCGTCCGGACGCCACCGGCCGCCGACGTTGCGAGGCCAACGGCTGCCGAGGCCGCGTTGCCAGGAAGGTCGGCCAGAATGTAGAGGTCGGTGTCGCCGAACGCGAAGTACATCTGCTCGACGCGGCCCCCGACACTCTCCACCATGCGCTCCACCACCTGGCGTCGCGCGGTGCCCCCCTCTTTGAGCACGCCCTTCATGCCCTCTGCGGTGTAGGTCGCCTGGATCAGGTACTTGGACATGGATTCACCCTTCTCGATTGCGACCCCAAGGAACTTCGATGCAGTCATCCGATGACGTTCTCGGCTTCCGGTGGCGGCAATCTCACCGGCCATACCAGCTTTCCGCTGGGTCAGGTAATGAAACGCCACCCGGCGCCCCCGCCACGCACCCATACGACTCTCAAGAGAGATCGGAAACGGCCAGAACCTCTATTCGGCCATGCCCAGTCTGCACGTGGATGGTCAATGTGGTGCGCATCCCCAACCAGTGCCGTGACGATGATGGTCGGGACGTCACGGGGTCAGCACCCACCGGCCGCGCTGTCCGCCGTCGCGCAAAGCTTGGTAAGCCTGCACGGCGTTCTCCAGCGGCACTGTGCCGGCGCGGCGGGCTTCCAGCCGTCCCTGAGCGGTCAGCGCCAGGAGCTCACGCAGCCGATGACCGTCGGGGACGACTACTCCGCTGGTGATGGTGATGCCACGCTCGGGCTTCGGCTCCAAGCCGGGAAAGACTCCCGCATAGATTCCGTGGTCGCGGACGGCCCGTAGGGCCGCACCATTTAGCAGCGCGGCATCCAGCACCGCGTCGAAGCCCGCGGCACCCTCCAGACTGGTGATCGTCTCCGCGGCCCCGGCCCGGGTCAGGAAATCGGCGTCGGAGGCGCGGGCCAGACCCGTGACGGCCCAGCCGGCAAGTGCCGCGAGGCCGACCGCATACCCGCCGACTCCTCCGGCCGCGCCCGTGACCAGCAGGCGCCTGCCGCGGGAGGGGCCGAGCCGGGCAAGGAGTTGGTCCGCGGTCAGCGAATTGAGCGGGACCGTGGCCGCGTCCAGCAGATCGACCCCGTCGGGCACTGGTGCCACATCCACCGCCGGCACGATCACGTACTCGGCTGCCGCTCCGGCGGCGGAGTGGGGGGCATGTGCAAAAGTCATGGCCGCCACCGGCGTGCCTATGGACAGATCGTGGACGTCAGGAGCCGCCATGTCGACGACGCCTGCCACGTCCAATCCCACCCCCAGGCGACGGTCAGGGTCAACTCCCGCCATCTTGCGGCCAAAGCCGTCGATGATATGAAGGTCGGCCGGGTTGACCGCGGCCCCCGCCATCCTGATGCGGACCTGCCCGGCGGCAGGTTCGGGATCGGGAAGATGCTCCACTCCGAACCCGTTTGCTCCTCCTGACTGGGAGACGATGATCGCGCGCATGATTCCGGTCTTTCCTTTCGTTGTAGTTCGGGGTGGTGCCGCCGAGCGGATACTGGACCTGAGCCCCGGATGGTCCACCCCGGGATCGTGAGCCGAACTCGCGGCGGGACACGCTGCCTCCGGTGCGGAACGCTATTTGTGGCCGTCCCCCGGCGCCGGGTGCCAGAGCGGCAGGCGCCGGGAAACCCGGCCGGCGAGGCTGTCGAACAGTCCGCGATCAGCCACGGAAGAGCAGGACAACCGCACCCAGCACCAGGCCGAGGGCCACTGAGGCGATGCCGTAGCCCACTCGGTGCGCCCGAACAACGGGCAGGTGGCGGTCCAGTGCGAGCCGGCCGGGCCCGGTGAGGGCCAGTGCCGCCGCCCCCGTGGCAAGGGTGAGTTCATACTCCCACCCCGTCGGGATGAAGAAGCCGCCACCCCACTTCACGGCCACGGCGTTGACCATGACTCCGATGACTGCGGCCCCGGCGAGCGGGGTCAGCACGCCCACAGCGAGGCCGAGTCCCCCGAGCAGTTCGCTCAGCCCGTCCACCACGGCCATCGCTTTCCCCGCCGGGTAGCCCACAGACGTGAAGAACTGCCCCGTGACGTCCAACCCCGGGCCGGAGAACCAGCCGAACAGCTTCTGCGCTCCGTGGCCCGCCATGGTCAGGCCGAGGACCAGGCGCAACAGCAGCAGCCCGGCGTCGTAGGCGTGCCGCGGAGCACCCTGCTCATCGGCGTCGAAGGAGTTGGAGTGGTCCAGGCTGTTGCTGGGCGAGGCGGTCATGCGTGAACTCATTTCTGGAGAGGCATGTTGGGGGTCTGTGGGCAGGACGTCGCGACGGGCGGGTCACCGCACGGTCCATGGCGGCGCGGTGACCGCGTTGGCCGTGAGGCGCCGAACAAATGCGTCGGGCCGGCGTTGTGCGAACCGGAATCAAGCCGGGTGCCGGCCAGTGGGCGGTAACCGACGCCGGGAAACAGAAGGCTTGTCAACGGTGCGGGCCGCGGTGGAAGTCAGAAGCTCAGGGGGCCTCTGGCGCGATGTGCGCAACCCGCCTAGGTGGTGGAGGTTCAGTGGGTTTCCGCACGGTCGAGCAGCGCCTCGATCATGGACGTGCCTCCCCGCGCCAGCCAGGTATCGAAGTCCATCAGGGCAGGATGCTGTGCCCGTAGAGCCGGGATGTCCGCCTGCCAACCATAGAAGGACGAGAACTTCTCCTCCGCTTCCCCGGCGACGGCGGTCTGAGCCGCAAACTCCTCGCGACTCGGGGAAAGCGGCAACGTGCGGCCGGTAGCCCGGCCGATGGCACTGACTATCTGATCGAGGGTCAGTTCGTCACCGGCCAGCTCGATCGCCTTGCCCAGGTATCGCTCGGGGTTACCGAAGGCGAGAGCGGCGAACGCGCCTATGTCACTGAGGGCGATGAGCTGAACGGTGACGTTGGGAGGGATCGCCCGGACGAGCGCGAGTTCCCCGGTCACACCGTACGTCGGGTCGGCGTGATTCTCCATGAACATGACCGGGCGGAGAATCGTGGAGGGAATCCCCAGAGCGCGGATGCGCTGCTCGACCTGCCACTTGATGTCCCAGTGCGGGATGCCGGTGTCCCGGTCGGCGCTGCCCACGGACGAGTACACGAGGTGCTCCACGCCGGCGTCATGGGCGGCTTCCGCGACATTCAGCCCCCGCTGCTGCTCGTTCTCGGCGAAATCCGGCGGGATGAGGGCGGGCTGGACACTGAACACTCCGTACGCGCCCCGGACAGCGGCGTCCAGGGACCCGCGGTCGTCCATGTCGCCCGCGACCAGCTCCGCGCCGATCCGGGCCAACTCCTGCGCCGCCGGGCTGGCCGGGTCGCGTACCAGCGCTCTCACCCGCCAGCCGTCAGCGAGCAGGTGCCGGGCGGTCGTGCCTCCCTGCTGGCCGGTGGCCCCCGTGACGAGGACGGTCTTGACTGTACGGTTCATGGGCTCTCCAAAGCGGGACCGCCGGAGCGCCGCTCCGGTAAAGTGGAATGCCCGTCAATATACGGAGCATCGCTCCGGTAGTCAACGGAGCATAGCTCCGGTTAGAGTGAGGTGCTGATCTTGTCACAGACGACTCGTGCCGATGCGCGCAAAAACCGTGACCTGCTTCTGGCCGCGGCCAGGGAGGCCGTCGCCGAGCACGGTACGGACGCGTCGCTGCGCGACATAGCCCGTCGCGCGAGCGTGGGCATCGGGACGCTATATCGCCACTTTCCGACCCGTGAGGCACTACTCGAAGCCCTGCTCAACGCCAACTTCGACGTACTGCACGCGAGAGCCGACAGCCTGCTCGCTTCACCCGACCCAGGCGACGCACTCATGACGTGGCTTGGAGAACTGGCCGCCGGAGCGGCCACCTATCAGGGTCTGCCGGAGTCAATCATGAATGCCTTGGCCGATGAGGAATCGGGACTTCATGCTTCCTGCGCCCAGATGCGGTCGGCAGGCGGGCGCCTACTGGAACGCGCGCAACAAGCCGGCTCGATCCGGTCCGATGTGACCCTCAGCGAGGTCATCGCGCTCACCCTCGGACTCGCCTGGGCGGCCGAACGGTCAGAAGCGTCCGACCTGGCCGCCCGCCTGCTCTCCACGGCGATGTACGGACTTGCCGCCCGCGACCATTGACTGGGGGCGGGCTGCCACGGTGCGGCCTCCCCTGAGGTGTGGACACCTCGAGTGCCAGGACATGGAGATTTGGAGGCCAAGGAGTTCCTGGTGGGTCATGAAGGTCTATCCGGCTGAGTTCGTAGCCGATGCCGTTGCGCTCTATCTGTCGGATTCGGCCCGGACAATCGCCTCAGTGGCCCGGGATTCGGGCATCAGCCGGGAGACGTCGCGGTTGCGGTTGAGCCAAGCACAGGCAGCAGGCACCGCGCCGGACAAGGCGCTGCCCATGAGGCGGACCGGCCTCAGCTCACCGCCCGCTTGATGAGTGCGCCGATCCGCGCCTCATCGTCGGCGCTCAACTCGGTCAGGGCATAGGCGACCGGACGAACGAAGATCGGCCGCCTGGTGAGACTGTCACGGCTCGCATAGCGCTTCATGCTCAGGGGCGGGTCGTCTTCGACCCGCCCCTGAGTGTTGGAGGATGGTCAGAGTCCCGACCCCGTGTCCCGCGACGGCTTGTGGACGGCAGTGGTTCGAAGCGCTTTAAGAGGTATGGTCGCCTCCCCCTTCATCCAGTAGTCCCTGGCGCCTTGGCTTTTCAGCTCGACCATGGCGGCGTGGACGCAGTTCGTGTCCCGTTCCCTGTCGTCCTCGAACCTGCTGTAGAACGGATAAACCGGGTGCCATTCGTAACGGTCCTGGAACCAGGCGTGCAGGGTACCGGCGTCGAAATTTACCTCCACGTCAAGTTGGTCGATCGCGCCGAACGAGTACTGGAACTCTTGGATGGCGTAGTCGTCTTGCCCAAGTCTCATGTGACGCACGATGGTGCCGGTCGTTTGCCCCTTCGGTATGTAGGCGGAGATTTTCGCCTGGACGCCGGAGTCGGTCCGGAGCATCTCCTCGAGGTTGGCGTCCTCGACGAAGTCCTTTCCGCCGCCGTTCAGATACCACATAAGATGGTCTTCCGCGAGCGGCTTGTCGTCCAGCTCGCGGGATCTCGCCTTCTCCATGACATCGTGAGGGTCGCGGATCGCGCAGTACTTACCGACCAAGTACGTACTCTTCGGATCATCCTGCACATCCGCCCACCGGCCGCTGGGTTGGTGGTTGTGATTCACCCCTGGATGGAACACCGTGCTCGCCTTGGCGGCGCTCGCCGTGCTCGTGCTCTTCGCCGGAGAGTTCGCTTGCGCGGGTTGCCGGCCGTCGGGATCCGTGTAGGTGATCGGATTGCCCCTGGCGTACAGGTAGGCCGAAAGGTCCTTTGAGCCCGGGGCGGCGTCGGGCAGGGCCGGGTCGGCGCTCTGCCACACCTGGGTCCGCGGGTCGTAGTAGCGGGCGCCGTAGTAGTACAGGCCGGTCTCCGGGTCGAACTCCTTTCCGGTGTACTGCTGGGGCACGGGTTGGGCGGGGTGCTCGTCGACCCAGGTTTCCCCGCCCGCGATGTACTGCAGGTGCTCGGCCAGGCCGCCGGAGGCGTCGGTGACGAATCCGGTGGAGCCGAGGTTGTCGTCGTGCGAGTAGAACTGCCGGTTCTCGAAGCGGTTGTTCGATTCCACGGTCTTGGTGAGCAGTTTCGTCGCGCCGATGTAGATGTGTTTGAACGCTTGGTTGCCGCGGGTGGAGTAGTTCTGGTTCGGGTAGATGTGGAACTGCGCGCCGTCCTTGACGACCCGGTTGCCCTTGTCGTCGTAGAAGTACCGGGCGTCGTTCGGGGTGCCGCCTCTGTTGTCGCACGATGCCGGCGTTTGTGGCAGCGTGCCGCTTTGCACGTTCTCGTGGCTGCACGCGAGGCGGTTCTCTTCATCCCAGATGAGCTGGCGCCGTGGCTGGGCCTGCTGGTCGCGGCTGATCTGGTTGCCGTTGGCGTCGTAGCCGAACGTGGAGGGCCCGATCGTGCTCGGCGCGTGCGGCCTCTGCGCGGCGTACCCGTAGTTGTTGTCGTAGCTCAGTTTGCCGTCCACTGTGGTGTTGCCCTTGCTGACCACCTCGTGCACCTGGGTCTTGGTGGTGATGTCACTGATGCTGTCGTAGTGCAGATCCAGGTGATACTTGTCGGTCTGCGGAGTGCGCGGCTGGTAGCTGCCCTCGGCGTGGGTGAGCCGGTACAGGTCGTCGTACTGGAACGTTTCGGTACTCGGGCCGCCGACCTGCGTACCGACGTCCGGGGTGTTCGGCGCTACGGTGTCGTTCTGGATCGAGGTGACGTTGCCGACGGCGTCGTACGAGTAGTTGAGGTTCTGGAAGACGTAGCCCTGCGCGATGTTCGCCTTCAGGTTCTCCAGCCGTCGGGTCGCCGCGTTGTACTTGTACCGGGTGCGGGTGCCGTTTCCGGTGTCCAGCAGGACCCGCTCGCCGAACTTGTCGTAGTCCAGGCGGGTGAGGTAGCGGTACGTGGACCCGGCCTTGACCCCCGTCGCGGAGTCCACCTGCCCACCCGAGTCGTAGTGGTACGACAGCACCTCGCCGTCCGGGAACGTCGTGGTGAGCATCCGGTTCCACGTGTCGTACCGATACTGCGTGGTGAAGGTGAACGTGTGGCTGCCCTGGCCCGGCACGGTCCGGGTCTCCTTGGTGAGCTCGCCGAGCGGCCCGTACTCGCGCGCCACGGTGCCCGCGCCGTCGACGACGTTGGTAATCCGGCCGGCCGCGTTGTTCGGTGCGTCCGGCCCGCCGTAGGTGTACGTGACGTTGTTCCCCGTGAAGATCGGGTACCGGATCCGGCTCAACCGGTTGAAGTCGTAGTCGAACTCGATCGCTTTCTGCTGGGCGGCGAGGTTGGCGGTGATTTCCTTGGTCACGTTGCCGGCGAGATCGTAGACCGTGTCGGTGCGGCCGGAGTCCGGGCTGACCAGCCTGGTCCGGCGCCCGAAGTTGTCATACGACATCGTGGTGGTGTTGTCGTGGTCGTCCACGATGGACGTCTGCTCCCCCAGCGCGTCGTAGCCGTAGCTGGTGAAGATGACCGGTTGGCCGCCGGCCGGGTTGAACTCCTTGACCGTGGTGGTCTGCTGCCGGATGTCGCGGTAGGTGCGGATCGACTTGCCGTTGGCGTCGGTGGCGACCGTCTCGAACTGCGTGGTGCCCGCCCGGTCGGCGCCGAATCCGTACCCGATGGTGTCGATGGTGCTGTCCGGCAGGACGGTCTTGGTCAGCCGGTCAAGGACGTCGTAGGTGTTGACGGTGGGCGTCACCGTGTCGAACGCCGGGTTGAACGTGGTGTTCGCCGCGCCCTTCGGCTCGGTGACCGGGAAGAACTGCTTGACCGCTCGGCCGAGGAAGTCGTAGACAACGCGCCCGGACACCACCATGACGTTCGCCGGCGGAGTGTCCGGCCCGGTGGCGACGGCGGCATCCACCTTCGTCTGGATCCTGCGGCCCAGCCCGTCGTCGAATGCGACCGTGTCGATCGTGTCGGGATGTACTCCGTCGGCCTGGCGATCGACGTGTTTCGTGACCGCGTACGGCACCGAGGCCTCGGGGTGGTACTCGAACGTGATGGTGGCGCGGTTCTCCGCCGCTTCGTACGGTCCGGTGATCTTGACCACCCGGCCGAACGAGTCGTAGGTGTCGCGCAGGACCTGGTGGTTGATGTCGGTGCTCGTCTCGACCACGCCGAACTTGAAGTTGTGCGTGGAACTGGAGTGGTATCCGAAGCTGTCTGTGACCGACTCCACATAGGTGTCGACGACCGTGTCGTAGGCGTAGTCGGTCCTGAATCTCTGGTTGGTCTGGTTGGCCGGATCGGTGACCGCACGGATGTTCCCGTTGGGGAAGTACTCCAGGTCCGTGACGGCCGTGTCGCCGTTGGCCAGCTTCGCGCCGACCTGGGTGACGTCGCCGGTGGCGCAGTCCACAGTGGACGTCCGGTGGCGGAGCAGAGTGCCGCCGCCGAACACATCGATCGTGTCGGCTAACCCGACGATGTTGGTCGCGGTGCAGTCGGAGTACCCGATCCGGGTCTCCACGTCATCGCCCGTGCCGGCTTCACCGGCGTCGAAGGTCCGGGTCACGTTGCCCGAAGCGTCGTATTCCGTCGTGGTGAACGTGCTCTTGCTCGGATCGGTCTGACCCTCGAAGTAACGGTTGTCGGTGCGTACGAGCTGCGGGAAGATCGTGGCCGTGGTGCTGTGCGCGTCGGCCGGAGCATCGGGGTGGTCGACGTCCCGCAGGGCGTAGGTGTTCTCGGTTTCCAGGAACGCCCGCCCGGCGGAGTCGGTGGTCACCGTCCGCGTCGGCAGCCCACGCGTGTACGGGCCGTCGGTACGGTACTCGTGGCTGACGCTCCTGAACACCGCGTCCGCCGCACCAGTAGCCGGGACCGCTGGGTCTCGGTGCCGTTCGACGACCGTCGCGTACCCGTCGAACTCGCGCTCCAGCCGGTCGTAGACACCGCCGGAGTACTCGTAGGTGACGAGCACGACGTCCTGCCCGTCACCGGGCTGCCCGTCGTCCACGGCGACCCGGGACAGCACGAACTTCGACTGCGGTTGCCCGTACGTGTTGCCGTCGCGGCTGTAGTCGAAGTCCATCCGGCCACCGAGCGGGCGGGTGACGCCGCGCAGCAGGTTGGTCCGGCCTGTGCGGTTCTCCGCGACCACGAGCTGGCTGTCCTTCGTGGACGACACCTGGTCGACGAACCCGTCCCCGTTGAGGTCGCGCAGCGCCTGCTCGGTACGGCTGGCGCCGGTGGAGACATCCGCGCCGGGGTTGACGACGACACACACGAAGACGAAGCAGATGGAGAATTCGAAGTACACCCCGCCGCCCAGCTTCGCGTTGCGGTCCGCGTTGATGGCCGGCAGGCTGCCCCCGAACGCCACCGGCGGTTCGAAACCGTTGCCGGTGTTGAGGCCGACCTTGATCGGGTTGCCGGCGAAGACCCGGTCCGGCAGGCCGTCGCCGTTCATGTCCATCAGGGTGCTCGCCGTGGAGGTGCTGCCCTGGTGGTACGAGGCGCCGCCGGCGAAGCCGTAGAAGTCCGTGTTGAACCCGAGGTTCAGCCCGGCGTCGCCACCACTGGCATCATTGAGCGCGGCCGGATTCCGCCACGCCTCCGGGGCGCCGAACCGGTAACCGAGGTTGAGCGCCGCCCGGCCGTCGGCGTACACCCGGTCGGGCAGGCCGTCACCGTTGATGTCCAGCAGGTCGAACTGGCTGTCGGAGCTACTGCCGCCGATGTCGCCGCCGGCACCGAGCGGCGGCATGTCGTTGCCGGACTCCGCGGTGTTGGCCGGAGCATGCCCGGGTGGGCCGGCGTACCCCAGGCCGGTCGTGATGGTGCGCGCGGCGCTGCCCGCGTTGGCGTTGCCGGCGATGTTGGTGCTCCGGCGCACCGCGCCGTCCGGTATCGATCCGTGGGTGCTGCCCAGCCCACCGGACGGGTCGGAGTATTGGATCCCGCCGGTGCTTACCACGTCCGGGAACCGGTCCCCGTTCAGGTCGAGGAAGTCCACCTGCCCGGTGCTGTCGCCGGTGGCGACGCTGCCGCCGGCCGAGCCCACCGAGCCGCCGGCGGTGCCGGTGAGGGATATCTGCTGCGACCGGGCCAGCCGCGGTACGGCGGCGGCGCCGGTGAAGTCGGACGGCTGCGGCAGGTTGATCGACTCCGTGCCCAGCCGCGAGCTGCCGGCGCCGGTGCGGGTCACGAACGAGTGGTCGCCGACACCCCAGCGGTCGTGCTGCGGCGACGGGGAGAACGGCACGACCTTCGGCTGCTTGACCCGCGGGTCCTTGCCGAACTGGTCCTTTTGCGCCTGCGGGTCGACGCTGCCGGGCAGCTGGTCGCCGAAGTGCTCGTCGATCACCAGGTCGCCCTGCGCGATCGGCTGGGTAGCCCGGTCCCGGTTGCCGTTGTACCCGATCCCGCCCCAGCCCCGATACGGCTGCGGGAAGGCGCCCTCCTCGGCCGCGCTGTGGAACGCGCTCGGGGCCTTTACCGCCTCGCCGCCTTCGGGCGTCACGGACACCGACTGGCTGGTCAGGAACGTACGCAGCTTCGGGTCGAGGGTGCTGAAGTCGAAGAACAGTTCGTCGGGGTCGCTGGTGGTCCCCGCCGGCGGCGGAGGAAGCACCTCATGAATGACCACCGGGCTCGGCGCCGTGACCACGCCCTCGTGGATTTCGAAGAACCGCTTGGCGAGTAGCGCACCTCGCCGCTTCGCAGTGAACGCGACCCGTCCGGACGGCTTGGCGGTGCCGAAGTCGAAGGACAGGGCCGGGCTGATCGTCAGGTCGCCCCCCTCTGTCACGGCGAAGGAGTCCTGGGGCGCGGTCAGCCCGTCCACCGGGTACATGTCCACGTCGTAGGGCGGGAAGACGTCGATCAGGGGATTGCCGTTGTCGTCGGTCAGCCGATCCACCCCGGAAGCCGCGGTGTATAACGCGTGCGGCACCCACTCGATCGTGCCCAGGTCGATAGGCGAGTCCGCCTGTACCCGCCACTTCAGAGTCTGTCCCTTTTGGACGGTGACGTCGAGGTTCACCGGAACGGTGCCTGCGGCGCCGGCGGTGAGCGTCTGCTGGAGCACCGGCGCGCCGTCGCGGGTGATGAGCACCGTGACGTCGTCCGTGGTGGCCGCCTTCTTGCGCAGATCGCCGGAAAGATGCAGCGTGCCGGTCAACGGCACCTTCAGTTGCGCGGCCCGACCGCCCAGGGTGAAGTCGCGTGATGCCTGGAAGCGGTACGCCGGCAGCCCGTTCACATCGGTCAGGTCCGGCGCCGACAGGTAGCTGATGGTCGGGTTCCACGACACATCGTCGAGGCTGCCGTCGAATCCGGACTGCACCCGGAAGTACAGCCGGTCGCCGCGGGACACCGTAACCGAGTCCACGTCGGACGGAGCGTGCGACGTGTTGTCGTGCACCCCGATGGTGTCCGACCAGAGCTCGGTGTTCTCGCGCTGGATGGCGACCCGAACACCGTCTGCGGTGGTGGACGCCGCCCGTGCCGCGGCTGTCCCGTCGGCCAGCTTCACAGCGCCTTCGATCTTGACGGTACCGGCGAAAGGCGCGACCCACCGGCGCACGGTGTCCAGCAGCGGGAAGGAGTCGATCAGGCGCTCGCGGTCCGGACCGAGATCGCCGAGCAGCCCGGTCGTGTCGATCTGGCCGGCGGTCACCGGCACCGGAGTGTCGGCGCTGATTCCGTACACCGGCACGCCGTCCGCACCGACCCGGCCGAACAGCACGTTGGACCCGCTCACCAGGTCGGATATCCCGTCGCCGTTAACGTCGGCGAAGTACCGATCGGTGGTGGAGAACGTGTTTACGTAGTCCAGCTGCGCCGCCACGCCGCCAGGGTAGGCCTCGACGCCCAACGTCACGCTGTCGCTGCTCTCGCCGTTGATCCCGGGCAGCGCCAGCGACTTGGCCTGGTCCGCGAACCGCAGCTGGCCATGCGGACCGGACAGGTTCTTCCGGTACTTGACGCTGCCGCCGCTGCGGAAGACCTTGTCCGGCAGTTCGTCGCCGTCCACATCGATCAGCGCCAGCACGCCGTCGTCCGAGGCGTGGTTGAACCCCACCTTCACCCCGGCCGAGTTCCTCTTGCCGTCCGAATCCCCGACGCCGACGTAGAGATGCCCGCCCTCTCCGGTGCTCGTGTTCGCGTTCAACGCGCTGGCGTCGCCGGCCTGCTCCGGGGTGAGGTTGAGCGCGTCCTTGCTCAGGTCGTCGCCAGGGACGGACCACTGCGCCGAGCTGAACGCCTGGTAGTCGCCCTGCGCGTCGCGGATGTCGTCGAAGTAGCTGAACTCGTGCTTGTTGAACAGGGCACCGTGGTCGTCGAGCTGGGTAATCGAGTGCAGCAGGGTCTTCTGGAACGCCCCGGTGGTGTACGCGAAGTCGTAGCGCCGGATAAGGCCACCATCCAGCGTCACATCGACCCGGCGCAGTAGGTCCGCGGTGACCCGCTTGAAGCCACCCCGGGCGTCGATGGTCTTGTCCACCCGCAAGGGCTCGTTGAGCTCCCGGTCGCGGACGAAGGTCACCGCGTACCGGCCGTCTACATCCGACTGTCCGGTGTAGGTGATCCGTTTGGGGTAGAGATTGCGCCCTGGCTCGACGCCCCCGGCGATCCCTGTGTCATCGACCTGTGTGTAGCTGTAGCGCATGAAGTTGCCATGCGGGTCGCGGACCTCGCGCAGCGCCCACAGGAACACGTTGCCGGACCCGTCGGCGAGGGTGGCGCCGGTACCGCCGTAGATGAAATGGGTACCGGCCTTGTCGGTGACCTCCCACGAGTACGACTTCGGGTCGTCGCCGTGCCGGACGATACGCGCGAAGCCGTGCTCCACCCGGGTGTGGAAGACCTTTTCAGAGGTACGCGCGACCGCCGGCCCCCGGTGTGCGACCGGCGTCAGCTGCTCGCCGGCCAGTAGATACGTCTCGGTCTCCTTCGCCGCGTCGTACCGGGGCACCCCCCACCGAGTGTCGATCATGATGCTCGGCGTTGACAGGTCCCAGCCCATCCCCATCCAGCCGTCGCCCGCCGAAGAGTCGTACCCGACGCTGAGCTGCGGTTGCAGCCCGAGGCGCCCGGGCGGCACCTCGATCGGGTAGCCGAGACGGTTATCCCCGGAATTGTCCGGACCCGGCGGGGCGATCAGGTTCACCTTCGAGCTCGGGTCGGCATACTCGATGCCTTTGATCTGGTTCGGGTTGAACGACATGTTCTCGGGGTGCTCCGGTACCGTCACCGTCGAGTTCACCATGTCGGTGAAGTGATCGGTCAGCGACGTCACGGTGTGGTTCACCTGGTCGACCGAGACCCGCTGGAGCACCTGCCAGCACAGCGCCACATCGTCGTAGAAGTACGTGAACACGTCCTGGGCGGTGAAGCCGGATGGCACGAGCGCCGGGTCGTACGGCAGCGTCACCTCGACCTTGGTCAGGAACTGCATCGGATGCGGCGTGAACCGGAATCCACTGTGCGCCTTGCCGGTGACGTTCGTCATGCCGGAGTCCAGCGGAGCCAGGTCGGTGTCGGCCAGCCGGGAGATGCCGATGCTCACCGGCTTCGACAGGGCACCAGGCTTGACCACCACCTGCGCGCCGTCGAGCGCGACCGTATGCGGCTGCGTCTCGGTCGGGCTCACCAGCTCCTCGTGATCGGGGACTCCGCTGCCGGCCGTCGTGGCCCCGCTGGTCCCGGATCCGCAGGCACTGGACGACGCCGACACCATCTGCGACCTGGCCAACGCGGATACCCGCGCCGCGCCGGACGTCGACAGGCCAGGCACCACCAGGGCGATCCCGAGGCCGCAGGCGACCATCCGGGTGAACCCACTCCTCAACAGCTTTCCGCGCATCGTCGCGCCCTTCCCCCTGTAAACGAACCCGGACCTAGGTCGTGTCTGACACTCCCTGGCTCAGGCACCGGGCATCCCATTGGCGGGATGCCTCACCTGTAGATGCGTTCCATCGCGTTCCACGCCGTTCCAGCTCTCCGAAGTGGAGGTCGTGCGTGGAATGCGTGCGTTCCACGGGGGGGCAGGCGGGGGCGCCCTATCGCGGGACCACGCGACCCCGCGGTGGCCGGAAATTATTTGGGCAGTTAGTAGCAGCGCAGGCCGGTCTGGATGGTGGCGCGGAGGATGTCACCGATGACCGGGTCGGCCTGGGTGACTCGCATCCGGCGTGCCTTCGCAGCCGCTTGAGAAAGACTGTGTCGACGTGGAACAGATCGCATGCCCAGATGCCCTCGGCCTGCGCTTCGAGGAACTGGCCCCAACTCGGGCCGGTGCGACGTGGTGCCGGACCGAGCCCGGCTCGTTTGAGGATGTCGCGCACTGTACTGGGCGGCACCGTGATACCGGCGCCGGCCAGTTCGCCACTGCCGCTGGCCGTGACTATGAAATTCGATAAAGCGACCGAGTCGCATTGATCCATTCTTGGTCGATAAATCGCCCAGTGATTCGACCCACCACGGTCAGAAACGCATTTGCAATCTGCTCGTCACTTCCATGCTTCCAGGCCAGCCCTTCGGCGTAAGGGGCGAAGACAGGGTCGACGATCTCCGGCGAGAACGCACCCAGTTCTGCAGCGAATACTCCATCAATGAAGCAGTACAGGTCGTGGACCCCTTCGACATCCTCATCCCATTCCACTTGGAATGCGCGGCCACCGCTTATGCCCGTGTTCCGAACCGGGCCAGACAATCCGCTGATGTTGATGAAGTGTGTCCAACCCGGAGCATGATCCCCGATCCAAATAACCTCCTCCGTCGAATAGGGTTGATACCATCGCATGGCCATGTTCAGGTCGGCGTCCAGCCGGCAGTTCGGGTCCGCTCCCAGCAGGCGAGCAATATATTCAGGATCATCGCCTTCTACCCAAGTGCCTGCGAACCTGGTGGAGAATCCGTGCGACAGCAGCAGTCCCCACTGGTTCTCCTGAGGGAGAGTAAACGTCATCTCGGAACCCTTTCGATCTCGGACAAGGCTAACCAGGCCTCGCGATGCGCCGCGCGCGGGGCAGCCGGCTTGTGCAGGAGGAACAGGCTGGTGAGGAGTCCCAGCAGCACAATTACGGCATTCGCCGCGACGGCCACCTTCAGACCGCCGAGCATGGCGATCGCCCCGGTCCCCGCCATCGCCGACGTGGAGATGGCATTCATGATCGGGGTGCCCCTGGTGATGCCGATCTGCTGGGTCATGGTCGCCAGGCCCGTTGCCAGACCCTGCTCGTGGTCGGGCAGGCCGGTCCCTGAAAAGGGCGACGCCCCCGCCAGGGGGCCTGGCGGGGGCGTCCGGCGGACCTAGCCCACCGTGATCTTGTCGAGGTTGGGGCCGCCGTTGGCGGTCGTGGCGGTCAGCCGGATCGTGTTGCTACCGGCGTTGAGCGGCACCGACTTCGTGGAGGTCACCCAGGTGTCCCAGTTGGCCGTGGGGGGGAACGACACGTTGGAGGCCACCACGGTGCCGTTCACCGAGATGTCCATCGGCCGGTCCACCGTCGTGCCGTTGGCGTAGCGGATGACCAGCGGCGTGCTGCCGGCCGACGCCGCGTTCACCGTGAACTCGACGTAGCTACCCGCGATGTTGGTGTAGTCGACGAAGCCGGTCCCGGTGTAGTTCAGGTGGTTGGTGAACACGCCCCCTTGCGAGATCGTGGCGTCCTCGGCCTGGTAGTCGACCGGGGTGCCGCCGGACGGCGTCACGTCCACATCGATGTAGTCGATGTTCGGGTTGCCGTTCGCGGTCGTCGCCGTGGCCCGGATCGTGTTGGCTCCGGCGTTGACCGGCACGGTGAACGTGTCGGTCGCCCAGGTGTCCCACGTGGTGGTGCTGTTGTAGTCGCGGCTGGCGAACACCGTCGTTCCGTTGACCGAGATCGCGCTGGGCCGGTTGGTCGTGGTGCCGTTGGAGTAACGCACCTTCACGGTCGCGGTGCCCGCCGACGCCGCGTTCACGTTCCACTCGAGGTACGACCCGGCCACGTTGTCGCCGTTGACGTACCCGGTGCCGCTGAATCCGGTATGGGTGTTCTCGAAGATGCCCTGGGAGATCGTCGCGTACTCCGCCTCGTACCGGCCCGGGGGCGGAGTCACGCCGCCGGACACGGCGATGGCGCTGACGAGCGCCTCGCCCGTGGTCGGGGTGAAGGCCAGGTCGAGCTGCCCGTCGGTCACGGTGACCGTCACGCGCCGGTTCACCGGGTTGTGGCCTGCTACCTTGTAGACGTCGAGGCCGCTGATGACGGTCTGGCCCTCGGCGGTGACGGAGAAGACGCGCTGCCCGGCCGCGGTGGAGAGCGGGTCGAGGAACGACAGGTCGACGGCGTAGGTGCCGTTGGGGACGGGCAGACGGTAGGAGAACGTCCCGTGCCGGTAGGTGGCGTCCGGCGCCGTGGTCCCGGTGGCCGTGGCCCGGGTGCCGTGCAGGAACTGCTGGTCGGTGCTGCTTCCCGCGTCGATCGTGAGCGCGCCGTACGGGTAGTCGGCCCGCAGGCCGATGTTCGGGTAGTCGATCTTGGACTCGTCGAAGCCGGACTGCCAGCTGGAGTTGGTCACCACGCCGGCGCTCTTGTTGGTCTTGAAGACCGGGCTGCGCTGGATGTTCTCCGCCTTGACGTTGCTGACCTGGGTGCCGTAGGTGCCCTCGTCCAGGTAGACGGCGGCCGGGTCGAGGCTGGTCGCGGGCTGCGAGTTGTTGGCCTCGGGGTGGCTGTAGGCGTAATTGATCGCGATCTGGTCGAAGTTGTTCACCTGGAACGGCCCGGTCGAGGAGGTGCTGGTGCCGAAGGTGTAGACGGCCGCGCCGTCGCGGCTGTCCTGCATCACGTCGTGGACGTTGAGGTTCCTGACCGTGTTGTCCCGGGTGTACAGGTCCTGATTGGGGATCCCACGATATCCGGCCAGGTAGACACCGAAGCGCGGCGAGTTGTAGATCTCGCTGTTGGAGATCTCGTTGTTCGACGACTGCATGAGGATGTATCCGGCGCCGTGCCCGACCAGCTCGCCCACGTCGTGGATCAGGTTGCCGGCGAGCACGTTGTGGGTGAGTACGTCGCCCTCGCCCGGATAGTGGCCCTCGAAGAACACGCCCGCGTAGCCGGCGTGCTCGATCAGGTTCGACTCGATCCTGTCGTCGTGGTTGGCGAACAGCGCGTAGATCGCCGAGTAGCCGGAGTTGCGCAGGTGGGAGCGGGTGATCGTGACGTTCGCGGTGTCGGTCATGAAGATCATGCCGGTCCGGTTCGGCGCCATCTCGATCTGCCGGTCGTAGACGCCGTACTGGTGGTTCTCCCCCGAGCCGTTCTCGACCGGGTAGCCGTGGCGGTAGAAGTCGGTGAAGTCGGTGTCCTCGAACCCGAGCCCGTCGAAGGTCACGTCATGCACGCCGTTGAGGCTCAGGATCGTCTTGGTCCGCGGCACCACCACGTCGCCGAGGCCGTGGCGCGGCCAGTAGTACAGGACGCCGGCCGTGCTGTCGTAGTGGAACTCTCCCGGCTGGTCGAGCGCGCTCAGCATGCCCTGCACGTAGAAGCGGGAGGGGCTGGTGGTCAGCCCCATAGAGTACCGGGTCTGGTTCTTCAGGGTGATGGTGTGCGCGGCGGGGTCGACGGAGGCGATGGGCTGGTGCTCCTCGAACCAGTTGTCGCGCGGCCAGATCCGCAGTTCCGCGTCACGCAGGTCCCAGCCGGTCGGGTCGAAGTCGCCGGCCTTGTAGGGCAGCACGGTGTACGACTCGGTGCCGGGAGCGGCCACCCAGTAGTGAGCGTGGGCCGTGACCAGGTCGCCGGGTTCGAGGTTGGGGGTGCGGGCCTTGATCGCGCGGACGCCGTCCTCGTAGAGCGTGTCGAAGCGGCGGCCGACCTTGGCCTGCCAGATGTTCCCCTTGTACTGGGTCCAGCCGGTAACCCGCTGCCCGCCGATGAACCGGGCGGATCCGGGCGGTCCGCCCCACACGCGGTAGGTGACCCGGTGGCCCGCTCGTCCCGAGTCCTGCGCGGTGAACTCGATCGGCGCGTCGAGGTAGTAGTCGCCCGGCTTGACGTACACGACCACGTCGGTGTCGGCGGTGACGGCCCGGACGGCGTCGCGGGCCCGCTGCAGAGTCTTGAACGGCAGCGCGGCCGTTCCCGGGCCGCCATCGCTGCCGTTGGGGGCGACGTAGAGCTGCGTCAGAGCGGTGGCGGCCTGTGCGGTCGTCGCGGGCAACGTCACGGGTGACACCGCCAGCAGCAGGGCCGCGGCGACCAATAACCGCTTCATGGGTAACCGTCTCATAGGAGATCTCCTGTCAGATTTGGCGTGGCGGGCGGCTCCGGCCGCCCGCCCGAAGGGTCGTGGACAAGCCCGAGTGCTGCGGTGACCAGGAGGTGCTCCGTGGGCGGGTGCTCGGCGACGAGCGTCGGGATGAACGTCCTCCGGGCCATCACGTTGGTCCCGGGAAGCGCCTCGACCATCTCCCCGGCGCGGGCGGCGCCCAGGTCGTGGATCGCCGACAGGCCCGCCGCGCCCCTGGCCCCGGCCATCCCGAGCCGGGCGCGCCGGTCGAGCGGCAGGCCGCGGTCGATGGCGAAGCCGCCCTCCGCGGAGCGCAGGTGCCGCCCGGTGCGTTGCCGGTGTACGCGGACGTGCCATGGCTGGGGCCAGCCCGAACGCCACCAGGAAGACCACATACGGGCCGACCAGGACCAAGACCGCGAGCCGGCCGGACAAACCCAGCCTTAACACGCCTCATCGAACACCTAGATCAGGGGGGTGAGTTGCGATACTTTTCGCAACATCTGAGAGTTGCCGGTAACGTAGGCGAAACATCGGATGTCCGTCAAGGCCCAGTTGCGCTGGGCGGTTACCCCGTGCCACGCTGACCTGCAGCGGTTTCGGGAGGTTTCGCAAAAATGACACGCCGCAGCACGCTGGCGGACATCGCCTCGCAAGCAGGGGTCTCGATCTCGACCGTGTCAAAGGTGCTCAACGGGAGATCCGACGTCTCGGTGCAGACGAGGGCGAAGGTGCAGCGCCTGCTCGGTCAGCACGGCTACACCGCGCCCGGCCGCCAGGAGCGGGCGGGAGGGCTCATCGAGTTCGTCGTCAACGAACTGGACAGCCCATGGGCGGTCGAGCTGATCAGAGGCGTGGAA
>NZ_JAOEGB010000039.1 GCF_025420585.1 Planotetraspora sp. A-T 1434 | reverse complement strand
GTCCTGGGCGCCGACGACGGCCAGTAGTGCGAGTGGCTCGACGGCGGGCCGCGTCCTGCGGAGGGCCGAACCAGAGCAGGCGCTGCCGTCCGTCCTCGTTGAACTGGGTCAGGCAGGTGAGCTCGTGATCCCCACGAACGGGTGGACGATGCGCTTGCGCCTTATCAGAGAAAATGCCCACTACGATGCCGAAGGTCTGGGGTTCGATTCCCCAGGGCGGCTCTCGTGTTGAGGCCCCTGACCAGGAGTTTCCGTGGTCAGGGGCCTTGTGCTAGGCGTTGATTTCCAGGGCCACCCGTACCGCGGACTCCAGGGCGCCCTCGATCCAGGAGTGCTTGAGCGAGGTGTGCTCGCCGGCGAAGTGGAGGGGGCCTTCGGCTGTGGCGATGTTCGGGTGGATCTCGGTCATCTGGCCGGGCGTGAAGACCGCGGCCTCGCCGAAGGCGTATCGGTTGCGCATCCAGCTCTGGGTCTGGCCACGGCCGGTGTAGAACTCCGCTATCCGGTCGCCGTGCACCTCCTGAAGCCCGCGCAGGGCGTAGCCGTACCGCTCGTCGTCGTCCATGGAGTCCCAGCGGGTGGCGTCGTCCGCCCACGAGTAACTGGCCAGCACGACCCCGCCCTCGCTGCCCGGGATCCGGTGTGAAGGGAAGTAGATGAACCGGTTGGCGTTGTCGCAGACCGACCCGCCGCCCGCCACGTGGGTCACCGGCCCGGGGCGGTAGCCGGCGCCCAACTCGCGCTTCCAGTCCTCCTCGGTGAACTCCCACCAGCGCTTGCGGAACTCGAGGAGCACCTTGGTGGCCGAGTCGTAGTGCAGCTCGATCACCGCCCGTCGCTTGGGGTAGGAGAGAGCCGGGGCGATCTCGACGTGGCGCAGCGCGGAGAACGGAACCGTGATGATCGCGACATCGCCCTCGAACGTCTCACGTCGGACCTGCGGCGCGAATTTCGACTCGGTGCTGCCTGTCTCGCTGACCGTCGAGATGCGCACGCCCCGGCCGGAGGTGTCGATCCGTACGGCCCTGCGGTCCATGTGCAGGTTGTCCCGGAGGGCGGGCTCCAGCTTGTACGGCAGCTCCCGGGTGCCTCCCGCCAGCTCCCAGTAGCTGACCGCCGGATTGACCAGGCTGCGGGTGAGGAACGTGTGCATGAACGACAGCGGCAGCCGGGAGGTCAGGTTCTCCAGGGTGCCGATGGCGTCGATCGCCTCGTCGCCGAGCTTGGCGTGTTCCTTCAGGTAGCCGTACATCGAGTAGCCGTCGAAGTCGTACAGCAACCGGGCCCAGCCCTCGATCAGCTCCGGCAGCGGCTTGTCGATCCGCCCTCCGGACTTCGCGACGGAGATGTAGTCCCTGGCGGGGTCGAGTGCCTCGTCGAGGATCTGGGCGGCGGACCTGCCGTCCTTCAGGCCGAACGAGGCGTTGATCTTACGCGGGCTGGCGGCGTACTCATCGCGCCGCTGCGTGATTCCGTTGACGTGGATGAAGGTGTGGTTCATGCGCTCCGGAGCCGTGAACGACCCCTTTGACGGGCCGGAACGCCACACCTCCCCCTTCCTTGAGGTGTACACGACCGGTGGGATCGGCCCGCTCGGCACGGCCCCGGGCGACACGTCGACGTTGTAGAACGGACGGCGGGTAATCCCGAGCTTGTCGATCAGCGCCAGCGTGAGCGGGTGGAAGTCCGGAATGCGCATCGCCCCCGCTTCGGCGTACTGAAGCCTGTCGC
Organism: Planotetraspora sp. A-T 1434; assembly: GCF_025420585.1. Classification (GTDB taxonomy): domain Bacteria; phylum Actinomycetota; class Actinomycetes; order Streptosporangiales; family Streptosporangiaceae; genus JAOEGB01. The sequence goes on along the minus strand of NZ_JAOEGB010000039.1, from coordinate 52,604 downwards.
TGAACCCCGTCTGGAAGGTCTTGATCCGGCCGCCGATCCGGTTGCCGTTGGCCTCGATGAGCGTGACCTGGTGTCCGGCCTGCTTCAGCAGCGTCGCGGCCACGAGACCGGAGATCCCCGCTCCCACGATCAGCACCCTCTTGGGTGTGCGGGCCTTCGGCAGGCCCTTGTCGATGAGGATCTGGAGGTACCTGTGCTTGAGGTCGGTCCCGTCCTCCTCGACGAGCAGGAGGTCGCGCGCCACCCGCAGGCAGGTCTGCCAGCGCTCTCCTCCGTACGGCTCCCGCGCCGCCGACGCGGGGACCGTATCTGATGCGGCGCCGAGGGCCGGACTCATCACCGATCCCACGGCGCCCAGGCCGGCCAGTTTCGCGAACCCACGCCGGTCGATTGTGACCACGAACTCTCCTCCTCCGAGACAGTTACCGGAGGCAGTTTCGGAGCAGCCCTCACCAGGCGCGACGCGACGCGCCAAGGGCGAGCAAATGGTGTACCAGGCAATCGTCAAGAGCGCCGCAGATTTCCGGATAAGTGGCGCGGGTCGGGGACCAGGGCCGGGCGGGAAGCCGCGGCGCCGGCCTTAACCAGCTATTTGGGATTGACCAGTGATGTGCTTCCGACCTAGAGTCACTGGCGTACTCAAACTAGACAGTGATGATTGAGGTGTGTGATGTCCACATTTTCCAAGCTGGCGCGGCAGATGTGGCACCAGATCGAGCCGGTGCACGCGGCCCTGTACTTCTCTCACCAGGCCTTCGACGAGGCTGGGCAACTCGGCTACGACATCGAGTCGCGCTGGCCCAGCTACTTCGCCTGGCGTACGGCACCGCTCGGCGCGGCCGGGCCCAAGTTGGTCGCCGCCACCTACTACAGCTTCAGCCCCAGCATGATCGCCGAGTACGTGCCGGGGATCTGGGCCACGGCACGGCCCGAGCAGGTGCTCGACGCCCGGCTGCGGGCGATGGACCGGACCTTCCGCACTTTTCTCGGCGAGAGAATCGCCATGCCGGAGATCGCCGAAGCCGCCAAGCTGGCCGTAAGAGCCGCCGAGAGCGCCGGGGTCGCCCATCGGCCGCTGGCCGCCGCCAACCTCGACCTGCCCTGGCCCGATGAGCCGCACCTCGCGCTGTGGCAGGCGTACACCGTGCTGCGCGAGCACAGAGGCGACGGCCACCTGGCCGCTCTGGCGGCCGCGAACTTGGACGCGTGCGAGGCGTTGGTCTCCTTCGCCGCTGTCGGCGCCGCCCCGGTGGAGAACTTCGCGGGGCGCGGATGGAACGCCGACGAATGGGCGGCCGCCCGTGACCGGCTGGCCACCCGCGGCCTGGTCGACGCGGACGGTGTCGCCACCTCGGCGGGCCGGGCGCTGCGTGACCAGGTCGAGCGGACCACCGACGAGCTCGCGGCCGGGCCGTGGCGTGCCCTCGGACCGGAGCTGGCCGAACGGCTCGCCCAGCTCAACCAGCCTGTGCTGGGCGCGGTGTTCGAGTCGGGAATCCTGCCCATGGTCAGCACTCTGGGCATCGGAACCGTACGGGCGCCCGAATGAGGAGCCAGGCGGCGATCACTCGCGTACAGCGACGCCCGCCGCATCGGGCCTGGCCGCCGTGCACTCATTCGTCCATGAGCGCTACCCAGTCGTTGATCAGCTTGGTCAATACCGCCTTGTTGGCCTCTATCTCCGCCATGGAGTGGAACTTGATGTAAGCCCTCCCCTTGGGGCCCTTTTCCAGCAGGCCGGAGTCGTCGCTCAGCAGCGCGCCCTTGTGCCAGATTATGGGCACGTAGTTCTTCACCCTCGGATTGATGGAGGCCATGTCCTCCTTGTAGTAGAAAGACGGACCTCCCCATTTGATGTCTTCTTCTATTCCGGGACTCGCTCCCATGATGACGGCCCGCACGGCTTCGATCTCCGCTTTGAACGGGTGATCGAGCTTGCTCATAAAGTCGTCTACCTTTTCGGTGTTAATCACGTTGTGGATGTTAAGTCATTACAGCAAAGGGCGCAATCTTCCAACGTGCTCTTCCTGGGCGGCGGGTGGCGATCACTGGCCGTGCCGCCGAAGCTGAAGACCTGCGGTGATGGGCGCGGTGCGTGGAGATCGTGATTTCGCGTCCCGGTAAAGGGTCCCCTTGACCGGGCGCTTTACCAGGACGCCGGTACTGTGATTGCCAGAGCGAGACCTGATTGGCGGTGCGGGAAAGGGGGAGCCGTCGATGTCGGATGCCGAGGTGGTGGACCGTTTGATGGCCGCGATCACTAATCGCGATCTTGAAGCGGTCGTCCGCTGCTACAGCCCGAACGCCGTCGCCGTCGGGCCTCAGGGGGTGGCCGAGGGTCGCGACGAGATCGCCGCCTACCACGCGCAAGCCTGGGAAGCCTTTCCCAATGCGTCCGTGATGATCTGGAAAAAGAACACATTCGACGACCTGGTGGTAGTCGAGATGTCCAGTACGGTCACGCACACGGGACCATTCCTGCTGCCCTCCGGAGAGATGCTGGAGCCGACCGGCAAGAACACCAGCATGCGATCTTGCTGGGTCTTCACGGTGGAAGACGACCTCGTCGCCACCCAGCGCGTCTATTACGACCAGATGGAGCTCTACTCCCAACTCGGCGCCAAGCTGGACTCACCCGAAACGTGATCAGCCCTCCGCGCACGGCGGGAAGCGCCCGGCCGTGACGTGGCGGGTGAGATCGTCTTTGCGCGCCCCCTGTTAGCGTGGCTCTATGCGGGAGAGGGGGCCGTCGAGATGTATGACGTCCGAGAGGTCGCCGATCGCATGTTCGGCGCTCTGAACGATCACGACCTCGGCGCGCTGGCGCGATGCTTTGATCCGTACGCCGTCTATATCGCTTCCGGCGGCATGGCGGAGGGGCGTGAGCAGATCGTCTCCTTCTTCGAATATCTGTTCAGCGCCTTTCCTGATTTGCGGTTCAGGATTGTGGCCAAGGTGGTCGCCGATGACCTCGCCATCACGGAATGGACGCTGACGGCGACGCACAAGGGTGACTTCCTGATGCCGGACGGCCAGACGATCCCGGCGACCGGCCGTCACATCACGCTCCGGGGGTGCAGCGTGAGCGAGGTGGAGAACGGCCTGATCGTCAACCACCGTGCCTATTTCAACGCGCTCGACGAATACGCCCAGCTCGGCGTCCACCTCGTTTCAGAAGCCGGCAGCTGAGGCGGCGCCTTGCTCAGTCGTTCTTGAAGGGGTCGTGCTCGGCGAGCAGTTTGTCGAGCCTGGCCTGGTCGACCCGGCTGACGACGGCGGCCTCCTCCTGCCGGTCCCGGACGCACTTGGCCAGTGTGAAAGCCGAGGTCACCACGTACAGCAGCCCGATGGCCAGGAACGAGCGAACCCACGATGTCACCGGGAGGTAGGCGATGCCCAGCGCCAGGGCGGCGAGGGACAGCCCGAACGAGATGACGGCTTGCGCGTAGAACGCTGTTGTCGTTGTGGTTTTCACCGGTCGAGTCATGTGTCCCATCGTCGACGCCGTCACGGCCCGCGTCCTGAGCGCGACTACTTAAGTTACCCATGAGTACGGCCCCCGCCCTCGGCGTGCGTGACGTGCTCGCCTGGTACGAACATCTGGCGGGCCGGATAGTGGAAGCGGCCCGTGACGTTGCAGTTCGGTCACATAATGAAAACCAATGAACGCGGAGAGTGACCATCCGGTCGACGTCAGCATCCTTGTGCCGGCGCCTGACTGCCGCGCGCACGCCGACCGCCGTCCTCACCTCGACCGCCGGGACAGTCTCGACCGTCGCGAGAATCCCGACCGCCGCGAGAATCCCGGCTGCCGCGAGAATCCCGGCTGCCGGGACAGTCTCGACTGCCGGGCGAATCTGGACCGGTGCCTCACGTCCCTGCTCGTTCAGCGGGTGAGCAAGGAGATCATCATCGTGGACGGCGGCTCGTCCGTCGACATCAGGGCGCTCCTCGATCTCTACGCCGCATATCACCCGAGCGTGATCAGGGTGATCGAGGAGGATCACCGGGGCACCGCGAGCAGGCCGCGCAACCGCGCCCTCGCGGAGGCGAGGGGCCGGTACGTCTTCTTCTGCGACGCCGACGGTTTCGTCGGCCCGGAAGCGCTGCGGCGGATGGTGGCGATGGCCGACAGGAACGGCTCCGGCATCGTTCTCGGCCGGATCGTCGCGCAGCCCGGCGATCGGTCCGTACGCCCACGCGACTTCCCCTTCCACGAGGACGCCGACCGGGTGACCTTGGGCGGCGCCTCACGCGGCGGCGCCGCCTACGACGTCCTCACCTGCTCCGCGCTCTTCCGCCGGGCCATGCTGGAGCGGCACCGGATCCGGTTCGACGAGAGCCTCCGGACGGGCCAGGACATGGTCTTCGCCGCCCACGCCTACTGCCATGCCTACTGCGACGCCGACGTGTTGTCCGTGGTCGCCGATCAGGACTGCTACCACCTCCCCTCCCGCCCCGGCCGGGATCCGCTCGCCTTCCTGCGGGCCGTACGCACCGCGATCGAGCTGATGGCGCGGCATGTCCCGCCTGGACCGCTCCGCGATCGCCTGCTCCTCCGGCACTTCAAGCTCGACGTCTTCCCGGAACTCCGCGCGCCGTTTCTGGCCGCCGACGAGGCGACCCGCGAGAAGATCGCCATCGAGGTCGCCGACCTGTGCTCCCAGTGGCTCACCCAGGGAGTGCTCGACCGCCTGGACGCCGCCGACCGGCTCCGGGCCGCGGCGCCGCGCGACCTCGCCAGGCTGGTACGGCTGGCAGGCGTCCAGACGGCCCCGCTCCGGCATCGCCTGACGGCCCTGGAGTGGGACGGCGACCGCCTGGCCGTCTCCGGATTTGCCGCGCTCACCGGGTTCCCGGGAGAGGCGGGCCTCGTGCTGCGGGAGCGCACGTCCCGGGAGGAACGGCCGGCGGCCGTCACCGGCGTCGCCGATTTGTTCAGCGTGGCCCTCGAGGTGACCTCGCTCCCCGCCGGCGTGTGGGACGTCCATGCCGCCGTTCACTGCGAGGGCGTCCGGCGGCTGGCGCGGCTGGGGTCCGAACGTGATCCGGGGGTGCGGCCGCCCCCTCCGCGCTTCGCGTCCGGTGTCGTCGTCGTGCCCTTTCTCACCCGATCGCACGGCAATCTCAGCCTCGATGTCGGCGGCCGCCTCCTCCGCGTCCCCGGTTCCGTACGGCTGACGCGCGCCGAGTGGGCCGGGCGGAGGCTGCGCGTCGAGGGCCAGGTGCACGTGGGTGACGCGCCGGGTGCGGCAGCCGTACGGCATCTCGTCTGGCGGGAGCGGGCGTCGGGGCGGGAGCGGCGCGCGGCCGTGACGGCGACGGGGCCGCACACGTTCACGGCGGAGACCGGCGGGTTCGACGCCGGGACGTGGGACGCCTACCTGGAGCTCGACGTGGGCGGTCCGCCCGCCCGGTTCCCCGTCAAGGTCGGCGGTCCCGAGACGCTCGGGCGCACCATGCGATGGTGGCGCGGCCTCGTCCGGTGGACCGCCCGCCCGTATGCCACAGCCGTCAACCGGCGCCTCAGCACGTCGGTCCGCGCGGCCACGCCTCTCACACTTCTCCGGCGAATGTTCCGCCGTCTGCGCCGTCGCTAGATGCGAACTGTTTGCAACTACAACTCCATGTCCTAGAGTTGGGGACAGATCCACCCAGTTCGGAGGGGCTTGCTGTGCATGTACCCGATGGGTTCTTCGACGTTCCCGTCTCCGTCGGCGCGGGGGCCTTCGCGGCCGCCGGGATGGCCGTCTGCCTGAAGCGCGCCCAGCGCGAGCTCGACGACCGGACCGCCCCCATGGCCGGTCTCGTGGCGGCGTTCATCTTCGCCGTCCAGATGCTCAACTTCCCCGTCGCGGCCGGCACCAGCGGTCACCTGCTCGGAGGGGCGTTGGCCGCGATCCTCGTGGGGCCCTACACGGCCGTGTTATGCGTGGCCGTCGTGCTGATCGTGCAGGCGTTCTTCTTCGCCGACGGCGGGCTCACCGCGCTGGGCGTCAACATCACGCTCATGGCGATCGTCACCACGGTCGTCGGCTGGGCCGTCTTCCGTCTGATCACCGGGAGCGGGATCCGCCGGGCCGGGCCGCGCGGCCGTACCGCCGTGGTGGCGGGGTCGTTCGCGGCCGCGGTGGTGTCCGTGCCCGCGGCCGCCCTCTGCTTCACGGGGCTGTTCTGGCTCGGCGGCACCGCGCCGATCGAGGTGTCCTCCGTGGCCGCGGCGATGGGCGGCGTGCACGTCCTGATCGGCCTCGGCGAGGCGCTGATCACCGCGCTCACCGTCAGCAGTGTGCTCGCCGTACGCCCTGACCTGGTGTACGGCGCGCGGGGCCTGGCGGCGCCGCTGGTGCTCAAGACGGCCGACGGGGAGATCCCGGTCGAGCGGCCCGCTGCCGCGCCGAGGCGAGGGCTGCGGCCGATCCTGGTCGGCGGCGGGCTCGTCGCCCTCCTGCTCGCCGGGGTCGTCTCGTTCTACGCCTCCAACTCGCCGGACGGGCTCAACAAGGTGGCCGCCGACAAGGGCTTCAACGCGCACGAGAAGCCGAGTGAGCTGGGGAACGGCCCGCTGGCCGGTTACAGCGTCAAGGGGATCGGCGACGCGCGGCTGTCGGGGGGCCTCGCGGGAGTCGCGGGAGTGGCTCTTACGGTCGCCGGCGGCGGCGGGATCTTCTACACGGTCCGGCGCAGGCAGCGCCACAAGGTCACAGCGTGAGCCACGTGAGCCACGTGAGCCACGTGAGCGAAGTGAGCCATGTGAGCCGCCGCAGGGTGGGCCACCGGTGAGCGCGGGGCATCATCACCAGCTCTACCGGCCAGGGGACACGCTCGTGCACCGGCTTCCGCCACAGTGCAAGCTGCTGGCCGCGGCGGCTTTCGCGGTCGCGGTGGTCGCGACGCCCCGTGAGAGCTTCTGGGCGTTCGGGGTCTACGCCCTTCTGCTGGCGGGCGTGGCGGTGGCCGCGCGAGTCCCGGCGCCCTTCATCCTGCGGCGCATGGTGATCGAGGTCCCCTTCGTGCTGTTCGCGGTGGCGATCCCGGTCATCGGCCTGGGGGAGCGGGTGGACGTGCTCGGTGTTTCGCTGAGCGTCCCGGGCCTGTGGGCGGCGTGGAACGTCCTGGCCAAAGCGACCCTCGGTGTGATCGCCTCGATCCTGCTGGCGGCCACCACGGAGCCCCGGATGATGCTGCTGGGCGCGGAGCGGCTCCGGCTGCCGCGGCTGCTCGTGCAGATCGCGACGTTCATGCTCCGCTACATGGACGTGATCCTCGACCAGATGCGCCGGATGCGGATCGCCCGGGAATCGCGGGGATTCGTGCCCAGGGACATCCGGCAGGCGCCCGTGCTGGCGAAGTCGGCGGGGGCGCTGTTCATCAGGTCGTACGAACGGGGTGAGCGGGTGCATCTCGCGATGCTGAGCCGTGGCTACACCGGCGAGATGCCGATGATCCGGGAGCTGCCGGCGTCCGCACGGCAGTGGGGGGCCGCCGCGCTCCTTCCCGGCCTCGCGGCGGCGACGGCCGTGCTGTCGTGGAGCCTCACATGACCGCCACGTCGCTGAAGGTCAGCAGCCTCGCCTACGCCTATCCCGACGGGACGCAGGCGCTCTTCGGCGTGGACCTGACCATCGGGCGGGGGGAGCGGGTCGCGCTCCTGGGGCCGAACGGCGCGGGGAAGACCACGCTGGTCATGCACCTCAACGGCATCCTCACCGCCGGTCACGGTTCCGTCGAGGTGGCCGGGCTGCCCGTGCGCGGGGACACGCTCCGGGAGATCCGCCGCCGGGTGGGGCTGGTGTTCCAGGACCCCGACGACCAGCTCTTCATGCCGACCGTGCGGGAGGACGTCGCGTTCGGCCCGGCCAACCTTGGCGTGCGGGGGGCGGAGCTGGAGCAGAGGGTGAAGGACGCGCTGGAGCGGGTCGGCATGCTGGAGGCGATCGACCGGCCGCCGCACCACCTGTCCTTCGGCCAGCGGCGGCGCGTGGCGGTGGCCACCGTGCTCGCGATGGAGCCGGAGATCCTCGTGCTGGACGAGCCGTCGTCCAATCTCGACCCCGCGTCCCGCCGCGAGCTCGCCGAGATTCTGAGAAGTCTGGACGTGACGGTGCTGATGGTCACGCATGACCTGCCGTACGCGCTGGAGCTGTGCGAGCGCTCGCTGATCCTCTCCGGCGGGGTGATCGCGGCCGACGGGCCCACGCGCTCCCTGCTCGCCGACGAGGAGCTCTTGGCCGCCCACCGCCTGGAACTGCCGTACGGCTTCGCCGTATCCGCTCATTGACGTCCGCTCATAGAGGGTGATGCGCAAGTAAAGTGGGCCTCGCGGAGGAGGTTCGACGATGAAGCTGCGGCTCGCGCGCCGTTCGCTCTCGGGCGCCGTCGTCGTGGCGGTCGAAGGCGAGCTCGACCTTTTCACCGCTCCGTTCCTGCGGGACGAGGTGCGCGACGCCATCACGAAGGACGGCGCCACGCTGGTCCTCGACCTCGCAGCCCTGTCGTTCATGGACTCCAGCGGCCTGAGCGTGCTCATCGAGGCGTGGCGGCTCGCCACGAGCGAGGGCGGCGGCGTCTGCCTGGCCGCGCCACAGGCACCCGTGGCCCGCATCCTCCGCACGACCGGTCTTGACCGGCGCATCAGGGTCTACCCCGATGTCGACACCGCGATTTTGAACCACCCCGAGTAGAACTTCATTCGGTTGGGGCGTTAAGGTCCGGCTATGGACCTGAACGGAGCAGCAGCAATCATCTCGGGCGGTGCCAGCGGCCTCGGTGAGGCCACGGCCCGTGAGCTGGCGAGCGTCGGCGCGACCGTGGTCATCGCCGACCTGAACGTAGAGCGCGGCAAGGCTCTCGCCGACGAGCTCGGCGGCGTGTTCGCGCAGACCGACGTGTCCGACGAGGCCTCGGTGCAGGCCGCCGTGGACGCGGCGGTGGCCACCGGCAAGCCGTTGCGCGCCGTCGTCAACAGCGCGGGCATCGGATGGGCGTCCCGGACCGTCAACCGCGACGGCTCTCCGCACGACCTGGCCTCCTACCGCAAGGTGATCGACGTCAACCTGATCGGCACGTTCAACCTCATGCGGATCGGCGCGGCGGCGATGGCGAAGACCGGGCCGGCCGACGCCGACGGCGCGCGTGGCGTGGTCATCAACACCGCCTCGGTGGCGGGCATCGAGGGCCAGACCGGCCAAGTGGCGTACTCGGCGTCCAAGGGCGGCATCATCGGCATGACCCTTCCGGCCGCCCGTGACCTGGCGGCGATCGGCGTCCGCGTCCTGACGATCGCCCCCGGCATCATCGACACCCCGATCTACGGCTCCGGCCCCGAGTCCGAGGCGTTCAAGGCCAAACTGGCCGCGCCCGTGCCGTTCCCCAAGCGGATGGGCCGCGCGTCGGAGTTCGGCCATCTCGTCCGCGCGCTGATCGAGAACGACTACATGAACGGCGAGGTCATCCGCTTCGACGGCGGCATCCGCTTCCAGCCCAAGTAACCGAGTGAGGTCAAGTGTCTGACGAGGTTCTCGTATCGGTGGACGGCGGCGTCGCCGTCATCACGATCAACCGTCCGCAGGCCAGGAACGCGATCAACGGCACCGTGGCGCGCGGCATCGCCGCCGCCGTGGACGAGCTGGACGAGCGCAAGGACGTGTCGGTCATCGTCCTCACGGGCGCGGGCGGCACGTTCTCCGCGGGCATGGACCTGAAGGGCTTCCTCAACGGCGACATGCCCGTCGTCGAGGGGCGCGGGTTCGGCGGGCTGACCGAGGCCCCGCCGCTGAAGCCGCTCATCGCCGCGATCGAGGGCTACGCCCTCGCGGGCGGCTTCGAGCTGGCCCTCGCGTGCGACATCGTCGTCGCCTCCGAGGAGGCCAGGTTCGGCCTGCCGGAGCCCAAGCGCGGCCTGGTGGCCGGTGCGGGTGGGATCATGCGGCTGCCGCGGCGTGTTCCGTACCACGTGGCCATGGAGATCGCCCTGACTGGAGATCACTACCCCGCGTCCCGGCTCTACGAGCTGGGTCTGGTCAACCGGATCACGCCCGCGGGGGAGGCCCTCGACGGGGCACTCGCCATGGCTCGCGCGATCGCCGCGAACGCCCCTCTGGCTCTCGCGGCGACCAAGAAGGTGATCGTGGAGTCCGCGGACTGGCCGCGGGAGGAGATGTTCGCGAAGCAGGGGGCGATCGTCAACCCGGTCTTCGGCTCGAAGGACGCCATGGAGGGCGCGGCGGCCTTCGCCGAGAAGCGCGCGCCCGTCTGGAAGGGCGAGTAGCAGCCTTTCCCCGTTCCCCGCGAGGGCATGATCGGTCCTCGCGGGGAACGGGCGTGGTCGCTCCTCGAAGGGGGCCGCCGCGGCGCGGTCGCCAGGAATCCGTGCATGATCACGAGGCGGCGACGCAAGGGGTCCGGGAACGTATGCATGATCACGAAGCGGTGACGCAGCGGGTCCGGGAACGTGTGCATGATCACGCCGGGGTGGCGCAGGGGTTCGGGAACGTGCGCATGATCACGCCGGGGGTGGGCAGAGCGACCGTTCGTGACCGCAACTGCGTACGGTGAAGGCATGAACGATTCCGGGACCGGGCTTCCCCCATCCGGCCGGTCGCTGCGGGATCGCACGGCCAGGCTCCTGAGCGGGGCACTGGGCAGCGCGATCGTGATGTTCGTCCTTGTCTCCGCCATGTGGGCGATCGAGGTCGTCGACTACGTCGAGGACGGGCGCCTCGACCGCTACGGCATCGTCGCGCATGAGCCGGACGGCCTGGCCGGGATCCTCTTCGCCCCGTTCCTGCACGCCGGGTTCGCGCACCTGATGGCCAACTCGGTGCCGCTGCTGATCCTTGGCTTCCTGGCGGCCATCCGGGGGCTCGGGCGGTTTCTCGCCGCCAGCCTCCTCATCATCGTGGTGAGCGGTCTGGGCGTCTGGTTCACCAGCCCGCCCAACACACTGACAGTGGGCGCGAGCGGCCTCGTTTTCGGATATTTCGGTTATGTCGTAGCTCGGGGGCTGTTCGATCGCCGGGCCCTCGACATCCTGCTCGGCGTGGTCGTCGCCGTGCTCTACTACTCGATCCTCTGGGGAGCCCTGCCGAGCCAGCCGGGGATCTCCTGGCAGGGGCATCTCTTCGGCCTGATCGGCGGTGTCCTCGCCGCCTGGCTGCTGCGCCGCCGCAGGCCCTCCTGACGGCCTCCACGCCGTCGTAAGACAGAAACACCACAGGCCCGCGCCGCGATGCGGCACGGGCCTGCTCAGCCGTACGGCGGGGCGGTTCTAGAGCCGCTCGACCACGTAGTCGACGCAGGTTGTGAGCGCCTCGATGTCGGCCGGGTCGATGGCCGGGAACATCGCGACGCGGAGCTGGTTGCGGCCCAGCTTCCGGTAGGGCTCGGTGTCCACGATGCCGTTGGCCCGCAGGACCTTGGCGACCGCCGCGGCGTCCACGGAGTCGTCGAAGTCGATGGTGCCGACGACGTTGGAGCGCTGCGCCGGGTCGGCGACGAACGGCGTGGTGTAGGACGTCTTCTCGGCCCACGTGTACAGCCGCGAGGCGGAGTCGGCCGTGCGGGCCGTCGTCCACGCCAGGCCACCCTGGGAGTTCATCCAGTCGAGCTGGTCGGCCAGCAGGAACAGTGTGGCGACCGCCGGGGTGTTGTAGGTCTGGTCCTTCGACGAGTTGTCGATCGCCGTCGGGAGACTGAAGAACTCGGGGACGAACCGGCCGCTGTCCGCGATCTCGCACACCCGGGCCAGGGCCTTGGGCGAGAACAGCGCGAGCCAGAGGCCGCCGTCGGAGGCGAAGCTCTTCTGGGGCGCGAAGTAGTAGACGTCGAACTCCTCGGCGGAGACGGGCAGGCCGCCCGCGCCGCTCGTGGCGTCGACCAGGACCAGCGAGTCGTCCTCGACGACCCGCTTGACCGGCATGGCCACGCCGGTCGAGGTCTCGTTGTGGGTCAGGGCGTAGACGTCCACGCCCTCCTCGGCCACCGGAAGCGGGTGGCTGCCCACCTCCGACTTGATGACGGTCGGCTCGCCGAGCCAGGGCGCCTTCTTTGCGACCGTGGCGAACTTGGACGAGAACTCGCCGAAGTTGAGGTGCTGCGACCGCTCCCGGATCAGCCCGAAGGAGGCGATGTCCCAGAACGCCGTGGTGCCGCCGTTGCCGAGCACGACCTCATACCCCTCGGGGAGGGAGAACAGGTCGGTCAGCCCCGCGCGAACCCGGGCGACCAGGTTCTTGACGGGCTTCTGGCGGTGGGACGTGCCCATGAGGCTCGCGCCGGAGTCGGCGAGCGCGGCGAGCTGCTCAGGGCGTACCTTCGAGGGCCCGCAGCCGAAACGGCCGTCTGCGGGCTTGATGTCAGCGGGAATCACGATGTCAGCCACGTGGTCCAGCGTAGTAACCCCGGAGGGCGGTCCTGACCCGGGTCCGCCATGTGAGATATGCGAGATCTATAGCGAACGCGCGATTCGGGATGCCACCCTGAGATCTTCATAGGAACCCGCTCGCCGATCAGCTTTCAGAGGGATCCCCGCATTGCCCGATCTGCACGGCGTCATCGAGGGACTGGTCCGTAGGCCGTTTTTCTGGCGAGCGGACGCGCCACTGCCCATCCTCGTCATCACCGGTGAGGCCGACCACGCTTCCGAGGTCGCCAAGCAGCTCGCCGCGCCGTTCGAGGACTCGCTCCCGCACGCGTCGGTCAGATCGGGAGAGCACGACACTCTTGGTGACCTCGTCTCGGCCCTGGCGGGGGAGCAGGGGCAGCTGGGCAAGCCGGTGGGCGGGTCGTTCCTGCCCGCGCCGCGCTTCCCGCTCGTTCAGTTCGTTCTGTGGGCCCGCCGCCAGCGCGCCGAGCGGCCGGCGGCGGACGCCTCGGAGACCTCCTTCAACCGGTGGCCGCCGGATCCGCAATCGCGCAAGGGCCAGGAGGAGTTCAAGGAGCGGCTCAAGGTCTGGCGGAGGGGCCGGTACGGCGGAGACCGGGGACGCAGGACGGCCGTCGACTTCATCGGGCGGGCGGCCTACACCTGGGTGCCGCTGGGAACCCTGGCCGCGTGGTGGTTCGGAGGGCCGTCGGACCTGGTGGGCCTGCTCCCCTGGGTGCTCGGCGTGCTCGTGGCCACTTTGGGCACCGGGGTCCAGTCGTTGCTCTCCATCCGGGGGTCGCTCTTCAACCGGTGGTTCAGGCAACAGCCGTACCTGCCTCGAAAGCGCTTCGAACGCCTCCCGAGGTACGCGCTCCGCCTGGCCAACGCGAGCGAGGCGGACATCGACCGGCTGCTGGTCCATGCCATGTGCCAGGACCTCCACCAGGCGTACAAGAAGTGGCCGATCCCCTGGCCGAGCTGGGGCCGCGGCCTGTACGGCCTGCTGGTCCTGGAGGCGAGGAAGCCGGGAGAGGCCAACGAGAGGTTTCTGCGGATCCTGGAGGAGACCACAGAGGAGACGGGGCTGCTGGCCCCGGTCCTCGTGCTGGCCGCGATGCCGCAGGCGCTCACCGCCGAGCGGCCGCCGACGCCGCCGCTGGAGCTGGGACGACTCCCGAAGGCGGTCGATGGATGGCGGGAGACGGTGCGGCGGCGGGTGCCCCGCCTCAGGCTGGTCGTCGACGCGGCCGGGACCCCGCCCGGGGACGACTACCGGTTGAGGCTCTACCCGAGCGTGGCGCGGGCGATCGGCTACTGGTCCGTGGTGGCGCTGCTGCTCGTCGGCCCCGCCGTGTGGCTCATCCGGAACCAGCAGGACATCGACGCGCACTGCGGCGGCCTGCCCTGGGTCGAGCGGATCGGTGCGGAATGCATCGGCATCGTCAACGCCACGGGACCCGCCCCCGAAGGCCTGTTCGGCGGCCCGGTCACAAAGTTGGTCAAGCAGATCGATCAGAACAACACCGTCGCCAGGAACTCGGGGGCCTATGTCAGCGTGGTCCTCTTCGGAGAGTTCTCGATCAAGAACCCGTCGCCGGAGGACCCCCGGTTCGCGGGCGCCCTCTCCGAGCTGACGGCCATGGAGGAGTACCAGCGCGCGGTCACCAGCACCCCCCGCCTCCAGATTCTGATCGCGAACTCCGGCGAGGACTTCGGCCAGGGGCGACGCGACGCCGAGCTGATCAGCGGCCTCGGAGAACAGGATCCGCACGTGGTCGGCGTGGTGGGCTTCCCGCGGAGCGTGGAGGGGGTGGAGCAGGGGATCGGTGTGCTGCACGCGGCGAAGATCCCGATGGTCGGGACCACCGCGACCGCCGACCGCTTCGGATACGTCCAGGACGGCTCGATCCACGTCAGCGGCGGCAACCGCCTCCCGGGCTATCCGTCTCCCTACTACTTCCATGTGGGCCCGACGAACTTCAGAGAGGCGACGCTGGCCGCCAGGTTCGCCCGGCACGACCTCCTGTCCGGCGTGGCGTCCCCGTCAGCGGTGATCATCCGGGACGGGTCGCCCGGTGACGAGTACACGAACAACCTGGCCGACGACTTCACCGCGGCGCTGAGCGCGGAGCACATCAGGCTCCACGATCCCGTGTACTACAGCGTCCAGGGAGGAGGCATCACCAAGGCCACCCAAGACGCGTGCAGGAGCAATGCGGATCTGTACTTCTACGCCGGCCGCGCCCCGGAGTTCCTCGACTTCCTGCGGGCGGTCGAGGGCGAGTCGTGCGGTCCGGAAAAGGTGAAGGTCCTCGCGAGCGACGACGTCATCAAGGTGGTCGCCGACCACGGCGGGCAGATCCAGGACCTGAAGCGGGTCGAGGTCTACTACTCGGCCCTGGCGAGCCGGGAGCTGTGGCGGACGGGTCCGACACCGACCGGGTTCATCCTGGGTCTGTTGCAGGGCAGGCTCAGCAAGGCGTCGGAGGACAATCTCATCCTCACCTACGATGCCGTCAGCGTCTTCTATCAGGCGGCGAGCACCGCCTATCGCTCGGGCGCACTGCCCAGCAAGGGGGACATCCTCTACGAGCTCGCCCGCATCTCCGGGAGCTCGGCGTGGAACGGTTCGAGCGGGGTGATCGACTTCGCTGACACGGAAAGACACGACCCCGTCGACAAGGTCATCGCGATCATGAAGGTGGCCGACTCCAAGTCGGGGAGCTCCGTCCCCAAGGTCCGCTGCGGGCGGCTGAGAGTCGAGGAGAGGTCAGAGGTGAACCCTCTCTGTAAAGATCTCCCGGACGCCCCCGCGCGGACGCCGCGCCCGAACGGCGGGGCCCCCGAGACGGCGCGCCCAACCGGCACGGCCCCGGAAACGGCCCCGGAAACGGCCCGCTCCGGGGAGCGGGCCGTCGATTCGGCGGGATGACGTCAGGCCTGCGCCGGGAGTGGGTCAGACCTTGCCGACGACCTCGCCGGCGCCGGGCACGTCGTTGACCGAGCGCTGCGGCGGGCCCACGTAGGTCGCGCTGGGGCGGACGAGCCTGCCCGTGCGCTTCTGCTCCAGGATGTGGGCGGCCCAGCCGGCCGTACGGGCGCACGTGAACATGGACGTGAACATGTGCGCGGGAACCTCGGCGAAGTCGAGGATGATCGCTGCCCAGAACTCCACGTTCGTCGCGAGGACCCGGTCCGGCTTGCGGGCGTGCAGCTCCTCGAGCGCGGCCGTCTCCAGCGCGGCGGCGACCTCGTAGCGCGGCGCGCCCAGCTCCTTCGCAGTACGGCGGAGTACGCGGGCGCGGGGGTCCTCGGCGCGGTAGACCCGGTGGCCGAAGCCCATGAGCCGCTGGCCCTTGTCCAGCTCGCTCTGGACGTACTTTTGGGCGTCTCCCATCTGCTCGACGCCTTCGATCATGTGCAGCACGCGGGCGGGGGCGCCCCCGTGCAGCGGGCCGGACATCGCGCCCACCGCGCCCGACAGGGCCGCGGCCACGTCGGCGCCCGTGGAGGCGATCACCCGGGCGGTGAACGTGGAGGCGTTCATGCCGTGCTCGGCGGCGGAGGTCCAGTACGCGTCGATGGCCTTGACGTGCTTGGGGTCGGGCTCACCGCGCCAGCGGATCATGAATCGCTCGACGATGCTCTCGGCCTCGTCGACGCGCTTCTGGGGGACCATGGGCAGTCCCAGGCCGCGGGCGGACTGGGCGACGAACGACAGGGCGGTCACCGAGGCGCGCGCGAGGTCCTCGCGGGCCTGGTCGTCGTCCACGTCGAGCAGTGGCCGGAAGCCGAAGGCCGGGGCCAGCATCGCCAGCGCGCTCTGCACGTCGACGCGGATGTCACCGGAGTGGACAGGAACGGGGTACGGCTCCGCCGGGGGCAGGCCCGGCTGGAATTTGTTGTCGACGAGCAGGCCCCAGACGTGTCCATAGGAGACGTTGCCCACAAGCTCTTCGATGTCGACGCCCCGATAACGAAGGGCGCCCCCTTCTTTGTCCGGTTCCGCGATCTCGGTCTCGAAAGCCACTACGCCTTCGAGCCCGGGTTTGAAGTCGGACATACTCGGCCGCCTCCCTCTCTTGTGAAGTCAAAAGCCTTGATGTCGAGATACCGGCGGGTCAATTTAACCCTCAGGGCGTCACTGGTCTGCCCCCGGTCCCTCCCAAACACCGTTCTCCCTGGTAGGGGGCGGTGCGCCAGACATCTGCCAAGCGCGCAACAATACCGTTCCGTGGACAGCGCTTCCCAACTCCCCGGGCTCCGGCACAGCTACGAGGGTGAGCCCCTGCTCGAATCCGACATGGCCGACGATCCGGTGGCGCAGTTCACACTGTGGTTCGCCGACGCGGTCGCCGCCGGGCTTCCCGAACCCAACGCCATGATTCTCGCCACCAGCTCCGCCGGGGGCCGTCCCTCGGCCCGGACCGTTCTGCTCAAGGGGTTCGACGAGCGGGGCTTCTCCTTCTTCACCAACTACGAGTCCCGCAAGGGGCGCGACCTCGCCGAGAACCCGCGCGCCTGCCTCCTCTTCCCCTGGCACCCCATCCGCCGCCAGGTTCGCGTCGAGGGCCGGACAGTACGGCTCTCGCGCGACGAGACCGCCGCCTACTTCCACACCCGCCCGTACGGCTCCCGCATCGGGGCCTGGGCGTCGCGGCAGTCGGCCGTCGTCGGGTCGCGGGAGGAACTGGACGCGCGTTACCGGGAGCTGGCCGAGCGCTGGCCCGAGGACCCGCCGCTGCCCGAGTTCTGGGGCGGCTTCCGGGTGCTGCCGTCGGAGGTCGAGTTCTGGCAGGGCCAGACCGACCGCATGCACGACCGGATCCGCTACCGTCTCGCCGGAGGTTCCTGGGTCCGCGAGCGCCTCGCCCCCTGAACTGGCTCACGCGAGGCACGACCGGATCCGCTACCGCCTCGCCGGAGGCTCCTGGGTCCGCGAGCGCCTCGCCCCTGAACGGGCTCACGCGAGCGCGGCGGCGACCTTGAGGTCGGCGACGAAGCCCGCGTACGCCGTGTCCCGGTCCGGCGCGCGCAGGATCGCCGACGGATGGATCGTCGCCACGTAATACGCGCCCTCGCGACGCGGGACGGGCTCGCCGCGGTGCCGGGTCACCCTGAAGGACGGCCCCAGCAGGGCTCGCGCCGCTGTGGCGCCGAGGACCAGTGTCACGGCCGGGTCCACCAGCAGCATCTCGGCGTTGAGCCACGGCCGGCAGGCGTCTATCTCGGCCGCCGTCGGTTTCTGGTGAATTCTTCGCTTGCCGCGCGGCTCGAACTTGAAATGCTTGACCGCGTTGGTCACGTAGACCGCTTCACGGTCGATTCCCGCTTCTTCCAGCGCCTTATCGAGCATCCGGCCCGCCGGTCCGACGAATGGCGCTCCCCGGCGATCCTCCTGGTCGCCCGGCTGCTCGCCCACGAGCATGTAGCGGGCGTCGGGAGCGCCGTCTCCGAACACGGTCTGGGTCGCGTTCCGGTAGAGGTCACAGCCTTCGCAGCAGCGCGCCGCGTCCCGGAGGGCGGGCAGGCTGATCTCCACCGGAAGGAATCGCTCTGCTCCGATGTTTCCCACCCTAGGTCGCTTCCCCAATAGGGTCGGCTGCGAACACTCAGGGGGTCGTAGCATCGATACAGGACTGGAGGAATTTTGACCGCACACGGCCTGATCGACACAACGGAGATGTATCTCCGCACGATCTTCGAGCTTGAAGAGGAAGGAATCGTTCCGCTGCGCGCGCGCATCGCGGAGCGATTGCAGCAGAGTGGTCCCACGGTCAGCCAGACGGTCGCCAGGATGGAGCGTGACGGCCTCGTCAAGGTGCAGGGCGACCGCCACCTCAGCATGACCGATCTCGGGCGCACGCTGGCCATAAGGGTCATGCGCAAGCACCGCCTGGCCGAGTGCCTGCTGACCCAGGTGATCGGGATGCCCTGGGAGGAGGTCCACATCGAGGCGTGCCGCTGGGAGCACGTGATGTCGGAGTCGGTGGAGACCCGGCTCGTCGGCCTCCTCGACAACCCGCGGGCCTGCCCGCACGGCAACCCCATCCCCGGTCTGGCGGAGCTCGGCGTGGCCGAGTCTGATTTGACCAAGGATGAGCCAGTCTCTCCTATGGCCGATCTCGCAGGCCCGGCGGCGATCCCGGTTGTCGTGCGCCGAATTAGCGAACAAGTGCAAAGCGACCCCGCCGTGATGCTTAAACTCAAGCAAGTTGGGATACAACCCGGACGCGAGGTGACGCTCGCGGCGAGCGACGACGGTGTGCGGGTGACAGGTGACAGCGAAGCGGACGGCACTCTCGCGGAACTCCCGCGCGACGTCGCCGCGCACGTGTTCGTCACCAAGCGATGACCGAAAGAGTTGTGCCTGGTTGAATCCCCATAGGGAGCCCCTCCTCTCCCGCGACATCCCAACCCCTGCAGGAGTGTCCGTGGCCGGCGTAGCGAGCATCCGTCTCCAGGGGGTGGTCGAGGGATGAAACGTTGGGGGGATCTGTCGCAGGACGCCGCGGATCACCTGACCGCCGGTTCCGTGCTGGACCACGCGGAGATGGCGGTGGTTGTCACCGACAGATTCAGCAACGTTCTCTACTGGAACCCCTTCGCCGAGCGCCTCTTCGGCAGGCCCGGCCTCCCCTCCGGCAAGGAGTCCCTCCTCTCCCTGGGAATCATGGAGAAGGACCATCCGCTCGCGGTGGAGCTCGCCAAGCACGTGCTCCGCGGAGGCGTCTGGGAGGGCACCTTCGACGTCGTCCGCGGCGACGGCACCATGATCTACGTCCGGGCCCAGGCCGTGCCGCTGCGGCACCAGTCCGGGTCTGTCACCGGAATCGTGATCACCGCCCGTGAGGCGATGCGCAGCAACGAGCGCGAAAAAGACCGCTTCGGCCTGCTCGAACGCATCGGCGAGCGACTCGCCGGCTCTCTCTACGTGGAGGAGACGCTCAACCGGGTCGCCGAGATGCTGGTGCCCCAGTTCGCCGACCACTGCTTCATCGAACTGGTGGAGAGCGACCGGCTGGTGCGGAAGGTCTCCACGCACGTGAACGGCTGGTCGCCGCCGCCGGACACCTGGAGGCCGGTGGGCGCCGAGATCAGGTATCCGGCCGGCCACTACGCGGACACCGCGCTGCGCCGCCAGGAGACCATCCTCGTCGAGGACTTCTCCCAGGTCAGCTACCCGTCCCCCAGCGAGGGCTCCGCACGCATCTGCGGTGAGATCGGCATGACCTCCGCGATAGTCGCGCCGCTGTGCGCCCGCGGGGAGACGCTGGGCCTGATGTACCTCGGCATGTCGAACCTCACCGACCGGCGCTCCCCTCACTACGACGCGTTCGACCGGGACTTCGTGGGCGCCATCGCCACCCGGGTGGCCCTCGCCGTCGACAACGCCCTGCTCTTCGAGGAGGAGCGGCACACCGCCGAGTCCTTCCAGAAGCACCTGCTGCCCCGTGAGCTCCCGTCGCTCGACGGGCTGGAGATCGCCGTCCGCTACTACCCGGCGGCCCCGCTCGCGTCCCACGGGCAGGGCATCCAGACCCAGGTCGGCGGCGACTGGTACGACGTGATCCCGCTGTCCGCGGGACGGGTCGGCATCGTCATCGGCGACGTCGAGGGCAGGGGAGCCAAGGCCGCGGCCGTCATGGGCCAGCTCAGGGCCGCGCTGCGGGCCTTCGCGCAGGACGACAAGCCCCCCGCCGACATCCTCGCCCGCCTCGACGAGTGGACCCGGATCGTCGCCGCGCCCGAGCGCGACGACTTCGGCGCCGACATCACCAACCCGCCGATCGTCACCTGCCAGTACCTGGTATACGACGCGTGGTCGCGGCAGCTGTCGTTCGCCAACGCCGGCCACGCCCCGCCGTTGCTGATCGTCGACGGCAATGTCGCCGAGCTGGACATCACCGAGGTCGGCCAGCCGCTCGGCGTCCGCGCCAAGGGGATGCACGCCGACCTGGTCTACAAGGAGGAGACGCGGGTCCTTCCTCCGGGCGCGACCCTGCTGCTCTATACCGACGGCCTCGTCGACCGGCGCCCGCCCCGCGACTCCGAAGGGCCCTCGCTCAGCGACGACGAGACGCTCCAGATCCTCTGCGACAAGGTCGCGAAGATCTCCACCGAGCCGGTCGAGCGCATCGCCGACGTCGCCACCATCGCCGTTCCCGGCGAGATCGACGACGACATGGCCATCCTGGTCGTACGGTCGGTCGGGGCCGAGCTCGAGTTCGAGGAGCAGACGTTCCCCGCCCAGCCGATCATGGTGAGCGAGGCGCGGCGCATGGCGTCCGAGGCGTTCGAGAGCTGGCAGGTGCCCGAGGAGCGCGCCGAGCTGGCCTGCCTGCTCGTCTCCGAGGTCGTGACGAATGTGGTGCTGCACGCGGCCAGCGCGAGCATCCCGCGCCGTGAGCTGGTGCTCGACGGGCCTCCGCTGCCGTTCGACGAGTCCTGGGATGTGCCGGGCTTCGAAGAGGAGATCGCCGGGGACAAGGAGTTCACCCTGCGGCTCCGCCGGGGCAAGGAGTCCATCTGGGTCGAGGTCTTCGACCAGGACCTGCGACTGCCCCGCATCCGCAGCGCCGGGGAGAACGACGAGGGCGGCCGCGGCCTCTACCTCGTCGACCAGCTCGCCAACCGCTGGGGCTCCCGCCCGACCCGCGAGGGCAAGGCCGTCTGGTTCGAGATCCCCATCGGCGGCCGCTGACGGGCGTCCTCGCCGGCCAGGCTCGTTAGGTCGTGTCTGGACGCGTTCCGATTGGTGGCCCCTCAAGCGGCATGCCCGTGTGATGTGGTGGTCGCCGCGCTTCGCCGGGACATGCGGTCCTCGCGCCGGTCGCTTCGCTTGACCCGCGCTGCGGTTCTCGTCCCGCCATGCTGCGCTTCTCCCGGAAAACTCCCGCGTGTTCCTTGGTCTGCGCCGATTCGGGTGCTTGACTCGCAAGTATGGAGCTCGCCTACGACCGGCGTGGCAGTGGCTCACCGCTGGTCCTGCTGCACGGCATCTGCCATCACCGGCAGGGCTGGCTGCCCGTCCTCGATCTGCTCGCGGAACGGCACGATGTCATCGCGGTCGATTTCCCGGGGTTCGGGGAGTCGCCCCCGTTGCCGTCCGGCCTGCCGTACAACGCCGAGACGCTGGGCGTCGCGGTCGAGGAGTTCTGGACGCGGCTCGGGCTGAAGGACCCGCACGTCGCGGGCAACTCGCTCGGAGGCTACGTCGCGCTGGACTTCGCCTCTCGCGGGGCTGTCCGTACGGCTGTCGCGCTGTCGCCGACGGGGTTCTGGTCCCGGGCCGAGCACCTCTACGCACGGACCATGCTGCGGGTGCTCCGCGCGTCGGCGAGCGCCACTCCGCCTGGGGCCGCGACCGCGCTGGCCTCCTCGAAAGCCGGCAGGGCGGCGGCGATGGGGATGCTGGTGGCCAAGCCTTCCCAGATCTCCAGCCAGGCCCTGCTGGCGGCGGCCGAGGCCCTTCGCGGATGCCCGGGCTTCGACGAGACGTTGGAGTCGTTCGCCTGGATCGCGCCCCCTGCCCCGCCCAAGGTCCCCATCACGATCGCCTGGGGAGAGCATGATCGGCTGCTGCCGCGCCGCCAGGCCGTACGGGCGGCGCGGTGGGCGCAGCAGCGAGTCACGTTGCTGCCCGGCTGCGGCCACGTGCCGATGAGTGACGATCCCGCGCTCGTGGCGAAGGTGATCCTCGATAGCACTCGTGACTAGCGCACGCGCACGCGGGAATGGGGCCGCATACTGATCAGCATGGACCCCGGACTCATCCTTCTGGTCTTCCTGGCGTTCCTGTTCGCGTGGGCGCTGAACCGGGTTCGCAGGTTCTTCCGGCTGAGCCCGGTGGCCTATGCGGGCGTCGTGATCGTGTTCGTGCTGGTCATGCTGGCCATCTGGGGACAGCAGTTCCGCTGAGCGTGAGCCGTACGGCAGGCGCGGCCCTTGCCGTACGGCCTCCAGGGCGGTCAGAAGCCGAAGGACCGGCCGATGATCTCCTTCATGATCTCAGTCGTGCCGCCGTAGATCGTCTGGACCCGGCTGTCCAGCCAGGCCTTGGCGACGGGGTACTCCATCATGTAGCCGTAGCCGCCGTGGAGCTGGAGGCAGCGGTCGATGAGCTTGGTCTGCAGCTCGGTGGTCCACCACTTCGCCTTCGCGGCGTCAACGGCCGAGAGCTCCTTGGCGTTGAGGGCGAGGATGCACTTGTCCACGTAGTGGCGGGCGATTTCGACCTCGGTGGCCAGCTCGGCCAGCACGAACCGGGTGTTCTGGAACTGGCCGATGCTCTTGCCGAAGGCCTTGCGGTTCTTGCAGTACTCGATGGTCGCCTCAAGGACCGCCTCCGCCGAGGCGACCGCCCCGACCGCGATCGACAGCCGCTCCTGAGGCAGGTTGTGCATGAGCTGGAAGAAGCCCTGGCCGTCCTCCTCACCGAGACGGTTGGCCACGGGAACGCGGACGTTCTCGAAGAACAGCTCGGCCGTGTCCTGGGCGTGCATGCCGACCTTCTCCAGGTTGCGGCCGCGGGTGAAGCCCTCCATGCCCCGCTCGATGACCAGCAGCGTGGTGCCGCGGGCGCCGGCCGTCGGGTCGGTCTTGGTGACGGTCACGACAAGGTCCGAGTTGATGCCGTTCGTGATGAACGTCTTCTGTCCGTTGACCACGTAGTGGTCGCCGTCCCTGATCGCCGTGGTGCGGACGCCCTGCAGGTCGCTGCCCGCCCCCGGCTCGGTCATCGCGACGGCCGTGATCAGCTCGCCCGACGCGAACCCCGGCAGCCAGCGCTGCTTCTGCTCGTCGTTGGTCATGTCCACGAAGTAGGGGGCCATGACGTCGTTGTGCAGCGAGAAGCCTAGGCCGGTCGCCCCGATACGGATGATCTCCTCGGCGATGACGGTGTTGTAGCGGTAGTCCGTGATGCCCGACCCGCCGAACTCCTCCGGCACGGCGAAGCCGAACATCCCCAGCTCGCCGGCCTTCTTCCAGACCTCGCGGGGCACGATGCCGTCCTTCTCCCATTGCGGGTGGTGCGGGACCACCTCACGCGCCAGGAACTCACGAACGGTGTCGCGGAAGAGCAGGTGCTCCTCCTCGAAGAGGTCACGCCGCATGGATACGCCTTCCGGCTCGGAGGTTGATGCCGCGAACAGAATACGATTCTGGTCCTCGGGGGTCGATTGCCAGGCGGTGGTTTGCCCTCGTTCTCGGGGCCATGTCGTATTACAACTCCGCCACCATCGCCCCAAAGGACTCATGGGCCGCGTCTATATCCCCATAAGATCTACCTTCGGTTTACTGTGGTTTCGCCTGTTCGGGCAGGCTTCGCGATCGGGAGCACGCGGTGATGCGGTGGAGAGCTGGACGGCGGAGAACCCTCGCCGCCGCGATTGTTAGCGTGGCAGGAGGGGCGCTCCTCACACTGCCAATGACCTCGGCCAAGGCGGAGACCGTTCAGGTCGATCTCAACTACAACTGCACCGGCGGGGTCGCCGGACCCTCCGGCGTGAACCTGAAGGTGACCCTCACCCTGCAGACCGCGCTGACCGCGGGGCAGCCGCTCGACGTCAAGTGGGGCGTCGCCTACAGGGACGGCACTCGGTTCCTTTCACCGGGGCTGTTCCAGCCGGGCGCCCGTGTCTCCGCGACCGGCGTGGTGGACATCAACGGGCCGTGGGCGGGCAAGCTGGACTCCCTCGGGTCGAAGGATCAGGCGCTGCTTCAAAATGGGGGCGCACTGGCCTTGCCCGACCTGATCTCCGGGGCGGTCGCCACGACGGCCGAGGGCGAAATCGAGATCGTGCCTCGTCGGCTCCTGCTCGACTTCACCCCGCCCGCGTCCGAAGCAGTGGTCAACGATGACGACCCGGCGGTGACCTACGGTCCGAACTGGACGGACTACAACGACCGGGACGGCAACATCGGGGACGTCCATGTGGATGTGCACGCCAGCCAGGTGATGGGGGCCGAGGCGGCCTTCAAGTTCACCGGGACGGGCGTCGACTTCATTTCCGAGCAGTCCAATCAGGGGGGACAGGTCCAGTTCCTCGTTGACGGGGAGCCCGGCATCCCGGCGACCGCGGACGGATCCAAGGAGCCCAACGGCGATCCGGTCCTGGTCGCGAACAAGGGAAACTACACGCTTTGGGGCATGCGGGGCCTGCCGTACAAGGAACACACGCTCACGGTGAAGAAGCTCGACACCAAGTGGGCCATGGTGGACGGCTTCAGAGCCGTCACCGAACAGCTTTTGGACGCGCCGAAGCAGTTCCGCGCGGAATGCAAGCCGGTGAAGAAGCCCACGGCCATCCGGGTCAATGTGGGCGGGACCGCGAGCCCGCCGATAAGCCCGTCCGACTCGGCCAGCGGTTCGCCCAGCGTTTCTCCGTCGGGCAGCGTTTCTCCGTCGGGCAGCGTGTCTCCCACGGGCACGGGCAGTCCGACTCCTACGGGCTCTGGCAGTCACAGCCCCAGCCCGTCGCCCTCGAACACGCAGAGCCAGCTCACCACTGTGGTGGTGCTTGGCACTCCCACGCCGACGGCGACGACCACGGTCACGCTGACCGCGACACCGACCGTCGCTCAGGTGAAGGTCACGCCGAAGGGCGGGGCCCAGACGGGTGAGGAGCCCGAACGGACCGCCGCCTCCGGACCGCTGCTCGTCGGGTCGGGAAGCATGATGCTGCTCGTCGGAGTGTTCAGTGGTGTGGCACTTCTCAGGCGCAGAGCCGCGCACGCCGGTGACCGGTCCGAGACGGTCTGAGGGGGATGACGACGATGAACTCCACTCCTGACGGCGACGCCCCCACCCCCGAGGCCGGGAACCCGACTTCAGCCGGCGGAGACCCGGCTGCGGCCGCGAACGCGACGCCAGCCGGCGGAAATCCGGCTGCGGCGGCGAACGCGACGCCAGCCGGCGGAAATCCGGCAGCGAACGCGACGCCAGGCGGCGGAGAGTCGGTTTCTGCCGGAACCCCCGCTCCGGCGGGCGTACAGCCGGCTGCTGCGCAGGGGCAGGCCACTCCTGTTGGCGGCGTTGTCGCCGAAGGCGTGAGCCGTACAAAGCGGGCGCGTAAGCCGTTGCCCCGGCCCGTCCTTGCGACGCTGCTGGTCGGCGGGTCGTTCGGCGGGATCGTGGCGATCATGGTGGGGATGCTCGCCGTGCTGTCCCCGACGCCGCAGAGCGATTCCGGCCCTCTACCGGGGCTGCCGGTGAACATCCAGGAGGCGGGTCAGGTCGCGGCCTACCTGCCGCCGACGGTCGGACCGGGCGGGGCCGGCGTGCCGCTGACGGCCGCCGCGCCGACGGCGCCGCCGCCGATGCCCGCGCTCCAGCCGTTCCCGCCGCTCGCCCTCACGACGACTACCGCCTCGTCATCGTCGACTCCCTTGACGACGTCATCGACGACAGGGAAGTCCTCCGGCAAGGCCGCCTCGGGCCGGCCAGTCAAGATCGGGATTCCGGCGATCGGGGTGTTCGCCCCTGTGGGCCGGGTCGGCGTGAAGAAGAACGGCGAGATCCAGGCGCCCCCGCTGAGCAGGCCCAATCTCACCGGCTGGTACCGCCTCGGGCCCGTCCCCGGCGACCAGGGCCCGGCCGTGATCCTCGGCCACGTGAACACCAGGAAAGGGGCGGCCGTCTTCAGCCGGCTGAGGGAGCTCAAGCGAGGCAACAAGATCGCCGTGCGGCGCGCGGACGGGAAGACCGCCATCTTCACGGTCGACGGGGTGGAGCAGGTCAGCAAGACGGCGTTCCCGACGATGCGGGTATACGGCAACACCATCACGGCCGCACTGCGGCTCGTCACCTGTGGCGGCGTCTTCAACGCCAAGGCGCATTCCTACACGGACAACATCATCGTGTACGCCACGCTCACCTCGGTCAAAGGGAAGTGACGACATTCGATCATGACGATAGTGCTGTCAAACGGCTCGGATAGCAGCACTATTGTCATGATCGATTAGCGGATGGACGTCGTTTCGGGCGACAGCCGTACGTCGATCTTGGCCCCGTGGCAGTCTCAGCGGGTGCCGCGCAGTCCGCGATCTCCCCACGCGTTGTCGAAGGGGCCGTTTCTGGGCTCCGCCGCGATTCGCGCGGGCTTGCTGACGAAGGCGCAGCTTCGTGGATCCGGATGGGTCCGGATTTATCGAGATGTGTACGTTCACCAAGCTGTTTCGGTGACCCCCTGGGTGCGGGCGGCCGCCGCCTCGCTGCTGATTCCGCGTGGGGGTGCCATAGCGGGCCGGATGGCAGCCTGGCTTCATGGCGCGGACCTGCTCAGCGCGGCCAAGGAAGACGCGGTCGAGGTGGTGGTTCCTCCGGGGATGAGCATGCGCCCCCGCCGGGGGATCGACGTGCGTACGGCCCGGCTCGACGAGGGCGATGTCGTCATCGTCCGGCGACTGCCCGCGCTCAGACCGATTCGGATCGCCTTTGATCTCGCCAGATGGGAGCCCGATCTCGTCGAGGCGGTGGTGCTCGTGGACGCGCTCGCCCGGATCGGTGTGCGGCGGCATTTCACGCCGGCCGCCTTACTGGACTACGCGGCCGGGCGGCCCGGTGCCCGAGGGGTGAGCCGCCTGCCCGAGATCGTCGACCTCAGCGATCCGCTGGCGGAATCACCGATGGAGACCCGGCTCCGGTTGCTCCTGGTTCGTTCCGGCCTTCCCCGGCCGGTCTCCCAATACGAGATCTACAACGACCACGACCTGCTCATGGGCCGTGTCGACCTCGCTTATCCGCAGATGAAGCTGGCCATCGAGTACGACGGAGAGGGCCACGAGCGACGCTGGCTGGACGACGTCGGGCGGCAGAACCAGATCTTCGGCGAGGGCTGGATGCTCCGGCGGTACACCAAGCAGCACGTCTACCGCGCACCCGACCTCATTGTCCGGGAAATAGGCGCGCTTCTGAAAAGGGCGGGACTCCCCTAACAGTCGATCATGACGATAGTGCTGTCAAACGGCCCGGATAACAGCACTATCGCCATGATCGACTGAAAGCTCCGTCTGAACAACCCGAAACCTGGAGAGGACAAGACGCAGCCCCGGGACCGTAAGGCCCAAGCGGAAGCGGTGGTCCGAAGCCTGCTCCGGGGCGCTCTCGGGGAAAGCTGGGTCACGTGACGGCGCGTGCGGCCCATGGCGCCGGTTCAGTTCCTGCCGTGGGTGATCACGTCGGCGGCTTCGGTCATGTCGGGTGGCTCGTTGTCCGCGCATGGCTCTAATCCTGGTTTCCGCCGCCGGAGGCCTGATCCTCTGCCGCCGCGTCGATCTTTCGACCTGCGGCGTACGGCACGGCTGAGGCGGCCCTCCGCCGCAGGTCACACCTGTTAAGAGGTGGGGCCCCCTTGACTGCCATGACAGAAATCTGTGGGTATTTCATGACAGATTCATGGTGAAAGGCGCCGCTGGAGCGGAGTAGTCCATAGGATCTCTACCTAACCGTGACCGTATGCTGGGATGCTGGTACGCCTGTTAGTGCAGGGACTTGGAATGGGAGAGGATCAGTGCTGAAGTCGAAGGCACGGCGTCGTATCGCCAAGAAGGCGGCCGCAGCCGGAGTAGTCAGCGCAGGAGTCCTTCTCGGTGGCTTCTCAATGATCGGCGGCGCACATGCCGACAACAAGTCGGTGACCTACAGCTGCACTCCCTACACCGCCCCGAACTCG
The DNA here is from genome assembly GCF_025420585.1 of Planotetraspora sp. A-T 1434. Taxonomy (GTDB): domain Bacteria; phylum Actinomycetota; class Actinomycetes; order Streptosporangiales; family Streptosporangiaceae; genus JAOEGB01. The sequence goes on along the minus strand of NZ_JAOEGB010000039.1, from coordinate 24,560 downwards.
CCGGGCACTGCCGTGACACACGATTTCAACGTCACGCTGACGTCCTTGGTGGCGACCGCGACGGTGGGAACGCAGTTCACGGCCACCCTGGCGATCGCGCCGGAGTCCGGATCTTCGCTCCCCGCGCCGGTTGCCATCGCCAGCGGCAAGTGGATCGAGAACCAGCCCACGGTTGTGGCTTCGGTTGCGCCCACGACCGCGACCGCCGCAGTATCGACTCCGTCGCCATCTGTTGCGATAACGACCGAGATCGCACCCCAGGCCGCGATCCCGACGATCCCGGTGGCGACCGTGATCGTCACCCCTTCTACGGGTGCCACGTCCATCGTGCTCACAGCCAAGGACTTCAAGCTCAACGTTCTGACCCCCGCCACTGCTGGCGTTGCCGCGTCAACCGCGCCGCTGTACGACTGCAAGCTCGCCACTACCGGGGCCAAGACGCTCCCCGCTGTGGCCACGATTCCGGTCACCACAGCTGCGGGGACGAGCACGACGCCGAGTTCGTCTGCCAGCACGTCGGCGAGTGCTACACCGACGACTCCGCGGCCTACGCGGACGATCTACAAGACGGTGACGGCCAAGCCGCACAAGACCACTCAGGTGACGCACACCCCCGGGGGTGGGGCGGCCACGGGCGGCGGTGGAGAGATGGGGCCGGACGGACGTGTCCTCGTGCTCAGCGGCACGGCGTTGATCTTGGCTGCGGCAACCGGTGGACTGATGCTGCGTGCGCGACGCCGTGCCGTACGGCATTAGGACCCGGCGATGAGCACGCCGCCGCCGGGGCAGTACCCGCCCGGCCAGCCGGGGCCGCCCTTCGGGCCCGGTGATCCACGCATGCAGGGTTATCCACAGCCTGTGTACGGCCAGCCGATCTACCAGCCCGTCATGCTGCCCCAGCAACTGCCGCAGCGGCCTGAAGAGCCGCGCGTCAGCGGGACACAGGCCATCCGTGGCGTGCTCATCCTGGCGGCCGTCGCCGGAGTGGTGACCGTCGTCGTCGGGATGCTCTTCATGATCAGCTCTCCGGACGAGTACGACCCGATGAAGCGCACGGTTCTGACGAAGCAGGGAGTGCCAGGGGGGCTCGCTCCCACGGTCGGGCCCGGAGGAGTCGGACAGCCGTTGACCCAGGCGGTCGCCACCGCGCCCCCGCCTGTGCCGACCGAGCCACCGGCTCCGCCGATGCAGCCGTCCACACCCAAGCGCCTGATCGTGCCGAGGCTGGGCATCAAGGCGCCGATCGAATCGGTGGGCACGGACAGGAGTGGCGCCATCGAGACTCCGCCGATCGGCAACCCCAACCTGGTCGGGTGGTACCGGGGTGGTCCCACCGCGGGCGAGGCCGGCCCGGCCGTCATGCTCGGGCACAAGGACACCACAACTCGCAGCGCCGTGTTCAGCCGCCTCCATGAGATCCACAACGGAGACAAGATCGAGGTCGTCCGCCTCGACGGGACGGTGGCGATCTTCACCGTCGGCGGCGTCGAGCAGGCGAACAAGCAGACCTTCCCCACCAACCGGGTGTACGGCCCACGCGACAACGCCGAGCTACGGCTGATCACGTGTGGCGGCACCTACAACCGCAATACCGGCCATTACGTGGACAACGTCATCGTCTACGCGGTGATGACCGGCACGCGTCTCGCCGCCGGTAAGTCCTGACCAGGATCGGGGTTACCGGAACGGCTCGTGGATCGCGATTCGGGGGGCTATCGTCTCTTCGACCGATCATGAGGAGGGCCCTGTGGGCTGGTTGTCGAATCTCCTGCTGCCGGGCCGGCTGCGCACAGGACCGACGGTGCTGCTGCCCGCCCGCCCCGACCCCAAGACGCTGCTGGCGATCGCCCAGCTCGCGGACCCGGATGCCCGTCTCGACGGCGACGACATCGTGGCGGGAGGGTCGAGGATCTTCGCCGCTCTCGAGTTGACCGGTGACGTCCTGGCCAAGCTGGGCGTGGGCGACGAGGACCGGCTCTGGGCCTGCCGCGTCGCCGCGGAGGGGCCACTCCCGGTGAACTTCTTCGACAAGACCCTGGCCGAGGGCATCGCCTACCGCCTCGGCGGCTGGTCCCTGTGCCAGGGCGAGCCGACCGACCTCAGCGACAGCGATCTCCGGGCCGCTGTCGTCTACCTGCCGGCCGCGCCGGCTCCGGAGGAGGCCATCGGCCTGCTCGGAGAGCTCCTCCGGCCGGCCGAGTCCGCCGATCCCGACCGGTGGCCCGACGGACAACTGGTCGACGGGATCGTGCACGTCGCCGTGAATGGCGGTGGCGTGGCCGACATCTACGCGGGAGCGGATACGGTCGTCACGATCGAGGAGGGCCACAAGATCCCGCCCGCCGCACGAGCCCGCTGGCCGTACCTCACCGAGATCGTCGTCGCCAGGCTCTCCGCGATCGAACCCGCGATCGAACCCGCGCCCGCGCCCGCGATCGAACCCGCGCCCGAGCCCGAGCCCGAGCCCGAGTCCGGCCTCGGTGCCGAGGCTGAGGACGTCGATGCCGAGGCTGACATCGACCCCCGGCCCGAGATCGACCCCCAGCCGGAAACGGTGACCGACGCCGAGAGCACGTCCGGCGATGGCGGGGAGACCGCGAGCGACGCCGGCGTGGCGGCGACCGATGAGGACGGCAAGGGCGTGCGAGATGACACGGCGCTGCTCGAACGGGCGGCCGTCGCGCTCGCCATCGCCGACCGTCTCCAGGGGATGGCCACCGATCAGGGCGCCTTCCAACTCGCCGAACCCGACGACATCCTCCCCGGCCGTTACTCCTGAGCCCGGCCGCCTCCAGAGTCGCCCAGAGCGGCCGAAGATCCCGTGAGAGCGGCCCGGGTCCCGCGAGCGGACCCGTACAGGCGTGGACGAAAGTTCTGATGTAACCTCTCACTAACCGAACATTGCTCGGTTTCCTATGGAGGCACTGTGGCAGAGGCGTACATCGTCGGGGCGGTCCGCACCCCGGTCGGCAAGAAGAAGGGCGGGCTCTCCACGGTCCACCCGACCGACCTGGCCGCTCACACTCTCTCGGCGCTCGTCGAGCGCACCGGCGTCGACCCGTCCGCCGTGGAAGACGTGATCATGGGCTGCGTCATGCAGTTCGGTCCGCAGTCGATGGACATCGCGCGCAATGCCTGGCTGAGCGCCGGTCTCCCGGAGACCGTGGCCGGCGTCACCATCGACCGCCAGTGCGGCAGCTCCCAGCAGGCCGTTCACTTCGCGGCGCAGGGAGTGCTCTCCGGCACGCAGGACCTGGTCGTCGCCGCCGGCGTGGAGTCGATGTCGATCGTCCCCATGGGATCGAGCATCACGGCGGCGCTGGAGAAGGGCATGCCGTTCCCGTTCGGCGACAAGTGGGTCGAGCGGTACGGCACGCAGGAGATCTCCCAGTTCCGCGGCGCCGAGCTGATGTGCGAGAAGTGGGGCCTGAAGCGCGACCAGCTTGAGCAGTTCGCCTACGAGAGCCACCAGCGGGCCGCCAAGGCCATCGCCAACGGCTACTTCAAGGACCAGATTGCGCCCCTCAACGGCGTCGAGGACGACGAGGGCCCCCGGCCCGACACGACGCTGGAGAAGATGGCCCAGCTGAAGACCCTGCGCGAGGGCGGCCAGATCACGGCGGCCACGTCGTCGCAGATCTCGGACGGCTCGGGCGCCCTGCTCATCGCCTCCGAGCAGGCCGTCCGCGACCACGGCCTGACCCCACGCGCCCGGATCGTCACGCTGGCGCTGACCGGCGACGACCCCGTCTACATGCTGACCGCGCCCATCCCGGCCACGCGGAAGGCACTGAAGAAGGCGGGGCTCACCATCGAGGACATCGACGTCATCGAGATCAACGAGGCGTTCGCCCCCGTGCCGCTCGCGTGGCTCGCGGAGATCGGCGCCGACCCGGCGCGGACCAACCCGAACGGCGGCGCGATCGCCCTCGGCCACCCGCTCGGCGGCACCGGGGCCATCCTGATGACCAAGTTGCTGCACGAGCTTGAGCGCACGGGCGGCCGTTACGGCCTTCAGACGATGTGCGAAGGCGGCGGCCAGGCCAACGTGACCATCATCGAGCGCCTCTGATCGCAGTCGCCGAGACGGCGGCGTGCAGCGTGCCTCCTCAAGGAGGGCGGCAGCCGTACGAATGACTCGAAGGGCACCCCGGGAGAACCGGGGTGCCCTTCCGCATTTCACCTGGGCCGGAGCGTCGCCCGGGGCACGTTGGGCCGGAGCGTCGCCCCGGGGCACCTTGGGCCGGAGCGTCGCCCCCGGGCGGTTGGGCTGGTGCCGGCTATTCGGTTACTTGGGCCGGGGCAGCCTGCGGGGCTGACGCATCGGCCGCACCGGCATCACCGGGGCGGGCATCTGGCGCGGCGGCTGCGGCAGGTGCCGCTGAGGTACGGCCGGCTGCGGCTGGGGTGTGCGCGGCAGACCCTTGCCGCGTTTGCCGGACGGTGCGCTGGACGGTTTGCTGCTGGACGCGCGGATATGCATACGGGATCTCCTAACGGATGAGAACGCGGCACGAGGTGCCGTCACTCAGCTGCCGCGTCGGGAAGGACAAGGCCAGAAAGCTGAGTCGCGACCGATCAGCCGGGCAGGTCGGACACAAGATGAGCCGGATGGGCCGGCCGCATCGATGACATCTGCCTGATCGGTTGGATCAGCCGATCAGCGGTCGCCGTAGAGAATCCACATGCCGCGACCGTAACAACCGCGGTCTCGTGCGGCCAACTGGTTTTCCGAGGCGCCGAAAGCGCCCTCATGGTGCTTTCCAAGTGAGGCCCAAGTCAGGGTGAAGATCTTGGCAAGTGTGGCCGTGTCTACTGATTCACGTCACCGACAAGCACGGACACACAAGGAGATATCAATGAGGATCACCCGCACGCTCAAGCGCTCCGCCGCGGTTCTCGCCACCACCGCCGTCGCCGTGACCACCTTCGGCGTCCTGTCCACCCCGGCGAACGCCATGGCCCCCGAGTGGTACCCCTGCTACATCAAGGGCCACGGCTGGATGTGGTGCCTGGACGTGTGATGCCCGCACAGGATCCCCGTTAGACGACGAGACCGCCCCACGACGTGGGGCGGTCTTTCCGGTTTCGCACGGTCTCACACGGCCTCGTACGGCTCTCGCCTGCGCGGCTCTCGCCCCCCCCCCCCGAGCTCAGCGGACGTGGCGGTGGACGTCCTCGGCCGTGGCCGGGCCGGGCCGGGCCGGGGCGATCCAGGGGCCGTCGAGCGAGGGATCGAGGATGCCCTCCTCCACGAATGTGTATCGCCCGTTCAGCACGCGCCGGGCCAGCCGTACATCGCGGAAGTCGGAGTTGTCCCACAGCCGGTGGAACAGCGCGTCGGCGCGCAGCCGGGCCTGGTTGCAGAAGGTGTCCGCGACCTCGTACGGCTTGCAGCCGAGGTCGGTGGCGTCCTCCTGGGCCCGGATGCAGACGGCGGTGATGGCGAACAGTTCGGCCCCGATGTCGACGATCCGGGAGAGGAAGCCCTGCTTGTGCTCCAGCTTCCCCTGCCAGCGCGACATGCCGTAGAACGTCGACCGGGCGAGCTTGCGGCTGGTCCGCTCGACGTATCGCAGGTGATGGGCGAGCGCGCCGAACTCGGCGTACGACGTCGGCAGTTGCCCGGGCCCGGCGAGGAGGCCGGGCAGCCACCTGGCGTAGAAGCCGCCCGCCCGGGTGGCGGCCCTTCCCTTGGCCTTGAGGTCGGCCTTGGGATTGATGAGCTCGCCCGCGACCGACAGGTGCGCGTCCACGGCCTCCCGGGCGATGAGCAGATGCATGATCTCGGTGGAGCCTTCGAAGATGCGGTTGATCCGGAGGTCTCGGAGCATCTGCTCGGCGGGCACGCCGCGCTCGCCACGTGCGTGCAGCGACTCGGCGGTCTCGTAGCCGCGCCCGCCCCTGACCTGGACCAGCTCGTCCGCGACGCGCCAGGCCATCTCCGACCCGTAGAGCTTGGCCAGGGCAGCCTCGATGCGGATGTCGTTGCTCTCGTCGTCGGCCAGACGTCCGGTGAGGTCCACGACGGCTTCGAGGGCGTAAGCCGTACAGGTGATGAAGGAGACCTTGCGGGCGACCGCCTCGTGTTCGCCGACCGGGCGGCCCCACTGGATGCGTTCCGTGCCCCACTCGCGGGCGATCTTCGTCGCCCACTTGGCCGTGCCTGCGCAGGTCGCGGGGAGCGAGAGGCGGCCGGTGTTCAGGGTTGTCAGGGCGATCTTCAGGCCCTGTCCCTCGCGGCCGATGAGGTTCTCCACCGGCACGCGGACCTGGTCAAACCGGGTCACGCCGTTCTCGATGCCGCGCAGCCCCATGAACGCGTTGCGGTGTTCGACCGTGATGCCCGGAGCGTCGGCCTCGACCACGAAGGTGGAGATCTTCGAACCTGTCCTCGCCATCACGACGAGCAGATCGGCGATGACGCCGTTGGTGGTCCAGAGCTTGACGCCGTCGAGCACGTAGGAGTCGCCGTCACGGACCGCCGTCGTCGCGAGCCGGGCGGGGTCGGAGCCCACGTCGGGCTCGGTGAGGAGGAACGCGGAGATCTCCCCACGGGCGCATCGCGGGAGGAACTTCCGCTTCTGCTCGGGCGTCCCGAAGAGCCGCAGCGGCTGCGGGACCCCGATCGACTGGTGAGCCGACAGGAGCGCGCTCAGGGCGGGGGAGTACGACGCGGTGAGTTGGAGCGCCCGGCAGTAGTACAGGTGGCTCAGGCACAGCCCGCCGTACTCCTCCTCGATCGTCATGCCGAACGCGCCGATGGCGGCGAGACCCCTGATCACCTCGTCAGGGATGACGGCTGACCGCTCGATGACCGCCGGGTCGACCTTGACCTGAAGGAACTTCCGCAGCGCGCGAAGGAAGTCCTCGCCCTTCTTCGTCTCCTCCTCGCTCAACTGCGGCGCGGGGTGGACGAGGTCGAGCCTGAAGTCTCCGAGGAAGAGCTGCTTCGCGAAGCTGGGGCGGGCCCATTCCTTCTCGCGGGCCTGCTCGGCGACATCCCGTGCCTTGGCGTAATCGGTCATCGCGGCCTCCTGAGGCGGTGGATGACTTCGACGTTACGCCGGGTTATTACTCGTGAGTAGTCTGCCCCCGGCCGGACAGCCGGGTGGCCGGGGCCACGCCTGCGACCTGCGCGGTCGGCTCGACATCACGGTGTACCGCTGGGACGCGGGCGGCTACTGGGGGACGCGGGCGACGCAGAAGACGGTCTGGCCGAAGGGCGGCCGGATGAAGCGCTCGATGAGCCGGGTCGTCGGCACGACCGTCCTGTCGTAGATCTTGACGAGCCTCGGGTCCGGGTAGCCGACTCCGCCCCGCCGGACGGCGGCCCACCAGGCGATGCCGCCGAGGAAGTTGATCGGCTTGAGGACCTGGATGCCGAGCCCGGCGCTGGTGACCGTCTTGCGCAAGGTCGCGGGGGTGTATCGGGTGACATGCCCGACCTTGCGGTCGAAGTCTCCATACAGCTGCATGTATCCGGGCACCCAGATGATGATCCGCCCACCGGGCGCGGTGACCTTGGCGAGGGACCGGAGCGCCTCGACGTCCTCCTCGATGTGCTCCAGGACGTTCATGAGCACGACGGTGTCCACCGGGTCGGCCAGCGGAATCTCCGTCGGCAGGCCGAACTGGAGCACCGAGATGTCGTCGCGGTCGGCGAACCGCTTCTCGAGCTGCTCGACGCAGTAGGGGTCGAAGTCGCTCACCACGAGCCGGTCCAGCCGGGGGAGGAACTGCTCGGCGAAGTGGCCGAGGCCGGAGCCGATTTCCAGCATCGACCGACCGACATGCGGCGCGACCATGTCGAACTCGTACTGCCGGTAGTTCTTGGCCTCGTCCCCACCCAGGTGGTTTTCCAGGGCCTCGTCTCCAGCCGCCGGCTGGACTACACGGTCATACCCAGACATACGATCCTCGTTTACGCGCGCTGACGGTCTTGGAGAGTCTAGTGCCCACCCTGCCGGCGGGTGCTCCGTTCTCTGGACGGCATGCCCGTCCACTCCTAGGCTTCACCTCCAGGTGATGGACCCAGGTGATGGACGACGACGAGGCCATAACGCGGTCCCTGGCCGGTGACCTTGACGCCTACGAGGTGCTGGTCACCCGCTACAGCGCGGTCGCGCATCGTACGGCCGGCCTGCTCGGCGCGGGTGAAGAGGCCCAGGACGTGGTCCAGGAGGCCTTCGTCAAAGCCTTCCGCCATCTGGGAAGCTTCCGCCGCGAGTCGGCTTTCAAACCCTGGCTGCTGCGGATCGTCGCCAACGAGACGCACAATCTCACCCGGTCGCGTGGCCGCCGGGCCGATCTGGCGATGCGGCTCGGCCTGGAGCGGGAGCCGTACGAACCCGAGGACCCGGAGGGCGTCGCCGTCGCCGCGGATGGAAGGTCCCGTCTGCTCGAGGCCGTCCGCGGGCTCCCGGACCGGGAACGCGAGGCGGTGGTCTGCCGGTACTTCCTGCAGTTGTCCGAGGCGGAGACCGCGGAGGTCCTCGGGGTACGGCTTGGCACGGTGAAGTCGCGGACGTTCCGCGGCCTCAGGCGCCTGCGAGAGGAGGTGGGCCGTGAGCTCCTCCGATGACCACCCCGGCGACGACTTCCAGGCCCACTCCGGAACCGGTCGCCCCGGTGACGGGTTCGGGGATCTGGAGGCGGAGCTGCGGGCGCTCGGCGACACGTTGCACAGCCCCGCGCCTCCTCCCTCCGGCGTCGCCCGCGCCGTCCGAGCCCGCCTCGAAGGCCCGGCACACACGGAGAGCCCAGCGCGGCCGGGAAGGCGGTTCGGCCGGCCAGGGCGCGACGGATCGGGTTCGCGGGCGGGGCAGGCACGGCCGCTCGGTTCGCCGCGGCGCGACGGGCGGTCTCGTCGGGTACGGCTCTCGCGGCGGAAGGTGGCCGCCGCGTTGGCGGTCTTTCTGGCCGTCCTGATCGGAGCCACCCCGCAGGGACGGGCCGCGGTCGCATCGGTCCTCAGATTCGCCGGAGTAGAGATCGGCGTCGGCGCGCCCGGACCTCTGCCAGCCGGTGTGCCGAGCCCTCTGCCGGGAGAGCGGCGGGTCACGCTGGACGAGGCACGGCGCGCCGTCGCGTTCCCGATCGTGGTGCCGTTCGCGCTCGGCGATCCCGCCGACGTCCGGGTGGCCGACGGCGGTCGCGTGGTTTCCCTCTTCTGGCCCGGTGCCCGGCTCGACGAGTTCGACGGGACGCTCGGCGTGGTCTTCCGCAAGGATCTCGGGGAGCCCTGGCCGGAGGAGATCCCACGCCTGCGGGCCTGGTGGGTGCAGCAGCCGCACCGCCTGTCCTACGTGCCCCGGCACGGTGGCGCGCCTCGCGAGGAGCGGGTCGCCGCTCCCACGCTGATCTGGCAGCGGGGAGCCGTGGGGCTGCGCCTCGAAGGCCCCAGCCGGGATCAGGCGCTCCGCATCGCCGCCTCGGCGCGGTGAAACCCCATCGCCGGGTCATTGGCCGATCGGGCGAGCGGGGGCGGCCCTCAGCCGGTGAGCTCCGGTGCGGTGAGCCAGCCGTCGATCTCGCCCAGGAGCTCCTTCTTGATGGGATCGGGGGCGGCCGACGACCGGATCGACTGGCGGGCCAGCTCGGCGATCTCCGCGTCGCGAAAGCCGTACACCTGCCTGGCGAGCTCATACTGCGGCAGCAGCCGCGCCCCGAACAGCAGCGGGTCGTCGGCGCCGAGCGCGATCGGGACGCCCGCCTCGAACAGCTTCCGCAACGGCACGTCCTCGGGCCGCTCGGCGACGCCGAGGCCGACGTTGGACAGCGGGCACACCTCGCAGGCGATCTGCCGGTCGGCGAGCCGTTCCATGAGGCGGGGCGACTCGGCGGCGCGGACGCCGTGGCCGACGCGGTCGGCCTCCAGGTCGTCGACGCACTCCGCCACGCTGGCCGCGCCGAGCAGCTCGCCCCCGTGCGGCACGGCGAGCAGGCCGGCGCGCTTGGCGATCCGGAAGGCGCCGTCGAAGTCGCGGGCACGTCCGCGCCGTTCGTCGTTGGACAGGCCGAAGCCGACGACGCCCTTCCCGGTGTACTGCGCGGCCAGGCGGGCGAGGGTCCGGGCGTCGAGGGGGTGCCGTGTGCGGTTGGCGGCCACGATCACAGCTATGCCGATATTCGCGGCTTTGGCCGCCTGCTCCGTGGCGTCGAGGACGAGCTCCAGCGTCGCGGTGAGCCCGCCGAACCGCTGGGCGTACCCCGACGGGTCCACCTGGATCTCCAACCACCGGGAGCCCTCGCGGGCCTCGTCCTCGGCGGCCTCCCGCAGCAGCCGGTAGACGTCGGCGGGCCGCTTCAGCACGGACCTCGCGATGTCGTACAGCCGCTGGAACCGGAACCAGCCGCGCTCGTCGGTCGCGTGGAGCTGGGGCGGCCAGTCCTGCACCAGAGCGTCGGGCAGGTGGACGCCGTGCTCCCGCGCGAGCTCGATGAGCGTGGAGTGCCGCATCGAGCCGGTGAAGTGCAGGTGCAGATGAGCCTTGGGGAGCTTGTCGAGTGGGCGCGGCATCTCCATATCCTGCCGTATCCGCCTGTCAACCTCGCGCCCGCCTTACGCGTTGTGGACGGGCGAAAGGGGAGCCCATGACGGAAGAAGACGAGGCGGCCTTCGATGAGTTCCTGGCCGCGCGCAGCACCGCTCTGCTCCGCACCGCGATCCTGGTCTGCGGAGCCTCCACGATCGACGCCGAGGACATGGTGCAGAGCGCCCTGGAGAAGGTCTACCGGCACTGGCCGCGCATCCGGCACGACAACCCCGAGGCGTACGCCCGCCGCGTCGTCGTGAACGGCGCGATCAGCCGGTCCCGGAGGAAGAAGGTCATCCAGGAGATCACCTTCGCCCATCCGCCTGACACGCCTGTGGAGTCGCCCGATCTGGGCCTGCGGGACGCCCTGCTCGCGGAGCTCAGGAAACTCCCGGCCCGGATGCGGGCCGTCCTCGTCCTCCGCTACTGGGAGGACCTGTCCGAGGCCGAGACGGCGGCCTTGCTGGGCTGCTCGGTCGGAACCGTCAAGAGCCAGGCCGCCCGTGGCCTGGCGAGAGTCCGCGCACGCATGGGAAATCTGGAAGGGGCGTCCGCATGAAGGTCGAAGAGGCGCTGAAGGACGCGATGGCGTCCCAGGTCGCCGGCGTCTACGCGTCGCCGTCGATGGGGCAGGCCGTGAGGCGGCGGAGCCGCCGCAACGTCGTCCGGTTTCGTACGGCGGGCGCGGCCCTGCTGACGGTGGCCGTGGCGGGAGCCGTACCGGTGTATCTGAGCCACGCGCCTGCGGCGGGACACGGGCAAACGGCAGCGGGAGCAGGGGACGGCTCGGCCGACACCGCCGCCGTTTCCGGGGTCGTGGTCCCCGACGTCATCGGGACCGATGCGACGAGCGTACGGACCATCCTGGAGGACGCCGGGTTCACGGTGGAGTTCAAGGAGGCCCTCACCGAAGGTCAGGGACTCAGGGTCGTGACCGCGCAGGAGCCGGCCGCGGGCACCGAGGCCCCGGCCGGGTCGGTCATAACCGTCACCATCGTGGAGTCGGACAGTCCTGAGGCGAGCCCGTCGGCTACTCCCTCCGCCGACCCGCTGCCGCAGGATCTCGGCGACCTGGGCGACGGGCGCGACTTCGGCGGCATCCACGTCGGCTACCTGCCCGACGGCCTCGAATGGGGCAAGTGGTCGGGCAAGGACGGGTTCGGCAAGACGAGCTACACGACGACGTGGGTCGAGCCGGGCCTCGAGCCCGGCATGTACAGCGTCCAGATGATCGTCTACAAGGGTGACGCCGCGGACCGGCTCGCCGACCGGATGAAGGGCTACCGCGGCCAGGGCGCCGAGGCCATCAAGGTGGGCGGCAAGACGGCCTACCTGGTCCCCCTCGGCGAGGCGCCCGACAAGATCACCGAGGGCGGCACGCTGACGATCGTGTGGACCGAGCGCACGGGCCTGGCGGTCGAGGTGGCGATCAGCCCCGACTACGCCAAGAAGATCGGCAAGGACGCGGCCGGCCGCGAGCTCAAGAAGATCGCCGAAGGGGTCGCTCCCACCCGGTGACCTCCTGAGCGTGACGCCCGAGCCTGGCGCGGCTGTGCTTGACCGCACGGGCGTGCCGGGCTCGGCACGCGTCTTCCGGAGATGTCGCGGGCAACCATCCGCCCGCCTCAGGCGTACGTGAGGGCATGACATTGGATGGGAGCGCGTGAGCCCCCCGGACGGGTTCGCCGAGTTCGTCGCGGCCCGGGGCACGAGCCTGCTGCGCACCGCATATCTGACCTGCGGCTCGACGGGCGAGGCCGAGGACGTGCTGCAGAGCGCGCTCGAACGGGCCTGCCGGAGCTGGCACAGGTTGCGCGCCGACGCCGACCCGGAGCCCTACGTCCGGCGGATCATCGTCAACCTCGCGATCAGCCGGGCGCGGCGCCGTTCGCTGCTCCGCGTCATCCCGACACACTCGCCGCCTGAGACGCCGACCGCGGGGGCCGACGTCGAGTTGCGGCAGGTGCTCATGAACGGCCTGCGCGCGCTGCCGCCGCGCCAGCGTGCCGTGGTGGTGCTGCGGTACTGGGAGGACCTGACCGAGGCCCAGACCGCCAAGGTGCTCGGGTGCTCGGTCGGCACGGTGAAAAGCCAGGCGTCCAAGGCGCTCGTACGGCTTCGCGCGCTGCTCGGCGAGGAGATGATCAGCAATGTCGGATCTTGAGACCGAGCTGCGCCGGGCGATGTCCGAGGAGACCGACGGCCTGCGGGCGGCTCCTGACCTGGTCGACCGTGTCGTACGGCTCTCGCGCCGCCGCAGGTCGACCCGCGTGAGCCTGGCCGCCGCGGTCGTCGCCGTCATCCTGGGGGCGGGAGCCGTACCGGCCTATCGCGCGATCCAGGAGCGGCGGCAGGTCGTGTCGGCGACGGTCGGTGCCGTGGTGGACGGCATCGAGGTGCGAGACCTGCCCTCCGGGCTCGGGGAGCCCGAAAATCTCGACGTCGTCGATGGCCGCCTGCGCGGCAAAGCCATCCGATGGGCGCGGGGCGACAGTTCCATCAAGGTGACGGTGTACCGCCCGGACCAATCGCCGGCGGACTGGACGGAGCTGCAGGCGTGGGGCTATCTCAAGGAGGGCAGGCTCTGGCTCCGCCGGGGGTCCAGCGGCCTAATGTCGCCCCGGCATGACGACCTGATGTGGATCGAATACGACGGCCTGATCCTGCGGGTGACGACCTCGGGCCCGGCCGGCGCGGATCTCGAACGCGTCGCGATGGGCCTGCGTGTGCCGTGGGACCCGGAGTTCGACGGGATGCGCGTGACCTACATTCCGGACGGCCTCCGTGACGCGTCGGGAAAGACAGAACTGGGCCCCGACGGTCTCAGCCGGGTATGGACGGGGGAAGGCGGCCGAAGGGTCAGGGTGGAGTTCGTCCATGAGCTCCGGGCGAAGAATTTCACGACGCTGCGCCAGGTCTCCTGGCCGGCGAAGGACATGGCCTTGGACCTGCGTCCCGCTTCCGTGCGAGGACTCCCCGCCTATGAAGGCAAGATCGTCGCAGACGACCCGAACAGGGATGAGGGACGGGTGCTCATGTGGCTGATCAGACCCGGTCTCGGCGTGCGGATCTGGGCGTCCACCCCACTCGCCGGCGAGATGACGCGGATCGCGGAGGGCATCCGGCCGGTCCCGCAGAGGTACAGCCAGTCCGTGGACGGGGTCGAGTTCACGCCGCTGCGACTGGACCGAAAGCACGAGAAGACCGCTCTGGGCCATGACTGGAGCGTCCAGAGCATCCACCCGGGTTAGCCGTACGCACCGCGGGTCTGGGTCATCTTTGTACTCGACCCTGGGTCATCTTGGTAATGTGCTGGTCGTGGGCCATGATCCCTACATCCCCCGGCTGGTGGATCCGCTGATCGAGGAGACGTTCGCGGCCCTCCCGGCGATCATGTTGGTGGGGCCGCGCGCCACGGGGAAGACCACGACGGCCGCTCGGCACGTCAAGACCGTCGTGCGGCTCGACCGGGAACAGGAGACGGCCGCTTTCGCCGCGGATCCGGACGCGGCCCTCCGGCGGCTGCGCGAGCCGGTGCTTCTCGATGAGTGGCAGGTCGTCCCCGAAGTTCTGGGCGCTGTGAAGAGGGCCGTGGACGCTGACTACAGCCCGGGGCGGTTCATTCTCACCGGCTCCGTATGGTCCGATTCCGGCGGCCGGACGTGGCCCGGCACGGGACGAGTGGTCCGCGTTGACATGTCCGGCCTGGCGGTCAAGGAGATCCACAGGAACACCGCGCGCCCGCCGTTCGCGGATCTTCTGGCGGAGGGTCGCATAACCGACCTCGTGGTGCCGCCGGCGCCGCCCGACCTGGGCGGCTATATCGATCTGGCCCTCCAGAGCGGCTTTCCGCAGGCGCACCACATGGAACCTGTCGTACGGGAGCGGTGGCTGGCCAGCTATATCGAGCAGACGCTCACTCGCGATATCGAGAGCCTGGACGGGCGGCGTGACCCCGTCCGGCTCAGGGCGTATTTCGAGGCGATGGCGCTGAACACGGCCGGCGTGGTGACCGACAAGACGCTCTACGAATCCGCCGCTGTCAACGCGCGGACGGGTGAGGCCTACGAGAGGCTTCTCCGGGACCTGCTGCTCGTGGACAAGATCCCAGCCTGGTTCAGTAATCGCCTGAAGCGCCTTGTCCGGTCGCCGAAGCGGTACGTCGTGGACCCCGCGCTGGTGGCCGCGCTACTTAGAGCCGGTCCCGAGGCCGTCGTGCGTGACAGTGATCTGCTCGGCCGCGTGATCGACACTTTCGTGGCCCAGCAGCTCCGTGCCGAAGTGCCGACATGTCGTAGCAAGCCGCGGATCTATCACCTACGGCAGGACCAAGGGCGGCACGAGGTCGACATCGTTCTCGAGCTCGGCATGGGACGGGTCATCGCCATCGAGGTCAAAGCGGGCGCCGCTCCTCGGATGGATGCCGCCAAGCACCTGGCGTGGCTGCGGGACGAGCTGGGCGATCGGTTCGTGGCCGGAGTGGTCCTCCACACCGGCTCGCGGCTCTACGAGCTCGGAGAGAGGATCATCGCCGCGCCGATCTGCGTGATGTGGGGCTGACGCGGCGGGCCCGGAGCCGTACGGACACGCGAAGGCCCGGGCCAGTGGTGGCCCGGGCCTTCGGACGTGATCAGCAGGCATTGGAAGCCTTGGCTCACGGGCGCGTGATCAGTGGGCTTCGGCGAGGAGCTTGGCCAGGCGGCTGACGCCCTCGGCCAGGTCGTCGTCGCCCAGCGCGTAGGAGAGGCGGAAGTATCCGGGAGTGCCGAACGCCTCGCCCGGGACGAGGGCGACCTCGGCCTCCTCCAGGATGAGCTCGGCCAGCTCGGCGGAAGACTGCGGACGCCTGCCGCGGATCTCCTTGCCGAGCAGCGCCTTGATCGACGGGTACGCGTAGAACGCGCCCAGCGGCTCCGGGCACAGGACGCCGGGGATGTCGTTGAGCATCCGCACCATCGTCTGCCGGCGGCGGTCGAAGGCGGCCCGCATCTCGGCGACGGCCGACAGGTCGCCGGAGACGGCCGCGAGCGCGGCGGCCTGGGACACGTTCGCCACGTTCGACGTGGCGTGCGACTGCAGGTTGGTCGCGGCCTTCACGACGTCGGACGGGCCGATGAGCCAGCCCACCCGCCAGCCGGTCATGGCGTAGGTCTTCGCCACGCCGTTCAGCACGACGACGCGCTCCCGCAGCTCCGGTACGGCCGTCGCGATGCTGGAGAAGGTGGCGTCGCCGTACACGAGGTGCTCGTAGATCTCGTCGGTGACGACCCAGAGGCCCTTGTCCAGCGCCCAGCGGCCGATCTCCTCCACCTGCGCGGGGGTGTAGACCGCGCCGGTCGGGTTGGAGGGCGAGACGAACAGCAGGGCCTTGGTGCGGTCGGTCAGCTTCTCTTCGAGCTGCTCGACGGAAGCGAGGTAGCCGGTGGTCTCGTCGGTCACGACGTCGACCTGGACGCCGCCCGCCAGCTTGATCGCCTCGGGGTAGGTCGTCCAGTAGGGAGCGATGACCAGGACCTCGTCACCCGGGTCCAGCAGCGTGGCGAACGCCTCGTAGACGGCCTGCTTGCCGCCGTTCGTCACCAGCACCTGGGACGCGTCGACCTGGAACCCGCTGTCGCGCAGCGTCTTGTCGGCGATCGCCTGCTTGAGCTCGGGCAGGCCCCCGGCCGGCGTGTACTTGTGGAACCGGGGATTCCGGCACGCCTCGACGGCCGCCTCGACGATGTAATCGGGTGTCGGGAAGTCGGGCTCGCCGGCGCCGAATCCGATGACCGGGCGACCGGCGGCCTTCATCGCCTTGGCCTTGGCGTCCACGGCCAGCGTCGCGGACTCGGAGATCGCGGAGATACGCGCGGAGATGCGAGGTCGGGTCATGCCCCCCATCGTTCCAGACCCGCCGATCGGTTTCCTCTCGGTATCCATGATTCGGACAGTCCCACGCGGTACCTTTGACCAGCGCGGAAAGCACGGTTCGACGAAGCGGTCTTTCCCACGTACACTTCACCGACTAGTGGACCACGACGGGGAACGTACGGCTTAGCCCACGCGTTTCTCGGGTATTGTGGTGCACGGCTTAGGGCACTAGCGCAATTGGTAGCGCACCGGTCTCCAAAACCGGCGGTTGGGGGTTCGAGTCCCTCGTGCCCTGCGGAGTGCGGTCCGCGCACCAATGGCGTCAAGCGCGCCGCAAGTTGCGATGGACACGACGGATCAGGTGAGGACTGTGGCGATCGACACCCGCGGCGAGACCGCTGGAAAGCCAGGCAAGCCAAGCGGTGAGAAGAAGGCCAAGCGCACCTCTCCCGCACTTTTCTACCGGCAGGTCGTCGCCGAACTGCGCAAGGTCATCTGGCCGCGGCGGAACGATCTGATCACTTACACCACGGTGGTCCTCGTCTTCGTTGTAATCATGGTCGGGATCGTGTCCGGACTAGACTTCCTGCTGACGAAGGGTGTGCTGGCGGTCTTCGGCGGATCCTGATCCAGCCCGAGGCGTCTCAGCACGTCATGTCACCGATCGAAAGAGGAAGAGTCCCGTGTCCGAGTCCCCGCTGCCGGTCGATGGCTCCCGTGATGAGTGGGAGACCGAGCCGGACGAGGCCGTAGAAGAGGTTGACGACACCGCCGCCGTCGACTCGGACGGTGTTGACGGTGACGTCGACTCGACCGAGGAAGACGCAGCGGAAGAGGCAGTCGTCGACGAGGACGGCGATGTCCTCCCGGACGTCGACCCGATCGAGGAGTTCAAGCGTCAGCTCCGCGGCCAGTACGGCGAGTGGTACGTCATCCACTCCTACGCCGGCTACGAGAACCGCGTGAAGCAGAACATCGAGAGCCGCACCGGGTCCCTCAACATGGAGGACTACATCTTCCAGGTCGAGGTGCCGACCCACACGATCACGGAGTTCAAGGGCGGCAAGAAGACTCCGATCAAGGAGCGCGTGCTGCCCGGCTACGTGCTGGTCCGCATGGACCTGACCGACGAGTCGTGGGCCGCGGTCCGCAACACGCCGGGCGTGACCGGCTTCGTGGGCCTGTCGAACAAGCCGAGCCCGCTGAACCTCGACGAGGTCGCCAAGCTGCTCGCGCCCGAGCCGTCCGAGGAAGTCAAGAAGGCGACGTCGAAGGCCGCGGCCGCGACCGTCGACTTCGAGGTCGGCGAGTCCGTCACGGTCATGGACGGCCCGTTCGCCACGCTTCCGGCGACGGTGAGCGAGATCAGCGCCGAGTCGCAGAAGCTGAAGGTGCTCGTTTCGATCTTCGGCCGCGAGACCCCGGTGGAGCTGTCGTTCAACCAGGTCTCGAAGATCTGAGCAGCTCGCATAGACTCGTTAGTCGTCCTCACACGCATCAGGGAAGCCGGTCCAGGCGCCGGCTTTCCCGCCTGTGAGGGTTTTGTAGGACAAAAGACCCGGAGAAGGACAAATGCCTCCTAAGAAGAAAGTCGCGGCGCTGGTGAAGGTCCAGCTTCCCGCTGGACAGGCCACGCCCGCGCCGCCGGTCGGTACCGCTCTCGGTCCGCACGGTGTCAACATCATGGAATTCGTCAAGCAGTACAACGCTGCGACGGAGGCCCAGCGGGGCAACATCATCCCCGTCGAGATCACCATCTTCGAAGACCGCAGCTTCACCTTCATCACGAAGACGCCTCCGGCGCCTGAGCTGATCAAGAAGGCCGCCGGTCTGCAGAAGGGCAGCGCGAACCCGCACAAGGACAAGGTGGGCAAGCTCACCCGCGACCAGCTGCGGCAGATCGCCGAGACCAAGATGCAGGACCTCAACGCCAACGACGTCGAGGCCGCCGAGAAGATCATCGCCGGCACCGCCCGTTCCATGGGCATCACCATCGCCGACTAGGCACACGCGACGGGCGCGGCCGTGTCTGGACTGAGAAGCGCGCGGGAGCGAAGCGACCAAGCGCGACGAGGCAAGACGCGGCCTAAAGGGCGCCCGAGCCCGCCTCGCCGAAGGCGAGGCAAAGAGGCAAATTAGACACAGTGGCAGGGTCAATGCGCCGGCCCGGACCACGAACTCCATGAGGAGCGAAAGTGAAGCGCAGCAAGAGCTGGAAGAACGCGGCCGCGCAGGTCGACCGCGACGCCCTGTACAGCCCGCTGGACGGTGTCCGGCTGGCCAAGACCACCGCGACCACCAAGTTCGACGCCACCGTCGAGGTTGCCCTGCGGCTGGGCGTCGACCCGCGCAAGGCCGACCAGATGGTCCGTGGCACCGTCAACCTCCCGCACGGCACCGGTAAGACCGCCCGGGTCCTGGTCTTCGCGACCGGTGACCGTGCCGAGGAGGCCCGCGCCGCGGGCGCCGACATCGTGGGCTCCGACGAGCTGATCGACGAGGTGGCCAAGGGCCGTCTCGACTTCGACGCGGTCGTCGCGACGCCGGACCTCATGGGCAAGGTCGGCCGCCTGGGCCGCGTGCTCGGTCCGCGTGGTCTCATGCCGAACCCGAAGACCGGCACTGTCACGCCGGACGTCGCCAAGGCCGTCACCGACATCAAGGGCGGCAAGATCGAGTTCCGGGTCGACCGGCACGCGAACCTGCACTTCATCATCGGCAAGTCGTCCTTCGACGAGCGTCAGCTCGTGGAGAACTACGCCGCCGCTCTCGACGAGGTGCTGCGTCTCAAGCCGTCGGCGGCCAAGGGCCGTTACCTGAAGAAGGTCACGTTCACCACGTCCATGGGCCCCGGCATCCCGGTGGACCCGAACGTGACGCGTGCGATGACCGCCGAGATCGACGCCTGATCAACGGCAATACGGCCAATCCGGTCAGTGCGGCCAATACCGCCAATCTGGCTATTACGGCCATTTAGGTCTCTGAAAAACCCCTGCCCCGTCTGGGCAGGGGTTTTTCGGTTTCCACCCATGCCCCGCGCCGCTTACCCGCCCACAGGTTTCCTCAATTCACATGAACGGCTCCCGCCACGCGGATGTGTACGGCTTGTGCATACCTGATGCGGGTTTTCCTGGATCGGCACGGCCCGGGTGTTAGCCGCATAGTGTCGAGGGCACTTGTTCGGGGACACGAAGGGATGAAAACATGCGCCGACTTCTGGTGGCCGCCGGGGCGGTGGCCGCGATAACGGTGGCGGGATGCGGCACGACCGCTGCTCCGTCTCTCGGCAACGCGAAGCTCTCGGCGGCCGAGGTTCTGCAGCAGACCGCGCAGAAGGCCGACGACGTCAACACGTACTCGGCCGACTTGGTCGTGGACTTCTCCAGCCCGAAGGGGGGAGGGGCGGGCAACGTTCAGGGCACCATGCTGTACCAGAAGACCCCGCAGCTCGCCTCCGACATCACGCTCAACCAGGTCACGTTCGGCGGCCAGAGCCTGCCTGGAGGCGTCCGGGTCGTCCTGCAGGGCGATGTGGCCTACGTGAAGCTCGACGTGCTCAAGACCCTCGTCGGCGCCACCAAGCCGTGGATCAAGCTGGACCTCAAGCAGCTCGGCTCCTCCTCGGGTGTGAACGTCGACCAGCTCCTCGGCCAGGCGCAGCAGATCGACCTGAAGACCAGCGTCGCCCTGCTGACCGCCTCCAAGGACGCCAAGGCCGTCGGCGCCGAGAAGGTCGGCGGTGTGGACACCACGCACTACACGGGCACGTTCGACACCGAGCAGGCGGTCAAGCTGCTGGCTCCCGAGGCTCAGGCGCGGCTCCAGGGCGGCCTGTCGGGCGTGAAGGACGTCAAGTTCGACGCGTGGATCGACGCGCAGGGGCTGCCCCGCAAGGTCGCGCTGAACGGCGGCAAGGCGGAGGAGGGCACGTTCAAGGCGACCGCGCTGTTCAAGGCGTTCAACGAGCCCGTCACGATCCAGACGCCTCCGGCCGACCAGGTCGGGGAGATCCCCAAGAACATCAGCCTGGGAGGCTGACGCCGCCTGATTTGGCGTCCTAGGGATTGACACGTATTCTGTCTTCTGCCAAAGACCGCCGGTCGTCGCCGGGCTGTTCGTAGCCGGGTGACCGAAGGATCCACGTGAGTGGACGGCCCGCGTAGGTGTGAAGAGAGCTTGGGACGTCCGCGTCCTTCCAAGCCCCGTGCGCCTGCGCCGGGGCTTGTCCGTTTTTCTGGGCCTTCGCCGGCGGCACATCTGGAAGGAGGCCCATGGCGAAGGCGGAGAAGAGCGGTGCGGTAGCCGAACTCAAGAGTGAGTTCGAGGGCTCCAGCGCCGCCGTTCTGACCGAATACCGCGGTCTCACCGTCGCTCAGCTCAAGCAGCTGCGCGTTTCTCTCGGTGGGAATGCGAAGTTCGCCGTGGCGAAGAACACGCTGACCAAGATCGCGGCCAACAGTGCCGGGATCACCGTCCTGGACGACCTGTTCCAGGGCCCGACCGCCATCGCGTTCGTCAAGGGTGACGTCGTCGAGGCGGCGAAGGGTCTGCGTGACTTCGCCAAGGCCAACCCCCTCCTGGTGATCAAGGGTGGTGTCCTCGACGGCAAGTCGATGACCCCGGCCGAGATCACCCAGCTTGCCGACCTTGAGTCCCGTGAGGTGCTCCTCGCGAAGCTGGCCGGTGCGCTGAAGGCCAAGCAGTCCCAGGCTGCCGCCACCTTCGCCGCGCTGCCCACCACCATGGCTCGACTGGCCGAGGCTCTGCGCGTCAAGCGCGAAGAGGCCGGCGAGTAGGTCCCGCGCAGGCGGGCGGGGGAAAGCGCGCACCGCGGTCCCTTTTCACGTTTTGCTAGATCCACTGGAGGAACACCATCATGGCGAAGCTCAGCACCGACGAGCTGCTCGAGACCTTCAAGGAGATGACCCTCCTTGAGCTGTCCGACTTCGTGAAGCTCTTCGAGGAGACCTTCGACGTCAAGGCCGCCGCCCCGGTCGCGGTCGCCGCCGCCCCGGGTGGCCCTGCCGCCCCCGCCGAAGAGGCCGAGGAGCAGGACGAGTTCGAGGTCATCCTCGAGGCCGCCGGCGACAAGAAGATCCAGGTCATCAAGGAGATCCGCGCTCTGACGAGCCTGGGCCTCAAGGAGGCCAAGGACCTCGTGGACGGCGCTCCCAAGTCCGTCTTCGACGGCAAGGTCAACAAGGAGCAGGCCGAGAAGGCCAAGGCCGCCCTCGAGGGCGCCGGCGCCAGCGTCACCGTCAAGTAACGCGCGCGCAGGCGAACGCTTCATCGAAGGGGCGGGTCCACCCAGGTGCCGGGTGTGCCCGCCCCTTTCGCATGCCCGGAAACCGCGAGACCACTTCCCGGCCGGTACGGCACGGCTACGGTGAGTGTCCGGGAGGTGACGGCCGTGGGCGTCGAGGTCGTGGTCGAGGGGCTGACGAAGTCGTTCGGGCGGGAGGTCGTATGGGAGGACGTCACGCTGACGCTCCCGGCGGGGGAGATCTCGGTGCTCCTCGGGCCCTCGGGCACCGGCAAGTCCGTGTTCCTCAAGACGCTGGTCGGGCTGCTCCGCCCCGACCGCGGGCACATCTGGATCGGCGGACATGACCTCGCGAACTGCCGGGAGAGCACCCTCTACGAGCTGCGCCGCCTGTTCGGCGTGCTGTTCCAGGACGGGGCGCTGTTCGGCTCGCTGAGCCTCTACGACAACGTCGCCTTCCCGCTGCGCGAGCACACCCGTAAGCGCGAGAGCGAGATCCGCCGGATCGTGATGGAGAAGATGGAGCTTGTCGGCCTGACCGGGGCCGAGGCCAAGCTCCCCGGGGAGATCTCCGGCGGGATGCGCAAGCGCGCCGGCCTCGCCCGCGCGCTCGTCCTCGACCCCCAGATCGTCCTGTGCGACGAGCCGGACTCCGGCCTCGACCCGGTCCGTACGGCCTATCTCAACCAGCTCATCGTCGACCTGAACGCCGAGACCGAGGCGACCTTCCTGATCGTGACCCATGACATCAACACCGCGAGGACGGTTCCGGACGACATCGGCCTGCTTTTCCGGCGCGAGCTGGTGATGTTCGGGCCGCGCGAGATGCTGCTGTCCAGTGACGAACCGGTGGTGCGTCAGTTCCTCAACGCGCGCAGGCACGGACCGATCGGCATGTCCGAGGAGAAGGACGTCTCCGAGCTGGAGGCCGAGGCCCGGATGGGCCAGGACCCCGGAGTGCTCCCGCCGATCCCGCCGCAGCTCATGCCGACCGGCGACCGGGTCCGGCGGACCCAGAGGGCGCCCGGATCCTGGCTGTCCGCCAACGGGGTGACGCCGCCGCCCGGGTCCTTCGTGGACGAGCACGGACGCGACTGGCTGTCCGGCCCTCCCCGTCTCGCCGCCTCCCACGATGAACCGGGACAGGCAGGCTAGAGCCGTACGGGGATTGAGACCCTATGGGCAGAGCAGGCCTGCTGATCTATGGTCCGGGATAGGATCCGGCGTCCGGCGACATGATCGGGGGTGGCCACCGTGCGGCGCGCGCTGATCATCGGTCTCGCCGTCCTGGTGGCCGCTCTGGCCGGAGCGCTGGTCCTGGTGGGAAAGAGCCGTGACTCGGCGCGGGCGGCCGAGGACGACCGGCAGGCGGCCGTGCGTGCGGCGGCGGCCCACGCGGTCAACATGCTGTCGCTGAACCACCGGACCGTCGACGAGGACATGAACCGGGTCATCGCCACCTCGACCGGGCCGGAACGCGAGCGGTACACCGCTGATCGAGCGGCCCTGAAGGAGGCGACCCTCAAGAACAAGGTGGTGCAGACCGGCGTTCTCCGGGCGACCGGGCTGGCCTCCATGGGCGCCGACCGGCAGAGCGCCGAGGTGCTGATCGTGGCCGACGCGGTGATCCACTGGGAGGACGGCAAGAACGCCGCCCCCGAGGAGCGCTTCTACCGCTGGCGCATGAAGGTCAGCAAGGTCGGCGGCCTCTGGCTCGTCTCGCAGTCGGAGTCCGTGCCGTGAAACGGGTCCTCATCGCCGTGCTGGCGCTCTCAGCCGTCGTTCTGGCCGTCATGGTCTATTCGGCCTACGCGGACCTCCGCCGCCTCCAGAGCGGTCAGGAGGCCGCCTCGGGGGCCCTCGCCGCCGCCCGCACCTTCGCCGCCGACATGCTGTCGTACGACTACCGTACGATCGACCAGGATCTCGCGCGGGCGGAGAGCCACGCCACGGGGGCGCTGTCGGGGCACTACCGCCGGCTGGCCGCCACGCTCGCGCCCGAGGCGCGGAGCCGGCAGACGGTCCAGGAGGCGGTCGTGGCGGCTGCCGGGGTGGAGTCGGCGACGCCTGACGAGGTCAGGGTCCTCGTCTTCGTCAACATGGTCACGAGCAGGGCGGCCACGGGTCAAGGATCTCCGGAACAGCAGGTCAGCCGGGGGAGGGCGCGGCTCGTCATGGTCACGGACGGCGACGGCTGGAAGGTCTCCGGCCTGTCCACGCTCCTCGGTGACACGCCCGCTCGGTAGCTCGCGTTACCCAATTGTTAGTAAAGAGTGGGTTTAGGAATCTTGGGTAGGTGGCATATCCATGGCACGGCAGCGTCGACCGACGGTCAGCGTTGGGCCGTCCGTGTGACAGAGCGTTACCCGGACCGGCTCCCGGGTAGGGACTGGATCCAGTGATGTTCATGGCTGGCGCGGACGGGAAACACCCAGCGTGGTGCCCGTCAGTTAGGCGAAATGTGGGCTCTCGGGCTTGACGTTTCGGCGCGGACGGGTGATGCTGCCACCAACGTGGAGCGCAGAGCGAGAGCGGAGTGGACAGGTGTATGCCGATCGGCTACACTGCCCCTTTGCGCTGCCCTTTGACGACCGCTTCTCTAAGTAATGCTTGGTCCTGGTCGTCTGGCGTGCGTGTAGTCAGTCCGCGAGCCCTCGGAAGGACATCTGTTGGCAGCCTCGCGCAACGCCTCCGCCGTACCCGCCGGTCCCCGTACCGTGTCATTCGCACGTATTGAGGAGCCGCTCGAAGTTCCCGACCTTCTCGCCCTGCAGACCGAGTCCTTCGACTGGCTGCTCGGCAACGAGAAATGGAAGGGCCGGGTCGAGGCGGCTCGCCAGGCCGGGCGCAAGGACGTTCCGGCCCAGTCTGGTCTCGAAGAGATCTTCGAGGAGATCAGTCCCATT
>NZ_JAOEGB010000038.1 GCF_025420585.1 Planotetraspora sp. A-T 1434 | reverse complement strand
GAAACCCTAACTAACCGGCATTGGCTCTAACGCTGTCTTGCCCTCGGCCCGGTAACGGGCGACGAGCTTGGAGACCCAGCCTTTGGAGACTCCGTTGGAGCGGGCGACGTCTGCCTGTGAGCGGCCCTCGACAACGACCGCCGTGATGATGAGTTTGGCCTTCGACACGGGCCGACTGTCGACCGCCCGTAGGTCTCAACTCCCCGTGTTTCCTATCTCTGGAGACATGCTCCACCGGGGTTTCCCATGTCTCGAGACACCCGTTTCCTATGTCCTGAACCAGAACACCACGCTCTCCGCTCAACCAGCAAAAACGGCGTCTGACCAGCGACTTTGCCTTGGTCGGACGCCGTTGATCGTTTCAGTCATGTGCAGCCGTACGCCACCGTGGGCGACTCTCGGCCGCTGTTCACGTTATATTTACGGGATGATCTTGAGGGAGTCTGTCCAGGTCGCACCCTAGTTGATCTAGCTTGCCCCTGGCCGTGATAACACGGGGAAGGACACCACACCAACGCAGAGAGCCCCGGATCTCAGATCCGGGGCTCTAGGTCATTCCGACCCGAGGAAGTCCTCATAGGATTCGTAGATGTTGTCTCTCGAAATGCTGTTCTTGTGGCCGCAGCCTGTGCACTTCCAGGTGTATTTGCTGTCGTCGAAGCCAGACTGAGTGTTCAGGTGCTCGTGGCACCGGTCGCAGAACCAATCGACATCCGGGAATCTTCCGCTCACTGCTGTATCTCCCTCTGGTTAGCCTCCGGTATTCACCGCTGAACGCCTGCAAAGATCGTAAAAGACAGAAGGTGCACCTGATCTGCGAGGATGCGAGTGTCTAGATCACTTCATCGCAGGGAACGGGTGCACCTTCCGGGTGAACAGTACGGCATGGGATCGGCGCTTGTCTGTGCGCGGGGACGCCCGCGGTCTGGTCGGCCACGCGGGAGCCGTTCTCCTGCGTAAATGCGCTGATCAGGCGGGGTTAACCGGCGCGCTCGGGGCGGTGCTCGCCCGGCTGGAGCGCTCGCCGGTGTGGGACCGCGGCGTCGTGCTGGTGAACCTGGCGGTCGCGATCGTCCTCGGCGCGACCAGCATGCGGCAGATCACGCTGCTGGCACATCAGGCGCTGTTGTTCGGGGATCCGCCGTCGGACTCGACGGTCCGCCGGGCCCTTGAGCCGATCGGTGCCGACCCCGTGCTGCTGGTTCGGATCGCCAAGGCGCGGGCGAAAGTCCGCGCACATGTGTGGAAGCTGATCGAGGCCACCGAGACGGGGTTCCCGTGGCTGACGGTCGCAGGGAAGGTGCTGACCGGCTGGGTCGTGATCGATATCGACGCGACCATCGTGCTCGCCCACTCCAACAAGGAGGGCGCATCAGCCACGTTCAAGAAGACCTGGGGGTTTCATCCGCTGGCCGCCTGGTGCGCCAACACGCAAGAATCCTTGGCGATGCTGCTGCGCCGGGGACCGGCCGGGAGTAACACGGCGGCCGACCATCTGGAGGCCGCCATCGCGCAGATCCCCACGCGGCGGAGGGCCAAGCTGCTGATCCGTGTCGATGGCGCCGGAGCCACCCATGACTTGCTGGAACGCCTCGAGGGGCTGAACACCACACGGCGGACGGTCCGATACACGGTGGGCTGGAAGATCACCGACGTGGACGGGGCAGCGATCGCCGCGCTGCCCGAAGCCGTCTGGGAGCCAGGTCTCAACCAGGACGGCAGCCTGCACGCGCACGCAGCCGTGGCCGAACTGACCGGGGTGAACCGGCGGGCCGGCGCATGGAAGACGCGGCTGGTCGTACGCCGGGTCAAACCCTCCGGCCGGCAGAAGGCCACGCTGACCGGCTTCGAGAAACGCGCCGGGTGGAAGTACTCCATCATCGCCACCAACATTGGCCGGATGCGCGCGGTCCCCGGCAGCCACCAGGTGCAGTTCATCGACGTGCTGCACCGTTCCCACGCCAGCGTCGAGGACCGGGTGCGCACCAACAAGGCGATGGGACTGCGGAACCTGCCCTCGAAGGTCTGGACGGTCAACCTCGGCTGAGTGCTGGCCGCCAACATCGCCGCCGACCTGGACGCCTGGACGCGGCTGCTCGGCCTGTATGACGACGCCAAACTCGTACGCGCCGAGCCGCAGACCATGCGGTACTGCCTGTGGCACCTGCCCGCACGGCTTGTCAGCCACGCCCGCCGCCGAATCTTGAAGATCAGCCAGACCTGGCCCTGGAGGAACGCGTTCCTGACCTGCTGGCAGCGCCTGTGCGCACTCCCAGCGCCCGGATAACCAGCCCGAATCCGACCCGCCACGCACGAAAGGACAGACCGCGCCACCCCAACGGCCCGTGGAAGCCGACGCCCACCCGAGCGCCTCGGGTGACCCGCCATACCGACCGAGAACCCGAACAGGACGGCCAGGCGAAAACCTCCGCAGAGCGGAGGTGCTCGCCGAACTCGACTGAGGCCTGAGTCATCGAGGCCAATGCTGACCCCCTTCCCGGCGCAGCACTTCGAAACCTTGCGGGAGGCGTCCCAGCCGAATGGACGCATGGCGTAGAAAGCTACGCCATGCTTTCTTAGCGGAAGACTGGGACAGGAGCGTTTCGTAGCGATATGATCAGCCAAGCATGTGCGCTGTCGATACAACAACTCTACGGGAATTCTAATGAATCCACTCATCAAGGGCCTGTTCAAGAAGTTTCGGGAAACTGAAGAGCTCTCGGCACTGGAGGACGCGGATGCCTTTGAGTTGTTTAGCGCTACTTTGATTCTCCCTGATGAGCTGATGTCACAGTCGGAGAAGACGGATTTCTTGCTAGACGCAGGCAGTATAGGAATCGATATTATAGCGCTAGAAATTAATGGCCAGCTAGCCCGTGATATTGATGATGTCAGAGAGATATGTGGCCAGGCCTCACAGATTGACGTTTCCCTGTATTTAATTCAAGCGAAGCAGTCGGCTTCTATATCGAGCGTCGACATTCTCGGTTTTGGTGATACAGCAAAGAAGTTCCTCTGTAATGAGGGCGGGTTCTCTAATTACCCTCGCCTCGAAGAGCTTGCAAGCGCCTTTGCGCTTGTGTTCGAGGACTTCGCCACAAGCCTCCGGCATCCTCCGACGGTCTATCTATCGTTCGTTACAACTGCGTCAAAGGGCTCTGTAGAGGATCCCGTGGTGCGGGATCGGGCTGCCTCGGTTGAAGGGCAGATAGCAAATCTTGGATTTATTGGACGAGTTTCTGTTAACGTTTACGGGGCAGATGAGCTCCATGAGGCGTGGTCCAAGAAGAATCACGCGAACGAGGTAGAGATCCAGCTCGAGAAGCAAGTTAATCTCCCCAAGATGCCGGGCGTGGATCAAGCTATATTGGGAGTTGTCTCGGTAGCCGAACTCCTAAAGCTGGTGCAGGGTACGGATGGAGCTCTGGATGAGCGTGTTTTCTACGACAACGTTCGAGGCTTCAAGGGTGAGGACAACCCGGTCAATCGACAGATTCTCAGTACCCTTTCCACCCATGAACGTGACCTGCTGCCGGTATTGAATAACGGTGTTACGGTCGTCGCGTCCTCTTATTCGCCGAAGCCTGGCGATGCGGTGGCAATATCTGGATTCCAGATAGTGAACGGGTGTCAGACTAGTCACTGTTTGTACTTGTCTCGAAATATGTTGGGCGACCAAATTGTATCGGTATATGTTCCGATCCGCCTGGTCATCACGGGGGATGAAGATGTCGCCACGCGCATTATTAGGGCAACCAACTCCCAGACGGAAGTCCATGAAAACGACTTAGTTGCACTGACTAAGTTCCAAAAGAAACTGGAAGATTTCTACACGCTGGATACTTCAGAAGTGAATCTGACTTATGAGCGTCGCAGCGGGCAGTTCTATAGTGCGGCGGTGACAAAGAGGCGGGTAGTCACGATTAGTGATCAGATGCGGGCAATCTCGGCCGTGTTCCTCGATAGCCCGCATGCAGCTGCTCGCTACCCTGCTCGCTTGTATGCCGAGGTAGGGAAATCCATCTTCCAAGAAGAGCATAAGCTCCTCCCGTACGTTGCAAGCGCCTACGCTGCGTACCGTATAGAGAACGCTTTTAGGGCGGGACTGGATCCTGTCTATAAGCCCGCTCGCTATCACATTCTCATGGCCTATAAGTATCAGGTGCTCAATGGACCATCGGCTGCCCTGAACGCGCGGAAATGTGAGACTCAAAGCGAAACGCTCATTAGCGCTTTGAAGCAACCCGATCAAGTCGACTTGTTCCGTAGCGCTGCGGAAAGCGTCATGGCTGTTGCGGATGGTAGATTTCCGACTCGGGACCGACTTAAGCGAGAGCGGTTCACCCAGGAATTGATTGCATATCTCATGCAGGGGATTGAAAACTCCTGAGGTATGTGCCCTTGGGTCACTGTTTCGCAATTGTCGCGGGCTCTCGTCTGCTGGCAGCCGCCAGAAGCATGGGCATGTCGTCGAACGAGACCGGACGGGCGTACCGGGTCATTCTGAGGCGAGTTGTTACCTCATGGATACCGCCGAGGGTTCCTTGCTCAGGAGTCGGCGCACGGACATACGACCTCATGACGCGAGACTCCTAGATTTGCCCCGAGGTCCTTCCTCTGTAGAGGCCAAGCGCTGCGGCGTGACTCTCTCCGAGGGCGGATGAGCGGTCGGTGACAGCCACACCGCCGACATAGCCAGCGGACGCGCCGCCGGTCTCCGTACGATCTGGATCGACCAGGGCCCTGACCCCGAGCTCGAGTACAACACCGATCACATGGTCGGCAACGTACCACGGCGATGCTTTACGAGCACGGGTAGCGGGGCGCGACACATACGCGAAATGATCAAGGAGAAATCGACAGCCCTCGACGGCATACCCCGAGGTGGAGGGCATCGACACCCTGAGGTGACAACCGCTCTCCTAGAGCGGGTGCTTACAGGCCCTCTGCTAGTCACCGTTTACGTCCGATCTTCCTCGCTACCCAGGTTGTGCCGGGTAGCCTTCCGTGATGCGGAAATTGCGGAAAGTGATAGTGGACGAATGCGACGAATGGTGTTAGCTAATGACCTTGCGGCCTCGGTTGACTCTGCTAGACGCCATCCCGCGCTAGAGAAGCCGCTGCTCAATTGGTGCGAGGGCGATGCGATCGTGCAACTGCTGCAGATGCTTGCGGAACTCCTTCCTGATGAGCCGCTGGCTGAACTGTCTGCAGAACTGGCAGGAAAGCTGTGCGCTCGGCTTGGCTTGCCGCCTGGATACGACGTCAACGCTGCGCTTGGGGCCATCGCCGACGACATGCGACGCCATGGCCCGGCTACTGTCCCTTAAGGGCTACTCCGTGGGCCTGATCTGGGGACACGTCTATATGCAAGGGAGCCGAGTCAGGAGAGCAGGTGCTATCAGATCATTTCCTGGGACTCTTCAAGAGTTCGCAGAGCAGGGGCGAGGGGACGCGCGTCACGCTCGCCGTACCTCGGGGGCTCGCGGCCCCCGAACCCCCGCGGGTCGGAGCGCCCGGCCCCGCACCTTTCTCTGCGCTCGTCCTCGCCGTCTGCGGGGGCCGGGCACTCTGGAAGGCCGTGTCGCTGCATGCCGTGGTGGCGCGTTTCTTGCCCTTTCGCCGAACGATCCGGCGGTAGCGCTCGCCGAGGAAGGTGTCGGTGCGTCCGACCACGACCGCAGCTTCGCCCAGGGTACGGGCCAGATAGCGGTTGCCGTGTCCGGTGGCATTCTTCCCCTTGCGTTTGCCGGCCGACTCCTTAACTCCCGGTGCGAACCGTGCCCAGGAGGTCAGGTGCGCGGCGGTGGGAAAGCGGCTCATGTCCAGGCCGATCTCGGCGAGGATCGCGTGCGCAGCGGTCAGGCCGATCCCGGGGACCTCATCCAACTTCTCGACGGTGGCGGCGAACGGTGCGACCTGCCCGGTGATCTTCTGGTCGAGGGCAGCGATGTCGGCGTTGATCGCATCGACGCGAGCGAGCATGGTGGCCAGCAGGAACGCGTGGTGATCGGAGAAGCGGCTGGTGAACGCCTCCTCCAGGGCGGGGATCTTTGCGCGCAGGCTGGAGCGGGCAAGTTGTGCCAGCGTCTTTGGGCTGCGCTCTCCGCGGATGAGGGCGGCCATCATGGCCCGGCCGGAAACGCCGAAGATGTCGGAGGCCACCACGCTCAGCTTGATCTGCGCGTCCTCCAGCAGCTTTTCCACCCGCTGCTTCTCAGCGGTGCGGGCCTCCACCAGGTCCACCCGGTACCGGGTCAGGTCGCGCAGCAGCCGGATCTGCGGCGGCGGCACGAAGCTGGGCCGCAGCATCTGGCGTTCGGCGACCTTCGCCAGCCAGACCGCGTCCAACTTGTCCGTCTTCGGGCGGCCGGGCAGGTGCTTGACGTCGCGGGCGTTGACCAGCCACACCTCGAACCCTTGCGCCTCGAGCAGGTAGAACACGGGCTTCCAGTCGGGTAGCGGCGGCGCATTACTGCGCCGCCGCCCCCTAAGAACCCGGCGTGCGCCCTTTCGACGCACCGGGCTCAAGCAAACCCTGAAGGCGTCCAGGTCAGGGCTGCGGAAGTGCTGGTCCACCGCTGGTGCCGTCTGGGAGACGGCGTCGGCAGTGGGTGTGGATGAGACGGAAGACTGCGGGTCCGCTGTTGGTCCCGGGTTCCGCATCGAGGACGATCGCCTGGTGGTGGGTCGCCGCGCGGATGGCCGTGATCCACTGTTCCCATTCATCGGGGTGTCGTGGCTCCTGATCAGCGTGGAGCAGCAGTTCGCCGCAGAGCGGACAGCGTCCGCGCTGTTTCTGGAGTAGCCGCAGCCTGGGCGGGTCGAGCGGGGGTTTCCCGCGTCGTCGCCGGGCCGCCCAGTAGCTGGACATGGCGGGATCGTCGGGTGAGGCCCAACCCTTGACCAGCGTGTGCCGGGTGATCTTCGTCCAGGCGAGCTTGAGCAGGTAGGCGCCGCTGTCACGGTCGCCGAACACCCACCTGTCTCGCCTGGTGGAGTTGAACGCGCCGAAATATCGCGAGACAATCCAGCGCTTCCCTTTGTGCGGGTGTGTCCACTTGGCCCACTTGTAGGTGAGCTTCCACATGTGGTTGTCCACCTGGTTGAACACCCGGGCGGATACGCAGTGCCGGTAGTACGCCGACCACCCCCGGATGATCGGGTTGAGCCGGATGAGAACCATCTGAGCGTTGTGCCCGCGCAGGGCCCTCATCTCGGCGGTCAACCGCTCCCGGATCCGTTTCACGGCCGCCTTGCTCGGCTTGATCAGCAGCTTGCCGCGATAACGGCGGACGTTGAACCCCAGGAAGTCCACCCCGTTGTC
This sequence comes from Planotetraspora sp. A-T 1434, assembly GCF_025420585.1. Lineage (GTDB taxonomy): Bacteria > Actinomycetota > Actinomycetes > Streptosporangiales > Streptosporangiaceae > JAOEGB01. Next base: position 51,843 of record NZ_JAOEGB010000038.1, on the reverse strand, counting down.
GAGGTGCACGATACGGGTCTTGTCCTCGTTGAAGACCAGACCCCGGGGTGCCAGCCACACGGCCAGCCGCGTCTTGTCCTGCTCGGCCTGCTCACGCGAGTGACACAGGGCGAGCACATCGTCGGCATACCTGATCACGACAGGTGAGCCCGGCCTCGCCGTCCCGGCGTTGCTGCCGGTGGTGATGTACCGGACTCCGGCGGCCTCCTCCATTCCGTGCAGGGCCTCGTTCATAAGCACGGGACTGATCACCCCGCCTTGCGGGGAGCCCCGCTCGGTCGGAGCGAACCGACCTTGATCGATCACGCCTGCCTTCAGCCACGCCGCGATCACCCCCCGGGCGGGGAATGATCCGAGCTGGCCGAGGAGATGGGAATGATCAATCTGGTCGAACGCGGCGGCCAGGTCCGCGTCCAGCGTCCATTGCCGCTTGCAGGTCTTTCCCCGTGCGGTCACGAAGATGGCCTGCATTGCGTCCTGGCAGCTACGGCCCGGCCGAAACCCATACGATCGGGACTCGAACCGGGCCTCCCACTCGGGTTCCAGCGCGCTGACCGTCAGGGCCTGAAGCGCCCTGTCGGCGATCACGGGAATGCCGAGTCCGCGCCGTTTTCCGTGCGCCTTCGGGATGAACACCCGCTTGACGGGCCTGGGCCTCCACGCGGCCGTGTCCTGCTGGAGCCAGATGGCCATCTCGGCCTTCTCCCAGCCCCCGAGCACGACCCGCCCGTCGACCCCGGCCGTCTTGCGGCCAGCATTGACCTCCGTCACCCGACGCACGCTCAGCAGAGCGTTGGAGCGGGAGCGGAGCATCAGCTTCTGCAGATTGCGGACCTTCTTCAGGTCCCCTGCCTGACTCGCCGTGAAGATTCGTTGCCGTAGCCGCCGTACGTTGTCCTCGACCGCACGCCAGTCCACAGCGTGCCAATCCAAGGCGTCGTCCTCGGGTCCGTTCACCACGACGGTGTCCAACTTGCCCCTCGGTTCCGGTGTCTGCGTTCACCTGCTCTCCACAGGCTCACCTGACCCACGTCGGCTCCCTTTCGGGCCGGGCACCAGCCCGTATCCGACCAGTTATCCGAGAACCATCCGGCGGAGGGCGCCGGTCATACGGCCCTCAGTTTCCTGCTGCCGTTTCGGCTGTCGGCATTCGCTTCTTGGGTCATCCTGCGCCCGCTGGGGAATTGCGCCTTCCTCACGGTCGGCCTACCGGCGCTCCATATGCCGGACCCCAACGGGGTTGTCGTGTTGCACATGAGCAAGCTGCGACCGGGCAGGACGCCCCCTTTACCCCGGGGACGGTGGTGCGCTCCCGGCCGGCGATTATCCTCCGACCGGCACCCGCCGCTCTTCGGCGGCCAGTCCCTACGGCCCCGCTCCAACATCCCATCGGCGGGGGTCACCTTCACGAGGCGTCATCAGGGGTTCACTCACGTTCGCCCATCACTCCGGGACGGCCGGATGCCGCCCAGAAGCCGGGAAGCCCTGAGACCTCCCGCCGGTCTTCTCCTCGCCCGCGGCCCCCGGATGGAACACGAGCCGCTTCGGCTTTGACCCCGGGCTTCGCACCCCGCGGTTACCCGCGACGCACGCCGAGGCGGAGACAGGCCATCACGCACTGGCCCGGGTACTACACCTTCGACATCAGCCGAACCTCCATGGTGTCTCCCACTTGAACTCAAGCACCCTCACGTCGCACGTAGCCCGAGGTGGCCTCCATCACCACGCGGGTAACTCCCAAGCAGCGCAACCGATCGCTCATCGACAGCAGCGACCGCGTCATCGTGGTGTAGGTCTGCACCTCTTGCAGTCGCCTGCCCGCTTTCTTGTCGCTGGGGACGCGGACGCAGCACACCACCATGGCCTTGCCGACGTCCAGGGCGGCGACCCTTCAATGATGTCTTTGTCTTCGGTGTCGTGGGTCTGGGCGAGCATCGGACTCCTTACCACCAGGGGGCTGGGGTGGTTGCCCGCAGGAGCCGCAGGGGACGGTAGCGAATCTGATCCGCGTGCTCGAAGCAACAGTGAAAGGCCCACAGGCGCGGCCCCCAGCGTCCGACTAAAGCACGGCCTGAACGACCAAGGAGATACGACGTCGGCGAGCAACCACTCCGATTTTCAGGCCCGAACGGCCTCCTCCGCCAGGGGAGATTGGATACTAAAGCGGATGCTTTCACGCTGCAGGGCGGCTTCTGGTCCTCGGGCCTGGATAGAAGTTCTCGATCGTTGGCGGAGGCCGTAACGAGGATCTCTAGGTCGCCGCCTTCTGGCTGGGCTGACCTTGCAGAGGGGCAGGCCGGGACTCCTTGAAGTCACAAGAGCAACAACCGTCAACCCCGCGCCGAGCAGCGGCGTCCCCTTAGCGTCACATCCCCCAACTGAGGAGAGCACGTGCTCCGACGCCTGCTCGTTTCCGGCGCGCTCGTCGTGTCCGCCCTTGTCGCCCCGGTCGCCGTCACGGCGCTGCCAGCGCACGCTGCCACCCACTCCGCAGCGGCGAGCTGCTACCGGCAGGTCGGGGAACCACTGGCAGTGCATCACCCCGGGCGCCTACTGCCCGGCCGCCGCGCATGGGAAGTACGGGTACGCCAAGGTCACCAAGAGGCGCTACAAGTGCTCGTACTACTCCAGTGACGGGCGCTGGCACTGGAAGCGCGCCTACTGAGCCCGAAGACGACGAAGAACGCCACTCACCCAGACGGGCGCGTGGCGTTCTCGTTTGTCACGGCTTCTGCGGCGAGTGACAGACCGGCGGTGGTCCTGGCGTCCCAGGCCTCGATTACCTCGTATCGGGGTGCGCCAGCCGGCCCGCGAATCCGGACTGTTCAGGGTTCAGCGGCGCGCTGGATACTGATCACCTCGTCGAGTCGACCCCGAGGTGATCTGGTGACCCTGGACGAACTGCTGGCGATCGACAACGACCTGGAGCGCCTGGAAACTTTCGCACGGCTGCCTGAGGCTGAGCGCCTCGCACTGGTCGCCGAGATGGCGGAGCGCCAGGCAGCCTTCGCACGCTCGTGGAACGGCCCGGTCTACGACTACTGGCCGTCCGTGGAAGAGGGCCGCTGCATGGACTCCGACGAAGACGAATGGGGACGCCCAGAGGTCAAGGTGGATCGCGATGGACTCGACCAGCCCCAAATGCGCTACCGCAACGAGGACGGCCTCTTGATCGCGGACCCGATCGACGCTGCCAGCATGACGCCGCAGGAGCGCCAACGGTTCGACACCGGACCCACTGTGAAACGGCTGAACGTGATCGACGTCGCAGACGGCGAGATCCTCAGCACCATCAACCTGCTCCCTGACGGCAGTCTCTCCTACAGCGACGAACTGGACCGCGGCATCGTCGAAGCGATGGCCCGTTCTAACGGTTGGACCACAGACACCGAGACCTTCGCCCGCATCACCGGCTGGACCAACGGCTACATGCTCTTGCACCCTGACGACGCGCCGCTCCCCTGGGAGAACCAACCTGGGAGCTGAACACACACCGGGAACCCCAGCCCGCCTGGCCCGTCAACCCCGCCAGCGGGCAAACCGTCCTCTCCTCTGTCCCCGTACACCCCGAGCCGAGGAGCCCGCCTTGCGCGCCCGCCCTCTCATCCCGGCCGCCATCGCGGCCGTCGCCCCGCTCATCGCCCCCATCCCCGCGTCTCCCGCGAGCGCTGCCCCGGCATCCTCGGCCAGCTGCTACAAACAGATCGCCGGCCACTGGGAATGCATCACCCCCGGCGCGTTCTGCCCCGCAGTCGCACACGGCAACTACGGCTACGCCCAGGTCACACACAAAAAGTGGCTCTGTCCCGTAATCGGTGGTGGCGTTGAGTAATCTTCATTGCAGCAGGATGCGGTGGCGCAGGAGGTCGAACCCAGCCCGGCCGTGCATCTGCCGCATGATTCTCTTCGTTCGTGTGTTGACGCCTCGGTCGGGACTGTAGAACTTTCGGTTCTGGCACAAAAGCGGTGGTCACGTTCGGTTGCCTACGAGAGCAGGATTCGCTGCCGTAGCAAAGCGAAGCCGGCTCGGCCGTACATCTGCCGCTTGATGAGTTTGACCTTGGTGTTGGTGCCCTCCATCGGGCCGTTGCTGTAAGGGAGGGTCAGCCCGGCGACGACGGCAGGTAGGTCCTTGCGGAGGCCGTGGACGAATGAGTGCAGGGCGGGTAGGTCATCGGCCTGGACCGCGGTGATCCATGCGTCGAGGTCCTTGCCGCGGCGTTGGGTGAGGATGGCGGCGAACTCCCGCACCCGGGTGGTCAGGGCGGTCATCTGCGCGCAGCTCGCGGTCAGGTCGTCGAGGTGCCGGCGTTGGTGGCCGGCGAGGTCTTCGGGGCGGCGCGTGATCCAGGAGACCAGCCTGCGGGGTGAGGGCACGGTGCGCTCGGGGTCGGCGCGGCCCTGGTTCAGATAACGCACCAGCAGGGTAGCGCTGCCGGGATAGCCCAGCTCGCGGATCTCGGCCAGCAGATGAGTCACCGGCACGTCGCCTTGCTCGGACAGGCGGCGGCGCAGGTGATCACGGTAGGGGTCGACCAAAGTGCTCCGGTATTGCGGTGGACGCTGAAGGTCCTCAGCCGTCGCGGCGCGTGCGTAACGTTTGACCGTGTTCAGTCCCCAGCCGAGGCGGCGGGCGCACTCAAGCAGTCCTACGCCCTGGTTGAGGAGGGTGTGAACGGCTGCGTGCCGCTGGCGGGTGCGTTCCTCGCGTGCACCGGTCTGGCGGGGCGGGCCGGTGTGCCAGCACCGGCTGTGTGCGGTCACGGTCTTCTCCACCGCCGCGGCCAGGCCCCGCCACAGGTGCCAGCGATCGCTTACCTGGACCGCGCCGGGAGCGCCCTGACGGATGCCCTCGGCGTAGGCGGCCGATCCGTCGCGGCACACGATCTGCACGCCAGGGTGTTCGCGCAGCCACGCGGCCACGGTGGCGGCCTTGCGGTCGGGCAGCACGTCGATGCGGCGATGGGTGACCGCGTCGATCAGCAAGGTCGCGTAGCGGTGCCCGCGCCGCAGGGCGAAGTCGTCAACGCTCAACACCTCCGGGACCGGTTGGGCGGCGATCGGCCGGGCCATCAGCAGACGCAGGACCGTCATGCGCGAGACGGTCACCGCCAGCCGGGACAGCGCCGCCTGCCCGGCGCGGCCCGCCAGCATCACGCCGAAGTCCCCGATCATCGCGGCCAGGCCTGGAGTACGCCGGGCGTAGCGCTCGGCTACCGAATGGACCTGCTCGCGGAAGGTCTGGCGCGGGCACCCGCGCGTCGGGCATACCAGCCGCCGCACCCGCAGATCGATGACCACCTGCCGGTCGCCGACCGGGACATCGGCCAGGCGCCGCAGATGGTAGCCGTGCACCCGCTGTGCCGGCTCCCCGCAATCTGGGCACGCCACCGCTGCTGTCCGCGTCCGGGCTCGGACCCGCACGACCTGCCCCTCAGCCACGACGCGCTCGACCACTACATGACCCAACTGCGGGAACAGTGTCTTCACAAGATCAGAGTCACACCGCCGTCATCCTGGCTCAGATGACTGACCGTCACCACCGCTTTTGTGCCAGAACCGAGAAGTTGACACTCCCGCTTTTTCGGACGTAGACGGGAAGGGGACCCTGAGACGACGGCGCAGGGGAGTCGGGTTGCGACGACGTTCCCGGCTGCCGGTCAAGGTCTTCATGGTGGGTGTGTAACGCTGCCCTGTAGGCCCGAGATCACGATGTGTGGCAGTCGATCTGATTAAGGCGATCGCGGAACTGTTGGGAGCGATCGCCTGGCCCATCACCGTCGTAGTTGTATCTCTAGTTGTGCTGGGGAGGCACCGTGAGGCCTTGAACCGACTCATAGACCGCATTCGGTCCGTTGCCGCCCTGGGAGGCCAGGTGGACTTAGACGCCCTGCAAGACCGGCAGGAGCAGGAGTTGGAAAGCAAGATTGACCACATGGCCGACGTGAAGGACGACCGAGAAGCGCTGCGGGCTGCTGCTGAAGAAGTAGCCGAGGCAGCCAGGCTTCTAGGTCAGCTTGAGGCGCTACGTCTCCGCAAGGATCTCTACAAGAACTCGGACGATGATCCTCGTGGGCCTTGGCTTAAAAGCGACCTTTTCAGCCTCGTGGAACGGCCAGAGCTTCGCTATGAGGTGACCTCACCTTCGGGCAAGATGTTCATACCGCCAGAGGGAAGAAGCTGGAGAATTCGTGAGGAACGCTTCAGGGAACTCGATGAAGATGGCCGAATCTACTGGGGACGCAATGGTGATAGTCGGCCAACCCTGAAGCGCTTCGCTCCTACATCGTAGGAACTGTTTTCGAGACTCAGCTATCGATGTTGCCGGTTGAGCTAGGCGGACTCATGTCGATTATTGGGTGTCTTGGACGACTTGGGCGAAGATGTCGGCGGCGGCTGTCTCCGCAGAGCGGATCACGTGGGCGTACACGCGGAGCGTGATCGCAGGGTCGGCATGGCCGAGTCGGGCGGCGACGATGTGGACCGGGACGCCGGTCAGGAGCAGCGTGGTCGCGTGGACATGGCGAAGGTCGTGCAGGCGGGCGTACGGCAGGGGTTCGGCCGGAGCCTGCGCCTCGTTCTCGGGTTCGTTGTACGCCTTCATGAGCTTGGCCGGCAGCGCGGTCACCGTGGTCGGGTAGATGGGGCCGCCCCACGCGGTCGTGAAGACATGGCCGTTGTCTTCGCCCTTCCAGGCGTCACCCACGCGGGCTTTCTCGGCTTCCTGAGCCTCTTTGTGCTCCCGGAGGACGTTCACCGTTCCCTCGTCAATCGTGACCACGCGCGTCCGGCCGCTCTTCGTGCTCCCCTCGATGTGCTTGCCGTCGACGACGCCTGTTGAGCCCTTGATGGTGATCTGCTTGTTCTCCAGGTCGACGTCAGGCCATCGAAGGTTGAGGAGTTCACCGCGCCGCGCTTCCGTGTAGGCGGCCAGATGAAAGAAGGCGTGGAGCCGATGTGATCGTGCGAGGGACAGGAACGTCCGGAGCTGAACGAGCGTCCAGATCATTCCAGGCTCGCGCAGGTCGCTACGAGGCCGCTTGGCCTTCTCGACGGGCGAGTTGCTCAGGTACTCGTGGACCAGCACGGCGTCACGGAAGGCGCGGCGGAGGATCGCGTGCGTGTGGACGACGCTCGACACCGCCAGCGGCTTGCCGTCCCGCCCACCGCGAGCGAGGAGATCCCGGTAGAGTTCGTGACCGTGGAGGGTCGGACCGCCTGAAGCCGCATCTTGCCGATGTGCGGCTTGATGTAGAGGCGAATGCTGATCCGGTAGTCCTCCAGCGTCCCCGGCTTGATCTCCATCGCGTGGTCCTCAATCCACATCCTCGTCCACGAGATGACCCAGTACCTCGAACGCAACCACGGCGAACGCTTCGCCTAATGGATAGCTTCATGCCAAACTGGCGGGTTCATCGGGACCAGCTCAACGAGGCCCCTCTAGCCGACGAAGCCTGGTCGTAACGCGATCACACGGGGACCACCTCAGACGCCACTTCGCTGTACGTGAGGTTGACGTGCGTCTGCTACGACCTCCAAGTAGTCCTCAGTTAGTTAGACGCAGTGCGTCTTTGATCCTTTCGTTGCTCAGCGGCACATACTCGCCATCAACGACTCGACCACCCGCAAAGATCTTCATAAGTTCGGCCGAAGTCTCTTCGTTGAGGAGCGAAGCATTCGTCGCAAGTATCAGGTTGATGCCGTCGGTCACTTGCTGAGTCATGAGCTTGCCCATCGCGCCCTTCAACACGAGAACGTCGTCGTCCTTTACTTCGATGCGAGCGTTGGATAGCGCTCTCATCTGCTCTGCGATGAATGCGGCGGCTACAAGAATCGAAAGAGGGCGCGCCTGCGCTTCTGCGCTACTCATACTGGTTGTGAAGTCTTCGAGCACAGCATCCACTTCTTTGGAGAAATCTGTGGGTGCAAGACCACTCAGAGTGGCCGTCTCGGCAGAAGTCGTTTGACTGTCAGCCTCACTGGACTCGGCGATTCCGTTCCACTTCGACCGTATGGCCGGAAGCGCGGTATCGTTCCACCATCTCTTGATCCTTGGCGCATTCTTAACGACAACGATGGTTCCAAGGACGCCTGCCGCGAAGCCCAGGCCCACCAGGATCACCCCTGCGAGTTGATCCCGCGCGCCCTCATCGCCTTCTTCGTCCTCGTCCCGCTCGTATATCACGACTTGCGTTACGAGGTCTCCAGCCGCATAGGCGAGCGGGCTCCTACCGCCATCAGCCTTTCTTGATCGCCCCAGATCCGTCCCGTCTGGGTATTCAATATCGACTGTTTCTCTAACCATTTGTCGCCTCCGGCTTGCGGGCAGTCACGACAGACAGACGACTCGAGCGGGCTTGACCCTCTGCCGCGTCCAGGGCATGCACACGCTGCCGCGTCGGCGAGCGCTGGCAGCCCGTCGGGTTCCATGGTCACTGTACTCGCGGCCACCGACGTTCTGCGGGGACGGCGTGGTATTTCTCCCGTAATCGATCGACGGGGACCAATCTTGCGAGGAGTGTCATGCGTTCTACGGGAGTTGGATTACGGTCCGCGATGTGATCGACCGGCTCGCTAACATTGAGGGTGCCGTCCACAGCGGTAAGGCAAAGGATGAGCGGCAGAGAGCGCTCCAGGCGGCAGCGAAGGTCTATGACCGCGCAGGCCTGCCGGGAGCGTTGAGCCTGTTCAGATTGATCGGGCGGATCACCCTGGACGGATTGAGTCCGCTTCGCGACGCTGTCATCGCTGCTGGTGGTGCCACCTGGGCTTCCGTTAGCTCGGACGGCTCGGTCGAGCTACGAGAGAACGGTTAGCGCTCTGACCGGGGCCGGTGGACAAGCGTGCGGCGGGCGCGCAGAGCGGTGGACATATAAGCGCACGGAGAGCGGACCTCTGCGCCAGAGGCGATGGGGCCACGAGGCAGTGCGCGCCGGGCTGCCGGCAGAAGGGCTCTTGGGGGTTCCCATAATTCAGGGGAGCCGCGACGGCGACTGGTGGGAGAATCAGCCGGGGATATCGCTACGGAAGGGCCGGTCGTGAACGTTTGCGCTTCGATGCTGAGGTCGGGGATTTCACTCTCGGCGTCCAGGAGGAGAGTGTCCAGCTTCTCAGGGGCATGGGCACGATCTGCCTTCAGATGAGGTTGGAGGTCAAGGCCCCGCCCGCCAGGGAGATCGGCAGATTTCTCGCGCTGCAAGCTGACCTTTACGGCATCCACGGGTCGTACCAGCGAACGCTCGTCGGCCGCGTCACGGAGATGCTGCCGTTCACGCCCGAGATCGGTATCGAGCGCCCTGTCCTGAAGTTCTTGATCACCGCCGCCCAGCTCCACGCGATCAACGAGGCGCGCGACGGAGATCTACGCATGGAGCTGGAGGTGTCGGGGACGCTGCCCCAGGCAACTGGCTACCCCGGCAGCACGACCGAGGTACTGCACTTCAGCGTTGCCAAGAGCCGCTGGATCGATCAGATCAACGCTCTCGGGCCCTCGGTCGCCTTCGAGATGCAGGTGCCCTTTCCATTGGAGGACGATCCAAGGACCGAAGCAACCCAGCACCTGCGCTCCGCGCAGCGTCGACTTCTTGACGACGACATCGACGGAGCGATCCTGGAGGCTCGCCGCACCCTGGAATGGATCCGGATTCACAGCGGCTGGAGTTGGCCGGGTAACAAGGACAGGCATTTACGCTCGCAGGATGAACGCTGGGCTTGGATCCGGTCTGCTGTGGAAGACCAGACGAGCGCCTCGGTCCACAAGGACGCTGTCACCTCAGCATTCAAGTACAGTTCGGATGAGGCGAAGGCACTGATCAGCATCGCCGCCGCGCTGCTGACGGTGGTCGACAAGCCCCTCTAGGGGCGAAGTGGTCCAAGGACAGTTGGGTCGCGCGTCTCGGCACCGTGGCACACATCGGTGCAGGCGCGGGGACCGTAGCGCTCTTGAAAACGCTAGGTCGCCAACAGCAAGGACCTGGTGCTGCTCGTAGGATGCGCCGCGTGCAACGGCTTGCGCTCTTCGACCTGGACCACACCCTCGTGAATCTGGACGAAGCCTTTCAGCTGTGGGCCGAGGAGTTCGTCGATGAGCATGGTCTGGACCGGTGAGGTGAGGGGGTCTGTCCAGTCTTCCGGTGTAACTGATTTTTGTGGGTCCTACTTCCGCGCGGCGGACAGGCGGCCCTCGAAGGCGATCTCGAAGGCGTTCAGGGCGGGCTTCCAGCGGGTGATCCAGCGTTTCTGGCCGTTGCCGGTGGGATCGAGGCTCATGACCGCCAGATAGATGCACTTCAGTGCGGCCTGCTCGTTGGGGAAGTGGCCGCGGGCGCGGACCGCCTTGCGGATGCGGGCGTTGACGCTCTCGATCGCGTTAGTGGAGCAGACCACGCGTCTGATCTCCGGGTCGAACTGCAAGAACGGCACGAACTCCGCCCAGCTGTTCTCCCACAACCTAACGATCGCCGGGTAGCGCTCACCCCAGGCCTCGCAGAACTCCAGGAACCGGTCCTCGGCCGCCTGCTGGGTCAGACCGGCTTGAGCGCCCGGGCGATGGCCTCCCAGTGCTGGCGGGCAGCGTAGCGGAAGCTGCCACGCAGCAGATGGATCACGCACGTCTGGGTCAAGGCCGCAGACCAGACCGTCTCGATCGCCTCCGGCAGGCCTTTGAGCCCGTCACAGACGACCATGCACACATCGGCCACGCCGCGATTGCGGATCTCGGTGAGGACCTGCAGCCAGTACTTGGCCCCTTCCCCGCCGTCACGGGCCCACAGCCCCAGGATGTCGCGCGTGCCCTCCACCGTGACGGCCAGGGCGACGTAGACGGGCCGGTTGGCGACGCGCCCATCGCGGATCTTGGCTCTGTCGCAGATTGCGTGATCTAGGGCGCGTATCGAGTCGTGATCAATCTGCGGGATACGCCCTCGCGGTGGAGGCTGATCCGGTAGATCGTTTTGCGTGACGCGAGTGCAACTGACAGATGAAGAGTGGGAGTTCATCGGGCCGTACCTGCCGATCGGCGAGTACGGCCCTTACCCGGAGCGACTTCGGCAGCAGTTCGAGGGCGTGATCTGGCGGTTCAAGACCGGCGGGCAGTGGCGGGAGATGCCGCAGGAGTTCGGCGCCTGGTCGACCGTCTCCAACCGCTTCCGGCAGTGGCGTGACGCCGGCGTGTTCCAGGACCTGCTGGAGGGCATGATCGCGGAAGCCGCGAAGCGCGGCCGGGTGGACCTGTCCCTGGTCAGCATCGACTCCACCACCGCACGCGCCCACCACGACGCCGCCGGGATGCACCTTGGCGACGACGTGCTCACCGTCCTGGAGAAGGCCGCCGCCGAGGAGGAGAAAGCCAGGTCAAAGGGGGCGGCTCCGAAGAACAAAACGGGCAGTACGCCGAAGCGGATCCCGAACGCGAGGAGCGACGACGCGACCGGCGCCGCCGAAAGCTCCGGCTGAAGGCCGCCCTCCTGGGACGCTCACGAGGCGGGCAGACCAGCAAAGTCCACCTCGCCGCCGACCGCAAGTGCCGCCCGCTGGCGTTCGTCCTGACTGCCGGACAGGCGGCCGACAGCCCGCAGTTCATCCCCGTACTGCGGAAAATCCGGGTCCCAGGTCCCGTCGGCCGCCCCCGCACCCGGCCCGACGCCGTCGCCGGGGACAAGGCCTACTCGTCCCGCGGCAACCGCGCCCACCTGCGCAGACGCGGCATCAAGGCCGTCATACCGGAGAAGCGGGACCAGGCCGCCAATCGGAAGAAGAGGGGCCCCAGGGGTGGCCGGCCCGTCGGCCACGACGCGGACCTTTACAAGGAGCGGAACACCGTCGAGCGACTGATCAACAAGCTGAAGGCCTGGCGAGGCATCGCGACCCGGTACGACAAGACTCCGGAGAGCTACCTCGCCGGCCTCCACCTGCGCGCCTCGATGATCTGGATCAAAGACCTCGCTCAGGCCGTCACTTGATCACAGCTCGGTCGGAGCCTAGGGGCGGGCGTAGGGCCGAGTCATGATCTCCATGTTGTGGCGGTCCGGGTCGTCGAAGTAGGCGCCGCGGCCACCGAATAGGCCATTGATCTTGCCGGGGTCGGTGTGGCCGGGGTCGGCGTAGTAGGTGACCCCGACCGCCTCCAGACGGGCGATCGCGGCGTCGAACTGCTCGTCAGGCACGAGGAAGGCGTAGTGCTGTGACTGGATCGGCTCGTCTCTCTTCTCGTAGTAGTCGAGCGTCACGCCGTTGCCGAGGTCAATGGGCAGGAACGGCCCGAACGGGGCGCCGACCTTCAGGCCCAGGACCGCGGCGAGGAACTCCGCGGATAGGTGCCGGTCGCTTGCGTAGACGGCAGTGTGGTTCAGCTGCACGCCGGCCGTCGGCAGCTCGAATTCATGCGGGTACTGCTGGTCATAGGGCATCAGTGGTGTGTCTCCGGTCTTGGGATCCGTTGGAACGGGGCGCCGCATGTGGGCGCCGGGAGCAAAGACGCGGAGAAGGGGCGGGCCTCTTGCCCGCTTCGTGCTCACGCCGAGGCCGGGAAACCCACTCGTGCATGGCCCAAGGCCGACCCGGCAGTCACCCGACCGACCTTAGTGATCACCGCAGGGGAGGGCAACACCGTTCCTCAGTCGTGCTCCGACCGCAGATCGAGCCGTTGTTGGAATCCGCTGGTTCGGTCACGGGCGGAGCCAGATGACGAAGGTAGTGGCGGTGACGGTGCCGAGGTGGACGTATCCGCGCTGTCAGAGCGGGTTGTCACGGCTCTGGTCAACCCCTTTACCCCTTGCGGTCTCTCAACAGCACCGATGCCCCGGGCATGATCACGCGGATCGTTCGTCAGACTGTTGGCGGCTTACAAGCACGCCCGTGCTGCCGGACCCGGGTTTCAACGTAGGCGGTGCTGACCGTGTCGCTCCATTTCCATTTCGCTCCCGCGGCGTTGAGTTTGCCGGTTAGCTTGCCGATCAGCTGATCTTCCTCGCTCGCACTGAGTCGCCCACCTGCGATGAGCTGGGTGTACCGTACGGTGTCGACGATGGCTGACTTCACTCGCTCGTGCGTTAGATAGATGTCGAGATCCCGTTCCCAGCCCTGGGTATACCGGGCCGGCATGTTCTTCACCCAGCCGTCGAGCACTGCCTGGCGCTCGTCGTTGTAGTAGCTCATCTTGTGGAAGTGGACGGCGAGCTCGTAGACGGGGTCGCCCTGCAGGGCGAGTTCCCAGTCGAGGAACACGACGTGGCCGTCACGGAAGATCATGTTCTTGCGGTGGACGTCTGCGTGGACGAGGGTGAACGGTCGTGGCGTCAGTTCGGGCCACCCTGCGAGCACCGGCGCCAGTGGGTCTTCAGGGATGCCGAGCGCGGTGAACAGCGAGTGATAGGGCTTGCGGAACGAGTCGTAGACCTGTTCGGTCACGTCGGACAGTTGCCTGGCGAAGGCGGTCGTATCGGCGTCGGCGGGCCATGACGGCGGCAACTCCGGCAGTCGATCCAGTGGAACCGTGGTGAGCTGGGCGAACAGGTCGACCACATCCTCCAGTACGGCAGGTGGTACGCGGGTCCCTCGCGGGGCGATGTGGTCGAGGACATCTCCGGCGATGAACTCGTGAACCTGGAAAGGGGGTTCTGGCGACGCGTACAGCAGCCTCGGGACATGGCTGACATGGGGAGCCAGGGCGGCGAGGACGTCCTGCTCGGGCCAGATCCGAAGATCCATGGTGTCGGCCCCGGTGATCGGGATACGGACGATGACTGGTCCGCTCGGGGTGTCGACTCTGATGTTGTCGTTGTAGAAGCCGCTGGCGCCGTTTCTGGCCTGCACAGCCGTGTTATAAAGGTCGATCATCACGTGAGCAGTCCCTGCAGGTGTTCGTTCATCCGTGCCTCCAACGCTTCCAGTGAGTCCAATGGCTCGATGTCGTTCCGGGCCTGCTGGGCAGCCGCGCTGATCGTGTCGTCGGTGCGCTGGAGTATTCCGAGCAGGTTTTCGGCCACTATGAGCAGCGTCGGATAGACCTCGACGGCCACCAGCTCGTCCACCGCCCACCGGAGCGAAGCCATGGCCTGGTCGGCCTGTCCGAGGCGAATGTGGAGGCTGGCTCGGACGAGTTCCGCCCTGGCGCGACCGGACCGATAGCCGGCCTTTTCCAGTGCACGGCAAGCGTGATCCAGAGATGTGCGGGTGTCGTCGAAGTGCCCGATGGCCAGTTGGGCCTGGCCGAGGGCGGTGAACGCCTTGCCGGCCTCGTGCAGAGCGCCCAGGTCGTTGTTGGCCTCGACCGCTTCGCGCGCGACCGCGACGGCGGAGACCGGGTCCGTCCAAGCCAGCAGTTCGGCGAGGTTGGTCTTGATCAGCGCTTCCCCGATGACCGTTCCCGCTTGGCGGTAGCGCGTCTGCGCATCGCGGAGATGCTGCTCGGCCTTTTCGAAGTCGTAGCTGAAGCGGGACGCCAGGTGCAGCAGCCGGGCCAGGTCGCCTCGGAGGGCCTGGGCGTCTGCTGGGCTGTCCGCGGTGACTTCACTGGCGAGGTGGAACGCTTTGCGGAATCTGCCCTGGGCCATGTGGAGATCTGCGCTCCATAGGCCTGCGGGGTGGCGCTCTGGGCCCTCGCGACCCTCCCAGACGCTCGCGTAGATGTTCAACGCTTCGGCTGTCTGCCCGCCGATGCGCCGGCCGTGCCCTGCGGCGACGGCGAGACGCGCGCCCGCCCGGCTCGTCAGGGACCACGATCGTTCCGGTGTCAACTTGTTGATCTTCTCGGCGTCCCCTAGCAGGACTGCGGCTTCGGCGGCCAGGCACCGCGCTGTCTGGTCCAGAGCCTCGTCGGGTTCGCCCTGCTCGAGGAAATCCCTCAGATCGGCAACCAGGCCGGATACCCCTTGCGATCCGCCCAGGGCGGCGATCCGGTCGGCGTAGTCCAGCAGCCGATCGCTGGACAGGACCCCGGCGCCGAGGCCGTGGTAGGCCGCTTCCCGGAGCGCCGTGGGAGCGTCGGTGCCGTGAGCGCGTTTGTTCCACAGGTCGTGCAGCACCCTGTGGGCCTCCTGGTTGACCGCAGTCGACAGCCGCGTCCGTAGGACATTGGTCATGAGCTGATGCAGCTGGAATCGCGATTCCGACGCGGGATATACGAAGGAGTACGACGTCAGCCTCTCCCAGGCGATGCGGCCGGCCGGAAGATGGAAGGCCTGGGCCAGCCGGTTGAACAGCTCGAAGTCGAAGGTGCGCGTGACGCTCAGCAATTCCAGGTAACGGCGCTCGTCCGGATCGACATGCTGGAGGAAGCGCTGCATGATCTCATCCTGGGAGACCACCTGCCGTCTGTTTTCGCTGTCCGTTGCGAGATGTAGGTAGAACGGCACGCCGACACTCGCCTGAGCGATCACCTCTCGCAAGTGGGGGTCGGTGACACCGCCGTCGGTCAGCAGCTCCATCCGCGCCTCCATCGAGAGCCCTTCCAAGGGAAGTGTGCGGATGATTGGCGCCCAGTCGGGGTCGTACTGCCGCCATGGCAGCGGTTCCCTGCTTGCGATGACGACGAGGCCCTGGTCGAGCTGGGCCACCAGGTCTCGCAGCCACACATCGGAGGCCGCTTGGCCGAGCGCGTCGTAGGCGTCGATGACGACGAGGTACGGCCTGCTCTTGCGGCTGAGGCGCAAATCCTCAGCGAACAGGTAGGTGACCGCGTCGACCAGATCTGCCCCAGGAAGCTGGTCGAGCTGGCCGAGCGTCTCGTCGGTTCGCAGGTGACGCCGTCGCTTACGGGCGTCGGCCCCCCGGTCGAGCAGCTTGATCAGCCCTACCGCGGTCGCGAACACCGGGACGCCGGCGGCGGTGTCCAGCACCTCCGTGAGGACCTCGCTGGACTCGACGAAGGGCAGTTCCCGGCGGGTCAGCCCGAGATGCGGATGCAGCCGCTGCCACAGCACCGCGTATGCGATGTCGTACCGATCGAACCGCACGCCCTGGCGGCCGAACTGCATGCGAAGCACGGCTAGGGCGTCCTCTTGCTGCCGATGCGCCGGAACCTGGAGATCCAGCGTTGCCACCATGCAACTGCTCTGGGCCCGCTGCTCGAACTCCCGGAGCAGTCGTGACTTTCCGATTCCACCGACGCCGGTGACGTTCAGGACGCGCGGGCCGTCGCCAACCTTCCCAAGCTCTTCATCGAAGATCGCTCGTTGGTCTTCGCGGTTGACGAAACGGCGATGCAGGGCCGCGACGCGATGGAATCGAGGCTCGAGGGCCATCCGACCTCTTCCTGTGAGCAGTGACCAGCTTGCGGCACACTCCCGACCCCGCTGCCGAGAATGTGGTGGCATATACAGCTCTACCGCTCCATTCGGGGCGGCCGCCAGAAGACGCAGATGACCATCAAAGATGGTGGCATCAACTCAGGTCAACATCGTATGAATGAGATCCTGGATTTGGACGTCCGAATTTCCTCAACATGGATTCGCTTGCGAATTACTTCTGGCCCGGTACGCGGCCTCATCGGGCGGGGTGGGCGAGGATCTTGCGGAGAATGGTCATGTTGTAGGCGCGTAGGGCCTGTTCGGGCGCCTTGGGCGTGTAGTTGGTGTAGTCGAGGGCGAGGACGACGGGTCCGCGTTGCAGGAGGAGCACTGTGCTGACGGAGGCGCGTTTGCCGTTGACGCTCATTGCCTGCTCGATGCGGTGGCCGTGCCAGCCGAAGTCGTCGCGGGCGTATTTCTCCGGAGCAGAGGTCCCGCTGATGCGGGTTCCTGGATCCATCGGGTCGTTTGAGGCCCCGGAATACCGGCACTGAGGAACCTTCCTGCCGACTTTCCTCATGAGGGTGGAGGCGTGTGCTTCGGTCGGGAGGACCCAGCCTTGCTGGGTGAGGTGACCCTTGTAGGGAAGTCCGATCTCCTGCTTGGCCGTGGCGTAGCGCTTGTCTTCGGGCACGGTGGGGGTGTTCAGCGGGTTGAGCGGCACGCACACGCTGATACGCGATGTGGTGCCCGGGGGCACGCTCCTGGTCTCCCCGCCAACGAGGCCTGCATCGGCCGGGGTGAGAAACAGCGTGGCGACGTCCTCTTTGGTCCACTCCTTGGCTGCAAGGCTCGCCTCGTTGGCGACAAGCGAGGAGGTCGTTGTGGCCACCTGTACCCGGTTGGCGGGGTTAAGGGGCGCGCCGCACGCGGTAAGGGCCATGCCGGACAGCCCAACGATGAAAGGCATCCACCTGCGCACTTCAGCTCCCGAAGTCGATCGACAACGCCCGACAGATTCTGGAGCAGGGAAGTCGGGCTCGTGGCGGTGCAGCTCCTCAATATGGGCTTCTCAAGGACATCTCTTTGACCGTTGCTAATCATTTCTCGGTTTTCCGGTTGTTTCAGGGCGCGAGAGGTGTCCAGTTTTGTGGAGGGTAGACCTTCGGGATTGGCAGGCTCGCTTATCGAGGTGTCGCGTGTTCGCTGCCTTGGTGAAGGGCCGGCCAGGCGAGCTCCGGGAACTCGCTTTCGGATCGGTTGTAGTAGCGGGCGATCGAGGCACGGTGGGGCAGGGTGTCGCGCTGAAGGTGGCGGGGCTCCAGGCGGACGCCGGTGCACCGTTCGGTGAGCGCCAGCGCGCCCTCAATGTGGTAAGGGAAGAAGCCGTCGTCATCATCGGGATCTATCTCTGGGATCATGCCAAGCTCTTCGAGGTCTTGCCGTAGCCGTTCCGGCTCGGCGCTGCCGGCCCAGTGAGGGAACATCGGGTCCAGGTGCGTGACGGTTCGGCCATCGATCGCGTGGATGAAGTGGGAGCGGTGGTTGACGTCGCGTGTGAGGCTGGCTATTGATGTGCCGGGCGACAGGTCGCGCACCACATCGCGCAAGATCCCGGCAATGCCGCCCCACTCCACCATGATCGAGCCGCCGTCCGCGCGGCCGACTTCGATGGTGAAAGGCCCTTCCTGCTCGCGGTTCTCGCTCAAATGCAGCCGATGGAGCACGTCGTCAGGGGCGAGCCCAGCTGCGAAGGTGAAGCAGAACTCTGGCCCGCGGATTCGGCTCCACCACGCGTAATCGCTCGTGGTGGCCTCGCCCTTGCCGACAGCGCTCAATGTGCTCGTCTCCTCAGGATGGCGGAAGTCCCGATCATCTTGGCAAGGGCCACCGACGTTCTGGATGGGCCTGCGTGTTCGGCTGAGCGTTTCTGGAAGCCCCGGCAGGGAGTTCTGGGAGCCCCGGCAGGGAGCAAGGGCCACCGACGTTCTGGATGGGCCTGCGTGTTCGGCTGAGCGTTTCTGGAAGCCCCGGCAGGGAGTTCTGGGAGCCCCGGCAGGGAGCAAGATATTCGTAATGTCCCATTACCTCTGCATCCGGCGGGTTGCAGATGGGGACATTTGTGATCAGAGCCGCCCACTTCCGCAGGTGCTGCGGGAGTGGGCTTCTGATCAACAGAGACCGGGCGCGGTCGTCGGGGGAGCGGTCACGAGCATGTCCGATGGGGGAGAAGAAGCAGGGGCGAAGACGGTCCGTCAGCGGCGACGGGAGCGGCAGGCCGTACCGAGGCCGTACGTGGTGAAGTTCGTGCTCACCGCCGAGGAGTACGCCGACTTCCGCAGGGCCGCACAGCGACTTGGGCTGGCGCATGGGGCCTACGCGGCCGAGGCCGCGTTGGCGGCGGCGCGGATGGTGAACCCGCCGACGCCTGACCCGCTGCGGGAGGCGCTGATCGAGCTCATGCACGCGTCCGGCCAGGTGCGCCGCATCGGGGTCAATCTCAACCAGGCGGTCGCCGTGCTGAACGCGACCGGCGCCGATCCCGGCAACCTTCTTCCGTACGCCGCCGCGTGCCTGCGGGCCGTGCAGAGGCTGGACGGAATCGCGGAAGCCGTCCGGAAGGCGATCCGATGATCGGAAAGGTCATGCGCGGGCGGCGCGTCGCGGGCTTGCTGTACTACCTGTACGGCCCGGGCCGGGCCAACGAGCACGTCAACCCGCACATCGTCGCGGGGTGGCGCCATCCGGCCGAGCTCGAGCCGGCGCTCCGCCCGGATGGCGGGCGGGATTTCCGGAATCTGACCGGATTGCTGAACCAGCCGCTCGCCGCGCTGGGACACCACGGATATGCCGAGCCGGTGTGGCACTGCGTCGCCCGGGCCGCTCGTGAGGACCGGATCCTCAGCGACGACGAATGGGCCAACGTCGCGCAGGAGATCATGAACCGGACCGGCCTGGGCCCGGCCGACGATGACGACGGAGTGCGCTGGGTGGCGGTACGGCATGCCGACGACCACATCCACATCGTCGCCACGCTCGCCCGCCAGGACGGGACCAAGCCGAAGACCTGGAACGACTTTTATCGGGTGCGGGAGGCCTGCCAGGCCATCGAGCGCCGGTACGGCCTGCGGGTAACGGCGCCTGGGGACCGGACGGCAGCGCGTCGGCCAACCCGCAGCGAGACCGAGCAGGCCCGGCGGCGAGGCTGGAAAGAGGTGCCGCGGGTGGCGCTTCGGCGGCAGGTCATCACGGCGGCGGCTGGAGCGGCGTCGGAAGATGAATTCTTCCGGCGGTTGGAAGCCGCCGGAGTACTGGTGCGCCAGCGGATGAGCCAGCGCAACCCTGGCGAGGTGACCGGGTATGCGGTGGCGCTGCCAACCAGCCGAAACGTCACCGGCGAGCCGGTCTGGTTCGGCGGCGGCAAGCTCGCCGCGGACCTTACTCTTCCGAAACTCCGCGCGCGGTGGAGCGGCGGAAGCGACAGCCGTCCCGGCGGAGTCAGCGCGAACGAACGCCGAGAGTTGTGGGAGCAGGTGTCGATGGCTGCCCGGCAGGCGGCCGCGCATATCCGTGAGGCCGCAGCTGACGATCCGCACGCTGTGGCGGACCTGCCGGGGGCGACCTCGGATCTGCTGCATATAGCGGCGCGACTGCTGAAGGACCGGCGGCTCAGGGACGCGGCGGAGGCGTTCGATCGGGCGGCGCGAGAGCCGTACGCTCGGATTCCGCGTTTCACGCGAGTGGGTCTGCACTTGCGGAGAACGGTGCGGATGCTGGCCAACGCGGGGTCGGTGCCGTCGGGTGGATCGCTTGTTGCTGATTGCGCCGGCTTGGTCAGTGCGGTGGCTGACCTGCGGGCTGCCCAGAAGCGGATGGCTCAGGCGGTGGCGGCGCGCGCGGCGGCCCAGTATCTGAACGGGCCGCTGATTACGCCGGTACACGGCAGCCCGGTGCGGCTGGCCGTGTCCGACTTTCCGGAACCGATCAGGCCACATTCCGGAGCGCATCCGCGTTCTTCCGCTCGTTCCGCCGGCCCTCCGAGTCCGCCCGTGTCGCGACGTCCCCACCGGTAGCGGAAGATCATTATTTGACCTGCGCGACTCGCGTTGATCGCTATCGGGCTCAGACGAGACCGTTGCGTAATGTGGTTGATCATGTTCGCTTCGCGATCGACCTGGGGGTGCCGTCGTGACAGCCGCAAATCTTCTCCCATTCCGTCTTGGCTGTTCGGTACGCCGTTGGGCCGCCGGTGCGTTGCTCGCTGTCGCCATCACGGCCGGTATGGGAGCCTCACCGGCGCAGGCTGAGCCGGGGTGCCCGCACCTGGGCGAGACGGCCGGCCGGTACATCGACGAGGCCAAACTCTGCGCGAACATGCAGCAGGAGATGCAGAATTGGCTCCTCACGGGTAGCCAGCCGGATTTCGGTCGAGCGGTGAGGGGCTCGGTGAAGGGCGGAGCCGCTGAGGTGGCCCCAGAGCAGAAGCCCGGGATCACTCGACTTCCGGAAACCGTGAAGCCACCCGAGACCGAGGCGAGGAAGCGCCCCAAGGGGGCGAACACCTCTGAGGCCAGAAGGCGACCAGTGGGCGGCCGCGATCACAAGGTCAAGGTCAATCGCGTCTACAGGCACGATCGCGAGGCGACAGCGCACGACGTCAACGCGGTCGCAGTAGTGAGCGAGCGGCAGAAGGATCAAGGGCCAGCACCGATACGAGAGGTGGCCATCAGACGTACTCGCGACGCTGAGCGACCCGCAGCTGTTGCTGAACGGACGCCGCCGGCACGCGGTAAGCGAGGGATCGAGGCGCAAGCGACCGCGGCAGCCGTACCGGAGCGGCCAGTGGTCCAGCCTCTCGCTCGTACTTCGGAACGGTCGGCGTCCTCACCGCTGTCGCCTCTGACCATTCCGGCCGGTCTTGGCGTCGTCCTCATGCTCGCTGTCACCTATCGCTGGAGACGTCGGCTGGTGGCCGATGCGACGGTGTGGTGGCGCCGGACCCGCCTGACCCGGGAAGGCGATCGGCTGATCCGCATGAGCATGGCGACGGACACCCTGCCGCTCACCCGGCAAAGTGAGAACTGCGTGCCGGAGCAGCAGGCTGTCGCCCAGGTGCCGGAGGCCGCGCTCAAGCACGACCTGGAGCAGGGGTCGTCGAACCTTAGCTACGTGTTCGCGCTGTCGGCGTTGCATGGGATGGGGCTGACGGGTCCCGGCGCCGATGATGTGGCTCGTGCCGTGGTCGTGGAGTTGCTGACCGCGCAGGGCATCGCGTCCCGCGTGCTGATGCCGCACGAGGACATGGTCCGCCTGTTCGGGGAGGAGGCGACGGGTGTTGAGATCCCTGGGCTCGTGGTGCTCGGTTCGCTGCGCGATGTGGTGACCGAGCTGGAGGTGGAGATTATCCGGCGGACGGGGCAGCGGACCGATTCGGGAGTTCCCGAGGGGCTTCCGTGGCTTTTCGTCGTCGCCTCGGTGGGCGCGGCAGCGGAGCGGCTGTACCGGATCGTGGAGGGCGGCGCGGAGGACCTCATCCTGGGGGCGTTTCTCGATGCGTGGCCGTACGGCATCACCTGCATGGTCGACGACAGCGGCGTGATCAGCAGCTTGGAAGGGTGCTCGGCGCCGGCGTGGACCGGGAGGCGGCTTTCGGCATGGAGCAAGTCGGAAGCAGCCGAGCGGCTGGCAGCCCTCGCCGAGACAGCCTGATGCAGACGCGGCAGACGGCGGCCTGGGTATGCGGGTCTCGGGGCGGCGGTCTGATGGGCTGGAGCGCGGCCGCCATGGCCCTACGCCGCGACGTTGGAACCGAATGTCGCCGCCCCGGAAATGAGTTGGCGGGCGGCCGGTGAAGGATGACACTTTGCTGCGTGGGCGCGATGGAGCAGCTGGCGAGGCGGGTCTATGTGGCCGCGCGGGCAGGCCATCTGGACATTGGCCCGATCATGGAGCTGGCTTTCGCGGTTTATGAGTCGTACTGGAACAGCCCTTCCGCGCGGGAGTTGCTGGAGCGCCCCACGGCGGAGCTGGGCGACGCCGCTCTGACCCGGCTGACCTGGCAGCTGCTGGATGAGGCCGCGTTCGAGCCGGGATTCGATCTCGAGCCCGGCTGGTGGCGGACGCTGGAGGCGGCGCTGGCCGTCGTGGAGCGTGACGTGCGGGTCGGTGGGATTCGGCAGAGCCTGCGGTTGGTGATTCCGGACTGGGACCGCGAGTCCGGTCAGGCGCGGGTGGAGTTCGGCGGGGGAGCTGGCGGCCCCGGGATCTGGCCGATCAGCGGGCAGGACCTACAGGGCGCGCTGGAGGTCATCGCTGACGCCGTCCAGGATGTCGTCATGGAGGCCAAGTGGGCGGTATGGCCCACCTGCCCTGGGCACAACCTTGGCCTCCGAAGCGGTTGCGTGGACGGCCGGGCCGTGTGGACGTGCGCAGGCTCGGGCGGCCACGCGGTCGCACCGATCGGCCAGCTAACCGGTTGAGACACTGGTTGGGAGATCCTTAGTCTCTGATTGGCGGGTGTTCCGGGATGGTTGGGGGGCGGCTGTGGCGGTGAGGATCGTGTACGAGACGCACTCCACCACGACCGACAACGAGGCGGGTATTGCGACCGGCTGGCTTGCGGGTGAGCTGTCGCCACGTGGCCGCGAAGAGGCCGGCGAACTTGGTGCACGCCGGCGGGACGATGGCCTTGCCGCGGTGTTCACCTCGGATCTGCAGCGGTCTGTGCAGACTGCGGAGATCGCTTTCGCTGGCAGCGGGCTCTATCAGGACGTGCGGTTGCGCGAGTGTGACTACGGACAGTGGAACGGCATGCCCGTGGCGATGTTCGATGGTGAGCGGAGCAGGCGGATCGAGGTGCCCTGGCCGGGTGGGCAGAGCTATCGGCAGGTTGTCGACCAGACCCGGGACTTCCTTCGGGACCTTTCGGAGGCGTGGGACGGGGACCGGGTGCTGGTGATCGCGCACTCGGCCAACCGGTGGGCGCTGGACCACCTGTTGAACGGGGCGGCCTTGGAGCAACTGGTTGACGCACCGTTCGTCTGGCAGGAGGGCTGGACCTACGTGCTGCCATCCGGATGGACGGGCTGAGCGAAATGTCGCAGGCGGCTGGCATAGTCCACGGCCATGGAGATCAACGAATTCTGGGATCTGATCGAACAGTCGCGAGCGGCCACGAAGGATTCAGAGGATCGGGCGAGCTGGCTGGCTGCTCGGCTTGTCGAGGGGCCGGTCGCCGACGTGGTGGACTTCGACGTCCACCGTCAGCGGCTGAGCAATCGCGCTTTCCGCTGGCCGTTGTGGGGTGCGGCCTATCTCATCGGCGGCGGCTGTTCCGATGACGGGTTCGACTACTTCCGCGCGTGGGTGATCGGGCTCGGTCCCGACGTCTTCGAGCGGGTGATCGCCGATCCCGACAGCCTCGCCGACCTTGTGGAGGTGCGGGAACTGGCCGCGGAGTCTGCAGACGACTACCCGGAGTGGGAAGACCTGCTCAACGTCCCGCATCGTGCTTATGAGCTGCTCACGGGGCAGGTCGACGGGCTGTGGGACGCGGTAGAGGCCCGCCAGGACCTGGATGACGCTGACTTCTCCCCTAATCCCGTCGGTGACGAATGGGATTTCGACGACGCGGAGGAGACGGCGCGGCGGCTTCCCCGGCTCAGCTGGCTCTTCCGTGGTTGACATGCCCGTACGGCATGCGATCATGCTGGGATGACGAGCAGAAAGGGCCATGCCGCGTAGGCGCCCGTCTCAGGTTCCCGCCCGGGAGTTCCGATGCCGGACGCACCGGCCGTCCGTCCACCACGTGCCTGGGCTCAGCCGCCGGGCCATGACGGCGATCATCGAGTTGGAACACTCGCGGATGCGGCCCGGTCAGGTCGCCGAGGCGCTGCACGCCTGGATGGCTGCGGCCGTGCCGGGCAGCGCCCACCGGATCGCCGCCAATGTCTGCATGTGTCCTGAATGCTGTGGGGACGGGCCGCGGGGACGACTGGAGGACGCGATGCGCGCCCTTCCGGCCTGGGCCAAGCCGTACCTGTATGGCCTGGTCCTCCCGATCGACCGGCGGTTCGTGTTCAGGACATTCCCGGATCCGTTGGTCTCGCAGGATATCCCCTGGTGGCAGCGGCGGCGACGCAGAGTCGTTTCCCACTCTGTCATTGAGGTGGGTTCTCCCGGCGCCTTGGTTGTACGGCTGCGCGCGATTGAGGATGCGGCATCAGGCGAGTAGCACGATTGATGTCGCCGCGCTCCGACCGACCACGGCGTGCCCGACATGCCGCTGCCCGTGCCGTCCGGGTGTGCAGGCGACGTCGTGGTACGGCGTCGCGCGTGCGAGTGCCTGACGACGGCCTTCGGGTTCTGCCCGTCTGCCGACCTGCTGTTCGGACATCTGGGGCGGTGTCGGTGAATAACATCGATTGGCTGTACGCCGACCTGACCGGAAAGCTTTGGAAGCGGATCCCGCCAGGTAGAAGCGCGACGTTCACCAACGATCTCGGCGCGTGGGGAGCACGAAGGCCAAGAAGAGCGCTGCCGGCCAGCCGATGCAGGTGAGGCCGCCAAGGAAGTTGAAGGCGATGAGCAGGGCGAAGTTCTCGACGCCGCGCAAGAGCCCGATCAGTGTGGGCAGGAGGTATAGCACCACAAGCAGCAGAATCAGGCCGATCCAGAACAGATAGCTGTGCGCGAGACCCTCCACTCTCACATCCTTGCGTAGTCCTGTGATTACAGAAGGCAATTGCGTGCAGGTGTCTGCGCGGGCCGCGCTGTAGTTGCGGCTGCTGCCGTGGTGTTGCCGCGTGCTCCGACGACCGTGTCGACGGTGTGGGGGAAGTCCTCCTGGGCGAGCTTCACGGCCTGTGGGAGTTGGCGGCGCGCAGGCGCGGGATATCCGGTGCGGGGGCGTGGCTCTCGTGCGAACAGTGGCGCGGCTTCTTGCATGGCCGCCGCGGGAGTGTGACCTTCGGCGAGGAGTCGGTCGTAGCGGTTCATGGCGTACGGGTGGAGTTCCCGGAGTCGTTCCTCGCACTTCAGGCGTGCACGTTCCGCCGTCGAGTCGCTCGCCGCGTACGGCATGGCGGCACCCCAAGCGCGGCACACCTGGACGAGGTCAGCGTTCCGCAGCCATGCCGGATCGTTGGCGGGCAGCCATTGCAGTCGTGCCACGTGGTGCGCGGCCTGTTGCCTGGAGCGGAGTGCCTCCGTAGCCTGGCGCTCCATCTCGGCCTGTTCGCGTGCGCGTTGGGCCTTGATGTGGAGCCAGATTTGAGCCGCCGCCGCCACAGTGGGGGTGAGCTGCACCGCCTTCTGCATTCCGTGGGCGACTGCCTCACGGAGTGGGTCCGCGTAGTGGTCGTTCACTGGGCCCCCTTCCCCTGGTCGACGGTGTGGCGCTCCCGGTCGTGGGCGGCGCGGGGAAGTCGCCAACTGCAAGCCTGGTCGTCACGGAATCGGCGGCGGTCTCGGTAACCATCGCGTGGTCGAAGTTGAGCCGGGCGGCCACGCGGGTCACCTGGCGGGCGACGTCGTGAGGTGCGAGCGTGGCAATCGCCCTACCGGCTGAGCGGAGGGCGTTAAGGCGTCCTTCGGCGTCCTGGATGGATCGTTGCCAGGGCTCGATGGCGGCGTCGACCACGAGATCGGCCAATGGACGCGCTTGCTTGTGCAGAAGTGTTGCCAGAGCCTCGCGTCCGCCATGCCGGAGAACATCCGCCGGATCACGGCCGTCGGGAAGCATCACTGCCTCTGCTGTACAGCCATGTCTGAACAGCGCGTAGGACCGGACAGCGGCCTCCCGGCCGGCGCGGTCGCTGTCGAAGGCGAGAAGGACGCCGTTCCCGCTGAGATCTTTCGCTGCCCTTAGTGTTTTGACCTGGTCTGATGTCAGTGCGGTGCCGCAGAGGGCGAGCCCTGCCAAGTACCCCCGGCCAGTCAGGGTGACCGCGATGGCGTCGAGGGGTCCTTCGGTGATGACC
This sequence comes from Planotetraspora sp. A-T 1434, assembly GCF_025420585.1. Lineage (GTDB taxonomy): Bacteria > Actinomycetota > Actinomycetes > Streptosporangiales > Streptosporangiaceae > JAOEGB01. Next base: position 25,637 of record NZ_JAOEGB010000038.1, on the reverse strand, counting down.
GGCTTTGCGTCCGGGGTGATCGCGTGCAGGCCGAATAGCGTCTGGCTCTTGGCGTAGATGGGTGTGCGCGGGCTGTTCAGGTACTTGGGGTCGCCGTCGCGGCTGCGGCCGATGAACGCCACCGTGGTGCCGTCGTGCTCCTTGATGGGGAACATCGCCCGATCGCGGAAGTGGTCGACGAGGGTGCCTCGGGTGGTCCTGCGGGCAAGTCCGGAGGCTTCGATCGCGGTGTCGCCGTAGCCGAGGTCGCGAAGATGGTTGGTGAGGGCTCGCCAGTCGTTGGGTGCGTAGCCGGTGCGCCAGTGGTGTTGGGTGAATCTGTCGAACCCTCGTTGTTCCAGGTAGGTCGGCACCCAGCTGCCGTCGTAGTGGGCACGGAAGAAGCGTTCGGCCTGTTGGTGGATCGCGATCAGCATGGGTGTCTTCTCCTACACCGGCTCGCGGCGGAGCCCGATGGTGGTGGCGAGCCAGCGCAGGCGTTCGTTGGCGATGCGGTGGCCTTCGGCTCGGAGTTGGGCGGCCAGGTCCATCTGGCTCAGCCGTACACCGCGTTGCTCAGCCTTGGAGACGATGGCCTGTGCGGCCTGGATGAGCTGGTCATCGGTGTCCTGCTGGGGGATCTGGGGAGTGGGGAAGGCTGCGCCAGCGAGTTGGAGCCGTACGGCGGTCCGCTCGGACAACGGCGCTCTCCACCGCCACAGCCACCTGCCGTGCGCCTGGTGGAGCGCGGCGATGGCTTCCAGGTGGAGGTATTCGAGTTGGAGACCGCGGGGGTAGCTGGTGACGTTCCACAACACCATGCGCCGCCACAGCATGAAGCTGGAGATCGGGGCGAGGATCCAGCGTGACAGGGGGACGCGTTCGCGGCGGGAGTCGGTGGTCAGGCCGACCCAGCGGCGGATGAGATGGCGGATCCCCTCGACGACCGTTATGAACAAGACGGGCATGGCCGCGTGCATGAGGCCAGCGATGGGGTCGCCGTGCGCGGCGGCGATGTTGAGGACGACGGTGGCCGTGATGAACGCCCAGGCGATCCAACGCAGGACCGGCCAGGGCAGGTCGGCGAACTCCATGAGAAGGTCCCAGGCCAGCAGGGCGAGGATGCCGAGGTCGATGCCGAGGGGGACGATCCAGGCGTGCGGGCCGAACCAGGGTCGCGCCAGGGCGCGCAGGGTGGCGAAGGAGCCGATCCCTCCGAGTACGGCCAGGGCGGCTACGAGTGGAGCGACGATGCAGGTCGCCAAGGTGATGGCGAGGGTGAGGTTGCGTGTCACCGGGCGGCACCTCCGGCGAGGTGGGTGGCCGCTTGGGTGATGCCCTCGTCGTTGGCGGGGGAGAGGATCAGGCCGTGGTGGGTGACGTAGGCGTAGACGCCTTCGGCGCCCGCGCAGTACACGGTTTCGCGGCCGACGGTCAGGGCCCACTGGCCGTTGTGACGGCGGATCAGCCGGGCCGGGCAGTGTCGGCTGACCTCCAGGCCGAGCTGGACGAGTCGCCGGTGACGCGCTTGGCTCTCGTCGGGTGCTCGCATCGGGGCTGCTGGCATCGGTAACCTTCGGGCATGGAGAGGCGGTTTCCATCAACTAAAGTTGATGACGAGAGCAGGATAGGCACGCTCCGTCACAGCCTGTCAACTGAAAGTGATGAGTCGAGGCTTTTGTTGCTCAAAGTTGATGTGACGGGCAGTGGCTGAAGATCCGGGCACGGCGAACGCTGCGGGGTCGCTTGCCTACAAGATCGAGTGGCTGATCCAGAACCGCTGGCCTACGGGCAGCCGACCGCCGAAGAACAATCTCGAGGCTGCGGCGGCGATCTCGGAGGCGACGGGTGAGGAGTTGTCGTCGACGACGATCTGGAAGCTTCGGACGGGGAGATCGGACAACCCACAGCTCAAGACGCTGAAGGCGCTGGCGACGTTTTTCGGCGTGCCGATCGGCTACTTCGGTGACGACGATGAGGGGGAGGCGACCGCCGATCAGATAGCGGCTTCATCCTTAGTCGGCGAGTCCGGCCTCAACCGCGAGGCCCTTCGCGCTCTTGTCGAGATGTCCGATGGCGGCCGTCAGCTCGTGGCCGACTTCATCATCAGCGCCGCCCGCCTCGAACGTGGCCAGGACGGTGGTGGCCGGGGAACCTGACCTGGGCCGGGCCGTGGTGCGTCACCGATTGCTCGGGCAGGGAGGAGCCGGCCTGAAAAATTGCGTTGTGGGCGGCAACAGTGATCTCTAGCCTGTCGGAATGCCGGTGATGGAAATGCCGGGGTCGCTGCGGCCCGAGTTGTCGGCATTGTGGCAGGAGCGGTGGCCACTCAGCCCGCCGCTGGCCCACGAGCTGAAGAACCTCTACCCGGATCGGTGGGTCCGGTTTCACAGCCTGCCTGGATCGAAGCGGTATGCCGAGGACGAGGCGGAGTACGAGATCCTGCTGCACCGGCACAACACCGTCCTGAACGAGCTGTTCGCCGAGAGGCGCGTCTATGTCGTCAGCGCGTCCTACGGCACCGCCGAAGCGGTAGGAGGGGCTGGAGAGTCCGCAGCCGGTCACGATGAGGAGCGCGCCCAGCCACGGGAGGGACATCGGGAGGGACGTCGCCTTCCTCGGACGCGGTCGCCGGGCCGCTGATGCTCGGCTTCGCGGCCCTGGGGTCCACCGCTGTTGCTCGCGTCGTTTTCCTGGGAGGTGCCGCAACTGGGGTCCCTTCGGTTAGGCGGCCGGTGGCGACATTGGAGCAGGAGGAGCGGCGACCCATTGTGTCAGCGGTCCGACTCGGCGGTACCTCCCTTCGACAAGCCGGGCACGGCGAGGCGTCGCCATGATCCGGACGTGCCTGGTCGGCACGGCTGCGCCGGCGGCGCGGCCACCGGCAGGTATGCACATTCACCACGACGGCGACCATCATGGGGCGAGACCGGATGAAACCTGACCAAAGCCGTCATGTCCTGATCGGGTTTCAGTAGCATCGGCCCGTTCAGACGCGGCGTTGCCCTGGTCACTTCACTGGTCTCGCTCATTCCCGCGTACGGACTGTCCGGCCCGGAAGCGGCCGCCGCGTCGCGGACCGGCTCGCCAGGCTCGCTGTATGTGGCGCAGGCTGTGACGGCGGGGACGGACTTCGGCAACCCGAGCGGCCATGCTGTCGTACCGGTGGAGGCGCGGGCGGTCGACACGTCGCATCCGACGGGGGTCATCGGGAACGGGACACCGGCCAGTTTCTGCGGCAGGTCCGGTTCGGTTGCGACGGGTCGGAGCTGCCGGATCCGGTCACGGGCGTGCCGCATGGCCCGGTCGGCGGGCCAGCGCGCGAGTGAGACGACGGGCCGTGTCCCGTTGCTAGTGGGGGACACAACAGCCGCCATTCAACGCGTGGGGGCGGAATCGACCGATTCCGCCCCCACGGCACACGCGGGCCCGCCGCTGACCGTTCGCATGGTTCAGGCCCACAACGCGCCAATGGGGAGGGCGCTGTGGGCCTGTCCACTGTGCCGCCGCACTCAAAGAGCGTGAGCCGAATGGGTTACTCGGCGGCCTGGGTTGATTCCGTGACCGCGGTCCGTCACGCCGGTTCGACGGGTAGCCACAGCTCGCATGTCGCGGTGCTGAAATCGTCCGCGCGCTCGAGGACCGCGACGACCGAGGGACCTGGCCGCAGACGCCACGGGTTGGAGGGGAACCATTCGGTCGCGGTCGCGGCCCAGGTCGTCTGGAGGGCCTGCGGATGCGGTCCGGTAATGCGGAAGACCGCCCACATGCCGGCCGGTACCTCGATGGCGTCGAGGTCGTCGGGGGCGGGCGCGTCTCGGGAGACAGCGACCCCGTGCAGGTAGGTCAGTTCGCTGCCCTCGGTGCCGTCGGGGTCGAAGTCGTCGGAGACTTGCAGCAGGCCCCCCGGTTCGGTGTCGCCGAGGGCCTTCAGCCGGAGATGCTCGTCCTGCGGCAGTGCGGTGATGTGCTGTTGGATGTGCGGGTTGATGCCCCGGTGGATGAGCGGAACCCGGGCTGCGTGTCCGACGAGCCGGAACGCGGGGCGGTCGACGATGCGGGTATCCATGGGGATGCTCCCTTCGACGGTCAGGCGGAACCTGAGCTGCGGTTGTGTGCGCAGGGGGCCTCCGTCGCGGCGAACGTCACCGGGGCCGGCGCCGTGGACCGCCCGGAACGCACGTCCGAACGCCTCGGTTGAGCCGTATCCGTGCCGGACGGCGATGCTCAGCAGATCGTCCTTGCCTCGGACGACGTCGGCGGCGGCGATGGTCATGCGGCGGCGGCGGACATACTCCGACAGCGGCATGCCGGCCAACGACGAGAACATCCGGCGCAGGTGGTACTCGGTCGTGCCGAGATCCTTGGCCAGCCCGTGGACGTCGAACTCCTCGGTGAGGTGCTCCTCGACGAGGTCGACAAGCTGGTTGAGCGCTGAGATCACGAGGCCTCCTTTCGATGTCAACCCTGCCGGAAGAATCCCGGCCGTACCCGACCGCTGCGATCCGATCCGATCAGGCGGCGACGCCGCCGACGCCTTCGAACTCGCCGAACTCCTGCAGTTCATCGCCAACTGGCTCGCCCAAGACCCCGCCCGGCTGTCGCCATCGCTGCTGGCCTACGTCGGCCACCCCCCTACAGCGCGAACGCTCAGTGCTGCTGCGCAAGGCGGCCGCGCTGGGCTGACTTCTCCAGCTCGGCCAGCCGGGACTCAAGCGCGGCCCGGATGCCGTCGATCGCGTGGGCCACGTCGGCTGAATCCCTGAACGCGGACGGCGGGAGCGCGGCGAACCCGGGGAGAAACTCGCCCACGGTCGGCGCGTAGACCTCGTCCGGGACCGGCCGTGGCCCAGGTGCTTTGTCAGGCGGGGTGGCAGCAACGGTTCGATCCGATCCCATAGGTCGTCGAGGACCCGCGCCTCACTCGTGCTCCACTGGGTGGTGGGCTTTCGAGGGATCCTCGGTGCCTACACGTCGCCGTCGGTGCAATGAGGGTGTCCGCCCCAACGGGCCGCCCACTCGTCTTGGGTGAGTTTCAGGGGCTCGTCTTCGTCGGACGGAAGCACCTGAAGGATTTGGCCGGAAGACGTCAGGAGGTAGCGGATCTCGGTATCCCCATCCACTCTTGGCGGGGAGACCTGGGCGCGGAGCTGCTCTTGTCGGTCCGCCACCGACTTGTCGGAGTCGTACCAACGGCCCTTGAGCTCGACTCGAGTGAGGCGCTCGGTCAGTTCAGCCGAGATTGCGTCAGCTTCGTCCAACTGATGTACCTGCGACTCCAAGAACTTCCGCAGTGCAGCGTAAGGGTTGTTGGGATCGGCGAGGGCGACCGCTGCAGCGTCGGCGACCATCGCCTTGCGTCGTATCGCAATGGCTGCTCGTGCCAAGTGAAGCTCCCGGATGAAGTGGTCCACTTCCTTCGCCTTGCCGCCGAGTGCCTCCTCCAGCCGTCGATAGTCGACCTTGCCGTCGTCGTCCGCGAGTTCGTCGATGACACCGCGGAACTTCTCCAAGAACTGCTGAGAGCGGTGGAACTCGTCGTACGCGCTCTTCAATGCAAGTTCGAGATTCGGATTGTGGCCGTCAAGCATCAGGCTGATCGCGCGGGACAACAGAGCGTCTGCGGATCGTTGATCCTTGATCCGTTCGATGTAGTGGCGCTCCTCTTGCCGGCCCAGGATGGCCTCGACTCGGCGCTGGTGCGCCCGCTGTTCACGTTGAGCCACCATGTCTACTGCCATGACGGTTCCGGCGACGGCCAGGACAGGCCAACCGGCTGCGACTGCTCCGCCAGCTGCGACAGGCTTCAGCACGGCTTGTGCCGTGATCCCGTTGCCGCTGCGGGCATACCCTCTGAACCCGGAGGTTCCGGCGGCTTTGACGAGCTCTAAACCCTTTGGCAGCACTGCGCGGAACAGCGTCGGGTTCTTCGGGTTGAGGGCGTTCACTATCCCGACCATCGCCTGCTGAGCCGCGGCGTTCACGGGCACAGTACGGAACTTCGCGATGTCCGACTCGCTCACCGGGTAGTACTCAACGGCGACTGGCGCTGCTGCGGCTTCGAGTGCATCCCAGATCGCAGTCGGCTTCGAGCCGGCGGATCGGAGAACTTCCTCGGGGACCAGAAGCCCTGCTCGAGGAAACTCGGGCTGAAGATCGCTCACTGCGACGGGGCTTGACGCCACCTCTGTTCGCGGGACGCGGGCCCGTCTCGAGAATCGCCAGATCAGCCCCGCGGTGACCATCACTGCGATGGCGACGACGGCGATCAACGTAGGAAGCATGGCCTCAAGGCTAGTTATCCGACAGATAGCGGTGTGGCAGAGGCACCGAACGCCGTATCCGGTATCGGCATGAGAGTTCGACTCCAGCCCCTGCGACGGAGCGCTGGGCAGTGCGCACGGGCCGCTGACATAGACACGCGGAGAGGTGGCACGGTGGTCGACGCGTCAAGCGAGCGATCGGCTCCGACGACCTGGGGACCGATCGCTGGCGGCCGGAGCCGTCACGATGTACAGCACCACGTCATCGCGATCGGATTTCGGTCCGGTCATATCCGATGTCCCAGGTCCATAGAGAGTGGCGTCCCGTGTTCATCGGGAGTGACGCCCAAGCGAAGACGCAGGGGAAGTCCCGTCCGTGTTCGGACTGTTTGTAGATAGTGAGGTACGCGACGTTGTCGGTGACGATGACGCGGTGCAGGTTGGGCAGGTCATAGAACCCGCAGCGAGTCGGCAGAGGTGCCGGCGGTCACGAAGCTGAGCCGTTCTGCTGAACGTTCGCCAGATCGTGATGACGTTCTCGCCGGAGGCGGCTACTCGGACGAGGTCTCCGTGGGCTTGCAGGATGGGGAGGGTGCGTTGGTGGTCGAGGCGGGGGTGCAGGTCGGCTGGCCGAAGCGGTGGCGGGAGTCGTGGGGGAGCAGATTGACGGCCACATGGTCAGCCGAGCCGAAGAGCAGCGCCGCAAGGGCGTCGGGGTTGCCGGCATGGCCGAGGACGTCAACCGCGTAGACGAGCTGATAGTGGTGAGTGTTCAGCTCGCTCAGAAAGCGCACCCGACCGCTCTCCCCGAGGTCGTGGCCGAGCCTCCATCGGGCATAGGCCAGGCAAGGATTGTCCAGATCGTAGGCGTGGACGTCGTATCCGGCCTGCAGCAGCGCCTGAGCGTCGAGAGCGACGCCACAGCCGAGGTCGGCGATGCGGCTGAGTCCGTGCTCGTCGGCGAAATCGAGCAGGGTGCGGAAGAAGCCGTCTTTGGCGTCCATGTAGTGGAACCAGGTCAGGTCGTACAGGTAACCGATGCTGCGCTCGTAGAAGTGCGGGTGTAGATGTGCCCACTCCTGGTCGAGAAACCGGCGCAGGCGCTCGAAGTCGGTGAGCGTGGGATCGAAGTTTTCGCCGAGATGGGCCGCCAGGCGTCGCCATGCCGTCTGAATGTCGGGATACGCCCTGACCCACGCTCTGCCGGTCATCGGGCAGGTCCCTTCGCCCGCGCTGCGGTCACGGCGGCGTTCGGTACGGCCTGGCAGGTGCCGGTGGCAGCGGCCCACCCGATGGCCTCGATGACCTGGAGGACGTGCAGGGCGAGATCGCCCGTCGCCTGGCCTCGACCGCCGCCGCACAGGGTGCCGGCGAGGTCGAGGACGCCCATGCCACGGCCGATTACATCGAAGCGGGACAGGGCCGGGGCGAGAAAATCCCAGGTGACCTCGCCGCGGCGGCGGAGCCGTACGACTCCGTGATGGAAGTTCGGGTCGGGCAGGACGAGGGTGCCTTCGGTCCCATAGACCTCCAGGTGAGGGCGGGTCGTTCCTTGCACGTCGAAGCTCGTGGTCACCGTGACTGAGACTCCATCGGCGGTCTGCAGTAGGGCGTCAACGTGGGTGGGAGCGGTCGCGGTGAACGTGTCTCCGGAGGCTTTGGTCCGAAGCGGGCGTATCGCCGTGGTGGCTCCGCGTACCGAGGTGATGGGGTTGAGCAGGTGGATCAGGGCGGTTAGGTAGTACGGCCCCATGTCCAGCAACGGGCCGAGGTCGTAGATCGGCTCCGGGTGGGGATGCCAGCGTTCCGGCCCGGGGGACAGCAGGGCCGCTGTGGCGGCGACCGGTTCGCCGATCAGCCCGGTCGCGAGCGCCTGGGCGGCGGACTGGACGGGCGGGGCGAGGAAGGTGTCTGGGGCAGCTCCAACCAACACCCCGTGATCTGCAGCCAAGGCCAGCAACGACGCGGCGTCGCTCGACGACAGAGCGAGGGGTTTCTCGATGTAGACCGACATCCCTGCCCGTATGGCGGCCGAGGCGACCTCGACGTGCAGCGCCGGTGGAGTCAGCACGACGACCAGCTCGGTGTCCAGCTCATCAACCGACGCGACCTCGCCGATTGCGTGGCGTGCAGCGAAGGCCTGGGCTCGCTCGGCCTCGATGTCGGAGCAGGACACAAGGTCGACGAGGCTGCTCGCTTTGAGCGTGCGGGCGTATTCCTCAGCCACGAGGCCGCAGCCGACGATGGCGCAACGGATGCTCATGCCGGACTCTCCGCAAACGTGATCGCCTGTTGGAGCAGGTCGAGGAACGCCTGACGTGCGTCGCCTTTTAGGTAGGGAATCTGAATGTCGAGGTACCGCCCCCAGTCTGGCGAGGAGGTCTGGACGGGCCAGGCGTCGCAGATATGGAGGTCACCTACGGTGGGGTGCCAGTTGCGGAGGCCGAGGGCGTTGAGCCGGGCGGACAACGTGGCGGCGGACTGGGGGGTGTCGCACCACACCCCGACATGGCATCCGTTGCCGCCTTCGATCGGAAGGACCGCTCCCATTTTGCCGAGCAGTTCAGCGGCAGGGCGTTGCAACGCGCGTAGTCCTTCCAACAACGCGTCCAAACGTTCCAGCTGCGGGATCGCCAGTGCGGCGATGATCTCCGGCATTCGGGTGTTGCCTCGCCAGACGGGCTCCGGCGTCCGTACCCGGGTGTCTCCGGACAGAGCGCGGATGCCCGCCATGAGGATGAGATCGTCGCAGACCACGATCCCGCCCTCGCCCGTGGCAATGAGCTTGTAGGCCTGGGTGGAGAAGAACGCGGCCGTGCCGTGGGACCCAGCCGCCGGCACGCCCCACGCCTGCGCGCAGTCCTCTATGAGGGGAACGCCGCGCTCACGTAGCTCGGCGGTGATCCGGGCGATGTGGGCTGCGGGCGTGCCGCGCAGGTGGGCGATGACGACGGCTGCCGTGGCGGGTGACAGCGCGTCTGCGACCTGCTCCCAGGATGGGGTCAGACTCTGACCCACCGCGGCGACGTGTACGGCGGCGCCGGTGGCGGTGACCGCCGCGCCGACCGAGACCCAGCCGAAGGCGGGAACGACGACCTCGCTGCCCGCCCCGACGCCAAGGGCACGCAGCGTCACTTCCAACGCCGCCGTCGCACTGGCCATCGCGACCGCGTGCGCGCGTCCGGTACGCATGGCCACGGCGGTCTCGAGCAGGGGCACATAGAACCCGCCGATGGAACCGAGCCGACCGGAGGCGATCACCTCTTCCGCGAGACGAGCCTGGGCCTCGGCGGTGAGCCGACTGTATTGGTAGAAATCGAGCGCCATCATGGCCCTCCGGGGAGGTCACAGGAAATGGGCTGCGGGGACCCGTCCGAGCACGGGGACGGGGGTGAACGCCTCGCCGTACGCAGCACTGATCCGCGCGCCGTGCAGGCGGGCGAGAGTCTCGGCCATGGGCCCGAAGTGCTCGGTGATGGGCTGGGATCGATGGACGGTGAGGGCGCGCATCTTCCGGGTGAAGGTCGCGCTGATGTCGACGATCGTGTGCGGTGCCGTCGGTCCGTCGAGGGTGAGCCCGTTGTAGGACTCGCACGCGTACAACCGCTGCGGGTGGCCGGTCGCGATCACCACGTGCGGCAGGGCGTCGAGAACGGCCAGGCCTGCCTGCCGGTGGTCGGGATGGACATCCCTGGACGCATGAGTGATCACAACTTCGGGGCGTAGATCGGTGAGCAGCGTCGCGACCGCGTCCGGACTCATCTCGGGAAGCAGGCGAAGCTCCACACCCAGCACGGATGCCCCGGCGGCGGCCTCCGCGTCCCGGACCTGATCGTGGGCTCGTACGGCGACGGTGACCTTCGCACCGGCGGCCGCGTGCAGCGCGAGCGTGCCGCCGGCCCACAGTTCGGCGTCGTCCGGGTGGGCCATGACGGCGAGCACCGATCCCGGGCTCACCACAGCCCCAGCTTCTCGACGACCTCCGCCGGCTTGGGCAGCTGCGGGCCCGGCGTCCCGCTCGGCCGGTACGGCAGGGTGAGGTCGGTCCGGGTGCGGATCAGTGCCCGCCACGCCAGGACCTGGTCGTACGCGTCCTGGATCCGCCGGCCTTTGGCGCCGTTCAGCCGTCCGGAGGACGGCAGGTCCTCCAGAGTGAGGCCGTCGGCCAGGAGCCGGGCGGCGGTCGTCGGGCCAATCCCGTGTACGCCGGGGATGTTGTCGGACGGGTCGCCGCACAGCGCCCGAAAGCACGGCCATTGTGCTGGCGTCACGCCGTATCGCTCGATGACGTGGGCGGGGCCGACGTGACGTTTGCCCGGGTGCATGGCGGTGTTGAGGACGTGCACATCGTCGGTGAGCAGTTGGTAGAAGTCTCGGTCGCCGGACATGATCAGCCGCGGCCTGCCCGGGTTGCGGTGGACGACGGTGGCGATGACGTCGTCGGCCTCGGCGTCGTCGATCTCCAGCCAGCCGATGCCGTACGCGTCGAGGCCGCGTTTGACGTCGGGCAGGGCGAGGATCGGCTTGAGCATGGCCTCGTCGGCGGGGCGGTTGGCCTTGTACGCCGAGTCGGCGTCCTTGCGGGCCGCCGAGCCGTACTGGCCGTCGAAGACGACGGCGACCTCCGGTGGCTGGGTCAGCTCGTCGCGGATGGCCACGCGAAGCAGAGCGAAGAACCCGAAGACGCCAGTGAGCTCGCGCGTCTTGTCACGGGAGTGGATTGGAGCCGGGAAGCCAAAGGTCGCCCGCCAGACCAGGTTGTGGCCGTCGACCAGCAGCAGAGGAACTTCCATCACCGGACCGCCTTCAAAAATGTGTCAGCGACAGTGGTGGGCCGGAAGTCCCGCGATTGGTAGTACGCAGCCCGTGACGTGCGCAGGTAGGTTATCGGATCTTGAGTGATCGCCATGGCGGCTTGCCACAGTCCGTAGGGACCCTCGTCCCGCTTGACGATGACGCCGCCGGCGCCGATGAGTTCGGGCAGGTTGCCGACGTCGTAGGCGACCACCGGGGTGCCGACGTTCATCGCCTCCAGTGCGACCAGGCCGAAGGTCTCGGCGAGCGACGGCACGATGACCACCGCGGCCCCGGCCAGCCAGGTCGGCACGTGCCGCCACGCCAGTCCGCCCTCCCGCACCGTTAGGCACGGGGCTTCGATGCTGAGACAGTGGCGGAGCACCTCATCGTTCCGGCCGTTCGGCTGCTCGAACGGGGCGCCGGCCAGCATCACCTCCACGCGCCGGTCCAGTTGCGGGAGGTGGTCGAGGAGTTCGGCGACGCCCTTCTCCGGGGCCGAGCGGGCCAGGACGCGGATCGGGCCGTGTGCCCGGACCCGTTCGCGCCAACGCTGATCGAGCCACGCGGCCTCGTCGTACAGCAGGCAGTTCGGTACGACCTGCCACCCACAGGTTTTGTAGCCGAGTTGGGCGGCCTCGCGGAGCACGATGGCCGAGGGAGCGATGACGGTGTCCGCGGTCGCCAGCGCCGGACGGAGATCCTCGTCGTGTCCCATGACGTGTACGGCCAGCACCTTGCGAGCCGGATGATCGGCCATGGCCCGTCCGAGTCCCCACAGCGCGTCGGTATAGACGACGACGTCAGCGCGATGCCGGTTGAGGATCTCGGCGATCTCGTCGGAGACGGAGGACGCCTCGATGGCAAGGCGCAGCGCTGGGTCCTCCATGGGGAAGGTCACCCGCAGGGATTCCAGCCGCACGATGTCCGCGGCTTCCGCGGCTGCCGAGATGATGAGCGTGTCGTGGCCACGCATCCGGAGGCCGGCGGCCAAGGCGGCGGTGGCCCGTTCGATCCCGGCCGGGGTGTCGGGGGCGTACGAAGCCAGCACGAATGCGATCATGCTCCCCGCACCTCCTGCGGCGGGGGCAACGGGGTGAAGGCGCGTCCGTGGGGGAGCCGTTCCCAGGGGAACACGACCCAGTCGGCTACGTCCCAGACGTACAGGTCGGGCAGCCCTTCTGGTGCCCCGGTGTTACGGCACAACGTGGCTGTGCAGATCACGTTTTCCGGCACCTGCAGGGCCGCGATGACCGCTTTCAACGTACCGCCGCTGCCGCAGATGTCGTCCACGAGCAGGATCGACCCCCGTAGCGGCATCCGAGAGGAGAGCGTGCCGAGATCGCAGGTGATTTCCCCGGTGGCGGGCAGGCCAACCGAGTCGTCGGGGTTGTGCCTGGCCGTGATCATCTCGGTCGAAGCTCCCAGCTCCATAGCGATCGTGAGCGCGGGAGCCCGCCCGCCGTTGGCGATCCCGATGACCAGGGGAACGCAGCCGAGGCGTTCCAGCGCGGCCTCGGCCAGCAGGCGTGTGGCGGCGCGGTAGCCGCCTGGCGCCATCCGCCACAGGCGCCTCTGCTCGAAGACGCGTTGCTCGGTGCCGGTCCTCGCGGGGCTCATGCGGAGCCGTCCGGGCCGGTCAAGGCGAGGTCGGCCGAGGTACGGAGAGCACGCAGCGTCTCGATGCGCTCCGCAGGCCGGTTGTTGCGCCACACCTGTCCGTCGGCCCGGATGACGGTGAACCCGCCCGCGCCGTCCCGGGTGCGCAGCCGGACCGACAAATCGCCGGGCACCTCAAGACCGTCGACGATTGCGCGTGCCTCGCTGTCGCTCAGCATCTCCTCTCCACCGAGCCGTACGGCCTCGCCGATCGGCAGCATCTGGAGGAAAGTGACGCCGTTCGCGCCAAGGCGCTGCGCGAGCCGTACCAGGTCCTGGGCGAGGGTGCGGTTGGACGCCATGAGCACGGAATGGATTTGCACCGTCAGGCCTACGGTGACGGCCTCCTTGATGCCATCGATTGCGCGGTTGAAGGAACCCTTTCCGCGCCAGGCGTCGTGGATGAGCGCGGTGGGGCCGTCCAGGCTGACCTTCAGGGCGTCGACGTGGTCCGCGAGTTCGGCGGCGCGCCGCCGGAGATGCCAGCCGTTGGTGGTAACGCTGACGACGCAGCCTGCCGAAGTCAGCTCGTCCGCCAGGCCGACGAGGTCGGCCAGCAGGAGCGGCTCGCCACCCGAGATGTCCACGCCGAGAATGTCCGTCTCGCCGACGAGGCGGGCGATCCTGTGGCGGTCGGCGCTACCGAGCTCTGCGATGTTCTTATCGTCCAGGCAGTGCGGGCAGTGCAGGTTGCAGCGGACGACGGGTGACCAGCAGACGCTGACAGGGGTTGACCCGTCACAGGCGGAGGGATGGACGACCGGCCAATGGCCGATCTCGCGGGCGTCCAATGCCAGACGTCCGGTCGGCAGGCCGCGGCTGGGCCGGTGGGTGAGGCCGGTGGCCGGGTCGTGGACCAGCGTCGTTCCTTCCCGTTCGGCAACGCGGAAGGTTCGCATCATCGATATACCTCGCATCGGGAGAGCAGGCGGTGTGCGGTGGCGGCGAAGGAAGCGGCCGGGTCGCGTGGCATCGGTGCTTCCAGCAGGCGGCGATAGTGGCGCAGCGTCGAGGGCCAGGTGGCGAGCTTGGCCTGCCAGACGGCGGCAGCGTCCGGGGGGTCGAGGTGGAAACCGACGGCCTGCCGCAGCGGGACGATGAGCAGCCCGGCGGCGATGAGTTTCGCGCCGAGATGGGTGTCCTCCATGCCCCAGCCGAGCCGGCCGAACTCCGGGTCGAACCCGCCGACGTCGAAAAGCGCTGGCCGGGGTACGGCAAGCAGGGCCGTGACGACCATCCTGGGCAGGTCCCAGTCGTAATACGTCCGCCCATAACCGAGGTCGACCAGATCACGCGTATCGGCCAGCGGCCGGCCGTCGAGGGGGTGATCGAGGACGATCCCCGAGTACATCAGCGGCCTGCCCGCGGGCGGTCGCCAGGTGACGCGGTGGTCGGCACGGATATCGGGCGCCAGGGGCAACTCGACGCCGTGCGCGATGTTGTGCCGGAAGCCGACGAGCACCGCGTCGCTGGTGGCCCTGGCAGCGATGTCCGCGACCACGTGGGCTGGGATGATCACGTCGGCGTCGAGGAAGACGATCGTGCTTCCGGTGGCGGCGGCCGTACCGACGTTGCGTGCCGTTGCGGCGCCCCCGCGGGCAGGAAGCCGGATGAGCCGGTCGACGACTGGGTGGGATCGGGCGATGTCGGTGGTGCCGTCGGTGCTGGCATCGTCGACCACGACGACCTCGGATGCGAGCGTCTGCGCGGCCAGGGCGTCGAGGACGGGGCGGAGGCAGTGTCCGACGTTGAACGCCGGAATCACCACCGACACGTCCGAGTTCGCCGAGACGGCTCCGGGCTCGTGCCACCCGTGCCCGTTCTCGGCCTCGAAACGACGGGTCAGCCTGCGGTGGTCGTTGCCCCGGCATTTCAACAGAGCGCGGAGTGACTCGGTCACGGCCACCCCCAGGAGTCGAGAACGGCCGAGACAGACGCCCAGTCGCGCGGGTCGTCGAGGACGTGGAGCGGGATGCCGAGCAGGTGGTCGCGTACGACGCTCTGGTAGAGCGGCTCGGCGATCACCAGGGCCTTGGCGGGCGTTCCGGACAGCTCGAACTCCCTGGCGAGCACGGCGGCGGTGAGGGAGCGCAACTCGACCGCGCGAACGTGGGTCAGCACCCGGTCGTAGGGCAGTAGCGGCCGGTCCGGGTCGACGAGGCCGTGTTCCGCGGACAGGATGCGGACCTGGCGGCGCAGCCCCGGGAGCTGCCCGACGCGTCGGCGCAGCGAGGGGACGCAACCGCCCTCGTAGAGGTCGAGCGCGGGCACCGGAACGGCGGTGTCCCTCTTGCGGCGGGAGCATCCCACGATGACGAGGTTCACGCTTCACGCACCACCCGGAAGCTGATTCCCCGCGAGCGCAGCTCGACCGGGGCGGCGTTGAGAAAGGTGCACTGGGCGTAGAGGGGCGGCGAGGCGAAGGACCCTCCGCGGATGAGAGCCCCGCCTCCCATGATGGTCGTGCCTGTCCACTCCCACACTTGCCCGCCACGTCCAGCAGGCCAAGCGGGGTGGCGCCCGCAGGGTGAGCGCCGACGGGACCGGGCTGCCCGAGCATCGATTCCCGCAGGTTGGCCAGCTCAGGCCGCCATGGCTGGTCGCCCCAGGGGTACAGCCGCCGCTCCGGCCCGGCCGCCATCCACTCCCACTCCGCCGACTTCGGCAGGCGTCCGCCCAGAGTGCGCGCCGTGGCGGCGGCCTCCTCGTGGTTCAGCCCCGTCAGCGGATGGCCGCTGTCGTCGGCGACAGGGGTGGCGCTCCAGTACAAGGGCGGGATCTCGACGGGGCGGCCTTCGTCCCCGTACCGGCAGATTCCGCTGGGGACGATTGTCCAGGTGACTTCCATGGTTCTGCCTCCCTTCGTGGTCATCCAGCGATCAGGAAAAGGTCCTCCGCACATGCGTTCTCCCGGACGCGGCTCTTCGCCGGGTTCGCGGTCATCCCGATCGCCTCCAGGGCGTCCAGGACGCGTTCCATCGCTCTTTCGGCCTCCGTACGGCTCGCCGCGAAAGCGCAGTAGTTGTCGGCGAACCGGACAAGGCGCAGGTCCGGGAGCAGCCGGTCGGCGCGGGACAGCCGCAGGTTGATCAGCAAGGGGGACACGCCCGTGCCGGGCGCCAGCGGGGAGGAAGCAGGCCCGCGAGGGCGGTCCGGAACCGGTCCAGGAACGTGCCGTCGTGGACATGCACGGCTAGCCAGCTCGTGACCTGCTCGGGGTCGGACCCGTGTGAGACGTGCGCGACGTCGACGTCCGCGACCCAGGTGAAGCCCTGGTCGGCCAAGGCCATCGCCTGACGGAGCGCGGTGATGCGGTTGCGGCCCGGGCGATAGCCGGACACCCAGTCGGCGAAGACTCCCGCCTCCAGGACCGGCTCCACGGCGTTGCGCATCGCGCGATGCACCAACCGGTCCTCCACAGTGGGAATCACGCAGGGAAGCTCCTTACCGGAGTAGGTGGGGAGCGGGTTGATGCGCAGCGGTCCCGGTCGCCACGTTCCCTCCCGTAGTGCCCGAGCCAGGCGGGGGATCCGGACGGCGGCGGCCCGCCGATAGTCCGCCCAGGTGATGCCGTCGGCACCGGGGCAGGAGCGGCGCCGCCCGCACTGCCGCAGGGCGGCGGCCATGTGCCGCTCTCCCATAAACGGCATCAGTGAGTGGCTCTGCGGGAGTACGCTGGTGCCTACCTGGGCGGCAGGAACGATCCCCGCTTCTCCGTCAGCCAAGGGCCTGCACTCCAGCACACGCGGCCCGAGAAGCTCAGAACGACGGCCCCGCTCAGGCCCACTGTTAGCGGACATCGGTGTCCTCCAGCAGGATGTGCAGCCGGGTGCTCAGGTTCCAGCCCCGCGTCAGCGTCTCGTTTGCGATCTCCCTCATGACCGCCGTCACCGCGGTCGGCGTCGTCGCCTGAGGCATCACCCAAATCGGCGCGAGGCCGTACTCGGCCTCCAGCTCGGCGACGTCCTCCAGGTCCGTGGGGCCCTCGACGACGAACTTGAAGACCGCACGGTGCGAGCTGTTGAGCGCCCGAAGAGCCTCCGGATTGATCCGCTTGCCGTACGGCACGCCCGAGGAGGCCAGCTTGGGTGAGACGTTCCAGTGCTTGACCGCCGCGAGGAGCCCGGACACGGGCACGATGGTGCCGTTCGTCTCGATCTCGACCCGCCGCTCATTGGCGCGAAGCATGTCGGCGAGCCAGACGAGCCGGTCCTGCTGCAGCAACGGCTCGCCGCCGGTGACGACAACCAGCGGCGCGGGAACGGCCAGCAGTTCG
This sequence comes from Planotetraspora sp. A-T 1434, assembly GCF_025420585.1. Lineage (GTDB taxonomy): Bacteria > Actinomycetota > Actinomycetes > Streptosporangiales > Streptosporangiaceae > JAOEGB01. The sequence goes on along the minus strand of NZ_JAOEGB010000038.1, from coordinate 8,666 downwards.
TGCAGCACTTCCGACTCGGTCATGCGACGCGTCATGCTGGCGAGATCGAACCGGCTGGTGTCCCACGTCTCCGGGGTGTCACACCACGTGCAGGTCAGATTGCACCTGCTCAGGCGCAGGAACGCGGCCTGCTGGCCGGTCGACGGCCCCTCGCCCTGGAAGGTGGGTCCGAAGATCTCGGTGACGAGAAGGTTCACGCCGAGCCTCCGCGGTACTCCGCCCAGGTTGAGTCGGTCTCAGCGACTCTGACCGCGTACAGGAGAGGCGCGACGCGCAGGTTGGCGACGCACCACGCGTGGATCACCTGGGCGAGCCGCTCGGAGGTCGGCGGCCCGTCGAGTACGTCGTTGAGATGCCGATGGTCGTAGGAGTCCCGCAGGAATTCCCGTACGACATCGAGTTCGCCGAAGTCCGCGACGAAGCCGACGTCGTCGAGCTCGTCGGCGGCGAGCTGGATCTCCACCGTGTAGTTGTGGCCGTGCAATCGCCGGCACGGGTGACCCTCTGGCAGTAGCTCCAGCCGATGGCTAGCGCTGAAGTGAAACCTCTTCGCGATCACATGCATGACGCCACCGGCGAGGGATCGTCGTAGTCGGTCGGGTCGGCCACGCCGGCCAGGCAGAAGGCTTCCTTGCGCTCGACACAGGTGCCGCAGCGCCCGCAATGCCGCCGCCCGCCCAGGTAGCAGGACCAGGTGTGCGCGAAGGGCACCCGAAGGTCCGCGCCGAGCCTTACGATCTCCGCCTTTGTCATCGCGATGAACGGCGCCATGACCTGGAAGCCGTCCGCCACGAAGCCCTCGGTGGCCTTCGCCGACATCCGCCGATAGGCCCGGACGAAGCCGGGACGGCAGTCGGGATAGATCGGATGGTCGCCCGCGTGCGCACCGAACGCCACCGCATCGGCCTTCGCGGTCGCGGCGAGCGCGACAGCGAGGTCCAAGAACAGTGCGTTGCGGTTCGGCACGACCGTGGCCCGCATGGAGAGATCCGTGTAGTGGCCTTGCGGCACTGGGACGCGCGCGTCGGTAAGCGCGGACCCCGCCATCAAGGTGGCCAGGCCGGGCAGGTCGAGCAGGACGTAGGCGGCGCCAAGCGCCTTGGCCGTGCCGATCAGGTAAGACAGCTCGACGCGATGGCGCTGTCCATAGTCGACGCCGAGGAGGGTGAGCTGAGCCGTGCCTTTCGCCGTGAGCCAGTAGGCCAGCGTGGTGGAGTCCAGCCCGCCGGAGGCCACGACCACGGCGTGGCTGATCGGGCGTTCGTCTGTGCTCATAAAGGTCCTCTGAGAGACGGGTTAGACGGAGGCGGGCACCGGCACGAGAGCACTGGTGACGGTGCCCGCCTCCGGGGGGAGTCCGCCTTCCGGCACGGGGGAACCAGAAGGTGGACTGGTCTTCGTGGGCAGGGCGAAGGCGACCGCCTTGCCCGGGACGCCGGTGGCGTACGTCCTTGTGAGGTAGGCGCTGCACCGCCCGGCCGAGAGCCGGTGGACCATGAGGAGGCCTCGGCCGCTCTCCCTCAGCCAGAGGGTGAACGGGTCTGAGGTGCGCAACTCGCGCAGGATCCTCGGGATGTCGGCCAGGTTCTCGTCACCGTCGACGACCTCACACCAGGCCGGGAAACCGTCCACGGTGACGATCCGCAGCTCGTACGGCCGGCGCGCGTGGGTCTCGGCGTTGGCCGCCAGCTCCGCCACCGCGCTTTCGGCGTCGCTCACGCCCTCGTCGTCGACACCCGCCGCCTTGAGGACATGGCGGACGACGGTCCGAGCCCGATGAGCGGCGGACCCGGGCCGCAGGACCTTCACGAGCACGCGGTAGTCGTGGAGCCTGACTGGGGGTGCCAAGCCGTACCTCCGGGGGTCTGTTCGGCGGGCCGATGCTCACCGGCTGCGTTTCGTCACTCAGTGGACCAGGGCCGAAGCGAAGAGTGAACGGTTGTGGGTGGTGAAGGTCGTGAAGCTCCCGATCACGCCGTGAAGGTCGTGAAGGTGAGCGCTCCGGGCTGCTGAGGCGTTCACAAGAGGTGACCATGGGGTTACCGTCGCTTCGGAACGGGAGGTGCGGATGGGACGAGAACCGGGGACGGCGCTGGCAGAGGTTCTGCGGCGCGCCGGTATGAACCCGCGCCAGCTTGCGGCCGCCGTCAACGCGTGGCTGCAAGAGCGTGGTCTCGGCTCACGGCGCATCGACCCCACCGCGCCGTACGCGTGGGTACGGCACGGTTACAAGCCGTACGATCCGATTCCGTCAGTAGTGGCCGCCGTGCTCTCCGAGCACTTCGGCTATGCGGTGCGGGTGGATCAGCTCTGGCCCAGCCGACGGCGCGGGACGGTGCCCGCAGCTTCCGGCCTGGTCCACGACGGGAGCGTCGAGGACATGCTGCAATCGCTCAGCGAGCTGACGACGCTGAGCGCCGGGAAACACGCCGACGTTTCCGCAGCGTCCGGCCCCGATCTGGCGGCAGCCGTACTCGACGGGCTTCGGACGAGCGTGTCCTCACCGGCGCGCTGGCCGCGAGCGAGTCCTGCCGATGCAGGTACGCCTGATCGGCGCGCATGTCGAGGCCCTGCGCAAGCTCGACGATCGGCACGGCGGCGGCGCGCTCAGCCTTCGGTACGTCACCAGCGAACTGCGTAACGTCCTCGACCTGGTGCAGTTCGCCGACTACGAGCCCGCCGTCGGGCGTGAGCTGATGACCATCGTCGCCGATCTCGCCCAACTCGTCGGATGGGTGCACTTCGACGCGCACCGGTACGGTGGGGCCGAGCGATATCTGCTTCTCAGCGAGCGGGTCGCCCGAGGGCTTGGCGAGCATGGCCGGGCGGCCAACGCCATCGGCATGCTCGCCTACATCTCGGCCTTCGCGGGGCACGGCCAGGAGGCGGTTCACATCGCTTCGGCGGCAGAGCAGTGCTCACCCTGCGATCCGATCCTTCAGGCGAGAATCACCGGCCGCGTCGCCACTGCGGCAGCGGCAGCCGGCGACCTATCCGGCTTTCGTCGCGCGTCGGAGAAAGCGAGGGAGCTGCTGGCCTGCGCAGACGGCGCTCCGACGTACCTGTACTACCTGGAGCCCGAGCAGCTCATCGCGGAGGCCGGCCAAGCGCTCGTCGTACTGGGTGAGCACATGACCGTGTATCGCAACCGCTTGCTCGGCGAGGCGATCGACTTGCTCGTCCCTATCTCGAAGGTCGGCGCCCGGCCCGACTACCCCAGATCGGCACTGCTGCACGGCGCATTCCTGACGAAGGCGCACCTGCTGAGCGGCGAGCTGGAGCCGGCTGTCGCAGCGGCACGAGCCACGCTCACCCGGCTGAGCGAGGTCCAGTCGATCCGGGGAATCACCTACCTGCGGCGGCTGCGTCCGGACTTCGCCCGGCGAAGCCGTTCCCCGGTAGTCTCGGAATTCCTTCCCGAGTTCGATAAGGCACTCGCGCACGTATGACGACACGCACCACCAACTCGCTCGACCCGGACCGCTTCGTCGTGTCCCCGCGCCCCTACGACCACCCGGACTCGCGTCGGCTGGTCCGCGCGCTGTTCGACGACCAGACGGAGCGGTACGGCTACGCCGACCCCTCCGAAGCCGACCCCGCGTATTACCTTCCGCCCCGTGGCCTGTTCCTCGTCGGCTACCTGGACGGTCTCGCGGTTGCCTGTGGTGGCTACCGCACCTTCGACGAGCAGACGCGGACGGTCGAGGTGAAGAAGATGTACACGGTTCCCCACCTTCGTGGCCTTGGGTTGGGGGAGCGGATCCTGACCGAGCTGGAACGCGATGCCGCGCGGAACGGGGCGCAGCGCGCCATCCTGGAGACCGGCATGCGCAACACCGCGGCGCTCGCCCTGTATACCGGGATCGGCTACCAGCCGACCGAGCGTTATGTCGATGGTCGTGACCCGGCCATCAACAGGGCATTCGTCAAGGAGCTCAGCCGGATGTTTACCGAGGAGCTGGCCGGCTGACCGCCCATTCCTTCAGCAGCTCGGCCTCCCGCTCGGGGCTCAGCCCGTGTTCGGCGAACCGCTCGTGATCGACCGGAGCTCCGCCTGCCTGCAGCCACTCCCAGGTGTCCGTGACGGTTTCATGCAGGGGGCGGCAGACGAGCCCGGCCGCCCTGGCCTTTTCCGCGTTCATGGCCCATGCGGTGGGCCAGGTCCGCCAAAGGGGGATCTCGGTCCACTCCAGCACGCCGCGCTCGGCCAGCCAGGACTCCTCCACCCACACGAACTCAGCGGTTGACGTCGTGGCCTGCCTGCACGCCTGGAGCATGCCGCCGTAGGTCTCCCGGCCGATCGGTGCGGCGATGTTGTAGACCCCCGTGGCTTGCCGCTTGATCAGGTCGAGGGTGAAGCGGGCGACGTCGCGGACATCGACCGGCTGGATGGTCCGGTCGGGTGGGGCGGGGGCGAGCACTTGGCCGCCGCGGCTTATCCGATGTAACCACCATGGCAGCCGGCCCACGTACTCACCCGGGCCGAGGATGACATGCGGCCGGATGAAGAGTGTGCTGTCGGCGAACTCTCGCCGGATCGCCAGCTCACAGCCCACCTTGAGCGGGCCGTACGCGTCCGGATCCCATCGCCGGGTGCCGGGGTCGAGATCGGGGTCGCCGTCCCACAGCGGGGAGGACTCGTCCACGGGCCTGTACGGCCAGTCGTGGTACGCCGAGATCGTGGACATGAACACATAGCGGTCGACGCTGTCGGCCAGCGCCCGTGCCGCGTTGCGCACCAGGGCGGGTACGGCGCCCGCCACATCGAGGACGACGTCCCACGGCCCATGCGCGGGGAGTTCTGCCAGATCCTCGGGGCATTCCCAGTCACCGCGGATGTGGTGCACTCCTTGGGGTGGGGTGCCGCTGCGTCCGCGATTGAACAGGGTAACCTCCCAGTCACGCCGTACGGCGTCGGTCACCATGACGCGGCCGACGAACCACGAGCCTCCCAGGATCAGTATCCGCACGGCTCCATTCTCGTCCGCACCCTCGGAGACGACACGCACGTGGCCGTGCACTGTCGGCGACACGTGAAAACTGGATCTGGCCCACATCTCGTGATCGTTACGACCCCTTGTGAGCCTCACGTGGTGAGAAGCACGCGTTTGCGCCACCGCATCCTGCTCCAATGACGATCACTCAACGCCACCACCGATTACGGGATAGAGCCGAAATTTCTACAGTCCCCGGGTGGGGAGGGGCGTAGGGAATCGTGGGGAGTAGGTAGGGAGGTTCGCCCGATGTGGCGGGAGTGGGGTCGATTCGAGACTTCTCGGCAGGAGGCGCGGTAGGCGCCGGGAAAGAGAAGAGGGATCGGGATGCGGAAGTTCATCGGGTCGGTGCTCATGGCGGTGCTGGCGGCCGGGGTGGGAGCCGGGGTGGGGGCCTCGCCCGCGCTGGCTGCCAACCATGTGCTGCCCGCGCCGGGCGTCTTCTACGAGGTGTATCCGCCGTACATCAGCCCGACGTCGCCGAAGTGCGTGGACGTGATCAACGCGTCGAAGTTAAACGGGGCGGCTCTCCAGATCAACCACTGCAACAGCAACCCGGCGCAGCTGTTCCAGTTCATCGCGCTGGGCGACGACACCTACCTCGTGCAGAACCGGAACAGCGGCAAATGCTGGTACCTCCCCGGCGACGACGGCTCGGCCATCAGGCAGAAGACCTGCGATTCCGGCGAGGCCACCCAGGTCTGGCGGATCAACAGCCTGCTCGAGAACGGCGACTTCTACCTGAGCAACAAGGCGTCCACCGGCATGTGCCTCGGCGCGGCCGACCTCTCCGGGCAGGACCACACCTTGGTCACCGTCCAATTCTGCGGCCCGGGGACGCCCGACTTCTTCAACCGGACCCAGACGCTGCGGCTGGGATAGACCCACGGGAGCACGGCCGGTCCTCTCCCACTGGGGAGTCGGGAGAGGACCGGCCGTCCCGTGTCAGGGGTCGCCGAGGCCGAGGCGGGCGGCCTCGGCGGCGGCGGCCTGGCGGCTGGGGACGCCCAGCTTGGTGAGGATGGCCGAGACGTGGTGGCCGGCCGTCTTCACGGAGATGAACAGCTGGGCGGCGATCTCGGCGTTGGTGCGGCGGGCGCGGAGCAGGGTGAGGACCTCGCGTTCGCGGAGGGTCAGGCCGGAGGGATGCTCGCGGGTGGCGGGACGCGGCCCGGCGGGCAGCGACCGGACGCCGCGTTCCCGCAGCTTCCGCCTGACGATGCGGGCGGCGGGGACGGCGCCGAGAGCGTTGAGGATCTTCAGCGCGTCACGTAGCTCGGTCTCGCCGGGGGCGCCGGAGAGGGCCAGCGCGGCGTCGTAGCGGCAGCCCAGCGCCTGCCAGGCGCGTGCGGCGCCGGTCAGGTCGCCGTCGAGTTCCCTGCCATACGGTTCGGCGATCCCCGCGCGTGGTCCGCGGCCTGACCCCGTCCGCCGCAGCCACAGAGCGGACGCGCCGCGCTCCCAGGGCCCGGACGACTCGACGGCCTTGTGGGCGAGCTCCGCCTCACGCCGCGCCTCCTCCACCCTGTTTTCCAGCCAGAAGGCTTCGGCGCGGGTGAGCCGCACCGAGACGATCTGCTGCGGCTCTCCGGCGCGTTCGGCCAGCTCCACAGCCTCGTCCAGGTGCCGCCAGACGTCCGGTTCGCCGCGTCGGGAGAGAACCGATCCGATCCGCCGCAAGGTACACAGACGGTTGGACGGCGACCGGTCGACGGTGGCGAGGATTCCGGCGCTGATCGTCAATGACTCCTCCCAGCGGCCGGTGCGTTCCAGGACGGTCGCCTGCTCGCCGCGCAGGCACGTCACGTAGGTGGTGATGTCGTGCTCGACGCAGTAGGCGAGCCCTTCCCTCACGTGGCGCTCGGCGTCGGCGAAACGGCGACGGCCGCTGAGGAGCGAGACCGTGTTGGTGAAGGCGCGTCCGGCCTGGTCGTGGTGGCCGCCGTCGACGGCGAGCCGCAGCGCCCGGCCCATTCCGGCCTCCCACTCCCGGTCCTGGGATTCGGCGCACACGGCCGCGGTGTTCAGAGCGCTGCTGAGGACGTCGGTGGCCCCGAGCGGCCCGGCGAGGTCCTCGGCCCGCCGTGCGAGGCCTTCGGCGGCCTCGAACTCGTACAGCAGCATCAACTGGTTGGCGAAGGTCGCGTAAGCCCAGGCCAGTTCGACGCCGGGGCCGAGCGGTTCGAGGATGGCGACGGCTGCCTCCAGCGTCGTCACCTCGCCGTGGCACATGTTCCACCGGATCCGCGACAGCCTGCGCAGGGCGTCGCCCTCCTTCCGGACGTCGCCGGCCGCACGCCAGTCGGCCAGGGCTCGTTCACTCTCCTCGGCGGCGTCCTGCCACTGATCGAGCAGCGCGAGTTCCTCGGCCAGGTCCTCGTGCAGCCCGGCCCGGGTGGCCGGGTCGGCGCTGTCCGCGTAGCGCAGGGCGCGGCGGAACTCCGTCGCCGCCTCCCGGTGGGCGGCCAGCCGTGCCGCCTGCCGAGCGGCTGCGGTCGCGTGCCGCAGGACGGCCTCGCGGTCCCCGGCCGCTTCGGCGTGGAAGGCCAACCGCGGGTCGTCGTCGCAGCCCAGGGAGGTCAGCGCCGTCAGAAGCCGGGCGTGGATCGTCCGTGCGTGATGGGGGGCTACGGCTCCCTGGACCGCCAGGCGGGCGATCTCATGCCGGAACCGCAGGCCCTCGCCGTCTCCGGAGAGCAGCCCCGACGCGACGGCCTCGTCCACCGCTGAGACCTTGGTGAGGCCCACCGCGTCCGCGACCGGATAATCGACGCGCACGCCGCCCAGCGCCACGACGTCGAGAACCTCACGGGCCGCGTCCCCCAGGCACGCCGCCCGGGCCAGGACGACGTCCCGCGCCGACCCCGGCACCTCCGACATGCCGGACCGCACGACCTCCGTCACATAGAACGGATTGCCGCCCGTCAGCCGGTGCAACGCCTCGGCCTTCGTGTCGCCGCATCCTGCCAGCAGGCGCACCCCGTCCGCCGACAGGGGCTGCACGCCGATCCGCCGGGTCGACCGCAGGGCCGCCAGTTCGCCCAACGCGATCCGGAAGTCGCCCTCCGTTCCCTCATCGCGGTAGGTCGCGATCACCAGCAGCGCCGCTCCCCTCAACCGCCGGCCGAGAAAGCCCAGCAGGTCGAGTGTCCCCTCATCCGCCCAATGCACGTCCTCCACGACGACGACGTCAAGGCGATCCCGTCCGCCCACCTCGCACAGCAGCCCCCGGAACAACTCCTCCCTGGACGCGCCGTCCCGGCACTCCTCAAGAAGCCGGCCACCCAGTTGAGCGGAGATGTCGAACAAGGGCCCCAGCGTCCTCCGCGCGAACACCCCGTCGCACATCCCCCACGACCACCGCGCGTCCCCTACCCGCTCCCGGAACCTCTCCACCAGCGCGGACTTCCCCACCCCCGCTTCTCCACCGACCAGGACCAACCGCCCCTCCCCCCGCCGGGCCTCCTCAGCGAACTCCTCCAGCGCCCCGAGCGCCGCTCCCCGCTCCACCAACCCCATCCCCGCAGTATCCCCAAACCCGCCACGAACCGCCCACCCGAGATAAGACGCCCACCTCAACGAAACCGAACGACCCCTCACCACCCAAGCCGGCAAGCACCCGACCAGCGGCATGAGAGTGAGTGCCGCGGAGTTCTACGGGCGGCTACCTAG
>NZ_JAOEGB010000037.1 GCF_025420585.1 Planotetraspora sp. A-T 1434 | reverse complement strand
CGTCCAAGAATGCCTCGTGTTCCGCGTCGCCGCGCACGCCGTCGAGCAAATGGTGGCGGAGCAGATGGCTCGCGATGTAGCAGCGGTCGTATGCGAGATGGTCGGAGAGGAATTCGGCCTCGTCCTTCGAGAGTTCGAACCCGGAGCTCAGAGCGAGACCGAAGTCCGCGAAGTAGATCAGTTGCCCGTCGGTCAAGAGATTGTTGAAAAATGAGCATCGAAGTGGACGAGTCCGCGGGAGCTCATGAAGTCGGCTCCGCGTGCCAGGACTTCCTCCACCCACGCGTACGGCAGGCCGTCTTCACCTTCCGGCGCGGCCTCCCGGCGGTCGTTCAGCCATACGGCAAGCGTCTGTGGCACGTATTCCAGGAAGATCACCAGGCTGGAAGAGGACTGGCCGATGGCCTCCAGCCGCTCACGCACGGCTGACGAGCCCTCCCAGTGCGCGACCGCCCCGTCAATGCCCCCGAACTCGTCGGCGAATTCCTGGGGAGGCGAGTCCGGCAGGACTCGCCAGTGGTACATCAAGGGAAAACCCTCGTACTCGTTCCCAAGGACCCAGTTGGTGGTCATCGTGTGCACGGCCAGCTCGCGCCAGGCTCCGAAACCCGGCCGAGCCCACCCCGTACTGATAGAACATCGGCAGACCAAAGAGATTCGCCGTCGACCGTGCGTTTTCCGGCCGCATCTCGAGGTCCGTCAAGGGGACTCGCTTGACAAAAACTCGCGTCCCACCGACCTCTAGCTCCGCCGACCTGCCCCCGATGCCGGACCCCAGAGGGGTGGCTGCGGCCACGACTTCGCTGAGTCCGCGGTCGCTCAGCAGCGACAATTTCGTGGAAACGGGCACGTAGGCGGCCAGGCGTGCGGCATACCGCCGGTCCGGGTGGCCCATCAACGACTCCTCAATGCCCGAACCAGCAACATCGGCGATCTCCTGAACGTGATCGACTCTACCGGGGCAGCTGGCCGGCATCCTGAGCATCTCCGCGCTACGGCCCGACGTGCCAAGAAAACTCAACACGCAAAACTTGACGGGGAACCACCGTGACGATGATCCGGTGGTACATCTCCGATCCAGATCGGAGACTTCTTTTCCTATTTCGGCGCATCCCGCCCGCCGCTAGCCTCGATCTTGCGTGATCTTCTGGTGGCTGGCTGAGCGATTCGGCTGATGTGTGATTTTCGTCGCCGTGGTCAGCATGCGGGCCCGGCTGTCGCGCCGGGTGGGCGGGGGTTCCACGGGCCTGAGGGATGTCCTTTCCTGGTCGTCGGGGCGGCTTCGTGCTGGTCAGGTCGGTGCCGGGAGCGCTTGGAGCCGGGTGATGGCGCTGGTGATTTGGCTGGCCCAGGGCCAGTGTGTGGCGATGCGGAGGCGTAGTCTGCGGCCGCCGCGGACCAGCCGGCCGGCGACCGCGAACAGGCGTAGCCGCAGCCGTTTGGGCTCATAGCGGCGGGCCGGTCCGTCCAGGGCGAGCATCTGCATCCATGTGAGGAGTTCGCAGGCCAGCGCGACGACCTCCAGCCAGATCTGGTTCTGTGCGAAGTCGTGCAGGGGCAGGTTGCGCAGGCCGGTGTCCTTGGCAGCGCGGATGCGGTCCTCGCAACGGGCGCGGCGGCGGTGCCGTAGCTCCAGGTCGGCGAGCTGACCCCGCTTGGTGTTGGTGACGAAGCAGGTGAAGCGGTGCCCGTCGATGTCGGTGAAGCGTAGCTGCGCGCCGGGGTGCGGGCGTTCCTTACGGACGATGAGGCGCATGCCCCTGGGCCAGCCGGCCAGGTCGAGCATGCCGGACAGTTCGGCGACCCAGGCGCCGGGCCGTACCCGGCCGCCTGAGTCGTAGGCGGGCGTCCACGCATCCGCGGGCAGGCCCAAGATCGCGGCGCCGATGTCCTCGGTGAGGGTGAACCCGATCGAGTAGGCAAGCCGGCGTCCCGGCCTGCTCAGCCAGGACAGGAACTCATGTGTTCCCCCGCCGGAGTCGGTGCGGATCAGCACCTGACGGCGCCGGTGTTTGGGGAACTGCGCCAACGCCAGCCGGGCGGCCTCGATGTGGTCGGCAGCGGTGTTCGAGCCGGCATTGCCCGGCCGGAGCAGGAGAGCCAGCGGCTCCCCAGCCCCGCCTGCACCGTGGTCGGCGAACACGGTCATGGGGTGAAAGCCGTAGCTGCGTTTCCAGGTCGGCGCCGCGTGCTGCTTATCGGAGTGGGCGATGACGATGGTCGCGTCGATGTCGAGGGGGATCAACTCGCCGTCGGCGCCGGGCGCGTTCTGCCCGGCCAGGGCCCAGGCCCGCTCGCGGGCGGTGGCACGGGCGGCGCGGATGGCTTTCAACGCCCCGGTGGGGTCGGCGGCCAGGGCGTCGATCAGCCGGGAGACCGTCGGGTCGGAGGCCACCAGGCCGAACAGGCCAGGTTGGGCCCGCAGCATCGCGATGTCGGCCAGGCAGTCCCCGCCGAGGGCGAGTGTGAGGGCCAGATCGGCGATGACCTTGCCGGGATCATGGATCGCGCGGGCCGGTCGCCACCGTTCCAACTGCGCCGATAGAGCCTTGTCCAGGCCGGTGACCCGTAGCGTCTCCAGGAGTAGCAGCCCACCCGCCTGGGAGACGAGTCCGGCTCCATCGGCGGACATCACGATCTTGCGCTGGGAAGCGGTAGTCTGCACGCGAAAAGTGCTTTCTGATTTGGTGCGGACAGGACTCTAGACAAGCCCGATCCTCCCACTTCAGAGGCACTTTTCTCATGTAAACGATCAAGCCGGCTCAAATTCGCCGTGAAAGCCGCAGGCTAGGTCCTGTACCGGAAGAGGATCCGGCCGCGGGTGAGGTCGTACGGGCTGAGCTCCACGAGCACCCGGTCATACGGCAAGATCTTGATGTAGTTCTTCCGTATCTTCCCGCTGATGTGAGCTAGCACCTTGTGCCCGTTCTGGAGCTCCACCTTGAAGGTGGCGTTGCGCAGGCACTCCACGACGGTGCCCTCGACTTCGATGCCGTCTGCTGTTCTAGCCATATTCTCGCACTTCTCCGGTCGGTGACTGTGAGGTCGGTGAGGAACGAATTCCGTTGACGCAACCGTGATTGAGGCGCCTCGGCAGACGCGGTCGTCGCGGACGGCGGCCGCGACCGGCCGTCCCGCGCGCTGCGGGAACCGATGCTCGCTCATCAGGTCGGCCTGTGCCGCGTGTGCTACGAGCCCGGTCCCCTCGCGCGGTGATGCGGTGGGGCGTCAGCGGAGCACCAACTCCAGGTTGCTGCTCGCACGCCGGGCGCCGACGCCCTCGAACAGCGCCATGGCCGCCCCGTTGGATTCGTTCACTTCGGCCGATGCCGTTTCGATCCCGCAGCGGTGCAGCGAACCCAGCACGTGGGCGAGCAGCGCCCGAGCGATACCGCGGCGGTGCTGGTTGGACCGGACTGCGATCAGCCCGATACGTGGCTGCCGGGTCACCGGCGCCACGCGGACCAGTCCCACGTATTTATCGGACTGTGCTGCTACCGCGTACTTCGATGGGTCCAGCAGGGTAGCGCCGTCCAGGCGGGGCAACACCTCAGCCGGCATCTCCTGCCATCCGACGGTGGCCTCGACTTCGTCGCGAATCTCGCGGTCCAACTTGCCTAGAGGACCCTCCTCCGCCTCGCCGACGGCCACTATCGTCATGCCCGACGGCGGTAGCACTGAGCCGAGTCCCGTGACCCGCGGGTCAGTGGGCACGAGGTACTCCCACTCGCGGCGTCGGGTTGTGAAGCCGGCTCGCTCCCAATTGGACGTCAAGTCGAGGTCAGCCTCGTCGACCACCGTGTACAACGGCTTCGGCAGGTCCGGCAGCATAGCAGCGGCGAGTTGGTCAAAGACCACGCCGTGCCACGCGTCGATGCTGAGGAAGATCCGCCCGTCGGGCCTGCGCGAAGCGTCGCCGCGGCCGACCACCCGGTCGTCCTCCACAGCGTGCCATTGCCTCTCCGCGACCCGCGTGATCACTACGGCATGCTCGCCCATGCCCGAAGTGAAATGCGCAGAATTCATAGGTTGTTGCCTTTCGGGATTGCCTTGTGAAGGCGCTCCCGGCGACACCTACGTCAATCGCCCGACCGTGACGACGAGGGGGAGCACCCACATCGATACAGCGTTCATGGGTCTCACCTCCTCGCGCGATGTCACGGTCTGCGGCAAACTATCGGCCCGAACATCGTCCTGTCCAACTATTTTCCCGCCGACCAACTCGGCGGGCCGCCAATCCGCTCATCTGCCGCGATCCGCGCTCTCTCGTGCCGATGAGCGGAAGTTCGCTCGCGTGATTTCTACCGACCGAGCGCCGTTCCGTTCAGGTGGGCCAGGCTGTACCGGCCTGTACCGAACCCGGCTACCGGATCGGTCAGCTGACGATGCCGGCCTCGACCTCTGGGATCGGCAACTCCTCGAGGACGGTGATGGCACAGGAGTCGGCCCACTGCAGGTGATGGTGATCGCGGACCATCTCGAGCGCGTCGTCCATGGTGTCGGCCTGCAGGATCGTCATGCCGATGACCTCGGTCGGCGCAGCCATGGTGCCATCGCGGGTCACGGTCTTCGCATTGCCGAGCGGCCGGCCGGGGTCGACCAGCGCCGGCCCGAGCCGAGCAAACCAATCCGTCCAGAGCTGCACACCGGCCTGGGCCTCCTCGGGCGTGGCCGTTGCGAAACGTTCCGCGACCTCCTGCGGAGCGCGGTACAACACGATGAAGCGTGCCATTTCACTGCCTCCCTGCTGTCATGACTCTCGTTCGCCGTCAGTGACGGTCGATAAAAGCGTGCGCGAAACCTGATTGAGTGAGACCGTGAGTTCACGCAACTTGGCCTCGCTCAGCTGTGACACGATCTCGGCGAACCATGCCACCTGCCGCTGATAGATCGCGCTTAGTACCTCGTGTCCACGAGGGGTGAGTTCGACAAGCTTCGTGCGGCGGTCGGTGGGGTGTGGCCGATACGCGATCAACCCCTCTCGCTCCAGCACGTCGGCCACCCGCTGCACGCTCTGCCGTGCGTGCCCCATCTCGGCCGCCATCTCAGCGACGGTCTGCGGCTGGAATGCCCGACCGAGCACTTGCCACCTCGCTGCGCTCTGCCCCAAGGGACGGGAGATGCGCTCGCCTGCCTGAGTTATCAATCCGTTGATGTCAAAGACCGCCAGTACGAACTCGCTCCACGCGTCCTCCGGCCCGCGCCGATCACTCACAGCGGGCAGTCTGCACGATCGACAGCATGCTGTCAATTGAGGTCGGCGGTTGTCCGGCCGCCGCTGAGTGGTGGTACCGGTTGGCGGCCTCACCAATCGATCTGCCGGGCGTGGGATTGCCATCCGCGACGTCCGCTTCTGCCGCGATGCGGGTAGCGAGCCGGCTTATTTCGCGGGCGGTCTCGGCTGCATGGCATGCGGCGCGGTCCGCTTGCGCCAATCCTTCAGGACGGACTCGGCGAGCGCGGGCAGGCAACGGCGGAATCCGGCGAAGAAGCGCGGGCGCATCTGGTTCCACCAGCTGAACGGCCCGGAGTCCTCCCGCCGATCCGGCAGCATGCCGGCGGACACGAACTGGTCGGAGGACACGTGCAGAAACGGCTCCTCAAGGGCGCGTTGCAGCGCTTTGGCCAGCGTCGACTTGCCTGAGCTGGACGCACCATTGTCGACGTGAGCAGCACCGGTCGAACGCACTGGCTTGCCGCGAAGCGTTACGCTGGCGGCCGCGGGGGACGTTTGATGGGATCGGTCTATGAACGTACGAGGACATGAAATCGAGGTCACGCCTGTATCGGATCAGGTCGTGGTGCGAGTCAAGGACGTGGTCGTCGCGACCTCCTCCCGGCCGATCGTGCTCACCGAGACGGGCTGTCCACCGCGGTACTACCTGCCGTCGGCGGACGTGAAGATGGACATGCTCAGATCATCGACAACGACGTCGCACTGCCCGTTCAAGGGCGACGCCACGTACTGGTCGGTTCAGATCGGTGACGGTGTGGCCGAGGACGTGGTCTGGTCCTACACGAAGCCGTTCCCGAGGGTGAAGGAGATCGCCGGACTGCTCGCGTTCTGGGCCGAGAAGCCAGGCGTCACGCTCGAGGTGAATGGACAGGCCGCGTAAGCGTCGCGGGTCGCGATCGTCGCCACGCGCAACAGACGGTCCGCCCTGACGGCGATGAACATCCGCTTCTACTGCGATAGGTGCGGCTGCTGCCGTGCGCTGTCCGAGGCGGCATCTCCCGTCGGGTGGGGCTGGTGGGTCCAGTGCTCGGGAGGTGAGGGCTCCTGTCAGGCGGCGATGGAGCGCAGGAGCGCGCCGAGTTCGCGGTCGGGACTGACGTTTCTGCCGTACAGAGGACCGCACGGTGTTGTGGCCAGCCGTAGCGCGAGGTCCAGCAGATCTGGGTCGGGGTTGCTGTCGCGGTAGACCTCCGCGAGGCGGGTGAATTCGGTCATGATGCCAACGACGCTGCGGTTGGCCGTCCGGGCGACCTGGCAGGGCCGCATCTGTTGTAGTTCGTCATCGACGATCGCTGGTGGTGTGCCGTGGGCGGCGAGGACAGTAGCGATCTGCTGCGCGATCTTGGTGGGCAGGGTCGCGGCGGGCGCCAGGGGCATCAGAGCGGGCAGCAACGTCGTCTCGTTGACGAGCAAGGCGACCTGGGGCTTCCAGAACAGGGCGGTCGCGTACCACTCGCCCAACAGCGTCGTCGATTGCTCGCCGTCCCGCGGGGTCGGTGGGCCGAGGCGTTTGAGGAGCTTCTGTGTCGCACGCACGATGAGCACCCGGTAATCCTGCCCGGGGTCGCGCGGGTGGCGTTTACAAATGGTGGTCGCGGTGGCGTGCTGATGAATGAGGTGCGAGTCATGACCCTGGGCGATCGAGCGCTGATCGTGAACGCGAGGAGGTACCAGTCCATTCGTGACACTTCCTTCGCTGGGCAGGACCTGATCTCGGTAAACGCCTCTGGCGTTTGGTTTTCGAACTGCTCGTTTATCGGCGTCGACCTTCGGTTGGCTACTTTGGAGGGCTGCCGTTTCGTCTTCTGCGACTTCGACCACGCTGACTTCCGCGGCTCCTCGCTGCGCGGGGCCAGCTTCGCTGGCTGTTCTCTCCGTGAGACGGATTTTCGCGATGCGGACCTGACCGGCGTTCAGATCGGCGCCAAAGGCGTCGGCGATCCCAACCAGCGCCGGAGCGATCTGCGCGGTGCGAAGTTGGCCAGGGCCAACCTCACCAACGCAGAGATCGACGCCCTCCGCTGATCACGCCGTTGCTCTCCAGGGCTGAAGGAGTTTTCACATCGAGAGAACGAGAGTGGTCCGTGGGTGCTGGAAGTCGTCGCGGGGCAGAACAGGTGCCCTCGGCGATGTCGGTGAGAGTTGAGCAGGCGTCGCGCGCTGATCGCGTAGCTGTGTATGGTCGCCAGGATGATGGGGCCGCGGCGGTCCGCACACGGCAGCGGTCCTCCTCGAAGGTCACTTCTCTGGTCTTCGAAGAGACGCCACCGTCGACGGCTACGCGGCCGTGGTGGATCTGTAGCCCCTGACCCGGTGCCCCCGCCACTGGTCGGTGCGCAGCGGCAGCCGCGCTTGCGGTCAGGCCAGTCCGCGACGGCGGCGCGGGTGCCGGGCACGATGACGAGGTTGACGTCGGACACTTTCGGCGGGCGTTTTACCAGCCGCACGCTGCGGCGCGGTGACCAGCGTGTCGCTGGTCGGTCACGTGCGACATGCGCGACGCCCGTGTCCCCTTATCGAAGAAGGACTGATCTGGTCATGGCGGAGCTGGTGCCCAATCCGCTCTACGAGGCGGGTATCGAGGCGCCCTATCAGCATTCCACTCCGGCCAGCGTGTGGACGGGGCCGAGCGCCAAGGGCTTCGACGCACAGCTTGCCCATTACCGCACATATGTCCGCAGCTCAAGAGACAAGATTCTCTCTGACCTGCAACAGGAACTGGCCCGTACACCACGCGAGGTGACCGCCGAAGAACCCAAGACCATCATCATCAGGTACGGCTTGCCGTAACGAATCGAGGCGCAGAGCCAGGAACGCGTCTAATTCCTCATCGTTCTCTTTAGGGCACGGTTTGGCATATATCCCGGCGTCAGAATGCCACACGATCTGTGATTAACCGCCCCTATGCTTCGGGACCGTGCGCCGTCTCCTCCCGCTGCTCGCTGTCTGCGCCCTCCTCCTGACGGCCTGTGCCGAGGAGTCGCAGCCCGACCCCATTCCGCTGTCGGTGCCTGAGTGGCCCACGACCCCGTACGTCTCCCCAACTCCGACGCAGACCGCGACTCCCGCCCCGACCCAAACGGGCCGGGCCGTCGTGGTCGACAATCCGCTCTACGACGCGCCGCGTGCCGAGGCGTCGTGCCGTATCCGCGAGATCAGGGTCGGCAACTGGCAGTCCATGAAGGGATACCTGAACAGCGTCTCGTCCTGCCTGGACCGCGTCTGGAGCCGGGAGTTCAAACGGATGGGCTTGCCCTTCTCCCCGCCCCGCCGGATATGGGTACGGCACCGGGTCCGTGATGGGGGATGCGGGAAGGTGCCGGACAAGGGGGACGTGGGCCTGTACTGCTCAGCCACCAAGACCTACTACGTCCTCATCGCCCGCGCCGACCTCGACCCCTGGGCGGCAGCCTGGACGGCGCGGGCGATTGCCCACGAGTACGGGGACCATGTCCAGACGCTGGTCGGCATCATGGACTACGAGATTGATACTGCGGCTTTGGCTACCACCTCGAAGGGCGAGGACCTAGTCACCAGACGACTGGAGTTGCAGGCCGAGTGCCTGGCGGGTGTGGCGTTGCGCGCGATGCGGCGCGGTATGCCCACGTGGAGGCGGTTCCAGGGAATCTTCGATGGTGCTGATCTCGACCGGTGGGTTCGGGACCATGGCCGACCGCGTACCAGGCTCCGGTGGCTGGAGAAGGGTTTCCACTCTGGGAAACCCGGCGTGTGCGACACCTGGTCGCCCCCGGCCCGCGACGTTACCTGACCCGGCGCGTCTCACCGAGCAGAGAGTATATCCCGAACGTCCCCTTTCAGGCGTTCCCGCTGTTGCGCGCCATTGGTCGTGACCATGGAACGTCACTACCAATGAACATGCACGCTGCGATATGTCCTGACCGAAGTCTCTGGTAGCGCCCACGCTGACGCCGTGATGAGAGGAGCGCGCTTCGCGGCAGAAGAGGATACGCTGCGAATTCCCTCGTCACATCCCCGGCTTTCCATCCTCTCAAAAGCGGCTGCGGTTGGTGACACGGAGTGATACACGGTTCCGCCTGTTCTGAATCAGCGCCGGGGGATCGTAGGGTCCAGGTCGTGACTGATGACGAACTGCGGACGGAACTGTTACGAAGGATGGAGGTCGATCAGGATATCCGCCGACAGGCCGCGGAGTCTTCGAGTCAGGAGTTCATGGCCCGGTGGATGGACATCGATCGGGACAACACCACGTGGCTCTGGTCTGTGGTCCGCGTTCGAGGCTGGCCGCTTTGGTCCCAGGTCGGGCAGGACGGGGAAGCCGCGGCGTGGCTGCTCGCCCAGCACGCCGACGCCGCGCCGGACATACAGCGCGAGTTCCATTCCGCGCTGTCCGCAGCCGTCGACCAGCAGGAAGCGAAACGAGCCCACCTGGCCTACCTCGCCGATCGAGTACGGGTGAACGCCGGCCGCCCCCAACTGTACGGAACCCAGTTCGTCGAGGACGGCACTGGGTTCAGACCCCACCCAATAGAGGACCGCGATCAACTCGACCTTCGCCGCGCCTCGGTCGGCCTGCAACCATTTGCCGAGTACGAATTTGAGATACGCAGGTTCCAGGACGGCAACGGCTGAGGGCATCGCCCGGTGGTTCGCCTCATGCCAAACGCGCGATCGGCGGCATGTGCGGACGTCCGCTGCCGGGGCTTGGATTGGGTGGAGTGTTGGTGGGTCTGGGCTACAGCTTGAAGGCGATCGAGCGCAGGATCAGCACCACGACGAACACCGCGGTGAACGTCACGCCCTTTGACAGCCCGCCAGCTCGCACCGGCCGCAGCACCCGCCGCACCAGTGCGATCTGCCTCGCCGCGATCCGGCCGATTGCCAGCGAATCGGGGGAGCGACTATCGCCTACGCTACGAAGCGGATTCGATGATGGTGATGCGGCGCGGTGGCGCGTTTACATATCGCGTCCCATGGCGGCTGTGGCTGCCAGGATGTTGACGTAGTCGCGCAGATGGGCAATGTGCCCGTTGCGGGCGGTGAGGACAACGATGTTGGGAAGCGTGAACTCGCCGGTGGATGCGCTGGTCCCGAGGGCTTCCTGCTCGACGATGATTGTTTCCGGGTCGTTGGTGTCGTAGATGGCAAGAGTACGGTAACGCTCATACTTCAGCGGGTGGGCTTTCCACCCTGCGGCGATCCAGTTCACGATTTCGTCGCGGCCCTCAAGCCGGGATGGCAGGCCTGGGCTAGTGAATGGGAACTCATGGACGGCGTCGAGGGCGTACACGCGGCTCATGTCATCGGCGGACTGGCTGATGGCGGCTTGGTGGAAACGCTCCAGAACCTCACGCGGACCGACTTCTTGCTGGCCGAGTGCCGCTCGCGTGGCAGTCACCTTGCGGTAGCTGATCTTCCAGCCGTCGGGTTGGCGCGTGACGATGTCGTCGTAGACGACACTGCCGGCTGTTCCGTCGGCCTTGATGCCGATTCCTTTGGATTGGACCCGTGCCGAGCGATCGTCAATCTGAGTGATCAGGATGTTGGTGACGTGATGGCCGACCGGGTTGGCGTCGCCCAATGCGAGCGCGGCCTCATGGATTGCCGCGGTCCCGTGCAACGAGCCGCGGTCGAAGTCGTCCAGGTCATAGGTGGCTTCTGGGGTGAACAGCTCACCCGCTTGGTCCAGCTTGCCCGCGTCCGTGAGGTGACCGTGGCGATTGATCAGGTCGGTGATGTCGATTCGGTCTTGTTCCGTCAGCGCCATGGAAGCGACCCTCCAGGGGAGCCATGCCAGTAAGGTGAGGCGTAGTCCGGTTAGATGGGCACGGTAGCGGACTGTGTCCCCGGTTAGCAAGGGGTGTGGTGATGGTGCCGGCAGGCCACGATCCGCGGTCGCGCGCCGGGCGTCCGAGGCGGGCAGACGCCCGACGTAACTACGGGCAGTTGGTCGACCAGGCGAAAATCGCGTTTGCCGAGTTCGGTGTGGACGCCTCCCTGGACGAGATCGCTCGGCGGGCAGGGGTGGCCAGCGGGACGCTGTATCGGCATTTCCCCACTCGGCTGGATCTCATAGAGGCGGTACTCGCCGAGCAGATAGCCGAACTAGTGGACCTTGGTCGCCGGCTGCTGACGGCCGAGGACGAATTCGACGCGTTGTCCACCTGGTTGCGTGCTGCGCTCAGGCATGGCCTGACCTACCGGGGCCTGTCGGCCGCCGTGATGAGCTCGGCGCTCGATCGCGGGAGTAGCCCTGTATCGACCTGGCATGCGGAGATGTTCGAGGCGGGAGCCGCGTTGTTGGCGAGGGCGCGGCAATCAGGCGTGGTCGTTGCCGATGCGGACGACGCGGATGTGCTGAAGATGATCGGCGCTATCGCCTGGGCCGCCCAGGACACCCCAGACAGCTCAGCTCAAGCCGACCGCCTGCTCGCCCTCCTCCTGAACGGACTACATCACGGCGGCCTTCCGCAGCGAACTGGCGATTAACAAACACCCTATTCGTCTACAGATGCGACGGTTGGGGATCGTTGTCGGACGGCCCGGGAGCAACGACATCGCGCCGGCCAGACCGAGAGCCCTCAATCCGGCAGAGCCGGACGTGTCCCGCATTCGGATCTCCGACGCCCGCCCAGCGACAGAAGCGTGCGCCGTGACGACGGCACGCTGACTGTGCCTGTTCGTTTCCCTCCACGGATGGGGAGCCTGCGATGATCAGCGGATGGAGTTAGTGCTCGACCCGCCGCACGGGATCGGTCCGCTGCGGCTCGGTATGACGCCGGACGAGGCACGAGCGGCGCTCGAAACGTTCGGTCCGCTGGAGCCGACCGCCTACGGTGAGCTGGCCGTGCACCTGACGAGCGGGCTTGGGTTCAGTGTGGGCTTCGGGGCGGGGCCGACACGGGACCGGGTCAATGCGATCGAAGTGTGGCGTCCGCACGAGCGCGACGTGGTGCGACACCACGACGTCGACATCTTTGGCTTGCCCGCGCTGGAGGTCGTGGAGCGGCTCCGAAGCCACATCGACCTCGTGCCCAACGAAGACGATGACGGGTTCACCGCGCGAGCGTTGCACCTCGCGCTGTGGCGACCGTTCGCAGCCGATGATGACCCAGATGACACGCAGGGGCACTTCTTCCAATCGGTGCTCGTGGCCCGGCCGGGCTACGACGACACTCCTGCCGAGGCAGCGGCCCGGCTGGCCGCTGGTGGCGAACCTGGCTACTGATTACCCCGGGACTGCGCGTTTGCGTCGCTCCGCCCTGCCGATGTCATCGCCGCGTCGTACATGGCGCACGCTCATCGGCAGAGTCGGACGTTGCTAGACGGGCCCAGACGCGCGACTCGCGGCAGAACAGTGCACCCGTTCAGGGGTGTTGCCGACGTTTCGTCACGACCGTCAGGTGGGCGTCGCCGCGTTCGGGGCCGGCACGGCTGGGGCCGACGTGACCGCGCGCAGCTCGGCGGCCATCTCGGCGATCAGGTCGGCGAGGGAGGCGTCGCAGCCGGGCGCGACCCAGCGGGCGAACGCCGCCCGGAAAACCGTGACGCCCGACTCGGTGGCCAGGGTGGCCGTGGTCTCGCCGACGCCCTTCTCACGCAGGGCGGCGGTGACCGCCGCCGCCAGCGAGCCCGTCTTGCGCAGTTCGCGCTCCTGTAGCTCGGGGCTGCCCTCGATGATGGACTGACGCATCCGAACCAGGTCGAGGCGGTCGGCGAAGATCTCGTTCGCCACCTGATGGAAGGCGGCGATAACCGTCTCGAAAGGGGCGGCGTCCGTCTCGGCGACCGCCTTGACCAGGACATCCTCCAGCAGCTTGCCTCCGCTGAAGAGTGCCTCGCGCTTGTCGCCGAAGAGCCGGTAGAACGTGCGTTTGTCGAGGCCGGCGCGGGCCGCAATTTCGGTGACCGTGGTCTGCTCGAAGCCGCGCTCGTGGAATAGCTCCAACGCGGCCGCCTCTAAGCGGGCGCGCGCGTCCGGTTGCCAGCGGGCCATGCCGACCATGGTATCCGATGTCACATGGCGACATCCTTCTCGGCGAGAGTATGTCGCGTGGTGACATCACGGTGTACGGTGATGTCGCAAGATGACATCAGTCCTTGGGAAGGAACCACGATGCGGGTATTCATCACCGGCGCCTCCGGCCACCTCGGCTCCGCGGTCCTGCCGGAACTGCTCTCCGCCGGGCACCAGGCCGTCGGCCTGGCCCGCTCCGATGCGTCGGCCGCCGCGATCGAGAAGCTCGGCGCCCAGGTGCGCCGCGGCGACTTGTCCGACCTCGACGTGCTGCGCGAGGAGGCGGCCGCCTCCGACGGCGTTATCCACCTCGCGTTCCGCCACGACCTCATGCTGACCGGCGACATGGCCGGCGCTGCTGAGGCCGACCTAGTCGCCCTCAAGGCACTTGCCGACGGTCTGGACGGCTCCGGCAAGCCACTGGTCGGCACGAGCGGGACGGCCATGATCGTGATGGGCGGCGTCGTCGGCCGCCCTGGCACCGAACGGGACGTGTTCCCGGGCGGCTACCGGGTCGACGCGGAGAACTTCGTGGCTGACCTCGCCTCGCGCGGCGTGCGCTCCTCGATCGTCCGGCTCGCGCCCACAGTGCACAGTTCGCTCGACCACCACGGCTTCATCACGGCCATCATTGCCGCCGCCCGGCAGAACGGGTACGCCGCATACGTCGGCGAGGGCGCCAACCGGTGGCCGGCCGTGCACACGCTCGACGCGGCCGACCTTTACCGGCTCGCCCTCGAGAAGGCGCCGGCCGGCTCGCGCCTGCACGGGGTCGCCGACGAGGGCGTCCCGTTCGCCGAGATCGCCGCCGCCGTCGGCCGCAACCTGGGCATCGCGGTCCGCAGCATCAGCCCCGAGGAGGCGGACGACTACTTCGGCTTCCTCGGGTCGTTGGCGCAGATGGACAACCCGGCGTCGGCCTTGATCACCCACGAACTGCTCGGCTGGACCCCGGCCCATCCCGGCCTAATCGCCGACCTGGACGAGGGGCACTACTTCCAGGCATGAACCACAAGCGACGGCCCGGGACTGTTCCCGGGCCGCCGTTTCGTTTATCGAGTACTCGGGACGAGCCCAACTGCTCGGCTTCACCGGCTGACGCTCAAATCCGCACGCCGAAATCGACCAAGATGCGTGCACTCAATTCGGCATGAGCGCTCCGCTCGCGGCAATAGCGGATGCTGATCGCCGTCGCTGATGAGACGATCATTGGTGTGGACACGAGGCCGCTGACTCAGCGAGAGCGAGCGGTGCTTGAGGCGCTGCTGTCCGTTGGTTTCCAGGACGTCGAAACCCTGCGGCGTCGGGCGGCGGAAGTGGTCGTCGTCGGCATGTGTGGCTGCGGGTGCCCGTCCATCGATTTCCAGCATGGTCGCGGCCTCGGGATGGCCATACGAGTCAATGCGGGCGTTCGAGGCTCCCATGACGGTCTGTTCCTTTACACGATCGAGGACCCTCAGCGGGGGGAGGTCCTCGGCGGCATCGAGTGGGTCGGCGTCGAGGAGACGAATCCAGATGAACTTCCATCGCCCGAACGGCTCGACATCCAGGCTGCTTGATTTGCCAGCCCACCACCGCTCGCTCATCGGCAGAGCCGGACGTGACCCGCATTCGGATCTCCGACGCCCGCCCAGCGGCAAATGAGGATGGTCGGCGCAAGTCTCGTCGCGCCGACCGGGTTATCGATGTTCTATCGCTCCGCGGTCACTCGGTCGAGCCATTCGTGCATCAAGGCGTCGAACAGTCGTGGCTGCTCGATCTGGAGGTTGTGGCCGGCGACGTCGAGCACCGCGAAAGTCGCTCGCGGATAGTGCGGCAGTAGGACGAACTGGTCGCTGTACCCCACACTCTGATCCTGACGTCCGGCGAGGATCAGTGTCGGGCGCGCGAACGGATCTCCGGTCTCGGGTTCGCGGCTCAGTTCCCATCGCTGTTCGATCCGGGCCATCGCGGCGTGGTCGGCCAGATCGAGACCGGTCATGATCTCATCCCGGAACCGTCGGGCCGTCTCGGGCGTCTGCACGACCGCCATGGCTGCGAACTCCGCAGCGGTCCGCTCGTCGAGCGTTTTGATCAGTTCAGGGTCCGAGCGCAGCACCTGCATGGTGGGGACCGTGCGGTTCGCGTGGCGCACCGCTGTTCCGATCGGGCAGATCAGCGCCAAGCCGAGCACCTGGTCGGCGCGGTCACGGACCAGTGCACGGCTGAGGTAGCCGCCGTACGACTCGCCGATCAGCAGGAACGGTGTGTCGCCGATGGCGTCGTCCACGAAATCGTGCACGGCAGCGAGCACGTCATCGGAACTTGTGATCGACGGCGGCGCCGCCGACTTGCCCATCCCGGGCAGGTCCGGGTACAGCCGCCGGTACCCAGCACGGTCGGCGAACACGGGCTCCAGGCACCCGAGCATCAACCGGTGATCGGGCGTCCACCCGTGTAAAGCCAGTACAGGAGTGCCGGCGCCTTCCTCGACGAAGCTCAGTGCGACCGACGTGCGTGCGGGCATCGGCGATCCTTCCTCTGTTCGTGTGCCGACAGAACCTGTCATCGGCCTCTGACATTTCCGGCCGGTTCAAGCCGAAAGTGATGCCACAGATTGGCGAGAGCCTGGCTACGAGCCGAAGTCTCGATTGTGCCGTATCCGCTCTTTGAGCTTCGGCATGAGCGGGCGTTCTCGTGTGGGGGACTGCTGCGTTGCCGGTTGGCGGTTGCGACGTGTAGGACGGCCCTTGTCCTCGTCCGTACGCCTGAGGTGCCGGGAGCCGAATCATGTGGTCGGTGCTGACCTACGAGCGGCCAGGGATGATGCGCATCTGAACCTACGTTTCCACCCGGCTGCGATGACTGTTGCCGAGGGCAGCGATGACGACAGCCGGATCCGCAGATGCCGCGGCAGATCATGTGCGTCCCCGGTCGGCGGGCCCGGCGTGAGTGGACGTTCGTGGCGATGGTCGAGCTTGATCTTCGGTGGGTCAAACGGCGGTGAGCAGCGCGTCGAGCGGCCGAGGCAAGGTATCCCGGCCAACTGCCGCCTCGACGAGCAGCCGAGCGTAGCGCAGCTTGCGGCGCGAGCCGCTGCCCAGGAACCGCCGCATCTGCGCTTCGGGCTCCCGGCCGCGCCAGGCGGGCTGGCTCTGCAACGAGCGGAACGACCCGAGGTCGCCCTGTGAGTCGAAGAGCGCTTCGACCCCTGCGGTGCCCACGGCACGGATCAGCTCGTCCTCGAGATCGTTGACGCAGACGTAGAACCCCAGGCGCTCCATCTCGGTGCGGGTGCGGGGTGAGCCGACATGGGTCGCGACCAGTCCGCGCCGGAATATGTCCTCCTCATGCAGGTCACACAGGCCGGCAAGTCGCACCCGGGTCCCCAGCGGGCCCAACCTCGTCAGGAAGCGGCCGATCGCGTGCGCCCCGCCGATCGGCACGATCACGACCCGCTCTGCCTCGAGATCCCGGCCGCGGCCCACCGCGGCCGTTTCCAGTGCGATCTGGTCGCTGATGCCCTCGACTAGCACCACGGCCACGGCGTTGTCGACCTTCGCCAGGGCGGAGGCCATCGCCCGGATCGAGGCGGCAGGGCCACTCACGTAGCCATCGAGTGCCCTGCGGGCAAGCTCACGGCGATTGGTGACATCCATGGTGTCTCCCGGTCCGGTCGTGATGGCAGGGAACTCCCGCACGCGCGCCGTAGCCTCCGCACCAAGCCCTGAGCATTTCATCGCCAATGTGAGGTCTTAACAGCGCAGGGCTTCGACCAGCGTGGTGCGCATGAACATATTGGCTCGCCGAGTCGTAGCCATGGCCGCAATCATCGGCGACGCGCAAGGCGGCCGACAAGCTATTAACGACACGCCAAGCGAGGGACTGGCTCAGCTGAGCGACATCATCGCAGGCTAGCCCGAGGCAGCTGCAGTGCGCTCGCGCCTTGCAGCCGTCGCGCTCATCGGCATACCAGCGTGTCTGGGCACGTGTCGGGGCAGGCGCCCTCGGGGCTTCATGTTCCGGAGGCCATGTAGGCGGCGAGGATGTAGTTCGGGCGGCGGTCGAGGTTGTTGCGGGCGCGGTCATAGCGCATCGTGGTGCGCGGGTCGGCCTGCCGCGCGGTGATCTGCACATCACGTAGGTCGACGCCGGCATCCAGCATGGTGGTCACGAAGGTGTGCCTCAGCATGTGCGGGTGCATCCGGGGCAGTCGCACCACCGCGGTCTCGGCCAGGCGGCGCACCCTGCGGGTGGCGGCGTGCCGGTCCATGCGCGCGCCGTGGATGTTGCGCAGGATCGGCCCGGCCGTCCGCTCGCCGACTGCGCGTTCGATCGCTCGGGCGACCGCGGGCGGGAGGGACCAGCGTCACCCGGTTGCCCTTGCCTACCACCCGCGGCACCCGGCGGCCGTGCTCTTCGCCCAAGTCCTGGATGTTGGCGCCGGTCGCCTCGAAGACCCGAAGGCCCAGCAGGCCGAGCAGGGCCACCAGGGCGAAGTCGTTGCGGTTGGCCGAGGTGCGCGCGGCCGTCAGCAGGTCGGCGCCCGGCTCCGTCGGCGCCGCAACGAACTCATCGAACGCGCTCATACCCGTGACTGTGCTCTTACAGGATGCGTTACGCGACGACGACCTATCGGTATCCCCTGCCACCCCCGCGCGGCAGATCCGGATGCCGAGCAGGTCAGTGCCGCTGGGAAATATGTGCTTGGCAAGGCAGAAGGGCCTTCTCGGTGAGTGGTCAGTCAAGGCAGAATCTCGACGTACCCGTCGCTTCCGTGCACGCGGATCCGCTGCCCATCGGGAATCAGCCGCGTGGCGTCTACCACACTGACGACAGCCGGTAGGCCGTACTCCCGTGCGATCACTGCGCCGTGTGTCATCAATCCTCCGACCTCCGTCACCAGGCCCGTGATGGCGACGAAGAGGGGCGTCCAGCTCGGGTCCGTGTGGGCCGTGACGAGGATGTCACCCGGTTCGAGATCAGCCTGGGCCATGTCCAGGATGACGCGGGCGCGCCCTTCGATGGTCCCGGCGGAGACCGGTAGGCCGATCAGGGCGCCGGTCGGCACGTCGTCGCGCCGGTACGCCCCGGAGATGGCCTCGCCGTCAGATGTGAGCACCCGGGGCGGCGTGAGCGCGTGGTACGACCGGAACGCGTCCTTGCGCTGCTGGATCAGCTTGTCATCCACCTGGTTCGAGCGCACGACGTCGTGGAACTCCTGGAACGTGAGGTAGAAGACGTCCTCCTTCTCGGGGAGCACGTTGGCCTGCACGAGGCGCTCGGCCTCTTCCAGCAAGGCCTGCTTGTAGACGAAGTAGCGGCTGATGATGCCGTACTTCGGGTACTCCCGGTAGCCGATGAAGGTCCGGACCCGGTCGATCATCCGCTTGGTCTCCTCGGCCTTGTGCTCCCCGTCGGGCAGGACCCGCAGGCGTTCGAGCACCTCCTGCGCCTTCTTCTGCGCCTCCTGCCGTCCTTGCTCGAAACGCCGCTTGGCGGCGCCCGGCTCGAAGTTCCTGACGTTGTCGAGGATCACGGGCACCAGCGTGGTGGGGCGCTCGCGCCAACGCGGCCTCGTGATGTCGATCTCGCCGACGCAGCGCATGCCGTACCGGTCGAGGTAGGCCTCGATGGCGTCGCGCGCTTCGGTCCCGCCCGCGAACTTCGGCAGCTCGTCCAGGAAGCCCTCGTCCTCGACGCCCTGCAGGAACGCCACCACCTCCGGATGCGGACGGATCACGTCGGCGACGTCGAGCAGCGCCAGTCCCATCTCCGACGTGACGTTGCCGGGGGCGGACAGTGTGAGCGTGTCGGCCGCGTTCTTCTCGCCCAGCCATTCCCGCAGCCGGTCGTTGAGCCACCAGGTGGCCTCCATCCCCGCCATGATCGCCTGTATGCTCAATGGATCACTGAGGACCCGCTTGTGCTCCTGGAAGGCCTCCAGCAGGAAGTCGAACAGCGCCGGTCCGGTCTTCGTCCGGATGTCGCGCCGCAGGGCGTCGATGGAGGACTGGCTGCGCTCCACCAGCTCGGTGACGATGGCCGGATCGGTCTCGATCGGGGCGGACGCGCGGCCGGCCGGCGGTCTGCCGGGACCGGCCTCCGGGAGCGCCGGGACGAAGTCGTCGCGGTCGAGGACGGTCTTCAGCGCGTCCCTGGTCAGCGGATCGGACCTCCCCGCCATCTCCAGGAGGCCGGCGCGGCTCGCGGGCGAGGCCAGGCGCCGGGTGACGTCGACGAACAGCCTCCCGCCGGCCTCGTGCATCGGCGTCATGGCCGTCAGCTGCCACATGGACAGCCCCAGTGGCTTCATGGGGTCGGTCATCATCTGCTGATGACCAACGGAGAGGTAAACGTGGTTTTCCCGGTCGCGGGCCGCGGGGATGGGGAACAGCGTGGTGATTGGCCGGCTCTGCACGATCTGGAAGTCATCGTCGACCAGACACCATTCGATGTCCTGCGGGCGGCCGAAATGCGCTTCGATCCGCCGCCCGAGCCGCACGAGCCGCACGACCTGCGCATCCGTCAGTGCCGGCTGCTCCTGCCGCTGCGGGTCGATCGCCACTTCCTGCGTCCCGCCCGCCGGCAGGGCGTGAACGGCACGCTGTTTGGCGGCGACCGCCTCGGCGACGACCTCGCCGTCGCGCACCTTGAAGACGTCCGGGTTCACCAGGCCGGAAACCAGGGCCTCGCCGAGGCCGAAGCTGGCGTCCACGGTGGCGACCTTCCGGTTGCCCGTGACGGGGTCGGCCGTGAACAGGATGCCGGCCGCATCCGGGAAGACCATCTGCTGCACGACCACGGCCATGTGGACCTTCCGGTGGTCGATGCCGTTCCGCAGGCGGTAGGTCACGGCCCGCTCGGTGAACAGCGACGCCCAGCACCGGCTGACGTGCTGGAGGATTGCCGCCGGTCCCACGACGTTCAGGTACGTGTCCTGCTGGCCCGCGAAGGAGGCCGTCGGCAGGTCCTCTGCCGTCGCGCTGGATCGCACGGCGTAGGCGGCTTGCTCGCCGAGCTGGGCGAGCGCGCGGGTGATCGCCGCCAACAGATCACCCGTGATGGCAATCCCTTCGATGGTCCGGCGGATTTCCGCGCTGAGCGTGCGGATCGCCTCCCGGTCATCCGGGTTCAGGCGCGACAGCTGATCGACCCGATCGTCGATCGACGTCGCTTCCGCGATGATCCGCCGGAAGGCGGCCGTCGTCACGCAAAACCCAGCCGGCACGCGGATGCCTTCGATCCGCGACAGCCCGCCCAGGTGCGCGGCCTTGCCGCCAACGACCGCGACCTGCGTCTCGTCAACCTCTTGAAGATCCAACACGTACTGCTCGATCATTGCGACACCTCCGGGGCAGCCGTGCTCCGTTGCACTGCACTGGCCGATCGAATCACCGGCGCCTCGAGCTGTGTCGAACCTCTTGTTGGGCACGTCCTCATGTCTGATTGGCTTCTCTCTGACGAGTCGGCCGGCCGCCGCGCCCGGTCGGGCGGCGCGCACCCCCGCACCTCCGCGTCAAGCGCCCGCAACTGCACCGCCAATCTCATCAGCGGTTCGAGGTCGCCGCGTCCCCCGTACATCGACAACACACCCACGTCGTGCTCCCCATTTCCTCGTCGGTGCTGTGTCCGGCCGCCGATTCTGCGGCAAGACCCGGGTCTTGCCGCAAGCCCCCCTGTGCGCTATACGTTAGAAGTGGCAAGGAGTGAGATCTTCTTGCCTTTGCTTTTTCGTCCGCCGCGGGCTGAGATCCTTCGACCGCCTGGAGTGTGCCGGGTACCTCCGGCGGGTGCCGGACCCCCACGACCGCCGCAGCGCCCTGGCACTCTCAGACGCCGGTGGCCACGGCCGCGCCGCCCGGGTGGGCTTCGGCCAGCGCGATCGTCGGTCAGCTCATCATCGCCGCGGCCGAGGTGATCTGGCCGGGCAACCGGGACCTCGGCGACGTGCTCAGCGTCTCCCCGATCCTGACCGGGGCCGGCCTGGTCACCGCCGGCGTGGCCATCATCCGCGCGGGAGTCTGGGCCCGGCCGTCCCGGTTCCTGCCGCTCACGCTCGGCCTGTACACCATCCCGCTGGTGCGGTTCCCCCAAGGGCAGCACAATTTGGCCCGGAACTCGGTCATTACGTGGTGCCCTCCTGGGCGGCAGTGTTTGCGCGGTCTTGCTGCAAGAGCCAGAGGTCGCGGAAGAGCCCATGACCAGCAGGCCGTCGTCCGGGTGGATCGCCCGGGCGCCCGCGATGCGCTGCCACTGACCGGAGGAGAGGGCCTGGCCGCCCCACCATTCGCGGGCCAGCAGCGTGTTCAGACCACTGCACAGTACGGTGATCACCGCGTCCCGACCACAGCGACGATCTCCCTCGCCGCGCTTGCCCGACGCGTGCCCAGACACACTGGTATGCCGATGAGCGGGCGATTCGGCACGCCGACGCATTGAGCATCCACAAGGGCGGTGACGGTCGCCCACGCGTGGGCCGGCTCTGCTATTGCCGTGAGTGAACGCGTCGCTGGGCGCAGGGTTGTCGGGCATAGATTCGTCGGCATGCGCGTGCTATTTGCCAGTCTTGCGTCGGTCGGTCACACCTATCCGCTGATCCCTCTCGCGATCGCCGTACGAGATGCCGGGCACGAGGTGCATTTCGCCGCCGGCGAGAACGTCCACGCACCGCTGGCCGCGAACGGACTGCGGCCCTTTCGCCCTGCGGATTCGTTCTACGAGGTGTACGCCGAGGATCTCGAACCGGAACTGGCGCGGTTGCGGCCCGACCTCGTCGTTCATGAATGGGGGGTGCCGGGGGCGGCCGTCGCCGCGCACCGTGCCGGTATTCCCGGTATCTGGCATGGGTTCGGCCGCATGATTCCGGAAGGAATCGGTCTCGAGCTGCCCACGAAGAACGCCGAGGCTCCCGGGCGGCCGCATGTCGACATCTGCCCGCCTTCCTTGCAGGACGAGGACTTCCTCGCCACCGAAGACCGGATAGAACTGCGTCCCGTCCCGTATTCCGACCTGGCCGCGCTGCCCGCGTGGGGCAGCCGGCGCGATTCGAGGCCACTGATCTACCTGACGCTCGGTACCGCGTTCGGCACCCCGGAGTTGCTGACTATGGCCATCGAGGGGTTGGCGACGCTGAACGCGCGCGTGGTGGTCGCTGCCGGC
Source organism: Planotetraspora sp. A-T 1434 (assembly GCF_025420585.1). Lineage (GTDB taxonomy): Bacteria > Actinomycetota > Actinomycetes > Streptosporangiales > Streptosporangiaceae > JAOEGB01. The sequence goes on along the minus strand of NZ_JAOEGB010000037.1, from coordinate 36,847 downwards.
CGGGTGAGTCTGGAGCAGCTTGGCGACGTGCCGGACGACGTCACCGTGCAGAGCTGGGTGCCGCAGGCGGAGTTGTTGCCGCACGTCGATGTGGTCGTGCACCACGGCGGCAGCGGCACCACCCTCGGCGCGCTCGCCGTCGGCGCCCCGCAGCTGATCCTCCCCCAGGGGGCCGACCAGTTCGCCAACGCCGATGCTCTCAGCGCCGCAGGTGCCGGGCTGCGCCTTCTCCCCGATGAACTGAGCGCGAACGCCATCGCCGAACACGCCCGGAAGCTGTTGCCGTACCACGGACACGCCGGCCACCGCGACGCGGCTCGCGCGATAGCCGAGGAGATCGCCCGCATGCCCTCCCCGGACGAGGTCGCCCGCCGTCTGCCGGAATACGCCAAGCGGGTATGAGACCGAACCAAGCCGGCAAGTCCGCGGCCTCGCCCGCCGTGGCCTAAGAGGTCCTAGCGGAATGAGCCGTCCTGGCCTCGGCCGTCCATGTCGGCTCCGCGGCCCGGCCTTCGTCGGGCGGCGGCCTAAACCTTCGAGTCCGGCTTCCAGTCCTGGACGAGGAGCCCGAGCAACACCTCGTCCAGAAAAACTCGGTGTTCGGCGCCGTCGGGCTCACTCCGCCCGACGCATTGGTGCCCGCGATCGCTCTGGCGTTAAGGCTCGGGGAGTGCATGTTTCAGCGTTCCCCGTCGAGGCGCAGCCGGATCCGGATTGCGAGGTCGATCGCCGATCGGATCGCGATCAAGGGGCAAGCATCTGCGACCTGCTCAGGGCCGCTGTGGCGTAGGACCGTCTCGGCGCTTTGAGGGCATTGACACCTGCATCTCTTGATCTATAAAGAGATCAGGCGGAGGCCCGCGTTCGTCCTCCCACGGGCGTGGGAAAGGGGACTCTTTAGGCCATGCGGCGGTGGAAGGTGTTCGGGCTGGCTGGCTTAGCGAGCGCCGCGGTCACCGGTGCGCTGGCCGCCCGGGCTGAGCGGCGGCGGCGATCCTCCACCGTGGAGGACGACAGGGCCGGGCTAGGGATCCGCATGGGGGAGAGCGACGCAGTCGGGCGTGCTGGCATCGAGGATTCAGCTCGGCCTCGTTTCCCCAGGCATGAGGGGACGTCCGGCAGCGAGAAGGTCCTCGATATGGCGGTCCTGTTGCGGGCCTGCGCGGCAGGCCAGGCCATCCAGGCGGACGGCCAGGACCTCCTCATCGAGGCCCATCTGGTACGTGAGCTGTGCCGGCGAGGCCGCGAGGAGATGGACCCGCGTGGCCTGGTGATCGAAGGCGCAAGGATCAGGGGCGATCTCGACCTGAGCGGGATGGAGGTGCCTTTCCCTCTCCGCTTCGTCGGATGCGTATTCGATCGTCCCGTCAACTTGGACGGGGCCGACCTGCACCTACTGGTGTTCGACACCTGCACGGTGCCCGGCATTCTGGCCAACGGGCTGCGGGTCCGCCGTGATCTGGACCTGTCCAGGTCACGTATTACCGGCGATCTGTGGACCTCGGCCAGCACGTCCTGCACTGCGGCCGTCTGGCTGTGCGAGTCGGAGATCGGCGGGCGCCTGCTCTGCCTGGACACGGTCATCGAGTCTGCGATGCGGGCGATGCAGGCCGACCGGATGCGGGTGGGCGGAAGCATCCGGCTGCTGCACGACTTTGAGGCACGCGGCGCAATGCGGCTGCTTGGGGTGCAGGTGGAGGGTTCGCTCGATTTGACCGGTGCCCGGCTGACCGGTTCGGAGCGAGGACTGGCCCTGAACCTGGGCGATGCGCGGATCGGTGGCAGTGTGTTCCTTATTGACGACCAGACAGGCCGCCGCCCGCTGGTCCGTGGCCGCATCGGGCTGGGCAACGCTCGTATTTCCGGACAGTTCCTGATTCGCAACGCCATCTTCGAGCCGACTGAGGCGGTCAGGGGCGTGGGGTATTCCAGCAGCCGCAGTGGGGGGACCGCGGTCAGCGCCCCCGGTCTCTTCATCGGCGGGGACCTCAGCGTTGAGGGCGAGTGCCAAATCAGCGGCGGTATGGACCTCTCGATGGGCTCGTTCAGCACCATCCGTGTCCAACGGGGATGCGAGTTCACAGTTGGCGGGGGGCATGCCCTCGACCTGACCAACGCCGAGTTGCGCTCCAGCCTGGTCATAGAGGAGGGAGCGGCGATCCAAGGCACGCTGCGGCTGGTAGGGGCGCATATCAAGGGCAATCTCACCCTCCAGGGGACACGGTGGAGTCAGCCGGTGAAGGGTTCACTCATCGCCGCAGAGGGCGTGGTGATTGAAAGCTCGCTGGACTTGCGAGGCGTGGAAGCCGTCGGCGGCAGGCTGAGATTCCGCTCCGCGACGGTCGGCGGCATCGTGGATGCCCATGGCGCCCGGCTGCGCAATCCGGGCGGTGAGGCGTTGTCGCTCCAGCGGGTGGTGGTACGGGGGTCGATATTGCTCTCCGGAGGATTCCTCGCGGAGGGGAGGGTACTGCTGAATCGGTGCATTGTGGAGGGGCAACTCGACTGCGAGGGTGGGACCTTCGCCGGAGGGATCGAAGCGGTGTCGGCCACGGCACGCGGGGGTATGCGTTTGCGCTGGACCGAGGTTCCACCGCTGGTGGACCTGACCGGTGCATCCACCACCGTGCTCACCGACGACCCCGCCAGGTGGCCACGGGACTCGGCGATCGCAGGATTCGTTTACGACCGCTTCGACGGTATCTGGGACTGGCGAGCCCGCCGCGACTGGTTGCGCGCGATGAGCTCCTTCGACGCCGGCCCCTATGAGCAGGCGGCTAGGGTGTTCCGCCAGCATGGCCGCCCGGGGGAGGCTGAGCGACTGCTCATCGAGCAGCGTCGGCAGGCAAGGCGGGCCTCGGGGTCGCGCGGCCGCTCGCCGGGCCAATGGATCAGGAACGCCCTTGATCTGCTCTATGGCCTCAGCGTCGGCTACGGCTACCGGCCGGGCCGGGCCCTGTGGCTGCTGGGTGCCTTGCTTGCCCTGGTAGGCATCATGATGCTGAGCCCCGTGGTCCAGCAGACCTTGCGGGCTACCGATCCGCGTGGAAACGTCTACGCGGTGGACGGGCGGCTGATCACCGTCGACGCCGTGGCGGCGTCAGGGGACGCGACCGCGACCGCGGCGCGGCGTGGCGGACGTCCCGGACCATGTGGAGATGGGCAGGTGCGCTGCTTCGATCCGCTGTTCTACACAGTGGATACCGTCGTCCCTCTCATGTCGCTGGGCCAGCGCGCGACGTGGTATCCCGAGACACACAGCCCACACGGGCTTCTAATCTCCACGCTGCTGAACGTGGCAAGCCTGTTGGGCTGGTTGCTGTCGACGGTGGTCGTACTTTCTTTCGCTCGACTCGCTAGGCCGGCATGAGGATGGTCTCCAGGCGGTGTGTACGACTTGGTGCTCGACGACCATTGGCTCTGTGCGGCCGGCCCGGGGAAACGGGTTGGTGGCAACACCGACACCGCGCCCCGGGCCCGACCGCACATTGCCAGAACGGCCTTCCCCGGCTGACATCTGCATCAGCCCGCGTCGCTGGCCGCAGGTCGCCCGGCGAAGGACACGATCTCCTCGATGCGCGGCTGGTACCCGTCCGTCGTATCAACGGCCAGCGTCGGAATGTCGAGCGAGATGGGGACCCACGACTCGAGTGGGCGCTCACCGTTGGCGATCGCCTTCAGCAGGTCCTGGTCGGCGTGTGCTGCCCGCTTCGGACCGTCCGCGGCTCGGCGTACGATCCGCTCATGTGCAACGGCGGCGTCGACCGTACAACGGATGACCCGGATCGCCGCGAGCTCAGCGAGAGGTTCCAGATTCGGCCGCCACAACTTGTCCTGGAACGCCGCCTCCGCCACTACGGTGACCCCGCCACGTAGCAGCGTCTCAAGGACCTCGAAGAATACCGTGAAGGTCCGTTGCGTGAGCGGGTCGCCGGTGCTCGCCTCGAACCCAGGGGTGGAGTGCGCCATCCCTTCCTTGATCTCATCCCGGCAGACTGCCGGGCAGCCAAGGGAGCGGGCGATCTCGTGGGCGAGCGTTGTCTTGCCGCTGCCCGGGGGACCACTCACGACAACCAGCGTCGGAGAACTCATCGCCGCATCCTTCCACTTCAGCAGGCCCTTGGAAGCGTTGACTTCCATTCATTCGCCCAGGCTGGCGCGTATGGCCTGAAGCTCTTTGCGGAGTTCCTCCCAGGGGAATGAGACGGCACCTGGAGCGCCGGAATCGGGGGCTGGGAGCCGGTCGGGGTCGAGAATGACGCTGACGCCCCATTCCCGCAGCAGCGCAACGCTGTTGAGAGAACGTCGACCTCGGGGCTGCGAAGGGAGCGGTGCTCGGTGTGATCGGGGAGTCCGGTTCCGGGAAGTCGACCCTGGGGCGGCTTCTCATGAACCTGGACACGCCGACGTCGGGTGTCGTCCGCTTCGAGGGACGTGACATCCGTACGACGGGCCGCTCCGAGCAGCGCCGCATGCGCAGGCACGTCCAGATGGTCTACCAGAACCCGTACACCTCGTTGGACCCCAGGATGACCGTGGCCCAGTCGGTCGAGGAGCCACTGCGAATTCACCGCGACTTTCTGCCGCGACGGCAATCGTTTGACGCTAGAAGTTCGGGCCGTGCTCGCATGGTCACCACCTGGTGTACCGATAGCCGTTTTCCGCCGCCGTATGCCGTACCCTGCAAGGGCTCAAGCCGTGGCTTGGGCAGAATCGAGGGCGTGATGCGGGGATTGACCTTTCCCGGAAGCGGCATCGGGCCGCCGCCGAGGAGAAGGGCGGCAGGGTGAAGTATCTGATGCTGATCTACGGCAACGAGGAACTCTGGAACAGTCTGACGCCCGGCGACTTGGCCAAGCTGATCGATGAGGTGGACGCGTTCAACAACGCGTTGCGCGAGTCCGGAGAGCTCCTCGGCGCCGAGGGGCTGATCCCCCGGCCGCGATCGGTACGGGTGGTGCAGAGTGGCGCGGTCGTCACCGACGGCCCGTACCTCGAGGCGAAGGAGTTCGTCGGCTCCTACTTCGTCGTCTACGTCGACGACGAGCAGCGGGCGTTGGACATCGCGCGATCCTATCCGGGACTGCGCTACGGCGGCGGGCTGGAGGTGTGGCCGCTGATGGACCACGGCTGGGCAACTGTTGAGGCTTGAGGAGCCGGTCGAGGAGCTGCTACGGACACTCGCGTCCCAGGTGCTCGGCTCGCTCGTGCATCGGTACGGTGACTTCGCGCGCTGTGAGGATGCGGTGCAGGAGGCGCTGATCGCTGCCGGCGACACGTGGCCGCGCAGCGGTGTCCCGGCGCACCCGCTGGGCTGGCTCAATACGGTCGCCGCGCGGCGCTACATCGATCAGGTACGGGCCGACGGCGCCCGAGAGCGTCGGGAGTGGGCTGCCCTCGACGCCATGCCGCGCGACGCGCTGGTCGCACCGCCGCCGGATGCGGAGCCGGCCCGCGATGACCTGCTGGAGCTGCTGTTCCTGTGCTGTCACCCCGCCTTGACCGTCCCGTCGCAGATGGCGCTCACGCTGCGGGCGGTCGGTGGACTGACCACAGGCGAGATCGCCGCGGCCTTCCTCGTACACGAAAAGACGATGGGACAGCGGATATCACGGGCCAAGCAGCGCCTGCAGGAGGTGGGAGCCCAGTTCGAGCTGCCTCCGGATCCTGAGGGCGGACCCCGGCTGGCGGTTGTGCTGCACGTGCTGTATCTGATGTTCAACGAGGGCTACAGCGCCAGCGTCGGCCCGCGACTGCGCCGGCCTGACCTCACCCGGCAGGCCCTGCACCTGGTGCGCCGGCTGCACGCTCGGCTGCCCGACTCCGGCGAGACCGCGGGCCTGCTGGCGTTGATGCTGCTGACCGAGGCCCGCAGTGCGGCGCGCACGGGGCCCGGCGGCGTTCTCGTGCCGCTGGCGGAGCAGGACCGGTCTCGGTGGGACACCGCCGCCATCGCGGAGGGAACCGAGCTCATCGCCCGCACCCTCGCGACCCGGCCGCTGGGGCCGTATCAGGTGCAGGCCGCCATCGCGGCGGTACACGACGAGGCGCCGTCGGTCGAGGCCACCGACTGGCCGCAGATCCTCGCGCTGTACGAGATCCTGGAGCGCCTCGCGCCCAATCCCGTCACCACCCTCAACCGGGCGGTCGCCCTGGGAATGGTGCGAGGGCCGCACGCCGGACTGGCGCTGCTGCGCGAACTGGAGTCGGGGGTACTCGCCGGCAACCACCGGCTCCTGGCCGTCCGCGCCCACCTGCTCGAGCGGGCCGGGGAGGCGGCCGACGCGGCCGCGGCGTACCGGGCGGCCGCACGTCTGGCCGGCAGCCTGCCCGAGCAGCGCTTCCTCGTCCAGCGGGCCGCACACTGCGCGACCTGAACTGGATCGATCGCCGGCGGGCGCATCGTCGGCCGCCATAACGTGCCGGCGTGACGATGTAGAAATCCGGCTCGCGGCTCCGATCAGTCATTGAGCGGACCCTGCCCGGGTGCCGCCAGACAGAGGAAGCGAAGCGACATGACAAAGGTGACGGCACAGATGTCCGTGTCACTCGACGGCTACTACGCCGGCCCGCTATACAGCGGGGACGGGAACTGGATGGAGTCGGCAGAGGCCGCCGGCTTCTTCCGGATCACCCGATGGGTGATCGACGCCATGGCCTGGCGCGAGAGGCTGGGCTTCGCCGGCGGCGAGCGGAGTACCAACTCCGACATCATCGCCGAGACGTTCGAGGCGGCCGGGGCGTACGTCATGGGACGGCGCATGGCCGACGGCGGTGAGTTGCCCTGGGGTGAGGAGCCGCCGTTCCACGCACCGGTCTTCGTCGTGACCCACCGCACCCGCGAGACGCTTGTACGTCAGGGCGGAACCAGCTTCACCTATGTCACCGACGGTATCGCCAGCGCCGTGGAGCAGGCACGCGCCGCAGCGAAGGGCAAGAACGTGGCCGTTGCCGGGGGCGGCAGCCTGGTACGCCAGGTTCTGAAGGCCGGCCTGCTGGACGAGCTGGAACTGCATATCGTCCCGGTCGTCCTTGGCGCCGGGATGCGCCTGCTCGACGCCGGCCTCGAGCTCGCCGACAAGGAGGCGATGGAGTTCACGCCGACCAGAGTCGTACACACCCCGGAGGCCACACACGTCCGTTACACCGTCAACGGCCGGGCCGCCCTGGTCCTCGACGACCGCGGAAGTGGCGCGGGCGTTCCTGGAGCCGACGGGCCATAAGCTTCCGGCGTCGTGACGAATGAGCGGCCGGGGACCTCTGACAGGTCCCCGGCCGCCAAATCTGGTCGGGTTCGCCCGTGTCACCCGGCGTTCCTCCTCGGAAACGGCTTCCGCGACGTTCCACGTTTCTCCAGCGTGGGTGACCATCGATGCCCGGACGGGGACCGGTAGAGCGGCATCCGCCGCGAACAACGCACTTCTGCCGCGCAGCGCGTGTGAGGGAGGGCGTGATGGTGGCCTGCGGTGTGGTTAGTGAGTACGTTCTGAGTATGGGAGCGCCTGTATGGGGGACCTTCTCGGTACGAGATCATTGCGTGCCCGAGGCGTACCTGCGGGAAGTGCTGCTGTTTGATCGTCTGGCCATCCCTTATCCCGATCAACGTGTCGAAGGTGAACGGGAGCGGTGGAGCCGGCCGAGAGACGGCGGGTCGTCGGAAACGTGGGATCCGAAGCGCCTGGATGCCCTCTTGAGCGTGCTCGGCACCCAAGAAGTCGCCGGTCACAACGGCGCGCGTCTGGCCCAGCTTGTCCCGTGGAGCCCTCACATGTGGCACGAGTTGCGGTCGCGTCTAGGGGCTGCGAATGCGTTGACCGGCAACCCCTTCATGGACACACGACTGGGGCTGGCACTTGGTCGTGGGCAGGTGCTTCCCGCTGTGATCGATGCGGTGGCGGCGTATCCCACCAAGGACGCGTGGCGTGATGACGTACAGCCCACTCATGACAGGCCGTCGGACTTGACGGCGGCGCAAGCCCTTGTCGCGTTGTCACGCCCCTTGCTGCTGCCCGATCCGGGTGAGGACGAGCTGGACACTCTGCGGCGTGCCGTTGATGTGGCCATCGATCCTGACTACGTCGCGAAGCGGGCAGCGTACTTCGATTGGTTCCGCGATCTGATCAAGCCGTTGCGGACCGGCGACGCGCAACTCGCGGACGTGCACCTCGACCGCGCGTCCCTCGATGAGGCTGAGCGACAGCTGCGCGAGCTGTGGGTGGCGGAGCGGGGGATCGTTCGCCGGGCGGACAAGGCGCGGATGTGGACCCGAGTGGAGGTGGGATGCGTAACGCTCGGCGCGGCCGGCAGCGTAGGCCTGGCGTGCCAGGCGGCGCTTCCTGCCATCGGCGCGGGCGCGGGCCTGCTCGCGTTCGCCGGCTGGGCAGTCGCCAAGTGGCAGGCTCCCCGGGCCCCCCTGAGCCTGGGGGGTGCTTCCATGTTCGTTGAAGCCCGAAGGCGTCTGGCCTGGAATACGGTGGAGCCGGACCTTAAACAACACCCTTGACCGGTTGATTCAGGGAGCAGCGCCTGAAGCGCCCCAGCTCGGCGGAGGCGTCCTCTTCTGCCGCTGGTCGAGCGGAAGCACGCACGAGTGCTCGACCAGCGGATGTGCGGACGGTCGACGCGCCGGCGCCCTGCGACCTATGTCCGAGACACGCCGAGCTGGAACTCGTGTACCCAGTTAGCCGGGTTCTGCCGGTCGAACTGCAGGCACACCTCCCGCGCGTAACCCACCGGCTTGTACCCGTTGTCATCGATCCACCGGGCCAGGATTTGCATGCTGCCGTCCGCCTCGTCCATCGGACCACGATGCACGATCGTCGCGGCGGACTCGATGCCTGGCAGATCCAGCACGTCGAAATCCCAGTCGGCGCTGGTGTCCCGCGCCACCTGGACGGCCGCATGCACCATCACCGCCTGCCCGTCCCCGGTTGGCCCAGGGGCGGCCACGTAGTAGGCGATCGGTGCCCCGGATGAACGAACCCCGGCGACTTCCATACGCCGCCAAATCTCCTCGTACAGCGGTCCGATCACCGGGCCGATGTCCTCACCTTCGTAGCTGGCGGCCGGCGCTGACAGTTCGGCGACGCGGGCGGGCGCGACCTGCTTCAGTACCACGTCTTCGGTATTCATATGCCCTTCCTCTTCGATCATGCGCAGCCGTACCTCGACCCGGGTGAGCCGGGCGGCGTCGGCGGACAGCTGCGCTTCCAGTTGTGCCCTGCGCAGCCGGAGCATGCCGTGCAGTTCGGCGACGCCGACCTTGTCATCGAGGATGTCGGCGACCTTCTCGAGAGTCAGGCCGAGGTCCTTCAGGGCGATGATTCGGTTGAGCCGGCGCAGTTGGTCGGCCTGGTAGTGGCGGTATCCGCTGGCCGGGTCAATCTCGGCCGGCCTGAGCAGCCCGATCGCGTCGTAGTGACGCAGCATGCGCACGGATACGCGGCCAAGTGCGGCGAACTCTCCGATGCTGAACACGGCTCCATCCTGGCTCCTGACACGGTGTCAGGGTCAACGGGCCACGTCCGCACATGCCGCAGGTCGAGCGCAGGTGCCCCAGATCGATACATGCCGTGAGTCGAATACTCGTGCCGATGAGCGGACGGCTCCGGTGACCGCTTCGTAGCACGACGCTCCGATCGCACACGCGGCTGACCGTACGGCTTACCGCCGGACAGGATTCGCATTTAGTCACATTCAGGCGGAGACGAAATCAAATCGAAATAACCGGTTCTCAATAGCCTGTTTGGCGCGGAATGGCGTGGTAAGTAGGGCGGCGCCTTTATCCCCCCGCGCACAAGGTGGTGACGTTCATGCGTCTCGTCAGACGCGGAATGCGAATCCTCGGCTGCGTCGGCGCGGCCGCCGCGATGGTGGTCGCCGGCGCCTCTATCGCCTCAGCCACCGGCACCGTCAACGCGGCCGTGACGGCCGCCAACCCGGAGATCGGTGCGAAGATCCTGCCCTACGAGAAGCTCTACGAGCGGACGACCACACCGACTCGGGCGCTCCCCGCCCTGCCGAAGCAGGCGCTGCTCCAGGCCACCTCGGCCCTCTCCGCCGAGCTGGGACTTCCCCAGAACCCCGCCCAGATCCTCGACGCCGACCTGTCACCCGAGGTGGCGGGGCGGCTGGCGAACGTGCTGACCGACCTGCTCTCCTGCCACCGGCTGACCAAGCTCGCCTACGCGGGGATCCCGCAGAGCCTGCTCCCCGAGGTGCTCAAGAACGGCGGCGGCCTGGACCCGGCGGCCTACACCGGCATCCGGCTCTGCGGCGAGTCGGCCTGGCGGTCCACCAACGAGCTGGAGCTGGCCGTGGCCGACCAACTTCCGAACTCGGCCGGTTGCCAGGCGCTCGGCCAGGTCGACCTCGACATCTGGCCGGTGCTGCGCGTGGACGGCGCCTGCCGGGACAACCGCTACGACAACGACTACCTGCTGACGCTCGACGTCGGCGGCAACGACACCTACGCCAACAACGCCGGCAGCAACATGGTGGACCTGAACTTCTCGCCGGCCGGGTCCACGGTTGCCGGGCTGCGCGGCACCGGGCCCGCCAAGGGCTGCCAGCGCGCCATCCCCGGTCTCACGGCGCTCGACTGCGTTCCGACCGCGGCGGTCGTCCTCGACATGCAGGGCAGCGACGTCTACGGCGTCAAGCAGACCCCCGACCACGACACCGGCTGCACCAACGACCCGGTGATCCGCCGGATGATGACGGGCGGCGCCGGCTTCCTGGGCGTGGGCATCCTGCGCGACGTGGAGGGCGACGACACCTACACCGGCAAGACCGGCTCGCTCGGCGCCGGCCACATCTTCGGGGTCGGCATACTGTCCGACGGATCGGGCGACGACAGCTACCGCGCCGTACGCAACAGTGAGGGCTTCGCCCTGGTCGGAGGCATCGGCGTGCTCCGGGACGAGGCGGGCGCCGACACGTACGGCTTCTACATGCCCGCGCCCATCAACCCGGGCGCGCCCAACCAGACCGAGGGCGCGGGCGGCGTGCGCGACGACGAGGGCGAGGGGCTGTGCGACCGGATCCCCCGGTTCACCCAGGGCGCGGGCAACGTGGCCGGCGCGACCGGGATCTTCCTCGACGATGCCGGAGCCGACCATTACCACGGCGCATTCGCCGGAGAGTTCGTCGGCCCCTTCCAGGTCCCGAGCACGCGCGCGGGCAGCCTGGGATTCGGCAACAACCAGGGTCTGGGCGTCTTCCTGGACCGCGGCGCCGTGAACGACCAGTACACGGTCGACGGTGAGCCCACCGTCGCCGGAGTGCCGAAGCGTGGCGACAACGTGATCGTGCAGCCCGGCAACGACAGCACGGGCTCCGGCTTCGGCCAGGGTCTCTTCGTCGACCAGTGACCCGATGAGAGCGGGTGTCCGGATGGGCCGGGCACCCGCTCCTTGGGCCGAACCTTCCGTGGCAGATTCTACGAGGCCACCGGCTTGAGGAAGCCTTCCAGGACTACTAGGCCCTTGCCGTACTTCTCGTCGACCTGACGCTGGAGCTCCGGTGTGACCACCCAGACCCCGAGCTCGACGTGCCCCGCCCGTTCGTCGGCCGAGGCCGAGTGCTGCGTTATTCACCGGGGGCGACGACCACATGGTCCTGAATCCACGCGACTGGGCAGACCGCCTCATGCGGTCGGGACGGCCGCCGGGGTTTCGGCGAGGAGCTCGCGTACGCGCGGGATGACTTCTTCGCCGTAGAGGCGGATGGACGTCATGAGCTTCTCGTGGGAAAGCGTCCCCGAGCTGTACTTGAGCTCGAAGCGGTCGACGCCGAGCGCGCGCACGGTTTTGGCGATCTTCGCGGCCACCGTGTCGGGCGACCCGACGTAGAGCGCGCCCTCGTCGGCCTCCGACTCGAAGCGCTCGCGGGTCGTGGGCCCCCAGCCGCGCTCGCGGCCGATGCGGTCGTGCATCGCCCGGTGGTGCGGCCAGAGCTCCTCGCGCGCCTGCCGGTCGGTCTCGGCGATGTGGCCCGGCGAGTGCACACCGACCGGCAGCCGCGGCACCTCGAGCTGGACGAGAGCGCGGTGGTACAGCTCCACGTACGGCGCGAAGCGCTCCGGCGGCCCGCCGATGATGGCGAGCATGAGCGGCATCTCGTAGCGCGCGGCGCGGACCACGGACTGTGGGCTGCCTCCCACGCCGATCCAGGTGCGCAGCCTGCCGGACTCCGTCTTCGGGTAGACGTGCTGGTCCTTCAGACCCGCGCGGAGCCGGCCCTGCCACGTGACCGGGCCCTCCTCCCGCAGGTGGGCGAAGAGGTCCAGCTTCTCCTCGAACAGCTCCTCGTACTGCCCGAGGTCGTAACCGAACAGCGGGAACGACTCCGTGAACGAGCCGCGGCCGAGGATGATCTCGGCCCGGCCCTTGGACACCGCGTCGAGCGTGGCGAACTTCTCGAAGACCCGCACCGGGTCGTCCGAGCTCAGCACGGTCACCGCCGTGCCCAGACGGATCCGCTCGGTGCGGCCGGCGATCGTCGCCAGGACGATCTCCGGCGCCGACACGGCGAAGTCGTCCCGGTGGTGCTCCCCGATGCCGAACGCGTCGATCCCGACGCTTTCGGCCAGCACGGCCTCCTCGACGACATCGCGGATCACCTGGGCGTACGGCACGCGGTTGCCGTCGGCGCCGACGGTGACATCTCCGAACGTGTCGACAGCGAACTCAAGTGGTGCGGACATCGTTGGCCTTTCTCCACATCTCTCAGCAGGGCGAGATGGGAAACCGCCGCACGGCGGCTGTGATTCCGTCAGAGCTCTCCGGGTGGTGTGACACCCGGCACCCGGAGCCGGTCATGGCGTGATCGCGGTCAGGACGAGGATGGCCTGGTCGTCGTCGATGGCCTGGCCGGGCACATAGTCGCGGACCGCCGACGTCACCGCTTCGAGGACGGTCCGGGCCGGAGTGCCGTGCGGGAGCGCCGCCAGAGTGCCGTCGAGCCCCTCATCGTCGAAGAGGCCGCCGTCCGGGGAGCGGGTCTCGGTGATCCCGTCGGTGACCAGCACGAGGCTCTGGCCCGGCGTCAGGTCGAGGTGGCAGGTCTCGAGCTCCAGGCGCGGCATGACGCCGAGGAGGAAACCCCGGGCGCCGATGCGCCGGACGGCTCCCTCGGCGTCGAGGAGACGGGGCAGCACATGTCCGGCGCGTACCAGCTCGATGGCGAGCCGTCCGCCGTCGTGGCGCAGATGACCGTACACGAGGGTGACGAACCCGGTGCCGTGATCGGCAGGCCGTTCCTGGAGGGCCGTGTTGACCGCTTCCACGACCGACGCCGGATCCGGGAGGAACCGGGCGACGGCGCGAGCCGTATGGCGCACCAGGGCGGTGGTGGTGGCCGCCATGGCGCCGCGCCCGCAGACGTCGCCGATCATGAAGGCCCAGCGGTCGCCCCCGAGGGGGAAGACGTCGTAGAAGTCGCCGCCGATTTCCAGTCCCTCTCCCGCCGGGTGGTAGTGGATCGCGATCTCGGCGCCGGGCACCTGGGGCGGATCGGGCAGCAGGAGCCCGGCCTGCAGGTCGCGGGACAACTTGACGCGCTGGGCGTACTGCCGGGCGTTGCGGGCGGCGACGCTCGCGCGGCGGGCGAGCTCCTCGGCCAGGCCGACCATGTGGCCGTCGAGCGGCCTGCCGGCCGTGGCGAACAGGGTCAGCGCGCCGAAGGTGTCGCCGCGCTCCTTGAGCGGAACGGTCAGGTAGCCGGTGACGGCCAGCTCGTCCCACGGCCCGGGCGCGACCGGCGTCCGGCGGGCCACCTCGGTCACGCCGGACGCGAGCACGCGGCCGACGGCGTCGCCGAGGTCATGGGCGGGAACGTGCGTGGCCAGCAGCGCGGCGTGCCCGTCCATGGTGGCCGCGGTGGCCACGCGGTGGATCCGCGCGGACTCGACGACATCCACGGCGCTGAGCGGCGCCAGGGCCGGAACACACAGGTCGGCCAGGCACTGGAAGATCTCGGCCTGATCGAGGTCCCGGGTGAGCACGGTGCTGGCCTCCAGGAGGAAGGCGAGGTCGGCGCGGGCCGCCCGCTCCTTCTCCTCGGCCGCCATGCGGGCCTGTTCGCTGCGGTGCCGTTCGATTGCGAGCGCGGCGATGTCGGCGAAGGTCGTGCCGAGCTTCAGGTCGGACTCTCCCGGAACGCGCGGGACGTGGTGGTACATGGCGAACGTGCCCAGCAGCCGCCCGTCCCGGCCGAGGATCGGCGTGGACCAGCAGGCCGCCAGCCCCGCGCGCTCCGCCAGGTCACGGAAGTCGTCCCACAGGGGGTCGGTCGCGATGTCGGTGACGATCATCGAGCTGCGGTGGTGCGCCGCGCTCCCGCAGGAGCCGACGCCCTCACCGATGGCGATGCCGTCGATGGCCTCGTTGTAGAAGTCCGGCAGGCTCGGCCCCACCCCGTGGTGGAGATGACGTCCCTCCTCGTCGGCGAGAAGCACCGAGGCGATCACCCCCGGGGCGAGATCCTCGATCTTCCGGACCATCCCGTCGAGCACCTTCTCGAGCGGAGCCTCGCGGGCGATCTGTTCCAGGAGCGCCCGCTGATCGTCCGCCAGCTGGCGGCCCTGCCGGGCCGCGGTGGTCTCGGTTCCCAGCATCGCGACACCGACGATGTCGCCGCCCGCTCCCCGGCGCGGCTCGTAGTTGTAGTCGTAGAACGCCTCCCTCACCTGAACGCCGTCGCCGATCAGGATGCGGGCCTCGCGCGCGGTTAAAGGGACGCCGGTACGGTAGACGCCGTCGAGCTGGGCGACGAACCCCTGCTCCTCCAGCTCGGGCATCGACTGCACGAGCGGCACGCCGAGCCGTACACGGTCGAGGCCGATCGCTTCGAAGTAGGCGGGGTTGGCCGCTTCCAGGACATGGTCGGGGCCGGCGAGCAGCGCGAAGACTGCTTTCGAACGACCGAACAGCGCGTGCAGGTCGGGGTCGTCCTGACGAGAAGGCGAGGTGATCTGGCCGGCACGACCAACTTGCCCGTCGTCGAGCGTCCACGGAGTCGTCATCGGGCTTGCCCTTCTGTCAGGCCGGCCCGCTGAAGCGGCCCGGCGCGCCGGGCGGTTTTCGCCGCTCCGTCAGCATCGAGGGCACCGTGATGTTCCGGCCCCGCCCTCCGCGCAGCGGCACGGCGGCCAGGTCAGCGGTTCAGCTCACATCCCGCCGCGAGCACCCACCGCCCCCCAGGGCCCAGAACAGACAAAGTCCGTCAACAGGACATACGGTACCCGCTCGCCACCCCGAGCCGGGGCGCCGCACACGGACGGCGCGGGTCCCGGCCGGCGTCCTGCAGATGCTCAGGGCGGTGAACCTGCCGCCTTCGTGGTCAGCCGCGGCTTTGACTCCTCGCGACCAACCCGCTGGCCACAGCCCTCGACCCCGGCCTGCGCGTGGGGGAGAACCGGCTCCGCGCCATCTTCCTGGACCCTGCTCAGCGCGACCTGTTCCCGGAGCAGGACACCGCCATCATCGTGGCGGAGTTCCGCGCCCTGGCCGGCAGCTCCTCGTGATCCACCACGCCGAACCGGACTCGCCGACCGCGCACGCCCTCGGCCGGCTCGCGGCCCCGCCGACGGCCGACGGGCGACGGCGGACGCCGGTCGGGCAGGCCCGATCATGAGCTGGTGATGACGATCTCGCCGTTAGCGATCTCTTGTTTGACCTCCTCCAGACGTGTCTTGATGCCCTCGATCCGGTTGCCGGTCGTCGTGTAGTCGATGCCGTTGTCCTTGATGCCGTGAACGGTGGGGCCCGGCTTGGCCGAGCTGGTGGAGAAGGCCTTGAGAAAGTCGAAGACCACCGTGTCGACCCGGTTGATGACCGAGGTGAGGACCACGTCACGCAATGTAGCGTCCGCGGTGCGGGCCTCATCGCCCTCGGCGCCGATGACCTGGCCGCCGGCTGCCTTGGCGGCCTGCATGACACCGAGATTCGAGCCGCCCGCCGCCTGGAAGAGGACATCGGCGCCCGCGTCGAACATGCCGGTCGCGATGAGCTTGCCCTTGGCCGGATCGTCGTAGCCGCTGAAGTCCGGGGAGCGGCTCAAATACTTGACGTCGATTCTGATGCTCGCCTTGACCGACTTGGCGCCGGCGACGAAACCCGCGGCGGCTCTTTCGATGTTCGCCCCGTCCTTGACCGCGCCGATGAATCCCACGTGACCCTTCTTCGACGACAGCGCTGCCGCCGCACCGGCGAGGAAGCCGCCTTCCTGCTCGGCGAAGACAAGGTTGGAGACGTTCTTCCCGGTGGCATCCTCGCTGTCGACGATCGCGAACCGGGTGTCCGGGAACTCGGCCGCGACGCTCGTGACCGCTTCGGAATAGGGGAAGCCGATCGCGATGATCGGGTTGTGTCCGCTCCGCGCGAGCACCCGCAGCCGTTGTTTCCTTTGCTCGTCCGTCTCACCCGCGCTCGCCGCCAACTCCTTGGGATCGCGTACGCCCAACTCCCGCTTGGCACGTTCGAGGCCCTGCGCGGCCGAATCGTTGAACCACATATCACCGCGACCGCCGACATCGAAGGCGATGCCCACCTTGTCCAGGTTGTTGACGATCGCGGGGGAAGGTTTGACCCGGCTGGAGGGAGTTGTGTGAGAAGCGGTAGATGTGGAAGCGGAGTCGGTGAGTGAGCTCCGGAGCCAGATGCCGCCCGTGACCACGAGGGCGAGCAGCACACTCAGCAAGGGGACGGCCGCTCGCGACGCGGAGCGCCGGGTCCGGCCGGCACGGGGCGAGTCGCCGGCCGTCCCCGGAGCGGTGCGGGCCACGGGCTGCGGCACGAGCTCGTGCGTCGAAGCAGACACGGCGGAGGTGGGGGGCGGCGGTGCCCCGGTCGGCTCGCCGGTTGTCGCCCCGGGAGGCCGGCCGGTGCCATGGCCCACCAGTTGGAGCATGATCTCGGCGGCGGCCGGCCTGTCCTGTGGCGCCTTGGCGAGGCATTTGCCGAGCAGTGAACGCAGCGACTCGGGCACGCCACTCATGTCGGGCTCTGTGGTGAGGACGGCGTGCAGGACGGCCGGAACGCTGGTGCCGCCGAAGGCGAGACGGCCGGTGGCCGCGAAGATCATGGTGACCGCCCAGCTGAACACGTCGGCCGGTGGGCCGGCCTGCTCGTTGGCGATCTGCTCGGGTGCCATGTATGCCGGGGTGCCGGCCACGCCGCTGGTGGTGGCCGTGAACGAGTCGAGGGCTCGGGCGATGCCGAAGTCGATCACGCGCGGCCCGTCGGGGCCGAGCAGCACGTTGCTCGGTTTGAAGTCGCGGTGCACGACGCCCGCTTGATGGATCGCGGCCAGTGCGCCGGCTGTCCCCAGCGCCAGCCGTACCAACTCGTCGCCTGTTAACGGCCCGCGCTCGCGGACCCGTTGCTCCAGCGAGACGCCCTCGACGTACTCGCTGACAATGTACGGCCGCTGACCTTCCGTGCTCACGTCAATGACACGTGCCGTGGAAAAGGTCGCCACCTGCCGCGCAGTGGTGACCTCGCGCACGAACCGGCGCCGCGCGTTCTCATCCACCGCCTGGTGCGCGTGCAGGACCTTGATGGCGACCCGCTCGCCGGAGGGGGACTCGGCGAGGTACACCGTGCCCTGGCCGCCCTGACCGATGCGGCCGAGCACCCTGTAGTCGCCGAACTGGTCAGGCTCACCGGAGAGTAAGGGGTATAGGTCGGGCATGTGACCTCCAGCGTGTCGATCCGAACGATATTGGATGCCAGAACCTCGCGCGAGGAGGCGGCAACACGCTGGCCCGGGACCGTACGCGTGGCAGCGGCCGGCGCATGCGGGGGTACGGCACGGACGACCCGCACAACGAAGAGATCACTGTTCGATCCCAGCATCGCCCACCACGTTTGTGCAGCTCAGGACGGCGGACCGCGCTCGGTGGATCGACTTCCGTCTCCGGGTCAGCATCCGGGGTACTTGTCCCACGCGAGGCGGCCACCGGTGTATTGGGTGGTGAAGTCGTCGGCGAGCTCAGTGATGGCATCTCTGCCTTCCAGCCTGGACAGCCAGCGCTGAGGGAGGGCTGCCTCGCCGTACTGCGCGCCGAGGAGGTTGCCGCAGACAGCGCCGGTGGAGTCGCTGTCGCCGGAGTGGTTGACCGCCAGCAGTAACGCATGCTCGACGTCGTCGCCGCTCACCAGCGCGCAGTAGACCGCGATCGCGAGTGCCTCCTCGGCCACCCACCCGCCGCCGAGCGTCTCCACCGCCTCCGGCGCCGGCTCTGCCCTGGCGGCCAGGGTGACCGCGGCCTGGATCGCGGCGGTGGTCTCTTCGTGTGCGGGCTGCTCGTTGAGCAGGTCAAGGGCGTTCTGTACGGCCTCTGCCAGCTGCCTGCCCAGGATCAGGAAGGAAACCATCGCCGCGAAGGCCCCGGCCGCCAGGTAGCCGGTGGGGTGGCCGTGGGTGATCTGGGCACAGTCGGCCGCGAGCTTGAAGGCTATGCTCGGGTCATTGGCGGCCAGTCCGAACGGCGCAGAGCGCATGACGGTGCCGCATCCCTTCGAGCCGGGATTGACCGGCCCGGGCGTGCCCGGAGCGGCGAGCGGGCCGAGGTCGGCGCGCAGGCCGGACAGGCAGGCGTTGCCGGGTGCGCGACGCGAATACAGCCAGGTCTGCTGGCGGAGCCGGCCGGTGCGGATGAGATGGTCCGCGGGCGGCGGGGAGCGGTGCTCCTGGGTATCGAGCCAGCGCAGGTAGGCGTGGCGGACGACCTGCACCTCACCGCCGCCGATGCCTCTTTCCCGCACGCGTACATGGGCGCGGATCAGCCCCTCGACGGTGAACAGCGTCATCTGGGTGTCGTCGGTGACCAGACCGATCTTGCCGCGCCAGTCGGAGGCCAGGTCGCCCAGTCCCGCCTTGCCATGGTTGCGGCGGATGGCGGCGATCGAATCGAACTCGATGGGCGCGCCAAGGGCGTCGCCGATCGCCCCGCCGAGCAGACAGCCGCGCACCCTCGCCTGGAACGGGAGATTGCCCATCTCGGTAAGGCTCACCACGATCATCCCTCTCACACGACTGGACCGACCGTAGCGACACATGGTCACGTCTGCGATCACAGCGACTGGCTCACGTTGAAATCGGGGCCTTGACGTTCATTTCGGCAGGGCGATGTGACAGAGGCCAAGTACGGGTCTCGATCCCACGAAATAATGACCGATCGGGGCGGGGGCGAATCGGCTGGTGATCAGCGGAGATGAGGCTCCCTGGCTGGTTCGGTCAGTACCGCGGGGCTGTACCCAGCAGTGGACCCAATGCGGTCTCCAGGTCGGCGAGTGCGCCGTACACGACACCGGTCATGCCGAGTTGCCGCGCGGCGCGCACGTTTCCGGCGCTGTCGTCGATGAACAGGCAGCGGCTCACGGCGACCCCTGCCCGTTCGGCGGCGATCTCGTAGATCCGCCGGTCAGGTTTGGCGACGCCGACCGCGGAACTGTTGACGATCGCGTCGACGGCGTTCAGCAGGCCGACCCGCGCGAGATCGCGTTCCAGCCGTGTCGTGGCGTTGGTGACCAAAACCACCGGCACATGCTCGCGCGCCTGTGTCAGCAGTTCCAGCACTGGAGTGTTGACCCGGTGCGGTGCCACGACGAATGCTCGCGTAAGCTCCGCGGCTGCCGCGGGTCCGCACAGCGGGGTGAGCTGCTCGGCGATGAGCGCCTGCCACTCCTCATCGGTGATCTCGCCGGTTACGGCGCGATTGACCAGCTCGGGGGCGAAAGCCACGGACTTGACCGTGTCGGCGTCGAGCCCGAAGTCGCTCTCCCGCGCCAGCCCATCCGGGTCGAAGATCCTCAGCACACCGTCCAGATCGCACAGGACCGCGTCGAAAGGCAGCGTCACCAGGGCTCCTTGTCAGGGGGACAGGCGTTCGCGCCACGGATGGGCGCCGTGCTCGGCCGCAAGAGCATCGTTCAGCCACAGCTTCTGCGCGTCGGTCAGCGTGGGCAAGACCTGGTCGAAGTCGATCTCGTCCTTGGGGCGTCCGCCAGTGGCCCGAATGATCCGGGCGGCCGGTCGTTTCGGGGGGTTGAGGGGGCCGCGAGCGTGAGTTGTGATCGTTAAGGTGATCATCATGACGCTGCTGTCCCGCCTCGACCATTTCAACCGGCAGCACCCGTGGAGCCACAACGACCACTACGGCCCCTGGGTCGCGGATCAGGTAGCCGCGTCCGGGGCCCGCCACGTTCTCGACGTCGGGTGCGGCGCGGGCAACCTCGTCGCTCTGCTCCGCCGCCGCGCTGCCACCGTCACCGGGCTTGAACCCCATCCCGCGACCGCCCACGCCGCGGCGGAGCGCTTCGCCGACGACCCTGCGGTCACCATCGTCCAAACCGACTTCGCCGGGCGCGGCCCGCAGCGGCGCTGGGACGCCGTCACCCTCGTCGCCGTCCTGCACCACCTCCCGCTGGTGCCCACCCTGGGGGAACTGCGCGGCTGTCTCACCCCAGGCGGGCGCCTCGTGGTTGTCGGCTGCTATCGGGGGGCCGGGCCCGCCGACCTGCTCGCCGACCTGCCGGCCATGCTCACGAACCCGATTATGGGGCTGGTCAAGCACCCGGCCCGCGCCGATGCGCTGCCCTTGCACATGACGGCGCCTACCGCCGATCCGCAGGAGACCCTCGCCGACATCCGGGCCGCGGCCGTACGGGAACTGCCCGGGGCCCGGATCCATCGTCGCCTGTTCTGGCGGTACACCCTGGTCTACGACGCTCCGCGTAGGTCCTTGACCGCCCCTGTAGGCCGGTCCCGCTAACGGTCGTTTCCCGAGACACCTCCCGGGCGACTCCCCGCCGCCGCATTCCCACAGGACCGCACGATTGGGAAACGAACGGGCCGCTACTTGGGTCCGGGGAGACGACCAGATAGCTATCCGGGCGTGCGGTCGCCGTTACGTCGCGTCCAGGACCTGGGCCACAATCGCGGCCGCGACCGTTTCCGCGTCCCGGCCCTGATTGGCCTCGATCACCTCCCGGATTCTCGTGGCCATACGCCGGTCGGCCTGTCCGGCGTCGCCGATGTGGCGTCCTGCCACCGCGACGGCGGCCGCGAGGTCGTAAGCCTCGGCCGGCCCGAGACCTTGGGGGTCGACCGCGACGAGGACACGTGCGCCGTTCTTCTGCGAGACGCGGACCCTCCAGCGCCCCGAGGGGCAGGAGACCGACAGGGTGTCCTTCCGAAGGGCCGGCGGGAACAGAACGACGGCCATCTTGCCCGCTGCGGCGAGGACCCGCTCGGCGAGCCGGCGGGCGTCCTTCTTGGCGACGACGATCCTCCCGGAGCGGTTGATGATGCTCACGAAATCACCGGTGTCGGCCACGGCGATTCTCTCGCCGTCGGCTTGGTCGTAGATGGCGCTCATGCGTGGGGGAGGTTCCCTTGGAATGTCGGAGGAAGGAGTCCGCGTGCCGTACCTGGATGGGCCGATCACGGCGGTACGGCGCGCGGTGGCGGCGCGCGGAACGCTCTCCCGGTCACACCGGGAAAATGACGTGCAGCGGCCATGCCGTCACGGCACGTATGGGCTGGTGCCCATGCGTCATCGGAAAAGTGTCGGCCCAAATACGCTCGCTCAGCAGTGTGTCGGGGGCGGGCTGCGAAACTCCGCTCACTCATAATCTCGCATTTTCACAGGACATGATCGCGATCGGGCTCTCCCGCCGGGAGTTGCTGGGCAATGGGCCGGATGCCAGCCGCGGCAGGCGGCCGGGGTGGGCCGGCTCCCTGCGCCGGTGTGGTGCACCAGCTGTCGCGGCGACGCGAGTACCTTGATCGGCCCCAAGCTCGGGCTGCCGCCGTTCCCATATGTCGAGCCGGGCCGGCCCGCCATCAAGACGACCCATCCCAACGGCTATCTGTGGAACTGGCGTCTTCGAGTCCGTGCCACCAGAGGATGGCCGCACTTCCTGAGCGTCTACCGGGGTTCAAACTCACGATGAAGCCAACACTGCGGCGCCCGACAACAACGCGACGGTGTACGACGACCTGGAGTGCGTCGACAGGGGTACCTATCGGCTGACCCGTGGTGACGAAGACCGGTGAGTGGAGGTCGCAGGGGCAAGATCGCCATCAGCCCGTGGCTCAGAGCGGCGTCACCCTGACGTCAAAATCGACCGTGCCGGGGCGGTGGATTTGTCGCCGGACCTCACAGTGCGGGCATCGCGCGTGGTCCGCCTCGCAGGGTATCCGAGCTCACGCGACGACTCGGTGTTTCGCCAGATGAGCCAGGACGGCTTGGTTGGCCTCCCAGCCGTCGGGGAACTTGACCGGCACATTGAGCTGCACTCCTCCGGTCGAGGGGTGGTGATCGAGCAGTTCGGGAATTCCGGCGCGGGCGACGACGATGCAGGCGTGCCGGTGCCGGGAGGTGAGCACGCACAGCCGCCCGGCCTCCAGGTGGAACTCGGTCGCGTCTCGGCGGCCCGACAAGGGGTGGAGCACGATGGTGATGTCGTACTCCCGGCCTTGCAGCTTGTTGGCGTTGTCGACGGTCACCCCGGGAACGCCGAGGGCGGCGCGGATGGCGGCGGCCTGGTCGCGGTGTGCGCAGCCGATGGCGATTCGGTCGGCGGTGACGGCGTGGCTGCCCTTCTCGTCGTGCGCGACCGGTCCCCGCTGCAGCAGCCGGGTCGCCAGATGAGCACATGCCTGTACGGCTTCCGCGTCGGTGCGTATCGTGTGCCGGCTGGGCAGTTCGTGCAGCGCCCATCCGGTGGCCGCCGCCTCCTGCAGGGTCGCGTCCAGCGGCCCGGGAAACCCTGCTGCGGAGAGTTCCAGCCGGCGCTCGCCCTCGGTCGTGCCGGAGCGGAACCCGGTGAACGGGTAGAACGCCTCGGAGACCAGCGGCGCCGCAGAGGCGGGCAGCCGCCAGGAGACCGGCAGCCGATGCGGCACGATGTCGGGGTTGAGCCGCAGCAGGACGGCGACCGCGCTCTGCATCGGGTCCCACGACAGCCCGGCCCAGCGTTCGCCGTCGATGGTGGAGAAGGGGTCGAGCTGGCCGGGGTCGCCGACGAACAGGGCTCGCTCGAATTGGGCGGCGATGCGCAGCAGTTTGTCCGAGCGCATCTGGTAGGCCTCGTCCACGATGGCCCAGGGCCAGCTCTGGTCGGCTTCGTAGGCCCATTTGTCCGCGGTGGACACGACGATCCGGGCGTCGGCGAGGTCTGCCAGCCGGGTGGTGATCCGGACGCCGGGGTGCCGGGTGAGTCCGGGAGGCGGGACGAAGCTGGTGGCCGACAGGCGGCCGATCGCCAGCCCCGGATCGGCGGTGGCGAGCCGGTCGACCAGGTCGTTGACCTGCTCGTTCGTCTGGGCGACGACCATCAGCGGCTCGCCCTTGGCGGCGATCAGACGGGCGGCCCGCACGACCAGGGTGGACTTGCCCGCCCCGGGCGGGGAGTCGACCACGACGGCCCGGTGCTCGCCGCTGGTGTAGTCGGCCAGCACACGGGTGATGACGTCTTCGGCGGCCTCGCCGGGAGTCATGACCAGGCCTCCTGGGCGTCCTCGTCGGTGGGGATGTACTCCGGTGGCGGACCGCCGTGGGTCCATGGGGTGTTCTCCCGGCTGGGGAAGGGCGGCCGCTTGCGCGGGCTCGGCACTTCGAGGTCGGTGTAGGTGAGCCACTCACCGATCTCCGGCACGCTGCCCGGCCGCGGGGTGAGCGAGTTGCCCATGCCGCCACTGAGCTCCAGCACGATTCGCCCGGCCGCGAGCTCGGTGATCTCGGCCTTCTGCCCGGGCCGGGCAGGGGAGCGGAGCACCTGGCCGGGCGCGAGCCGTACCGGATCGGAGGTCTGTACGGTGATCAGCGGGCGGAGCACGCGGCGTCGGCCTGTGACGATGCGGGTGGGGTCGGCGGCGATCACCCGTCCGGCGAAGGTCGTGCCGGTCAGCCGATACTCGGCCAGCACGAGCGGGTCGTCGAAGGCCCGCTGGGCGTCGTAGCGTGCCTGGGCGTCTTCGAGCCGCTCCAGCCGCATCGCGGCGGCGACCGCGCTGTCCAGGCGGGGCTGCGGGGCGCCGCCAGTGGCGAGATGGGCAGTGTACCGGCTGAAGTCGTCACGGTCCCTGGCCCAGCGGTCGGCGACGCTGGCGCCTTCGGGCAGGCCACGCAGGACGTCGACGGCCTCCCACATGAGCTGCCAGGTGGGCTCCAGCTGCGACTTGATCGCGCCGCGAACCTGGGCGGGGGAGCCGGTGCTGTCGTAGGCCTCGATGCCGGGCTGAAGAACCCCGGCGTCGAAGCCGGGATCGGTGGCCGGTCCGGCCGGTGGCGTCAGCAGAGGGTTCTCGGCGCGGGCGGCGGCCTCCAGCGCGGTCATGCCCTCAGGTGGAGCGATCCAGGCAAGCAACGCGGCCAGGGCTCCGTCCTCGGTCCCGCTCTGCCCGGTGGCCCAGTGCAGTGCCAGCAGCTCGGTCATGGCCAGCAGCGTGGACGCCCCGGCGAACTCGGTCCGCTCGGCGAGGAAGGTCAGCCAGCGACCCAGGACGGGGACGGACGGGTGCACGGGGTAGGGCCCATCCGCGCTGCGGAAGCGGCTGGAGCGGCCCAGCAGACGGGTGAAGCCGATCCCGCCCCGGTTGGGGACCAGAATTTGCGGCGCGTCCAGGAAGCGCTCGTAGGGTTCCCTCGTTCCAACGGTCTCGCTGGCGCGCTGGAAGCTCTCGATGTACGGGACCATGACCTCGGCCAGTTCGGTCACGAACGCGAAGCGCAGGCTACGGTCACGCGGTTGCGGCACGACCAGAAGATGCGGGTCGTCGCGGTGGGTGCCGACCATCGCGCCGAGCGGTGCGGCGGCCTCGCCGGCCATTTTGAGCGGGATGAACACCAGCGGCCGTGTCGACAGGTGCGCGTGCCGTACGGAGGCGATCGGCTGGGCTCGCCCGGCCCGTACGGCTTCCGCCTGGGCGTACGCGGTCATGATGCTCATGCGGTCGCCTCCAGCCTGAACTGGCGGACCAGCCTGAGCTGGGAGGCGATTTCGGCCTGGTCCGGGGCGGCGAGCAGGGTGCCGTGGGCCAGGCCGAGTACGGTTGCGACCGACTCCAGGCCGCCGAGCTGGTCGCGGACAGTACGGCCGAGAGCGTCGGTGGAGCCGCAGGCACGGGCTTCGTCGCGGCAGAAGAAGGCCATCTCACAGCTGGCCAGGCATTCTGGCGCATACCGGGCGTCCACCTCGGAGATGGCCTTCAGCAGTTCGTCGCGGGAGCGGGTGGGAGTGCCGTCCTGGTCGTGCATCAGGTCGAAAGTCAGCCCCATGGGCAGCTCGTCCAGGATCGTGTCGATCCGGGTGAGCCGGGACAGCTGTCTCTTCAGTACGGTGAGCTGCTGCCGCACGTCGACCAGGGTGGCCGTGGGGGTGTTGGCGAAGTTCTCCGGACAGACCAGGATCACGTCGTGGGAGACCAGTGCCGGGTCCAGGTTGCGCTCGGCGAAGAGCTCGCGTAACGCGTGGACGTACACCGCTGACTGGCGAGCCGCGGCGGCGACTTGGCCGGGGTCCGCCTGGCCGTCGATCACCGCGAAGGACTTGATCTCCACCACGTGGAAGCGGCCCTTGAGCTGAAAGGCGATGAGAGCCGGTTCCAGGTAGACCGACTTCCCGGCGATGTTCAGCTTCAGCACCGGATGGTCGAACAGGGTGCCGCCGCCGCGGTCTTCGGCGGCCTGCCGAAGCAGGGTCCTGGTGCGGGAGTGGCGGAGCCCGCGGTCGTCGCCGACGTTGTTGACGTCGTCGTAGGAGACCTCGGGCAGGGAGAGGTCGAGCTTTTCGCGTAGCAGCTTGAGCAGCTGGGCGCAGCCGTTGGCCTTGACCTGCTCCTCGAAGGCGTTGGCGCGGATGATCGCGAAGACGGACTGGCCGACGGTGGCGGGGTGGCCCAGGTGACGTGCGGTCTTCTCTTTGTCGATGCCCGCCGCGTCCATGACGGCCCGGCGGTTGCAGCCGGGGTTGGCGGCCAGCGCGGCGATGGTACGGGCGTTGTGGTCGTGGGGCGGGACGGGGCCACGCAGGGTGTCGAGCCTGCTCACGCAGTCCTCGCGGCGGATTTCAGACCGGCGCCGAAGAACTGGCCGACCGCGTCGAGCTGCTTGGTCGCCCGCGCGGCGGCCTCGGCTCGCTGTGTCTGATCGGCTTCGCGGTGGAGGGCGAGCTCGGCCTCGGCGGCGGCGATGACGCGCGCTGGGACCGCCTGGTCGAAGTCGTCGACCGCGCCGGGGATGTTCTGCGCCATCCGGGTGAGCAACCGGTAGGCGCTCTCGCCGGGCGCTTCGAGGCGGGCGATGTGCTCCGCGATGCGGATGGCCGCGGTGAGGAAGTCGGTACGGGAACTGAGCGGGCCGACGATGCGTGTCGCCAGCGGCCAGGTGCTGACGGCGAGCAGGCCCCGTGCCGGGGCGAGCAGGTCGGCGGTCAGCGCCGCGCACAGGTAGTACGGCCGTGAGTAGGGCGTGGTGCGGAAGGAGCGTTCCTCGTCCCGGCGGAGGCTGGTCAGCTGGGAGCTGCTGAGGTGACCTGCGAAGAAGGCCTCGTTGACGCTGACGATCAGCCTGCTCGGGGTCGGCACGCCCAGCAGGGTCAGGGCTTGGTGGACCTGTTCACGCAGCGGGAGAAGCGGCGGGCTGGGCGGTGGCGCGGGTGCTTCCTCCAGCGCCGCATTCCAGGCGCGCTCGGCGTCGGCGAGTTGCGCGCGGAACAGTTTGACCCGCGCGTGGTCGCCGGCCGCCTTCGCCTCACGTACCTGGGCGCGAAGCTTCGTGATCCGTTCTTCCAGTGCGTCCAACGGGTCTTCCACGATCCCGCAGCTTAGCAGGCGTCCCACCCTTCGCCAAGCTATTCCACTTGCTTCCACCAAGTTCCACCATTATTGTCCGTGGCATGTACTCGAGTGAGGGGAGTGACCGATGCGATCTCTGCGGCGAGGGCGGGCCATTCACTTACTGGACATCGAGAACCTGACCGCGTCACCCCTGCCGACCATGGCGGGGGTCGCGCGGACGATGACCGATTACCGGCAGCAGGTGCAGGTCGGCCCGATGGACCAGTTCGTGGTCGGGGTCAACCCGCGCTCGCTGGTCGAGGTGGGCCGCGTGATCAGCGGAGCTCGGTTCCTCACCCGCTCCGGGCCGGACGGGGCCGACAGCGCTCTGGCCGAGATGGCCGTCAGCGACCGGGTGGATCTGCGCTTCGAGCGGGTGGTCATCGGCTCGGGGGACGGCTACTTCGCCGATCTGGCCTCGTGGCTCGCCGCCGCCGGAGTGCACGTCACCGTGGTGACCCGCTCCGGCCGGCTCAGCTGGCGCCTCTACGCGGCCACCAGCGACATCACCTATCTGAACGCGGCCCTGGCCGCCTGAATCCCCCACGGACTTCCACGACCTGCCAGGCCCCATGCCGCCGGTGCGCCGGGGGCTTCTCCGGTGCCGCGGTCGGCACGAGGTGAGCCCGGATACCGCCGCATCACCCGATCTCGCCCAGATCGAGGCTGACAGCCTTGGGATCCTGCCGAGGCTGTCGGGCGACGAATACTCAGACGTCCTGGACGAATGGGACGAATAACTGTGCAGGTCGGGGCCGGGTAACGCCAAGGGCGGCTCGCTTGATTTCCCCCTGGAAGCAACTTCGAGGAGTGTCGTGTCCGAAACCCTGCGTGACCTTTTGACGGCCCGGCTGGCCGGCTCCACACTCGACCCCGCTGCGCAGGAGATCCTGCTGGAGGCGCTGGGCGAGGACGAGACGGGCCGGGGCCGTCCCATCCGGCGGGCGTACCTGCAGTCGGTGACGGTCAGCGGATTTCGCGGCATCGGCCGTACGGCACGACTCCCGCTCGCGCCCCGGCCGGGGTTGACCCTGGTGGTGGGCCGGAACGGCAGCGGCAAGTCCAGCTTCGCCGAAGCCGTCGAGATCGCGCTCACCGGCGACAATGCCCGCTGGAGCTCGAAGTCGGACATCTGGCGGCGGAGCTGGCGCAACCTGCACGAGTCCGCCACCCCGCAGGTGGCGGTGGAACTGCTGGTGGAGGGCGATACCGAGCCGAGCACCTTGTTGCGCGAATGGACCGGCGAGGACCTGGGCAGTTCCCGCGCCGAGGTGGAACGGCCGGGTAGCGATCCGGTGCCGCTGGCCCAGCTGGGGTGGGGCCCGGATCTGGCGCTGTACCGGCCGTTCCTGTCCTACTCCGAGCTCGGCCAGATGATCAGCGGCAGGCCGAGTGAGATGTACGACGCGGTCGCGACGATCCTCGGCCTGGAGCTGTTGGCGAGCGCCGACAAGAACCTGCGGGACCGGGCCGGAGACCTGGAGAAGCTGATCAAGCGGGCCGACGCGGAGCTGCCCGAGTTGGCGGAGATCGACGACCCGCGGGTCCGGGCGGCGCAAGCCGTACTCCAGAGCAAGAAGAGGGACCTCGACCGGCTGGCCGAGCTGATCGCGGGTGACCACACCGTCGATGACGCCGAGCTGGCCCGGCTGCGGCGGCTGGCGGAACTGTCCGGGCCGGACGTGGCTGTGGTCGAGGAGCGAGTGGTACGGCTGCGCGCCGCCAGGTGCGGGCCGCGGCGCAGGCCGTACAGGAGCTGGTGGAGAATCCGCCCGCCGGGGTGCCATCCGAGGTTGGGGCGGCATGGGCGGCGTGCCGCACGCTCGCCGATCCGGCTGCGCTGGCGCAGCAGGCGCCACATGCAGCTGCGGCACTGGCGGCAGCGTGCCGGGACGCGAGGGAGCAGGCGGTCAAGCGCCTGGCCGACCTGGATGGGCGGTGGAAGGAGACCGCGACGGCACTGGCGGCATGGCTGGCGGTGGCCCGGCGCGCGGAGGCTGCCAAGCCGCAGCTAAGGCAGGTCAAGGCGGCGCGGACGTGGCTACGTGATGTCCACGATGAGCTACGGGCCGAGCGGATGGCGCCTCTGGGAGACGAGTCCCAGATGATCTGGGAGTTGCTGCGCCAGCAGAGCAACGTGACGCTTGGGCCGATCCAGCTCGCCGGTTCGGCCACCCAGCGTCGGGTGGTGATGGAGGTGTCGGTGGACGACATCGAGGCGCCCGCGCTGGGGGTGATGAGCCAGGGTGAGCTGCATGCGCTTGCGCTGGCGCTGTTTCTGCCGCGGGCGGCATCCCGGCAGAGTCCGTTCAACTTTCTGGTGATCGACGATCCGGTCCAGTCCATGGACCCGGCCAAGGTGGACGGGCTGGCCCGGGTGCTGACTATGATCGCCGAAACGCGGCAGGTGGTCGTGTTCACCCACGACACGCGGCTGCCGCAGGCGCTGAAGTATCTACGGCTGCCGGCCACCATCATCGAGGTGGTCCGCAAGCAACGGTCGGTTGTGGAGCTGAAGGAGTCCGACGATCCGGTGGCGCGGGCACTGCGGGATGCCCGGGCGCTGGCCAAGTCGGGCAAGGTGCCTGCCGATGTGGTACGGCAGGTGCTGCCGGGGCTGTGCCGTACCGCGCTGGAGGCGGCGTTCCTGGAGGTCGCGTGGCATCGGCTGCTGACCGCCGGGCAGGATCACGGGCTGGTGGAGCGGCAGATCGGCGACGCGTACAAGCTGACCGAGCTGGCCGCGCTGGCGTTGTTCGGGGACGCCTCCAAGTGGAGTCAGGTGCTGGGGGAGCTGAACCTGCGCTACGGCGGCTGGGCGGGGGATCTGGTGGTTTTGTGCAACAAGGCCGCTCACCAGGCGGTCGTGGTCGGTGATGTCGATGAGCTGGTGCGTCAGACGGCGCGACTGGCCAAGCTGGTGAGGTCCTGATGAGCGCGCTGGCGCTGTTGAGCTCGGCCGATCAGCTGCTGGGCCAAGCGGCGGGCGTGTGGCCCCGGCCTGCGGCTTTGCTGTTGCGTCTGTCGCTGGAGCAGGGCTTGCGGGAGTACTTCCAGCGTGTCCGGCCCGAGCTCAACAAATGCACCATGCTGGAGCAGATGCTCTGCCTTGAGGCGTATGCCGGACCAGGAGTCGCCCGGCAGTGCGCGACCTTGTGGTCCGGGCTCAGCCAGGCGTGCCATTACCACGCCTACGAGTTGTCGCCGACGCCGGGCGAGCTGGGGCGCTGGCGGGACGAGGTCGCCGCGGTGCTCAGTCTCCTTGGTACTTCGTGAGCCGCACCTCGGAGTAGAAGAGAAGTCGGCATGGCACTTGATCCCCCGTGCCGGGCCTCCTCCGCGCCTCATCCGTACTCGCCGTCACCCTTGACGCCCCTCCATGGCACGCCTACGCTCCCCACAATATGTAAAGAAGGTTTACTAACAAATCAGTGGAGGTCCTATGGGGGCCGCGCTTTCCCGGTCTTTGGCAGCAGTGTGCGCGGCGGCCATCGCCATGGCCGGCGTTGTGACGACCGCCTCGACCGCGGCGGGAGACCCCGTCAAGGAGCACGGGGATGTGCGCGTCGACCAGGTCGGATACGGCACCCAAGAAGCCAAGCGCGCGTACGTGATGTCCGATGCCGACCTCTCCCAAGCGTCCTTCTCGGTGATCGGGAAGTCCGGGAAGGCTGCTTTCACCGGTACGGTCGGCCCCAACCTCGGCCGGTGGAACGCCACCTTCCCCTACGTACACGAGCTGGACTTCACCGCCTTCCGGCAGCCGGGCGAATTCCGCGTCCAGGTGAACAGCGGGGCCGTACCGTCCGTCTCGCCCGCCTTCCGGATCGGTGACTCCGCGGACCTGTTCGGCGGCCTCGTCGGCGACGTGGCCACCTTCTTCCAGACGCAGCGAGACGGCGCGGACACGGTCAACGGGAAGCTGCACCGCAGGCCTTCGCACCTGGCCGATGCCAAAGCGACGGTGTACGAGAGCGCCGGGCTGTACAGCGATGACAGCATGAATCACGCTCCGGTGGCGATCCCGGGGGCGCCCACGGTCGACGCCGCGGGTGGCTGGTTCGACGCCGGCGACTTCCTGAAGTTCGTCGAGACCACGAGCTACGCGCTGCCGATGATGCTGGCGGCACAGAGCACCCTGAGCCGTCCGGACAAGACGCTGGCCGGCGAGATCACCCACGGGCTTTCCTGGCTGGACAAGATGTGGGACGGGAAGTCCAAGACCCTCTACATCCAGGTGGGCATCGGCGACGGGCTCGAGGGCGTGGCCACCGGCGACCACGACGTGTGGCGCCTGCCGGAGCAGGACGACGCGCTGCAGGTCAAGCCCGGTGACGCCGACTACTTCCTGAAGTACCGGCCCGTCTTCCGAGCCGCACCGCCTGGCGAGCCCATCAGCCCGAACCTCGCCGGACGGGTCGCGGCGACCTTCGCGATGGCGGCCCAGGCCGAGGCCACACACGACACCGTCAAGGCGCGGCAGTGGCTCGGCAAGGCCGCGGACGTGCTGGCGCTGGCCAAGACCACCAGCCCGGGAACGCTGGTCACCACCGTTCCGCACGACTACTACGGCGAGAGCAGCTGGCGTGACGACATGACGCTCGGCGCCACGGAACTGGCCATCGCGGGGCGGATGCTCGGTGACGCCAGGTCCGGCGACTGGCTGCGTGCCGCGGCAGGGTACGCCAAGGACCACATCGACGCCGGAGGCGGCGGCATCCTCAACCTCTATGAGACGGCATCCTTCGCCGACGCCGAGCTGGTCAAGGCCCTCCGAGCGTACGGACCGATCGACGGGTTGCGCGTCTCTCAGGCCGAGCTACTGAACCACATCAAGACGAAGGGCCTGGACCCGGCGCTCAAGAGGTCGAACGGCGACCCGTTCCGGGCCGCGGGCAACTACTCCAACTACGACGTGGTGTCCAACACCTTCGGTGTCGCGGCGACGGCGCGGCTGTACTCCTCGCTGACCGGCGACCGCGGCTACGACGCGCTCGCGACCGCCGCCCGCGACTGGAACCTCGGCGCGAACGCCTGGGGCGTCTCGTTCGTCATCGGAGCCGGGAGCGAGTTCCCGCGCTGCCCGCACCACCAGGTCGGGAACCTCTCCGGGGACGGCTACAAGAAGATCCTGCGCGGCGCCGTCGTGAACGGGCCCAACAGCTACAACGCGTCCCAGGAGCAGAATCTCGACTGGTACGAGGGCCAGGCCAACCAGTGCCCGGCCGACAAGATCGACAGGTTCGAGAAGTACCAGGCCCCGAGGGGAACCGGCAACCGGAACTCGCGAT
The DNA here is from genome assembly GCF_025420585.1 of Planotetraspora sp. A-T 1434. Classification (GTDB taxonomy): domain Bacteria; phylum Actinomycetota; class Actinomycetes; order Streptosporangiales; family Streptosporangiaceae; genus JAOEGB01. The sequence goes on along the minus strand of NZ_JAOEGB010000037.1, from coordinate 4,706 downwards.
TCGTCGACTTCAACGGTGCGTGGATGACGGTCGAGCCGGCGAACGACTTCGCTGCCAGTGCGATCCTCGCCTTCGCGCTCGCCACCAGGTCATAACACCACGGCCCTTTCAACGTCGATGCCCCGCAGGAAACCTTGGTACTTCCCGGCATCGAGGTGGTAAGACCGGTTAACCCGGTGTGTTCGAGTATCGGAGGAGACGTGAGCCGTGAGAACGCGTTACGCACGTTGGCTGAAGGCTTCGACGGCGAGGTAATCCTGCCCGAGGACGCCGGTTACGCGTCGGCCCGCCGCGTTTGGAACCAACTGATCGACCGTAGACCCGCTGCCATCGCACGCTGCCGAACGCGCAACGATGCCGTCTCGGCACTGGCGGTCGCACGCGATACCGGCCTCGAGGTCGCCGTTCGCGGCGGCGGGCACAGCTTCCCCGGCTTCTCGACCACCGAGGGGGGCCTTGTCTTGGATCTGGGCCCGATGAAGCAGATCGTCGTCGACGCGGAGCAGCGGATCGCCAGGGTCGGTCCTGGTGTTCGGTGGGGTGATCTCACCGCAGCTTCCGCGCAGTACGGCCTCGCGCCAGTCGGCGGGCACGTGGCCGATGTGGGCGTCGCCGGGCTGACGCTCGGAGGGGGCAACGGGTGGTTCGCGCGGGTCTTCGGGCTCGCCTGCGACAATCTCGTCGCTGCCGACGTCCTGACCGCTTCGGGGGAGATCGTCCGGGCGAGTGCCGAGGACAATCAGGACCTGTACTGGGGCCTGCGCGGGGGCGGCGGCAATCTCGGGGTCGTCCTCGAGTTCACCTTGCGCCTGCACCCGGTCGGCCGGCTGCTCGGCGGGCTGGTCATGCACCGGTTGGACGACGCCGCTGACGTGCTCCGCTTCCTCGCCGGGTACGGCCAGAGCGCGCCCGATGAGGTCAATGTGGCGCCTGCGATCCTCGCCGCTCCGCCGGCGCCGTTCGTTCCCCTGGAGTTGCACGGAAAGCCCGTGCTTGCCCTGGCGATGTGTTACGCCGGACCCCTGTCCGACGGGGAGCGCGCACTCGCGCCGGTGCGTGGGTTCGGCAGGCCGCTCGTCGACCTGGTCGAGCCGACCACGTTCGAGGCCCTGCAGCACCTGTTCGACGCGCAGGGCCGGTCCACGCCCTATCACATGCGCTCTCACCTGGGCGGTGCGATAACCGAGGAGCTGATCGAAGCCGTGCTCGATTTCGGCGGTCGGTTGAGCTCGCCGGAGAACGGTGTGCTTCTACTGCCGATGGGTGGCGCTGTGGCCAGGGTCGGGGCCGACGCTACCGCCTTCCGGCACCGTGAGGCGTCCTACTGTCTGGAAATCGGGGCGGCCTGGTCAGCGGAGGAGGAGAACCCGCAGAGGCACATCGACTGGGCTGACCAGCTATGGGCGGCGACACGGTCATGGGCGATCGGGGTGGAGGTCAACCACCTCGCCGACGAGGGGCCCGAGGGTGTCCACAGGGCCTACGGCGACAACTACGACCGGCTGGCCCAAATCAAGCGGGCCTGGGATCCCGATAACCTTTTTCGACTCAACCAGAACGTCCCCCCAGCCGTCGCCAACTGAACCATGCTGGGTTGCTTCCACGAAGGGTGTAAAAGTCGCGGCAACACCCGCTTCCAGCTGACAGTCACGTGCACAGCGAGTGGTCCTGGGCTCCGCGCCAGCCGGGCGACCGGGGTCGCCGCATGCGGCGGGCATCAGTGGAAGGCGCGCTCGAAATATCCGTTGACCGCACCGATCGCGGTGCAGGATTCGAGGTCTCCGCCAGGCACGATCCGATACGGATGCCAGACATCGACCTCGGAAGACCTGACTCGTGCAAACAGGCAGGTGCCGTCGACTCCCTCCCAGAGCGCCACTCCGATCACCCCCTCGCTTTCCGCGATCTCCTGGGTGATCCGTGGGTCCAGGTCCAGACGCCGTACGGCTTCGCGGACCTTCGCCAGGTCCGGTTTCCTGGGCAGCCTCTTCTTGAGTTGCTCAACTGCCCGGGAGGGAAGCTCGGGCCGCGCGCGGAAGGTGAGGGGAGCGCCCTGCGGGCAGTCGGCTCCATCGAAGGTGACATCCGAGTAGTAGACGGTGAGCTCGAAGCACCTGACGACATCCGGGACAGGAGTGGGCATCCCGTCCTGGAAGAAGCCGCCACCCTCCACTCCCTTGCCGATGACCCTGACCACGAGCCGGAGCGGTGCGGTCCGGCTTCGCTTCTGGCCACCGATGGACAGGAGTTCGACACCCTTCTGCTGAGTGACGAAGAAGCCGATATCCTCCGTCTTCCAGACCAAGGTGCGACTCAGCGCCTTCGCCATCGTCTCCACCTGCGCCTCCGCATTCGCTTCTGCGGTGTTGTCCGCGCCGCAGCCCGTCAGCAGCGCCAGGGCGGCTACGCAGGGGAGGAAACGGTGCACGCGGTCATGTCTATCTCAGGAATCGGAGACGGACCAGACCTCGGGCAGGGCGAAGCGGGGGAGCTCCCGCTCACCCGGCCGTGGTGCTCAGCTGCCGTATACCTCGAAGGTGAACAAGGAGTACCCCCATTGCGTGCCTCGGGCTGTGCCGTAGACGCGTACATATCGGCCTGAGGCGTTCAGGCCGGTGTTGTCGTCCTCACCGCCGTCGCCGCCGGTGACGGGTCGGACCGTCGACCACGCGGTCCCGTTGGCCGAGGTCTGGATCAGGTACGCCGAGGCGTACGCGGCCTCCCACACCAGGCGCACCCGGTCGATGGAGTAGCCGGCGCCGAGGTCGACCTGGATTCACTGCGGGTCGGAGAACAAGCTCGACCATCGTGTCGTTGCCGATCCGTCCACCGCGGCCGACGCCGGGTAGGCGGCCGACTCAACACTGGACGCCGTCGCCGGCTTGTTCAGCGCCAGATTCGTCGTGGACGGCGGCTGCGCCGGCTTGACGAATGTGAAGTCGTCGACGTCGAACAGGCCGCTACCCGTGCCGGTGAAGGTGAGGAACACGTTGGCGTTTCCGGCCGGGACGCCGGTGAGCGTGGTCGTCACGTTGGCGAAGGTGCTCCAGCCGCCGGTGTTCGGCACGTTCACCGTGCCGAGGATGGTGCCTGTCTGTGAACCGATGCGGACCTGGATCTGGCCGCCGGCGCCGCCGGAGACGACCCTCGCCCGGAAGGAGGTGGCGCCGCCGACGTTGACGTTGTCATAGCCGGCCCAGTCGCCGGGGTCGATGTAGCCCAGCGTCTGGCCGTTGTCGGCACCCGCCTTGGTGTACGGCTGCGCGCCGTTGACCGACGTGTACGACTCGGCCTGAACGGTCACGTCGGTCTGCGGCGGCTGCGTGCCGAGCTCCTTGATACGGACGTTGCGGAACGCCGCCTGGTCGCCGCTGCCGTGGTTCTGGAGTCCGATGTACCCGTCGAGGTTGCGGTTCGGATCGGTGTTGGTGAAGTCATTGATCAGCGACCCGTTGAGGTACACGCGGATGCGCTGCCCTTCGACGAGGATCTCGTAGGTGTTCCACTCACCGGGAGGGTTGAGCGCGGCGTCGCGCGCGGCGATGTCGGCGGACTTGAACGTGTAGATCGAACCCGTGGTGCGGTCCGGTGTGTCGCTGGCGTCGATCTGGACCTCGTAGCCCTGGTTGACCGCGACGTTGGGGTCGTTGCCGGGGTTGGGGAAGCCGACGAAGATCCCCGAGTTGCTGTCTCCGGTGAGCCGCCAGTCGGCCTTCAGCGAGTACGAGGTGTACTGCTTCGCGTTGTACCAGAGCAGGCCCATGCCGCCGACGGAGGTCAGCGTCGCGTCGGAGTTGGTGAAGCTGCCCGGCCCGGACTGGGCCCAGCCGGTCGTGGAGCCGTTGTAGAGCGTGGTGTATCCGATCTCGGGCCGGCAGTCGGCGTTGGCCCGCTTGGCGGCGTACCGGATGCCGCCGAGTAGCTGGTTGCGGAAGTTGGCGTCCGTGTACGACGCCTGGGTGTGGCCGAACCCGGTGTAGAAGGACCGCCCGTTGTCGATGGTCTTGCACCAGGTGATCGGGTGGTCGGCGCCCATCGACCCGCCGGAGTACGACGACTCGTCGAGTGTCGCGAGGACGCGGGCCGTACTGCGCGGGTTGGACTGGTAGTTGTACAGCTCGTCGGTGCGGGTCCAGGTCTGCGGCAGGTGCGCCGTGGCCGGGTGGGCCCGGTTCTCGGTCTTCGAGTTGACCTGCTGGATCGCCGGGTGGCTGGCGAACCACGCCCCCACGAGCTGACCGTAGAACGGCCAGTCGTACTCGGTGTCGGCGGCGGCGTGGACACCGACGTAGCCGCCGCCCCCGCGGATGTAGGACTCGAACGCGGCCTCCTGGGTCGTGTCGAGCACGTCGCCGGTGGTGCTGAGGAAGACCACGGCCTCGTACTGCGCGAGGTTGGCCGTGGTGAACGCGTTGGCGTCCTCGGTCGCGGTGACGGTGAAGCCGCCCGCCGCGCCGAGGTCGCGGATCGCCTGGACGCCGGCCGGGATCGAGTCGTGCCGGTACCCGGCGGTCTTGGAGAACACGAGGACGTCGTAGGGCGCGTCGGCGGCCGCGGCCGGCGACGGATAGAGCGTGCAGGCGGCGAGGGCGATGGTGGCGCCCACGCCCGCGAGAAGTCTGCGCATGGATCCTCCAGTTACGGCGGTACTGGTGGGGCGGGCGCCCGTGTCCGGCACGGGCGCCCGTTTCATCGAGGGTTAGGGC
>NZ_JAOEGB010000036.1 GCF_025420585.1 Planotetraspora sp. A-T 1434 | reverse complement strand
GCACGGTCGGAGGGGACGCCGGCGGAGGGGCCGGGAGCATCTGAGGCGGAGCGACCGGAGGGGCTCGCGGCGGTGCCAGTAGAGGTGCCAGCGGAGCTACCGGCGGCGGGCGAGGAGGACCCGCGGACGAACTTCCGGTATGCCCCCCAGCCGCCCGGCGCTTGCTGCCAGACGTCGCAGGACGGGTCGTCGGCGGACCGCCGCGGCGGCACATAGTCAGGATCCAGCACAGTCCCTTTAAGGATCTCGGGCAACCCGCGCCTGGAAGCACCCCTCCCACGAAGGGAACCCAACACATCGAACAGGGACTCAACCATCGAAACACACCTCCCCCGGGCTCCAGCGGACCTCAAGAACTGCCCTCACGCTATCCAGCACCTATGACAAAACCTAAGCTTGATCCACTACAAAATCGCAGGTCAGGGCTTCGCGGGAAAGATCTACCTAGCGCCGCAGAAGGAGATCTTCGTTAGGCCGCGACGCCGCCTGAGCGCGAGAAGTCGACCACGCTCCCACACCAGGCCGCTTTCGGAGGACGGGGAATGCGATAACCGCACCCGGGCCGCCGGACGGCCAGGTCTGCGCTCACTGGAGCTGCTAGGGAAGCTGGACGCCCGTGCGCAGCACGTGGCCCGCAGACTCGGGGCGCCCACGACACCACCACACGGCGTGCTGGGACGCCCGTTGATAAGCGCGTGAACCACGGATCCGGACCGTCGGACAGCTCGGCTGCGCGGGCGCTGGAACCGCCATGGACGCTGGGACCACTGGGGGTGAGCGCGTGGCCGCTGTTCCGTACTGCCTGACAGCACCGCACGAAATTAGCCATAAAGGGATGAAGTAGACAGTTCCGCTCGGCTGGGTCGTTGGGATACCGAGCGCAGGGATTGGCTTGCATGAAGCTCATGTGGAAACTCGCCGTACCTCTTGGCCTTCACTAAGATTCGGCGGCATGTGGCGGAAAGTCAGGATTGTGGTGGCCGGTGTCTGCACGGCCGGGCTCTTTGTCGTCCCGGCGGCACAGTCAGTGGCGGCGCAGTCGATGACAGTCCAGTCGATGGCGGCACGGTCCATATCGGCACAATCCGTGGCGGCACAGTCGGTGGCAGCACGGGCGGTGGCAGCACGGGCGGTGGCAGCACGGGCGGTGGCAGCACGGGCGGTGGCAGCACGGGCGGTGGCAGCACGGGCGGTGGCAGCACGGGCGGTGGCAGCACGGGCGGTGACGGCGAGTGGCGGGAGTTCCGGCGCCGGGGCCAAGCCGACGGCCACGAAGAAGGCCTACTGCGCCCGTTACAAGTGCATCGCCCTCACCTTTGACGACGGCCCGTGGCCGTACACGCCCGAGTTGCTGGACACGCTCAAGAAGCACAAGGCCAAGGCGACCTTCTTCCTGCTCGGCCGGAAGGTCGCGGTCCGGCCGGAGCTGACACAGCGGATCGTCGACGAGGGCCACGACATCGGCAACCACACCTGGGACCACGCGGACCTCACCACGCTGTCCGACCAGGAGGTGCTCAACGAGGTCACGAGCACCTCGGACATCATCTCCCAGACCGTGGGCAAGGCGCCGACGATGATGCGGCCGCCGAACGGCGCGACCAACGACCGGATCGGCCAGCTCATGGCAGAGCTCGGCCTGTCGCAGATCCTCTGGACCGGATCCACCCTCGACTGGCAGGCTCGCGACGTCGACGTCATCAGGAAGCGGACGCTCGCGTTGGCCAAGCGCAACGGCGTCATCCTGCTGCACGACATCGTCCCGGAGACGGTCAAGGCCATACCGGCCGTGCTGACGAAGCTGGAGAAGGAGGACTACCACTTCGTCACGATCACGACGCTGCTGCAGGGCCGCGAACTGCGCGGCGGTGAGATCTACCCGCCCCGGGGGAAGTAGCCGCCGTCCGCGCGGAGCGAGCGGTCCAGCGCGGCCCGCAGCCGAGGTTGCATGGGAGTCTCCACGAACCGGTGCACCGCGTAGGCGACGCCGAGGGCGATCAGCACGATCACCGGGAGTGCCAGCCAGTTGCCCAGGGGGCCCCGCAGCCAGCCGATGAGCAGGAACCCGACGTGGTGGTGGAACAGGTACAGCGGGTACGTCAGCGCCCCGACCGTGGTCAGCCATCGCCAGTCGACCCAGTCGAGCGTGCCGAGCGCCACCAGGATCATGACGAGGAAGATGAGGGAGACGACCCCGACCACGAGGGCCGACCCGAGCGCGTCGCCGAACCGCTGCACGGCGGTGGGGTTGTCCTTCAGCGCCTGAATGACGCCCAGCACCCAGCCGACGCCCACGAACAGCCAGGGGAAGACCGACCCCCCGAATCGGTGGATCAGGAACAGGGCCATACCCGCGATGAAGTACGGCGCGCTGAACGGGATGACCACCGCCTGGATCAGGTCCGCGTTGACCCGCTCGGCGATGACCAGGAGGAACAGCCAGCCACCGAGGAACGCGAGGCAGCGGCGGTAGGTGATGCCGATCGCGGCGAAGCAGGTGATGACGACGTAGAAGACCAGCTCCGGCCAGAGCGTCCAGTAGACGATCTCCAGGTCGCGGATCCGCAGTCCGTGTTGCAGCATGGTCAGGTTGGCGAGCAACTCACTGAAGGTGGGCCGGTGGTCGGTGATGAGGCCGCCGACCGCGAGCGCGCCCAGGGTGATCACACTGGCCCAGTACGCCGGATAGAGCCGCGCGATCCGCGAGGAGGCGAACTCGCCCGGGCCGCGCCCCCACGCGCTCATCAGGATCACGAACCCGCTGATGATGAAGAACAGCCGCACGCCGTACACGCCGAACATGGTGACCGCGCTCAGCGCGGGAAAGGCGTGCGTGCTGCCCCAGGCCCGCGTCTCTCCGTAATGGAAGAGCACCACCGCGAGCGCCGCGCAGAACCGGAGCAGGTCGAGAACTCGCAGCCGTCGCGAGTCAGGCACCTTGACCGGCGGTTCGGAAACGCGGGGGGCCGAATCCAACATGAGCAGGAATATATCGGCATAGATCACGCTCGGGAGCGTGCATGACAAGGTGGAAGAGGAGCCCGCGGCTCAGACGCGGAGCATCGGGGGATGCAGCAGTACGGCGGGGCCACGACGGTGCAGCATGGCGGGGCGGCCGCCGTCCCTCGTGGTCGTCCGTCCTGTGGGCATCAGGAAGCCCTCGGTCTTGGTGACCTTGCGGTGGAAGTTCCGGGGGTCGAGCGGGCGGCCCCAGACGATCTCGTAGACGCGGCGCAGCTCGGCCACGGTGAACTCCGGCGGGCAGAAGGCCGCGCCGAGCGACGTGTACTCCAGCTTGGCCCGGGCCCGTTCAACGCCGTCGAGCATGATCCGCCGGTGGTCGAAGGCCATGTCCGTGAGGGAGGCGACCGGCTGCCAGCTCATGTGCGCCTCGGTGGACGCGGGCAGGTCGGGGGCCAGCCCCAGATAGGCCACGCTGACCACCCGCTGGCGGGGGTCCCGGTCGGGATACCCGTACGTCTGGAGCTGCTCCAGGTGCACGGGAGCGCCGGGGAGGCCGGCGCGCTCTGCCAGGACACGGGCCGCCGCGGCGGGCAGGTCCTCCTCAAGCTGGATGAAGCCGCCGGACAGCGCCCACCGCCCCTCGTAGGGCGGCCTGTCACGCCGCCAGACCAGCGCGCTCAGCGCCTGGGCCCTGACGGTGAGCACGACCAGATCCACGCTGACCGGAATTCGCGGGATCATGATTGGCACGCTACCGGAAGGCGGGCCGGTGCTCGGCCTTTCGGGGTGGGGCGGGTCACCCGACGTTGTGGAAGTACACAGGCTCCGCGGCCTTGCGGCCATCGGAGGAGGTGACCTCGACCCGCACCCAGACGTCCTTGGGCACGCTCGCCCAGTCGACCGGGATCCAGATCTTCTCGGTGCCGGAGGGCAGGCCCTCGATGGGCGCGGGGTCGTGCCAGCCGACCGTCGCGGAGTCGACCACCCGGGGCGTCTCGACGCCGTTCCAGCTCAGCGTGACCTTGGCGTCGCCCAGGTGGTAGCCGCGGATCTCCAGGCCGTCCTGGATCTGCCGCTTCTGCCGGACGGCCTCGATGGCGATGGGACGGTCCCAGTCCGCGGCGATCTCCTCCGACAGCGACGGCGAGCCGCAGGTGAAGAAGTCGCTCCACATGTAGGAGATGATCTTCGAGACGTACGGCCCGGCCAGGGTCACCTGGGTGTCCAGGCGGGGCTTGTCGGTCCGGCCACGGGTGCCCTGCCGGCCACAGGGCTCGGAGCCGGACGGCTCGAAGCCCTCCAGGTTGGCCCAGAGCTGGACGTTGATCCCCTCCTGGGCCAGCTCCTGGCGGGCCTGGGACATCAACCGGTAGTAGTCGCGGGTCCCGCCGTAGTAGGCCGTGGCGTACGTACTCTCGCCCACGACGGGCTTGAGCCGGTCGTCGACGGCCTGGTTCTTCCAGTTGGGCCAGAAGAGGCCGACCTTGCCGGTGCCCCGGCCGTCCTGGGGCGCGATGATCCCGACGCCGGTCTTGGCCAGGGCCTTGAAGCCCTTGGCGACCTGCGCAGGTGTGGAGGTGTACCCGACCCGGCGGCGGGCGTCGATGTACGGGCTGACGAGGATGGGCTTGCCCGGCAGCTCCTGCTCGACGATGAGGTGCTGCTCCTCGTACACCTGGAGGGTCTGGACCTTGGCCGGGTCGGGCCAGTCGCGGATCTGCAGCTCGAAGGGCTGGTAGACCCCGCCCAGCGACTCCCGCCCCTTGAAGCGGTCGCCGTAGTCCTGCAGGATCCGCCGGGTCAGCGTGGTCAGTGTGCCGACGTGCCGCGGGTCGGCCCGGGTCGTCTCGGCGGGGTCGCGCGGCGCGAGGGGCAGCGCGGGGAAGACCTTGATGCCGAACCGGTCACCGAGGCCGAGCAGCTCGCTGAGGCTGTCCTGCGTCCCGGCCGAGACCAGGATCAGGTGATAGCCGCGGCCCTTGGAGGAGAAGTCGCACGTCGGGTCGTCGGAGCCGTCCTCGGGGGCGATCAGACGGTAGAACACCGAGGTCCCAATGACGATCTTGTGCTCCATCGTGGGGCAGCGGAAGACGCCCGGGCCGTACTGTTCGTCGGTCCGGTAGACGTACGTCCAGGTGATCCGGTTGCCCGGGTTGGCGGCCTTGAGGTCCTTGTCGGCCGCCTGCACGCACGTGAGCCCGTTCTCCACGCAGACGGCGTAGCGGCCGTCGGGCTTGAGCTCCTTCTGCGGGTCCTTGTCGTCCTGCTTCTCCAGGATCCGGCCGTCGGCGTCCACCTGCCGGGGGGACAGGCCGAAGCCGAGCCGCACGACCGTGTCGCCGCCGACCCGGTGGATGGCCTGGAGCTGGCGGCGCCAGGTGCACGGGTCCGAGGTCGGGATGACGAAGTAGCCGCCCACCGGGTACGGCGTGGCCGCCGCCGTTTCGAACGTTCCGCACGGATCGGTGAACGCGCTCGCTGAGGGCTTCAGGGAGGGCTTCCCGGAGGACTTCACTGAGTTCGAGGGTGTCGCCGGGGAGGTGAGTCCCGCGTTGACCGTGTGGGAGTCGGGCTTCCCGTCCCGCAGAACGATCACGACGGACGCGACACCCGCGAGGATGGCCACGCCCAGGATCAAGGTGAGCCAGCGCACGTTCAGGACACTACCGCCCGTCGTGGAGGGACAATCCGGATCGGTTCAGGGAGTCGGTGCTCGCTTCGGGGGTCGGTGCAGAGCGTCAGTGCTTGACGCCCGCCCAGGCCTCGAGCTGTGTCACGAACCGGCGGGCGGAGTTGGGCCAGTGGTGGTTCGCCCGCGCGGCGGCGTACCCCCGGGCGCCCGTGGCTCGCCGCTCCGCGCTGTTGTCCCTCAGGTCGAGGACCGCCCTCGCCACGGCCTCGGCGTCCTGCCAGGGGACCACCACTCCGCACTGGTAACGCTCCACGAGCTCGACGGCCCGCGGTGACGGGGTCGTGATCACCGGGATGCCGTGGGCCATGTACTCGACGATCTTGGTCGGCATGGAGTGGCGGTAGTTGGGCTCGTCGTGGAGAAGGGACAGCCCCGCGAGCGCCCCGTCGAGCCGCTTGAGCGCCTCGTCGTTCGGCATGAAGTCACGCCACTCCAGGACGCCCTGCTCGACCGCGTCGTTGAGGATGGGGCGGGTCTGCGGGTCGGCGTACCCGATCAGCTCGACGGCCACCCGGTGGGGCTGGAGCAGCCGGGCCACCTCGATGGCCTCCTGGACTCCTCTGGCCTCCGACAGCCAGCCGAGGTAGACCACGCGGTCGTCGCCGGGCGGGCTGACGCTGTCGGGCACCCACGTCTCGTTCGGCACGACCAGGTGGGCCTGCTTGAAGCGCCCGGCGTAGGCCGTCTCGGCGAGCAGCAGGTGCAGGTGGCGCTCCGCCGTGCCCTCCAGGAGCCGCGCGAGGAACCGCATCGGCGGCCGGAGGAACGAGGGCAGCCACGGCTTGAGCGAGAGCGTCGCCGGGGTGTCCTCGTGGACGTCCCACACGACGGGCGGGCGCTTGCGCACCCCGGCCACCGCGAGCAGCAGCTCGGGGTCGTGGATGAGCGCCAGGTCCACCTTGCCGCGCATGCTCTTGAAGAGCCGGCGCGCGGCCCGGACGGCGGCGAACCGGCGCCGCTCGGCCGCTCTCGGCAGGTCCACCCCGGTCACCCAGGAGCGCGGGACGACCCCGCGCGCGGTGTACGGCGCGGCGTACGTGACCTCATGTCCGGCGTCGACGAGCGCGCGGATCTGCCGGTGCAGGATCCGGGCGTCCTCGGGGTGATGCACCACCGTCATGACGAGCACGTGCACGCGCGGGCCCTTCCTACAGCCGCTCGACGCGATCGCTCGGGGAGAGAACGCCCCGAGTGTCCAGCACGAGCCGCGCCCGGTCCTCCACCACGTCGAGATCGAATGCCGAGTGCTGCTGGAGCAGCACGGTCACGTCGGCGTCCGCGACGGCCGTGGCGAGATCCTCCTCGCGGGGGACCGCCGTGCCCTCGACCGACCATTCCTTCACGTAGGGGTCGCAGAAGACCAGCTCCGCGCCGAGCTCCAGGAGCGCCTCGGCGACCGGGATCGCGGGCGTCTCGCGCTCGTCGGCGATGTCCGGCTTGTAGGTCACGCCGAGCAGCAGCACGCGGGAGCCGTTCACCGGCTTGCGGGCCCGGTTGAGCAGCCGCTGCACGCGGGCGACCACGTAGGACGGCATCCGCTCGTTGATCTCCTGGGCCAGCTCGACGAACCGGAACGGGTAGCCGAGCTTGCGGACCGTGTACGACAGGTACGACGGGTCGACCGGGATGCAGTGACCGCCCACTCCCGGGCCGGGGAGGAACTTCTGGAAGCCGAACGGCTTGGTGGAGGCCGCCTCGATGGCCTCCCACAGGTTCACGCCCAGCTCGTCGCAGAAGATCGCCATCTCGTTGACGAGCGCGATGTTGACGTGGCGGTAGGTGTTCTCCAGCAGCTTGGCCATCTCGGCCTCACGGGTGCCGCTCACGGGCACGACCCGCTCGACGAACTGTGAGTAGAAGGCAGACGCCCGCTCCTTGCACGCCGTCGTGTAGCCGCCGACGACCTTGGGAGTGTTGCTCAGGCCGAATTTCGAGTTGCCGGGGTCGATCCGCTCCGGCGAGAACGCCAGGTGGAAGTCGGTTCCCGCGACCAGCCCGGACTTCTCCAGGATGGGCCGCGCGACCTCGTCGGTGGTGCCGGGCCACGTGGTGGACTCCAGCACGACGAGCGTGCCCGCCTGGAGGTGCTCGGCGACGGTCCTGGTCGCGCCCTCGACGGCGGACAGGTCCGGCCGGTGGTCGTCGTCCAGCGGCGTCGGCACGCAGATGACGATGGTGCCCGAGCGGGCGAGGACGGAGGCGTCGAGCGTGGCGGTGAAGCCGCCCGCGAGCATCGCGTCGAGATCCGCGTCGGTCAGGTCGTCGATGTAGGACCGGCCGGCGTTGAGCGCGTCGACCTTGCGGGGGTCCACGTCCAGGCCGGCCACCCGCAGGCCGGCCGCCGTGGCCTCCTTGGCCAGCGGCATGCCCACGTATCCCAGCCCGATGATCGTGAGATCGAAGGCTGTCACGATTGCACCTGGCGGGAAACGTCGGGGCGGAAACAACACTTCATGGTGGCAAAGGCTATCTCAAGTCGGCACCAAGGATGCCTGATGTGCCACATCCGTCGTTCTGGTGTTTATCAGGCATCGGTCAGCGATTGGTAAATCGCTCGATAGGTCCGGGCCAGGCTGCTCCACGTCCGGTGGGCCGCGACCTCGGCCTTCCCGGCCTCGCCCATGGTCCGCCGCCGCTCGGGGTCGTCGCGCAGCGCCGCCAGGGCCTTGGCGAGCGCGGACGGGTCGCCCGGCGGCACCAGCAACCCGGCTCCCTCCGCCCCCACCAGCTCCGACAGCGCGGGCAGGTCGCTGAGCACGACCGGCTTGCCGAGCGCCATCGCCTCGACCGGCTTGAGCGGCGTGACGAGGCGGCAGACCCGCAGGTCCTCGCGCGGGCAGACGAAGATGTCGATCGCCGCCTGGGCCTGGAGGGCCTCCTCCGGCCCGACCCTTCCGGGGAGGATCGCGACGTCCTTCAGGCCGAGCCGTTCGACCTGGGCGAGCAGCGCGGGCCGCTCGGCCCCGTCGCCCACGAGGAGCACCTTGACCGGCGTCCCGCCGTCCCTCAGCAGCGCGGCGGCGCTCAGCAGCGTCGCGAAGCCCTCGTAGCCGACGATGCTCGACACCGACCCGACGACGATCTCGCCCCTGGCGATGCCGTACATCTCGCGGAAGGAGGCGCCGTCGTAGTCGGCGGTGAGCAGCGAGTCGTCCACCGCGTTGGGCGCGAGGAAGATCCGCTCCCGGGGGACGCCGCGCTCGACGATCTCGGCCGCCATCGTCTCGGCCAGCGTGACGACGGCGTCGGCCTCGCGCATGATGTGCGCCTCGCGCTCGCGCTGCATGAGGTGGCGCTCGCTGCCGATCCGCTTGGGGTCACGGGAGGTCCAGGTCTCCTCCAGGAAGCCGCGCACCTCGTACACGAACGGCGTGTTCGTCCGCTCCCGCACGGCGAGCGCGACGGAGCCGTTGCGGTGGTCGGTGGCGGCGTGCAGGACCTGCGGCCGCAGCGTGCGCACCAGCTCGGACACGTCCGTCGCGCCGCGGATCATCCGGCCGCGGCTCTCGAACGGCACGTCGCCCTTCGGCAGCAGCCGGTAGTAGGGCACGCCGTCGATCTCCTCGTACGGCTCGGCCTCGGTGTGGCCCTGGAGCATCGGCCAGCCCCAGCTCGTCACGACGTGGGGGTCGAGCCCCGCCCTGAGCTGGGCGGTGACAATGCGGTGCGTCCGGACGGTGTAGCCCGCCTGCGTGTACGGCAGGGCGTTGGTGACCATGTGGAGCACCCGGCCGGGCACCCGCTCGCCCATGATGACCTTGGGCTTCGGCGGGATCGGGTCGGGCCCGATGGCGGCCATCTCGCCCTCGTAGTAGGCGATCCTGCGGCGGATGAACGGCCACCTGGCGTGCGGGCGCAGCACCTTGACGGCCTGCGTCATCCGCCCGGCCTCGAAGTGGACCTTGGCCGACTCCAGCGGCCCGTCGGCCATACGCCGGACGATCTTGCGAGCGGTCACCCTCACGTAGCGGGCGGCCGGCCAGGCGACGCGGCCCACGACGGGGCGCATCCGGGCCGGCATCGCGTCGGCGGCGGCCTGCGCGACGCGCACGGGATCGGATTTCACCTTGCTCACGAAGATCCGGGAGACGACGACGGGATTCTTCACGAACCCGCGGAGAAACCCCCGGAAGCCGGCCTTCGCCGACTTGGGCGACACCTGTGAGGGCTTGTTGGCCTCGGATTCCACGGCGTGACCGTACCATAGGCAACGTTTGCCCCCAGTGTGTTGAACGTCCAGATGAAAGGCGAGGTCAATGAGGGACAACCCCCTCGTCCTGCACGTGCTGGGCGCCCGGCCCAACTTCGTCAAGGCCGCCCCCGTGGTGAGCGGGCTGGCCGAGCTCGGGGTCCGTCAGGGCATCATCCACACCGGCCAGCACTACGACGCGCTGATGTCGGACGTCTTCTTCGCCGACCTCGGCCTGCCCGAGCCGATCGCCAACCTGGGCGTCGGGTCCGGCTCACACGCCCGGCAGACGGCGGCCCTGCTGACCGGCCTCGAAGAGGTCGTGCTGGAGCACAACCCCTCACTGGTGGTCGTCTACGGGGACGTGAACTCCACGCTCGCGGCGATCCTCGTCTGCGCCAAGCTCCACGTGCCGACGGCGCACGTCGAGGCGGGCCTGCGCTCGTTCGACCGGGAGATGCCCGAGGAGGTCAACCGGGTCGTCACCGACGCCCTCTCCGACCTGCTGTTCGCCACCTCGCCCGAGGCCCTGTCCCATCTCTCGAACGAGGGCGTGGACCCCGCGAAGGTCCACCTGGTCGGCAACCCCATGATCGACAGCCTCTTCTCCGCGCTGCCGAAGCTCGACCCCGCCCCGGTCCAGGAGCGCCTCGGCGTGTCCGGCCGTTACGCCGTCGCCACGCTCCACCGGCCGGCCAACGTGGACGACCCGGAGTCGGCGCGCGAGCTCGTGAACGCGGTGCTCGGGGTCGCCGAGCAGGTGCCGATCATCGTGCCGCTGCACCCGCGCGGGCGTGGGCGGCTGGCCGAGGCCGGGCTGGTGGACGGGCCCGGGCTGCGCATCGTCGACCCGCTGGGATACGTCGACTTCCTGTCCCTGGTCCGCGGCGCGGCGCTGGTCGTGACGGACTCGGGCGGCGTGCAGGAGGAGACCACCATGCTGGGCGTCCCGTGCCTGACGGTCCGCCCCAACACCGAGCGGCCCATCACGGTCACTCACGGCACGAACCGGCTGGTCACCCCCGCCTCGCTGCCGGCGGCGGCGTCCAAGGCGCTGGCGGACGGCGCGGCGACGCCGAGCGGCGAACTGCCGCCGCTGTGGGACGGCGCGGCCGGGCCCAGGATCGCCCGGGTGATCGCGGCCTGGCTGAGGGGCGACAACCTCTCCCCGGCCGCCCGCGGCAAGGTCTCGTAGCGTTCTGGTCGCTTGATCAAGCCGTACAAAACGGCACAAAGGTGGCGGCGACAGCCGTACGATGACTCTTCTCTGACGAGGGGGAAGCATGGCTGGCACCGACGAGACTCCTGAAGAGCCCCGCTTTCAGCGCCTGGGGCCGGTGAACTGGCTGCCGGAGGAGCGCAAGATCGTCGAGCGCTACGAGCAGCGGATCCGCGAGCTGGAGAAGAAGCTCGCCACCCAGGAGGCCCGGGCGGACTACGCCATCTGGAAGCTCAAGGCGACCCAGACCCAGCGCCCCTACCGCGTCGCCCAGGCGCTCACCGGCGCCGCGAAGCCCACCCGGTTCGTACGGCTCCCGCGAGACCTCAGCAAGGCGATGAAGGAGCGCAAGAGCCCCAAGGCGCCCATGTCGGTGGTCGAGGCCGCCGAGCTGGCGGAGGCCAGGGGTCCCGAGGTGAAGATCCCCTCGTTGCAGTGGCCGGACGGCCCGGTGGTGCGGCCGGATCTCCGGGTGGCCGTGATCCTGGACGACTTCTCCCGGATGGCGTTCCGGTACGAATGGGACCAGATCGAGTTCGGGCTGACGGACTGGCGTGAGGTGTTCGCGGAGAGGCGCCCGGAGGTGCTGTTCTGCGAGTCGGCGTGGCACGGGAACCAGGGCCGCTGGCGCTACCAGATGACCGGGACGAACGCCCCCAAGCAGGAGCTGCGCGACCTGGTGGCCTGGTGCCGCTCCGAGGGCATCCCGACGGTCTTCTGGAACAAGGAGGACCCGCCCAACTTCGACTTCTTCATCGACACGGCCAAGCTGTTCGACTACGTGTACACGTGCGACGGCGACATGGTGCCGAAATATCGCGAAATTCTGGGACACGACCGGGTCGGTGTGCTGCAGTTCGCGGCCCAGCCCCGGATCCACAACCCGATCCAGACCAAGCAGGGCCGGCCGTACGACATCGTCTTCGCCGGGATGTACTTCCGCGACAAGCACCCCGAGCGGCGCGAGCAGATGGAGACCGTCCTCGCGCCCACGCGGGAGCTCGGCCTGCACATCTTCGCCCGCAACGGCTCGGTGGACGACAAGTACGCCTGGCCCGAGGAATACCGCCCGCACATCGTGGGCGAGTTGCCGTACGAGCAGATGCTGGCGGCGTACAAGATGTACAAGGTCTTCCTGAACGTGAACTCGGTGATCGACTCGCCGACGATGTGCGCGCGCCGCGTGTTCGAGCTGTCGGCCTGCTCGACGACCGTGCTCTCCGGCTGGTCGCGGGCCATCGAGGAGACCTTCGGGCCGCTGATCCCGGTCGCCCACTCGCAGGAAGAGGCCTACAACCGGGCGCTGTACTTCATCAACAGCCCCGAGCTACGGGCCCGCCAGGCGCACCTGGCCATGCGCGAGGTCTTCGACAAGCACCTCTTCGCCCACCGGGTGGACCAGATCCTCACCGACCTCGGGCGTCCGGTGGTCTCCCGTGAGCGGTCGGTGTCGGTCGTGCTGCCGACGAACCGGGCCGGCCAGCTCGAACACGCGATCAGCCAGGTCGCCCGGCAGCGCCACCGCAACCTGGAGCTCGTCCTCGTCCTGCACGGCCTCTCCGAGGACCCGGCGGTGATCCGGGACAAGGCACTGGCCGCGGGCGTGCCCGCCGTGAAGGTCCTCACGGCCGATCCGGCGTGGACGCTCGGCGAGGTGCTCAACCACGGCATCGCCCGCGCCGAGGGCGAGCTGATCGCCAAGATGGACGACGACAACATTTACGGCGAGCACTACCTGTCCGACCTGCTCCGCTCGTTCGACTACGCGGACGCCGACATGGTCGGCAAGGGGGCGCACTACACGTACTTCCCGGACCAGAACGTGACCGTCTTCCGGCTGCCGGGGCTGGAGCACCGGTACGCCCACCTCATCCAGGGAGCCACGATCGTGGCCAGGGCGGAGCTGCTGCGGTCCATGCCGTTCGAGCCGGTGAACGCGGGCGAGGACACCCGGCTCGTACGGCGCTGCAAGGAGGAGGGCGTCCGGATCTACTCGGCCGACCGGTTCAACTTCATCTACATGCGGGGCTCGGACGCCACGGCCCACACCTGGCAGGCTCCCGACTACAAGCTGACCCGTAACGCCCAGTTCAGCTTCGCCGGCAACCCCGAGCCCCACGTCCTCATCTGACCCCCCCTTATTTACCGCCGTGATCATGCACAGGTTCCCGCGTACGCGGAACACGCTGGGCGTTTGCCGTTCGTGATCTGGCAGGGATTCCTCCGAAGCGTCTCAAGCTGCGAACTCGCGACTTGTGATCATGCAGTCCTGAAAATGTCGGACTGCATGATCACGAAGGTCCAGGGCTGAGGTCAGTGGGCACGCGCGGGAACGTGCGCATGATCACGTGCGACGTTTGGGCAGGTCCGAGCAGGCCACGGGAACCCGAGCATGATCACGCCGGAGGGGGTGCCTGGGGTGCCGCAGATTCCGTGCCGTCCAGGCTGCCGTTCAGGCTGCCGTCCAGGCTGCCGTTCAGGCTGCCGTCCAGGCTGCCGTTCAGGCTGCCGTCCAGGCTGCCGTTCAGGCTGCCGTCCAGGCTGCCGTTCAGGCTGCTGTTGAGGCCGGCTGGGGTGCCGTTGGCCAGGAGGGAGCGGGCGACGCCGAGGCCGGTGCCGCCGAGCGCGATCACCTTGGCCAGGGTCTCCTCGATGCCCTGAGCGCCGTTGAGGATGACCATGTGGTCGACGTTCCCCAGGGCCTTCCCGCCCGCCTCGACGATCTCTGGCCACCGCTCGGCGAGCTGCTGGGCCACCACCGCCTCCTGGTTCTGGGAGAGTGCCTCCGCCCGCGCTTTGATCGATTCGGCGATGGCGAGGCCCTTCGCCCGGGCCGCCTCAGCCTCCGCGAGACCGCGCACCCTCGCAGCGTCCGCCTCGGCCTCGCCGCGCAGCCGGATGCCCTCCGCCTCGGCCTGGGCGCGCGACACCTGGGCCTTCCTGTCGGCTTCGGCCAGCGTCACCGTCTCGTACGCCCGCGCGTCCGCCGGCCTGCGGACCTGGCCTTCGAGCCGCTGCTCGGCGAGCCGCGCCTCAAGCTCGGCCGCCTTCGTCTCCTGGACGACGACCTCCTGGCGGGCGGTCGCCTCCGAGAGTGGCCCCGCCTGCCTCGCGACGGCCGACGCTCGGTCCACCTCCGCCTGATATCCGGCCTGCTGGATCCTGGCCTGCCGTACGGCCGCCGCCTTCTTGATCTCGGCTTCCTGCTCGGCCGCGGTGGCCTCCTGGTTGCTCCGCGCCTCGGCCATCCTGGCGGTGGCGGAGATGGCCGCGGCGTGGGGCCTGCCGAGGTTCATGATGTACCCGGTCGTGTCCTCGATCTCCTGGATCTGGAGCGAGTCCACGACCAGGCCCAGCTTGCCCATCTCGTCGGCCGATGACGAACGGGCCTCACTCGTCAGCGCTTCACGGTTGACGATCAGATCCTCGACGGTGAGATTGCCGATGATCGAGCGCAGATGGCCCGCGAAGAGCTGGTGGGTCTTGTCGTCGATCTTCTTCTGCTGGTCGAGGAACCGGCGGGCCGCATTGGCGATCGAGGCGTAGTCGTCGCCGACCTTGTAGATCACCACGCTGGTGATATGGACCGGGATGCCCTGCTTGGTCACGCAGGAGACCTGCAGCTCCGATACCCGGCTGTCGAGCGAGAGCCTGCGCGCGGTCTGGAATCCGGGCAGCACCAGGGCGCCCTTTCCAGTTACGATCTTGAAGCCGAGGCTGTCGGCGGTGTCGCGGTTCCGCCCCCGGGCGCCGAGGCCCGAGATGATGATCGCCTCGTTGGGCTCGGCCACCCGCCAGATCAGCTTGAACAAGACGATCGCAGCGATGAGGACTCCGGCGGCTACGGTCAACCAGAGCACGTCCATGGCACCTCCAGGAGGGCCTCATAGGGACAGGACACTCACTGCCGACCAGGCTTCCCGGCACACCGCTCATGAAGGTAACTCCGAATAGCACCACGAGCAAGAGCCGATCTGCCCGGAGATCCGTACGGGCTCCCGCCCCCCGTGGGCGGGAGCCGTACGCGAGAGCGGGAGCCGTACGCGATGCTCAGGAGACGGGCCGGGAGACGGGCCAGGAGGGCGCGGAGCCGACCGGCTTCGTCTCGGGGGCGTCGCGGGGGCGTCGCGGGGGCGTCGCGGGGGCGTCGCTGTGGCGTCGGGGGTTAGGAGGCTCGAGGTCAGGAGGCGGAGTCGACCGGCTTTGTGGCGGGGGGCGTCGCGGGGGGCACGGCGCCGTTCAGGCCTGCCGGGGTTCCGTTGGCCAGCAGGGAACGGGCCAGGCCGAGGCCGGTGCCGCCCAGTGTGAGCGCCTTCGCGAGCATCTCCTCGATGCCCTGGGCGCCGTTCAGCACGACCATGTGGTCCACGTTGCCGAAGGCCTTCGAGCCCGCCTCGACGATCTGCGGCCAGTTCTCGGCGAGCTGCTGCGCGATGACGGCCTCCTGGTTCTCGGCCAGCGCCTCGGACCGGGCGCGGATCGCCTCCGCCTCGGCGAGCCCCCTCGCCTTGGCGGCCTCCGCCTCGGCCAGACCCCGGGCGCGCGCGGACTCCGCCTCGGCCAGACCGGTCGACTGGGTGGCCGCCGCCGCGGCCTCACCGCGGAGCCGTACCGACTCGGCCTCGGCCGCGGCGGCCTGCTTGACCTGCGACGCCTGCGCGGCCGCCCGCAGCTCGGTCTCGCGGGCCTCCGCTTCGGCCTGGGCGATGCGGGCGTCGCGCTCGGCCTGGGAAAGGGTCACGGTCTCGTACGCCTTGGCGTCGGCCGGCTTGCGCACCTGGGACTGGAGCCGCTGCTCGGCGAGCTGGGCCTCCAGCTCGGCGGCCCTGGTCTCCTGGACGACGACCTCCTGGCGGGCGGTGGCGTCCGACAGCGGCCCGGCCTGCCTCGCCTTGGCCGCGGCCTGGTCCACCTCGGCCTGATATCCGGCCTGCTGGATCTGCGACTCCCGGATCGCGGCGGCCTTCTTGGCGGCGGCGACCTGCTCGGCCTCGGTCGCCTCCTGGTCGCGCTGTGCCTCGGCGATGCGCGCGGCGGCGGCGATCTTGGCGGCGTGCGGCTTGCCGAGGTTCGTGATGTAGCCGGTCTCGTCCTCGATCTCCTGGATCTGGAGCGAGTCGACGACCAGGCCGAGCTTGCTCATCTCGTCGGCGGCCGAGCCGCGCACCTCGCTCGTGAGCCGCTCGCGGTTCAGGATGAGGTCCTCGACCGTGAGGTTGCCGATGATCGAGCGCAGGTGGCCGGTGAACAGCTCGTGGATGGCGCCGTTCATGGAGTCCTGCTGGTCGAGGAACCGCCGGGCCGCGTTCGCGATGCTGGCGAAGTCGTCGCCCACCTTGTAGATCACGACACCGCGCACGTGGACCGGGATGCCCTGCTGGGTGACGCAGGAGACCTGCAGGTTGGTGGCCCGGCTGTCCAGCCGGAGCCGGCGGGCGGTCTGGAACCCGGGCAGCACGGCGGTGCCCTTACCTGTGACGATCTTAAAGCCGAGGCTGTCGGCCAGCTCGTTCCTCGACCGGGCGCCGAGGCCCGAGATGATGAGCGCCTCGTTGGGCTCGGCGACCCGCCATACGGCCTTGAACAGCATGGTGACGATGACCAGGGCGACGATTACCGCTCCGGCCAGGACAAGGAACTCCGTAGGCATGCGTGCCTCCGCGATTTTGGGGGGAGCTGAGAGATTTTGGGGGGAGCTGAGAGGGAGTCAGACGACCGCGCGAGCGACGTAGACCGTACGCGGCGGTGAGTACTCCACGACGATGATGAGCGCGCCGACCGCGATCTCCTCGTCGGGCACGCTCGGATAGGCGTAGAACGCCTCGACACCCCCGCGGATCGGCACCATGACCTCACCGACAAGGCCTGGGCCGATCTTGCCCGTGACCCTGCCCTGCCTGCCGACCAACCCGTGTCACCCCGTCGTCTTTACATTCACCGCGAATGCGCACGTTACCCCGTAATAACGCGTCACGACAGCCGCCCGGACAATAGTTCCCCAACGCCCTGCCGTACCGCGTTGCGCGATTCATCGTCACCCCGACAACGGGCGGATCACCCCGTGCGTTCCGCCTTTCTGATGTTTTCCGCCACGGATTCCCGCTTGGCTTCCAGCGCGGGTTCCTGTGCGCGTTCCGGCACGGGTTCCTGTGCGCGTTCCGGCGCGGCTTCCGGCGCGGCTTCCTGTGCGGGTTCCTGTGCGGCTTCTGGAGCGGCACGCTTTGCGGGACGCCTGAGCTGGGTGAAGGCCCAGGAAATGTCGGGCTCGACCGCCCATTTGGTGACCCGCCTGACCGGTGGGGTGCAGAGCACCGTCGCGAGGAGCGCGCCGAGCGCGATCATCGCCACCACTCCGGCGGGGTTGACCAGCGCGGCGTGGAACCGTTCCGTCACCTTCACGGCGAAGCCGTGCAGCAGGTAGGCGTACATGGTGGCGGCCCCGAGCGAGGTGTACCAGGCCCGGCGGCTCGGCGTGACCGCGAGGAACGCCGCCACCAGCAGCGCCCCCGCCGCCAGCATGGCGAGCCGGATCAGGCTGCCGCTGAGATCGTCGACGCCGATCTGATGGTTCGAGTGCCGCCAGCGGATCCATTCGGTAGCGATCTGTCCATGTACGGCCGCCGCGACGCAGAGACCGGCGACCAGGACGGCCGCGCCCGTCAACCGGGCCCATCGCCGCCGGAGGACGTCGAGGTGCTCGGGCTTCAGCATGAGTCCGAGCACGTAGAACGGCAGCAGCCCGAGCGTGCGGTTCATGGACAGCTCGTCCGGCAGCGCGCTCGTCCCCGACAGCAGCGACAGCGCCACCGCGATCCCGAGCGGCCACCTCAACTGCTGCCACACCGGCGTGGAAAGCCGCCAGAGGAACAGCGACATCAGGAACCACGTCAGGTAGTACGGATCGAGCAGGCTGATCTCCAGCTTGTGGTACAGGAAATAGCGCGGCAGCGAATAGGCCACTTCAAAGATCACGTACGGCACGGCCAGGCCGCTGATGAGCTTGCGCGCCTTGCCCGCCGAGAAAGTGAAATTTCGTGATAAGTAGCCGCTGACGACGATGAAGAGCGGCATATGGAAGACGTAGACGAAGAAGTACAGCGCGTGCGCCGCGGGGACGTCCCGGAGGTCCTCGATGAGGTGTCCGGAGACCACCAGGATGATCGCCAGAAACTTGGCGTTGTCCAGGAGCGGGTCCCGGAAAGCCGTCAGGGGCCGGGCGGTCAGGGGTCGGGCGGCAGCGGGCGCGGTCACGAAGCCGGACCCTAACGACCGCCCGTCTGTCCCCGTAGGCAACGGCGGACGAACATTCCGGGAACTCTCGACCGTTGAAGCCCCTACATGATCACGGAACTGGTTTCCGCAGCTCAGCACGCCAGCACGGGAACCTGTGCATGATCACAACCCACGACGGGGCCGGTCGCGGGGCATTTACGGGAACCTGTGCATGATCACGGCGAAGGGGGGAGGTGGGTGGCGGCGAGGCTGGCGGACCACAGCGCCTCGGCCAGGGCGGGGTCCGACATCCGCGCGGGAACGGCGGCGGGGGCGTTCTTGACGAAGTACCGCCCCGGGTGGCCGGCGCCGTCGGCGTGGCTCGCCAGATGGGCGATGCGGCTCCCCCCGGCCTCCACCGGCTCTCCCATGCCGGGCACGTGCGTCACGAGTTTCATGAAGAACGTCCCGGCCGCGAAGCCGGTCTTGAGAACACCGGGATGCAGGCACGTGGCGGCCAGGCCGCGCTCGGCCAGCGACACCGTGAACAGCGCGTTGGCCTGCTTGGAGTCGCCGTACTGCAGCCATCCGTTCCAGCGGCGCCGCTCGCGGGAGAGGTCGTCCGGGTCGAGGCGGCCCGTCTTCGCCGCCTGCGACGACGTGGTGACGACCCTCGCGGAGGATGCCTTGAGCCGGTCGAAGAGCAGGTTGGTCAGCAGGAACGGCGCCAGATGGTTGACCTGCATGATCAGCTCGTGGCCGTCCGCGGTCACGCGCCGGTCGGAGGTCATGACCCCGGCGTTGTTCACCAGGACGTCGATGCGCTCATACCGGTCGAGGAGGTCGCGCGCCAGTCTCCGGACGTCGTCCAGCGAGGCGTAGTCGACGAGAAGGGTGTCCGGTGCGCTTCCGATGATCGACTTGACACGGTCCGCGACAGCGGACACTTTGGCCGCCGTCCGGCCCACGAGCACAAGTTGGTGCCCCCGCTTCGCCAGATCAAGCGCAGAAGCTGCACCGATTCCGTCGCTGGCCCCGGTAATCACGGTAATCATCAGATCCTCCACTGCGCCAGAACTGTATCGGTGCTAGTCTCCTGTGCGATCTTCCGGAGGTGCATTTCCCCATAAATGCGGCGTGAGCCTCCACGCACTGCAGGAGTGGCCATGGGTTCAAGAAACCGGTCGATTCGGTTCAAGATCTTCTTGCTGCTGCTACTCCCCCTACTGATGCTGAGCGCTTTGTGGGGATTTGTCCTTAATCTCACGGTTGGCGATGGGCTCGCGCTCCTGCGGGCCAAAAAGCTGTACGACACCGTCGGCGTGACCTCCACCGACCTCGGGCTGCAACTCCAGGCCGAGCGCGCGCTGACCGCCGAGGTGCTCGGCGGGAAGAAGTCCGCCTCCGCCCTCACCTCGCAACAGGCGAGGACCGCCGGCGCGGCCGGCAGGTTCAGCCAGGCCGCCCGCGACGAGATGGACAAGGGCTCGATCAGCGCCGACCTCAAGGTCCCTCTCGGTGCACTGCTCACCTCGCTGGAGCGCCTGCCGAACATCCGCGACTCGGTCGCGCTCGGGAAGTACAACCGGCTCCAGGCGATCAACGCGTACAACGGGCTGATGGACCAGCTCTTCGCGGTCTACGAGCGACTGGTCTCGGTGCCCGATCTCGGCGTCTTCCAGCAGGGCGCCGCCATGCAGGCGATGGGCAACGCCTACGAGATGATCGCCCGTGAGGACGCCCTCATCTGCGGCGTGGCGCCGGGCCGCTCACTCACTCACGACGAGCGCGACGCCTTCGCCGCGTGGGTCGCGAACCAGCGGTTCCTCTACCGGAAGTACCGGCCCGTGCTCAAGGGCGGCATGCGCCAGCCGTATGAGGAGGTGCTGAGCTCCCCGGTCTTTGAGCGGTTCGCGGCGCTGGAGAACCGCGTCATTCAGCAGCAGACCGTCGGCGGCGTCGCCCCGGAGAACGAGGAGATGTGGGAGGACGCCGTCGGGCCCGTCGAAAGGCAGCTCGACCTGGCCCGCGTCAAGGCGTCCGACGCCCTGAACGCGAGCTCCATCTCCGTGGCCGGCGGCATCATGACCCGCATCGCCATCGCCGGCGGCCTCGGCCTCGTCGCGATCATCGCCACGATCGTCTTCTCCGTCCGCTTCGGCCGCCGTCTCGTCGGCGACCTCGCGGATCTGCGCCACGCCGCGCTCGACCTCGCCGACGTACGGCTCCCGCGCGTCGTCGAGAAGCTGAGCCGCGGTGAGGAGGTCGACGTCGACGCCGAGGCGCCGCCCGTCCGGGGAGGCGGGTCGAGCGAGGTAGAGGACGTCGCCCACGCCTTCTCCACGGTGCGGCGCACGGCCGTGGAGGCCGCCGTCGGCCAGGCCAACCTCCGCCGGGGTGTCAACCAGGTGTTCCTCAACCTGGCCCGGCGCAAGCAGAGCCTGCTGCACCGGCAGCTCGTGCTGCTCGACGCCATGCAGCGCCGGTCCACCGACCCAGAGGGCCTGGAGGACCTGTTCCGGCTCGACCACCTGACCACCCGCATGCGCCGCCACGCCGAAGGCCTGATCATCCTCTCCGGCGCGACGCCCGGCCGGTCCTGGCGCAAGCCGGTGCCGATCATCGACGTGGTCCGCGCGGCGATCTCCGAGGTCGAGGACTACACCCGCATCTCGATGCTGCCGATGCCGAACGCGTCGCTCGCGGGCGCGAGCGTGGCCGACATCGTCCACCTCATCGCCGAGCTGGTCGAAAACGCCACCATCTTCTCGCCCCCGCAGACGAAGGTGCAGGTCCGCGGCGACCTCGCCGCCAACGGGCTGGTCCTGGAGATCGAGGACCGCGGCCTCGGCCTGACTCACGAGGAGTACGCCGAGATCAACGAGCGGCTCGCGAACCCGCCGGAGTTCGACCTGGCGGACAGCGACCGGCTGGGCCTCTTCGTGGTCGGCCAGCTCGCCGCCCGTTACGGTGTCCGCGTGGTCCTCCGCAACTCGCCGTACGGCGGGACGACGGCCATCGTGCTCGTCCCCCGGTCCCTCGTGGCCGAGGACGGCTCTCCGCAGGCGATCACCGGATCCAGCGTGCGGGGCGCGCATGCCAAGCACGCCCTCACCGGGCCTGCCACGACCGAGCGGCGCGGCGAGCGGGAGACGACCGCGCCGTCCTGGCCGGAGCCGTCACGCCGGGAGACGGCGGCCCTGGAAACCGCAGCCCCGGAAACCACGGCCCCGGAAACCACGGCCCTGGGGACGCGGGACCCCAAGGTAAAGGATCTCGAGCCGCAGAAGTCCGAGACGCAGGATTCCGACGCACAGGGTTCCGAGGCACAGGGTTCCGAGGCACAGGGTTCCGAGGCACAGGGTTCCGAGGCACAGGGTTCCGAGGCACAGGGTTCCGAGGCACAGGGTTCCGAGGCACAGGGCCCGGACACCTCGCCCTTCTTCACCCCGGCGGCGCTTCGGGCGGACACCACCGGCGCGGCGTCCCACGACGAGCAGTCGCCCGCGTCCGCCCCCGATGCGGCATGGCCCGCCTCTCCATATGCGGAGCCCTCGGCGGCGTCCACTGGATCCGGCACGAGCCTTCCCAGCCGCTCCCGGAGCTTCCCCCGGCCCTCCACGAGCGTCCGGAGCCCCTCGGCGAGCACGCCGCCGAACGGCGCCACCTCCAACGGGTTCGGGTCCAGGGGATCGGGGTCCAACGGGTCCGCCTCCAATGGGTCCGCCTCCAATGGGTCCGGCTCCGACGGGGCCGGATCAAACGGCTCCGGATCGCGCAACTCCGGGTCACATGGCTCCGGGTCACATGGCTCTGGGGCGCAGCCTTCGAGGGCGAGGGGCCTCGCCTCGAACGGAACGCACGCCGGGCTGCCCCGCCGCGTCCGCCAGGCCAACATCGCTCCCCAGCTCCGCGAGCGGTCCCAGCCCTCGCAGGTTCCGGTTACGACCCCCGAGGAGCGGTCCCCGGAGGAGGCGAGGGCCATGTTCTCCGCCTTCCAGCAGGGGGCCCGGCGCGGCCGCGAGGAGTCCGAGCCGCAGGGCCACCGCGAGCCCGGCGACCACTCATACAACACGCACGGCGAGAAGGGTGACGCATGACCGGCAACGTGACATCGACTGGCGAACTCAACTGGCTGCTCGACGATCTCATCAGCAGGGTCGGCGCCGTCCGCCAGGCGGTGATTCTTTCTACGGACGGTCTCGTCGTGGGAGCCTCCCAGGGGCTGAGCCGGGAGGACGCGGAGCACCTGTCCGCGGTCGCCGCCGGCTTCCAGAGCCTGGCACGCGGCGCGGGACGGCACTTCGGCGGTGGTGAGGTGCGCCAGACCATCGTCGAGATGGAGTCGGCGTTCCTGTTCGTAACGGCCGCCGGGCAGGGCACCTGCCTCGCCGTGCTGGCCGCCTCCGACGCCGACGTCGGCCACATCGCCTACGAGATGGCCATGCTGGTCAAGCGTGTCGGCCAGCACATCTCCACCAGTCCGCGGCGAATCTCGCCGTGAGACGGGGCGCCCCATGACAGGACCGCAGTGGATCGATGACGAGGCCGGGCCCGTGGTCCGGCCGTACGCGCTGACAGGGGGCCGCGCGCGGTCCTCCGGTGACAACATCGACCTGATCGCGCTGGTGACCGCCACCGGGGCGCCGGTGGGGAACACCGCGGACATCGGTCCTGAGCAGCGGCGGATCCTGGAGATCGCCTCCCACGGCGCCTCGGTCGCGGACATCGCGTCCGACGTGGACCTGCCGCTCGGCGTCGTCCGCGTCCTGCTCGGGGATCTGCACGACCAAGGGCTGATCAACGTGCGGCCTCCGGTCAAGGCGGCGCCGCTGCCAAGCGAGCGCATTCTCAAGGAAGTGATCAATGGCCTTCGCGCCCTCTGACGAGCCGGTCGCTCTGAAGATCCTCGTCGCCGGCGGCTTCGGCGTCGGCAAGACCACGCTGGTCGGCGCGATCAGCGAGATCCGCCCCCTGCGGACCGAAGAGGTCCTTTCGGATCGCGGTGTCGGCGTGGACGACACCGACGGGGTGGAAGGTAAGACGACCACGACCGTGGCGATGGACTTCGGCCGGATCACCATCCGGGAAGGCCTCGTGGTCTACCTGTTCGGCACGCCCGGCCAGGAGCGGTTCTGGTTCATGTGGGATGAGTTGTCCTACGGCGCCCTCGGCGCGGTGGTGCTGGCCGACACCCGCCGCCTGACCGACTGCTTCCCGTCCATCGACTACTTCGAGCAGCGTGGCACGCCGTTCGTGGTCGCGGTGAACTGCTTCGACGGCGCCGAGCGCCACGAGCCCGACGACGTGCGGATCGCCCTCGACCTCGATCCGGAGGTGCCGGTCCTGCTCTGTGACGTGCGGCGGCGCGCCTCGGCCAAGGTGGTGCTGGTCACGCTCGTCGAGCACGCCCTGAAGACGCTGACGGCCGCCCAGCGCTGAGTCTCTGGCGGGTGCGGCCCCCGGCCGCCCCGCTACAGCGCGCGCAGGCCGCTGATGACCTCCTGGAGGATGCTTTCCATGCGGTTCGCGGCACCCGCGGGGGCCGGGGGCCGGACCAGGACCAGTCCGTGGTCCAGGAGGTCGCCGAGCAGCACGCGGACCACGCCCAGCGGCAGGCCGGAGTCCGAGGCCACGTCCGCGAGCGGCCGGGCGCGCGGCAGCAGGCCGAGCAGCCTGCGGTGTTCGCTGCCGAGATCCGCGTGGTCCGGCAGGGCTGCCCCCGTGGCCGCCACGATGGCCGTCAGGTCCAGCGCGGCGGGCGAGCTGGGCGTGACCCGGCCCCGCGTGAGGGCGTAGGCGCGGACCACTGGGCCGTCGTCGACCCACTCCTCCTCGGTGTCCATCTCACTTTCCATCGGATCTCCGCTCATGCGCCCGCTCCTTCCCGAAGCGGGAGCCGTGCCGGCCCGGAATCGGGGCCGCCGGAGGCGGCCAGTAGGGTCGCGGGGAGCAGCACGATGGCGGTCGTGCCCCCGAACGGCGAGGGCCGCAGCTCGACCCGGATGCCGTGCCGCGAGGCGAGGCGTCCGACGACCACGAGCCCGAGCCGGTCGGTGTCCGCCAGGTTGAACTCCGGCGGGCTGGCCAGTTTCTCGTTGATCACCTGTCTCTCCTCGTGGGAGAGGCCGAGCCCCCGGTCCTCGACCTCGACGACGAAGCCCTTGGCCACGGACTCTCCCCTGACGGAGACCTCGGTGTGGGGCGGCGAGTAGGCCGTGGCGTTCTCGATCAGCTCCGCGAAGAGGTGGACGACGTCGGCCACCGCCGAGCCGGAGATGGAGGCGGGCGGCATCGGGTAGACGCGGACGCGGGTGTAGTCCTCGACCTCGGCCACCGCGCCCTGCAGGGTGTCCGGGACGGCCACCGGCTCGCGCCGGGTCCGGCCCGCCGAGCCGCCGGAGAGGATGATCAGGCCCTCCGCGTGGCGGCGCATGCGGGTGGTGAGGTGGTCGAGCTTGAAGAGCTCCTCCAGCGCGGCCGGGTCCTCGGCCCTGCGCTGCATGGCGTCGAGCAGCCGGAGCTGCCGCTGAAGCAGGCCCTGGCTGCGGCGGGCGAGGTTGCGCAGGGCCTGACCCGCGCTCTCGCGGATCCGCGCCTGGTCGACGGCCGCCTCGACGGCCGTGCGCTGCACGGCGCTGAACGCCGCGGCGACGTCGCGGACCTCGCCGGTCGTGCCGGGCGGTTCGAGGAGTGGCGCCTCGGCCGCGACGTCGACCTTCTCCCCTCGCCCGAGGCGCTCGACGACGTGCGGGAGCCGCACCTCCGCGAGGTCACGCGCGGCCGACCGGAGCTTGGCCAGCTCCCTTGACAGGCCGCCGCCCGTCCGCAGGGAGATGATGAGTGAGACGGCGACCGCCACGAGGCCGACGACCCCCGCGACGCCCGCCCGGGTGAACGTCGCGATCGCGGTGGGCCGCGCCCGCGAGGCGAGGGCGACGCCGCCCTTGTCGATGGCCGCCTGGTAGTCGGCCTGCACGTGGTCGGCCACCTCTCGCCAGAGGTCGTGGGTGACCACTGGGCCCTCCCTGCCGCTGACGATCCACGACTCGATCGTCAGGAACCGGCGGTAGGGCGAGGAGACGAGCAACTGCTCGAACGGCACCCGCAGGCCGGGCTCCAGCTCGGCCATTCCCTCCTCGAACAGGAACCCCCGGGTCGTCGCGAGCTGAATGAACGCCAGCCGCTCCGCGTGGGTGAACGTCCGGCCCGCGGCCAGGACGCCGGAGACCAGCGCCACCTCGCGGCTGAGGTGGTCCTTGGCGAAACCGACCATCGTCAGGCTGCGCGACTGCTGGTAGAGCGGCAGGTCGTCGGTGAGCGTCATGCTGTGGACGAGCTGCTGCATGGCGCTCGGCACTAGGCCGAACCGCTGCCCGAGCGAGACGAAGTCGATGTCACGGTCGTTCACGTGGGCCCGGGTCGGGTCGATGCCCTTCACCGCCGCGAGCACGCCGGTCATCCTGGCCTTGACGGCGGGGGTCATCACGTCCTGGGCGGCCCCGCTGCCGGACAGCTTGAGGAACCGGTTCCGGTCCTGGTCGACCATTCGCCGCTGCTCGTCCAGGCGGACCCGTGCCTCGGTCGTTCCCGTCGCCAGATATTCGACGGAGAGCAGGTGCTCGCGTTCGACCGAGGTCGCGAGCCGGTTACCCGGATCACCGATCGTCTCGTAGAGCGTCCCGACGGTAAGAAGCTTGGCCGACTCGCTCGTGGTCACCACCGCGGCGAAGCCCCAGAAGGCGACGAGCGAGATCAACGGGATCACGAGCAGCGTCGAAATCTTGAACCGGATGGACCTGCTCGACCCCATGCCACCTCATCGGAACGTCCCCCGGCCGATAGATTGCCGATGAGATTAGCACCGCATGAACGACGTTCCGCGCTAGTTAACGATATGTTGCGAAATTTCGGCAAAGGGTCGGCGCTCCCCGAGCCGTTCGACGAGCTGACCACGCGGTATCGGCCCCCAGGTGAGCCACAACAGGTTAACGGCGAGCACTCCCAGGACCGCCACCTCGGTGGTGAGCAGCAGGCGCTCCACGAGACCGATCACGACCCCGTGACCCGGCAGCGCCACGTACGTGATGGCCGCCAGGCCGAGCCCCGACGCCAATGCCAGCCACTCGACGAGACGGGCGACCGGCCTCCAACGCTCGTCCTCGGCGAACCGGCCGACGAGCTGGGTGGCGGCGGCCGGGACGCTGACGAAGGCGGCCGCCGACAGACAGCGGTGCACGTCCGTCTGCCAGGTCGCCCCGGCCCCGGCGGCCGTCGCCGGCACGACCGCCGCCGCGATCAACGCCAGGCTCCAGATCGCCATGAGCCGCGCCGGCCACCCCTGAACCGGCGCCCGTACGGCCCGCATCCCGGCCAGCAGCGCCAGGGAGGAGACGCCGAGGATCGCCATGGCCGGCTCGATCACGTCGCCGCCGTCCTCAGCGGCGTATTCGCTGATCGTCATCGTGACCGGGTCGAGCGAGCCGTCCCCGCCGACCTGCGCCACGACGACCGAGACCACCGCGAGCAGGATGCCGCCGCAGGCGATCACCGGATAGAGCCTTCTGACCATGCTCCGAGATTCCCGCGAATGGCGCGTCCCGGGCTATCCGGGACAACGCCTACATCACCCCTATTCGCCGTCAGGGTCGCCTCAGGGTCGGGGCCGTGTCCAACTGGGCTCGCTCCGCCGGCGCGGGTGGCACCTCCGCGCCCCTCGCGGGCCGTCACTGGTGGGAGGTGAACTCCTTGTAACGGTCGCGGAGGCCGGTGGTGGGGTCGGCTTCGAACAGGGCGGCGTCTCCCCCATCCCAGCGCGGGGGCTCGGGTCCGCCGGACAGCAGCCAGGCGGCCTGACGGGCGGCGCCGTCCGCGACGTACTCCCCCGGCCGGGGCACGAGGACGGGACGGCCGAAGACGCTCGGCGCGATGCGCCGAACCGCCTCGGACCGCGCGCCACCGCCGATGAGCAGCACCCTGGCCGGGTCGAGGCCGAGCGCGTCGAGGGCGTCGGCGAGGCCGCACAGCATGCCCTCGACCGCCGCTCTGGCCAGGTGGGCGGGGGTCGCGGTGGCGAGCCGCAGGCCGTGCAGGGAGCCGCTCGCGTCCGGCAGGTTGGGGGTCCGCTCACCCTCCAGGTACGGCACGAGCACCAGGCCGCCGGCGCCGGGCGGAGCCTGGAGAGCCAGGTCGCCGAGCTGGTCCTGGGTGACGCCGAGCATGCGGGCCGCCGCCTCCAGCACCCGGGCCGCGTTCAGCGTGCAGACCAGCGGCAGGAACCGCCCGGTCGCGTCGGCGAACCCGGCGACCGCTCCTGAGGGGTCGCTCGACGGGGTCTCCGCGACCGCGAAGGCCGTGCCGGATGTGCCGATGGAGACGACGACGTCGCCCGGCCGCATGCCGACGCCGAGGGCCGCCGCCATGTTGTCGCCCGTGCCCGGCGCCAGCCGTACGGCGCCGGAGGTTCCAGCCTGCCCGGCCTGTGCCAGGATCCCGGCCTGCTCGGTGGGGCCGAGGACGCGGGGCACGGCCGGGGTCGCTCCCATGGCCAGCTTGAGCAGGTCGATCCGGTATGTCCCGGTGGCGGGCGACCAGTAGCCGGTCCCGGACGCGTCCCCACGGTCGGTCGTGATCGTCTCGGGCCGCCCGGCGAGCATCCAGGTGAGCCAGTCGTGCGGCAGGCAGACCGATCCCGTACGGCTCGCGCTCTCGGGCTCGTGCTCCGCCAGCCAGCGGAGCTTCGTCACGGTGAACGAGGCCACGGGGACGCTGCCAACGGCGTCGGCCCACGCCTCTTCACCTGTCTTACCGGGGCCGGCCAGCTCGGCGATGAGATCGGCCGCCGCCCGGGCGGAACGGGTGTCGTTCCACAGCAGCGCGGGCCGTACGACCCGGCCGTCCTCGCCGAGGCAGACCATGCCGTGCTGCTGGGCCGCCACGCTGAGGGCCGCCACGTCGCCGAGACCGCCGGCCTGCTCGATCGCGCTCCGCAGCGCGGCCCACCAGTGAGCGGGATCGACCTCGGTGCCGTCGGGATGCGGCGCCCGGCCCTCCCGGACGAGGGCGCCGGTCTCCGCGTCGCGGATCACCACCTTGCAGCTCTGGGTCGAGGAGTCGACCCCCGCCACCAGAGTCACGCCGCGCCTCGCACGCCCAGGAGGTGCTCCAGAGCGAGCTGGTTCAGCGTGCTGTAGTGGTAGCCGCGCTCGCCCGCCTGGTCGGGGTCGAAGGCGTCCTTGAACAGGTCGTCGTAGTTCTCGC
Source organism: Planotetraspora sp. A-T 1434 (assembly GCF_025420585.1). GTDB lineage: Bacteria > Actinomycetota > Actinomycetes > Streptosporangiales > Streptosporangiaceae > JAOEGB01. The sequence goes on along the minus strand of NZ_JAOEGB010000036.1, from coordinate 34,011 downwards.
CCTCCGCCAGGGTCGGCTGGGAGAGCGCGCCGACCCGGCTGGCGTCGAGCGCCGCCTGGACCTCCGGGTCGGCCCGGAATGCCTTCGCCTTCTCCTTCAGGATCAGGTAGGTCCGCATGTTGGCGGCGGCCGAGACCCAGACGTCCTCGCTGTCCTCGGTCCTGAGCGGCTTGTAGTCGAAGTGCCGGGGGCCGTCGTAGCCTCCGCTCTCCAGCAGGTCGACGAGGAAGAACGCGCTTTTCACGTCGCCGTGCCCGAAGACGAGGTCCTGGTCGTACTTGGGGCCGTGCTGGCCGTTCAGGTCGATGTGGAAGAGCTTGCCGTGCCACAGCGCCTGGGCGATGCCGTGCACGAAGTTGAGCCCCGCCATCTGCTCGTGGCCGACCTCGGGGTTGAGGCCCACCCGCTCGGAATGCGCGAGCCCGTTGATGAACGCGAGGGCGTGGCCGATCGTCGGCAGGAGGATGTCTCCCCGGGGCTCGTTGGGCTTGGGCTCGATGGCGAACCGGATGTCGTAACCCTTGTCCACGACGTACTGGCAGAGAAGGTCGAGGCCCTCCTTGTAGCGGTCGAGGGCCGCCCTGACGTCCTTGGCGGCGTCGGACTCCGCGCCCTCCCGGCCGCCCCAGCACACGTAGGTAGTCGCGCCCAGCTCGGCCGCGAGGTCGATGTTGCGGATGACCTTCCGGAGCGCGTAACGGCGGACGTCGCGGTCGTTGCTCGTGAAGGCGCCGTCCTTGAACACCGGGTGGGTGAACAGGTTGGTCGTCGCCATCGGCACCCTGAGGCCGGTCTCGGCCAACGCCCTTTTGAAGCGCTCGACGGCCTTCACCCGGTCCGGCTCGACCGCGAGCAGGTCGTCGTCGTGGAAGGTCACGCCGTACGCCCCGAGCTCGGCGAGCCGGTGGAGGGTCTCCACGGGGTCCAGCGGGGCCCGGGTCGCGTCGCCGAACGGATCGCGCGCCTGCCAGCCGACCGTCCACAGCCCGAATGTGAAACGGTCCTCGGGAGTGGGGGTGTACATGGGTGGCCTCCGAATTAGTCTATGTTATGGACTAAATATCCGACGGGCAGGGCCGCAGGTCAAGCGGCCCATTCCACGATCTCATTTCCCGCGGCGGAGGCTGTGATGACGCAGGCCGTACGGCACGACGCGATGCGCGCGCGGAACCTGGCGCTCGTGCTCGGCGAGGTCGGCGCACGTGAGCCGATCACGCGCGCCGCCCTGTCGGAGATCACCGGGCTGACCAAGACGACCGTGTCCAAGCTCGTGGCCGACCTCATCGAGGCCGGGCTCGTGGTCGAGACCGGCGCGGTGCGCGACGGCGAGCGTGGCAGGCCCGGGGTCGCGGTCCGGATCAGCGGCGAGCACGTCGCGGCGGTGGGCCTGGAGATCAACGTCGACTACCTTGCCGTGCGGGTCGTCGATCTGTCCCGTTCGGTACGGCTCCGCCGTACACAGGCTGTGGACAACCGGTTGGCGCGGCCTGAGGATGTGGCGGCCCGGCTACGGGAAATGGCGCTGACGGCTGTGGACGAAGCTGTGGACAAGGGTCTGCGGGTGGTCGGCGGGGTCGTCGCCGTCCCCGGACCCGTGGACCTCTCCACCGGGACCCTGCGCAACGCCCCGAACCTCGGATGGCGAGACGTGCCCGTGCCGTCGCTGCTGGGGCTGCCGTTCCCGGTCCGGGTGGAGAACGAGGCCAACCTGGCGGCCCTGGGCGAGCTGTGGTTCGGGCCGGGCCCGTCCGACTTCCTGCACGTCTCCGGCGAGATCGGCGTCGGCGCGGGCCTGGTCGTGGGCGGCCGCCTCTTCCGGGGCACGCACGGCTTCGCCGGAGAGCTGGGGCACGTGGTCGTCTCGCCCGACGGGCCCGCCTGCCGGTGCGGCGGCAGCGGCTGCCTCGAACAATACGCGGGCCAGGACGCCCTCCTGGCCGCGGCAGGCCCATCCGGCCACGCCCCCCGATGCACACGGACGACCGGCTCTCACCCCACCGCCGCGGCAGAACCATCCGGCGGCGCCGCCCAATCCACACGAGCGACCGATTCCCGCCCCACCGCCGGCGGCATCGCCTCGCTGGTCTCGCGGCTGGAGGCCGGAGACCCGGGCGCCCTCGCGGCGTGCAGGCGGGCGGGCTGGGCGCTCGGCGTGGCCCTGTCCTCCGCGATCAACCTCGTGGACCCGGGCATGATCGTGCTCGGAGGGATCTACGCCCCGCTGTTCCCATGGCTCGGGGACCACGTGGCGGGCACGCTCGCCTCCCGTCTCGGCGGGATGCGCGCCGACGTTCCCCCCGTCGTGGCGTCCCGGCTCGGCTCGGAGGCCGCCGCCCTGGGCGCCGCCGGCCAGGTGATCCAGCGGGTGATCGCCGACCCGGCCGCGTCGCTAAAGGCCTGAGGGGTCGCGGCCGACGCTGATCTCCTCGGCGATCCGCCGGAGCTCCGCCTCGTCCAGGCGCGGCGTGCCCGGAAGGCTGCCCCTGAGAGCCGACACCACCTGGTGGAGCGGCTCCCCGGCATGGCGCACCGCGATGTCGTGGACGGCCCGGAAAAGGACCAGATTCGCTTCGTGTTCTCGCGTGCTGTCGGCGCTCATGGCGGTCTCCCCCTCTGTCGGCACCCCGTCCGGAGGTCACCGTATGGCCTGCCGCCGACATTTTCCGGGAATGCCGCCCGCCGCAGAATAGTTGAGAGTTCAAACGAGTAAGAAGGAGATGAGGACATGCCGGTGCAACGGCTCAACCACGCGGTGCTGTACGTGCGCGACGTCGCGCGGAGCGTCGCCTTCTACCAGGAGGCGCTGGGGTTCCGCGTGGTCAACTCGTTCCCGGGAGCGGTGTTCCTGCAGGCCTCGGGCTCGGCCAACGACCACGACCTGGGGCTCTTCCAGATCGGCGCCCAGGCCGGGCCGTCTCTCGCCGGCCGTTCGACCGTGGGCCTCTATCACCTGGCGTGGGAGGTCGACACGCTGGCCGAGTTGCAGCGGATCGCGGTGAAGCTGGGCGAGATGGACGCGCTCGTCGGAGCCTCCGACCACTCCACCACGAAGGCGTTGTACGCCAAGGACCCCGACGGGATCGAGTTCGAGGTGTCGTGGCTCGTCCCCGCCGACCTGCTCGACGAGGAGGTCATCGCCGGGCGGGCCTCGATCCGGCCGCTCGACCTCGCCAAGGAGCTTGAGCGGTACGGCGCGCAGACCCGCGGAGGCGTCGGCGTCTCCGTCTGACGCGGCCCGGCAGGAGGTTGGGCGGAGCGCCCGGCGGGGTCCGGCGCGGCTTCCGGCGCAGGGTTCGGCGGGGTCCGGCGTGGGGTCCGTGCGGGTTCAGCGCAGGGTTCGGCGCAGCGTTCAGCGCAGGGTTCGGCGGGGTCCGGCGCGGCGTTGGGCAGGGCGTTCAGGCGTTCTCAAGCGCTTTGAAAGGGGTGCTCCGGACACTGATCCCATCGCCGAAAGAAGGGACCACCGATGACCACCGCCCGCGCGCTCACTGGACTCGCCATCGCCGCCGCCCTCGTCACGATCGCCCCGGCAGCGGCCCAGGCCGCCACGGGCACGCCGGACTCCGCGAGCGCGGCATCCTCCGCATCCGCTCCCAAGCTCTGGGGTCCTTACTACGCGCCCGCCAAGAAGGCCAAGGCATCCGGCAAGATCAGCGTCACCGGCCTCGACACCAGCGCGATCCCGGCCGTGGGCACGGCCTACATCTCCGGCAAGGTCACCGACTACACGAAGAGCACCGCCACCTGCGGCTGGGCGGTCTTCCGCATCACCTACCGCAAGCCCGACGGGAACCTGCCCTTCACCCACAAGAGCTACCTGGCCTGTGGCACCACCAAGCCCACCTCTTTCAGCTTCTCCTACAAGAACGTCTACGAGGTCGAGTTGAAGGTGTGCAGCGAGGGCAAGGCGGCCAAGCCGTCCCTCAACTGCCTCTACGCCGGCACCTGGAAGGTCCTTTACGTCTCCCACTGAGATCCCACTGAGATATTCCGTGAGGCCCCCGTTCCTCCGCGCGGGGGCCTCCGCCGTGCCGGGACCCCTCCGAACGGCGGGCGGACGGCGGAAGGATGGCGGAAGAACGTCGTGAGATACGTCACCAGTGGACGATCTTGCCGAATGGGGCGTATCTCCTGGCGGCACGGCGAATAATCATGAAATTCCGCTCTGCCGCAGGCCGCGATACGGGAACATCGTTTTCCGTTTCGGTTGACATAACTCATGCCCGGCAGTGATGCTCGAAGTTGTCCGCCCCTCTACAGGAAGGCGGCACCTTCTGATGACCACCACGAACCGGCTGTTCGAGCCGGCGTCGAACCCGAATGTTCTTTACGCCGACAGACAGCTCCGGGTTCGGTCTTCCGGCGACGGCCTTCTCCGGCTCAGCGGCCAGATCGATCTCACCAACGGCGACGCCGTCGCCAGCGCGCTCGGACGCGACCACAGCGACGACGGCCGAGTAACCGTCGATGTCGGCGAACTCGAGTTCATCGACCTCTACGGCCTGCGCACCCTGGCACTGCTGTCCGGCGACCCCTTGGGGCGGCCGGTGCACCTGCGGAACGTCCAGCCGGCCCTGCAGCGGCTTCTCGTGCTGCTCGCCTGGCCGACTTTCACGATCATGTAGGCGCCCTCACCGGCGTCCTCCTCAGTCCACAAGGCCCCCAAACGGGGGCCTTCTTCATGCTTTGTCCGATTTCCGAACCTGGGCGAGTTTCTGTCGCGCGTGTAGGAGGAAAGGTAATGAGGAACGGCCACACGGCCGTATAAGCGCATGTCAGGGGTGTCGCCCAGCTCAGGCGACTCCGACCGAACCACCCCCCGACTCCTGCGAGGAGGGGCTATGAGTGACTTCCGGGCCACCCGGCGACGGCGGTGACGCGGCCGACCAGGTCCGTGTGACGCACGGCCTGGGTCGTCTTCCTGTCCGGGTCCCATCTGCTGGAGAGCCGAATGATCTTTAATCGCGTGCTCACGACGTCCGCCACGTTGCTCAGGGGCGTGCTCCCCGAGCCGCTGCGTGACGTCCTCCCCAGCCCCCGTGAGCTCGTGACCTGCCCCGGAGGGCTCCGCATCGCCCTGCGCGGCATCGGCGGCCCGGGGACGGAGCGCGCGGCAGAACGGCTGGAGAAGCGGCTGTGCGAGGTTCCCAACGTCGAGCGTGCGGAGGTCAACGGCCGTCTCGGCAGCGTCTTCGTGGGCTGCGACCCGGAGAAGGTCAACCAGGACGAGCTCTTGGAGATCGTCAAGGAGCTCGACGAGCAGGAGGAACGCGCTCACTACTCCCCTGTGCGCCTGGTGGAGGAGCACGCTAGGGCCACGATCCGTCTCGCCGCCGGCGTGGCGGGGATCGGGCTGGTGGTCGCCGGCAACGCGGCCAAGCTCCCACGGCTCTCCCCGGCCGTGCCGGCCCTGCTGCACCTCGCGGACTCCACCCCCAAGCTGCGCGAGGAGCTGGACCGCCGCCTGGGCCGCCGTGCCACCAACGCCCTGTTCACCACGACCACCCTGGTCACCCAGACGCTGACGCTGCGCCCGATCGGGCTGCTCGTGCAGTCCGTCGTCTCCGCCGGGAAGTACGTCGAGGCGCGGGCCGGCAGACACGCCTGGGAGCTGCTGGAGGAGCGGCTCGCCCATCACGTGGGGGCCTACCGGCACATCATGGCGCCGGCACGCCCGCGGCCCTGCCCACTCCCGCACGGCCCGATCGAGCGCTACGCCGACCTCGCGAGCCCGGCCGCGGCGGGGGGCTACGCCGTCACGAGGGTCTTCACACGCAGCAACCAGCGGGCGCTCTCCTTCCTGGTCTCGGCGACCCCCAAGACCGCCGACCTCACCCGTGAGGCCTTCGCGGGCGCGATCGGGCGTGCGCTCGGACGCCGCGACGCCATCGTCTTCGACGGCGAGGCCCTGCGCCGCATGGACCGCGTCGACACGGTGATCCTCCACGCCGACGCCCTCACGACCGGCTCGTGGACGATCGACCGGGTGGTGCCCATCGGCGACGGCATGGACACCGGCGAGCTGTACGCGCGGCTCTACACGCTGATCGACGTCACCGACCCAGGCGGGCACTGGACGAGCGAGGACTGGGCGGCCGGACCCCTGAGCGACCGGGACGACCTGGACAGGCACCTCCCTGCCGAGGCCGCCGCGTGGCGGGAGCGCGGGCTGCGTCCGATCGGGGTGACCCGGGGAGGCAGGCTGATCGCCGTCGCCGGGCTGGCTCCCGAGATCGACCCGATGGCCGAGGCCCTGGTGGCCGCCGCCAAGGCCGCGGCGACCGTGATGCTCGCGGGCGGTGGCGACGGGCTCGCCCGGCGGCTCACGATCGAGCGGACGGTTCCCGGTGGCCCGGATCTCGACGACGCGGGGCTCGGCGACTTCGTCCTCGGCCTCCAGCGAGAGTGCCACGGCGTCGTCGTGGTGTCGCGAGCGTCCCGCCTCGGCCTGGCCCAGGCGGACATCGGCGTCGGCGTGATGGGCAGCTGGGACGCCATTTCGGACGCCACGCCAGACGCCACGCCGGACACCACGCCGGACACCACGTCGGACATCGTGCCCTGGGACGGCGACGTGGTCGGAGCGCTCAACGGCGTTCATCTCTTCCTTAGCTGCCTGCCCCGGGCGGTCAGCGCCAGCCAGAACGGCGTGCGGCTCGGCGCCGCCGGGGGCGTCATCGGCGGCCTGCTCGCGATCGCGGGCCCGGAGGCGACCTCGCTCCGCCGGGCGCAGCTGGCGAGCGGCTGTGTTTCGGTGGCGGCCGTCGTCCTGGGGGAATGGATGGGCCGCGGCGCGGGCCGCGTCCCCACGCCACTGCGCGCCGACACGACGCCCTGGCACGCCATGGCCGCCCGGGACGTCCTGTCCCGGCTGCGCTCGTCCCCCAACGGCATCCCCGAGGCGGAAGCCGTCCAGCGCAGGGGCGTCGCCGGGCCGGACGAGACCGAGCGGCCGCCTTCCCTGGCCCGCACGACCGTCGAGGAGCTGGCCAATCCGCTGACTCCCGCGCTGGCCACGGGGGCGGGCATCTCGGCCCTCGTCGGTTCGGCACTCGACGCCGTGCTGATCAGCGCGGTGATGGTGATCAACGCGTTCCTGGGGGGCGTGCAGCGGTTCAAGGCCGACCAGGCGCTGAACCGTCTCACCGAGGCGACCGCCGTGCACGTACGGCTCCGCCGTCCTGAGGGCACAGTCGAGGCGGCCCGGGAGGACCTCGCGCCCGGCGACGTGGTCGAGCTTCGCGCGGGCGACGCCGTACCGGCGGACGGGCGCGTGATCAGGGCAGTCGGCCTCGAAGTGGACGAGTCGACCCTCACCGGGGAGTCGCAGCTCGTCACGAAGACGGCGGCGCCCACCGTCGCCGCGGCCGTGGCCGACCGGAGCTCGATGGTCTACCAGGGCACGACGGTCGCGGCGGGGAGCGGCCGGGCGGTGATCGTGGCAACGGGCGACATGACGGAGGCGGGTCGCAGCGCCAGGCTCGCCGGGGAGCCGCGGCCGCCGACGGGCGTCGAGTTGCGGCTGCGGGCGCTGAGCCGGCGGATCCTCCCCATCTCCATCGGCTCGGGGGTCTTCCTGCTGCTGACAGAACTGCTGCGCGGACGGCCGCTGGCCGCGGCGCTGACGCCGGCCGTGAGCCTGACCGTGGCGGCCGTGCCGGAGGGCCTTCCGTTCGTCGCCACGGTCGCCGAGCTGGCCGCCGCCAGGCGGCTGTCGAAGCGCGCCGCGCTGGTGCGGAACCCGTCCACGATCGAGGCGCTGGGCCGCGTGAACGTGCTGTGCTTCGACAAGACCGGAACGCTCACCGAGGGGCACATCAGCCTCCGTTACGTCTCGGACGGGCGCACCGGCTGGCCCGTCGACACGCCGCCGCCCGCGCTGAAGCGGATCGTCGCCGCGGCCGTCCGGGCGAGCCCGAGGTCGGGAGTGGGGCGGGTCATCCCGCACCCCACCGATCGCGCCGTCGTCGACGGGGCCCAGCGGATGAACGTGACCCCCGAGGAGGGGCTGGACACCTGGGAGCGCGTCGACGAGCTGCCGTTCGAGCCGGGACGGGGCTACCACGCCGTGCTGGGCCGTACGGAGTCGGGCCACCTGCTGAGCGTCAAGGGCGCGCCGGAGATCGTGCTGACCCACTGCACGAAGGTGCTCAGGGACTCCGGGGAGGCGCCCTGCGACGAGCGCGTCAGGCGGGAGCTGGAGCGCGAGGTCGACAGGCTGGCCCACCAGGGCTACCGGGTGCTCGCGGTCGCGCAGCGCCCCGCGTCCGACCGCCGCGACCTGGACGAGTCGCGCATCGACGAGCTGTGCTTCCTGGGCTTCCTCGGCCTGGCCGACCCCGTGCGGCCGACGGCCGCGGAGAGCGTCAGCCGGCTGGTGCGCGCCGGCGTCCGGATCGTCATGGTGACCGGCGACCACCCCAGCACCGCCGAGGCGATCGCCTCCGAGCTCAACGCGTTGAACGGCCAGCGCGTCATGACGGGCCCCGAGCTGGACGAGGTCGACGACGAGACCCTGACGAAGGTGCTCCCGGAGGTGGCGGTCTTCGCGCGGGCCACCCCCGCGCACAAGGCCCGGATCGTCACCTGCCTGCGCCGGGCCGGCGAGGTCGTCGCCGTCACGGGCGACGGCGCGAACGACGCCCCGGCCATTCGCATGGCGGACGTCGGCATCGCTCTGGGATCGCGCGCCACTCCCGCCGCCCGCGCGGCGGCGGACCTCGTCGTGACCGACGACCGTATCGAGACGATCGTCGCCGCGATCGTCGAGGGCAGGGCCATGTGGAGCTCGGTCCGCGACTCGCTGAGCATCCTGCTCGGCGGCAACATCGGAGAGGTCGCCTTCACGGTGGGGTCCACCCTGCTGGCTGGCCGCAGCGCGCTGAACGCCCGCCAGCTCCTGCTGGTCAACCTGCTCACCGACATGGTGCCGGCCATGGCGGTCGCCGTGCGGCCGCCCGCCGCGACCGATCCGGAGAGGCTGCTGGCCGAGGGACCGGAGGCGTCGCTGGGCGCCTCGCTGACCCGCGACATCTACCTTCGCGCGGTCGTCACCACGACCGCCGCGACCGCCGCCTGGCTCCTGGGACGCGTGACCGGCACCCGGGGACGGGCCGACACGATCGGGCTCGTCGCGCTGGTTTCGGCGCAGCTCTTCCAGACCCTCGTCAAGGGCGGCCGGGACAAGGTCGTGGCGCTCGCCGCGCTGTCGTCCCTCGCCGTCCTGGGGGCGATCGTCACGGTCCCGGGCGTCAGTGGGGTCTTCGGCTGCCGTCCGATCGGGCCGTTCGGCTGGGCCATCGGTCTTGGGAGCGCCGCCGCCGCCACCATCGCCGGCATGGCGTTGGAGCCGCTCGCGGAGACCGCGCCCAGTGCCCGGACGGAGCCCGGTGCCCAGACGGAGCGCAGTGCCCGGACGGACCTCCGGGCGGAGCCTCCAGTGGCACGGCAACCTCAGGCGGAACCTGAGCGCGAACCTCAGCCAGAAGAACCACAGGTCAGGCCTCAGCTCACCGTCGTCCCGGCGTGAACCACGCCGGAGACGCCCTGCCGAACCGGGACGCTCAGCCACGAGAAGGCTAAGCGGGACCAGTTAGAGCCAGGGGCTGCGGTAGGTCAGGAGCGGCAGGACGGCGACGACCGTCGCGGTGACGGCCGGCAGCGAGACGTTGGCGCCCTCGAAGACGGCGGCCAGATCGACCTTGAAGCCCTCGCCGCCGGTCACCTCGGCCGTGCCTCCCGCGGGCAGGCCCTCCCCGGCTTCCGTACGGATCTTCCGTACGGGATTGGCGAGCTGGGAAAATGGACGACCTACGAAGCCTCGCTCGGCCAGCGGTCCACGGAAGGAGACAGATGACGGCGACCGTGGAGTCACCGCAGTCGGCGCCCTTCGACGCGGTATGCCCCTTGATGGGGGTGGAAGAGGAATATCTGGTCGTCGATCCGGAGACGCGGGAGGTCGCGCCCTACGGCGCGGCGGTGGTGGAGCGCGCCGCCGCCGTGCTCGGCGACCGCGCGAGCACGGAGATCACGCGGTTCCAGGTGGAGGCGAAGACGGCGCCCTGCGCGAGCGTCGCCGAGCTGGAGCGACAGGTCCGCGCGATGCGGTCCGCGATGGCCGCGGCGGCGGCCGAGGAGGGGCTGGCCCTGGTCGCCTCGGGCACGCCCGTGCTGGGCGACGTGGTCCCGCCGCTCATCACGGACCACCCGCGCTACGGGGCCGGTATCGCCACCTACCGGGCGCTGCACGACGAGCAGAGCATCTGCGCCGGGCACGTCCACGTCCACCTACCGGACCGCGAGAAAGCGGTGCTGGTGAGCAACCACCTGCGGCCCTGGCTGCCGGTGCTCATCGCGCTGATGTCCAACTCTCCGCTGTGGGCCGGCCGCGACACCGGCTACGCGAGCTGGCGGACCCTCTGCTGGAACAAGTGGCCCGTAGCGGGGCCTCCGCCGTACTTCGAGTCACTGGAGGAGTTCGACCGGCTCATCGGCACGCTCACGGCGGCCGGGGTGCTGGTGGACCCGGGGACGATTTTCTGGGACGTACGGCCGTCGGCGCGGCTGCCCACGCTGGAGGTCCGGGTGACCGACGTGCCGGCGACCGCCGGGGAGGCCGCGCTGCTGGCGGCCCTCGTGCGGGCCATGGTCGTGGTCGCGCTCGACCTGGTCGAACGCGGCGACCCCGGCCCGCGCCTGTCCCCCGAGCTGCTGCGCGTGGCGTACTGGCAGGCGGCCCGCGACGGCCTGGACGGGCACGGCGTCGACCCGGTCAGCGGCGAGCTCCGGCCCGCCGGCGAACGGCTGGAAGAGCTGCTCGGCCACGTGCGCCCGGCCCTGGAGCGGACCGGCGACCTCGACATGGTGACCGGACAACTGGCGCGGCTGGCCCACATCGGCACCGGGTCAGGGACCGCCTCCTCTGGCACCGGGTCAGGCACCGGGTCAGGCACGGGGTCAGGCACCGGGTCAGGCACGGGGGCCGCGCGCCAGCGGGCCGCGCACGCGCGTCGCGGTCGGCCGGCCGACGTGGTCGACCACCTGGTGGAGCACTTCGCCGACTGAGACTAACCGGCCGCATCTCGGCCGGTGAGACTCGCCGGCTGGGCTTGACCGGCTGGGATTTGCCGGCTGACGGTGTCAGTCCAGTTGCGCGGACAGGAACGCGCGGAGCGGCTGCACGTGCCGGACGGGGTCACGCCACTGGGCCAGGAGGTCCTCCAGGAGATGCCGCTCGGCGACCTGCTCGCCGCCCCGCCACGCCCGTACGACAGGGTGGAGGAAGGCGCTCTCGTGCGCCCGGTCGGGTGTGGGATGCCGCTGAATGGCGAACACGTCGGGGTGGTTCTGGCGTCCCCATCGCAGGGTGACCGTGAAGCACAGGGCGCCGCCGCCGAACCTCTCGACCGCGTAGTCCTCGGGCAGGTCGGTGTAGTGCAGGACCTCCCGGGACTCCTGGTCGACGACGTAGGTGTCACAGAGGTACTCGAACTGGGTCCACAGCGCCGAGCTGTAGTTGACCCGCTCCAGCATGGCGTCCGCCAGCCCGTCGGCGTCCATCGGCAGCGCGTGCCGGGCGAGCGCGACCCCGTCGTACCGCTCGGCCAGCAGGGCGGTCAGAGTGCGCAGGTTGTAGCGGAACCCGTCGATGAACGCCGACGACGCGCGCTTGAAGTCGCGGGCCTGCATCAGAGTGCCGGCGAAGTACAGCCCGTCGACGTTGGCCGACTGGAAGTTGGGGCGGATCGCCGGGATGCGCCCGTTAGGGGCGAGCTCGGGACGGCAGGAGGCGTCGAAGATGGACGTGTCCATCGTGAAGCCGGTGCAGCGGAGGACGGTGTCATATTCCAGCACCGCCTGCTCGCCCTCGGCGAGGGTGTAGGTGATGGCCGCCTTGAAACGGTCGCCGTCGCGCCAGATCCGGTCGATCTCGCACTCCAGCACCCCGTGCAGGGTCTTGAACCAGTAGCTGTCGAGCAGCGCGCCGTACTGGCCGCGCACGTGGCCGGGGTGCTTGCTGGTCCATGCCAGCCGTACCGGGCTGGGACTGGCCAGGTGGATGATGGCGGCGTGACCGAGCATCGACTGCGCGGTCTCGAACGCCGAGTTGCCCTTGCCGATGACGAGCACCCGCTGGTCGGCGAAATCCTCGCCCGTGGTCGACATCTCCTCGTACCCGACGGCGAGCTCGATCCCGGGGATGTCCGGGATGTACGGCCCGCCCCAGCCGGTCGCCACGATGAGGCACTCGGCATGGAACGTCTCGTCGCCCGCGTGGACGACGAAGCGGCCGCCGGCCTTCTCGATCCGGTCGACGGCGGTGCCGAAGCGCACGTGGAGCGCGTGCTCGCGCTGGAAGTCGCCCAGGTAGCGCACCATGTCGTCGGCGCTCGGGAAATACTCCCGCGAGTAGCGGGGGAACATCAGCTCGGGAGAGTCGTTGAGCAGCGAGTTCCAGTCCCACCGCAGGGCGATCTCCGGGTCCTTCTCGCCGGTGTGGACCTTGTTGAGCGAGATCAGCCTGCGGTGGCGCGGGTACGTGCGGAAGAACCCGCCGGGCGCGGCCTCCCGTTCGAGGGTGAGGTAGTCCGCGCCGGCCCGCCGCAGGTAGTAGCTGAGCTGCAAACCGGCAGGCCCGGCTCCGATGATCAGGTAGCGATGGGTGTGCCCGTCCGGTCCGTTCGTGGTCATCAAGCCGGGCGCTCCACCGGAGGGGTCGTGCTGCCGTAGCCCTCGGTGATGACCCGCTGGGCGGCCATCGCGTACACCTCGGGGTCGTCGGGGGCGAACGTCGCCAGCCCGTCGACGTAGCGGTTGAACATGCAGAACGCCGCCGCGATCAGCACCGTGTCATGGATCTCGACATCCGTCGCGCCCTCCGCCCTGGCCGCCGCGACGTCCTTGTCCGAGACCTGCTGCCCACCCTGCTGTACGGCTCCCGCGATCCCCAGCAACGCTCTCAACTTGGGCGAGACGGGAGCGGCGTCCAGGTCCGCCCGCACCTGCTCGACCAGCTCCATCCCCTCGGCGAGCTGGGCCGCCGCGAACGCGGCGTGCGAGGAGTAACAGAACTTGCACCGGTTCAGCGAGGACACGTAGGCGGCGATCAGCTCCCGGTCTCCGCGCGACAGCGTGCTCTCCCCACGTAGCAGCACCTCGGCGAGCGCGTTCAACGGGCGCGCCGTCTCCGGGCGGAACCGGAGGAGGCCGCGAATTCCCGGCTCGTCGGAGTTGAGGGCGATGTGGGCCATGGACACTCCCTACCGGCGCGGACGCCGGATCAGCCTGGGCTCGCGGTCTCGGCTCACCCGGGGTTCGGCTACAGGTTTCGGCTTAAGGGTTCGGCTTAAGGGTTTCGGCTTGCAGGGTGTTTCGGCTACGCGGATTGCGCGAACGGCTCCATCCGGCAAACGCCCTCATGATCTGCACATGGCCGCTCACCTGTCAACGGGCGAGTTGCGCTCACGGCGCTCATTCGACGCCCATTCTCGGATTGCCGCATTGTGATATCCATACCGCTGTGCGCCACTTTGACCGATATGTGGGCACTCTCTTGTCGGCCCCTCCGAGGCGGCGTAGCGTCACCGACGCCACCCCAGTAACCCCGATTAACCGAGTAAGACAGGAGCGCTTGATGTCCGAACACCCCAACGCCACCATCGCTCGCAGCACTTACGACGCTCTCGCCAAGAATGACCTCGACTATGTCCGTGACAACCTGCTTGCCGACGACGTCGTTTTCCATGTTCCGGGACGTGGCCCGCTGGCCGGTGATTACAGCGGCAAGGACGAGGTGATCGCCTACCTCGGGCGGCTCGGCCAGATCGTCACCGGCGCTGTCCAGTTCGAGCCCGCGTCGTTCCTCGCCGACGACGACCAGGTGGCGGCCCTGCTGCGCATCCACGGCGAGCGCGACGGCAAGGTCCTGGACGAGCGCGGCGTCCACGTCTTCCGCATCGTGGACGGCAAGATCACTGAACGCTGGAGCTTCCCCCAGGACTCCTACGTCATCGACGACTTCTTCGCCTGACGCGCCGCAGGGCTCCCGTCAGGGACAGTTCATCCGGGGGACAGGCCGTCCCGGTATCACGCCGCAGGCGGGCGGCTCAGCGGCGCGCTCCGGACGCGGAGCGCGCCGCGCGACCCGCTCTGCCACCACGTCACCGCAGTTCAGGCCGTTCGCAGGTCTGGGTCGCCACGGCTCAGCATGGCCGTAGGTCAGGACCGCCGTAGTACGCCGTACGGAGGTCAGGCCGCCGTAGGTCAGGGTGGTTCCGGGTAGGGTGGTTCCGGGTCAGGGTGGTTCCGGTCAGGACTGGCGGAGGGATTCGGCCAGTACCGCCAGGTATCCCCCCGTCTTCTTCGCCCGCGCGGCGTAGACGGCCGGGTCGCCGGGAGCGTAGGTGCCGAGGCCGTCGACGTAGCGGTTGAACATGCAGAAGGCCGCGGCGATCAGGACGGTGTCGTGGATCTCCAGGTCCGTCGCGCCCAGCGCCTTGGCCGCGGCCACCTGGTCCGCGGAGACGTTCTTGCCGCCCTCCTGGACCGCGCCCGCGATGCGCAGCAGTGCCTTCAGCTTGGCCGGGATCCGCGCCGACTCCAGGTCCGCGCAGACCTCCTCCACCAGCGCCATTCCCTCCGGCAGCCGGATGGCCGCGAACGCCGCGTGCGTGAAGAAACAGAATCGGCATTCATTGCGCGACGACACGTACGTCGCGATGAGCTCCCTTTCTCCCCGGGTGAGGGTGCTGTCGCCGCACAGCAACACCTCCACGAGGGCGTTCAGCGGAAGCGCCGTCTCCGGGCGATAGCGAAACAGCCCGCGAATTCCCGGCTCGTCGGAGTTCAGCGCGATGTGCGCCCCGGAGCTTCCCTTCTCACGCCACACGGCCGGAGTAATGCGTCGCGGCGAATCCATGGTGCCGGTGGAGTGTCCCGGAGAGGCGACCGTATGCGTCATTCCTAACCCCTGTTGTCAGAGTGCCGATGCGTTCGCGCATTAACCACTCTGCGCAATCGGCGGACCGCCGTCCCAGCCGGAACCGTTCAGCAAGCTGTCCACCGGCAGCCGTTTCCTGCCATCCGATGACGCTTGACATGCCGTACGGCCTCGCCGGGGCGGCGCTCAGAAGTCGAAGGACTCGACGTGGATGCGGCGGTTCGGCACACCCGCACGACGCAGGGCGTGACGCGCCGCCGTCGTCATCCCGGTGGGGCCGCACAGGTAGACGTCGTGGACGGCCAGCCCCGGAATGAGGGTCCGCAGGGCACGGCCGGTCAGCGGCACGGTACGGCCTCCGGATGCGCCGGACAGCTCCTCCACCGTGTAGTGCACCGTGGCGCCGCGCGCGGCGGCGATGGAGTCCAGTTCGTGGCGCAGCACCAGGTCCTCGTCGCGGCGGGCCATGTAGACGAGCGTCACCTGTCCGGGCAGCGTCTCGAAGAGAGTCCGCAGCGGGCTGATGCCCACCCCGCCTCCGATCAGCAACACCTGTGGCTTCCGGCGGCGCGCGGCGGTGAGAGCGCCGTAGGGGCCCTCGGCCCATACGCGGGTGCCCGGCCGCAGCCGGGCGAGCGCGCGACTGTGGTCGCCGACCGCCTTAACGGTGATGCGCAGGAAGCGCGAGTTGGCAGGGGCCGAGAGCGAGTAGGGGTTCGCGGTCCACCACATGCCCGGCGCGAGGAAACGCCACCGGAAGAACTGTCCCGGCTCCGCGCCGAGCTCGCCCAGATGCTCGCCGGTCACGTAGACCGACACCACGCCTGGCGACTCCAGCCGGACGCCCGCGACCCGGAGCCGGTGGCGCAGCGCGCGGCGGACGGGAGTGAGAAAGCGGTACCAGACCAGCGAAACGGCGACGGACACGTAGAGGGCCCGCCAGAGCGTGCTCGCGACGGCGCCACCGGCGAAGTCCGGGCCGGTGAGCTGGTGGGCGAACGCGAGGAAGACCGCGCCATAGGTGAGGAGATGGAGGTAGTGCCATGTCTCATAGCGGAGCCGCCGCCGTACGGCACGGACCGAGATGACGGCGACGCCGCTCAGAAGCCCGAAGCCGATGGTGGCTTCCAGCACAGCGGGGCCGTCCAGGATGAGCCCGACCGTGCCGCGCAGGACGCCGGTGCCGGATCGCGCCACGTGGGCCGCCGTGGCGAACACCACGTGCACGGTGGACAGGACGATCGTGTAGCGGCCGCTCAGCGCGTGCCAGCGCGCCAGCCGGTCCGTGCCGACCCCACGGTCGAGCGCGGGCACGCGGGACATCAGCCCCAGCAGTACGGCACAGGCGTAGCCCGCCAGCAGCCCGGTGAGCCTGCCCACCCACGCGAACCACCCGGCGGCCCCGTCGACAGAAGCCAGGCCGTACCAACATCCCGTGGTGGCCGCGGCCGCTCCCGCGTACAACAGGACGAGCACCAGCGCCGGGCTCGCCTGCCAGGCGGCGGCACGCCGGGGCGCCTCCCGACGCGTCCGCGATCGCGTGCGCCCAGTGCGGCTTCGCCGCGCGCCGGCGGTTCGCGCGGACCGCGGGGCGGCGTGGTCGCGCTGGGGAGCACGGTGGGGGGCACGGTGGGGGGCAGGGTGGGGGGCAGGGTGGGGGGCAGGGTGGGGGGCGGCGTAGTCGCGGTGAGCGGGGCGCACCATCTCGAAATCTCTCTCCGAACCCGAGCTCTGTTCAGCTCACATCGGCGGATGGGGCATCGTTCACCTGCACGAGGGGCCGGCTTGTGGGACTTCCGACGTCGCCGCCCTTAGTGGCGCTACCGCTGCCGCTACCGCCGCTGCCGCGGGCGTCACCGTCGGCGGCATCGCCCGTGAGCTGTGCGAGGTCGCCGGCGCGGGCTTTCGCCAGGGTGGCGGCGAATGCCGTGGTGTCCCGATCGGCTCCCGATTGCTGCTCTCCGCCAGCGATCAGGACGGATTGCCGCAGGTACTCGCCGATGTGCTGGGTGAAAAGCCGGTCGAACGCGGCATCGCCGACCTGCTCGATGCTCTGAAGTTCCGCGGCGGTCACCATGCCGGGCATGTTGTGTCCTTCGTGCATGTTTGTCAGGGGCGCGCCGATGCGTCGCAGCAGATCTCGCAGCGTCCGCGATTGCCTGAGGTGAACGGCGCTCATTTCCGCGGCGAGCCGGATGATCCGCGCGTTCGAGGTCCTGGCCGGTGCCGACTCCATGAGCCGGATGGCCTGCTCGGTCATCGGGATCATCAGTTGCAGCCACGCGACGTCGGTGGCGTTGGCACCGGCCGGCGCGCCGGTCGGTGCGGAGGTCACGTTCGAGTGAAGCGGCATATGACCTGCGGCCGAATGCGCATCCGGCCCCGCCGCGACGCATCGCGTGACCAGCAGAACGGTGAGCACCGCGAGCACCGGTGCGCCAATGGTGGCCGCTCTCATTTCCGCCCTTCTCCATGGGGGGCGAAGCCCGGCGGGCCGGGCCCCGCCCCCACAGATTCAGCTCAGCTCAGGTCAGCCGTTGGCCCAGCCTGGCGTGATGCCGCACTTGGCATCTGCGTTGATGCAGACCTTCACGAGCGCGCCGAGCTTCTCCGGCACCCATGCGTTCATGAAGTCCCCGTGCATCGAGGACGCCATGCCCGACGACAGCGACAGGCCGTCACCGCCGAGGGTGTTGTAGTTGACCATGAGTGAGATGTTGGGGACCGCGACCGGATAGTCACCGGAGCACCGGCCGTCCTTCATCGGCCCCATGTGCGACTTGTGGTCAGGGGAATCGATGTGCTTGCCGTCCCAGCAGTCCTGGAACATCAGCTGGTAGATCAGGTGGCCGCCTTGTGCGCAGACAGGCCAGTTGCCGTCGGCGCTGCGTCCGATCTCCGCGCTGCCGGCGCACCAGAACTGGCCGCTGGCGCCCTTCGGCGTCGCTACCTGCCGCTTGGCATCGCCTTGCACCACGCGCAGGCCCGGCGGGAACGGCACGACCTCCGACGGGTCCTTGAGCCGGGCGCCGTAGTACACACGGAAGTCCTTGATCTGGACCGGCTCACCGTTATGCATCAGTTGCGGCACCCAGTAGGCGCTGTGGTCCCCAGGCGCGTTGCAGGTCGTGGAACTCGCGAGCAGGTCTGCCGTCTTGGTGCTTGCGTCCACCTTCGGGCCGAAGAAGGTGTGCATGTGGGAGGCGCCAGGCAGGCCGGGCAGCACGATCGGGTCGTCCTTGGCCTGAGTGGACACCGTGCAGTCGGTGTGGAACTCGGGGACTCTCACGATTCCCGCGGGGACCGGTTGGGGTGCGACCTTGTTGTACGCGTCCAGTGCCTGCTTCCATGCGGCCTGGTCCACCGGCACCCAGCCGGCGGCAGGCGCGGCAGTGGTCGGGGTGGCGCTGGGCGTCGGCTTGGCCGTATTGGTCGGGGTCGAGGTGGGGGTCGAGGTGGGGGTCGAGGTGCCCGAGCCGGTGCCGAAGACCTGGAACTCCCACAGCGACACGCCGTACTGGGAGGACCGCTTGGTGGCGTAGAGCCGGACGTACCGGCCGGTGGCCGACACGTCCAGGGTCTGCAGGCCGCCCTTGCCCGCGGTCGTGGAGTAGACCGTCGTCCAGGCGCCCCCGCCGTTGGACGTCTGGACCGAGAACGCGGTCGCGTAGGCGCGCTCCCAGTTGAGCACGATCTTCTTGATCGCGGTGGACTTGCCCAGGTCGACCTGGAGCCACTGCGGGTCGCTGAACTTGCTGGACCAGCGGGTGCCGCCGTTGCCGTCGAAGGCCGCCGCGGGCGTCAGGTCACCTCTCTCGCTCGAAGAGGCGCTGGCCGTACGGCCCTGCGACAGCGGAGCCTCGGCCGCGCCGGCCGGGGCGGCGCCGTTCACCAGGCAGGCGCCCAGGACGGCCGCGAGGGCGCCCGCGAACGCGAGCCGCCTAACTCGCCGGGCGGCGCTGCGACCTGGTGCGATAGCACTCGGAGCAGTTTCAGTCATGGTGGTTGAGGTCCTTCAGTACAAGGGGATGAGGAGCCCGACGGCGTGTCAGGCAGGCTGGACTGATGTGCTTCTGTACTGGAGACCGGCGGGCGCGCGGTGGATAACGAAAAGTCGCGAAAGCCCAGAATTTTTGTTGTCCGACGCCCCCTCGCCCGGTCCCCTCTTAAGGGGACGACTCGCCCGTCCCCTCGCTGCGGACAGAATTGGCCGAATCAGCGCACAGTGCGCCCGGCACGGAGATGGCGGCGCGACTTGAGGGACGGAGCGCGATGCGGGGAACCGGTAGGGGTGGACCTGACACAGCGATGGTGGCCGCCGCTCGCGACGGGGACCAGCGGGCCCTGGACGCCCTGGTGGCCGACTCCCTCCCCCTCGTCTACAACATCGTCGGGCGGGCGCTGAACGCGCACACCGATGTCGACGACGTGGTCCAGGAGACGCTGCTGCGAGTCGTCCGTGCCCTGCCGGACCTGCGTGACCCGCAGGCGTACCGCTCCTGGCTGGTGGCGATCGCCGTCCGGCAGGTGCGCGACCACCAGCAGGACCATCGGACCGCGCAGTACCGCAGGGCGGATCTCGACACGGCGGCCGAGCTACCGGACCCGGCCTCCGACTTCGCCACCATGACCATCCTGCGGCTGGGACTCACCGACCAGCGGCGGGAGGTCGCCGAGGCCACCCGCTGGCTGGACGGCGACGACCGGGCGCTGCTCGCGCTGTGGTGGCTTGAGGAGACCGGCCGGCTCAGCCGCGCCGATCTCGCCAACGCGCTGGGCCTTTCCGGCCGCCACGCCGCCGTCCGTGTCCAGCGCATGAAAGAGCAGGTGGAGACCGCTCGCACGGTCGTCCGGGCCCTACAGGCCGGCAACGGCGCGAGCCCGGACGCGCCCGAACGGCCCGCGTGCCCGGATCTGCGCAGCCTCGCCTGGAGCTGGGACGGCGTGCCGAGCCCTCTGTGGCGCAAGCGGTTCGCCCGGCACATCCGCGGCTGCCCCGTCTGTGAACAGCGCGGCGCCGGCCTGCTGCCGATCGACCGCCTGCTCAGCGGGCTGCCGCTGCTGCCCGTGCCGGCCGGTCTCGCCGCGCTCGTGGACCACCTGCACGCCACCCCGGCCGCCGCCGGGGGCGGCCACGCCGCTTCGCACCTTCCCCCCGGGCGAAGCGGCGCGGGCCGGGGGGCACACGCGCTCCGTCCCCGGCGGCCGCGCGGCGTGCTGTCCTCCCTCTCCCACGCTCCGGTCGCCGGGTCCGTGGCCGTCGCCGGCGTGGCGGCCGTCGTCGCGGGCGTCGTGGTGTCCGGGCATCTCACCACTCGCCCGACGGCGGACCACACGGTGGCGCCCCAGGCGGCGTCGTGGTCGGCGCGCCCCACACCCGGGCACTCCCCGTCTCCGTCCCGCAGCCGGCCGAAGCAGTCCCCCACGCCCAAGCCGACGCACCGCCCGATGGTGGCGGCCTCCCGCAAGAAGGGGGTGGGCGTGTGGAAGATGCCCGGCGTCAGCACGGCGCTCGCCAAGTCGGGCGCGAGCTGGTACTACACCTGGTCCACGCGCCATGACGGCACGATCGGCCCCAAGGGCGTCGGTTTCGTCCCGATGATCTGGGGAGCCGGCAGCGTCACCCCGGAGACCCTCGCCCAGGCCAGGAGCGCCGGGCCGTACCTGCTGAGCTTCAACGAGCCGGACATGACCGCACAGGCGAACATGACCGTGGACGAGGCGTTGTCCCTGTGGCCGAAGCTCATGAAGGCCGGGCGTGTGCTCGGCAGCCCAGCCGTGGCGTACGGCGGGGACACCCCGGGCGGCTGGCTCGACCGGTTCATGAACGGAGCGGCCGAGCGCGGCTACCGCGTCGACTTCATCTCCCTGCACTGGTACGGCGGGGACTTCCGCACGCAGGCGGCGGTCGGCCAGCTCAGGTCCTATCTCCAGGCCGTGTACAAGCGCTATCACAAGCCGATCTGGCTCACCGAGTTCGCCCTGATCGACTTCTCGCACGGCGTCCGCCTTCCCGGCGACGCGCAGCAGGCGGCCTTCCTGACCGCCTCCACCCGGATGCTGGCCGCGCTGCCGTACGTCCAGCGCTACGCGTGGTTCGGGCTGCCGGCCTCGGACACCGAGCCGAGCACTGGGCTGTTCCACGGCAACGGCGTCGCCACCCGCACCGGCCGCGCCTTCCAGGCGGCGCCCTGAAGAAGGCCCCTGCCGTCGTGACCACGCACAGGTACCGGTTTTCGGTCTGGGTTATATCTGATCATCTCTAAATGCCATATCGGGGCAAGCTACTTAGCCCTAATGTGCAGTTTCGCCTAGATACTCTGCAGCCGATCTTCCCCCGGACAAGACGGAGTTTTGACATGCGGAGCATCTGGCGAGGCGCGGTCGCGGCAGCCGCCACCGCGGCGATCATGACCGTGACCATGGGCGCGGGCAGCGCGTACGCCGACCACGCCGACCACGCCGACCACGCCGACGACGGCGGACAGGCCCGCGGCGGCGCCTAGAGCTGCGCAAGCAGGTCGGGAAGGATCGCGACCATCGACCCGCACGACCCGAACCTGTTCGAGTTCAGCCCCAGGATCGTCCCCGAGAACGTCGGCGAACGGTAAGACGCTTCCGTACGGCGCATTTATAGCCCTTTGTGGCCTTTGTGGCTTTTGTGGCCTGTACGGCTCTGTATGGCGCACCGGGCCATGCGAGTAAACGGTCGCATGGCCGGGTGCGCCTCCGCATTGAGAGTCAGCTGTCGCTCAGGCGCGCACGCAGGTCGTCAATGGTCACCGTGGGCTCGGGGATGTACTCGTACAGATCATTCTCATCGATGACCTGATCCGCGGGCGGCGCGGAGATGACGACGTGCGATCTCCAGGCGGTGTAGCGGGTGTCGGTTCGCGAGACCCCCTTCCCCAGGGCCTGGCTGGTCACCAGGCGCTTGAGCAGACCCCTGCCGTCGGTCCAGAGGCGCCATGCGATCCTCGTCTTGCGGAGCTCGTCTGCGGACAGGCCGCCGAACCAGTCGGCGTACGTGCTCTTGGAGGCCTTGCGTAGCTCCGCGTAACTGATGCTCCCCTGGTAGAGGAACCCCCCGGAGACCGGCTTGCCCGTTGAGGTCTTCAGCATGGCCTTCACCACTGCCGGCTTGTAGACGTTGATCACCTGCAGGCTGACGGTCGGGGCGATGAGGGGACCCAGCCCTCGCGACCCGTCCACACGAACCCACGTCTTACCCTCGGGCACCGGTCCGCGATACGCGTTGATGGCGTAGTAGAAACGGCCGTTGACGTGGACTATGTGGTATCGCGTGAATTCCTCGCGGTTACCGTCCTGTTCCTGTCCCGGGTCGGGAACCTCCTGCCAGGTGAAATCGGCGGCGCCCGGACCCGAAGGACCGAACTGTAGTGTGCCGCGCACCCGGAGCCTCCCAATGGATTTCCCGCCCTCAAGCAGACGTGTGATCTCGGAGACCTGAACACCGTGTCCGGTGCGGAACTGCTGTTTGAGCGCCCGTACGGGATCGGGCGAACCGGACTCCGCGACAGCGGGGTCGGCGACAACCGGGACAAACGCGACCAGCACGGCGGCCGCCAGGGCAACCCATCGCCTCATGGAGTCTTCTGTCCTTTTATGGGGAGAAAGTGTCTCGTTTAAGGAGGGCATCTTCGCAGTCATGACAGTCACCCGCCACCATCTGATTTCTGCGAATTCCGACCATTGAGTAACTCTGAGAGGAGGGTAGACGCGCCGATACGGCGGGTAGCGGTGCGGCATGACAGAACGTGAACCGGTGGGCCGTCCCGACCCCGCGCATCTCCGGCCGCCGGGCCTCGATGACGTGACCGTTGACGCCCTGGGCAGGTTCAGCAAGGCGCTGGAGATAATCCATCGAGTCAGAGGCCACCTGTACGCGTTCCACCAGCTCACCGGCAGCGCCGATTTCGAGCTGGACGACGTGGTGAGGCTGTTCCGCCAGGCCGGGCACGACACGTGGGCCGATCGGATCGAACGTGAGCTGATCGGCCGCAACGTCATCGCCGGCCGGTGGACCTACCAGCTCGTGGAGGAGTACGACGACGGGTACTACGCCGCCTTCCAGCAGCTCGAGCGCGAAGCTCGGAACGGGCTGGCCGAAGGGCGCCGCCATCTCTACGAAGCGGAGCTCAAGCAGCAGCGCCGTACGCCCGGCCAGCCAGGGCACGAAGCCGCCCCCTGATCCGCACTCCGCCGGGCGCGGGCGGTGTGAGACCGGCCGAGCAGGTGCAACGGCCGTGGCGTACGACGGTCGTGGCTCGCCCGCCCCGAAGTGTTCGCCCGCCCCGAAGTGTTCGCCCGCTCCATGGTCGCGACCGGGCGAGCCGGCGAGCTAGACGTCGACCGACCTCAGATGCCCGGTGTCCACCCGATGTCCCGCCTCCTCCAGAACGGTGACGGCCTCCTTCACCCTGGGCTCAGGCACCAGAACCAGGTCGGCGTGGAACGTCGAGGCGACGAACACGGGGATGGCCGCCTCGGCCAACGGCCCCACGATCGCCGCCAGCATGCCTGGAACGTCCAGTTTGTGCCCGGTCCCCCCGCCATACAGACCGATCCACCGGTCGCCGGAGCCCGTCGGCCAAGTTTCGCGCACAACAGTGAGGCCCTCCGGAGCGCGAACCAGCGCGATCCACTCATCGTCCTCGGGGAACGTCGCGTGCGGAAGGTGCTCAACGACGAACACGGACGGCACGACGCCCAGGTGCTGGGCAGCGGATGAGCTCATGGAACGTGTGTACCAGAGACGCTGACGCGACATGGCCTGCGACCGGCATTCGCCTTCGTGGCGAATGTGCTGATCTGCGGAGCGGGTCGCCGGGCGATTGATTCGCCTTCACCCACATTCATGCACGCTCTGGCGCTTAAGGTGCCCAGGCTGGGCGTCTTGGAATGCGTCCTCAGTATTCGCACCGTCGGCCCAACCTTTGGATTCCTCACCGACGTCTGTAATGGTTGAGAGGAGTGACGTTGGACCGCAATGACAGCTTTCGTGAGTTCGTCGCGGCTCATCAGCAGTCGCTGATGCGGACGGCATACCTGCTCACGGGAGACGCCCACCTCGCCGAGGACCTGCTGCAGACTGTCCTGCTCAAGGTGCTCGGGCGCTGGTTCAAGCTCTCGCGCATCGACAGCCCGGAGGCGTACGCGCGCAAGGCGCTGCTGAACCAGCACATTTCGTGGCGGCGGCGCCGGGCCGGCGCCGAACTCCCGAGTACCGCACCGCCGGAACGGGTCTACTCGAGCGAGGACTCCACGGTCGTACGGCTCGTCATGCGCCAGGCGCTCATGCGGTTGCCTCCGCGGCAGCGGGCGGTGATCGTGCTGCGCTTCTACGAGGACCGAACGGAACGCGAGACCGCCGAGTTGCTCAACTGCTCGATCGGCACGGTGAAGAGCCAGGTTCACCACGCACTAGCCCGCTTACGTGATCTAGCGCCCCACCTGGCGCCAAAGTTCGCTGAATTGGACGACATCCGGGAGGCACACGGATGACCTGGCTACGGGGCGTGCTGAACGACCTCGCCGACGACTCCCCTGAAGTAGATCTGGCCGAACAAACCATCAGAATCTACGAGCGCAGGCGGCAGACCGCTCTCTCGCTTGTCGCGGCGGCCCTGCTGGTCGTCACCGCGCTCGGTGTGACGACCGCCGTACGGCTGCTGCCCTCCAAACCGGACGCCGCCACCCTAGGTACGGTCACCGACCTCCCATCCCGTGGGGTCGGCCCGGTGAGCTACGCCTACAGGACGTTCTGCCAGCCGGAGACCGGCAAGGTCCCACCGCGCTGCAAGGACGGCGGCTGGAGGGTGGTCACCCGGACCGGCAGGACCTACCGCGTCCCGGAGGCGCTCCCCAGCCTCAGCGGCTACCGCATCGGCAACTACCGCCCTCGGGGAGAAGGACCACTGGACAGTCCGCTGGCAATCAGCCAGGACGGCCGCAAGATCGCCTACTACGGCGCCGAGGAGAGCACGTTCGTGGTCCGCGACCTGGCCTCGGGCGAGCGGTGGACGGCCCCCGCCAAAGTCCCGGAGGCGTGGCTCGGCAGCCTCTCCCATCTGCTGTTGTCCCGGGACGGCCACTTCCTGGCCTTCACGAAGAATCCGCCTTTGAAGGACCCGGCCATGCTCATCGACATGCGTGAGCGTATATTGCGTCCGCTGCCGAACGGCTGGAACCCCATCGGCCTCTCGGAGGACGGTGGCACAGTCACTCTGGCGCAGTATGCGCCCAAATCACGGCTACAGACCATGTCGAGGCTGTGGACGACCTCTTCGGCAGGCAACGCCACCACCGTCGACCTACCGCAGAGCTACTTCTTCAGCCCACTCGCCCCTGATGGCAAGACCGTCATGGCGATCGAGAATCGCGGCACGCCCTCCGAGCCCTGCCGCAAGGGCGATCTCGTACGGCTGGACGCGCGGACGGGTGAGGCGCTTCAGAGGATCGCTCTGAGCGGCCTGTTTGCGGACGGCCACCAGATTTCGTTGCGCACGTGGCGCAGCGCCAACGAAGTGACGGCCCTGACCATGCCCGTTCAATGCAGGCCGGCGCCCAAGCAGGACTCCTCCCTCCCCAAGGAACAGGGGGACCCGCCCTACGTCACCATGACGGCCTACGCGGTGAACATCAAAACGGGCAAGGTCCGGAAAATCTCCACCTACACCGCGCAGAGCTTCTTCGACATCGTCCTCCCCGGCCCCACAGGAGCACTCTGACTCAGGTCGCTCATGGGGCGGTAGCCATCCTCGGTGAGGCCCAGCTCGTAGTCAGGACAGACGGGGACATGTGATCGCGGGAGACGCTGTTGCTGGGAGGGTTGCTGTACAGCAGTTGCCTGAACTGCGGCGGGATGCAAGACCACGTCACCTCGCGCAGGATCTCCATCGCCTCGGGCACGTCGGTAACGACCTGGTCCGCCTCGTGCTCATGATTCGGCTATGTCTCCCGGACGATCCAGATCGTCCGGAGCCCGGCCGGGGACTGTACGGTTTCCGGCTCTGTCCCGTAATCGGCTCTGTCCCGTAATCGGTGGTTGCGCTGCGTGATCTTCAGTGCAGCAGGATGCGGTGGCGCAGGAGGTCGAACCCGGCCCGGCCGTGCATCTGCCGCATGATTCTCTTCGTTCGCGTGTTGACGCCTTCGGTTCGGCCGTTGTGATGCGGCAGGGTGATGCCGGCGTTCACAGCTTCGCGGTCGAGTTCGAGGCCGTTGGCGAAGCTGTGCAGGTGGGGCAGGTTCGCGGCCCGGGCGTCGGTGAGCCAGGTGGCGAGCTTGGCGTCGTTGCCTGCGGCCGGGGTGAGGAGTTCCGCGAAGGCACGGACCAGGCGGGCGAGCTGGGCCAGTTCGGGGCACGTGGCCGCGAGTTCCTGCAGCAACGTGCTATCGGCCTCACGCAGCCTGTCGGGGCGGGTGAGCAGGAGCCGAGCGAGACGGCGTGGTGTGACGACGGGCCGATCGCCCTCGGCTCGTCCTTGGGTGATGTAGCGGTAGAGCAGGTTGAGGCTGCCCGTGTAACCGAGTTCCTTGATCTCGCCGAACAGCTGGAGCACCGGGACGGCCGGCTCGGCGGCGCGCCGCTGGCGCAGGTGATCGCGGTAAGGATCGACGAGGGTGGGCCGGTAGCGTGGAGCGCGGCGCAGAGCCTCCGGCTGCCGGGTGCGGGCGTAGCGCTTGACGGTGTTCAGGGACAGATCGAGACGGCGTGCGCATTCCAGCAGGCCAACACCCTTGTCCAGCAGGTCGTGGATCTGCTGCCAGCGTTGCTGGGTGGTCTGCTCCCGGACACCGGCGGGCCGGGCCGGGTTGACCGTGGCCCAGCAGAAGCTGTGGGAGCGGACCTCTGCGAGGGTCTTGTCGCAAAGGTTCTGCCACAGGTGCCACCTGTCGCTGACCTGCGTCGCGTCGGGCAACGCCCGGCGTACCGCCTCGCCGTAGGCGCCCGCCCCGTCCCGGCAGACGATCTCCACTCCGGGGTGGGCGCGCAGCCACACCTGGAGGGCGTCGGCGCCACGGCCGGGGAGAACGTCGATGCGCTCACCAGTTTCGGCGTCGATCAAGATGGTGGCGTATCGGTGGCGGCGCTTGAGCGCGAAGTCATCGACCCCGAGCACGCGGGGAACCCGCGGTGGCGGCAGCGGCAACCGCATGAGCAGCCGCAGCGCCGTGGATTTCGAGATCGCGACGTCCAGCGCCTGTGACAGACGAGCGCCCGCCCGGCCCGCGAGCTCTTTCACCACCGCCCCCAGCTGGGCGGTGAGCCTGGTGGTGCGGCGCTGGTAGCGCTCCAGCAGCCCTGGCACCTGTTCACGGAACGTCTGCCGTGGGCACCCCAGCACCGGGCAGACCAGGCGCCGTACTGTCACCGACACCACCACTGTCCGCCCGTCGATCGGGACGTCCGTGACCGTTCGGCAACAGAAGCCGTGCACACGGCCGGTCAGCACCCCGCACACCGGGCACGGCACCGGCTCATCCCGAGTGCGGGCCATGACCCGAATGAGGTCGTGCTCGTCCACCACATCCTCAATGACCAGGTCAGACAGCCCCGCGAACACCACGCCCACCAGATCATTGATCTTCAGCACGCCTCAGGCTGGCAGGTGATCACTCAGCGCCACCACCGATTACGGGACAGAGCCGTTAACTGGACGAACCCAAATGGACAGCCGTCTCGATCTCGGGGTCAGCGCGTAGCGATTGCCAAGGAGCCGCATGGAAGGGTGGTGACGTTGTTGACCTTCCCCTTGGGTGAAGCCCCAGCATCGTTGACACCGGTCGTCGTGGCCGGGACGAGGAGGAGTGGTGCGGGAGTTGCTGACGATCGGAGCGTTCGCTCGGGCAGCTCGGCTGTCGCCGAAGGCCCTGCGGCTCTACGACGAACTCGGACTCCTGCTGCCGGCCGCCGTGGATAGCGATTCGGGATACCGATTCTACGATCCGGAGCAGTTGGAGCGAGCCCGGTTGATCGCCTGGCTGCGGCGTCTGGGCATGCCTTTGACCCGTATCCGGCATGTGTGTGATCTACCTGCGGAGAAAGCGGCCGAGGAGATCGCCGGCTACTGGGAGCAGTTCCTGGCCGAGACCGCCGCTCGCGGCCGGTTGGCAACCTTCCTCGTCGACTACCTGACGGGAAGAGGCAGCTCTGTGGACGATTCCGCGACCATGCTCGGGATCCGTTACGTCGCCCGCTCGGAGTCAGGACTGGTGCGGACGAGCAACGAGGACACCGCCTACGCGGGCCCCCGCTTGCTGGCGGTGGCCGACGGCGTCCGTGGCGGAGCCGGAGACCTCGCGAGCGCGACCGCCATCGAGGCGCTCAAACCGCTGGAGGCTCTCGCCATACCCGCCGAAGACCTCCTCGGCGCGCTGGCTGACGCGGTCGACGATGCCAACACGGAGATCAGGACGATCGCCGCAGCATCATCGGATGGCGAGGCCGTCACCACCCTGACCGCACTGCTGTGGTCCGGCTCCCATCTAGCGCTAGTGCACATCGGCGACACCCGCGCCTACCGCCTGCGAGACGGTGAGCTCTCCCAGATCACCCATGACCACACCTTCGTCCAGTCCCTGATCGACGAAGGACGACTGACCCCCGATGAAGCGGCCTCACACCCGCAGCGCTCACTGCTGGTGCGAGCACTGACCGGCACAGGCGGGATGCCTCCAGACCTGTCACTCCACCAGGCCGCTGCCGGTGACCGCTACCTGTTGTGCTCCGACGGGTTGTCGGCCGTCGTCTCGGCCGCATCCCTGCAGAAGGTGCTGACCGAGGAGGACGGCCCGCAGCAGGCACTCGACGAATTGATCGCGCAAGCGTACGCCGCAGGTGCTCCCGACAACATCGCCTGTGTCGTCGCCGACGTCGTACCGCTGGACGCTGCGGATGCTGTCCGGACCGTTCCCAGCCGGTGATGCGCGCCCCCAGGCTCAAGGCAGGGCTCGGCATCATCGTCGATCGTCGACCGCTGAGGGTCGACGCATTCCGGCGGTTGTGGGTGGCGTCAGTGGTGTGCGCGGTGGGCGGGTCGTTCAGCCTGGCCGCGATCCCGACGCAGTTGTTCACCATGACCGGGTCATCGGCGACCGTGGGTGCCTCGGCCGTCGTGTCGTTCGTCGCGCTGGTGGTGGCGGCTCTGTGGACAGGTGCTCTCGCTGACGTCAGAGACCGGCGAACGATACTCCTGGCCGCGCACTGCGGCCTAACGTTGACCTACGCGGCCTTATGGACTCAGTCTGTGCTGGACGCCCGATCCCTCCCTGTCCTGATGATGCTGGTGGCTTGCCAGGGACTGACCTTCGGATCGATCATGACGACGATGGGTGCCGTGGTGCCCCGCCTCGTCCCGGTCGAACTACTCCCAGCGGCCAACAGCCTCAGCTCGCTGGTCCGCTACGCTGGATCGATTTTGGGCCCCGTGCTCGCCGGCCTTCTGATCCCGCTCGTCGGGCTCGGCACCCTGTACCTGTTCGACGCGCTCGCGCTGCTGGCCGTCGTGTGGGCCGTCGCCAAGTTGCCCCGCTTGGAGCCAGCCCGAGCATCGAACGTTCCGGCCGAACCACACCGCGGGGATCATCCGACCATCGCTCAGATCCTGGCTGGGTTCCGGTACCTGGCCGCCAGCCGACTGCTTGTGGCAGTGCTGGCGGTCGACCTCTCGGCGATGGTCTTCGGCATGCCGATTGCACTTTTCCCCGAACTGGCCCAGCGCACCTACGGCGGCCCGGCTGGCGGCGGTCCGGCACTGGGACTGCTCTACGCCGCCTACCCAGCCGGGGTATTCGCGGTCGCTCTCCTATCGGGCACCTTCACCCGCGCCCGCCGCCATGGAGCTCTCATGGCGGCAGCCGCTGCCGCGTGGGGCATCACTGTGGTCGCACTCGGCTTGGCGGCGCAGCTGTGGATCGCGCTGATAGCACTCGTCCTCGGCGGAGCCGTGAACTTCGTGCTCAGCACCTTCCGCAACGCCATCTCCCAAGCCCTTACCGACGACGCCATGCGCGGCCGGATCCAAGGAGCGCTCACCGTTGTCCTCATCGGTGGACCGCAGCTCGCGAACTTGCTGCACGGGACCACTGCGTCGCTCCTCGGGCCCCGAACAGTGATTTGCATCGGAGGTCTACTGACTACCATGGCCGTCGCCGCGATCGCATGGCGAGTTCCCGAGCTGCGTTCCTACACCATGTCCATTGCCGAACCACGTCGTGACCCAGATCGCTCAGCGTGATCCGCGTTGGCCTCGCTCCAGCTTGGAACGCGATCGGTGTTCCGTTGGGGGTGCCCTAACGGAACACCAACCAGCGGTCCCAGACCCGCAGGTCAAAGTGTTCCGTATAGGTGTTCCGCGATATGTCCGATGAAGGCCCCCTATCCGGAACACTTGAGCGCGTGAACGGATCCCGGGTCGGCTACGCGCGCTGCTCCACCGACGAGCAAGACGTCGTCATCCAGACCGAGCAGCTCCTCGCGCTCGATGTCCCCGAGGAACGGATCTACATCGACCGCGGGTTCTCCGGTACCACCCGCCGCAACCGCGCTGGCCTCGACCAGGCATTGGCGGCCGTGTGGGACGGGACGGTGTTCACCGTCACCAAGTTTGACCGGTTCGCGCAACATGGCCGAGGCCAACGACATCCTCACCGGACTGTCCGGCCGTGGCGTGCTGTTCGGCCTCGGCGCGAGTGTCTACGACTGGAACGACCCGTTCGGCCGGCTATTCCTGCAGACCCTCGCGATGGTCGCCGAGTTCGAAGCCAACATCGGGCACCAGCGCACCCGCGAAGGGATGGCCCTCGCGAAGAAGAACGGCAAGCTCAAGGGCAAGCGGCCCAAACTGCCCGAACCCGCCCGCCGTTCCATCCGCCGCCGCTACGCCGAAGGCGAGGTCTCCCTCGCTGACCTGGCCACCGAATACAGCGTCGGACGCTCCACCATTCACCGCATCATCCACGGAGCCCCAGAAAACCCCAGGTAGAACACGGATCGCCGCCTACTCTGCCTCGCCGTAGCTATAGGAGTTCCGGGCCGACACCCCGCGCCGGTGCCAATGTTCCTCAGCCCCCTTCCTCAACTTCGACTCCGAGATCCGCCGGGTGATCTGCTCGACCAACGCCATCGAGTCGGTCAACGCCCGGATCCGCCGCGCGGTCAAGGCCCGCGGCCATCCGAACGAGCAGGCCGCGCTCAAGTGCGTCTACATGGCGACTATGAGCCTGGACCCGACCGGGAAGGGCCGCAAACGCTGGGTCACCGGTGGAAGGCCGCTTTGAATACCTTCGCCATCACCTTCGAAGGCCGCCTATCCCCGACCTCCCGATAGAAGAGGCCACAACGAGTTACACCATGTTAACTGGACAAACCCGGATTCGGGGCCCTGCTCATCGAGAACGAGCACGACTACATCGCATGCGACGCTTGACGGTCCGTTGACGCCGTGAAGCCATGGTCCGTGACGTCAACAGTCCGAAGGAGTCTCATGGATCCCCAGCCAATATCAGGCACGACGGCGCCGGCACCCGAGCCCGCGCGCTCGCCCTGGCTGACGATCGTCATCGTCTACCTCGGCGGCGTCGTCGCGGCCATGAGCCTGGGCAAGTTCGCCTCCGTCGGCCCTGAGGTGGCTTCCCAGTTAGGGCTGTCGCTGTCGCAACTGGGCTGGGTGATCTCGGCGGTGGTCGGCGTGGGCGCCGTCGTCGGCCTGCCCGCCGGCTACCTGGTCCGCCGCTTCGGGACGGCACGCTCGCTCGTCACCGGCCTCTTCCTCATCGCGGCGGCCAGCGCGGCGAGCGTGGCCGCAGGTGACTTCGGCTCGCTGCTGGCTGCCAGAGGCGTCGAAGGCGTCGGCTACTTGCTGGTCACCATCGCCTGCCCGGCGCTCATCCTCCGCCTGGCCGCCCAGCGCGACCGCGGCACGGCCCTGTCGCTGTGGGCCACGTTCGTCCCGGTCGGCATCGGCGCCGCCACGCTCGGCGGCGGCGCGATCGGCTCGGCAGCGGGCTGGCACGGCTGGATCGTGCTGATCGCCGGCCTGACGCTGCTGATGGCGCTCATCGTCTGGGTACGCCTGCCGGGTGGCCAGGCACGGCAGGCGGCGTCCGGGCCCGCGCCTCGCGCCCGCGCGCTGGCCTGGCCCGCGTTGCTGGCCGCAGCCTTCTGTATGACGGCGCTGGTGACGATCCCGGTCATCGTGCTGCTCCCCACGCTCCTCATCGAGCAGCAGGGCCGCTCGGCCGCCACGGCAGGCGCCATCACCTCGGTGATCTCACTGCTCAGCGCGCTCGGCGGGCTCGCCGTCGGCATGCTGCTGCGGCGCAACACGCCGGTCCTCGTCGTGGCGCTCGCCGGACTCCTGACCGTGCCCGCCGCCTGGCTCACCTACGGCGCGCACGGCTCCCCGACCGCGGCGCTCGGCGGCGCGGCGATCATCTCGATCGAGAACGGCTACCTCGGCGCGCTCGTCTTCGCGGCGCTCCCGCTAGTGCTGGCCCGCCTGGACGACGCCGACATCGGCAACGGCATGGTCGCCCAGGCGGGCAGCCTCGGCTCACTGCTCGGACCGCCGCTGTTCGGCCAGGTCGCCGCGGGGCCCGGCTTCCAGACGCTGGTGCCGGTCATCGCGGTCGGCATCCTGGCCGCTGTGGCGATGATGCTGCTGGTCGGCAGGAAGGCGGCCAGGTCACGATCGCTGGTCGGGTAACCCACACGGTCCGGGGCGGTGTTGGGGTTGGACACTCCGGCTAGGAGGCCCTTGACCGCGTCCTTGAGCACCGGCGCCTGCCGTTCGGCTCCGATCCTGTGGACCACTCCCACGACCGCCTCCGCGCTCTATCGCAGATAACCATGGGGCCTGGCCCCCACCGGGCGAGGGCATCCCTTCAGGACGGCATCGACGCTATCGCAGATATTCGTCAAGTATCTGCGGTCAATCCCGCTCGAAGAGGCTCGACGCGAAACCGCATAGCGATGACCTGCGAGGACAGGCTTAGCGCACGATCCGGTTCCGATGTTCCTCAGACCCCGCTTCTTGGCGAATCGGAACAGCGATCGCACTGCGCTCGTCGTCGGTTGCCGCCTTCTGGCTGGGCTGACGCGGCTGCATTCCGATGGAATGGTGGCCCGGCATCCAACCGTGGCGCGGTGCCGGGGTCTTCCCCGGGTGGGGACAGGGAGCCACTTCGGGGCCCTGGCGGCCCGCCAGCACTGCCAGCACGGGTGGGGGCTGGTCTACCCATCCCTTAGCGTCCCCCGTATTGGGAGTTCTGCAAGTCCGGTGCGATCTTCCCCCCGGAGCGATCAGGGAAGGACCTCAAGCCGTACGTCCAGGCCCTCATACAGGTGCGGCGTCGCGGTGATGATCCGCCACCCGCGCTGTACGGCGTGGACGACGGCGTGCGCGGCGACAAGGACCTCGGGCATCTGCGCGTCCGGCCGCCGGGTCGTCATACCCTGCGCGTACGGTCCGCTCGCCGTGGCGTCGTCGGGGGACAGCGGGCCGACGACGACCATGGACATGTTCATGAACCGCTCGAGCCGGGGTGCGATGGGGCCGAGCGACAGGACCTGCACGGCGAGCGCGGGGATCAGCAACGTCACGCCATATGCGGAGGATTGCCTGACGAGCTCGCGGCCGTAGGCGGACTTGCCCTCGATCAGGTGGGTGACGGCGTCCAGGTCGAGGACATGGCCGGACATGAGCCCGGTCGGGGGGATGGCGTCGGTCACGCGGCGTCCGCCGCCTGGGCGCTGCCAGCGTGGAGACGGGCCGCGCGGGCGCGGTCGTCGTCGGTGATGTCGCCCTGCCAGGCGGGGCCCCAGAGGTCGTCCATGATGGCCAGGTCACCGTGGATGCGGTGCTGCTCGCGCAGCGCCGCGGCGATGTAGGCCGATGCGTTGCCGCTGGCTTGCACCTCGTCGGCCAGCTCGTCGGGTAGCGAGATGGAAATCTTCCGGGTCATACCGGCAAGGCTACGCGGTCATACCCGCGCGGTCTACAGACCGATGGAGTTTCGACTCGCTACCCCGCACGTGGGGGGTCGGC
>NZ_JAOEGB010000035.1 GCF_025420585.1 Planotetraspora sp. A-T 1434 | reverse complement strand
CTAGGCCCCCATGCCCACGCACCGACCAGCTGATCAACTCGCCTACGCCTACGCCGGCATTGCCTGGATGACGGCCACGAGCGATTCGCCGTCGAATCCGATGCGCACGCTGTCGCGATCGTGGCGGACGAAGGCGGGATGGGCCGTATCCGGCAGCGCGCTCTCGGGGGCGGGCGTCGGCCGGAACCCGGCATGGCGCAACCGGTCCAGCCATCGCGCTGTCGGCTCGTGCCGTTCGTAGCGCTCCTCGTCGTCGGCGGTGCCGACGATGTCGGCCACTTCGCGCCGGAAGAACAGCTTCATCGCGTTACGGTCGGCGGCCGAGACGTCCAGCGCGTCGATCAGCCGGAAGACGTAGTGAAAGTGCTGCCAGGAGTTGTGGAACCGCTCGGGCAGAGACACCCGATGATGATCGGAGTCCGGCTCGCACAGCACCACTGCCTCCGGCTCCGCGTCTCGCAGCCTCGCGAAGAACGTGCTCCTTTCGTCGGCGCCGGACAAGGAGTCACGCAGGTGGTGCAGCGCGAACGCGGCGTTCATGACCAGCGGGCGAGGCGCTCCGCGCACCAGGTCCCAGTCATCGTCGGTCATGTGCTCGGCGAAGCGGGCGACCCCGTGGAAGTCCAGCGTGACACCGGTGTCGCGGAGGGATCGTTCGGCCTGGTGGAGGCTTTCGACCGCGGGGTCCACCCCGATGACGGTCAGCCGTCCGGGCGCCATGCCGTCCTTCGCGAGCTCGGTCAGGAGCGCCGCCTCCTGGACGCCCGAGCCGATGCCGATCGACAGCAGGGTGGCCGTGCGCCGCCCGGCGAGATGCTGGGCGAGCAGGGCGCCGCCGATGCGGCCGGCCAGCTTCACCACCGGCAGGTGTTCGGCCACCAGATCGAACAATTCGATCTGCGGCCGTTCGAACCGGCGCAGGTAGAGGTTGTCCCGCCCGTCCTGATCGGTTCCCAGCCGACGGGCCAACGCGTCGTGGTAGAGCAGGTAGAGGAAGTCGTCGCCCGCGTTCTCCGGGTCGATCAGTCCGCGTAACTTGTCCAGCCAGCGCCGGGCGGTGTCGGCTCGGCCCGCGTGCGTCTCTTCCACGGCCTGGCACAACATTTCAAATGCATGGGCATTCACGTCGATCCCCTTTTCCTTTCATGAGGGCAGTCCGGCGGCGATTATCTCCGGGAAAGAACGACACCGAATTCACACGAAGATCCATACGCAGAAAGCTGCTTTCTCCTCGCACCGCCATGGTGGGACGGCGCTCTTGGAATCGACTTGTATGGCGCCTTATGATCGGTTGGAAGCCACTTCCAACCGATCATGACGGGCGGATAGCGTCCGGCCCGGTGCAACACCAGCTGACCCTCCCGGCGTCGGTGCCACTGGGGTAAGGCTGGCTGGATGAACCGAGGACGAGCAGTGATCGTGGTCCTGGTCCTGGTCCTGGACGTCTGGGTCACGACGCCGGAAGGCAGGAGGACCCGCAAGTGGCGTACGGCAAGACCCGCGAGGACGTCTCGCAGCACGATCACGGGCATCCGTAGTGTCCTACGTGCCGCGCTGGGCAATGCCGTACGCGAAGAACTGATCTCCAAGAACGTCGCGGCACTGGCCACACACTCCCGACGAAGGCCAAGAGCAAGCGCAAGAAGCGTCAGGCGGTCTGGAGCGTCGACGAGGCCCGGCGGTTCCTGGAGTACGTGAAGAGCAAGGATGATCCGCTCTATGCGGCGTACGTGCTGATCCTCGGGCTTGGCCTGCGGCGCGGCGAGGTGCTCGGGCTCGTCTGGGACAGCGTCGATTGCGAGAAATCCGAGCTGTGGATCGACCATCAGCTCACTTGGGTCAGCGGGCAACTGCTGCACCGCGACACCACGAAGACGGAGGACTCCGAGAGCTCCCTTCCTCTCATCGGCCTTTGTGTATCCGCGCTAAAGCACCGGCAACGGGTTCAGGAGGACGCGCGCAAAGAGGCCGGCGAGAAGTGGAAGGACTCCGACCTCGTCTTCACCACGAAATTCGGCATGCCGATCGAACCGAACTAGTGCGGTGTCCAGTAACGTTCACCAGCTCTAACGGCCCTCGCCTAACAAGGTCGGCGAGCACGCCAATCTGGCAAAGATTTATGGACACACCGTCACTCCGGCAGGGAATCCTGACGTCGAGAGCCCGCCCGGCGTTCTGCACCCTGCCCGAAGAAGTAACCCAAGATCACCAGGAAGCTGTTGCTGACGATCGCGCTGACCTCGACACCGACGAACATGGCAATCAGAAGTGCGAGTCCTGAGATGACGAGAAAGAACGCCCCGACGATGCTGGCGACCGATTCCCTACCGAGGATGTCCTTCCACACCATCCATCGACGCTGGAAGTTCTCGATGCGCTGCCGTTCCTTCTTGGCTTGCTCCTCGACCGCCCTAGAAGCGTCCTCTTCGGCCACCGCCGTCGCTCGGGCCTCCTGCTGGATGACCGCAGCCTGTTCGAGGTTGTCGAGCTGCCCGACCAGCGCCTGCCGGAACTGGTCGTCCCTAACCTGATCGACGAGTTGGCGTAGTGACAGGATCCCAGAAGACTCGCGGAGCTCGGCGATTCGCTCCAGCACTCGACGCTTGCGCGCGAGCAGGATCGGGAGGGCTCCAAAATGTCCCTCAGCCTGCGTTCTGGCCATGATCACCCCAGCCTCCGCCGTCACCTTCAGTGAACCAAACTGCTCAGGATGGGCAATGGCGTCGTTGAGCCGCTCGAGGGCGTCGTGGAGCTGGTTGAGGTCGTAGGACTCGATGTCTGTTTCGGTGAGCCCTTGAATCGTGAGAAGGGGCTCGACGACCCGAGCCATCTGATCGGCTAAGGACTCATGCACGCCAATGACCGTGTCAGATGATCTGCTCATACCCGCCTCATCGTCCCATCGTGACCTAGTGTGCTGACCCATGAATCTTGCCAGATCGGCGTGTTCGCCGACCTTGTTAGGCGAGGGCCGTTAGAGCCGTGAACGTTGCTGGACACCGCACTAGCGGTAATAGTTCCGACTCGCACACCTTTCATCCTTCTTATTACGCTTATCCACTTATTGGAAAGTATGCGAGCTTGATTCCATTGTGCCGGAAAAAAGGCATGCCCTGCATAGTTGGTACGATCTTTCACCCTTGACAGCGTGGCAGATAGGAATCTCTTCGAGGGGCCGCCCGGACGTCCGAGTGGCTCCCAAGGTGGCTCCCCAAACGGCCTCCGAACGCCTGCTTGCAAACACGTAAGCCGATCATGATCCGCCTGCGTCTTTGCTGCTGGGGCGACTGATCGCAGTCCCCCTGAGTCCTCGCTGTTCCCCCTTGATCACCGCTCCATCGGGCACGGAACGGGCACGCGCGCCGGCCAGTGAAGTTCATGCACCAGAGCCAGTACTGTCACCGGCATGGGACTGCTGTTGATGTTGCGTCCTCCGCAGCCTCGTCCGAAGATCCCGCGCCGGGCTACTCGTGTGCAGCGTCGTGAGCACGGCCGTGCCGACGTCGAGAAGTGGAGGACAGCGCAGCAGCGAGGTTGGGTGCTGGACGTGGAAGTGGAGACACTACTGCTGCTGGTTAACAATGCCGGGGGCAGCAGGCTGCCGATTCTCGGGCAGCTCGACCCGTGGTCGGACGCTGTTCTCGATCGCCGAGACATACCTCAGCTTGAGGCTGATATCGATCGCCTGGAGGAAGTTGCCAGCGATGACGCACAGCGTGAGTTAGTGGCAGCCATGCGGAAACTGTTGATGAGCTGGCGCGCAGAGCCCGATTTGATGTTGCACTGTTACGGGGATTGACCGCGCGTCACATGCCCCCCGTGATGGTTCGACAACCATTACAATCCCAACTATCAGCGTGGGAATAGGCTACTGATCTTGCCGTGCTGAGCTGGGAAAACAGGGGTGCAGGTCAGTGTGGGCCGAGTGACCGTGAGTCTCCCTGATTCACCGCTGATCGCCGTCCGTTCTGGCACGCATCTGGGACGTGATCATGGCTCTGACCTCTTCCTTATCACCACTAGGGGGCAAGGTGGTCGGTGGGTCCCATCAGAGCGGGACCGGCGTAACGGGCGGAAGACAAGTGGACTCCCGTGGCGCGTTCGGCAAGGGCGAGAGCGCGGGGGATGGGGTCCTCGGGAAATCCAAACTGATCACCGTCGATGTTCATGCCAAGGTCCTCAACATCGCTCTGGAGCCGGTCAGGGTCAAAGCCTTCCCGAAGGGAATAGGAGTACAGGCTGAACGTGGTCACCAACTGATCATTGACGCAGTAGGCGAAGTCTTCGTTCTTGATGGTGGCGAAAACTGCGGCTGCGGACGTGCCCACGGACAGCGGGCCAGCCATGTCGTAGATGATCCCCGCCCAGCCGCATTCGATCAAAACGGTTCCGCCGTCAGCCGCGTAGGCCGCGATGCCGAATCCGGAGTCGCTCAGCGGCCTAGGGACGACACCGATCCGCCGCAGAGCCTCTTGAGGGGACAGGTCCCGTACGAAGGTGGTGAAGAGCCACGTTTCATGGGTGCCATCAGTGAACTCCCGGTAGAGCCACTCATAGGTTTCCGCCGTCGCGCCGCTCATCCCATGTGCCTTTCGTTGGGGCGTATCGCGGGATCATCGCAGAGGGCACCGACATCTTCACCTGTGGTCCATGCGCTGCCAGCTTGGGAATTGTATGGATTACGGTCTGTAGGAGCGCTGACCCGCGCTTGGGATCGGTCACGAGTGACCGTGATTGCCCCCCTCGTCACCTGGCTAATTGCACGACGATCAGCCCGTGACCTGCCCTGACCCGCGCGGCGCGCACGCTTCGGCCTGCCTGATCACCCCGTCTGCCGTCGACCCGCCCGAAGGGGAAGCGGGCCAAGGCCACCGGGTCCAGGTGGAGCGCCCAACTGGACGAACGACCTGGACCCGGTGGCCGGCCCCCAGGCCGCATGCCCGGCCGCCGAGCGGGCGCAGGGCCGCGAGGCGGCGCGCAGCGCCGCCCTTGATCCCTATGAGAACAATTCGGCGGCTACGCCGTACGGTCCGCTTCCGGCGCTCTGCTGGGGCAACGGAAGCGGGTGGCTCCCAGGGTGGCTCCCAAAGACAGCAAAGAGACCAGATGACCTTCGAAAGCACAAGGCCCCTGACCGCGAAACCGCTGGTTCAGGGGCCTTCTACATCAGAGCCGCCCTGGGGAATCGAACCCCAGACCTTCTGTTTACAAGCAGAATCAAGGTCGTCCACCGCCGTCCATGCGCGCATCTCAGCTCCTTTTCAGAGGTGCATCGCTCCGGCACCGTCCATGCCCGTCCAGGGCTGTTGTTAGCAACCGCGTTAGCAAGATCGACCTGACGATCAGCGCAGAATCGGTCACACTGGAGGCATGGACGCCAGGGGATACGGAGCGCTCCGCCCTTACGTCGTTCCCGCGACTCTGGAAGAGCTCACCGGGCCGGTCGAGGGCGTCGTCATGCTGCCCAGACATCTCGATTGGGGGCCGGAGCGCCGCTACCACCTAGACCAGATCGCCGATGCGCGACTGCTGTACATGCGGGTGATCCGGGAAAGCGCCACTCCTGACGACCTGCGACGCTTCCTCAACGCCTCGCTCCTGCGCAAGCTCTGGCCCGAATTGGTCCTGCCCCCCCGCGTCCGCGCTCTGTGGCTCGACCAGTTCCCCGAGCTGCAGCGTCAAGCCGCCTGATGGACGACTTCCACCGTCGTCTGGCCGGCATCGCCTGACGGCAGCCGCCGATCACGGGTTCGCCCTGGCGGGTGGCTACGCCGTACAAGCTCACGGCGTGCTCGAACGGCCCAGCGAGGACATCGACCTGTTCACCTCCAGCGTGCGCGACGACTTCTCCGAGGGAGTCGCGAAGATCTGCGACGCCTATATCGAACACGGCCTGGCGATCAAGGTTGACGTCGACAGCCCCCAGTTCGTGCGGCTCAGCGTCTCCGAGCTCGCAACGGGCCGGACCAGCAAGGTGGAACTGGCCGCCGATCTCCGCTCGCACCCACCGGTCACCATGGAGATCGGCCCGGTCGTCCACCTCGACGATGTCGCGGGTGGCAAGGTCGAAGCCCTGTTCACCCGAGCCGAAGTCCGCGACTTCATAGACGTCGACGCCTTCCTATCCACCGGCCGGTTCACCCGCGAACAACTGCTCGATCTCGCCGCGTCCCGCGATCTCGGCTTCGACCGAGCCGTCTTCGCCCAGATGCTTTCCGCCCTGGAGCTCTACCCGGACGGCGAATTCCTCGCGTACGGCTTGACTGAGCCCAAGGTCCGGTTGCTCCGATCCCGGTTCAACGATTGGCGAGCGGCACTGGCCGACGACTGATCAGCTCATTACGAGTGAATTTTGGTTCACCCTCTGACGGCCCTTCGCCTAGCTCGGGCGATCACCCATGCCAGACGTACTCCAAAGGCCCCTGCGATGATCGCGAGGGGCCTTTGGCCTTGGAGCCGCCTTGGGGAATCGAACCCCAGACCTTCTGTTTACAAGACAGATGCTCTGCCGATTGAGCTAAGGCGGCACATCGCCTACGAGTTTAGTGGTCCGCGGGCCGTACCGTCACGGTGAAATCACCGGCGGCGGTGGCGGGCGACCTCGTAGAGCGCGATCCCGGCGGCCACTCCGGCGTTGAGCGACTCGGCCGCCGCGTTCATCGGGATGCGGACGACCTGGTCACAGGCTTCGCGGACGAGACGGGACAGGCCCTTGCCCTCCGAGCCGACGACCACGACCAGCGGCTCGGTCGCGAGCTCCACATCGGCGACATCGAGCGTGGCGGTGCCGTCGAGGCCGATGACGAACAGGCCGTCCTCGCGGTACGCCTGGAGCGTCTGGGTCAGGTTCGCCGCCCGCGCGACCGGCAGGTTGGCCAGCGTTCCCGCCGAGGTCTTCCAGGCACCGGCGGTGACTCCGGCGGAGCGACGCGACGGCACGAGAAGCCCGTGAGCGCCGAACGCGGTGGCCGAACGGGCGATCGCGCCCAGGTTGCGCGGGTCGGTCACACCGTCCAGTGCGACGATCAGCGGAACCTCGGCTGCGTCGCGGGCGTTCTCGACGAGCTGCTCGGGATGGGCGTACTCGTACGCCGGGATCTGCAGGCCGATGCCCTGGTGGACGCCGCCCTCCGTCAGCCGGTCGAGCTTGTCCCGCGAGACCTCCAGCAGCGCGATGCCGCGATCCGCCGCGATCTTGATGGCCTCCCGCACGCGGTCGTCGTTCTCGATCCGCTGCGCGACATACAGGGCATTCGCCGGCACGCCGGCGCGGAGCGCCTCGACAACCGGGTTACGGCCACCGATGACCTCGGGCGCGTCCTCCTTGCGGGCGCGGCTCGGGGTGCGGCCAGGCCGGCCGCTGCCCTCACGCTCGATCCGCTCAGCACGGGCCTTGTCCTTGTACCAGTGCCGCATGTGCGCAGGGGGCGTCGCGCCCTTGCCCTCCAGGGAACGCCGCACCTTGCCACCGGTGCCCCTCGTGGGGCCCTGCTTCTTCGAGGGCTTCCCTGAAGCCTTTCCCGCCATGGTCTCTAGGGTACGGCCCGCCTAGCGTGCCAGCTCCCAACGCGGGCCCTGGGGGGTGTCCTCGACGACGACACCGGCCGCGGCCAGCTGGTCGCGGATCGCGTCGGCGGCCGCGTAGTCTCTGCGCGCCCGGGCCGCCTGCCGCTGCTCCAGGGCGACGGCGACCAGCGCTTCCACGACCTCGTGGAGGCCTGAGTCGCCGCTCACGCGCCACTGCTCCGACCGGGGGTCGAGGCCGAGCACGTCGAGCATGTTCTGCGTCTCAGCAAGCAGCCGGGCGACCTGTTCCTTGTTGCCGTGCGCCAAGGCCACGTTGCCCTCGCGGACGACCTCGTGGATCACGGCCAGCGCCTGGGACACGTTGAGATCGTCGTTCATGGCGTCCACGAACGCCTGCGGCAGCGGCGCCGCCGCGTCCACGTCGTGGATCACCTCTACCGCTCGCGTGATGAATCCCTCGATGCGCCGGTAACCGGCGGCGGCCTCCTGGAGGGCCTCCTCCGAGTAGTCGATCGCCGAGCGGTAGTGGGCCGCCACGAGGTAGTAGCGCAGCTCAACCGGCCGCACCTTGCGGAGCATGTCCGGGATGAGCAGCGAGTTGCCGAGCGACTTGCTCATCTTCTCGCCGCCGAGCTTCAGCATGCCGTTGTGCAGCCAGTAGCGCGCGAACCCGTCGCCCGCCGCCTGTGACTGGGCGATCTCGTTCTCGTGGTGCGGGAAGAGCAGGTCGACGCCGCCGCCGTGGATGTCGAAAGTGCCGCCGAGATATTTGGTGGCCATCGCCGAGCATTCCAGGTGCCAGCCGGGACGGCCCCGGCCCCACGGAGTGGGCCAGGTCGGCTCGCCCGGCTTTGCGCCCTTCCACAGGGCGAAGTCACGCGGGTCGCGCTTGAGCGAGTCGGTGTCGGTGTCCCCGGCCGCCCGCATGTTCTCGAGCTTCTGGTTGGAGAGCTTGCCGTACCGGTCGGCGTAGGAGACGACGTCGAAGTAGACGTCGCCGCCCGCGA
Source organism: Planotetraspora sp. A-T 1434 (assembly GCF_025420585.1). Classification (GTDB taxonomy): domain Bacteria; phylum Actinomycetota; class Actinomycetes; order Streptosporangiales; family Streptosporangiaceae; genus JAOEGB01. The sequence goes on along the minus strand of NZ_JAOEGB010000035.1, from coordinate 58,109 downwards.
CGTAGGCGTGACCCTTGTCGATCAGCCGCCGCATCAGCTCGACCATCTCCGGCACGTGGCCCATCGCGCGGGGCTCGACCGTCGGCGGAAGGCAGCCGAGCTGGTCGTACGCCCAGGTGAAGGCGCGCTGGTTACGCTCCGAGACGACGAACCAGGGCACGCCCTCTTCCGAGGCCACCCGGATGATCTTGTCGTCGAGGTCGGTGACGTTGCGGCAGAAGGTCACGTCGTAACCCTCACGCAGCAGCCACCTGCGCAGCACGTCGAAGTTGAGGCCGGACCTGATGTGCCCGATGTGCGGCGGAGCCTGAACGGTCGCACCACACAGGTACATCGAGACCCGGCCGGGCTCGACCGGAACGAATTCGCGGACCGTACGCGTGCTGGTGTCGTAGAGGTTCAGGCTCACGAAGGCAAGGCTAACGCCTCATGCCGCAGCACATGCCTACTTGTGCCCCGTGAAGCAAGCGGTGTTGCCTTCTCGCCTCCTACGGCTAGCACTTTGGTCCCATAAGTCACTCCATAAGCGCAGAAACCGCTTAACTCACCTATCGCTGGTGAGGTGAGTCGATTGACGAAGCGCCCGATATGGCGCTCCGTGCTGCTCCGATTCGTCCGCCGGCCGTCGCGTCGCATGAGGCGAAGACCCGTGGGGCACCATCTCGATCTTCAGGCTGCTGATCTCGCAGTGACGATCGATCGTCGGACCGATTCTGTAGGCTCGGAAGGCCATGGACGCGACTCCCCCCGGTGCGGCAGGCATGGCCTCCCGCCCGTCCCGACCTACGCCCGCAGGCGCCCCGCTGCTGCTGCGCCGCCTCGCGATCGGCCTCGCCGGCCTCGCCGTCGCCGTGCTCACAGGGGCGGCGTGCGCGCTCTCCTTCGACGACCTGCGCGCCCTCGCCATCACCGGCCACGCGCAACCACGTCTCGCCTACCTGTACCCGACCGCTTTCGACGCCCTCCTGGTCGTCGCCCTGCTCAGTGTGCTGCTTCTGGGCGGCGGGCGGCTTCTGGTGCGGCTGCAGGCGGGCCTCGTGCTGCTCCTCCTGCTGGCGGCGGCCGCCGCGGCGACGGTGGCCTCCGCCGCCGGTGCCACTTTCGACCCGCGCCAAGCGGCGATCGTCGTCGCCCTGCTGCCGTGGGTGATGCTGGCCCTCGGGCTCTGGATGCTGCTCGTCCTCCTCAAACACGCGCGGGCCAGCAGGGCCGACCTTGACGATGTCGGAGACGCGGGTGAGATCGTGCCCTTCGACGGCGAGCGGGAGTCTCGCAGGGGTGGTACGGCCCAGGGCCCCACAGCGCCCTACACCGTCGTGCCCGAGGCCGTGGCTCCGCCGGACTACGCTCCGCCGTTACCGGTCAGCCCGGTCGCCGAGACCGTCGCCCCGCCCGAGTACGCCCCGCCGCTGCCGGTCACCCCGGCCTCCGAGTCCGGCCATGACGTGGACTCGCCGTTCGGGGGCCGCGACACCGACTCGGGCGGGCTCGATGCCGACGCCGAACCCCGCCGGCCGCATGTGGACGCGGATTCAGCAACCGGCCGACCCCGTCCAAGCACCCAATCCGAAACCGGCGGAAGCGGCGTGGGCGCCGCCGACCCGGAGACCGCCCCTCGTGTGGGCGGCGGATCGGCGCCCGGCAGGCCGCTCGTTGGCACGGAGTCCGACGACGACTACGCGCCGTCTGCTGACTCCGGGGCTGCCGAGCCCGACGTCATGCCGGTGGTTCCTCCGACGGCGGCTCCCCAGACGCCGCCGGTGGACGAGCTTCCGCCACTGGGCACTCTCCCGCCACCGTCGGAGCCCGCTCGGCCGACCACCCCGAGGCGGAACCGTCCCATCCGCTGGGGCGATTTCGTCCGCCCCCACACGGGGGATGTGCTCGTCCACCCCCGTCCCAAGGGGCCCGGAGAGACCCCCGCGCAGGAGGAAGCGTCTTCTGCCACCGGGAAGAGCACGCCTGTCGCCGAAGCGGAGCCCCTGGGTGACCAGGACAGCCTTTCGGGACGTGATCGCAGCCCTGAGACCGCCGCGGGAACCGAGCCGTCCCGCGAAGAGGATCAGCCGGGCACCGCCGTACCGATCGTCGCAGCCTCGGACGAGGCGTCCGCGGAGCTGTCGAGACGGTACGGCGAGGCCGCCGAAGAGATCGCCCGCCGCTACTCTCAGCCGCGTCCGGAAGTCCCAGAAGCCCCGGCAACCGCCTCGGAGCCGGATGCCGACGCTCCCAACACCCCGGGTGCGAAGCCGCATGCCGACGCTCCGGAACCCGCGCCTGCTGCGGAAGAGGCCGCATCGCCGGCCGGCGGTGCCGAAGGCGCTTCGGAGACCCCAACGGCCACCTCAGCGCTGGAATCCGGCTCTCCGGAAGCCTCCGCCGGCTCGGAAACGGACCAGGGCTCCGAGACGGCCCACTCGGAGACGAGCGAGCACTCGGAGACGGACGAGCACTCGGAGACGGACGAGAGCTCGCACGTGGACGAGAGCTCGCACGTGGACGAGACGGGGGTCGACACGCAGCCGATGCGGCAGATCCGTGACGTCCCCAAACCGGCCCACGCCCACACTGCCGACCCCGCCCACACTGCCGACCCCGCGTCTGCCCCCGACCCCGCACACGCCGCCGAGGCGGCCGACCCGGACGAGCGGAGCGCGACGCGGCGGCAGCCGTACGGCTCGGGGGCCGGAACTCCTGCCGCCGACGACGCTCCCACCGGCACCAGCGCCAGTACCAGCAACACCAGCACCGAAGACGGGGTGCCGCTGGCACCGCCGTCCGGCCGCATGCGAAGCACCCCACGCCCGCCGAGCTGATACATAGAACGCCCACGCCACCGAGCTGTATACACAGAACGCCCAGCCGCGCCGAAGGTGGCAGGGGGCGCCGTCAGCGTGGCAGGCGCCCCGGGACAGGCCGAGGTGAGCCGGGCCAAGCGCCTGGCGCGGGTGAAAGAGCAGGGGCATGAGGAAAGGCCCGGACGGTCCAGGGGAGGATCGTCCGGGCCTTTCCTCTTGGGCTAGGACGCGGGCGGGTGACCGCCTGCGTCAGCCTCATACACGCGTTCGACCACGGAGACCGGCGACGAGGCCGACACCGACGATCGCCAGCACCACCTGCATGACCAGTTCGATCCAGTCGATGCCGGGGGTGGTCTTCACGCCGAGCACCTGCGCGAGGGCGGTTCCGATCAGCGCCGCGACGATGCCGACGACGACGGTCAGAATCCAGCCGATCGGCTGCCGGCCCGGCAGGATCAGACGTCCCAGAGCACCGATGATCGCACCGATGATGATGGCGCCGAGAATGGACTCGATTGTCATATCGACCTCCCGTTGAGGGTGACCCCTTCACTCTCAGAAGGTGGGCTACCCCACATCGGGGAAATATGCGTCCAGCAAAAGAAAAAGACAGAGGGCGGCGACCCGTTTCCGCGCCAGGTTTCGAGCCGCCGCCCACGTGCTAATGAGACGCTTCTGGCCGCATTGCGGTTGACATGTCCGTTTGGACCGAGTCATTCACTGAAAGACCAGGGCGGTTGCCATGGCCGCGACGCCTTCTCCGCGTCCGGTGAGACCCAGGCCGTCCGTCGTGGTGGCGCTCACACTCACAGGAGCGCCTATGGCGGCCCCCAGCGCCTTCTCCGCCTCTGCACGGCGAGGCGCCAGCTTGGGGCGGTTTCCGATGACCTGGACGGCCACGTTGCCGATCTCGAACCCGGCGGCCCGCACCTGCCGGGCCGTCTCCTCCAGGAGCGCGACGCCCGAGGCGCCCGCCCAGCGGGGGTCGGAGGTGCCGAAGAGCCCGCCGAGGTCCCCCAGGCCGGCCGCCGAGAGCAGAGCGTCGCAGCACGCGTGCGCGGCGGCGTCGCCATCCGAATGCCCCGCGAGCCCGGTCTCACCGGGCCAGTGCAGGCCGGCCAGATGAAGCTCCCTGCCAGACGCGAAAGGGTGGACATCGACTCCGATGCCCACCCTTGGCGATGTCGTGTTCAGGAGTTGAGCACCTCATCGAGCAAGGCCTCGGCCTTGTCCTCGTTGGTCTTCTCGGCCAGCGCGAGCTCACTGACCAGTATCTGCCGCGCCTTGGCCAGCATCCGCTTCTCACCCGCGGACAGCCCGCGCTCCTTATCGCGTCGCCACAGGTCGCGAACGACCTCGGCCACCTTGTTGACGTCGCCGGACGCCAGCTTCTCCAGGTTGGCCTTGTAGCGGCGGGACCAGTTGGTGGGCTCCTCCGTGTGCGGCATGCGCAACACGTCGAAAACGCGCTCGAGCCCTTCTTGGCCGACGACGTCGCGTACACCGACGAGCTCGGCATTCTCAGCTGGCACCTGGACAGTGAGGTCGCCCTTGTCGACCTTCAGCACCAAGTAGGTCTTTTCCTCACCCTTGATGGTTCGGGTCGTGATGGCCTCGATCCGAGCAGCCCCATGGTGGGGGTAGACGACAGTGTCGCCGACCTGGAAAGTCATGTGACGAGTACCCCTTCCGCTGTACTCCAGAGTACCACGCGGTTACAGCCTCCCGGAACAGTGAAAGGAACATAACTGCAGGTCAAAGCCTCGTTTTGGGGCTTGACAACGGCTCAACTCTATGAATCGCCATTCTCGACATACGGGATGACCTGCACTGCTACGGGTTCGGTGACCAGGGAGCCGCCTCCGGACCGACAGGTGGCGCGGATAGGCTGAAGCCTGCCCATAAACGTGCGCACCAAGGAGAACTCGAACCGTGACCAGCACCAGCCGTCGCAGGGCGATCGCCGTTGCCGCGCTCCTGGCCGCCATCCCTGCGCTGGCCGCGTGTGGCGCCGGGTTCGACGCCAACACCAACAACCCGTACAGCCCCACCGAGGCGGGGGTCCTGATCCAGGACACCGGCTCGGGCAAGGCCTACGGCCAGAACGGCGTCAAGATCAGCCAGGCGTTCATCCTCGGGCCGGACGCGGGCGGCCAGATCGCCGCCGGAGGCTCGGCACCGCTCTACCTGACCCTCGTGAACAGCACGGGCACCCCGGACGCCCTGACCGGCATCGTGTCGAACGAGCAGCAGGCCACCTCCGTGAAGGCCCCCGGCCCGATCCAGCTGGCGCCCGGCACCCTGGCCAAGACACCCGGTGTCACGGTGGAGGGTCTCAAGCAGCCTCTGCGCGGCGGCGAGAGCCTGCAGTTGACGCTGCAGTTCAAGAACGCCGGCGACATCGCGCTGTCGGTGCCGGTCGTCACGCGAAGCCGCGAGTTCGCCACACTGCCCCCGGCCGCGCAGCCGGCCGCGAGCCCGAGCGCCCCGATCTCGTCGCCCAGCGCCCCGGCCACGGGCGTCACGCCCGCCCCGACGCCCTCAGGCTCGGCGACCCCCGCCGCCTAGACAGGCCGAAACCCGTGTCCGGTACGGCATGCCGTACCGGACACGGGTTTCGACGTGGCTTGTGAAGCTCGGCTTGTGAGATTGGGGTCATGAGGTTCGGCTCGTGAGCTCGGCTCGCCAACCTCGGCCGGCGGTCAGGTCATTCCTCGGCGGGGTCGAACTTGTAGCCCAGACCGCGGACGGTGAGGATGCAGCGCGGGTTGGACGGGTCGGACTCGACCTTGGCCCGCAACCGCTTCACGTGGACGTCGAGCGTCTTGGTGTCCCCGACGTAGTCGGCGCCCCAGACTCGGTCGATGAGCTGGCCGCGGGTCAGCACCCGGCCGGCGTTGCGGAGCAGCACCTCCAGCAGCTCGAACTCCTTCAGCGGCAACTGCACCTGCTGGCCTCGGACGGCCACGATATGCCGGTCGACGTCCATCCGGACCGGGCCCGCGGCGAGGATCGCGGACTCCAGCTCCTCCACGTCGCCCTGCCGCCGCAGCACGGCCCGGATGCGGGCCACCAGCTCACGTGACGAGAACGGCTTGGTCACATAGTCGTCGGCGCCCAGCTCCAGGCCCACGACCTTGTCGATCTCACTGTCCTTGGCGGTCAGCATGATCACCGGGACCTTGGACCGCTGCCGCAGCGATCGGCACACCTCCGTCCCGGGCAGGCCGGGCAGCATGAGGTCGAGTAACACCAGGTCTGCGCCGTTGCGGTCGAAGGTGTCCAGCGCCTCGGGGCCGCTGGCCGCCACGGCGACCTCGAACCCTTCCTTGCGGAGCATGTAGGACAAGGCGTCGGAGAACGACTCCTCGTCCTCGACGACGAGTACCCGAGTCACTTCGCGGCCTCCAGGGGGATGGTTGTGCGTGGTTCGGCGACGGCCTTCCCGCCGAAGGCGGGCAGGCGAAGGGTGAAGGTCGAGCCGGAGCCTTCCTTGCTCCAGACGGTCACCTCGCCGCCATGGGCGACGGCGACGTGCTTGACGATCGCGAGCCCCAGCCCGGTGCCACCGGTGGCCCGGGACCTGGCCGCGTCGACTCGGAAGAACCTTTCGAAGATCCGCTCCTGGGCGCTCTCCGGGATGCCGATGCCCTGGTCGCTGACGCTGATCTCGACGGATCCCCCCGCGGGCCTCGCGCTCACCACGACACGGGTGTGCTCGGGGCTGTAGGCCACGGCGTTGTCGATCAGATTGCGCAGCGCGGTCACCAGGAGCTCGTCGTCACCCCAGATCTTCAGGCCCTCGCTGCCTCCGGCGACGAGGGTGATGTCCTTGGAGGACGCCTTGGTGTTGCACCTGTCGATTGCCTCGTGGACGGCCTCGTCGATGGGAACGCACCCGGGGGTCGGGATCGGCTCTCCGCCCTGGATCCGGGACAACGTGATGAGGTCCTGCACCAGATAGGTCAGCCGGGCCGCCTCGTGCTGCATGCGCCCCGCGAAGCGCGTGACCGCCTCGGGGTCGTCGGCCGCGTCCTGGATCGTCTCCGCCAGCAGGCTCAGCGCACCGACCGGGGTCTTGAGCTCGTGGCTCACGTTGGCGACGAAGTCGCGCCGGACCGCCTCGACCCTGCGGCGCTCGGTCTGGTCCTCCGCGAGGACCAGCACCTGGCCGTGGGACCCCAGCGGCGCGACCCGGACGGCGAAGGTCGTCGACTCCTGGCCGAACTTACGGCCGGCCGTCTCGATCTCGCTCTCGCGGATCTCGCCGTCCCGTCGGACCTTCCTCGCGAGGGCCAGCAGCTCGGCGGCCATGAGGGAGTCTCCCCGCACCAGGCCGAAGGCGCGGGCGGCCGAGCTGGCCCGGAGCACCCGGTCCTCGCGGTCGAGGACGACCGCCGAGGAGGGAAGCACCGCCAGGACGGACGCCACGCCGGGAGACAGCATGTCGTCAACGGGTTCCGGCTCCTGCGCCTGGCCGGTCTGTCGTCGGATCGCCAGCATGACGAAGGAGCCGAGGACGAATCCGCCCATCGCCGCTAGGCTCGCCAGCAACTCGTTCACGCTCAAATGCTAGGCGGCGTTTCTCACCTTCCTGACTGCCGGATAGCGCATGACCATGGTGTTTCCGGAAAAGTTCATTTACTGGTCGGGGTTCGTTCATGAATTCACGCGTAGCGTGACGGCATGCGCGACGCCTACCACGATGAGCTTGAAGCCCTCACGGATCGGCTGGTCGAGATGACCCGTCTTGTCCGGTCCGCCATGTCGAGGGGCACGACGGCGCTGCTGGACGCCGACCTGCAGCTCGCAGAGAGTGTGATCTCTCAGGACGCCGAGGTCGACCGGATCTACGCCGAGATCGAGACGTCGATCTACGAGGTCATGGCGACGCAGCAGCCCGTCGCCGTCGACCTGCGCACCGTGGTGACCGCTCTGCGCATGGCCGCCGACCTGGAGCGCATGGGCGACCTCGCCGAGCACATCGCCAAGATCGCCAGGATGCGGCACCCCGAGTCGGCCATCCCGGCCGAGCTGCGCGACACCATCGTGCGGATGGGCGCGATCGCCGAGGACCTGATCACCAAGACCGGCAGTTGCATCGCGTCCCGAGACGTCGAGCTCGCCAAGGAGCTGGAGGAGGACGACGACGAGATGGACCGCCTGCACCGGCGGCTGTTCCGCGTCCTCCTCGCCAAGGAGTGGACCCACGGCATCGAGGCCGCCATCGACATCACCCTGATCGGCCGCTTCTACGAGCGCTACGCCGACCACGCCGTCCGCGTCGCCCGCGACGTCGTCTACCTGGTCACCGGGACCCGCTCGAACGACCCGGCCTGACCCCCCAAGCTCGAAAGCCCCGGTCCTCGGGGGGCCGGGGCTTTCGTGTTCATTTGCCGCGCCTCCGGCGCGGCGGGCTCGGGGCGCCTTTGAGGCCATGGGGTCGTGCCGGAGGCGCGCGATGAACACAGCCCTCGTCGCTCGGGGTCGCTCGTTCCTCGCTCCCCACTCGGCTCCTCAGTCCAGACACGGCCGCGCCCCTCGCAGACCGGTTGGCCAGGCAGCCGTGCTACTTCTTGCCTTGGTTGGCCACGGCCTCGATCGCGGCTTGGGCGGCCTCGGGGTCGAGGTAGCGGCCTTCGCCGATGGGGCGGAAGTCGTCGTCCAGCTCATAGCGCAGCGGGATGCCGGTCGGGATGTTGAGGGCGGCGATGTCCTCGTCGCTGATCCCCTCGAGGTGCTTGACCAGGGCGCGCAGGGAGTTGCCGTGCGCCACGACCAGCACGGTCTTGCCGGCCGCCAGGTCCGGCACGATCTGGTCGTACCAGTACGGCAGCATGCGCTCGACGACGTCCTTCAGGCACTCGGTCCGGGGGATCAGCTCGGACGGCAGGGCGTACCGGGGGTCGCCGAACTGGGAGAACTCGTCGTCGTCCGCGATGGGCGGCGGCGGGACGTCGTAGGACCGGCGCCACAGCATGAACTGCTCGTCGCCGAACTCCGCCCGGGTCTGGGCCTTGTCCTTGCCCTGCAGGGCGCCGTAGTGGCGCTCGTTCAGCCGCCAGGAGCGGCGCACCGGCAGCCACAGCAGGTCGGCCGCCTCCAGCGCGAGGTTGGCCGTCTTGATCGCCCGCGTGAGCACCGAGGTGTGCACCACGTCGGGGCGGATTCCCGCGTCAAGGAGCAGTTGCCCGCCCCGGCGCGCCTCCTCCTCGCCGGTGGGCGAGAGTGTGACGTCCACCCAGCCGGTGAACAGGCCCTTGACATTCCATTCGCTCTCGCCGTGCCTCAGCAGCACCAAAGTCGCCATGCCGCCAATCTTAACGGCGTACGGCTTTCGCCCCGCTTTACCGAAGGCGTGTCAAAGACGCCATCTAGGACTCCACCACGCGGGCGAATGCCTGCAGGTTGGCCAGGGACTCCCCTCGCTTGACCCGCCATTCCCACTCGCGGCGGATCGAGGACGCGAAACCCAGCTCCAGGGCCCGGTCGAACGACTCGTCGGAGTAGGTCAGCACGCAGCCGAGGACGCGGTCGATCTCCTCTTCCGTCACCGCGTCGAGCGGAACGCGGCCGACCAGGTGGACGTCGCCGATCGGATCGACGGCGAAGTGCACGCCGTACATCGAGCCGTTCTTGAGCAGCAGCCAGCGGTAGAACTCGGCGTGGTTCTCGTCGGGCTGGCGGCAGAAGAACGCCTCGACGTTGAGCGCCTGGTCGCCGATGACGAGCCAGGTGAGCGTGGCCAGCTTGTGCTGGCCAGGCAGCTTGACGAGGAACGCCCCCGGTTTCGGCCGCTCGTAGGCCAGCTCGGCGGACTTCAGCGCGGACTCCACCACGCCTTCCAGATCGCGGCCTTCCAGATCGCGGCCTTCCAGATCACGGCCTGCGGGATCGGATCTCATGGTCCCCAGCCTACGAGTTGACCGCGAGGGGCGTCCGTTGCTGCTGGGCCATGGCGTCCGCGTACACGTCGACCAGGCGGGCGGCCGTCGCGGACCAGCCGAAGGCGGTGGCGTGCCGTACGGCGTTGGCGGACAGGTAGTCGAGCCAGGCCGGGCGGTCGACGAGCCGGCCCAGCGCCTTGGCCCAGTCGTCCGGGCAGTGCCCCTCGACGAGGACGCCGGACACCCCGTCCTTGACGGCCGTGCGCAGCCCTCCGACGGCCGCGGCGACGACGGGGGTGCCGCACGCCTGCGACTCCAGCGCGACGAGGCCGAACGACTCGTTGTGGGACGGGACCACGGTCACGTCGGCGGCGCGGTACCAGTCGGCCAGCTCGTACTGCGGGGCCGGGGGCGCGAGCCGTACGACGTCGGAGATGCCGAGCTCGGCGGCGAGGTCGGTGAGCAGCGACGGCCGGGCCAGGCCGTTGCCGCTGGGGCCGCCGACGCAGGCCACGACGAGCCGCGACCTCAGGGCGGGGTTGTGCCGAAGCATCCGCGCGGCCGCCCTGAGCAGCACGTCGGGAGCCTTGAGCGGCTGGATGCGGCCGACGAACAGCAACACGTGGGCGTCCTGCGGCAGGCCGAGCCGGTGCCGGGCGGCGCCCTTGGACGCTGGCTGGAAGACGGTCAGGTTCACACCGGGGTTCACGACGGCCACGCGCTCGGCCGGCGCGTTGTAGAGCTCGATCAGCTCCTCGGCCTCGGCGGTGGTGTTGGCCACGACGCGGTCGGCGATCTCCACGACCTGCTCCTCGCCGATCACCCGCATGGCCGGCTCGGGCTTGTCGCCGTCCGCCAGCAGGAGGTTCTTGACCTTGGCCATGGTGTGCATCGTGTGCACGAGCGGCACGCCCCAGCGCTCCTTGGCGAGCCAGCCGACCTGGCCGGACAGCCAGTAGTGGGAGTGGATCAGGTCGTAGCGGCCCGGGTCGTACATCGCCTCGGTGCGCAGCACGCCGGAGAGGAACCCGCACAGCTCGCCGGGAAGGTCGGACCGGTCGAGCTCCTCGTACGGCCCGGCGGTGACGTGGCGGACCAGGACACCGGGGGCGATCTCCGCCACGGGAGGAAGGTCGCGGGCCGTCTGCCGGGTGAAGATCTCCACTTCCGTCCCGAGCGCCGCGAGCCGCTTGGCAACCTCGACGATGTAGACGTTCATGCCTCCCGCGTCGCCGGTTCCCGGCTGGTCCAGCGGGGACGTGTGCACGCTGATCGTCGCGACCCGGTTGATCCGACGCCGTCTGAGCGTCACCCGAACCACCTCCGAGAGATGTAAAACCGAAAAGATCTCCCCAACATTCCCGAGACCCTTACGGTCGCCTTTCACCCGGGGACTCCTGAGAAGATGTCGGTCTACCTGAGGGTTTGGAGACGAACATGACCAAGACCGCAGTGGTGACCGGCGCGAGCAGCGGCATCGGTGAGGCGACGGCCCGCCGGCTCGCGGCCGAGGGGTTCGACGTCGTGGCGGCGGCCCGGCGGCATGATCGGCTGGACAAGCTGGCCGCCGAGATCCCGGCGATCCGCCCGGTCACTCTGGACGTGACCTCGCAGGAGTCCGTGGACGCCTTCGCCGCCTCGCTGGAGCGCTGCGACGTCTTGATCAACAACGCCGGTGGGGCGTTCGGCCTGGAGCCGGTCGCGCAGGGGCTGCTGGACGACTGGCAGCGGATGTACGACGTGAACGTGCTGGGCTCACTGCGGATGACCAAGGCCCTGCTCCCCAAGCTGATCGAGTCGGGCGACGGCGTCCTGCTGATGCTCACGTCGGTCGCCGGGCTCGTCTCCTACGAGGGCGGCGGCGGTTACTGCGCGGCCAAGCACGCGCAGACCTCGATGACCGAGACGCTGCGGCTGGAGCTCGTCGGCGAGCCCGTGCGGATCATCGAGATCGCGCCCGGCATGGTGCAAACCGACGAGTTCTCGCTGACCCGCTTCCGCGGCGACGCCGAGCGGGCCGCCAAGGTCTACGAGGGCGTTCCGGGCCCGCTGACCGCCGACGACGTCGCCGATGTGATCGCCTTCGCCGTCACCCGGCCGTCTCACGTGAACATCGACCGGCTGGTCGTACGGCCCCGCGCGCAGGCGGCCCAGCACAAGGTGTACCGCCTGCCGGAACGGGCGTGAGGCCGCGCCCGGGAACGCGGCCCATCGGGACGATCACTCGCGGGACCACGGGGCACAACCGGCTGCGGCGGTCCGACCGCTGGATCGCCGCGGTCCACGGTCCGCTGCTCCGGTCGTGGGCGGACGAGAAACCGCTGGTGGTGGATCTCGGCTACGGAGCCTCCCACATCACGACATATGAGCTTTTCACCAGGTTGCGCCGGGTGTGCCCATCGGTGGAGGTCGTGGGCGTGGAGATCGACCCCGAGCGCGTCGCGGCGGCCAAGCCGTACGAGCGCGAGGGGCTCTCCTTCGCCAGGGGCGGGTTCGAGCTGCCGGTCGCCAGGCCGCCGATGGTCGTGCGCGCCTTCAACGTGCTCAGGCAGTACGGCGAGGCGGCGGCCTGGGAGTACTGGGACCTGCTGCGCGGCCGGATCCACCCGGCCGGCGTGATCGTCGAGGGGACGTGCTCGGAGATCGGCCATCGGGCCGTGTGGGCCGCGCTCGGGGCCGGCGGCCCCCGGACGCTCACCTTCGCGGCCCGTTTCACCGGCTTCGAGCGGCCCTCCGACCTGGCCGAGCGGCTGCCCAAGACGCTCATCCACCGCAACGTCCCCGGCGAGCCGATCCACGCGTTCCTCGCGGACTGGGACCGGGCCTGGGCGACCTGCGCGCCCTTCGGCCCGTACGGCTACCGCCAGCGCTGGATCAGGACGGCGGAGCTCCTGGCGCGCGACTGGCCGGTGGCGACGGCGCCGCCTGCCGGGGGCCCGTCGCGATGGCGCCTCGGCGAGCTGACGCTCCCCTGGCCCGCCGTGGGGCCATAGCACCGAAGATAGCCGTGAAGATCCGCAAGCGGACTCCCGAGAGCCTTCCGTTCACCATGGATTGGTAACGTCGGGGCCATGCGCTTCGTCCTGGCACCGGAGATGACGCCCGAGCTGTTCGAGGACCTCCTGCACTGCTGGACCGAGGTGACCAACGCGGGCGGAGCAGTGGGGTTCGTCCCTCCCGTGACGCCGGACGACATCAGGCCCACGGCCGAGAGGTCGTTCTCCGGCACCGCCAACGACCTGCTCGTCGGCTACGACGACGAGGGCCGGGTCGCGTCGTGGCTGATCCTCGCGGACAGCCAGTCGGGGCTGCGGGCGCACTGGCGGTGGGTCCTGCGCGTCATGGTCCACCCCAAGCACCAGGGCAAGGGCTACGGGCGGGAGCTCATGCTGGCCGCCGACGACGCCGCGAGAGGGCTCGGGCTGGAGATGCTCCAGCTGACCTGCCGCGGTGGCACCGGGGTGGACGGGTTCTACGCGAGCCTCGGCTACCGCGAGGTCGGGAGGGTCCCCCGGTCGATCCGGCTCTCCCCCGGCGACGACCGTGACGAGATCTACATGATGAAGTGGCTGTGATCGCGCCCGGCGAAGGCGCCAAAGCGGCGGCCAAGAGACTTAACCGAACACTTACCCCATCTCCTCCAAGGCCCGCTCGAAGACCGCATAGGCTCCGGGGTTGAACAGCACGAAGCGCACCTCACGCACGGCGGACCGGGCGACACCCGACCCGGCCTGCCGTACCGCCGACAGGGCGATGCGGGCGGCGTCCTCCATCGGCCACCGGTAGACCCCGGTGGACACGGCGGGGAACGCCACAGTCGCGGCTCCCAGCGAGCCGGCGACGTGCAGCGACTCCCGATAGCAGGAGGCCAGCAGATGGGACCTGTCCTCGCTTCGCGAGTACACGGGACCGACGGTGTGGATCACCCACCGGGCCGGAAGCCGTCCCGCCGTGGTGGCGACCGCCTGCCCGGTGGGCAGGCCGTTCCCATAACGCGAGGCGCGCAGCGCCCTGCACTCCTCGAGGATCTCCGGGCCACCGCGCCTGTGGATGGCCCCGTCGACTCCTCCGCCGCCCATCAGGGACGAGTTCGCGGCGTTGACGATCGCGTCCACGCGCTGCTCGGTGATGTCACCCTCAGCCAGAACAATCTTCATGATGTTCACCTCTCTACAGGACGTAGTACTACCCCGAGTAGGCTGAATGACGTGAAGGGTCTCGGCGAGCTTGAACGCACCATCATGGACATTCTGTGGGCGGAGAACGCCCCCCTGACGGCCCGCGAGGTCGGCCGCCTGATCGAGGACCGCGACCTCGCGCCCACCACGGTGATGACCGTGCTCGACCGACTCTCCCGCAAGGGGTTCCTCAGCCGCACCAGGGATGGGCGCGCCTGGCGCTACCAGCCCGCCGCGAGCCGCGATGCCTACATCGCCGAGCTGATGCTCGAAGCCCTGGACCTGACCGGTGACCGTGACGCGGCGCTGACACGCTTCGCGCAGGCCGTCTCCGGGTCCGAGGCCGAAATCCTGCGAAAAGCCCTCACGGAGCTGGAGGAGCAGTGATCGCGGCGGCTGTCTTAGCGGCCCTCGCCACGGTCTGCGCCGTCGCCGCCTGGCGGCTGACCTCGGCGCGCTGGACGTGGCGTGCCCCTCGCACGGCCATACTGCTCTGGCAGTCCCTCGGTGTCACCTGGGGACTCGCCTCCACGGGCGCCCTGCTGGCCTATGCGCTCGAGCCGTACAGGCAGGGCGTGGTCCACGGGCTCGCCGCCTTCCTGACGACCTTGGAGTACGGCGTGCGCGAGCCGCACGACCTGGTCAGGATGGGCGCCCTGGTCACCGGGCTGACCATGCTCGCCGTACTCGTCGTGGTGCTGCTGGCCGCCGGCGCGCAGACGTTCCGCGCCCGGCACCGGCACCGCGTGCTGCTGTCGCTCATCGCCCGCGACGAGCCCGCCGTACCGGGGGTCCGGGTGGTGGACCACCCGGGCGCCGCGGCCTACTGCCTGCCTGGGCTGAAGTCGCAGGTGGTGATCAGCGACGGCACGCTGAGCCTGCTCTCACCCGGTGAGCTGGAGGCCGTGCTGGCGCACGAGACCGCGCACGTGCGGGAGCGGCACGATCTCGTGCTCCTGCCGTTCGCGGCGCTGCGCCGGGCGCTGCCCTGGTCGAAGGTCGTGCGGGACGCGCACGCCTCCGTGGGGCTGCTCGTCGAGATGGCGGCCGACGACCGGGCCCGACGGCACTGCTGCCCCAGGCGGCTGGCCACCGCGCTGCTCCGCTTCGGGACCGCGGCGGCGGTTCCGACCCCGCAGGGAGCGCTGGGCGCCTCCGCCGGGGCGAACGTGATGGCGCGGGTCAACCGGCTGGTCCAGCCGGGCGTCGGCCTTCCGGCGTACCACCGGTTCCTGATCCTGGCCGGATCCGTCGTGCTGGCCGCCTCCGCGCCTCTGCTTTGGCTGATTCCTGGCTGAGCCTTGGGTGCTAGCTGGTGTTATCCGCCGAGTTTGCAATTGCAAGCACCAGCATGCAGACTGGGGACATGGAACTGCCCAAGGTTGGCTCGCTTGGCGAATACATCCGCCAGCAGCGGCAGCAGGCGAAGATCTCTCTGCGCCAGCTCGCCGCCCAGGCGGGGGTGTCCAACCCCTACCTGAGCCAGGTGGAGCGGGGCCTGCGCAAGCCGAGCGCCGAGATCCTGAACCAGATCGCGAAGGGTCTGCACATCTCGGCTCAGGCGCTGTACGTGCAGGCGGGCCTCATCGAGGACCGCGAGCCCGACAGCGACGTGCTGGCCGCGATCCGGGCCGACGTCACACTCACCGGGCGGCAACGCCAGGTGCTCATCGATATCTACGAGTCGTTCCGCAAGGAGAACCGGGCCGACGACTCCGCCCGGCCGCCGCAATCGGCCGAGACTTTCGGGGACGACCCGGTTCCCTCGCGTAACGGCGTCACACCGGAAACGAAGGAAGGATAGCCCATGACTCTCGCCACCGAGGTCAGGAAGATCACCGAGTCCAAGCCGTTCTACGCGCTGACCGGCGCGGGTGACCTCGCCGTCGAGAAGCTGCGCGAGCTGCCCGAGCAGCTGCAGAGGCTCCAGTCCCGCCGGGAGGAGCTGCGCGAGACGGCCAAGGACCTTCCCGTCAGGGCTCGGGCGTACGCCGTCACCGTCCAGGACAAGGCCGAGGCCGTCGCCAAGGACCTCCCGGAGAAGGCCAAGGAGTACGCCGACACCGCCGCCGCGAAGTTCAACGAGGTCTACGAGGACCTCGCGCTGCGCGGCCGCAAGATCGTGAGCAGGGTGAGCGGCGAGGCCGCGCTGGAGCTCGAGGAGGTCTCCGAGAGCGCCGAGCCGGCGATCGCCGCCGAGGCGACCACCAAGAAGCCCACCCCTCGCACCAAGCCGGCCACCCGCGCCTGACGGCGAGGACGACCGGTTCCCCGGCGAGGATAAGGTCCACCCGGCCCGCTCCTGCACCCGCGGGGGCGGGCCGCTTCGCGTTCGTACGGCGGCGCACCCCCGCTACGAATGTCGCCCAGGGCATTAGTCTGGGGGCGACAGCGACCATGACCGTCTGGGAGAGTCCATGTTCGGGCCTGTGAACGGCATCCTGAGCCTCATCTTCTGGCTGCTCTCCGTCGGCGCCTTCATCCTGTGCGTCTGGGCTCTCATCCACGCGGTCCGCATCCCTTCGCGCGCCTTCCCGGCAGCCGGGAAGCAGACGAAGCAGCTCTGGCTCATCATTTTGGGTTTGGCGACGCTGTTCACCTTCGCCGCCGCCGTCAATTACATGGGCATAGGAATGGGGCTGCCGAGCTTCTTCACCATCGTGGCGGTCATCGCCTCGGGCATCTACCTGGCCGATGTGAAGCCCGCGGTCAACGAGTACCGCGGCGGCGGCAACCAGGGCCCCTACGGCCCCTGGTGACCCTTCCCCCGGCTCGCGGCCGCTTATGGTGCCACGTGGGCGAACGTGTCGGGAATCGGCAGGACCTTGGCCCGATCGAATGGCCAGACGAGGACGAAGGCCCGTCCGATCACCTTGTCCATGGGGATCGTGCCGCCGCCGGGGTCGCCCGTGTGACGCCGCGAGTCATATGACATGGATCGGTGGTCGCCCATCACCCACAGCCGGCCCTTCGGCACGGTGACGTCGAAGGACATGTCAGACGGAATATCACCCGGATACAGGTAGGGCTCGTTGAGCGGGGTGCCGTTGACGGTGATCCGCCCCTTGGAATCGCAGCACTTGACGTTGTCCCCCGGCACGCCGATGACCCGCTTGATGTAGTCCTTCTCGCCCGGGACGATGCCGAAGGCGGTGCCCACCCAGTGGAAGAACCCGGCGATCGGGTTACCGGGCTCCTCGTACGGAACCTCGGGATCCCAGGAGTCGACGCCCGAGAAGACGACGATGTCCCCCCGCTCGATGTCGCGGACGTGATAGACCAGCTTGTTCACCAGCACCCGGTCGTTGACGAGGAGGGTGTTCTGCATCGACTCCGACGGGATGTAGAACGCCTGGACCACGAAGGACTTGATCAGCAACGCCAGACCCAGGGCCATGACGATGAGGACGGGGAACTCACGTAACCATGACCCCTTCCTGGCCTTGCCACGCGCGCCGGTCTGCTCGGTGTCTTCCGCGACCACGTTGACCTCGTCCCAGTAGGACGGTGCGTAAAGCACCGTGATCCGTAGCTTGGCTCTCGTCCCGCGACCTTAGTGGACCCTGTGTCTTGGCGCGGTAAGGCTCCCGGCGTCCGCGACCATCCGCGCCTGACAGCATCGGGAAAAGAGCGTCACCCAGGCATTTACTGTTAAGAAACTTTCTTTTACATTCCTTGAAACATCCCCAGGGAAGAAGCACCAGATGCGAAGATCAATCACCTTCGCCACGGTGAGCCTGGTCACCATCGCGGCGACACTGTTCGTCGCCTCCCCCGCGATGGCACACGGGTACATCTCGTCGCCGCCGAGCCGGCAGGCCAACTGCGCCCAAGGGCGCGTCCCCAACTGCGGCGACATCATCTACGAGCCGCAGAGCGTGGAAGGGCCGAAGGGGCAGCGCAACTGCCATGGCGGCGTCGCCCGGTTCGCCCAGCTCAGTGACGAGAGCAAGCCCTGGCCGGCCACGTCCGTCGGCAGCAGCGTCACCTTCAACTGGACGCTGACGGCCAGGCACGCCACCAGCACGTGGGAGTACTACATCGGCAACACCCGGATCGCGGTGTTCAACGACGGAGGCAGGCAGCCCGGCGCGACGGTCTCGCACAACGTGAGCCTGGCGGGCTTCAGCGGCAGGCAGAAGGTCCTGGCCATCTGGAACGTCGCCGACACGGTCAACGCCTTCTACTCGTGCGTCGACCTGCAGATCGGCGGCGGTGGCGGTGGCGGCAACCCCACCCCCACGCCTACCCCCACCCCGACCAACCCGAATCCGACCCCCACCCCGACCAACCCCAATCCCGGAGGGACCTGGGCCGCGGGCACCACGTACACAGTGGGCGCCACGGTGACCTACGGCGGCGCGACCTACCGCTGCATCCAGAGCCACACCGCCCAGGCCGGCTGGGAACCACCGAACGTACCGGCTCTGTGGCAGAGAGTCTGATCCACTGACGGGCACCGCGGGCCCGGACGCGGCGCCCCCACCATCCACCCCCGATCTTCGATCGGGCATGCGTGCCGAAATCCGAGACATCCGAGACACCAGAGATCCGAGACCCCGCCGGCGGTCAGAGCCAGTCGCGCTTGCGGAACGACCGGTAGAGAACGGCCGAGACGACCACGATGGCGGCCGTGGACACCCAGAAGCCCCAGGCATGGCCGAAGCCAGGAAAAGGGATGTTCTGCCCGTAGAAGCCAGTGATCATAGTGGGCACGGCGATGATCGCCGCCCAGCTCGTCACTCTTTTCATGATCAGGTTCATCCGGTTGCTCTGCATCGTGAGATGCGCCTCGCGGATGTTGCCCACGAGGTCACGGAGCGACTCCGTCCACTCGGTGGCGCGTAGCACCTGGTCGTACACGTCCTGGAAATAGGGGGCCATCACCCCGTCGCCCATCTCGGTGTTGCGGCGGATCAGCGTGTTGACGACCTCCCGCATCGGCATCACGACCCGGCGCAGGGTCACCAGGCTCTTGCGCACCTCGAAGGTGCGCCGCTGGTCGGCGGGGCCGACCGGCCGCTCGTCGAAGACCGTCTCCTCCAGCGCCTCGATCTGCTCGTCGATCGCCTCCACGGCGACGAAGTGGCTGTCCACGACGTAGTCGAGCAGGCCGTGAACGAGGAAGGCGACGCCGTGCTCGGCGAGGCTCGGCGACTCGTCCCAGCGCCTGATCACCTCGTCGATCGAGAACCGCTCGGAGTTCCGTACGGTGACCAGGGCGTGCGTCGTGATGAAGGCCGACGCCTCGGTGATGTCCAGCCGTCCTGTCCGGGGGTCGAACTCGGCGACGTAGATGTTGAGGAACTTGTGGCTCTCGTAGACGTCCAGCTTGGGCCGCTGCTTGTGCTGAAGCACGTCCTCGACGGCGAGCTCGTGCAGGCCCAGCTCCTCGCTGATCTCCTGGAGTTCCTCCCTCGTGGGCTCACACATGTCGAACCACACGACGGCGGAGGGGTCCTTGAGATGCTCCGAGACGTCGGCGACCGGGAACCCCTCGGCCTCCAGGGTTCCATTGCGGTACAGACGGGTCCGGCCCATGAGGAGTCAGCCTATCGAGCGCGTGAGCCGTACAAGAAGGGACCGATAGGGTGCTGGCTCATGGTCGTTCGTGCCCGCAGGATCGGGCTCGCCTTGCTGCTCGCCGTCCTCATGGCCACCCCCGCGCATGCCGAGGCGCTGACCTCGGGGACCGTCACCGAGGACGACGTGACCATGGAGCTTCGCGGGGACGGCGTGCTCCACGTCAAGGAGGCCGTCACGCTGTCCGGCGGGCCGGTCGAGCGGACCCCGCTCACTCGGACCCGCTATGACGACGGCCACGACCGCCTCTACCGGATCTCGAACGTCAAGGGCGCCTCCTTCGACGGCGAGACGCTGACGATCAAGGGCAGCGGCACGGTGGAGTATGACGTGGCCGGCGCGATCACTCCCCTGGCGACCGGTGAGGAGCTGCGCTGGTTCGCCGTGGCCGGGCCGGTGGGGCACGCGACGGCGCAGGTCAGCGGTCCGGGGAAGATTCAGAACCTGTCGTGCTTCGCCGGGGAGCTCACCTCGGCGATCCCCTGCGCCGCGGCCTCGATCGACGAGACCGGCGGGGCGGCCACGTTCGAGCAGCAGGGCCTCGGGCCGGGGCAGACCCTCACCGTGATCGTCGGCTACCAGAAGGGCGCCACAGGAGCCGGGCCGATCCTGGAGCGCCGCTTCGAACCGGCGAACGCGTTCACCTTGAACGCGGTCACCGGCGGGGCGCTCGCACTGCTGCTGCTCCTGCTCCTCGGAGGCGTCGGCCTGCTGTACTGGACGCGCGGCCGGGACGCCCGGGTGGTCGGCAGCGAGTCCGGCACGGTCAGCGGTCTCCACAACGGCCAGTTCTCACCCCCGGACGGCGTGCGGCCGGGGCAGATCGGCACCCTCTTCGACGAGCAGGCCGACGTGGTCGACGTGACGGCGACCATCGTGGACCTCGCCGTCCGGGGCTACCTCAGGATCGACGAGCAGCCGCGGCAGGCCTACGACGCCCCGGACTGGCGGCTCGTCAAGCTGGCCCAGGCTCCCGCGAGCA
Source organism: Planotetraspora sp. A-T 1434 (assembly GCF_025420585.1). GTDB lineage: Bacteria > Actinomycetota > Actinomycetes > Streptosporangiales > Streptosporangiaceae > JAOEGB01. Next base: position 37,678 of record NZ_JAOEGB010000035.1, on the reverse strand, counting down.
GCCTGCTGCCGCAGGCGGCGCTGAGCGGCCTGCTGCCGTACGAGCGCGCGCTCTACGACGCGATCTTCGACGGGCGGGACGCCGTGCTCCTGTCGCAGCTCCACGGGTCCTTCACGGCCCGGCTCGGCAGGGTCCGCGACGCGCTCTACCGGGACGTGGTCACGCAGGGCTGGTTCGCGAGGCGGCCCGACTCGGTGAGGTCGCGATGGACCACCCTCGGCGTGGCCGTCATCGGGCTCGGCCTCGTGGCCACGGCGCTGCTCGCCTGGTTCACCATGTACGGCCTGCTCGGGCCGGCCGTGATCATGGCGGGGGCGGCGCTGGCCGTCGGCGGCCAGTACATGCCCGCCAAGACCGCCAAGGGCGCCGCCGCCCTCGCCCACACGATCGGATTCCGGGACTACCTGTCCTCGGCCGAGATCGGCGACGTGCCGCCGGCCCAGCGGATCGAGTTGTTCTCCCGCTATCTGCCGTACGCGGTGATCTTCGACTGCGTGGACCGGTGGGCCCGCGTGGTGACCTCGATCAACGGCAACGGCCAGCCGGCGGACAACCTGCACTGGTACCACGGGCCGGCGGAGTGGGACCTGTCCAAGTTCGCCGGGTCGATGCGGACCTTCACCATGACGACCTCGGGCGCCATCTCCACCTCACGCCAGCTCCGCTCCCTCTGAGTCGGTTACTCAAGCCGGGCCGACGCGGACCTCGCCGACCGGGCGGCCCCCGCCGAACAGCGGCGTGGTCGCGAGCCCGGCGAGCTCGGGAGCGTCGAGGCCGAGGGCCCGGAGGGCGGCCACGGTGACGGGCACGCGGGCCCGGTAGCCGCCGTCCTCGACCTTCACAGCGCCGGCGCGGCCGTCCGCGAAGACGAAGGCGTCGAACGCCTCGGCGCCTCCCTTCACCATGAGGCCCGGGATCGCCCGCATGAGCTCCGCCTCGGGCCGTGCCGTGCCGCTCGTCCATTGCGGATAGGCGCGCATCGCGTCGGCGATGCGCCGTTCCGGGCTGCCGGGAGCCGCGAGGGCGAACCGGCGGAAGGCCCGGACGACGCCGATCATCGAGACGAAGAACAGCGGGGCGCCGCAGCCGTCCACCCCGGTCGCCGCGACGCGCTCCCCGGTCAGCTCCTCCACCGTGGCCCGGATCGCCCTCTGCAGGGAGTGGCCCGGGTCCAGGTATCCCTCAATCGGCCAGTCGTTCGCCACGCAGGTGGCGAGCATCGCGGAGTGCTTGCCGGAGCAGTTCATGTAGATCCTGCTGGGCTCGCCGTTCGCGCGGATGACCTTGTGCATGGCGGCCGTGTCGAGCGGGAGGTCCTCCGGGCAGCGCAGGGCGGTCTCGTCGAGCCCCGCACCGGCGAGGATCTTCCGCGCCCCGTCGACGTGGTACGGCTCGCCACTGTGGCTGGCACAGGCAAGCGCGAGCAGTTCGTTCTCCAGGGCCAGACCGGCCCGGACCATGGCGAGAGCCTGCAGCGGCTTCATCGACGAGCGGGGAGACGCCAGGCTCGACGTGTCACCGTGGACCATGACCGGGGAGCCCCCGGCGTCCACGGCGTGGACCCGTGCCCTGTGAACGGACTCGACGAACCCGGAGCGGACCACTTCGACGATGAGTTCGGACATGACGGGCAGTCTACGAAGAGGTCATACGTGGCAGAATGCGGGGCCATGCGTGCGGTCGTTCAGCGGGTCAGCTCCGCGTCGGTGGTGGTCGAGGGCAAGGTCGTGGGCGCGATCGACGAGCCCGGCCTGCTCGTGCTCGTCGGCGTCACCCACACCGACGGGCCGGCCGAGGCCGCCCGGCTCGCCGGCAAGCTCTGGGGGCTGCGCATCCTGCACGGCGAGAAGTCGTGCTCCGACATCGGCGCGCCGCTGCTCGTGATCAGCCAGTTCACCCTGTACGGCGACGCCCGCAAGGGCCGCCGCCCGACCTGGCAGGCGGCGGCTCCCGGGCCGGTGGCCGAGCCTCTGGTGGAGGCCGTCGTCGCGGAGCTGCGCTCATCGGGCGCACGGGTGGAGACGGGCGTCTTCGGCGCCGACATGAAGGTGTCCCTGACGAACGACGGCCCGATCACCCTCGTCCTGGACGTCTGAAACGTCCCCCGGGCCCCCGCGCCGCCCGGACCCCGCGTTCCCCAGGTCGCCCCGCGCGGGGCCCCGACGTCAGCGGATCCGGCGCCTGAGGGCGGGGTCGATCGCCACGTTGCGGCCCGCGTCCGGCGGCACGATGACCTCCTGGGTCGCGGCCACACCGCCGGCCAGCAGGTCGATGTCCACGGGGACGGTCCGCTTCACCACCGCGAGGGCGATCGGCCCCAGCTCATAGTGCCGCGCGGACGAGCCGACGAACCCGATCTGGCCCGGCTCGGCCGCGCCCTCGACGGCCGCCTCCGGTTCGGCCTCGGCCGGAGTGCTGACGCCGAGGGTCACCGGAGCGCCATGGGGCGGCAGCACGTCCACGCTGCCGTCGAGGTGCAGGAACACGAGCCGGCGCGGCGGGTGGCCGAGGTTGTGGACGCGGGCGACCGTCTCCTGTCCCCGGTAGCAGCCCTTCTGGAGATGCACGGCCGTCCCGATCCAGCCCAGCTCGTGGGGAATGGTCTTGTGGTCGGTCTCGAACCCGAGCCGGGGCATGTGCGCCTCGATGCGCAACGCCTCGTAGGCCCAGATCCCCGCCGGGCGCAGGCCGAGGTCCGACGCCACGCCGGCCAGCCGCTCACGCGGGACCAGCAGGTCGCCGCCGATGACGATGGCCCCGTCCGGCGGGGCGGCGGCGACGCCTGACGTCTCACCGGGGGCGGCGACGGTCACCACGGCGTAGCCGGGGGTCACGTCGGCCACCTCGACCCGCAGCATGAACCGCATCTTCTCCAGGAACGCGATCAGCTCGGCCGACGTGCCGGGCTCGACGTGCGCCCACACGGCCTCGCCGTCGTCCACGAGCGTGAGATGGTGCTCGACCCGGCCCTGCGCGTCCAGGAACAGGGTCTGGGCCGGCGTGCCGGGCGCGAGGGTGTCGATCTTCTGCGAGCTCAGGTCGTTGAGCCAGCGCAGCCGGTCCGCCCCGGAGATCCGCACGACCTCACGGTTGCTCCGGTCGACCAGCGCCTGTCCGCTCGCGAGCGCACGCTGCTCGGCGTAGGGATCGCCGTAGTGGCCCGCTATGGTCTCGTCCGGCGCCTCGGCGGCGACGGCTCCCGGTGTGTCAAGCAAAGGGCTCCGCATGCCCTCAAGGCTATTAGGTCGTTTTCCATGGTGTACGGCTGCCGCCGGGCGAGCCGTACACGTGGGGTGGGGTCAGCGGCACTTGCGGCAGCGGCCGAAGACGGTGAGGTGACGGACGTCGGTCGCGAAGCCAAGCTCGCTGTCCAGGCTCGCGACCAGGCCGTGGACCAGCTCCGGGGCCACCTCGGTCACCTCGCCGCATCCCCTGCAGACGAGATGGACGTGATCGGCCTCCGAGGCGAGGTGGTAGGTGGGCGGCCCGTGGCCGAGATGGGTGTGCGTGACCAGGCCGAGCTCCTCCAGCAGCTCCAGCGTGCGGTAGACCGTGGAGATGTTCACCCCGCGGGCGGTCTCCTGGACCCGGCCGCAGATGTCCTCCGGCGTGGCGTGCCCCAGCTCGGTGACGGCCTCCAGCACGAGTTGCCTCTGTGGGGTGATCCGGTAGCCGCGCGACCGCAGCTCGTCGTGCCAAGTCTCGGCCATGACCAGATTTTATGCCGCCTGACCGGCCCGGTCGCGGGTGATCACAGAGCTCCGCAATTAATCGCTTGCCGCTCTTGAGTCGCTCGCATAGCCTGCAAGCACGCAGAAGGGAGGTGGTCCGAATAATGGTTAGTCATTGTTGGACTAGCGAGGTGGCTGTCCGCTAGGACGTCGTCCATCTGGACCTTCCGTCTGGATGTCGTACGACGTCCCGGCGAATCCTCGACAGACACCGGAACCCCGGGCAGCCGGCGGTCGGAGAGCTCTCTCCGGCCATGGTCCAGCCGGCCCGCCTCATCAGGAGGCGGAGCACGCCCGGGGTTCTTTTTTATGCCTTCAGGACCTGCGGGTTGGCGCAGTGGAGCGAGCGCTCGCCCCCGAGGAGCCGCACGATGTCGCCACAGATCATCCGGGTGTGGTTGACCTCGGTGTCGTAGGTCGCGGCGCCGATGTGCGCCGCGAGGACGACGTTGTCCATGGCGGCCAGTGGGTGGAGCGGGCCGAGGCCGGCTGCGGCGTGGACGGTATGCGTGGGGTGGGGGGCATGCGTGGGGTGGGGGCATGCGTGGGGTGGGGGGCATGCGTGGGGTGGGGGGCATGGTCCAGCGCCGCGCCGCCGAGATGCCCCGCTCTCAGGGCTCCGGCGAAAGCGTCCATGTCATGAAGGCGTGGTGAGACCGCGTTGACGAAGACGGCGCCCGGTTTCATCAACGGGCCGCCAGTTCGCCCGCCGCGTACGACCGGTGCGGCCACCGCGCCGGGGGCTCGTAGACGACGTCGGTCAGCTCTCGCAGGCGTTCCCACGCGGGGCCGCGCATCGGTGCCAGCACCAGCGCCCGTGGCTTCATCACGCTCCCTCCGCCGTAGGCATATCGGTCGCGGAGGGGCTGGTGTGACGGGTGATTCAGTCTTCCGGCGTGAAGTCGGCGACTTTCTTCAGCTCGGCGGACGCGTGGGACTGCAGCGGGTGACCCATGGCCGCCATGTCATAGGCGTACATGAGATTGCCGTTGACCAGGCCATACAGCCGGTGACCGGCGGTGTACTCCTTGGCCGTGGCCGTACGGGCGACGATGTCGGTCCGCAGCTCGATCTTGTGGAAGACGACCTCCCCCACGTAGATCTCCACGATGCCGGTGGGGTGGGCCAGGCAGACCTCGATCTGACGTTCCGGCTGGATCCGCCAGAAGCCCGTCTCGGTGGACAGCGGGCGGACCTTGTTGCCCTCGGCGTCCAGCAGCCAGGTCCGGCTGCGGTAGCTCAGGAACGGCTTCCCGTTGTGCCCGAACACCACCTCCTGGCCGAAGTTCGCGCTTTCGATGGTGGGATAGCCGATCACACCGGCCCCCTCCCAGCGGCCCAGGAGGAAGGCGATCGGCTCGAGGTCGGGATGTACGTCCATGGGACACGAGCTTAGAGGCCCCGGCGAGCCGATCATCGTGCGCGCTCACGACCTGGCCAGACGGCGGCTTAACGATTTATACCGACTTGTACGGCATGCGCTGACGCGGGCATACCAACCGCCGACTAGGCTGCCACCATGGCACGATCACTGGTGATCAAAGTGACGGCCGGCGCGGACGCCCCGGAGCGCTGCAACCAGGCGTTCACCGTAGCGGCGGCCGCCCTGGCGAGCGGTGTCCCCGTGTCGCTCTGGCTGACGGGCGAGTCGGCGTGGTTCTCGCTGCCCGGCCGCGCCAAGGAGTTCACCCTCGCGGAGGCCGCGCCGCTGGCGGACCTGCTCGACGCGGTGCTCGTCGGTGGCCGGGTCACCCTCTGCACCCAGTGCGCCGCGCGCCGGGACATCACCGTCGACGATGTGATCGACGGCGTCCGCATCGCGGGCGCGTCGACGTTCGTTGAGGAAGTCCTCGCCCCCGACGTCCAGGCCCTGGTGTACTGACACCCGCGCGTGCACTGATCCCGCGCGTGCACTGATCCCGCGCGTGTACTGACCCGCGCGTGGCCGCGCCGTACGACGCGGTCCATACGCGTCTGTCGCGGGATGCACTGGGCCCGTCGCGGGATGTACGGGCTCCATCGCGGGATGTACCGGTCTATCGCGGGATGACGGTGCGGAGGCGCTCGTCTCTGAGCCGCTGATACCAGGTGTCGTCCATGGGCGCGAGGGGCCCGGCGGCCCAGGTGAGCAGCAGGTCGGCGAGGGCGGGATTGCGGGCCAGCGCTGGGCCGTGCAGGTACGTGCCGATGACCTTGCCCGCGTAGCACCCCTCCGTGCCATCGCCGTTGCCCGTGCCGACGATCGTCCGGGACAGCGGCCGCACGCCGGGGCCGAGCCTGGTCACGCCCATGTGGTTCTCGAAGCCCGTCAGCGTCGGCAGGCCCAGCGCGGGGTCGACATCCGCGGCCAGCTCGCCGACCGACCGCCGCTCGCCGCGGCCCGAGCTGATGTCGAGCAGCTCGATGCCGGGCACCGGCTGGCCCTCCTCGCCGCCGAAGACCGAGCCCATGATCTGGTAGCCCGCGCAGACCGCCAGCATCGCGGCTCCCCGGCTGATGGCGGCGTGCAGCCCGCCGTCCTTGCGCAACCGCTCGGCGCCGAGAATCTGCGGCCGATCCTCGCCGCCGCCGATCAGGTAGATGTCGCCCTGCTGGGGCACCGGGTCGGACGAGCGGACGTAGACCGTCCGCGTCGGGATGTTGCGCGCGCGGGCCCGCTGCTCCAGGACCAGGACGTTGCCCTGGTCGCCATAGGTGCTCAGCAGGTCCGGGTAGATCCAGACGATAGACAACTCAGACTGCACGGCCGAACTCCGCTCGGATCTGCTGGAACGCGGTGTAGTTGGCGATCACGTCGATGCGGCCCGGCGCCAGCACGGACACCGCCTGGTCGAACGAGTCGCACAGCTGGAACGGAACCCGGGCGACGTCGAGCCGCAGGGCCAGGTCGAGGCGGCGCTCCCCGGCCACGTACACGGGACGGCCCCCGAGGATGCGGTAGTCCACGTCCCACAGCCACGACGTGTCGCGGCCGTCGGGCCCCTGCGCGTTGACCGACAGGATGATGGGCAGGGCGGGGTCGGCGACGTCGAACGCCTCCAGCCAGCCCGCCGGGTTCTTGGCCAGCAGCAGCCGCAGGGAGCGCCCGTCGCGCTCGACCGTCGTGTAGCGCCCGGCCACCGACGTCACCGTGCGCAGCCTCGGCAGGGCCCTCGCGGGCTCCAGGCCGAACGCCTCCGCGGTGGCCAGCGCGATCGCCGCGTTGGACCGGTTGGCCTGGCCGGGAAGCTGCAGGTCGAGCGGCCAGCGGTGGCCGCGCGGGTCGATGACGTCGTTGCCGTCGAGCACCCAGTTGGGCTCGGGGCGGTGGAAGGTGCATTCCCGGCAGGCCCAGGAGGAGTCCGTGCCGGCCGCGGCGCCCTGCCCGGCGGCCATGGACCCGCCCCGGTCGAGCGGGCCTCCGCACTCGGGGCAGCACCAGGAGTCCTCACGCCAGCGCTGCCCGGCCGCGACCCACGTCACCCGGGCGGCCGTGGAGGCCCCCCAGGTCACCAGCGGGTCGTCGCAGTTGGCGATCACGTGGGCGGGCTTGCCGTCGAGCGCCCGGCGCCACTTCTGCGCGAGCAGCCAGATCTCGGCCGCGCGGTCCATCTGGTCGCGGCTCAGGTTCATGAGGCAGACGATCCCGGCGTTGGTCGTGTCGAGCACCTCGGGGAGGTACTTCTCGTCGACCTCCAGCACGGCGTACGGCGCGGCCTTCGCGGACGACAGCGCCGACACGTGCCCGGCGGGCATGTTGGCGCCGAACGCGTTGGTGGCGACGTCTCCCAACTCCTGGAGCGCCGAGGTGATCAGACGCGTGGTCGTCGTTTTGCCGTTCGTGGCGCTGACCAGGGCGAGCTTGCGATCCGCCGCGAGCTTGCGCAGCAGGTCGGGCTCCAGCATCAGCCCAAGCCTGCCGCCGATCACCGAACCGTCGCCACGTCCGGTGGCCCTGGACAGCGTCGCGGCCGTGCGGCCCAGAGCACTGGCGAGCTGCGCCCGCAACGGAAGCTGACTCATGCCCGCGATCCTAGCCTCGCTCGCCACCGCTGACCGACTCGCGACGCGGGAGCCGTACGGCACTGCATGATCCCAAGAGGGATCGCCGCAGGTGAGCGGCCATGGGCGGGAATCCGTGCATGATCACGCCACGAGGGTGGCCGGGTGGGGGCCATGCGGGGGACCCTGTGCATGATCACCCCCGAGGGTTGGGGGGTGGGGGGCCATGCGGGGGACCCTGTGCATGATCACCCCCGAGGGTTGGGGGGTGGGGGGCCATGCGGGGGAAGCTGTGCATGATCACCACATGATCACGGCCCGAGGGTAGGGAAGGACAGCTCGGCTGCGGTTTCGCCGTCGAAGGGGAGCACGAACCGGCGCGGCCAGGACAGCACGGTCTCCAGCCAGCCCGCGCCCATCGTCTGGGCGACGTGCTTGGCCCGGTCCCGCGGCTCGACGCCGATCGCGACGGTCGCGACGTCCCTCTGGATGCCCTCGTGCTCGTCGTCGCCGAGGATCGCCCGCCACGCCAGAGCGCGGTTACGGTCGAACTCCATCGACAGCGGGTGATGACGCAGCGCCTTGGCCCGGTGGCCGAGCAACTCCGTGCGGACGCCGACCGCCACAGCCGTGTCCCCGCCCACGGACCCGCCTCCCGAGCCGTTGACGGCCGCGGCGGCACCGCCGTCGGCGCTCGCCTGAACACCGGCGCCTTCCCGAACCGCATCGGCTTCGCCGTCGGCGCTGCCGTTCACGCCACCGTTGAGTCCCTGGTGCGCGTACGGCCGCCCGGTGGGGTCGGTGCCGAACAGGGCGTACTCCATCGCCGGGGCGGGGCTGCGCAGGTTGGGCGCGGGGTGTCCGAAGGGGAACAGCCGATCGACCTCGTGCAGCCAGCGGACCTGCGGGATGACCCACGCCGCGCCGGGGCGGTCGCCGGCCTGCATGGGCCGCGCGGCGTCCCCCGGCCCGAGGCTCCCCGGGCTTGAGTCCTCCTGCCCCGAGTTCCCCGCCATCAGGTCCTCCGGCCTCAGGTCCCTCGCCCGGAGGCTTCCCGGCCCGAGCAGCCCGGCGGCGACCTCCGCGGCCTTCTCCGTGAGGAGCGTGGGGTCGAACCAGGTGCGCAGCGACCAGGACCGGCCGGCGACGGCGCGCTCGATCAGCGTGGCCAGCAGGCACTCCCGGCGTTTGACCGGCAGCTCCGCCCAGATGTCCGCGAGAACGCGCGGGACGCCGGGCAGCGACCGGTTCGTCACGAACGCCAGGATGACCGTGTCCGTCCAGATCCGCAGCCACGCCCACTCGGGCGCGACCGCGAGCAGGTCGGCCTCGCGGAGCTCGACCAGCGTGCAGGCCTTGCCCGTGCGGCACTCGCGCCCGCACGCGGCCGACCGGCGGCCGCAGATGGGCGGCACCGGGCTCAGCATGGGGTGCTCGCGGTCCTCCCCCAGCGGCACCTGGATCCGCAGCGGCCGGTCCATCCCGTCCGCGAACACCGCGGCGTATCCCGGCTGGAGCGAGACGACCTGGCGCGACTGGTCCTCACTGAGGTTCATCGCGGCGCCGACGAGCTGGCGGTCGTCCTCGGCCGGCAGGCGGTGGACGACCTTGAGCGCCGTGTTCTTGACCACGTCCGAGACGAGCTTCGTGGGGATCTGCTCGGCCACGATGATGCCCTCGCCGTACGCCCTGATCTCGGCGAGCATCCCGGCCAGCAGTTCGACGGCGTGGGTGGAGGCTCGCTGGGCGCCGCGATCCCTGAGCAGCCGGTGAGCCTCCTCGATCACGATGACGTGCCGGAGGCCCGAGCCGCCCTCCTCGTGGCGCGGCTCCTGCCTGGCGCGCATCCGGAGGTGCTCGACGATCCGGATGATCAGCGTGCCCATGAGGAACGCCTTGTCCTCGTCGTTGGCCACGTCCTCGATGGCGAGCACGACATTGCGTTGCAGCAGGCCGCCGATGTCCGCCGGATGGCCGCCCTCGAAGAACCTGCCGGCACTGCCGACCCGGAGGCTGCGCAGCCGGAGGCTGATGAAACCCTCGACGTCGGCCTGGACCTCGTTGCCGTAGCCGATCTCCTGGATCACCTCGAGGGCGTGCTGCTGAAGCTGTTCGAGGGTCGGCACGGCCGGCTGCACCGCCGCGCCGGGAATGCCGCCGCCGGTGACCACGTCCCAGCCGTTGGCCTCGTAGACCCGCTGGAGCGCCAGCGACATGATCTGCGGGAACGGCTCCTCGGCGTCGAAGGCGGCCATGAACAGCGCCCGGACCATGTCGATGTGCGCCTGCACGGGGTAGCCCGGCTCCGGCGCGAGCGGGTTGACGCTGAACGGCACGTTGTCCGGCGCCGACGGGTTGATGACCGTGAGCGGGGCGAGGTGCTCGACCCGGCCGGCCATCGCGGCGTACTCGGACTTGGCCGGCTCGATCGCCAGCCACGGGATGCCCGCCTTGGTCAGCTCCTCCAGCAGGTGCCTGACGGTCTGGGACTTCCCCGATCCGGTGGCCCCGGTGATGAACGCGTGGCGGTTGAGGGTGGCCAGCGGCACGCGGAACGCTCCGACCGCCCGGTCCTGCCCGTCGACGATCGCGCCGAGGTCCACCAGCTCGGTGCAGCCCTCGACCTCGGCCTCGCTCGTCACGTCGAAGAAGCCCGCGTCGAGCACCCGCACTCCCGGCACCTCGCGGCGCGGCAGACCCGCCAGAGCGGCCAGCGCCCCCGCCGTGGCCGCGAACGGCGCCGCCGCCCCGTCGGCCGGGTCTTCCAGGTTGACCGCCAGCGCCTCGGCGAAGCCGTACACGGACTCACCGGCCGTGACGCCACGCTCGGGCCCCGCAACGCCGGGAGCCGGTACGGCGGGTCCGGAGAGGGCGGGATGAGCGGGGCCGGGAAGGCCGGGCTCGGATGCCTTGGGACCGGAGAGTCTGGGCAGGGACATGGCGCTGCGCAGCCGGTAGGGGTGGTGGCTCATCTCCACGGAGCCGACCAGCACGGGGGCGATCTGCCGCAGTTCGTCCGGCCCGGCCGCGCCCGCCAGCACGCGCACGTTCCACAGGCCGGCCTCGCGGAAGGCGTCGAGCTCCTGCATTCGCCGCTCGGCCCGCTCGGCGTCGAACCGCGACCTCTCGGAGGCGTCGCCGTACTGCCGGAGCACGTTGAGCTGGGTGCGCAGGTGGGCGACCTCGTCGTCGAGCAGGTCGGTCGGCTCGGCCACGACCACCCAGCCGAACGGCCGGGACATCAGCGTTACCAGGGTCGACTCGAAGAGCGTGGGCCGCTTGGTCTCATCGGGCTCGGGCTCGCGCCTGCCGTACAGCGGAGGCGCCTGGCGGCCGGGGCAGGGTGTCCAGACGAGGTCGGCCAGGTCGGCCAGCCACTCCTCGCCGATCTCGACCCCGCGGGCGCCGCCCGGGAAGAGCAGCGGCTGCGGTCCGGTCACCGGCGCGTCGACGGACGCGACCGCGCGCTTGGGCGGGCGCGGCGGCGTGAGCGGCCCGGCGTTGGTGATGAGCTCGAGCGGCGCGCCGGAGCCGCGTGACAGCCAGCCGATGACGAACGGGCGGTTGCGCTGCGCCGCGGAAAGAACGGCGGGCAGGACCGTGACGAAGTCCCACTCCGCCGACGAGCTCCGCGACGGGGCGGTGATGGCCTGGATCCGGTACCACGGCCCGCTCAGGGGGAACGGATGCATGAGACCCCTCACTCGACGATGAACAGGGGAAAGACTCTTTCAACGATCAACGGCGCACATCCCGGTTGACCATGCCCTTACCGGATCCGAACGGTGTCATGGCCACCGTCATGGCCACCGTCATGGCCGCCGTCACGGCCGCCGTCATGGCCGCCGTCACGGCCGCCGTCACGGCCGCCGTCATGGCCGCTTGCGCCAGTCGAGCCGGGGCGGCGGCGGGCCCAGGTTGGGCGGCGGGGCGTCCTCGTCGAGCCGCTCGGGCTCGGGCTCGGGCTCCTTGGGGGCCAGGGCCGCCCGCCGCACCTCCTCGAACTCGCCCAGCGTCGTCTTCGGGAAGGTCAGGATCGCCGGGTTGGCGTCGGCGAGCCGCACCTGCCGCCCCTCCGCCGTGGCGTGGGTGACGATCACGGAGGTCGTCGGGAGCTGCTGGAGCTGGTGCGGCTCGACCAGGAACTCGCGGGACCGCTGCAACACCCCTTCCGCGACCTGCGTGGCGTTGCGCCCCCACTCGGTCGACTCCGTGATGTCCTCCTTGAGGTCCCCCTCGCCCTTCTCCTCCGTTCCGGTACGGCCGGCGCTCACGGTCGAGGTGTAGAAGCCGCTGGGGCCGTGGACGGCCGAACTGAACGTCTCGGTGAGCTGCGCGAGCTCCAGGCGGTGCTCGGTGCCGACGTGCTCGCTGGCGACCCGGGCGTCCTCCGCGTTGCCGAGTCGCATGAACGCGACGGCGGCGTGGCCCCGGCCGAGACGCTCCCGCACGGTCGGAGTCAGGCTCCGGTAGGTCAGGACCAGCCCGGTCCGGGAGGTTTCGCAGGCGTCCATCAGCCGGTCCAGCACGTCGCCGCGCAGCTTGTCCGCGCCCGCCACGATGATCGTGTGATACCAGGGCCGCTCACTCGCCGGCGACTGGCGCAGGATGTGGGTCAACGCCGTGGCCACATAGGTGCCGAGGACCCGGTTGCCGAAGACGCCGGCCTGCCGGTCCATGCTGACCACCCGCAGCCGCGCCGGCGGGAGCCGTACGGCCTCGGAGCCGAGCGTCTCCAGCTTGCGGAGCTGGGACTCCAGTGCCCAGGCCCGCTCGATCACCACGCGGTCGGCCACGCCGCGGCCGAAGAGCGTGCCGATGCGTTCGAGCTGGGTCGCGGTCAGCAGGCCGTACTTCATGTCGTCGCGCGGGTCGCCCACCTGCGCGAGCGCCCGGAGCGCGGCGGTGACCTGGCTGATCGTGGCGTTCTCGCCGAGGACCTCCAGGACCCGCTCCAGGATCGCGTTGTCGAAGCCGATGTCCCTGCTCGTCTCCTCGCTGACGCTCACGACGTGGGCCAGCACGTCGGCGAAAGCCTCAGGCTTGAGCGTCGCGCCGAGGTCGAGCTTCGGCAGGTCCACCGGTAACACCCAGACGAGCGGGTCGTCGCCGCCTCGCTTGGCCAGCTCGATGAGGTCCTTGGCGATCGCGCCCTCGGACAGGTCGAGCACGGTCAGGTGGCCGCCGCTGTAGAGGCGGGTCGCGCCGATCAGCGTGATCAGGGCGGACCAGCCGGGCAGAGTCCCGCCCGCCACGTCCACGCGGTCGATCTCGTCGGGCACTGCCACCGCATACCAGGTGAGCTGCCTGTCGAAGATGCTCTTCTTCTCGGCCCAGTCGCGGTATTTCGCGGCGTGCTCCTCCTGGGCCGTCACCATCTCGCGCTCGCGGCGCTCCCGCTCACGCTCGGCTCGCGCGCGGCGCTCACTCACCCGGGCGTTGACGGCCCGGTGGCCCTGGTGGATGGCGTAGCTGCAGATCGCGGCCACGCCGCCGGACGCCACCAGGCCGAGTAACACGAACGACCAGGTCAGCAGCCCCGTCACACCGAGGATGAGGATGCCCGCCGCCACGACCGCCATGAACGTACGGAAGATCCGGACCGGACGGTTGAGCAGATCCTCCTGGAGCCGCTCCCGCTGGACCCATTCCGCGTCGGCGGGAGGCCCGGTTGGGGACTCCGCCACATCCTCCCGGGCCGGGCGCTTGGGCGGTGGTCCCGGATCCGGGTACAGCAGAGCGTACTGCCAGCCCAGGTAGATGCGGTCTGCCTGAAGCTGGGCATGCTCGGGGTGCGGGTCGCCCACGGGCCCTCCATGTCCGCCTCGGTCACAGCGTAGGAGCTGAAAGCCCTGTCAGTACGGGCTTCTCGCCATTCGGACGTAATTCCGGCCACCGGTGGGACGAATGCGCCCGATGGTTCAAGTGTGGGCGTACTACCATCCCTACCCATGACGTCACCCCCTCGTGGCTCCCGCCGCCGACGCCCGGTCCTGGTCCCGGTCGCCTCCGCGCTGGGCGCGATAGGGCTCGGCGTCACCGCCTTGTTCGGCGGGCTGAAGGACGCCCCGGAGGAGCCGCCGCCCAAGGTCGCCCAGGGCCAGGTGATCGACCAGGGCCAGTTCCGCACCCAGTTCATCAAGGCCATCGACACCACCGAGAAGGACGATTTCGGCGGCTCCAAGCGCTACCTGGAACTCGTCCTAAAAGTCACCAACCAGGGCGACAAGACCACGACTGTGGGTGTGGTTCCCGAGCCCGGTCACAAGGTTCAAAGGGTCAGCGGCTTCGCGGGATCGATCCTCCGCGTCACGCCTGAGATCAAGACCAAGTACGGTCCTGACGCATCAGTGCTCAGTTACGGAATCAAGAGCCAGCAGTTGCACCCAGGGATAACGACGACCGTCGTCGTGAAATACGAGTTGGAGCCCACCGCGACGGCTCCCAATGCGGTCACTGTCGACTTGGGAAGTTTCGTCTACGACAAGATCAGCGATCGCGACCAGACGTACTACTGGCAGGTCGCACCAGAGGGTGACCTGCCCACCGATGCCGGCAGTGAAGCCGAGGCCATCGTGCCGGCGGTAGCCGCCCAGGTCACCCTTCCCGTACGGCAGGAGCGCGGGTGATGCCGGTGACACAGGGGGAGACGCAGGCGGTGACCCACCCGGAGACTCCGGTGGACGCACAGGTCGAGACACAGCCGGGGACACAGCCGGACACCAGACCGGTCGGTCGGGCCGCAGGGAAGCCTCGCGCCAGGAAGAGCCTGGCGCGACGTGCCGCCGGTGCCGTGGCGGGCCTGGCGCTCGCGTCGGCCGCCATCTACGCGCAGACCTGCGCCATGCCCTTCGAGCAGCGCAACTCGTTCCTCACGACGAAAGGCAACCTCGGTCAGGCGATAGAAACAAACCAATTCACCGTGAAGGTGACGTCGGTCTCCGCCGCCAAAGCCGTGGACACCAAGGATTTCAGCGGCGACGTGACCAAGGTCGGCACCAGCAACCTTTTCCTTCTGACGAATGTCTCCGCCACCGCTCCCCGCGAGCCCGTGCAATTGAGCACGATCGGCCCTCCGGTGCTCCTTACTGCGGATGGTAAGCGCTACCAGCCCACCGACAAGGTGGACCAGAGCCTCACGCTCTTCAACAAGTGGTTCCAGCCGGGATTCTGGTCCAGCGGCGTCCTGGTCTTCGAAGTGCCCAGGGAGGCGCTACCCGGAGCGCGACTGGTCTTCATACCGTCGGTCTCCGCCATCGTCGTGGACAACTTCGCGCCTGAGGCAGAGATCGACCTGGGCCTTTCCGACGACGCCACCACGCGACTCATCTCGCGGGCGGAGGAGTACCACTCACTGGTGAACAAGACCTCATGAGCGAGCCACCCATGGGCGGAAAGCCGAACGAGAAGCGCCCGGACACGCGCGACTGGTTCGCGCCGCCGCCAAGCCAGCCCACCGACATCAACGACATCACCTACAGCGGTCCGCTGCCCCAGCCTGCGGCGATACCGATCCCTGGCACGCTCAAGCAGCCGCGGGACCGGCGGGTGTGGCCACCCGAGCCGGAGCCCGAGCCCGACGAGGAACAGGACAGGTCGACGCAGCCCTTCCCCGCCCTCAGGGGAACGCGGGCCATGCCCCCACCTGCCGCCCAGCCCTCTCCCATCCCATCGTCACCCGCGCCACCGGTCCCCGCCGAGCCATCGCCCGCGCTTGACATCCGGCGGCCTGACGTTCAGCCATCTCATGCCCATCCCCGTGCCGGTGAAAATGGGACGGCCCCTCGCGGGCGGCGGACAGTCCTGCTGGGGGCTGGAGCCCTGGCCGCCGTCGTCCTCACCGTCGGCCTCCCCGGATGGTTCGGCTACCGAGTCTACGAATACGCTCAGCCGAAAGATCAGATCCACACGATCCAGCCAGGTCAGGCGGGAACGTGGCAGCACGTGTCCTGGCAGGTCAGGCTGGAGCGCATCCCCGATCCGACCGGTAAGCCGGACACCTCCGACCGCCAGTGGGTGAAGGTCACCGCCATCAGGACGGCGCTGGACGCTGAGGGCGCCATCCGGCACGGCGCACCGAAGGTCACCCTGACGGACCGGTCCGGTCGCATCTGGCTCACCCAAGAGGTCAAGGACGAGACTCCACCGGACACTGCGGACAACAAGGTGGGCATGCCGTACCGGATGGAACTGATGGGCGTGGTTCCTCCTTCTGTCGCCGACGAAGTCCAAGTCCTGCTGCGCCCGAGCACGGCGCGAAGCGTTCCTGACCAGTCGGTGGCGGACATGATGAAGGACTCGGTGAAATCCGAAGAGAAGATGGACCAGGTGCTGCGGTTCCTCCGCTGACCTTTACCGGCCGGCCCGGTCTCTGCTCGCCGCCAGGTCGAAGGTCGCCGCGATGAGACACATCGACAGCGTTGTGACGAGCAGGTCTGCCACGAAGTCGACGGGCACATCGGTCGCGAGCCACAAGTATGGCTTGTCGCTGGCGAACAGGTAGCGGCCACCCCGGCCAAGGTAGTCGCCACCGATGTGCAGCCCGACGTAGCACAGCGCGAAAAGGCCGAACAGCGGAGCGCCCCCACGCGCGGTCAGCCGCAGAGAGTTGAGGAGCGGGACCCAGCGTTCCGTCCATCCGGCGGTCAGCTTGGTCAGGGCCCGCCGCGTCAGGCTGTGCGTCCGTTCCAGATGCGTCGCGGCCCGCTCCAGTCGCGTCCCCCTGATCGTGGTCTGGGTGTCCTCCGCGTACGCTCCGTAGACCAGGATGCCGACGGTCAGCCACGCGAGCGGAGCGGCGAGCGCGTCGATTACGTACGGCCAGACCTCGCCGACGAAGCCCCAGAACGCTTCCCATCCTGGGATGTCGGCCTTGGCACCGTCGAACCAGTTGTGCCATACCGCGACAACGGCGCGATGCCCGATCCAGTCCGTTCGCGCACCGACGGCGGCGGCGGTCGCGTTGAGGCCGTAGAAGACGAACGCAAGCTCGCCGAAGGTGGCGAAGATCCCCGAGAAGCGGCCCTCATTCGCCTCGTGGCGACGCCCGAAAAACGTCTTGATCAAGTAGGCCATCCCCATCGCGAGGAGTGAGACCTTGACATCCAGGCCGGTCAGCCCGTGCGCCACTGTGCTTTCTTCGTGTGCGAACCGATCGACCAGCCACCTGTCCGGTTGCCGGAAGATGTCAATGTTCTCGAAATCTCGCACATCCTGGTCGACGAATCCCCACGTCATGTAGAGACCGGAGAACACGAGAGCGGTCCGGTTCAGCGCACCGAAGATCCCCTCGCGCCCCTCTCCTGCGGTGCGCCTTGCCCGGGTCTCCATCAAGGCGTCGCGGATGACGTACAGCATGCCCACGGTCGTGGCGAGGGACGTCATCACGACCAGCGTGAACAGGAACAGCACGACGATGAGGCGCGCCTGGTACCACGACCCGTGCGAGAGCGTCGCCGCCAGCAGGAGCAGCCCCCAGCGCACGAGGCGGCCCAGGGAGAACCAGATGATCAGCGGCAGCGCGCACCTGGCGGCGATGCGCAAGGCATGCGCAGGCAGCGCGTACGGCGACAGCATCCAGGACGACCCACGTGGTGCGGCTGCCTGGCTGGGGAGGGAAAGTGCCGACGTTCCGGACATCTGCCGCATGCTATCGGTGGCCCTACCTTAGCGGCGACAACTGTGCAGATCGACGCCTGCCAGAACGCGCGCTCTGGACACCCTAGCGACTATCAGTGACCACCTAGTGCCCTCCCGTCAATCTTTTGCCCCGTCGCGGCACCCAGTGCGGCACCTCGCTGCGTTGTCGTCGTCGGCCGTAGGCTCCGCTACGACCTCCTCCTCCGCCTTGCGATACACCACTCTGGACACCGCTCCCTCCGGGCAAACCTTGCCGGTCAGGGCACTAGACAGACCGACTGTCAACACAGTCGCAAATTGGTTGCTGCAGTGCTATCTTGACCCATCCAGAGAAGTGGTCAGCCCCATATAGGGAGATCGTTAACATCCACCACCATCCAAGGGCCGCAGGATGAGATGGTTCCCGATCCATATGAGCCCCTGCAAGCCTGGATACGCCTGGGGAAATACCACATTGGGTCATTCGACCACTGAAGGGTCAGGTCGAACTCAGTATAGGTATTCACCCCCTGAGGGTTCCACAGAGTGTATGTCCCAGAGGTGTAAGAGCTACAATCACCCGGATCCGGGAACCCGTCGCCATTGTTATCCGGGCAGGCGCTGCCCTCGCGATTGAAACCGAACCATTCAATCCTGACTACTGCTGAGTAGCCATCCTTGGAGACGTCATGCGCCTCTATCGCGGTCCCCGATTGAACTGCTTTTGCTCGAAGGACTCCGCCGACGTATACCGTGGCGACAGCCGACGCCTGGGCAGAGGTGCCTAAGGCGATATTCCCAACACAGGCCAGAGCGACCACGGCGATAGTTGTCCGGAGTGAAACCTTCATATTCGGCCCTTCCTGCTCGACGACACATCAATGATCACTATGTCTCCAATGACAGGCCACGTAAAGGCCATTTAGGCCGATTTGTCGAAATTTGCCAAACAGTATATTTAACAAGAGCAAATACTCATAAAATTCTTTGAACGCGCCCCGCCGATACTCCGCCTATATGCATGCCCGTAATTCACCGAGCATGTCCGGTCCAAATTTTCCGTCAGGGTCATGCGAACAGGTGAAGCACCACGCGCAGAGCTATTTCGGACGTGGAAAGGTCGCCGCGCATCGTGGGTTGCCCACCATCCGGCTATTCGATCTTGAACCGGGAAATGACTCAGCGTGGCGTGCCAGGCGGAAGCCCCTGACCCCGCGACACTGGCTGAGCGACACCTGCCGCATGCTATTGAGTCGGGCAGCACGCTGTCGGCGACATCGCATGTGCATGAGACGGACGCCACCAGGCGCGACGGGAATTCGAGAGACTTGCAGCCGCCACCGCCCGACCTCAGCACGGCCCACCTCTGTGCCCAGATCCAGCCCGGTCAACCGGAAGCACCGGCGCGTGCATGCCCCAGCAAACTCGTTTCTAGCATCAAATCATCATCTCGTTTATGATTTGATGCATGCGTACTACCATCACGCTCGATGACGAGGTCTTCGCACGCCTTGAAAGGCTGCGCCATGAACGGAAGCTCACTTTGAAGGACATCGTCAACGAGGCGTTGCGCAAGGGACTGGATAACTTCGACACCGTAGAGCCGACGCGCCGGTTCCAAACGGGCAGTGCCAGCGTTGGGCGGCTGCGGGTCACCAACGTGGACAACGTGGCCGGGGTCCTCGACGACCTCGAAGACGGCGACCTGCTGTGATCCTTGTCGACGCGAACGTGCTGATCTACGCCTTCATCGAGGAGTATCCCCAGCACAAGGCCGCTCAGACATGGCTCGATGATCAGCTGAGCGGACGGACCCGGGTCGGCCTGCCATGGCCCAGTTTGCTCGCATTCGCTCGCATAGTGGCGAATCCCAAGCTGAGCGAATACCCGGTGCCGACGCAGGTCGCATGGGCGCAGGTAGAAGCATGGCTCACCGCTCCTCCCGCATGGATTCCCACCCCGACCGACAGGCATGGGGAGGTGCTGGCGTCGCTCATGCCGTCAGCGACGCGCTTCGATCTTTTTCCCGACGCCCATCTAGCCGCCCTGGCCATCGAGCACGGGCTGACCATGGTGTCCACCGACACCGACTTCGCCCGGTTCTCCGGCCTGCGCTGGGTGAACCCGCTCACCTGATGGCTCGAGCCGTATGAGAAGCGCTTACGGAGATGCAGCACGCGTGCAGGGGAGCACTACTCGTCGCCGCGCCACATCCTCGTGATCTCATCGGTCGTCATAGAGGTCGTGGCCATTCCCCGAAGACGGGAGTGACCGCTCGTCGCCCTCCGCGACGGCGTAGCGCTTCTGTGTCGTAACCCTCGGCGGCCTCGTCTGCGAGTTCGTCGACAAGCTCGTCGGTGATCGGCACATTCCCTGAGGTCGGATTCTCTGGCATCCCCCACACGCTCCCTATGGTGACAGCCATAGCCAACCGGAAAGGCCGGTGGGTCCGTGGGGACGCACCGGCCTTTCGGGGCTTGGATCAGACAGGTCAGACGGCGACGGCGAGCTGGGCGACCTCGCCGAGCTTGGCCTCGACCGAGATGTCCTTCGTGATGCCGCCGCCCGCGATGATGCGGACGGTCCACTGGCCCGGGGCGGCGAAGAAGCGGAAGATGCCCTCGTCGGAGACGACGACCTCACCGGTGAACTCGCCGGAGTGGTCGAGCAGGCGGGCGTAAGCCGTACCGGCGCCGGAGACGACGCCCTGGATCACGGCCTGGCTCGACAGGTCGATGCCTGCCGGCAGTGCCACGGTCTGCTCCGGTGCGGCGCAACCTTGAACAGTCATCAGCGGGCCTCCCCCAGCTCGATCGGCACGCCCACGAGCGAGCCGTACTCGGTCCACGAACCGTCGTAGTTCTTCACATTGGCCTGGTCGAGGATCTCGTGCAGCACGAACCACGTGTGCGCCGAGCGCTCCCCGATGCGGCAGTACGCGATGGTGTCCTTGCTGAAGTCGACGCCCTCGCCGGCGTAGAGGCCCTTCAGCTCGTCGTCGGAGCGGAAGGTGCCGTCGTCGTTGGCCGCCTTGGACCACGGGATGTTGCGGGCGGTCGGCACGTGGCCGCCGCGCTGCGCCGCCTCCTGCGGGAGGTGGGCCGGAGCGAGCAGCTTGCCGGTGAACTCGTCGGGCGAGCGCACGTCGACCAGGTTCTGCTTGCCGATCGCGGCCACGACGTCGTCGCGGAAGGCGCGGAGCGACAGGTCCTGGTCCTTGGCCGTGTAGGTCGTGGCGGGGCGGCTGGGCACCTCTTCGACGAGCTCGCGGGAGTCGAGCTCCCACTTCTTGCGGCCGCCGTCGAGCAGCTTCACGTTCTCGTGGCCGTAGAGCTTGAAGTACCAGTAGGCGTAGGCGGCGAACCAGTTGTTGTTGCCGCCGTAGAGGACGACGGTGTCGTCGTTGGCGATGCCACGGGACGACAGGAGGGCCTCGAAGCCGGCCTTGTCGACGAAGTCACGGCGGACCGGGTCCTGCAGGTCCTGCTTCCAGTCGATCTTCACGGCACCGCGGATGTGACCCTTGTTGTAGGCGCTGGTGTCCTCGTCGACCTCGACGAGCACGACACCCGGCGTGTCGAGGTTGGCCTCGACCCAGTCGGCGTCCACCAGAACGGCGGAGCGGCTCATTGAATTCTCCCAGGTTGTAGACGGCGGATGATCAGATACATCTCGCAGCCGAGGCAGAAGCCGAAGGCTGCATTGAGGAAGGCGGCCAGCAGTGCCGCTGCTGTCGCACCCAGAGCCAGCGGTGTGATCCCCGCCGCGAACCCGATCAGACCCACGATCGCGAACCCGAGCCCGACACCCTGCGCGAAGCGCGGTGGCGCGGCGTCCTCCAGCTCACTCGGCGGACTCAGCCTCGGGCGCACCAGCTTCCTGAAGAGAAGCCCGTACGGAGAGGCGTCGAAGGCGCCGAGCGCGAACACGAGCGTCTGGGCGGCGAGCAGCCAGGGGCTGCGCGTCACCAGGACGAGCGCGAGAACCAGAGTCGTTATGGCTGCCCCGAATCGGGGGCCACGAGGGTCGATTTGCATCGTGGGATGCTCCTGAAGGATTCACGGAATGCGGCGGTGAGCCGCGGGAATCACCCTCAGGCCATGCGACAGAGCGAGGTGGCGACGCGGCAGAAATCAACCGCGCGCCGCTTTGTGAGCAGCTCTGTCGTGGGAGTCATGACCATGACAGTACCCGTCGTCTCGCCATCTGTCACACGCTGTCCGCTTAATGAGACGATTCGTGAGACGGTCCATCGACGGCGGCGCCGATGGCGGCGATGACGTCCACCTTCCGCGGCTGACCTGACGCCCTCTTCACGATATGTCCGGAATGGTCCAGTATGAGGACTGTTGGGGTGCGCATAACGTCAAAACGCTTGACCAGGTCGAGCCGCGACTCCGCGTCGATCTCGACGTGGCGCACGCCGGGCACCATCGCGGCCACCTCATCGAGGACGCGGCGGGTCGCCCGGCACGGCTGGCAGAACGCGGTGGAGAACTGGACCAGCGTGGCCCGCTCCCCCAGGTCGGCGCCGATGTCGCCGCTGGTCACCGCCGAACGCGCACGTTCATCGGTAGATGCCTGATCCGGCTGCCTCACGGCACGCAGCCTCCCGTCGCGGCGCCTCATGACGAGCCCGATGAGCACGCCCACGACGAGCGTCACACCCAGGACAACGATTCCTGCCATCACGGTCTGGAACCCGCCCCTCGCCCAGATTCATTCCCGTGCCCCCCGAGGCGTGACGACATGCGCGTCACATCGGGACGGTCACCAGGATGCGGCCAGTGGAAGTGAGCAGCTCGAAACGCTGGATCTCACCCATCTGGAGATCCGTCGAGCCGCCGAACTCGGCCTTGCGCCCGCGGTAGTCGGCCGCCGCCACGGTCCAGCTACCGGCCGGCGACACGGCGCCGCCGAAGCCGATCGCGCGCAACTGGCAGTGCGTGCCGACGGGCACCCCGTAGACCTCCGCCATGACCGCGGTCCCGCCCTCTTCGGGGGTGAGCCGGACCTCCAGGCGGAACTTCCCGTTCTTCCCCACATGCTCGACCGACGGCACCTTCATGTCGACGTAGGGACCGGGCGAGGCCGGCGCGGTCAGCGGATTCGGATCGCCGATTCTGCTGTCGGCGGTGCCCGCGCTCCCTCCGGCGGCGTCCGGGGGTGCCTGTTCCGCCTGAGCCGGGCCGCTGAGAGCCGCCGAGGTTCTTGGCGACTCCGTGTGCACTGTGCTCAGCCAGGCCGTGCCGCCCAGTGCCGCGACGACGACCGACGCGGCCAGGGCGAGCAGCACGCGGGAGCGGCGGTTGCGCCTGGCCGACGCGGCGACGAGCCGGTCCAGTACGGCACGCGGGGGCGTGCCCGCGTGCTGGATGTCCTCCTCGGAGACACGGGCCAACACGGGCGGCAGTCCCGACAGCTCGGCCAGCTCGGCACGGCACGCCGGGCACCTGTCCAGGTGCTCCTCGACCTCGGCGATCTCGTCGTCGTCCAGCGCCCCCAGGACGTAGGCCCCCAGCGACATCCGCACGTCGTCACAGGTCATGGCGCGAGCCCCCGTTCCTCCAGGGCCAGCTTCAGCGCCCGGAGCGCGTAGTAGGTGCGCGACTTGACCGTTCCCGGCGGGATCCCCAGGATCTCCGACGCCTCCTTCACCGATCTCCCCCGGTAGTACGTCTCCATGAGCACCTCTCGGTGCTCGGGCCTGAGCGAGGCGAGGGCGTCCGCGATCCCCCACGACTCGACGGCCTTCTCCAGCTCGTCGTCGGCGGGCAGGACGGCCAGCGCCTCGTCGCTCGTCTCCTTCGGCCGCGACTTGCGAGCCCGGTGCTGGTCGACGACGAGGTTGCGGGCGACGGTGAACAGCCACGCGCGGACCGGGCGCCCCTCCAGCACGGAAGGGTGCCGCCACGCCCGCAGTAGCGTCTCCTGCACGACATCCTCCGCCCTGCCCGGATCACCGGTCAGCCGCAGCACGTAGCCGTACAGCGGCCCTCCGTGATCCTCGAAAAGCGCCCGTATGAGCTCCTCGTCGGCGGTTCCGGCTGGACTCACACCCTCTTCACGTACGGCGGGGCCGTCCGGTTCATGAGGATTACTCGGATCACTGGGATCATTTGAGCGGGACATCGGTCGCCGTGCCCTCTACCGCGAGGCCCTGGGGCGTCGACTTCACGGATGTGATCTTCAGATTGAGCGGAAGGTTCTTCACGGGGACGGTGAAGGTGATGAGCCTTTCGGGGCTGGGCACCGAGAAGCCGCCCGCGATCTTCACACTGGCCGGGGTGAGCCGCACCCCGCCCTGGACGACCTCGAGCTTCATGTCCGCGGTCACCGGCACGGTCCGCCCGAGGACGGTGAGGTTCCCGGAGACCTTCAGCGTGTCGCCGCCGTCTCCCTCCACACGGATGCCGCGCGGCGCGCGAGCGGACAGGGTCTCCCGGGAGATCACGATGGTGCCCGTGACGCGCTCGGCGCTGATCCGCGTCTTCTCGGCGTTCTTGAGCAGGTCGGACAGCGGGGCGGACACGCCGTACAGCGTGGCGTCGATCTTCGACATCTTGACGCCCTCGCGGGTCATCGGGCCCATGCCGATGGCGATCTCCTCGTAACGTCCCGAGATGGCCTGAGTGAGAAAGGGAATGCCCTTGACCTGCACCGAAGGCGGCTCGGCGAGATCGTATTTCGCCTCGATCTGCCGGGCGATCTCCCGCTGGACGCCGACGACCGCCACCCGGTCGACGACGGCGAACAGGATGGCCAGCAGGATCAGGAAGACGACCAACTTGCGCATCCGAACTCCTCCGGGAGCACCTCGTGATCAGCGTAGCCCTCATCCCCCGGCAAAGGGCGGCAAAACCTCGACCACGGCGCCCTCGGGAAGGCTGACCGTGCTCGGATCGCGCGTGCCCGCCGGCGCGCCGTTCACCAGAAAGGACGAACGGCGCAGCACGCGCTCAATCTGCGGATTTCGTGTGATTTTGGCGACTAGATCCGCCAGAGTCTCCGCGTCGAAAGGCTCCTCGGCGATGCCCGCGGCCTCTTTCGCCGCGGCCCAGTATCGGACCGTTCCGGTGGCCATCGGCCCCTCAGCTCCCTTCCGTCACGCGGTTGACCACTATGCGTGACCGACCTGTTACGGCTTTAATCCGCGTGCAGCGTTGTTTACACGATGGACCCACATTGGACGCGAACTTCCTGTGGGCTACCCTACGAACTAATGGACCTGGGCGATGTGGCCCCCGGGTCCTTACGTGTTTGTACGGCTGTCGCAGGTTTCGCCCGAAGCAGCGGACAGGCCGACGAGGTGGCAAGGAGGCGGAAGTGAGCAACCTGCTCCTGCTGACCAATGCATTGGAGCCCTCCGCGGAGGTGCTTCCCGCGCTCGGGCTGCTGCTGCACTCGGTGCGGGTGGCGCCCGCCGAGGCCTCCGCCCTGATCGACACACCGCCCGCCGACGCCATCCTGGTCGACGCGCGCCGCGAACTCGTCCACGCCAAGGGCCTGTGCAGGCTGCTGCGGACCACCGGGATCGACTGCCCGCTGATGGTCATCGTCACCGAGGGCGGCCTCGCCGCGATGACCGCCGAGTGGGGTGCCGACGACGTCATCCTCGACACCGCCGGCCCCGCCGAGGTCGAGGCCCGGCTCCGGATGGCCGTCGGCAAGCTGTCGCTGGCGGCTGCCGAAGAGGTGCCGGACGAGATCCGCAGCGGCGACCTGGCGATCGACGAGGCGACCTACACCGCCCGCCTCCGCGGGCGCGCGCTCGACCTCACCTTCAAGGAGTTCGAGCTGCTCAAGTATCTCGCCCAGCACCCCGGCCGGGTGTTCACCCGCGCCCAGTTGCTGCAGGAGGTCTGGGGCTACGACTACTTCGGGGGCACCCGGACCGTCGACGTCCACGTCCGCCGTCTGCGGGCCAAGCTCGGCGCCGAGTACGAGGCGCTGATCGGAACCGTCCGCAACGTCGGCTACCGCTTCGTCCCCGACCGCGGCGGAGAGCAGCAGACCGAGACCGCCGAGCCCGCCCGGCGATAGCCGTACCGTCTGAGCTCGTTGAAAAGGCCCGCTCCGGTTTCCGGGGCGGGCCTTCTCCTGTGACGGCTACTTGATGAACGTGATGCGGTTGGCGACCGGCGGGGCGATCGGCGAGTGCGCGCCGAAGTAGGCGACGAACGCGTCGATATCGAGCGGGCCGCTCCACAGGTTGGTGCCCTGCGTGAAGACCGTGAAGCCGTCACCGCCTCCGACGAGGAAGTTGTTGGCGGCCACCCGGATCTGCTGGGCATCGGTCACGGCGGTTCCGTTGATCTTGATGTTCGAGACCCGCGAGCCGATCGGCTTGGTCAGGTCGGCGGTGTAGGTCAGCGAGGCGGACGGCAGCAGGACCTTCGTGGACGAGGCCGTCCACTGCTGCTCCAGCAGCGCGTCGAGCTGCGCTCCGGTGAGCGTGACGACCTGCATGAGGTTGTTGAACGGCTGGACCGTGAAGGCCTCGCCGTATGTCACGACCCCGTCGCCCTCGGAACCGCTCTGGGCGTAGGTCAGGTCGGCGCGGACGCCGCCCGGGTTCATCAGCGCGATCTCGGCGTTCCCGCCGGTCTTGGTGGACTCGAGCTGGGCGTCGGCGATGAGGTCGCCCAGCGGGGACTCGGCGCCGCCGGTCGCGTCACGGCCGATGTTCGCGGTGATGGTGCCGATCTTCTTGTTGGCGACCGTCGCGACGCGGTCCTTCCAGGTCTGGACGAAGGCCGCGGTCTCGGGGTCGGGCGTGACCGTGCGCGTCACCACGTGGTTGTCGGCGACGACGCTGGAACGGATGACGTCGTGCGTCCTGCGGTCGACCTGGAAGTCGATCTGCGTGACGACGCGGCCGAACGACGACCCCTGGGTGTAGTAGCGGTCCTGGCCGGCCGGGTCCTTGGTCTTGCAGATGTAGGCCTGGTGCGAGTGGCCGCTGATGACCAGGTCGATCTGCGGGTCGAGCTGGCTGGCGATCCGCGAGCCGTTGCCCGGGATGACGGGGCAGGCGTCCGGGCTCTGGCCCGGGGTGACCGAGTCGCCCTCGTGGACGAGCACGACCTGTGCCTTCACGCCCCTGCGGGCGAGGTACTTCGACACCTTGTTGGCGGAGGAGACCTCCTCGGCGAACTTCAGCCCCTGGATGCCGGACGCCGTGACGATGCTCGGCGTGGTCTGGGTGACCAGGCCGATGAAGCCCACCTTCACGCCGTTGATCTTCTTGACGTAGAAGGGCGGCAGCGCATACTTGCCGCTGTTCTCCTTGAGGACGTTGGCGCCCAGGAAGTCGAAGCCGGCGCCCTCCCACGTGCCCTCGGGCGAGCACCCGTCGACCGGGTGGCATCCGCCGTTCATGATGCGCTTGATCTCGGTGATGCCCTCGTCGAACTCGTGGTTGCCGACGGCCGAGGTCTTGAGGCCGAGCTTGTCGAGCAGGGCGACCGTCGGCTCGTCGTGGTAGGCGGCCGAGATCAACGGAGACGCGCCGATGAGATCGCCGGCGGCGACGAGAAGCGTGTTCTCGTCGCGAAGCTGCTTGATGTGGGTGGCGAGGTAGGCGGCGCCGCCGGCGTCGACGGTCTTGCCGGTCTCGTCCACGATGCGCCCGCCGGAGCCGGTCGGGGGCTCCAGGTTGCCGTGGAAGTCGTTGATGGAGAGCAGCCGAACCGGTACGGGCTTCGGGCCCTTGGCGTGCTGGACCACGGGGGTCGCGCTGGCCGGTCCGGCGGTGAGTGCCGCGAGACACGCCGCGGCGGCACCGGCGACGGCCAGTCGCGTAAGGGATGCTGGGGTCATGGTTCTCGACAGTAAAGCCGTGATCTAAGCATCAAATGGCGCAGAGATAACGATTCAGGGGGTTCGCACATGGCGGATGTTGCCAGAACCCGGCCGTGCTCGACGATGGACGATCACCTAGTGTGCGAGACATGAACGCGCGCGTGGAGATTTTGGAACGGCTTGGTGACGAGCAGGTGGCAGCCGTGCTCGCGCTGGTCGAGGCGGCCACCGAGGCGGACGGCGTGCGTCCGCTCAACGAGCACGTGATGCTGCATCTGCGCTACGGCGGCGACCCCGGGGCGAGAGCCGTACTGATCTATGCGACAGCGGACGGTGCGACGGACGGCGACGGCGTGGCCGGTGGCGGGGGCGTCGGCGGCGTTGGGGGCCTTGCCGGTCGTGGGGAGCCGGTGGAGCTCGCGGGGTTCGCGCATCTGGACCCGACGGACCCGGTCGAGGGACCGAGCGGCGAGTTGGTGATCCACCCGGCGTTCCGCGGGCGGGGTCTCGGGAGGCGGCTGCTGGAGGCGGTGCTGGAGGAGAGCGGCGGGCGGCTCAGGCTGTGGGCCCACGGCGATCACCCCGCGGCCTCCCGGCTGGCGGCGAGCGCGGGCTTCACGCGCGCCCGCTCGCTGTGGCAGATGCGCCGGTCGCTGTTCGCGCCGCTGCCCGCCGCCGCCCTCCCCGCGGGCGTACGGCTGCGCACGTTCGTGCCGGGGCAGGACGAGGAGGCGTGGGTGGCGCTCAACGCCCTGGCCTTCGCCACGCACCCGGAGCAGGGCACGTGGACGATCGACGACCTCAAGCGCAGGGAGCAGGAGTCGTGGTTCGACCCGGCCGGCTTCTTCCTGGCCGTACGGCAGGACTCGCTGGCGGGGTTCCACTGGACCAAGGTCCACGGCGATGGGGAGCACGCCCACGAGCCGATCGGCGAGGTGTACGTCGTGGGAGTGGACCCGGCGGAGCGCGGGACGGGGCTGGGCCGCGCGCTCACGCTCGCCGGGCTGGCGCACCTGCGCTCGCTGGGCCTGGCGCAGGTGATGCTCTATGTGGACGAGGACAACGCCCCGGCGACCAGGCTTTACGAGTCGCTCGGGTTCACTCGATGGGACACCGACGTGATGTACCGCCGGTGAGTCGCCCCTATCCGAGGACGAAGTTCAGCAGGAAGTAGGAGAGCGCGGCGACGATGGCGGCCGCCGGGATCGTGAGGACCCAGGCGGTGATGATGTTGCCCGCGATGCCCCACCGGACGGCCGACAGCCGCTTGGTGGCGCCCACGCCCATGATGGCGGTGGTGATGGTGTGTGTGGTCGAGATCGGCGCGCCGAAGCCGATCGCCGCCGTGTAAAGCACGGTCGCCGCCGCCGACTCGGCGGCGAAGCCGCGCGGCGGGTCGAGGTGGATGATGCGGCGGCCGAGGGTGCGCATGATGCGCCAGCCGCCGGCGTACGTGCCGAGAGAGATCGCCAGCGCCGACGAGGTGATCACCCACTCCGGGATGCCGGAGCCGGGTGAGACGTAGCCCCCGACGACGAGGGCGAGGAAGATCACGCCCATCGTCTTCTGCGCGTCCTGCAGGCCGTGGCCCAGCGCCATGGCGGCGGCGGACACCGTCTGGGCGTACCGGAAACCCCGGCTCGCTTTGTGCGGATTCGCCCGGCGGAAGATCCACAAGATCGCTATCATGATGATCGCGCCAAGGGTGAAGCCCACCACTGGCGAGAGCACCATCGGAATGACGACCTTCTCCAGCACGCCGTCCCAGTGGACGGTCGCGCTCGACGCGAGGGCGGAGCCGACCAGGCCGCCGATCAGCGCGTGGCTGCTGGACGACGGAAGGCCGAAGTACCACGTGATGAGGTTCCAGATGATCGCGCCGATCAGCGCGCCACCGACGATGATCAGGCCGTGCCGGCCGCTGGGGGGGTCGATGATGCCCTTGCCGACCGTGTTGGCCACCGACTCGCCGAGATGCGCGCCGATGAAGTTCATGACGGCCGCCATGAGCAGCGCGATCCGCGGGGTCAGCGCCCGAGTGGAGACCGAGGTCGCGATCGCGTTGGCGGCATCGTGGAAGCCGTTGGTGTAGTCGAACGCCAGTGCGACGATGATGACACCGATGACAATTGCGAGGTCCACTTAGCTTTCCTTGACCGCGATCGTCTCGATCGTGTTGGCCACGTGCTCGAACGCGTCGGCCGCGAGCTCCAGCTGCTCGATCACCTCGCGCATCTTCATGACGGTCAGCGCGTCGTAGTCGCCGCCGAACAGCTTCGCGAGCAGCCGCCGGTAGATCTGGTCGGCCTGGTTCTCCAGCCGGTTGATCTCGATCCAGTACTCGTTGAGGTGCTGCATCGACCGCAGCCGCGGCATGGCGTCGGCCGTCAGCTCGGCGGCCCTCTCCAGCACCTCGACCTGGCGGACGACCTCCTTGGGCAGGTGGTCGATCTGGTACAGAACGATCAGGTCGGCCGCGGCCTCCATGAAGTCCATCACGTCGTCGAGGTTCGACGCGAGGCGGTAGATGTCCTCGCGGTCGAAGGGCGTGATGAAGCTCTCGTTCAGACGGTTCATGATCGCGTGAGTGCGCTCGTCGCCCGCGTGTTCGCAGGCCCGCATCTTCTCGGCCAGGGCGTCCCGGTCCGAACCTTCACTGATGATCTCGACCAGCAGACGGGAAGCGGTGACGAGGTTGTTGGCCGAGTCGGCGAACAAGTCGTAGTAGCTGTCCTCACGGGGCGTGAGACGCAGTCGCACGTCATTTCTCCAGATGTGCGGGGATGGTCCGCAGAGAAGAGTACGGCCTACCAGTGGAAATGCGAACTTAAGGTCCTGTGCACGCGCTTGTAACCTTCTCTTCGCCTTCTGGCTGCCCTGCCGTCACCGGTTGACACGCACGAGTCATCAGATCTTGGTGCGGTGGAAGTTGAGGAACGAGCGGCTGGGCGTGGGACCACGCTGGCCCTGGTAGCGGGAGCCGTACCGGTCGGAACCGTACGGGAACTCGGCCGGCGAGCTGAGCCGGAACATGCAGAGCTGGCCGATCTTCATGCCGGGCCACAGCTTGATCGGCAGCGTGGCGACGTTCGACAACTCCAGGGTGACGTGCCCCTCGAAGCCCGGGTCGATGAAGCCGGCCGTGGAGTGCGTCAGCAGGCCGAGCCTGCCGAGGCTGGACTTGCCCTCCAGTCGCGACGCGATGTCGTCCGGCAGGCTGATCACCTCGTAGGTGCTGGCCAGCACGAATTCGCCGGGATGGAGGATGAACGGCTCGTCGCCGTCGGGCTCGACCTCACGGGTCAGGTCGGGCTGCTCCATGGCCGGGTCGATGTGCGGGTACCGATGGTTCTCGAAGACCCGGAAGTACCGGTCCAGCCGCACGTCGACGCTGGACGGCTGGACCATCTCGGGATCGTAGGGGTCGAGCTTGACCCGCCCGGACTCGAGCTCTGCGCGGATGTCTCGATCGGAAAGCAGCACGGGTGCAAGGCTAACGGTCGATGACGTGCGCATAACCGCCCACCGCCCATGTACGGCCCGGCCGGCGACGGGGTTCCGCAGGCCGGAGTCAGTGGGACGGGCCGGTGGATCTCGCGGCAGTCACGGACGATCTCGGCTGGGGACTGCAGGAGCACGCCCAGTTTCCGCTACAGTAGTGACGCGGTCGGCTTCATGGTCGGCCCACGCGGGTGTAGTTCAATGGCAGAACATCAGCTTCCCAAGCTGACAGCGCGGGTTCGATTCCCGTCACCCGCTCCACGAGCGAAGGCCCAGGTCAGGGACAGGATCCCCACCCGGGCCTTGATTGTTTGTGGGACTGTTTGATCTTCTCGGGCCATTAGCGGGCCATTAACTCTGTGATCACCCAGCAGGAAGCTCATCGGCCTCGTCGGCATCCCGCGCCTGGAGTTGCCTGTTGATCGCGTCGGTGATCACTTTGTCCGCCCCGCGTACGGCGTGCTGGTAGATCATCGCGGCTCTGACGTTGTCGTGCCCCATCCGGGCCATGAGGTCTTTGAGGCCAGCGCCGGACTCGGCCGCCAGCATGTTTCCCGTGTGGCGTAGGTCATGAAAGTGAAGGCCAGCGAGGCCCATCTCCTTGACCACGTCCACCCACCGCGTACGGGTGTTGAAGCCGCTACGCCGGAGCGGCCCGCCCTTGGCACCGGGGAAGACCAGCGCGCCCGGCTCGTCGAGGACGTAGGTGTTCAGGTGCTCCCGCAGCACGGGGCCGATCGCTTGGGAATGCCGACGATCCGCCGTCCTGCCTTGGACTTGGGAGGGCCGATGACCAACTCACCCGTGGAGCGTTCCACGAAGGCCGCGCGGATGCGCACCGTCCCCGCGTCGAGGTCGATGTCACTACGGCGGAGCGCGCTGACCTCTCCCCATCGCAGGCTCGCAAAGGTGGCCAGCAGGACCAGGGCGCGGAACCGGCGATCCTGGGTGCAGTCGGCGCGGCTGCCCATGCCCATCTTCCACAGCGCCCGTTCGGCCTCACTCCTCGTGACGAAGGCCTCGGGATGGGTCCGCATCTCCCCGTGCCGCTGGAACCGCAGCCGATAGGCACCGCTCTTGAGCTTGCGAACGTTGCCGACCGGGCGACGGCCTACGCGGTCGGCGAGGTCGAAGACCTGGGCGACAGTGAGGACCGGACGTTCCTCAGGGTGCTCGTCGCCGGCCCCGCGGATTCGACATGGGTTGCTCGGGATGATGTGGTCGTCCTCAGCCGCCGTCATGAGCACCGCGCGCAGCAGTCGGTATGCCTTGGCCGCCATCGACACCGAGACGCCGTTGCCGAGCAGATCAGCCCGCCACTGCCGAATCATCGCCGTGGGCAGCTTGCCAAGGGCGGCGCTCCGCGCCGCCTCGCGGCCCTGCGCCCGCTCGGCGGCCGGGCATGCGGCCTGGGGGCCGGTCCCGGCCGCCGGCAGCTCGGGCCGTCCACCGCCCGCTAGCCCCGCCACACCAAAGCGAACCTGCCGCACCGCCGCCCACTATCTTCCGTCCGGGGACGCCGAGACCACCGGCCGTCGATACGAACGATCAGGTAAGCGGTTCATCCCTGTCACCCATGCCCGCTTCGGGAAATCCCAGCGCCGCCAAACCGGCTTGCACTGCTCCGGCTTCCCGGTCAAGCAGACTGCGAGCTCTGGTGCCCCAGTTGGCCTCTATCCGGAAGGCATCCCCCTCGAACCGTGGGAACACGTGCAGATGGAAGTGAGAGACCTCCTGAAAAGCGGCTTCTCCGTCCGCAAGGAAGATGTTCACCCCCTCACAACGAAGGCCGGAGCGCCGCAGAGCTCGTCCCATGCGGTGGCCGATCGTCCACACGTGTGCACTCGTCTCCTCGTCGAGATCTTCCAGCCCGACGGCATGCATGCGAGGGATCACAAGAAGATGACCGGGGGTGACAGCTCCAATATCCATGACCACCACCACGCGATCGTCTGCGTAGGGGACACTCGCCTCCGCCTCACCGCAGACAATGGCGCAGAAGATACAGCCCGAGCATTCAAGGTCGCTCATGCACACCATGATGTTGGAATCCAGCGCCCATGGCGATCGCTTTACGTTCGTCGAGCGCCGCAGGACTGTGCATCGCATGTTTTCGAGCACTGATGTGGGTTATCTACGGCCACGCCGAGACCAGTTGCCGTCCTTTCCTGCCCCCGGCGGGGGCACTCCGGCTCCGGGGTGATCGGCAAGGCCTGCTCATCATGGCGGCTCTTCGATGGCTGAGGTAGGGGCCTGATCACCCCGCCCGCCCTCGACCCGGGACAAGCCGAGCAGACCAAGGCCACCGGGTCCAGGTCCTTCGTCCAGTAGGGCGCTCCACCTGGACCCGGTGGCCTTGGCCCGCTTCCCCTTCGGGCGGGTCGACGGCAGACGGGGTGATCAGGAAGGCGGTACGTACGCGTCGCGCAGGGGCTACTACGTCAAAACCTCCCCGTACGCTGATCCTTCGTGGACCCCGAATCTGTGGACTGGGCCGGGATTCCTGGCCCCGAATGGTATGAGCCTCGCGACGTGGCGGAGGCCTTTCGTGCCTTGATGCGCACGATATGGGCCGACGAGGATCACGGAGGCGGTATCCGCTCGGCCGTGGGCAATGATCACGCTGGGACGCTATACCCTGCCGCGGTTACAGGCACGGACGTATTGCTGCACATCGTCTCCGCCTGCCCTGGCCCACCGCGAAACGCGGCTCTATGCGTCTTGTTGGATTGGTGGGGATGCTTCCAACCCGAACCGGGCTTCGAGTCGTACATAGATCAGGACGGACATCGAGTCGAGGTCATCCCCGCCATCATCGAGCGGGTAGAGCGAGCAGCCCACACCATGCGCGTCGTCGCCGAGCACGACACGCAGGCGCGGGGCATGGTTCGACAACTGCTCCGCAACCTAGACCGAGGATGGGCGATCGAGGAGTAGAAGACGGCCACCAACTCACAGCAAGCCCAGCATGGGCAGTCCGCCGGGCCATTACCGGGCCATTAAGCAGGGTGACGAGCGGTCAACCACGGTTACTCCTGACCGGCCCCACGCCCAGGTCAGCGTCCCTACAGGCCGTGATCCATGCAATTCCCAAGCTGACAGCGCGGGTTCGATTCCCGTCACCCGCTCCAAACTCCCGGGGCCGATAAGCTACGCCAGTGGATCATGGGCACTACGTGTTGAGCCCCTGGCGCGCATACCGCTGATCAGGGTCTCCGAACTCCATGCCGTTCTCATCGAGAGCGTTGTAAATCGTCACGCGCCCGTGCGGGAAGAGGAATCCGACAGCCACCATCCCTTGCGCCATGTCCTCACCCGTCCACGTCAGAAGCTCCACGGCCTGCAGCCTCTGCCCCTGTAATCCCGCCAGCTCGTCAGGCACGCCCCCTCGCCATGCCAAACGGAATCCCTCCCCCGCCCAATCCAGAGGCCGAGCCGGATCGACCGTGTTCCACGTGATCGAGATTTCATCGAACTTCTGGTGGACGATCTCGACCTGCTCGCCCTCGAAGTCCAACAGGACCAGGCCATCGGAGAACCAAACGTCCTCGTCGAGGTCCCACACCAGCAGGGCGCGGGTCAGCCCCCGCCCTTCCAGCATGGCCAGTCTCCGACCATGTGCGGCGGCGACCGCTGAACTCCCGCTCAACCATGCGGGCCTGTATCCACTGATCCCGAAGTAGAACATCTGACGATCATGCCGGGAGTTGGCGTGAGGACGTCAAGCGCATACGAGCATGCTGTGGCACCGCACAAGGGAGAACCGTGATCACGTGCCAGATGCGTGCCAGAACGGACGGCGATCGGCGGTGATCGCGGGGACTCACGGTCACTCAACCAGCCTTGACCTGCACCCCCATTTTCCCAGCTCAGGACGGCAAGATCAGTAGCCTATTCCCAAGCTGACAGCGCGGGTTCGATTCCCGTCACCCGCTCCAAGCCTGAAGGCCCAGGTCAGGCGATTTCCCTACCGGGGTCGGTCGACGCAGCCTTCTCAGTGCCGTCAGTCGAACCAGACGATCAATCGCATGCCTTCAGGCCCGAACCGCAGCGCCAATGCCTGCATCACCCCGAAGACGTGTTCCCATCCGGTGCCCGGTCCCAGCGCGTCCAGTCGCGTCACCGGGCGATACTCGAGCGTCGCTCCAGAAACCTCCCAGCGACTCATCGGAGCCTCGACGGGTGAGGCACCCAACGGCGGTACGCCGTACTCCTCCACAACATCCTTGGGCCACTGGTCATCAATGCGATACCGGCTGATCGTCGAGCCATGTGCCGACTGAACATCAAGCACCCCCCGGGCAGCGGGACGGACAGTCACATCCAGATCACGCAGCTCCGCCCATGAAACCCACGTACAGCCATGTATGGCTGCATCTATCCGGACGCAGTCCTCATAGTCAGTACGAACAGGTTCCGACGCGTCGACAGGTAGACCACGGCCGGCCGCGACCGGGGTCCAGCCGAGGCGGTCACGAACACCGAAGAGGCAGCCGAACGACTCATAGTCACGGCCGTCATAGAGCGGGTAGAGAGGCATGGACACCGCCCATGCGTCCCAGCCGTACCAGTCCTCGTCAGCGCACGGGTGGCGAGCCTCGATGTAGCCGTAGATGTCGGTGCCCACGCCGACAGGTTAGACATGTTCAGATCGTTGGCCCTCCCGATCGCGTGCCGGAACGTCTTCTCGCAGGAGAATGACGCCATGAGTAAACGGTCGGATGGGCCGAGTCCCGACGAGCTTGACCGGCGACTCCACTGGTTCGAGTGGTACACCGACACCACATCGCATAACAGCATCCATCGCCCTCCTCGCAATCGGGCGTACGCCTGTCCGTGCTGTGGTTACCTCACTCTCCGAGAGCGTGGAGGCTACGAGATCTGCCCGGTCTGTTTCTGGGAGGACGACGGCCAGGACGAGCACGACGCACGTGTCGTCCGCGGCGGCCCCAACGGCGCCCTGAGTCTCAGCCAGGCGCGCCGGAACTTCGCCGCCTTCGGCGCCAATCGTGAACGCGACCTTCCCCACGTCCGTGATGCACACCCGGAGGAACATCCACTCCACGAAGAGCCGCGATCGGCCGACCGGAACTGACTTACGTAGCAGCAAGAAGCCCGGGACGCCAAGAGATCAGGCGCTCGCGTGCCCGTTGCGTGCCCGTTCGGTTGGCGATCAGCGGTAAGCAGGGGGGACTCACGGTGACTCGACCGCTGTAGGCCCAGGTCAACGTTTTCCCAGCTCAGACGGCGGGATCTTGAAAGACTTCCCAAGCTGACAGCGCGGGTTCGATTCCCGTCACCCGCTCCACTCTCGCATAGGCCCTGACCAGGCGATCTCTTGATCATCGGCCATGGCTTTGATCTTCATGGGCTCACCGTGGGCTCACGGGCCACCGATGATCTTCCGGATTTCCTTTGGTATGGCCGCTGGCCAGCTGAAACTAGCTGCGTGGCACGGATAGAGACCCGCGTCCGCAAGGACGGGAAGACGAAGACCTACCGGGTGCAGTGGCGCCTCGGTGGCAGCCGGAACGGCGA
Source organism: Planotetraspora sp. A-T 1434 (assembly GCF_025420585.1). Classification (GTDB taxonomy): domain Bacteria; phylum Actinomycetota; class Actinomycetes; order Streptosporangiales; family Streptosporangiaceae; genus JAOEGB01. Next base: position 1,505 of record NZ_JAOEGB010000035.1, on the reverse strand, counting down.
GTGGCAGTCGGAGACCTTTGACCAGAAGGCGCGCGCCGTCACCTTCAAGCTGGCGGTAGAAGCGTGCGGGCACGACTGGCCCGAGGGGTGGATCCGCGGGTACGGCTGGGCTCCGGCCACACCGGACCCGGTCGTCGAACCCGAGGCCGCCCCGATCCTGTTTCGGGACTACGCGACGAACTTCGTAGCCAGCCTGTCCGGGATCGAGGAGCGGACCCGGCACGACTATCAGCGGGATCTGCGCAACCACATCCTGCCGACCTTCGGCGACCACGACATCCGCGACGGAACAACGCTGGACCGCGCCCTCGTCCGGGTGGGTCAACCAGCTCCAGCACGGCGTCCCCGACCCCGCCAACCCCAACCAGTGGCTCCGGCGCCCGCTCGCACCCAAGACGATCCAGAACCTGCACGGCGTCCTGTTCGCCATCCTGCAAGACGCCGTCGAGGCCGATCCCCCGCTACGGACCTCCAACTCCGCCGCGCGCACTCGCCTGCCCCGCCTGGACGACGGCGAGGGCGACGACGAGATGGTGTTCCTCACCGAGCAGGAGTTCGCCTTGATCCGCGCTTGCGCCAAACCGGACGCGCGCGACATGCTCACCGTCTTCGTCGGCACCGGCCTGCGCTACGCCGAACTCGCCGCCTTGCAGGTACGCGATATCGACCCGTTCGGCAAGCCGTCCCGACTCTGCGCGTACGGCGGGCCTGGAAACGCCAGGCGGACAACACCTTCAAGGTCGGCCCGCCCAAGACCAAGCAATCCCGCCGGACCATCGCCCTGTCCTCCGAGGTCATGGACGCAATCCTGTTGAACATCGCGGGCAAGGGGCCCAAGGAGTTCGTCTTCAACTCCCCCACCGGCTCGTGGTGGCGCCACTCCTCCTTCTACGACCGCCGCTGGATCCCCGCCATCGACGACGCCTGCAGCCGCGGCCTGACCAAACGTCCCCGGATCCACGACCTCATCGACGCCATCGACCGCGCCCTCACCGGCTCCCTGCGCGCCGTCGCCTGAACCCCCGGAGGCAACAAGAACGTGATCACGGAGAACGCGACCAGACCTATCACGGCGGGCAGTCCGAGGCCGGACTGCCCGCCCGTGGACCAGACATAGACAATTCCAACCCTTCAGCGACCGTGTGGGCCGAATTCCGCTGGCCAGCGCAGGAGCCCGTCCGTCCGATGTTGCTAGAGGCCGAGCCCGCCCGCGCCCTCATCGAGCTGGGCACCAGTTCGAGACACGGTACGGGCGGACGGAAACCCGATTGTGGTGCAAGCCAACAACGCCACCTATGCGCTGACTAACCTCCCCCCACAGCAGCTGGCGATGTCCCAGCTGCGCGCAGTCGAACACAACCGCCCTGTGATCACAGCTGCCACCACTGGCGATCTCGGCGTACATCGACGCGACGGGTCAGCTGCGAAGGAGGACGGCTGAGCTGGTCGACGACATGACGGTGGTCACCGTCCCCATCGGCTCCGGCCACACCACCGCAACGAGA
>NZ_JAOEGB010000034.1 GCF_025420585.1 Planotetraspora sp. A-T 1434 | reverse complement strand
AGCTCCGGAAGAACATGCGCTTGAACCACATGTCGTACGGGATGGGCTCGGCGGCGAGGATGGGGGACAGCCACCAGAAGTTGACCAGCGCGAGCAGCGCGAAGGCGCCCACGACGGCGGTGCCCATCACGCGCCGCCTGGACGGAGCGTCCACGGGACCGATGATCAGCCCGCACACCAGGACGATGGCGAGGATCATGAACGGCACCATCGGGAGCGCGTAGAACAGGAACATCGTCCGGTGGTCGGCGATCGCGAAGTAGAACCACGGCAGCCACCCGGCAGCGTACGCCAGCAGCACCGCTCCCGCCCGCCAGTCGCGGCTCGCGACGTACCAGGCGATCAGCGCGAGGAGGGCGAGGACGCCCGCGTACCAGATGACCGGGGTGCCGGTTCCGAGCACGGCCCAGGAGCAGTTGTCCGCGCCGCAGGCGCCCTTCGGCGACTGGTAGAAGAACGCGACCGGCCGGAGCAGCAGCGGCCACCCCCACGGCTGCGACTGGTAGCCGTGCGGGGTGTGCAGCCCTTCGTGGAAGCCGAGCACCTGGACCTGGTAGCTCACCCACGAGCGGAACGAGTCGAAGACGAAGAAGGCCCAGCCGTTCGACGTGGCCTGCTCCCAGTTACGGCCCCAACCGCGATCCGAGGTGAACCACCCGAGCCATGAGGCGGTGTAGACGACGATCGGCACGACGCCGAGCCAGGCGAGCCCCAGGGGCCAGTCGAGTCGCCGCGCGGCCGTGTACGGCCGGCGTAGGCCGATGGCCCGGCGGGCGCCGGCGTCCCAGACGAGCGCCATGATCACAAAGGCCGCGATGAAGAAGACGGCGGTCCATTTGGTGGCCAGCGCGGCGCCCAGGCAGAGCCCGGCGGCGAGCCGCCATGGCCGCCGGCCCAGGCGCGGCCCCGGGTCGGCCAGCGGCGACGTCTGGTACCAGTCGGCCAGCCGCGCCCGGCCGTCGTCCCGGTCCGTCACCAGGCAGGCGAAGGCCGCGAGCACCCAGAACATCAGGAAGATGTCGAGCAGCGCCGTCCGCGAGAGCACGAAGTGCAGGCCGTCCAGGGCGAGCAGGAACCCGGCGAGGCAGCCCAGCACGGTCGATCGGGTCATCCGCCGGGCCGTCCTGGCCAGGATGAGGATCGAGATCGACCCGGCGAGGGCGGCCGCGAACCGCCAGCCGAAGGGCGTGAGGCCGAACAGCCACTCACCTGCGCCGATCATCCACTTGCCGAGCGGCGGATGCGCGACGAAGTTGGCGCACTGTCCTGTTTGCTCGCACGTCTTGAAAATGTGCGTGTTCCCGCTCAGGATCAGATCGTTGGCGTTGCCGACGAAATACCGCTCGACGCCGTATTTGATCATGGAGAAGGCGTCTTTGGCGTAGTAGGTCTCGTCGAAGACGACCGACTTGGGGGTGCCGAGGCGGTAGAAGCGAAGGAACCCGCCGAAAAGGGCCACGATCAGTGGCCCGAGCCAGCCCCACCGGGGACTTCCGGGCATCGGCGGCACCAACCGGTCGCGGAGCGAATTGGGTGGACCGCCATCCGGCTCCCCAATCGCCTGATTGGCGGCAAGAGGCACCGGGGCATCGTAGCGCCGCATACCTCACAAAATCCCCCGGATGACGATCATCTCTCACCGTTTCTATGCTGAGTAACGAGCCATAAAGGGAATGATCTTCCTCAGCCGGGGCAGAACGCTGGGGCGATAAGATCGACCGCGCATATAAGCGCCCCACGCACGGGAGCGTCGTATGGATTTCGATGATCGAGCGCAACTCGACGCCTCGCAGGTGGAGGACGTCGGCAGAAGCGGCGGAGGGTTCCGTGGCGGGGGCCTCGCGATCGGCGGCGGAGCCGCGGGCATCATCGCGTTGATCGTGGCCCTGATCTTCGGGATCAACCCCGGTGACATCACCGGAGGCGGCAGCGACCAGCCCGCCAGAGTCCAGCCGAACTCCGACCTGTCCAAGCAGTGCCGGACCGGCGCGGACGCCGACCAGTCCGACAAGTGCCGGGTCGTCGGGGTGGTCAACAGCATCCAGAAGTTCTGGGACGGCCAGATCCAGAACTACACGCCCGCGAAGACGACGCTGTTCTCCGGGAGCGTCCAGACCGGATGCGGCGCGGCCGACTCCTCGGTCGGGCCGTTCTACTGCCCCCGTGACAAGCACGTCTACCTCGACCTGGGCTTCTTCGACGACCTGCAGTCCAGGTTCGGCGCCAAGGGCGGGCCGTTCGCCCAGGCGTACGTGATCGCCCACGAGTACGGGCACCACGTGCAGGACCTGCTCGGCACCATGGACCGGGCGGGACAGGGCCAGGGCGCCGAGGGCGGTTCCGTACGGCTCGAACTCCAGGCCGACTGCTACGCCGGCGTGTGGGCCAACAACGCGTACAAGACCGGCTTCTACACCGAGAAGTTCAGCAGCGCCGACATCGCCGAGGCGCTCGACGCCGCGGCGGCCGTGGGGGACGACCGGATCCAGGAGCAGGCGCAGGGCAGCGTCAACCCCGACGCCTTCACGCACGGCACGTCGGCCCAGCGGACGAAGTGGTTCAGCAACGGCTACGAGTCGGGCGACCCGGCGCGCTGCGACACCTTCTCCGGGGGAATCTGAGTCGGTAGATGCCCTTGGTGACGCCCGGGAAGGCAATCACCGGCATTCTTGCCTAAACTACATAGCGTGATCTTTAAGTTGGTCGGCGACGGACGGCCCTACCCCGAGCACGGCCTGTCGCATCGCGAGTGGGCGCAGATTCCGCCACGTCAGGTGAGGCTGGACACCCTGATCACCACGAAGGCGGTGCTCGACCTGCACTCCCTGCTCGCCAAGGACTCCACGTTCTACGGCGACCTGTTCCCGCACGTCGTCCAGTGGAACGGCGACCTCTACCTGGAGGACGGGCTGCACCGCGCCCTGCGCGCCGCGCTGCACCAGCGCTCGGTGCTGCACGCCCGCGTCCTGGAGATCGACCACTGAAAGACCCGGGACAGAGCGAAGAGCCGCCGACCTGATCAGGTCGGCGGCTCTTTCGACGAGCGGTGGAGGTGGGATTTGAACCCACGGTAGGTTGCCCTACACACGCTTTCGAGGCGTGCGCCCTCGGCCACTAGGCGACTCCACCGCGCAGAAGCCTACCGGACAAACGCCTGTGCCCGCGCATCCGTTTCGGCCCGGCCGTACGACCCATGACAATCCACGACGAACCGCGGCGATCCCGGCGGCGTACGGCTCAGCCGCGGCGGTCTCCGAAGAAGTCCCTGAGGACCGCCGCGCACTCGCCGGCCAGGACGCCCATGACCACCTCGGGCCGGTGGTTGAGCCGCCGGTCCCTGATCACGTCCCAGAGCGAGCCCGCGGCCCCGGCCTTCTCGTCGGCCGCGCCGTACACCACGCGCCGCACCCGGGAGAGCACCGCGGCGCCCGCGCACATGGTGCAGGGTTCGAGCGTTACGACGAGCGTGCAGCCGGTGAGCCGCCATTCGCCGGTCGCCCGCGCGGCGGCGCGCAGGGCGAGGACCTCAGCATGCGCGGTGGGGTCGCCGGCGGCCTCCCGGTCGTTCCCCGCCGCGGCGAGGACGTCGCCGCCCGGGCCCAGCACGACCGCGCCGACCGGGACCTCCCCACGCTCTCCGGCCCGTACGGCTTCCGCCAGCGCGAGCCGCATCGCCGCGTCGAACTCGGCCGGCGTGCTCATCGGGGGAAGCCGGTCACCGCAACCGGTCGAGCTCGTCGGCGAAGGAGAGGCGCTCGGCGATGACCGACAGGGTGTCCGCGGGCAGCACACCCTCCTCCATGCTGAGCTCCAGCAACTCGTCTCCGCTCAGGGAGAAGTCGCTGAGCAGCTCGAAGTCTCCGGCGGGACGGACGCCGAGGTCGGGAGCGTCCTTGTCCACCGCCACGCCCGCCAGCTCGGCGAAGATCTCGCCGAGCGCATCCGTCTGACCGGCGTGGGCGTCGGAGAGGAACACCCGGGGGTCCGAGTCGCCCTCGTAGCGGACGAGCGCGAACCATTCGTCCTCCACCTCGACGCAGAGCAGGGCCAGCTCGTCGCCGTTGAGGCCGAGCGCCTCCTGCACGGCGTCGCCCAGGTCGTCGGCGATCTCGGCGTCACCGAGGTCGACCTCGGTCCCGGTCCAGCCGTTGTCGGTCTTCAGGAAGGCGGCGGAGAAGAGGTTCGGTCGCGAGGGCATGGCCGTTCTCCCGTGGTCAGCCGATGGCGGCGTCGACGGCGCGCTCGAACGGCTGGGAGAAGCCCAGCCGCGCGGCGATGCTGGAGAGCACCTCGTCCGGAAGCAGGTCGAGATCCCCGGAGAGGGCTCCGAGCTCCATCTCGTCGAGGCCGAGGTCGGCGAAGATCGACAGGTCCCCGGCGGGGAGCACGCTGTCGAGCTCCTCCTCTTCGGGAATGGGCACGTCGAGGTATTCGAGGACCTGCTGCGCCAGCGGCCAGTCCCAGGAAGCGGTGATGTCGGAGAGGAAAACGCTTACTCGTTCACCGAAAACCCGCAATGCCACAAAGAAGTCATCCCCCACGGCGACCAGGCCAATCGTCGCGCCCATGCTCGGCGTCTGACGGAGGGCGTGGAGGAGCCCACGCAGGTCCGAGGTGAGCGCCATGGGAAGCATCTCGGCCTCCCACTGGTCGTCCTCGCGATAGACCACGATGGCGAAGTCAAGCGCGTCTACGTCTGTCATCGTCATCCCCACCGGCACGGTCCTCACGTCATGTAATGGTCCCAGACTCGGACTCCCACCGTACGGCGCTCGGCCCAAATTGTGATCAAAACAGTCAGGCGGCGTCGATGCTCCTTCCAGGGGAAGGTAACTTCTGTAGCCATGGAAACGCTCGTCGTCGACCACCCGCTCGTCGCCCACAAGCTGACCGCGCTTCGCGATGTGCGGACCGACTCTCCGACGTTCCGGCGCCTCGCCGACGAGCTGGTCACGCTCCTCGCCTACGAGGCCACCCGTGACGTCCGCGTCACGGACGTGACGATCGACACGCCGCTCGCTCCGGCCCACGGCGTACGGCTGGCCCGCCCGGCGCCGATCGTCGTGCCGATCCTGCGCGCCGGGCTGGGCATGCTCGACGGCATGACCCGTCTCCTTCCGACGGCCGAGGTCGGCTTCCTCGGCATGATCCGTGACGAGTCCACGCTCAAGGCCCAGACCTACGCCACCCGGCTACCCGAGGACCTGTCAGGGCGGCAGTGCTACGTGCTCGACCCCATGCTCGCCACGGGTGGCACGCTCGCCGCGGCGATCCACTTCCTCTTCGACCGCGGCGCCGAGGACGTCACCGCGATCTGCCTGCTGGCCGCGCCCGAGGGAATCTCCCACATGGACGAGGTCTTCCAGGGCAGCGGAAAGCCCATCCGCGTGGTGACCGCCGCCCTCGACGAGCGGCTCAACGAGCGGGGCTACATCGTGCCGGGCCTCGGCGACGCCGGAGACCGCCTCTACGGCGTGGTCTGACTCACCCGCGCCTCTCCCGCGCCATAGTTACATTGCGCACTCTTCCGGGTACGGAGAGTGATGACGACGTCTCTTCGCGTTCGCGCGGGCGGGCGCGCCACCAGGGAGAGCCATGAGTCAGCTTCCGGACAGTGAGCACTATGAGGGTGAGCAGCACGAGCAGCTCGAGGCGATGCTCAGGGACGAGTTCGCCGGGGTCCACCCCGCCGCCACCGTCACCCGCTGTGTCCAGGCCGCGCATCACGGCGCGGTCGAAGTGACCGGCCATGCCTCTCCCGCGCTGGTGGAACGCATCGCCCGCAAGCACCTCCAGGTCCTGGCGGTCGCCGCGGCGGAGCGGGGATGACGGCGCTCCTTGTCGACATGGCGCGATGTTTGGATTTTGCCGCTTTACCGAACTAGGCGCCTGGGTAATCTATAAGTCATGGGAGTGGTAACGGCATGCAGGTCAAGAAGATTCTCAAGTGGGGTGCCATAGGGATGGCGGCCTTCTATCTGGTGCGGCGGCCAGAGGACGCCGCGCAGACCGTGCACGGCGCGTTCGACGGAATGATGAGCGCGGCCAACTCGATGGCCCAATTCTTCGCCACACTGACATGAGGCCAAGCTGACATGAGACTTGTGACCCACGGGGACTCCGCCCCGTCGTCGGTCAACCGTTACCTCCTCCCCCACGAACACCAAGTCATCATGGTCCGGCGTCATCCCGCCGTGCTTCTCCGGCCCGTCGCAGAGATCTTCGGCGGGCTGATCCTCGCCGGCGTGCTCAGCAAGTGGCTGAGCGGCAGCGGCGGAAGCCAGGCCCTCGTCATCATCTGGTGGGCCTGGCTGCTGCTTCTCATCCGCTTCGTCTGGAAGGTAGCGGAGTGGTCGGTCGACTACTTCGTCGTCACCTCCCAGCGCATGCTTCTCACCACCGGCCTCGTCACGCGCAAGGTCGCGATGATGCCCCTGGGCAAGGTCACCGACATGAGCTTCCAGCGCTCGCTCCTCGGCCGCCTGGTCGGCTACGGCGAGTTCGTCCTGGAGTCGGCCGGTCAGGACCAGGCATTGCGGTCCGTTCCTTACATCCCCTACCCCGAGACCTTGTACCTCGAGGTCTGCCAGATGATCTTCCCCAGCAAGGACGACGACGACTAGCTGGTCGTCCACCCTGAAGTGCTGTCTCGTGATCGAACCTTCACCGTCGTGATTCTTGACGGAGGGTTACACGATTCGGTCGCTTCGTGCCATTATGGCGAGACCATTGACCATCCCCCGCCCTGAGAGATCAGATGCCGAGTCAGGGAACCATCGGTGACCGCGTCCGCGGATTGCGGTTGAGCAGGCGTATGTCCCAGGCCCAACTGGCCGGACCCGACCTGTCAGACAGTTACGTCTCGCTCATCGAGTCCGGCAAGCGGACCCCCACGCCCGTCGTCGCTCGGCTCCTCGCCGAGCGGCTCGGTTGCACCACCGAGTTCCTGCTTCACGGGATAGAACCTCGGCAGCGAATCGACACCGAGCTCGGCCTGCGTCACGCCGAGCTCGAGCTGTATCACGGCGATCCCGCCGTGGCGGGCGACCGCTTCGGGGACATCGTCAAGGCGGCGGGCGAGGACAACGCCATGCTGGCCGCGCACGCGCGGCTCGGCCGGGCGCGCGCGCTGGAGGCCCAGGGCCAGATCGGCCGCGCGGTCGAGGCGTACGAGCGGCTGCGCCGTGAGGCCGCCGCGCACCCCGAGCGTCTCGCCGACCTCCCGCTCACCGTGGCGCTGTGCCGCTGCTACCAGCGGGCGGGCGACATGCTGAGAGCCCGCGACCTCGGCGCCCACGCGCTGCTCCAGGTCGACCGGCTCGGGTTCGTCCAGGGCGAGCTCGCCGTGGAGCTGGCGCTGGCGCTGGTGGAGACCGAGACGGGCCTGCCGTACGTCGAGCGGGTGCTGTCGGAGGCCGGTGTGCTGGAGGCCTGCGACCGCAGCTCCGAGGTGCTCGCCCTGTGGCAGGCCAGCGTGACCGCCGCCGAAGGGGAGGACTCCGCGCTCGCCGTGCAGCTCGCGGACGACGCCCTGGCCGCCGGCCGGTCCGCCAGGATGGCCGTGCGCTACGCGCGGATCGCGATGCGCTGGGCCCGGATCACCACTGCGAATCCCGAGGACGCCGATTTGGACCGAGCCAACGAGCTCGCCACGTCTGCGACCGGGGTTTTCGCGGCCTTCCCCGCCGAGGCGCTGGAGCACGCGAGGAGCCTCGTCGTGCTGTCTCATGTACGGCTCCGCTCCGGTGATACGGAATCCGCGGTGAATCTGGCCGATCAGGCACTGGATCTGCTGGTGAGCGTCCGCGGGACGACTGCCGCCACCGCGCACCTGGTGCTCGCCGAGGTCGCTTTGGCACGCTCCGAAGACGCCACGCCCTCTCTGCGGCGCGCGCAGGAGCTGCTGGAGAGCAACCCGGCGGCGCCGGACCGCGAGAGCGCGCGGGCCTGGCGGATGCTCGGTGACCTCTGGGGTCAGGCCGGTTCCATTGATCAACAGGCGGGGGCATATCGTAGGGCCCTAGAAGCCGTCGGGATCCATGTGAACATACCGGGCTCAACCGCCTCGGCGGTGCTCACCCGTTAGCCTCCTGGAGCTCCGGACTTGTTCTGGCGGCTCTGGAATAATTAGGGTCGACCAGTCATTCAGTCATAGGATGACTGGTTTCCCCGGAGGAGGCGGACTGTGAGTCTGCGGACGGCCCAGCGGGCGTCTCTTGTGGACCAGGTGATCGATCAGCTCAAGGAGCAGATCACCTCTGGTTCCTGGCAGATGCATGCCAAGATTCCCACTGAGACCGTGCTCGCCGAGCACCTCGGAGTTGGGCGCAACACGGTCCGCGAGGCCGTGCGCGCACTGACCCACGCCGGCCTGCTGGAGTGCCGCCAGGGCGACGGGACGTATGTCCGCGCCACGAGCGAGCTTTCCGGTGCCATGGCGCGGCGGCTGCGAGCGGCCGAGCAACTGGAGATCCTCGAGGTGCGCCGCGCGCTGGAGGTCGAGGCGGCCAGGCTCGCCGCGACCAGGCGGACCAGCGGCGACATCGCCACGATCGAGGCGGCGCTGGCCGCGCGGGAGAAGGCCTGGGCGAACGGCGACCCCGACGGGTTCGTCGAGTCGGACCTGGCGTTCCACGTCGCCGTCGTCGAGGCCACGCACAACAACGTGCTCATCGACCTCTACCGCGACTTCTCCGCGGCTCTGCGCGCGAGCATCGCGGCCGCGGGCGGCTCAATGGAGCAGAACTACATCCCCCACGACGCCATCGTGCGGGCCATCGCGGCAGGAGACGCGGCCGCGGCCGAGCGGGCGGGCCACGCGTGCATGGAGCACATCCTCATCGCCCTGACCGAATCGCAGGACCTCACCGCCTGACGGGCTTCCCCGTCGTCAGGCGAGGCGGAGGGACATGACGAGATAGCGGAAGTCGGGGTCGTCTCCCTCATTGGCGATCAACGCGGGACGGGTGGGCGAGTCCATGTTGAGACGGACCCGCTCGGTCTCCACGCCGGCCAGGCCGTCGAGCAGGAAGTGGGGCTGGAAGGCGATCTGGATGTCGTCGCCGTCTAGCTCCGCCTCGATGACCTCGGCTCCGCGGCCGATCTCGCCGCCTCCGGCCTGGATCAGCACCTGGCCCTGCGAGAACGTGAGCCGGACGGCCGTGTTCCGCTCGGCGACCAGCGTGACCCGCTTGATGGCCTCGACGAAGGGGGCGACCTCCAGGTCGGCGTGGATGCCCCAATCCTCGGAAAGCCGTGACCGGTAGTCGATGAACTGGTCGTCCAGGAGCCGCACCGTGGTGATCCGCCCCTGGCTCTCGAAACCCGCCACGTTGTCGCCGAGGCCGATCGCGACCTCGCCGCCGCGCAGCGAGCGCGCCACCTCGACCAGCACCCGGGCGGGCACCATCGCGGCGCGCCGCTCGTCCTGCCGCTCCGGGTGCCAGAGGAAGTCCCTGGCGGCGATCCGGTAGCGGTCCGTGGCGGCCATCGAGGCCTGGACGCCGTCGATGTCGATGCGGACGCCGGTCAGCATCGGAAGCGTGTCGTCCCGGCTCGCGGCCGTCGCGACCTGGCCGACGGCGGTGGCGAAGACGCCCCCGCCCACCGCGCCGATCCTGGGCGGCATGGCCGGCATGGCCGGGAAGTCCTCATCCGGCATCGTGAGCAGCCCGAACTCGGCACTGCCGCACGTCAGGACGGCCTCCGAACCGCTCCTGACGATCTCGACCGGCCGGCTGGGCAGGCTGCGAGTGATCTCGGCGAGCACCCTGCCCGGGATCAGCACGCGGCCGGGCTCCGCCACGTCGGCCTCGACCTCGGCCCGCGCCGAAACGTCGTAGTCGAACGCGGAGACGCGCAGATCGTCGCCCGCCTCCAGCAGCAGGCCCGCGAGCACGGGGACGGCCGGTCGCCCCGGTAGCACGCGGGCCGTCCACGCCACCGCGTCGGCGAGAACATCGCGGTTCACCTGGAACTTCACCCTGACCCCCTGACTCTTGCCGCCCTGCGCAAGCCGTACTGTGCTCGAAAGGTAGCTCCTCGGACCGACAGAATCGGCCGTCCCGATCGGTCTCAGTGTGTCACCGAAGGGCGCTACCTGCCGTTGAGAAAGGCCAGCACGGCCAGCACGCGGCGGTTGTCGTCATCCGAGGGGGCGAGACCCAGCTTGGCGAAGATGCTCGCCGTGTGCTTGCCGACCGCGCTGTCGCTGAGATACAGCCGCTGGCCGATCGCGGTGTTGGACCGGCCCTCCGCCATGAGTTCGAGCACCTCGCGCTCGCGCGGGGTGAGGCGGCCCACGGGCTCGTTGCGGGCGTTGCTGACCAGGAGCTTGGCGATGACCTCCGGGTCCATCGCCGTCCCGCCGGCGGCCACGCGGCGGACGGCGTCGATGAACTGCTCGCCGTTGAAGACCCGGTCCTTCAGCAGGTAGCCGATCCCGCCCGTGCCGTCGGCGAGCAACTCCCTGGCGTAGAGCTGCTCGACGTGCTGCGAGAGCACCAGGATCGGCAGTCCCGGGATCCGCCGCCTGGCGGCCAGCGACGCTTGGAGGCCCTCGTCGGTGAACGTGGGCGGGAGCCGTACGTCGACGACCGCGACGTCGGGGCGCTCCCTGACCAGGGCGTCGAGCAGCTCGGGGCCGGACTCGACCGCCGCGACGACCTCGCAGCCGTGCGCGCGCAGCAGATGGACGAGCCCCTCCCGGAGAAGGTGCAGATCCTCGGCCAGCACTACTCGCACGAGGCTCCCTCTTCCCGATGCTGCGCGGTCAGGACCGAGGCGACGGTGAGCATCGTGGCCCCGAGGGCGATCATGCCGACGATCACGGGCCATTGCCAGGGCTCGGGCAGGTAGAGCGCGAGGAACCAGGCCTTCTCTGACGCCCCGGCCAGCTTGAAGCCCATCGTGACAAATCCCTGAGGAATCAGCGGGATCCAGCACAGGGCCCAGCACAGGGCCATCGTGATCGCCCGCCACTTCGGAATCGGCGGCAGCCGGACCTCGAAGGCACGCGGCAGCTCGATCGTGACGGTGGTCGGGCCGCCGGCCGGGCTGCTCAGCGCCAGGACGCCGTCGAAGGCGGCGATCCTGCGCTCGATGCCCTGGAGGCCGGTGCCCCGCGACGGGTCGGCGCCGCCCTGGCCGTCGTCGGACACCATGATCCGCAGGGCCGTGCCCTGGTGGCTGAGGTCGATCCACGCCTCGGTCGCGCCGCCGTGCCGTACGGCGTTGGTGAGCAGTTCGCTGACGGCGAAGTAGGCAGCCGACTCCAGGGGAGGGTCGGGCCTCGCGGCCAGGTCGACGGTGACATGGGTCCGCAGCGGGCTGTCCAGGGCCATGGCCCGTACGGCGTCGCCGAGCCCGCGCTCGGCGAGCACCGGCGGGTGGATGCCGCGCACGAGCCGGCGGATCTCCTGGAGCGCGTCCGAGGAGGCGTCCCTCGCCTTGGCGAGCAGCGCCTTCGCGGCGGCCGGGTCCGACTCCATGAGCTGCTCCGCCGCGCCGATCGTCATGCCGACCGCCACCAGGCGCGCTTGGGCGCCGTCGTGCAGGTCGCGCTCGATCCGGCGCAACTCGGCGGCCTGCGAGTCGACGACCTCGGTGCGGGCCCGGGCCAGGGTGCTCACGCGGCGGGCCAGCCGGGCCTTCTCGGTCGGGCCGAGCAGCGCCCGGGCGATCTGCCCGTAGGACCGCAGAGCCCACGGGGCGTACCAGGGCGCGCTCGCCACGGCCAGAGCCACCCAGACCAGGCCGAGGGCGGTGCCTCCCACGAGCTGCGCCACGCCCAGGACGACCAGGAGCAGCGGCGCTCCGGCGATCAGACCCCCCGCCCACATGCCCGGCACGAGGAACGCGAGGTCGTGCCAGGTCGCCGAATCCTTCATCAGCCAGCTCAGCCGCTGGTTGAAGGCAGGGATCCGGGGCGTCTTGTAGAGCGAGCGGCCCTCCCGGTACCAGCCGTCGCGCTGCGGCACCGGCGGAGGGGGCGCCGGAAGGTAGGGCTCTTCGACGTCGACTCCGCACCACTCGCGGACCACGCGCCGGTTGAGTCCCGCCATCGCCCGTGCGAGCCGTACCGCCGGCGGGAAGAGGAAGATCATGCCGAAGAGGAAGGTGAGCAGGATGCCCACCAGCGCCACGAGGGCCACGACCTGCCCCAGCAGCGCCAGGAGGAACAGGGCGAGGCCACGCCGCACCGCCACAGCCGTTCGTCGGTTCATGCGCCCAGTCTGGAACGGGACGGGTGGGTCGCACAGTGGGCGCGGACACCCGATCGGGGTGGGGCCAGGTGCACCCCCAGTGGGTCTTCAGCCGCATTCCCCGCGCTTCCCCCGATCCCTAGCGTCATCGGCATGGCAATCATCACGGTGCGAAACCTCCGCAGGACGTACGGCACGCGGGTGGCGGTCGAGGATGTCTCGTTCTCCGTCGAGGAGGGCGAGATCTTCAGCCCGAAGTCGACTTCGTCGTACACGTCGGGATCGGCCAGGCCGAACCGCGCCCCCGTCGCCCTGCCCGTGGTCGTGTCCCACACCCGTACGGTCCGGCCGGCCGCCACGGCGAGGAAGCGGCCGTCCAGGACCGCCCGGCGCAGGCTGGGCCCCTCGACGTACTCGCTGACGATGTACGGCTTGGGACCGTCCAGGACCGCGGCGAGAACGGGGGCGGTGCAGAAGGAGGCCACCCGCTGCGACGCCGCGGCCTCCTTGCCCAGCTGAGCCCGCAGATCGGGGTCGCTGGCCGCGTCGCCGTGGAGCACCTTGACGGCGACCCGCCTGCCCTCGCTGTCGTAGGCCTCGTAGACGACCCCCTGCCCTCCGGCACCGAGGCGTCCGGCCAGCCAGAAATCCCCAGACGTGGAGGGTCTCCGGGCAGCAGAGCGGACGCCAATGCCATGTGATCACCCCGTCGTGTCGGACCGGCTCCCGAGGTTAGATGCCGGCAAGGGCACTGGAGTTGGCACAGGTCTCAGTCGCCGGGGATCCACGACCCGTGAAAGCCCGCCGGGACGCGGCGCGGGAGCCGTACGGACGCGACCTCCTTGAGGTCCGACGCGTCGAGGACGAGCAGCTCGGCCCCGTGGTCCGTACCGACGATCGACAGCAGCCAGCCCTCGTCCTCGGCGCCGCAATCGGAACCGGGGCCCGAGCCGGGACCGGCGGGCACGAACACCGCCTCACCCGGCGACGCCTCCCCCGTGCCGTGGGACTGGCTCCCGCCCGTCACGGTGTCGTACTTCACGATCGCGTCGGCGCCCGCGGTGTAGACATAGCGGTTGCCCAGGCCGGTGTACCTGTCGTTGATCGTGGGGAACTCGACATCGCGGTCGTCGAGCCGCTCCTCCCCGACGGCGCCTGTGGCGGGGTCGAGCACCCAGCGGTACAGGCCGGACCCTCCGGTCTCGGCGGCCGGGTTGACGCTCCCCCCGATCCGCGGCCACAGCGCGGTGAACGCCCCCGGCGAGTAGCGGATGCCGTCGAGGACGACGCGCCCGTGCTCGTCCTCCCGGGCGTTGCCGACGTGGAACACATAGCAGGGGTCGATGTCGAACCACCGCACCTCCCCGCCGTTTCGCGGCATGACCCCGAGGCGCGCGCCGTAGGAGTCGTCCCAGCGGTACGGCAGGCCGCGCCCGGCCAGCCTCAGGTCGAACACCACCGGCAGGTCCAGCCACACCACGGCGCTCCGGGTGATCGCGAAGTCGTGCATCATGGTCGGCCCCGGGACGGGGATCTCCCGGCTCTCCACCAGCTCCCCGCTCGCCGACAGGCGGTGATAGGTCAGGTACGGCGCGGCCAAGCCGTACCCGAAGAAGTGCAGCTCACCCGTGATCGGGTCCTCCTTGGGGTGGGCCGTCATCGCCGTGGTCAGCCTGCCCCCGAAGTCGCACGGCCCGACCGTCTCCAGCTCGCCCGTCATCTCGTACGGCAGGCCGTTCTCGACCAGCGCGAGGATCCGTCCGGCGTGGTGGATGACGTGGGTGTTGGCGCGCACCGCGGTCAGGTCGACGCCGTTCGGCCCGACGAACTCGGCGCCCTCCAGGCTCCGCGTGCGGACCCACCGGTTGCGGTACCACTCGGCGCGGCCGTCCCTGAGCCGGATGCCGTGGATCATGCCATGTCCGATGAACCAGTGACCCGGGTCCTGGCCGGCCAGCGGGTTGGGGCCGTTGCGGAAGTAGCGGCCGCTCAGCTCGGGCGGCAGCGATCCGGTAACGGGCAGGTCAAGGGCGTCGATCTCATCCGGGACCGGGGCGAACCGGCCGGTCAGGTAGTAGGAGGACATCGGACATCTCCTGTCAGGCGGCGTAGCGGGCTCGGACGATCTTGGGGTACTGGACGGTGAAGAGGGCGGGCAGGGCGAAGCCGCAGATCTTGACCGAGACGATGGCGGCGGTGGCGTGGGGCGCCACGGCGAACAACACGGCGAGGCCGGCGGCGTTCAGCGTGAAGGCGGCCGCCCACACGGCGGTGATGATGGCGTTGACCCGGTAGAACAGCGGGGTGCCGTGCACCTCCGGAGGAGTCTGGCCACGGGCGATGCCGAGCGTGAAGGGCCGGCGGATGGCCAGCGACAGCCAGGCGGTGATCGCCAGCCAGCCGACCGAGGCGGCCGGGCCGTACTCACCCAAGGGCGCCGGGGAGATCGTGAAGGCGGCGATGACGAGCCCCGCGAAGAACAGCCCCGAGCTGACCTCGATCACCAGCTCGTCCCATCCGCGCCCGGCCCGGCGGTCGGCCGCCAGGAGCACGGCGGAGAGGGCCAGTCCGGTGACCGCGCCGTACCGGGACTCGCCGTTCGTGCTGAGCACGGCGAAGGCGATCCAGGGGAGGAAGGTGCGGACGTAGCGGATCACGGAAGCTCCGGTTCAGACATTCCAATACTGACATGTCGAACGTAGAACCACTACTGGCGACATGTCAATACAGGAATGTAGGATCCATGCCATGAGCCTCCGTCACGCCATGCTGGGTCTGCTGGCCGCCGGCCCGGCCAGCGGCTACGACCTGCTGAAACTCTTCGAGATCTCCCTGGCGAACGTCTGGCCCGCCACCCAGAGCCAGGTCTACGCGGAGCTCAGTCGCCTGGCGAACGCCGGTCTGGTGAAGGCCGCCGCGGAGGGGCCGCGTGGCCGCAAGGAGTACGCGATCACCGACGAAGGGCTGGCAGAGCTGCGCCACTGGCTGACCGACGTCGAGCCGAAGCCGGTCAGGCGCATCGACATGCTGCTGCGTGTGTTCTTCCTCGACCGGCTCGACCCGGCCCAGGCCCACGACTACCTGGAACGGCAGGCCGCCGAGGCGGCGCAGGACCACGAGGAGCTGCTCGAGTTGCGGGAGACCGTGAGCCAGGGCGAGGACGCCCTGTCGGTCTACGGCAGCCTCGCCCTCGAATGGGGCCTGCGCTTCACCGCCATGCAGCGCGAGTGGGCCGAATGGGCCGCCGGTCAGGTCACCGCCCTGGGCGGACGGACATTCAACCCCGTGCCGACCGATCCGCGTCTTTTCGGGTCGGGTGATTGAGTCAACTGACTCAAGCCGGTCCGTCGTGGTTTCTCTAATGTCGTGTGCACCAGAACACTCGGAAGAGGAACCAATGCCCACAGGGGTGCTCGTCGGCAGGCAGCGAGAGATCGAGGTGCTGACCGAGATCATCGATCGTACGCCGCCGCGCGGAGCGGTCCTGCTGCTGCTCGGCGACCCCGGCATCGGCAAGTCGGCCCTGCTGAGCACGGCGGAGTCCAGGGCGCGCGCCCACGGCTACCGCGTGCTCAGCGTGGTCGGCGTGGAATGCGAGACGACGCTGCCGTTCGCCGGGCTGCACCAGCTCCTGCGGCCGTTGCTGCCCTCCGTCACCCGGCTGCCCGCCGGTCAGCGCGACGCGCTTCTGTCCGCTTTCGGGCTCGCCGAGGGCCCTCGGCCCGAGCCCTTCCTCATCGCGCTGGCGGCGGTCAACCTGCTGGCCGCCGCCGCCGCGGACCAGCCGATCGCCATCCTCGCCGACGACGTGCAGTGGCTCGACCCGCAGACGCATGAGGCCCTCACGTTCGCCGGCCACCGGGTGGACGAGAGCCCCGTCCTGATCATCGGAGCGATGCGCACCGGCCATTCCGGGCCCTTCCTGAACGCCGGATTCCCCCAGCTCACGGTGGAGGGCGTGGACGACGACGCCGCGACGGCGATCCTTTCGGCGCACGCCCCCAATCTGAGCGCCGGCGAACGGCTGCGCATCCGGCGCGAGGCGCTCGGCAACCCTCTGGCACTGCTGGAGTTGCCGAGCGCCTCACGCGGATCCCACGTCCAGGCCGCCGGGCTGCGGCCGTCGAGCCTGTCCAACCGGCTCGAACGGGCGTTCGCGGGCCGGATCGCCGAGCTGCCGCCGCCGACCAGGGACGCCCTGCTCATCACGACCGTCGACTCCACCAGCGACCTGACCGAGATCCTCGCCGCGACCTCGGTCCTGCGTGGGAGCGACGCCTCCCGGGAGGTCTTCGGCCCGGCCGAGGCGGCGGGACTGATCTACCTCACCGAGGGACGCGTCGAGTTCCGGCATCCGCTCATGCGCTCCGGAGTCCTGCAGGCGGAGACCCTCGTGCGGCTCCAGGCGGCCAACGCGGCGCTGGCCGACATCCTGGGGGACGAGCCGTACCGGCGCACCTGGCACCGCGCCCAGTCCATCATCGGCCCCGACGACCACATCGCCGACGACCTGGAGGCAAACGCCTCGGTAGCGCTGAGCAGGGGCGCGGTGATGTCGGCGATCGGAGACCTGGAGCGGTCCGCCCAGCTGACCAGCGGCTCCGCCCGGCGCGGGCACCGGCTTCTCGTGGCGGCCGAGCACGCCTTCGGGCTGGGCCGCGTCGACATCGTCGAGCAACTGCTTCAGGCGGCCGCCCGGACCAACCTGTCCGACCTCGACCGGGCCCGGATGGAATGGCTCCGCGAGATCTTCAACGACGGCATCCCCGGAGACGGGCGGCGGGTGATCGAGCTTTCCGACATCGCCGTGCGCTCGGCCGAGGCCGGCGACCTGGATCTCGCCCTGAACCTGCTGCTCGGCGCCGCTCTGCGGTGCTGGTGGGCGGACACCGGACCGGAGGCGCGCGCCCGGGTGGTCACCGTCACCGAGCGGATGCCGGAGACGGCGCACGACCCGCGGCATGTCGCGACCCTGGGGGTGGCCGAGCCGGTGCTCCGCGGCGAGGCCGTGATGACCGCCCTGGCGGGGATCGCCGTCGATGAGGTCGACAACGCCGACACCCTGCGCCTGCTGGGGATGGCCGCGCACGCGGTCGGCCACGAGGTCCTCGCCGCCGACCTCCTCGGGCGGTCGGAGGTGGCGCTGCGGGAGCAGGGCCGCCTCGGGCTGCTGTCCCACGTGCTCAGCATGCAGGTCATGGTCCGCGTCGTCCTCGGACACCTGGAGCGAGCGGCCGCCGCGGCCGAAGAGGGCGAGCGCCTGGCCGTCGAGACCGGACAGCCGATCTGGCGAACCGGCACGCTCGTCTGCGACTCGGTGCTGAACGCCTACCTTGGCAACGCGGAGGAGGCGCTGCGACTCGCCACCGAGGCGGAGCTCGAGGCCGGGCGCCGGAAGCTCAACGACCTGCTGTCCTGCGTGCAGCTCGCGCGGGGCGCCGCGTGGCTCGCGGCGGGCCGCGACCGGGACGCCTACCAGGCGCTGAGGCGCGCCTTCGACCCGGCCGATCCGAGCTTCCACCAGCGGGAACGGTTCACCGGCGTGATGTTCCTCGCCGACGCGGGACAACGCGCCGGTCACCGCGAGGACGCCCGTGAGGTGCTGGCCGACCTCGAAGACGTCGCCCTCGTCACGCCCTCGCCGATCCTGCACGTCAACCTGCTGTACGCGCGGGCGGTGCTCGCCGACGATCAGGAGGCGGAGAACCTCTACCTGCTGGCGCTCCAGCAGGACCTGTCCCGCTGGCCCTTCGCCAGGGCGAAGATCAAGCTGGCGTACGGCGGGTGGTTGCGACGCCACCGGCGGCTCGCCCAGGCCCGTTCGTTCCTGCGGGCGGCGCAGACCGCTCTGGACGGGATCGGCGCGGCGACCTGGGCCGACGAGGCCCGGATCGAACTCCACGCGGCGGGCGCGGAGATCTCCTGGCCGGCCGGAGAAGCAGGCGGCCCGGTGCGGGAACGGCAGATCGCCGTCTTCGTCGCCCAGGGCCTACCGGACGACGAGATAGCGCGGCAGCTCTACCTTTCGCCGGACATCGTGAGGCTGTACCGTCGAAAGATTCGCGAGGAAAGTGACATAACATGACACTCCTCCTCCTGGGCTCGCTTCGCACGACTCCTGAACGTGAGGAGACGTAACGTGACGGAACTCATCGGACGTGACGACGAGCTACAACAACTCCGGGACCTCATCGAACGGGTCCCCGGCACCGGCGGCGCGGTGGTCATCGCCGGCGAGGCCGGAATCGGGAAGTCGTCGCTCCTGCGCGCGGCCGTCCGCGATGGCCTGGCGGCGGGTCTCGACGTTTTGGAGACCACCGGCGTGGAGTCGGAGGCACGGCTGCCCTTCGCCGGGCTGCACCAGCTGCTGCGGCCGATCATGCGCCTCTCCGGAGCGCTGCCGGCGCCGCAGCGGAGAGCGCTGCTGTCCGCGTTCGGCGCCGACGACGGCCCACCGCCCGACGCTTTCCTGATCGCGCTGGCCGCGCTGAACCTGCTGACGGAGGCGGCGGCCCGGCGGCCCGTCCTCGCCGCGGTGGACGACGTGCAGTGGCTCGACCATCCCACCCAGGAGGCCCTGGCTTTCGTCGCCCGCCGGGTGAGCTCCGACCCGATCATCATCATCGGCACCCTGCGCAGCGGGCACGCCGGGCCGTTCGTCACCGCGGGCCTGCCCCAGGTTGAGGTGCACGGGCTGGGCGACTCCGCGTCACGGCACGTCCTGACCGTCAGCGCCGCCGACCTGAGCCTCGCCGACCGGGAGCGCATCCTGCGGGACGCACGCGGCAACCCGCTCGCCCTGGCGGAGCTCCCCGCCGCGTGGCGCGCGGCCAAACAGCGGGGTGCGGAGTCCCTGCCGGCGTTCCTCCCGCTCACCGCCAAACTGGAGCGTGCGTTCGCCGGCCGCATCGCGGAGCTTCCCGGACCGGCGCGTGACGCCGTCCTCATCGCCGCCGTCGACTACGAAGACGAACTGCCGGAGATCCTCGCCGCCGCCTCCCTGCTGTCCGGGCGGCAACTCGCCGTGGACGTCCTGGACGGAGCCGCGAGGACGGGACTGCTCCACATCGAGGGTACGCATGTCCGCTTCCGTCATCCCCTGGTCAGATCCGCCGTGGTGCAGTCCGAGACGCTCGCGCGCCGGTTGGCGGCGAACGCCGCGCTGGCGGACGTCATGGTGAGCGAGCCGTACCGGCGCACCTGGCACCGCGCCCAGTCGATCGTGGGACCCGACGACGACGTCGCCGACGAGCTGGAGGCGAGCCACACCGTTTCGCTGCGGCGCGGCTCCGTCACCGCGGCCATCTGGGCCCTGGAGAGAGCCGCACAGCTCACCACCGACTCCGCCCGGCGCGGTCGCCGGCTGCTCCTGGCCTGCGAGCACGCCTTCGGGCTCGGCCAGGTGGACATGGTCGACAGGCTCCTCAGGGCCGCCGAGCAGACCGCCCTGTCGGAGCTCGACTGGGCCAGGATGGAATGGCTCCGCGAGATCTTCAACGACGGTGTCCCGGGAGACGCCGGACGCGTCTTCGAGCTGTGCGACATCGCCGAACGGTCGGATCACGCCGGCGACACCGACCTGGCGTTGAACCTGCTGCTCGGTGCGGCACTGCGCTGCTGGTGGGCGGACACCGGACCGGAGGCGCGGGCTCGGGTGGTCGCCGTCACCGAGGGACTCCGGGACAGGGAGACCGATCCGCGCTACATCGCGGCGGTGGCGGTGGCCGAGCCCGTGCTGCGCGGCACCGCCGTGGACCGCATGCTGTCGCGGGCCGCCTCGGACGAGAGCAACGACGCCGACGCGCTGCGGCTGTTCGGCATGGCCGCACACGCGACCGGCGACCTGGTGCGCGCGACCGAACTGCTGGGCAAGGCGGAGACCATGCTGCGCGAGCAGGGCAGGCTCGGCCTGCTCTCACACGTGCTGACCATGCAGATCAACGACCACCTCCTGCTGGGCGACTGGGAGCGGGCCGCCGCCGTGGCGGAGGCCGGCCGCAGGGTCGCCGGAGAGACCGGGCAGCCGCTCTGGACCACCGGCTCGCTCGTCCAGGACGCCATCGCGGCCGCCTTACGCGGCGACAGTGACCAGGCGCTGCGAATGGCGGCCACGGCGGAGTCGGCCGCCAACCAGCAGCGCCTCAACGACCTGCTGGCCTGCGTGCAACTCGCCAGGGGCCTCGCGTGGGCCGCCACCGGCAGGTACGCCGAGGCGTACGAGGCCCTGCGTCGGCTGTTCGACCGCGCGGATCCCAGCTACCACCAGCGGGAGTGCTTCGACGGCGTGATGTTCCTGGCCGAGGCCGGGGCGCACAGCGGCAATCGCGATGAGGCCCGGCTCATCATCGGCGAGCTGGAGGAGGTCGCCCTCGTCACCACCTCACCGCTCCTGCACGTCCATCTGATGTACGCCCGCGCGGTGCTCGCGGACGACGCCGAGGCCGAGGAGCTCTACCTGACGGCGCTGAGCAAGGACCTGACCCGGTGGCCCTTCGTCAAGGCGAAGACCCAGCTCGCGTACGGCACCTGGCTTCGCCGGCAGCGCCGCGCCACCGAGGCCCGGACACCGCTGCGGGCGGCGCAGACCACGCTTGGCCTCATCGGCGCCACCACCTGGGCCGCGCAGGCCCAAGCCGAGCTCCGGGCCGCCGGCGAACGCGTCGAGCAGCCGAGCTACGACGGGTCGCCGGCGCTGTCGCCGCAGGAGCTGCAGATCGCCCGGCTCGCCGCCGAGGGGCTGTCCAACCGGGAGATCGGGGAAAGGCTCCACCTCTCACCGCGGACGATCGGCTCGCATCTGTACCGCATCTTTCCCAAGCTCAACATCACGTCGCGGGCACAGCTCGCGTCCCGGCTGACCCTGGACGCCACCTGAGCGGCCGTCAGTGGGTCGCCATGTCGACGAACCGGCTGTAGTGGCCCTGGAAGGCCACTGTGACGGTCGCCGTGGGCCCGTTACGGTGCTTGGCCACGATCAGGTCGGCCTCTCCCACCCGGGGGGACTCCCGCTCATAGGCGTCCTCCCGGTGCAGCAGGATGACCATGTCCGCGTCTTGCTCGATGGAGCCGGATTCGCGCAAATCGGACACCTGGGGGCGCTTGTCCGTGCGCTGCTCCGGACCGCGGTTGAGCTGGGAGATCGCGATGACGGGGACCTCGAGCTCCTTCGCCAGCAGCTTGAGGGCACGTGACAGCTCGGAGACCTCCTGCTGGCGGCTCTCGGTCTTCTTGGGCGAGCTCATCAGCTGGAGATAGTCAACGATCACGAACCGGAGATCGTGGCGCTGCTTGAGGCGGCGGCACTTGGCCCGGATCTCCATCATCGACATGTTCGGGGAGTCGTCGATGAAAAGCGGCGCCTCCGCGACCTCGCCCATCCTCCGGGCCATCCGGGTCCAGTCGTCGTCGCTCATCATGCCCGACCGCATGGCCTGCAGACTCACCCGCGCTTCGGCCGACAGCAGTCGCATCGTGATCTCATTGCGCGACATTTCAAGCGAAAAGATGACAGTCGTCATCCCATGCTTGATAGCGGCAGATCTGGCGAAATCTAGCCCCAAAGTAGATTTGCCGATCGCGGGGCGGGCGGCTACGACGATCATCTGGCCGGGGTGGAGGCCATTCGTGAGGGAGTCGAGGTCCTGGAAGCCGGTGGGCACGCCGACCATCTGGCCACTGCGGCTGCCGATCGCCTCGATCTCGTCGAGCGCCGACGGCATGATCTCCGAGAGCGGCAGGTAGTCCTCCGAGGTGCGCCGCTCAGTGACCTTGTAGATCTCGGCCTGCGCGCGGTCGACCAGGTCGTCGACCTCCTCGCCCTGCCCGCCGTACCCGTAGGAGACGATGCGGGTGCCGGCCTCGATGAGCCGCCGCAGCACGGCCTGCTCGCGGACGATCTTCGCGTAGTAGCCCGCGTTGGCGGCGGTGGGGACGATCGCCGTCAGCGTGTGGAGGTAGGCGCCGCCGCCCACGCGGGCGACCTCGCCGCGCTTTTGCAGCTCGTCGAAGACGGTGACGGAGTCGGCCGGCTCGCCACGGCCGTACAGGTCGGTGATGACCTCGAAGACGATCTGGTGGGCGGGACGGTAGAAGTCGTCTGAGCGCAGCAACTCGACCACGTCGGCGATGGCGTCCTTGGACAGCAGCATGCCGCCCAGCACCGACTGCTCGGCCTCGATGTTGCTCGGCGGTGTCCGCTCGAACGTCGAGTCCGATCCCCCGGGGCCCCCCGGGAAGTCGATCACGCTCACCTTCACACCCCCCTACCCAGCCGCCCCAGCATCCCCAACTTGTAGCGGCCGGGTCCGACAGTTTCGCGCTCCCGGCTACCGGGCGGCAACCTGAGCTGTTGACAAGGCTGTGGACAACGTGTGCAGACGCGCCCCGCCACGTGTGGGAACCCTGGGGACAGGCCTGTGGACAACGCCGGGCTCCGCCGCGAAAAGCCCACCTGGCCAGGGCTGTTCATATCCACGTGGTGTGGAGGAAAGAAAGTCGGCACGGCAGGCCGATACCGATCGGGCATGGGTCCGTAAGCTGCAAAATAGGCCTATGCCTCTTACGACCGGAACCGGCCGCGACGACCGGCGGGGCCGAACCCATGACAGGGAGATCCTGCGGCTGGCGGTTCCGGCGTTCGGGGCCCTGGTGGCCGAGCCGCTGTTCCTGCTCACCGACTCGATCATCGTCGGCCACCTCCCCGATCCGGCGCTCGGCGCTCTCGGCGTGGCCAGCGCCGCGCTGACGGCCCTGGTGGGCCTGTGCGTGTTCCTCGCCTACGGCACGACGGCGGCCGTGGCCCGGCGGCTCGGCGCGGGCGACGTCAGGCAGGCGATGCGACAGGGCATCGACGGCCTGTGGCTGGCGGCGGCCATCGGCCTCGCGATCGGCGTGGTGGGCTGGCCCCTTGCGCCATTTATCGTACACCTGTTCGGTGCCACGGGCGAGCTCGCCACGCTCGCCGTCACCTACCTGCGCGTGAGTCTGCTCGGCACCCCCGCCATGCTGGTGGTCCTCGCGGGCACGGGCGTGCTGCGCGGCCTCCAGGACACCCGGACCCCCCTCGCCGTGTCGGTCGGCTCGTTCGTGCTGAACGGGCTGCTCAACCTCTGGTTCGTCCTGGGGCTGGGCTGGGGGATCGCGGGGTCGGCCTGGGGCACGGTCGCCGCCCAGACGCTGTCCGCCGCGGTCTATCTCACGCTGGTGGTGCGGGCCGCCCGGCGGCACGGCGCCGCGCTGCGGCCCGACCTTCCCGGTGTGCGGGCCGCCGGCACCGCCGGACTCGCCCTGGTCATCCGTACGGCATGCCTGCAGATCGTCCTGCTCGTCGCCACGTCGATCGCGACCCGCATGGGGGAGGACCAGATCGAGGCGCACACGATCGCCGCCCGGATCTGGACCTTCCTCGCGTTCGCTCTCGATGCCATCGCCATCGCCGGGCAGGCGATCACCGGCCGCGCACTGGGCGCCGGAGACACGGCGGCCACCCGCGCGGCGACGAAGCGCATGGTCATGTGGGGGATCGTCTGCGGCGTCCTGTTCGGCGCCGTCGTGCTGCTGGCCCGGCCGCTCATCCCCCGCCTGTTCGACGCCGACGCGGCGGTCACGGCGCAGCTCCTGGCCGTGCTGTGGCCCGTGGCGCTCTTCCAGCCGATCGCGGGCATCGTCTTCGTGCTGGACGGCGTGCTGATCGGCGCGGGCGACCAGCGCTATCTGGCCTGGGCCGGAGTGTGGAGCACGCTCGCCTACCTGCCGTTCGCCGCGATGGCCGGGAGCCTGGTCGCGCTGTGGCTGGCGCTCGGCGTCTGGATGGCCGCCCGCATGATCACCCTCGCCACCCGCGCGTACGGCACGGCCTGGCTGGTCACCGGGGCCTGAGCCGCAGACCGGGGAACACGGACCTAGAGACGGCCGGCGTCGAGCACGCGCTGGAGGAACTCGCGGGTCCGGGGATGCTCGGGGGCGGTGAAGATCTGCTCGGGCGGCCCGTGCTCCAGCAGCACGCCGCCTTCGAGGAAACAGACCGTGTCCGCGATGTCGCGGGCGAAGCTCATCTCGTGGGTCGCCAGGATCATCGTCATCCCCGAGTCCTTGAGCTCGCGGATGACGCCCAGGACCTCGGTGACGAGCGTGGGGTCGAGCGCCGAGGTGACCTCGTCGAGCAGGAGCAGCCGCGGCTGGGTGGCGAGCGCACGGATGATGGCGACGCGCTGCTGCTGGCCGCCCGAGAGCCGGTCGGGGTACGCCCGCGCCTTGTCCGAAAGGCCGAACCGGGCGAGCAGCTCCCCTGCCTGTTTCTCCGCCTGCACCCGGCTGACCTTCTGCACCTTGCGCGGCGCGAGGGTGATGTTGTCCAGCACGGTCATGTGCGGGAAGAGGTTGTACGACTGGAAGACCATGCCGATCCGGCCGCGCACCTGGTCGGCGTCGGCCCGCACGTCGGTGATCTCGGCGCCGTCCAGGTAGATCGCGCCGTCGTCGATCGTCTCCAGCAGGTTGACGCAGCGCAGCAGCGTGGACTTCCCCGAGCCGGAGGCGCCGATCAGGCAGACCACCTCGTGCGGCGCCACCTCCAGGTCGATCCCGCGCAGCACGCTGTGATGGTGGTAATGCTTCCACACGCCTTCGATCGTCAGCAGGCTCATACGTGCCCCGCTCCCATCTGGCGGCGGGCCGCGCGGGCGGCGAGATGGTCGGTGAAACGGGCCATCGGCACGGTCAGCGCGATGAACAGCGCCGCGGCGCACAGGTAGGGCGTGTAGTTGAACGACGACGCCGCGTGGATCGAGGACTGGCGAAGCGCCTCCAGCGGCCCGAGGAGGGCGACGAGCGCGCTGTCCTTCTGCAGCGAGGCGAAGTCGTTGAGCAGCGGCGGCACCACCCGCCGGACGGCCTGGGGGACGACCACGTAGCGCATCGTCTGGCCGTGGCTCAGCGCCAGCGACCGGGCGGCCGACCGCTGGCTCGGGTGGACCGACTCGATCCCCGAACGGAACACCTCCGCGACGTACGCGCCGTAGGACAGCACGAGCGCGATGATGCCGAGCGTGACGGGGTCGTTGGGCGCGCCCTGGAGCTGGAGCGCGGGAATGCCGAAACCGACGAGGTAGATGAGCAGGATCGTCGGGATGCCGCGGAAGACATCGGTGTAGAAGACCGCCAGCGCCCGCAGCGGGAAGAACACCGGCGACCGCAGGCCCCGCACGAGCGCCACGACCAGGCCCAGCACCAGAATGATCGGCTCGGCGATGACGAAGATCTTGACGTTGAGCAGGAACCCCCGGAGCACGTCGGGGAACGACTCGGCGAGCTGCCCGAAGTCGAAGAACGTCTCCCGGACCCGGGGCCACCCCGGCGACGAAGTGACCAGGATGACGAGCAGGACGGCGACCAGCACGGTGGAGGCCGTGGCGATCGAGATCGACCGCCTGGCCCGGCCGCGCAGCTCGGCCTCGCGGCGGAGCTGCCGGTCGCTCTTCACCCACGCCGGGCCGGCCGGCTCTTCCACCGCCTCGGTTCCAGCCCCACGGGCAGCCACGACGGCGTGATCGCCTTCCGCCTCAGCTCCGGGCCCACGCCCTGCCGCGGCGGCGTGATCGCCTTCCGCCTCGGCTCCGGGCCGCAGCCCGCTGCCCGGCCGTCGGGCCGCGGCGGTCTCCCCTTCGGTCACTTCAGCCCGTCACTTCAGCTCGGGGGCGCCGGCGGCGGCCGTCAGCCACTGGCTCTCGATCTTGGCCAGCTCGCCGGACGACTTGAGCTCGCCCACGGCCTTGTTGACGCAGGTGACCAGCGCGTTGCCCTTCTGGAACAGCAGGCCGAACTCCTCCGGGGTGCCGGAGTTCGCCGCGAACTGGCCGACGATCGTGGAGCCCTTGATCTGGGCGGCGGTGACGTAGAACGCGGTCGGAAGGTCGACCACGATGGCGTCGATCTGCTTGTTCTTCAGCGCGTTGACCGCGTCGATCTGCTGGTTGAAGACGCTGGGGTCGTTGCTCGGCTGGATGACCTGCTGTACGGCCTGCAGGGCGGTGGTGCCGGCCTGCACTCCGATCTTGGCGTCCTTGAGCTGGGCCAGGCCGGAGACCTTGGCGTACTTCGAGCCCTCAAGGGCGACCACGCCCTGCTTGACCGTGTAGTACCCGTCGCTGAAGTCGACCGCCTTCTGGCGCTCGGGCGTGACGGAGGTCTGGTTGATGTCGAAGTCGAACTGCTTGGGACCGGGGGCGAACGACGAGTCGAACGGCACGACGGCCCAGGTGACCTCGTCCTTCGTGAATCCCATCTGCTGCGCGACCGCGTAGGCCACCGCGCTCTCGAAGCCCTGGCCGTTGGACGGGTCGTCGTTCTTGAACCACGGCTCGTAGGCGGGCTTGTCCGTGCCGATCGTCAGCTTGCCCGGCGTCGCCAGCTTGAGCTGGTCCTTGGCGCAGGTGGCGGAGGCGGCCCCGCTTGCCGTACCGGCCGGGCTCGCGGACGTGGACGTGTCGGAGGCCGGCGCGCACGCGGCGACGGCCAGCGTGAGGGCACCGGAGGCCAGTAGCAGCGACGGACGGGGCATTCCAGCCTCCAAGAGGGGCATCTTCGACGGAATCCGCAAAAATGGATTGGGAAGATAATAGCGTTGCCCGTATTCCGCCTTTACCTGGGGAGAATATCCACCTCCGTGAGGCCGGAGACGAGCAAGGGCCCCTCCCGCAGCGGGAAGGGGCCCTTGACGGCTTTCACCGGGGTCAGCCGGCGATGACCTCGACGTCGACGGTCGCCGCGACCTCCGGGTGCAGCTTGACGCTGACCTTGTGGGTGCCGAGGCTCTTGATCGCGTTGCCGATCTCGATGCGGCGGCGGTCGAGCTGCGGGCCACCGGCGGCCTTGACGGCCTCGGCGATGTCGCCCGTGGTCACGGAGCCGAACAGGCGGCCGGACTCGCCGGCGCGGGTCTTCAGCTTGACCTTGAGAGCGCCGAGCTGGCCGGCGACCTCCTTGGCGGTGCCCAGGTCGCGGATCTCGCGGGCGTCACGCGCCTTCTTGATCGAGGCGATCTGGGACTCGGCGCCGCGCGTCCAGCGGATCGCGAAGCCGCGCGGGATGAGGTAGTTGCGGCCGTAGCCGTCCTTCACCTCGACGATGTCGCCGGGAGCGCCGAGGCCGGAGACCTCAGTGGTGAGAATGAGCTTCATGTCCTGAGACTCCTTTCCTTAGCGCGCGGTGCTCGTGTACGGCAGCAGGGCCATCTCACGAGCGTTCTTGATAGCGGTGGCCACGTCGCGCTGGTGCTGGGTGCAGTTGCCCGTGACCCGGCGGGCACGGATCTTGCCGCGGTCGGAGATGAACTTCCGCAGCAGCGCCGTGTCCTTGTAGTCGACGTAGGAGATCTTGTCGTGGCAGAACAGGCAAACCTTCTTCTTCGGCTTGCGCAGTGCCGGCTTCGCCATCGTGGTGCTCCTTTCAGAGCCCCGCATGATGCGGGAATGGTCGCTCGGATTACTTGTGGTGATGTGACGAGACAGGTGTGACTAGAAGGGCGGTTCGTCGCTGAAGTCGCCGCCGCCGAAGCCGCCGCCGCCCTGGCCGCCACCGCCGCCGAAGCCACCGCCACCCTGGCCATAGCCGCCACCCTGCGGAGCAGGGGCGGCGCTCGCCCAGGGGTCGTTGGCCGGGCCGCCGCCGAAACCACCGGCGCCACCCTGGCGGGCGGTCTTGTTCACCTTGGCGGTGGCGTTGCGCAGCGAGGGGCCGACCTCGTCGACCTCGACCTCGTAGACCGTGCGCTTCTCGCCTTCCTTGGTCTCATACGACCGTTGGCGCAGCCGTCCCTGCACGATGACCCGCATGCCGCGCTGCAGGCTCTCGGCGACGTTCTCCGCCGCCTGCCGCCACACGTTGCAGGTCAGGAACAGGCCTTCGCCGTCCTTCCACTCGTTGGTCTGCTTGTCCAGATACCGCGGAGTGGACGCGATGCGGAATCGGGCCACGGCTTGCCCCGTCGGGGTGAAGCGCAGCTCCGGATCGTCGACTAGGTTGCCGACGATGGTGATCGTGGTGTCGCCTGCTGCCATCGGTCGCTTTCGCCTTCCTATCCCGTCAGCTAAGCCGTTAAGGGCTCAGAGTACGGCTACCGCCCGACAATTGGCCGGGGTTCGCCGCACCGTCAGTGAAGCTCGGGGCGGATGACCTTGGTGCGGAGAATGCCCTCGTTCAGGTTGAGCTGACGGTCCAGCTCCTTGACGGTGGCGGGCTCGGCGCTCAGGTCGACGACGGCGTAGATGCCCTCGGACTTCTTGGCGATGTCGTAGGACAGCCGGCGGCGTCCCCAGACGTCGACCTTCTCCACGGTGCCGCCGTCATTGCGGACGACGCTGAGGAACTGGTCGAGCGAGGGCTGCACGGTGCGCTCATCGAGGGACGGGTCGAGGATGACCATCATCTCGTAACGACGCATGCGGAATCCAACCTCCTCTGGACTCTTGCGGTCACGACGCCTTGCCGTGACAGGAGGACACTGCGAACGGACCCGGGCGGATTGCGCCCCGGCCCATACCAGACGCAGCCGAATAAGGCTATCAGGCACCTGGTTGTGCGAGGCCACGCGCGGCAAACTGGGAGGAAGAGAGGGGGTGACCGCGATGCGGCACGCCACTGACTCCGCGGGAGACGGGACCGGCTCCGCGAAGGGCGGACATTTCCACTTCACCCTGAACACCGACGGCAGACGGCATCCGGCGGAGAACGCCCTGGTGGTCTGCACCCTGGTCTTCGGACTCGTGGCTTTCGTGACGGGATTCGTCGTCAGGGCGCATGTGATCGCGTCGTGGGTGGGCGCGATCGGGTTCTGCGGCGGTCTCTACGCGCAGTACGTCTCGTCCACCACGGCACAGCGCAGCCTCATCATCGTGGGCGTCGTGGCGTCGTTCGTCGGCGTGGCACTGGGGATCGCGCACGGGGGCTTCGTCCCGAGGCCCTGACGGGCGGGCCCCCGACAGGACCCGGACAGAGCCGGGAGGACCCTCGTGGAAGACACCGGGGGTCCTCGCCATCGTCTCGTGAACAACGTCTTGCAGGGCGCGTCCTGGGGCCGGGGACGGTCGGGCTCTGGGACCTCTGAGGACGTCTGAGGACGTCTTGGAAGCGTCAGCCTCCGATGTGCAGGTCCACGCCCAGGAGGACGAGGAACCAGAGGAAGATCGCCAGCAGGGCCTGCGCGATCTGCTTGAGGAGGGTCGGCGTCAGGTAGTGGTGCACCCAGGCCACGTACAGTCCGACCAGGATGTAGATGAGTAACAGGAAGCTGCCCAGCCGATATCTCATGCTCGTCTCCTTGTATCATCGGCGCGCGGGTCACAGGGCGTGCGACACAGCGACTGCCCGGCCGTGCCCTCTTGAAACGCTCTTGGAAGACGCCTACAGTTCGCCTTTCGCCTGGGCAGCCTGGAGACATGGCCAACGCCCGGAGGGACGGGGAAGAAGTGACATCACCGCAGCGACCCCAGCGCATCGGGGCCCACGTCGACCAGGACGACCCGCTCGCCCACGCCGCGACGCGCGACGCCGATGTCGTGCAGTTCTTCCTGGGCGACCCGCAGGGGTGGAAGGGCCCGGTCATCCCCGCGTCGGCCGACGCCCTGCGCGCCTCGGACGTGGACGTCTACGTCCACGCGCCCTACGTCATCAACGTCGCGACCGGAAACAACCGGATCCGCATCCCCAGCCGCAAACTGCTGGAGAGCCATCTGAAGGGCGCCGCGTCACTCGGGGCCAAGGGCCTGATCGTGCACGGCGGGCACGTCAACGCCGGCGACGACCCGCAGGCCGGGTTCGACAACTGGCGCAAGGTGTTCGAGCGCATGGAGTGCCCGATCCCCGTGCTGATCGAGAACACGGCGGGCGGCGGCAACGCGATGGCGCGCAGGCTGGACCGGATCGCTCGTCTCTGGGACGCGGTCACGGCGGGCTCGCCGGACGCGTCGGTCATCGGATTCTGCCTCGACACCTGCCACTTCCACGCGGGCGGCGAGGAGCTCCTCGGCGTCGTGGACCGGGTGATGGCCATCACCGGCCGGATCGACCTCGTCCACTGCAACGACTCGCGGGACGCCTTCGACTCGGGCGCCGACCGCCACGCCAACCTGGGCGCCGGCCAGATCGACCCGGAGCTGATCTTGGCCGTCTGCCGGGCGGCCGGGGCCCCGATCGTGGTGGAGACCCCGTTCGAGGGGCAGGCCGACGACATCGCGTTCCTGCGGAAGAACCTTTAGCTACAGCCGTACGGCCCCGCACCCGCGGAGTGCATGATCACGAAGTACGTACGCGCAGTTCAGCGTGTCACTCCGCGAACCCGTGCATGATCACGACGGACGGGGGCGCAGCTGAGCACGCGGCCACGGGAACCTGTGCATGATCACGGCGGGTTTGGGGGGGGCGGTCGTCCACAGCCTGTGGATAAATCTCTGGATTCGCGCACTCACGAAGTGGGTATGCGGACCGGACGCGCCGCCACCGTCCCGGTTCGGCGACGGGTGCTCCGCCAGAGCTGGACGAACGAGACGACCGCGGCGGCGAGAAGCACGAGGTTACGGGCCACCAGGACGAGGGTCCCCGGCAGGTCGCCCCGCCAGCTGTAGTCCTCCTCGATCCACGGGTACATGATCCCCGTGAGCAGCGTCGCCGCCAGGACGAGCCAGGCGGCCGGCCGCTGGCTGGGGCCGGGGCGGGTTCGCGGCAAGGTCAGCACGACGGCCGCGACGCCGACCACCCACACGAGATACTGCGGCGACAGCACCCTGCTGGTGACCACGAGAAAGAGCACCGCCGTGAGCGCCGCGTCGTAGAACGACCGGGCGGTCGGCACAGCGAGGAACCACCAGATGGCCAGCAGCCCGAGCGCCACCGGAGTGGCCACCAGGCTCAGCCGTTCAGCCGTCCTCACGCCGGTTCCCACGAGCTCCATCGCGCCGTGCTGGTAGTTCGTGAAGCCGCCCCACCAACCGAGGGCCCGCGCCAGCGCGAACGGAGTGGCGGCCAGCGACTCGACCTGCAGCCCCCGGTCGTGCTGGGCCGTCAGGAAGTCGAGCGCGTGCGGCATCACGAGGGCCGCCACGCCGCAGCCGGTCACGGCGATGACCAGCATGGAGGCGGTGCCGGTGAGCAGTTCGCGCCAGCGCCTCAGGCCCACCAGGAGCGCGACCGGCCACACCTTGATGATCAGCCCGATCCCGATGAGCGACCCGCGCACCGCCGGATCGGTCGAGGCGGTCAGCGCCATGACCGCTACGAGCGTGACCATCAGGTCATAGCGGGAGATCAGGAGAGGCCCCAGCAGCGCCGCGCCCACGGTCCAGGCCCACAGTCCCGTACGGCTCCCGCCCCCTCCACCGGCTTCACGGGCTTCACCGGCGAAGCGCCACAGCAGCAGCCAGATCCCGAGGTCGCAGAGCAGGGCGAGCACGTAGAAACTGACCCGGTAGTCCCACGGCAGCAGGTGAGGGGCGAGCATGGGAAGCGCGGCGAACGGCGGGTACTGCCATTTGTCGTCGCCATCGGGGAACTGGCCGCCCAGCAGGACGCCGGACCAGTCCCGGTAGAGCGAGACGTCGTTCTCGAAGGAGCCGGCGTGGCCGACGGGGATGATCTGCATCGCGGCGAGGAAGAGCGCCGCCCTCGTCAGCGCCCAGACCAGCATCGCCGGCAACGGCACCCTGTTTCGCACGTGAGGCCCTGCCCCCGCATCCCGCTCGCGCCTTCCGGAAGGCTCTCCGAAACCCCGCCTCAAGGCTATCGGTGTCAGGTGGCCAATAAACCCAGGGGAAACCCCGCGCCCAGGGGAAACCCGGCGCTCAGGGGAAAGCCCGCGTCGGGGGCCGGTCGCCGTACGGGCCGGTTCACTTGGTGGCGGGGAGCAGGACGAGGCGGTCCGGCGCCTGGTCGAAGACCCCGCCCGACTGGTCGTCCACACCGCCCTGCCGTACGGCGTCCTGCTCCGGCCGGAGGACGTCTCTCACCACGAGCGCCATGAGGACGACGATCGTGATCAGCCGCGCCCACACCGACAGGAAGTAGGCCGTGTCACCGATGCCGAGGTTCGCGTGCTCGGGATCGCGGCTCACGAGGTAGAGCCAGATCGAGAAGAAGTACCAGCATTCGGCGATCTGCCACGCCGCGAGCGCGCCCCACTTCGGCCTCGCCAGCACGGCGAACGGCACGAGCCACAGCACGTACTGCGGCGACCAGACCTTGTTGGTGATCATGAAGGCGGCGAGGGCCAGGAAGCACAGCTGCATGAGGCGCGGCCTCTGGGGCGCCAGCAGCGCCAGCGCGGCCACTCCCAGCAGCAGCACGGCGAGCACCGCCATCGCCATGGTGTTCAGCGAGTCGGCGTCGGCGAGGAAGCCCCACTGCTTGGTCTGGAAGAAGTACCACAGGCCGCCCCAGTCGGCGCCGCGCTCGCTGCTGAAGGCGTAGAACCGCTTCCAGCCCTCGAAATTGATCAGCATGACCGGCACGTTGACCACCAGCCACGTCAGCACCGCCGCGCCGGCCGTCTTGAGGAACGGCAGCCACTTCGCCGTGCGGACGGTCAGCAGGAACAGCGCCCCGAAGAACATCAGCGGGTAGAACTTCGTGGCCACGGCCAGCGCGAGCAGCGCTCCGGCGAGGTACTGCCGCTCCCGCGCCCATGCCAGCAGGCCACCGAGGGCGAGGGCTCCGGCGGCCAGGTCCCAGTTGATGTACGCGCAGAGAATGACCGCCGGGCCGATGGCGTACCACAGGGCGTCCCAGCGCCGTGTGGGCCCGGCGAGAGCGGCCATCAGCAGGACACCCGCGACCAGCGAGATGCCCATCAGGATGACCGTGATGTCGTAGAACCGCACGCCGTCCCCGCCCGCGAGGCGGCGGGCGAACTCCATGATCCCGCCGATGCCGACCGGGTACTCGACCGGGTAGTCGACGTAGGGGATCTTGCCCTCGTTCAGGTGCTCCGCCCAGAACAGCGGATAGATGTCCGTGTAGCAGAAGTTCGTGAACTGGCCGACCCCGGTGTTCCACACGCCGCCGAAACGGCAGGGCGCCTTCCACAGGAAGGCGAGCACGGCACCGAGGCCCGCGAGAAGCCCGAGAGGCAGGTACGGCACCGCCCTCTGGGCGACCGCGGACAAAGGGCCGGAAGCGTTCGTGGTCCGGGTCGTCATGGCAGGTATTGCATCACTCATGGATGGCAGTACGCGACCTTCGGCCCAATAAAGCTTTCGTGTCCCTGCCGTCCCGTGCGGTGTCCGGAGACGCGAGCGGACCCACGACTCCACCGGCGTCCTGGGCCCGCCCGATCACGACGTGGGTATTCCCCGCCGATCACCGGTCGCCACCGGTGTCGGAAGGGCGGCCGACGCCGGGGAGCCGTTTCCGTTCCCGTTGCCGTTCCCATTGCCGTTGTTGCCGAAGGGGTTGCCGCCGTCGCCGAGGTCCACCTGGCAGGACACGTCGCCCGGCTGGCACTCCTCGCCGCCACCCGGGGGCGGGAAGTCGGTCGGGAAGATGTCCGACGGAGTCGGCGTCGGCGTCGGGCTCGGCACGATGTTCTCAGGGGTGCCGATCCCGGCCTTGGGCGGGAACTGCTTGACCGGCTGCCCCGCGAGCGCCTCCATCATGAAGTTCCGCCAGATCGTGGTCGGAGCGTCGGCACCCTGAATGTTGCCCAGCGACACCTCGTAAGCCAATGTGTACGGGTTCTGCGGGCCGTACTTCTTGCTCGGCTTGCCGCCCGGAGTCTGCGGACAGTTCGAGGCTATCGGCTGGACGATCTTTCCACTCTTCGTCCGGCACTCCTCTCGGTACATACCGACGGCCGTGGAGATCTGTGGGGTGAAACCGACGAACCAGGCTTCCTTGTTGTCGTTGTTGGTGCCGGTCTTACCGGCGGCCGGGCGGCCGATGCCCCTTCCGGCGGCCGTACCGACCTTGAGGACCTGCTCCATCGCGGTCACCGCGTCGGCCGCCGACTCCGGAGCGATCACCTGCCTGAGGGCCTTCTTCTCCGGGAGGACGACGGTCTTGCCCTGCCGTACCTCCTGGATGACGTGGTAGTCCGCGTGCTTGCCCTCGTTAGCGAAGATCGAGTAGCCCGCGGCCTGCTCGACCGGCGTGACGCCGACACTGCCGATCGCCAACTGGTAGCCGTGGCCGTGCTGTCCGTTGACGCCATTCTTGTCATCGTCCAGCGCCTGCTTACTGATCCCCGCTGATTCGGCGATTGACCTGACGTCGTCGAGCTTGCCTGGCAAGTCGTACGCCATGGAGGCGAAGGCCGTGTTGATCGAGTGGGCGGTGGCGTAGGTGACGTCGATCGAAGCCGGGACGCGCTCGCCGTTGGTGATCTTCGTGGTGCCCGGCAGTGGGTCCAGGGGCTCCGTCTTCTTGCCGGGCACCCAGCTGTTGAGGCTGTGACCCGCCTCAAGCCAGGCGGCGAGCACGTAGGGCTTGAAAGCGGACGCCGCCTGCTTTCTCGACTGGAAGGGCTCGTTCCAGGGGTCCTTGAGGTAGTTGCTGCCTCCGTAGAAGGCCACCACACGGCCATTTGTGGGATCCACCGCCGCGAGGCCCGCGTGGAACTCCTTGGACATGTTCGCGGTCGTGCTCAGCACGGCCTTCTTCGCGACCTGCATGAGCCTCTTGTCGAACGTGGTGATGATCTTGTATCCGCCACTCCTGACCTGGGGAGGGAAGATGCCACGGGTTTTCAGCTCCTCGTAGGCCTGGATGACCATGTAGCCCTTGAGGCCGCCGAAGACGTTGCTGTTGTTTTCCGGAACGGTTTTCGGGAACTTCGCCGTACTCGGCAACTGGCCGTACTTCTGCGGGTTCAGGATCGCCATGGCGTTGACGACGTCCTTGAACCGGTTCTGAAGCTGAGGAGCGTCCGCCGACAGACTGGGCGTCTGGATGCGGGCGGCGAGGTAGGCCCCCTGCGCCTCGTTGAGCTGATCCACATGCTTGTGGAAGTAGGCCATGGCCGCAGCCTCAATGCCGTAGGCACGACCGAAGTTGACGGTGTTGAGGTAGCGGTTGAGGATCTCGTCCTTGGACATTGACTTGTCCAGCTTGACCGCGACGAAGATCTCCTTGAATTTACGCTTGATCGACACTTCCTGGCTTAGGCCGTCGTAGTAATTACGGGCCATCTGCTGGGTGATCGTCGAAGCGCCCTGCAACTGCTGACCGGTAGCCGTCATCCACACCGAGCGGACCATGCCCGGGATGGAAATTCCCGCGTCATCGCGAAACGTCCTGTTCTCGATTGCGATGACCGCGTCCTGCACATGCAGCGGGACCTTCTTGATATCGTCCACGATCACGCGAGGAGTGCCCAGATGGGCGATGGGGGTCTTGCCGTCGTTGTAGTAGAGCACGCTGCCCTGCGCGAGGGCATCGGCCTGTGTGGCCGTGGGCACCGGCGTGTTCGCGTAGGCCACGGCGATCATGCCGAAGATACCGGCGAAGAGCACGGTTACGGCGGCCACGACGATCTTCCAGCTTGGGATGAAGCGCTTCCAGCCTCGCCGGCGGGGCTCGTCGTCGAAGTCGCGCGGGTCACGAGGGCCGCGCCCGCCCGGTCCTCCAGGTCCGCCCGGTCCTCCAGGGCCGCCACGGCCCCGGCCACCGCGGCCCGGCTCGGGCCTGCGGCGCCGGCCACCCGAGGGGTCCCCTGAGGGCATCGCCTCGGTGTTCTGCACGTCCTGATCGCGGCGGAAGCCGCCCGTGGGCGCCGCGAGCGCCTGCGTACGGTCCCCCGGCCCAGCAACACCGGGGCCGCCGGGAACACCGGGGCCGCCGGCTCCGCGAGGGGCGTCCGGGCCACCGGGGTTGCCGGGGCCTCCCGGCCCGCCGGGGCGGGCGCCGTAACGGGGATCCCGGGCCGGGCCGGACTCGTGCCCGAGGCCGGTCTGGCGGGGGTCGAGTTGGCGGGGGTCGAGTTGGCGGGGGTCGGGCTGCCGGGGGTCGAGTTGGCGGGAGTCGGGACGGTGTCCCGGGCCGGGCTGGGACGCTCCGGGGCCGCCTAACGGGGGCACCGCGCCCATCGAGGCCGTGTCCTCGAACGCGGCGGCGTCCCTACGGCGGGGGTCCGACGCGCCCTGACGTCCGGAACGGGGATCCTGCGCGGCCTGCCGTACGGGGCCGGGGGCGGCGTGCGGGGGCTGGCCGTGCTGGGGACCCAACGGCTGGCCGTGCTGGGGACCCAACGGCTGGCCCTGCTGCGGACCCGACGGGCGGCCCTGTTGCATGCCCTGGTGTGGGCCCTGCTGGGCGGGAGGACGGCCCCAGCCGGCGGGGGCCTGCTGACCGGCGACGGGGTCCCGGTGGTCCCCGCGTTCTCCGTACTCGTCCGGGTCCTGGGGCGTGCGACGGCGGCGCCCAGGGCGGGCTGATCCACCGGAGCCCGAGGAGGAGTCCTCGGGACGGCCGGTCGGCTCCGGTCCGTAGCTGCTGTAAGTCACGCGTCCTCGTTAAGTGATCGGGGGTGTCGTCGACATCGGTCGGCAGGCCGGTGAGCGTACCTCCTGGAGCAGAAAGCCGCCCTAAACGGAGGAGCCCGGGGGATCGCCTGTGCCTGTGCCTGTGCCATTGCCTGTGCCGAGGACGAACGAGACCGCCAGGTGGTTCCAGGAACAACCTTGGCAGACCTCCACCACGTAGACCCTGAATTCGCCGTATTCCCGAGCCATCTCGGCGAGGTCGGCCGTGGCTTTCACCCGGCCGGCGAACCGTCCTAATTCGTCCCCGTACACGTATGTGACGTTGGTCACGTTCCGGCGCTCACAGATGGGGCAGTTGCGCTCGGTCGGCTCGCCGTGGAATCGGGCCGCACGCAGCAGATAGGGGTGAGCGTCGCAGACATCCCGTGCCGTCATGTGGCCGGAGCGGATCGACTGGATCGCCGCCCGCTTGGCGAGGCCGTAGTCCACGACCGCCCGCTGTGACCACATGTGGCCAGATTACGACTGTTTGCCAATTCTTGCCCAACGGTTGACACGTTGCGCGACATGACAGCCAGACGTATCCTGCAGATGTATCGGGTCGATACATCGGTCAGACACAGGAGGTGGTTCCAGTGACGGGCTCTCGTGGAGGTGTGCTGGAGCTCGCCGTCCTGGGATCACTGCACGAGACGCCTCTGCACGGTTACGAGCTGCGCAAACGGCTCAACACCCTGCTCGGGATGTTCCGCGCGTTCTCCTATGGCTCGCTGTACCCCTGCCTCAGGGGGCTACTGAACGACGGCCTCATCGTTGAGGAGGAGCCTCCACAGGACACGGTCATCGGCCGCCGGTCGAAGATCGTGTACAAGCTGACCGCGGACGGCAAGGAGCGGCTGCAGGAGCTTCTGACGCAGGCTGGTCCGTCCGCCTGGGAGGACGAGAGCTTCGGCATCCACTTCGCCTTCTTCCGCCATACGGAGGCGGAGGTGCGGCTGCGCATCCTCGAAGGCCGCCGCAGCCGCCTGGAGGAGCGCCTCGAAGGTGTCCGTACGGCTCTCGCCCGCACGCGGGAACGGCTGGACAGCTACACCCTCGAACTCCAGCGCCACGGGCTCGAGTCGGTAGAGCGTGAGGTCCGCTGGCTGAACGAACTGATCGACTCCGAACGGCGGAGCACCACGACTCCGCGCCAGGCGGATGAGGAACCGGGCGCTACCGGCCCGGACGCCGCGCAAGCCGTACAGGAAAGAACTCAGAGGGCTGAGACGCCCGAGGCGGATAGGTAAAGGAGCGGGTGCGATGGGTTCGGTGCGCGTAGCCATCGTCGGTGTGGGTAACTGCGCCGCGTCGCTGGTGCAGGGCGTCCACTACTACAAGGACGCAGATCCGGGCAGCCGAGTGCCGGGCCTGATGCACGTCCGGTTCGGCGACTACCACGTCGGCGACGTGGAGTTCGTGGCCGCTTTCGACGTGGACGCCAAGAAGGTCGGCCGCGACCTCTCGGAGGCCATCGTGGCCTCGGAGAACAACACGATCAAGATCTGTGACGTGCCGCCGCTCGGTGTCACCGTCCAGCGCGGGCCGACGTTCGACGGCCTGGGCGAGTACTACCGCGAGATCATCGAGGAGTCCGACGAGCAGCCGGTCGACGTCGTCCAGGCGCTCAAGGACGCGCGGGTCGACGTCCTCGTCTCCTACCTCCCGGTGGGGTCGGAGGAGGCCGACCGGTTCTACGCCCAGTGCGCCATCGACGCCCGGGTCGCCTTCGTCAACGCCCTGCCGGTCTTCATCGCGTCCGACCCCGAATGGGCCGCCAAGTTCACCGAGGCGGGCGTCCCGATCGTCGGCGACGACATCAAGTCGCAGGTCGGCGCGACCATCACCCACCGTGTGCTG
Organism: Planotetraspora sp. A-T 1434; assembly: GCF_025420585.1. Lineage (GTDB taxonomy): Bacteria > Actinomycetota > Actinomycetes > Streptosporangiales > Streptosporangiaceae > JAOEGB01. The sequence continues at coordinate 29,178 of NZ_JAOEGB010000034.1, read as the reverse complement.
GCCAAGCTGTTCGAGGACCGCGGCGTGGAGTTGCTGCGCACCTACCAGCTCAACTTCGGCGGCAACATGGACTTCATGAACATGCTGGAGCGCAAGCGCCTGCAGTCCAAGAAGATCTCCAAGACGCAGTCGGTGACGTCCCAGATCCCGCACGAGATGGCCAAGGCCGACGTGCACATCGGCCCGTCCGACCACGTGCCGTGGCTCGACGACCGCAAGTGGGCCTACGTGCGCCTGGAGGGCAGGTCCTTCGGCGACACCCCGCTCAACCTGGAGTACAAGCTGGAGGTCTGGGACTCGCCCAACTCCGCCGGCATCATCATCGACGCCGTCCGCGCCGCCAAGATCGCCCTCGACCGGGGCATCGGCGGGCCGCTGCTGTCGCCGTCGTCCTACTTCATGAAGTCGCCGCCGGAGCAGTACTCCGACGACGCCGCCCGTGAGGCCGTCGAGAAGTTCATCCGCGGCGAGGTCGAGCGCTAGATCGTCTGTCACCGCCGCACGCGCGGCGTGAACATATGGTGCCCCGGCTCACCGCTGAGCCGGGGCACTCGGCTGTTCAGGTGTGCTTCGGCCCTATCGTGCCGCGGGCGGCAGGTCGGCCGGGTCGGCCACCGGCCAGGCGAGCGGATCCGGGCCCAGCGCGACGAGCAGCGGCACCTGCAGGCGGGCCCACGGGGAGATCCCCATCTCCCCGGCCAGCACCAGGTCGGCGAACTGCTTCCACGGGATCCACCGGACCGCGTCCACCTCGTCGGCGTTCGGCGCGGCGTCGCCCGAGACGACCACCCGGTAGACGGGGCACAGCTCGTGCTCCATGACGCCGTTGTCCATGACGGCCTGATAGGAGAAGCGCGGCAGCACCAGGTCGACGGAGTCGACGCGCAGCCCGAGCTCGAAGGACAGCCGCCGGGTCACCGCCGAGGTCATGGGCTCACCGGGCAGCGGGTGCCCGCAGCAGCTGTTGGTCCACTCCCCCGGCCACGTGAGCTTGTGCCCCGCGCGCTGCGAGAGCAGCAGGCGGGCGTCCTCGTCGAAGACGTAGCTGGAGAACGCCAGATGCAGCGGCGTCTCCATGCCGTGCACCGTGGACTTGGGAGCGGTGCCGATCGGGTTTCCCTCGCCGTCGACCAGAACGACATGTTCGTCAGAGGTCACCTATCCGAGAGTAACTGATCATGTGCGTTACGGAAGGCAGACGCGCGTGCTCAGGGGTGTCCCAGGGTGATTCCCGATGTTCACCGATGATCGAGCCGCGTAGGCTGTCGCCGTGTCCTTCGTCTCCGATCTGCGTGTGGTCCTCGAAGGCCGGAACTTCCGGCGGCTGTTCGCCACCCGCCTGGTCTCGCAGTTCTCAGACGGGATCTTCCAGTTCGCGGTCGCCGGCTACGCCTTCTTCAACCCGGAGAAGCAGACCACCGCCGCGGAGATCGCCGCCGGCATGGCCGTGCTGTTCCTGCCGTACAGCGTTCTCGGGCCTTTCGCCGGGGTCTTCATCGACCGCTGGTCCCGGCGGCAGATCCTCGTCACAGCCCCGATCGTACGGGGGACGCTGCTGCTTCTGGCGGCCGGTCTCGTGGCCGCCGGAGCGTCGGACGGGATCTTCTACGCGGTCGCGCTGGCCGTCCTCGGCGTGAACCGGTTCTTCCTGGCGGCCCTCGGGGCGTCGCTGCCCCATGTCGTGCCCACCGACCGGCTGATGGTCGCCAACGCCGTCACGCCAACGTCGGGCACGGTCTTGACGTTCGTCGGCGCGGGCGTGGGCTTCCTGCTGCGTGAGCTCTTCGGAGCCGGCACGGGTGGGACGGCGCTGCTGCTGCTCTGCTCGGGGCTGGTCTTCGGGCTGACCCCGCTGGTCGCGAGGACGATGGAGCGGTCGTTGCTCGGCCCGGCGTACGATCCGGCGCTTCCCCAGGCGCGCGAGGCCGTACGGCACGTGCTGAGTGGCCTGGCCGACGGGGCCAGGCACATCGCGCACCAGCGGTCGGCGGCCGCGGCCCTGGGCGGCATGGCGACCCACCGCCTGCTGTACGGAACGTCGGTGGCGGCCGTGGTGATGCTCTACCGCTACTACTTCACCACCGACACCGAGGCGGCGCTGAAGGGGATCGCGCTGGTCCTGGCCACATCGGGCGCGGGCTACTTCGTGGCGGCGCTGATCACACCGTGGGCCACCGAGCGGTTCCGGATCGAAAACTGGATCCCCGCGATGCTGGCCGCGTGCGGGGTGCTGGAGTTCGCCCTCTGCGCGACCTTCCATCCGTGGGCCTTCATGATCGCCGGGTTCGTGCTCGGCGTGGCCGGTCAGAGCGTCAAGATCTGCGCGGACACGGTCGTGCAGCGCGACGTCGAGGACGCCTACCTCGGGCGGGTGTTCTCCCTCTACGACATGCTCTTCAACGGCATGACGGTGCTCGGGGCGGTGCTGGCGGCGGTGCTGCTGCCGCCGAACGGCAGGTCCTACCTGGCGCTCGGCGTGATCGCGGCGGGCTACCTGCTGGGCGCTCTGATCTACCGGCTCGTCGTCCCCACGGCCGCCAGGCAGCCCGCCGTCGCGACGGACTGAGCGCTGGGGTGCTCAGGTCGTGTCTGACACTCCCTAGAGGGCAGCCGCGGCGGCCGTCATGGCGTCGGTGATCCTCTCGATGTCGCCGGGCTCGCAGGCGTAGGGCGGCATGGCGTAGATCAGGCGGCCGAAGGGCCGGAGCCAGACGCCCCGCCCCATCACGATGTCCTGAATTTTCGGGACATCTACTGGCTCGTCGGTCTCGATCACGCCGATGGCGCCGAGCACGCGGACGTCCTTCACCCCGGGCATACGCGCGGCATCCGCCAGGCCGTCGAGCAGCCCGGCCTCGATCCGCTTGACCTCGTCCCGCCAGGGACGATCGGACAGCAGCCGCAGCGAGGCGCCTGCCACGGCGGTCGCGAGCGGGTTGCCCATGTAGGTCGGCCCGTGCATCAGGACGCCGATCGCCTCGGCGACCTCATCGGTGCACAGGGTTGCCGCCAGCGTCATGTATCCGCCGGTCAGGGCCTTGCCGACGCACATGATGTCGGGCCGGATCCCCGCGTGGTCGCACCCGAACATCTCGCCCGTGCGGCCGAAGCCGGTGGCGATCTCGTCGGCGATCAGCAGGATGCCGTGCTCGTCGGCCAGCTCCCGCAGCCGCCGGAGGTAGATGGGGTGGTAGAAGCGCATTCCCCCCGCCCCCTGGACCACCGGCTCCACGATGATCGCCGCCAGCTCATGCGCGTGGGCCGTGACGAGGGCGTCCAGCTCATCGAGGTAACCGGCGTCGTGAGCCGCCTCAGAGCCGTGCCAGGCGGGGGGAAGCGGCGCGAAGACGTGCTTCGGGAGCACCCCGGAGAACAGGTGGTGCATGCCGTTGACCGGGTCGCAGACGGACATCGCGCCGAACGTGTCGCCGTGGTAGCCGCCCCGCACGGTGAGCAGCTTCGATCCCCGGCCCGTGGCGACGCCGTACTGGACGGCCATCTTGATCGCGACCTCGACGGCCACGGAGCCGGAGTCCGCGAGGAAGACCCGGCCGAGCCCGGTCATCTCGGCGAGCGTCCGCGACAGCCGTACGGCCGGCTCGTGGGTGAGGCCGCCGAACATGACGTGGGCCATGGCGTCGAGCTGGTCGCGGATCGCCTGGTTGAGCCGGGGGTGGTTGTAGCCGTGGATGGCCGCCCACCACGAGGACATGCCGTCCACGAGCTCACGGCCGTCGGCGAGCGTCAGCCGCACCCCTTCGGCGCGGCGGACGGCATGGACGGGAGCACCGGAGGACACCGCCGTGTAGGGGTGCCAGACGTGCTCGCGATCCAGCCGCAGGATCTCCTCAGCCTCCACAACCCCACCCTATGAGCTGATCACGCCAAAGCCTGCGCGTGATCATGTCGTGATCATGCACAGCTTCCCCCTCATGGCGGCTCATCAGGCCCTTCCCCGATCGTGATCATGCACGGATTCCCAGACCGCAGCTCTTACCTGCGATTTCTTGTGGCGTGATCATGCACCTTAGACGTCGCGCATGATCACGCAACGCAAATGCGCAGCTCGGGAGCCATTACCGGGAGCCCGCGCATGATCACGGCTCGTGAAGGCGCAGCTCAGGCAGCATGATCAGGAATCTCTGCATGATCACGCGAGGTTTTGGGTGCGGGACCACTTCAGCAGGGCCTCTTTGGCGGCCTCCTTGCCGATCAGGCCCTCGTCCATGCGGATCTCCAGCATGTGCTTGTACGCCTGGCCGATCATCGGGCCCGGAGGGATGCCGAGGATCTCCTGGATCTCGTTGCCGTCCAGCTCCGGGCGGATCTTGGCCAGCTCCTCCTCCTCGGCCAGCCGGGCGATGCGCTCCTCCAGCTGGTCGTACGTCTGGGAGAGGGCGGCCGCCTTCCGCTTGTTCCGGGTCGTGCAGTCGGCCCGGGTGAGCTTGTGCAGCCGCTCCAGCAGATGCCCGCCATCCCGGACGTATCGCCGGACGGCGCTGTCCGTCCACTCCCCGGTCCCGTAGCCGTGGAACCGCAGGTGCAGCTCGACCAGCCGGGACACGTCGGACACGACGTCCTTGGGGAACTTGAGCTCGGCCATCCGCTTCTTGGCCATCTGCGCCCCGACCACCTCGTGGTGGTGGAACGAGACCCGGCCCCCCGGCTCGTTGCGGCGGGTCTTCGGCTTGCCGATGTCGTGCAGCAGCGCGGCCCAGCGGAGCACCCGGTCCGGGCCGGAGGTCTCCAGCGCGATCGCCTGCTCAAGGACGATCAGCGTGTGCTCGTAGACGTCCTTGTGCCGGTGGTGCTCGTCGATCTCCAGCCGCAGCTTGGGCAGCTCGGGGAGCACGTGGGCCGCCAGCCCGGTGTCCACGAGCATCGTCAGCCCCTGGCGCGGCCACGCGCCCCCGATCAGCTTGTCCAGCTCCTCGCGGATCCGCTCGGCGGACACGATCTCGATGCGCCCGGCCATCGCCCTCATCGCCGCGATCGCCTCCGGGGCGACCGTGAACCCGAGCTGCGAGGCGAACCTGGCCGCGCGGAGCATCCGGAGCGGGTCGTCGTCGAACGACTGCTCGGGCGTCCCCGGAGTCCGCAGCACCTTCGCGGCGAGGTCGGGAAGCCCGCCGTACGGGTCGACGAACTCGTGCCCGGGCAGGCGCACCGCCATCGCGTTGACCGCGAAGTCGCGGCGGGCGAGGTCGCCCTCCAGCGTGTCGCCGTACGCCACCTCGGGCTTGCGCGACGCGGGGTCGTACGACTCGCTGCGGTAGGTGGTGATCTCCAGCAGCCAGCCGGCCTTGCGGACGCCGACCGTGCCGAAGTCGATCCCGATCGTCCAGATGGCGTCCGCCCAGTCCTTGACGATCTCCAGCACGCGCTCGGGGGCGGCGTCCGTGGTGAGGTCGAGATCGTTCCCGATGCGGCCGAGGAAGACGTCGCGCACGGAGCCCCCGACGAGGGCCAGCTCGTGCCCGCGGGCCGCGAACAGCTCGCCGAGCTCGTCGGCCACGGGAGCGATCCGACGGAACAGGTCGTTGACGGCGCGCTGCTGGCTGTCGCTCAGATTTGAAACGGACAAGGCTGGGTAGGTCCTTCGGTCACGGAACAGGTTCTCCCCCGATGCGTCTGGTGTCACCTAGGGGAGATACACACCTAGCGATCACCAGGCTACGGTCGGTTCGGGGGCGCTGGACGACGCAAGGAGCACACGAGATGAAGAACGCTCTCGCGATTCACCGCTGGCTCCTCGCCCACCAGATCCACCATGAGATCGTACGTCTTCCTCGCCCGTTGACGTGCTCGGACGACTTGCCGGACGTTCTGGGCGCCGCACCTGAGACCTGCGTGTGCGTTTCGGTCTTCGAGGTGCCGGTGCGGGGCGGCAGGGAGCCCGTGGCCGTGGTGAGCGCCGTGAACAGCCCGCCGAAAGCGGCCGCCGTCAGCGCCCTGCTCCGCGCCCCTCAGGCACGCCCCGCGTCGGCTTTCACGGTCAACTCGGCCACCGACTACGCGGACGGTCTGGTCTGCCCGATCCTGCTGCCCGACGATCTGACCGTTCTCGTGGACCAGCGCCTGATCGACCACCTCGACCCCGACGAGATCGTTCACACCGCCACGGGGGAGCGCCGGACGGCCCTCCGGCTGCGCGCTCTGCATCTGTTCTCCCTGGTCTCCGCCAAGCCGGTCGACCTCACGGCTCCCCCGGTCCGGGGCGCGGCGAGCCTCGCCCGTCCAATGCGGACGGCTTAGGCCATAGCATTCTGGGCGTGCGCCGTACCTCACCCCTGGCCCGCACATGATCTGTAAGGCCGCTCTGCTGACCCTGATGACCGCAGCCCTGCTCGCCCCCCCGAGCATGGCCGGTACGGCTGTCGCGGCCCCGCGACGTGTGGTCGCAGTGTCCACGGCTCCGGCGGATCCGCTCCTCGTGGGCCAGATCACCCCGGAGGTCACGAGCGAGCCCGCCACACCGATCACGATCTCCGGCACGGTCACGGGCAGGCCGCAGACGCCCGTCCAGGTCCGGATTCACTACGCGAAGGGCCAGCCGTTCCGGCTGCGCTCCGACATGGCGAGCTTCGCGGCCGACGGCTCCCTTCCCCCGTCGTACAACACGATGGTCCAGGCCACCCCACTCGACGAGTCGGGAAAGCTGCCTTTCCAGTTCACCGTGACGCCGCAGGAGCTCGGCATGTCGCGGCTCGGGGTCTACCCACTCGCCATCGAGGTGCTCGACGCCACGACCGGCCAGCGGATCGCGATCGAGCGGACCTTCCTGCCGTACGTCCCCAAGGGTGAGCCGGTTCCCAAGGTCAAGCTGGCCCTCGCGCTGCCGATCGTGGACCGGCCACACCGCGCGGACGACGCGAGCTTCATGGACGACGATCTCCGCACGTCGGTCGCCTCCGGTCGCCTCGCCCAGTTGCTGAAGCTCGCCCAGGGGGCGAACAAGAACGTCACGTGGTTCGTCGACCCGGCTCTGCTCGAGGACGTCCGCCAGATGTCGGCCGGGCCGTACACCGTGCGGAGCGGCGACAGCGGCGAGCGGAAGACGGCCGACGCCGGGGCCGGGCAGTGGCTCGACAGCCTGCGCACGGCTCTCGCGGGCAAGCACGTGGTGGCGACGCCGTACGCCGACCCGGACATGGCCGCGCTCGTCCATAACCGGCTGGACGCGCCGGCGGTCGCGGCCCTGCAGCGCGGCGCGGCGGTGGCCACCGGACTGCTCGGCCGGGAGATCGGAACCTCGACGGCGTGGCCGGCCGGCGACACGATCGACCGCGACACGATCGACGAGCTGGCGACGGCCGGAGTGACGTCCGTGGTGCTCTCCGGCGACGCGCTCCCCCCGGCCTCTCCCCCGGCTACGCATGACCCCGCGACGGCCGACCCAGCCGCCGCGGCCGCCGCGACGGAGGCGGCGACCGGCCTCGACACCGTGTCCGGGCGGATCACCGCGCTGCTCGCGGATCCGGTGCTGAGCCAGATCCTCAGCGGGGAGGTCTACGCGCCGGGAAGCGCGACCCTCGCCCGGCAGCGGTTCCTCGCCGAGACCGCCATGCTCGCCTTCGAGCAGCCGAATCAGACAGGCCAGCCCAGCCAGCAGCTCTCACCGGACCAGAGCGCGCGGCACGCCGCGCGGACGGTCGTCGCGGCGCCCACGACGCGGCTCTGGAACCCCGATCCCGCCTTCCTCTCGGCGCTGCTCCAGGCGACGTCGAGCGCCCCCTGGCTGCGGTTCACCTCGCTCGACTCGGTCAAGCCGGCGCGGTCTCCGGCGCCGCGGGCGGACCTCGTGTACACCGAGCGCGACCGGCAGGCCGAGCTGGGCCGCTCCTACCTGAGCACCGTGCGCAAGCTCGGCCAGAAGGCCGACGCGGCGGCGACGATCACCAAGGAGCACACCCAGCTCTTCCACGACGCCATCCTCAGGCTGACCTCGGCGTCGTGGCGGGGCGACACCAAGCGGGCCGGCGCCTACGTCCTCCAGGTCCAGGCCGCGATCGACGACCGTTTGGACGACGTGTCGGTCATCGACAGCCCGCGCGCGGTGGCGGGGGCCAACGGCCAAGTGCCGGTCAGCGTGGCCAACAACCTGGACAAGGACATCGTCATCAAGATCCGGGTCACCTCGGACAACACGTCCCGGCTGGCGATCGACGTCCCCGGAGGGGCGTACGAGACCGACCAGATCACCGTCCTGAAGGCGCGCAGCCAGCTCGTGAACGTGCCGGTGACCGTGCCGGGCGGCGGTGGCGAGGCGACCATCGCCATCCAGCTCCTCACAGGCGAGGACAAGCGGTACGGCAAGCCTGTGCACGTCACCGTGCGCGCCACCGGCTACACCGGCATCGCCCTCGTCATCGTCGGAGCCGCTCTCACGATCATGCTGGCGGCGGTGGTCATGCGGATGCTCCGCCGCCGGTCCAGGAAGTCCTTCCCGTTCAGCCCGGCGCAGCCGGCCGCCGAGTCTTATCCCGGGGGCGAGCCCGCGCTCGACCCCCTCCCCGGCGCCCATGCCGTACCGGTCGAGCGTGGGGAGACGCCGCCCGCGTAGTTTGGACCACCCGAGGAGGCGTCCGGCGGTGCTCCCCGCACTCCCGGCGCCACGAACTGAAGGAACGACATGAGCAGGATGCTGCGGGCCAGCGCGATCATGGCGGCTGGGACGATGGTCTCGCGGCTCACCGGTTTCCTGCGTACGGCGGTGCTGGCGGGGGCGATCGGCACGCTCGCGCTCGGCGACGCCTACAACGCGGCCTACCAGATTCCGTTCATCCTGTTCGACCTGCTGATCGGCGGCGTGCTGAGCAGCGTGATCGTCCCCATGATCGTGCGCGCGCAGAAGCGGGATGCGGACGGCGGCAAGGCCTTCGAGCAGCGCCTGATGACGCTGGCGATCGTCGTGCTCACCCTGATCGCCGCGATCGGCGTGCTGCTCGCCCGGCCGATCATGGAGCTGTACACGGCCGCCAACTGGACGCCGCACAAGCTCGACGTGGCCACCACGCTCGCCAGGTTCATCCTGCCGCAGATCGCGTTCTTCGGGGTCGGGGCCATGGCCGGGGCGATCCTGAACACGCGGGACAGGTTCGCCGCGCCGATGTGGGCGCCCGTGCTGAACAACGTGGTCGTCATCGGCATCGGCATCGCCTACTGGGCGGTCGGCTCCGACAGCATCGACAAGGTCACCGGCCGCGACCTGGCGCTGCTGGGCGCCGGCACCACGGCGGGGATCGTGGCCCAGGCGCTGGTCCTCGTCATCGCGCTGCACCGGGCCGGCTTCCGGTTCCGCCTGCGGTTCGGGGTGCGCGACACCGGCCTGGGCGAGGCGGGCAGGACGGCCGCCTGGACGTTCGTGTACGTCGGCGTCACGCAGCTCGGGTTCTGGGTCACCACTAAGCTCGCCACCGGCGCGGGCGAGCGGGCCCCCGGCGCGGGAAACAGCGCCTACGCGTACGCCTTCCAGCTCTTCCAGCTCCCGTACGGGATCATCGCGGTGTCCGTGATCACCGCGATGCTGCCCAGGATGAGCAGGTTCGTCCACGACGGAGAGCTTGGCTCGGCGCGGGCGGAGTTCGCCTCGGGCGTGCGGCTCGTGGCGGCGGCCATCGTCCCGGCCGGGCTACTGCTGCTGGTCCTCGGCCCGGCCGTCACCACGCTGATCTTCTCGTGGGGCCACATGACACCGGAGAACGCCCGCTACATCGGCAACGTGCTCCAGGTCTTCGGCCTCGCGCTGGTGCCGTTCTCGATCTTTCAGCTGCTGCTGCGGATCTTCTACAGCTTCGGCGACACGAAGACCCCGGCCGTCATCGCCGGAGTCAACGTAGTGATAAATGCGACTTTGAGCCTCGTAGCGTATTTCATCCTTCCGGCTCGCTACATCGTCATCGGCCTGGCGTTCGCCTTCACGATCACCTACGTCATCGGAAGCGGAGTGGCGTGGGTCCTGGCGAGCCGGAAGGTGGGCGGCCTCGGCGGCCGAGACGTGGCGTCCGGGCTGTCGCGGATGTACGTCGCGGCGATCCCGGCGGCCGTCCTCGCGTTGGCCGTACTATGGCTGACCAGGGAGATCACCGAGATAACCGCGTTCAGCTCCGCTGTCGTGCTGGCGGCCGGCGGAGGGCTCGGCCTGGCGCTGTACATGCTGACGGCCCATCGGATGCGGGTCCCCGAGGTGAGCTCCATCATTGGACTCGTGACAAGCCGGGTAGGACGATAAGAGTCCTCAAGAGTGACCGGAAGCGGAAGCTAACCCAAAAGTCCGATTCGGACGTCTTCGATCGGGAAGGCGGGCAGGACCGGCACGGCACTAGCATGGTCGCCTAGAGTTCGACCGGCGAGCGGAAGCGGGAAGGCGTGGGCGAAACCACCCGGCATCGGCTGATGCATGCCGATCGGCCGCGGATTGAGGCGGCCCCATGAGTATGTCCACAGTCGAACCAGGAACCCGGCTGGCGGACCGCTTCCGCCTGGAGGACCGGGTCAACGAGTCCGGCGGTGCGACGCTCTGGAAGGCCATCGACGAGATCCTCGCCCGGCCGGTCGCCGTCCACACCTTCAGTCCTGAATTCTCCCGCGTCGACGAGGTCGTGACCGCCGCGCGCTCGGCGAGCCGCCTCACCGACCCCCGCCTGACCCAGGTCTTCGACGCCGCCGACGAGGACGGCACGGCCTACGTGGTGAGCGAGTGGGTCACCGGCGAATCGCTCCTCGACCTGCTGGCCGCCGGGCCCATCGACCCCGAGCGGGGCGCAGCCCTGGTGGCCGAGGCCGCCGAGGCGCTCGCGCACGCCCACGCGGCCGGGCTCATCCACCTGCACCTCACGCCGGACCGCCTCGTCTGGACGTCCGGCGGGACGGTCAAGCTGCTCGGCCTCGCGGTGGACGCCGCGATCCTCGGCCTGTCCAGCGACGAACCCGCCCGGGAGGACGCCGAGGGCCTGGGCCGCCTGCTGTACGCCGCGCTCACGGGCCACTGGCCCGGCGACATCGACTGCGGGCTTCCCCCCGCGCCGCTCGACGACGGCAAGGTCTGCACACCGCGCCAGGTCAGGGCGGGAGTGCCCAGCTATCTGGACGCCATCGCCTGCCGCGCGCTGCTGCAGGAGGCACGGCGGGGCCAGCCGCCGCTGCCGACCCCCGCGGACGTCGCGGAGGCGCTCTCCGAGGTGCCGCGTCCCGCGCCCGCTCCGGCGTCGGCCACGCCGCCGGCGCTCAACCTGCGATCCGAGGCGCCGGACACGATGGCCCCGGGCGCCATCCCCATGCCGCAGACCCTGCCCAACCCGGCCGCCCCGCGTCCGCAGACCGGGGCCGCGAGCAAGGTCCTCCTGACGATCATCGTCCTGCTCGTCATGGCCGCGGTCGGCGTCAGCGCGTGGACCGTGGGCAAGAGCCTCGGCAACAACCCGCGGACGACGGAGACCACCGTCGCCTCCCCCTCGGCGTCGCACAAGCCGGTGACCCTCAAGCCCACCAGCGCCACGGGCTTCGACCCCCTGGGCAACGACAAGGCGGAGAACCCGGACATGGCCGCCCTCGCCATCGACGGCAAGTCCTCCACCGACTGGCACACCGACACCTATCAGAGCCCGGAGCTCGGGCGGCTCAAGGACGGCGTCGGCCTCATCCTCGACATGGGCAAGCCGGTCCCGATCGCCAACGTGGTCGTCTCGCTGGCCGACACCGCGGGGTCCGACGTGGAGCTCAAGGTCGGCGACGTCGCCGACCTCTCCTCGCTCAAGACCGTGGCCAAGGCGGACAACGCGTCCCGTACGGTCACACTCACGCCGTCCAAGGCCACAACCGGTCAGTACGTTTTGATCTGGTTCACACGTCTGCCCCCCTATGAGGGGAAGTATCGTGGCACCATCTACGACGTAACGGTGCATTCCCCAGGATCGGCATAGCAGGCCTTGTGAACTCCCCACCAGAGAATCCCCCAACGGCTGAGCACGCCGCGCGTCCGGCGCTGACCGATGCCGATCTTCTTACCCGCCACATCGGCGGCGATCCGCACGCGTTCAGCGAGATCGTCAAGCGCCACCGCGACCGCATGTGGGCGGTCGCGCTGCGGACGCTCGGCGACCCGGACGAGGCGGCCGACGCCGTACAGGACGCCTTCGTGTCGGCCTACCGCAAGGCCGAGAGCTTCCGTGGCGAGGCCGCCGTCACCACGTGGCTCCACCGCATCGTGGTCAACGCGTGCCTGGACCGGATGCGCCGCAAGACCGTGCGGCCCGTCGCCGACGACGAGCTGATGGAGGCCGCCGAGCGGGACGCCCCGACGGCCGACCAGACCGGCGATCGCGAGGTCTCCATGGAGGTCACGGCCGCGCTCAAGCTTCTGCCCGCCGACCAGCGAGCGGCTCTCGTACTGGTCGACATGATGGGCTACTCGGTCGAGGACGCGGCCACGGTGCTCGGCGTCCCCGCCGGAACCGTCAAGAGCCGATGCGCCCGCGGTAGGGCGAAACTTGTTCCGATTCTTTCGCATCTGCGGAACCGATCAGACCTCACTCGCGTCTCATCCGCGAAGGGAGCAGAACTTCGTGACGGGTGAAACGCACTACGACCTGGAGATTCTCGCCGAGCTGGCAGAGGGCCTCCTTGACGACGCCACGGCCCGGCAGGTCCGCGAGCATATCGCGATCTGCGATCCCTGCGGGGAGAGCCTTGCCGACCTGGCGGCGGTTCGCGAGGTCCTCGCGGCGATGCCGGTGCCGGCGATGCCTCTCGGCGTCGCCATGCGCATCGACCGCGCGCTGGCCGCTGAGACGACCCGCTCGCTGGGCGAGCACGATCTGGAGGGCCGTCGCGACGGCGGCCTCCGTGTCGCCGAGGCGCCCGACTGGGACCGCATCATGCAGGATTCCCCCTGGGAGACCGCACCCGATCCGGCGCCCGCCCCCGACCTCGCACCGGTCTCCCTGGGCGTGGTCGCGGACGACGGGACGATCGTGACACCGGTCAGGCGGAAGAAGGGGTCCCGCCGGCGCCTCTGGGCGATGCCGGTCGCCGCTGCCGCGGCGGCGGCCGTCGTCATCGGCGGCGCGGGACTGGCCACCAGCCTGATCTCGGCGGGCGGCTCGCAGTCGCCGTCCGTGGTGGGAGCGGGAGGCCCGAGCGTCACGCCTTCCAAGACGGAGCTCAAGGGGAGGATCTCCTACTCGGTCTACGCCAGCGGCCACAACTACACCACTCGCGAGCTGAGCGGGCCGCTGCTGGGCTACTTCGGCGTCGCGCCCGGCTCGGGGACCAACGACGACCAGGACCTCGACAAGTGCGTCAAGCGGTTCTCCAGCCAGCTCGACCGCAAGCCGATCGGCGTCGACAAGGCCCTCTACAACGGCAACGAGGCCACGATCATGGCCTTCTGGGAGGACAAGACCATCAACGCCGTGCGCGTGGTGGTCGTGGACTCAGACTGCAAGAGCCTGCGCCCGCAGGGCCTCGCCACGTGGCGCTGACGGGACGCGGCAGCCGTACGACTGACTGAACGAAGCCCCTCAGGCGACCCGCCCGGGGGGCTTCACCGTGTCCGCATGTCGGGGGCGGGAATCCGCAACGCCTAGGATCTGTTGACGCGACTGCACACACCGCATCGGGAAGGCGATTCCGTTGAGCGACGTCCGTAACGTGATCATCATCGGGTCGGGGCCGGCCGGCTACACGTCGGCCGTCTACTCGGCGCGCGCCGACCTCAAGCCTCTCGTGTTCGAGGGGTCGGTGACCGCCGGCGGCGCCCTCATGAACACCACGGAGGTGGAGAACTTCCCCGGCTTCCCCGACGGCATCATGGGGCCGGACCTGATGGACAACCTGCGCAAGCAGGCGGAGCGGTTCGGAGCCGAGCTGGTCGCCGACGACGTGATCGAGGTCGACCTCGAGGCCAACCCGAAGGTCGTGAAGACTCACACCGACACGTTCTACGGCAAGACCGTCATCCTGGCCACCGGGTCGCGCTACCGCGAGCTCGGCCTGGAGAAGGAGAAGCACCTATCCGGCCGCGGCGTGTCATGGTGTGCCACGTGTGACGGCTTCTTCTTCCGCGACCAGGACATCGTGGTCGTCGGCGGCGGCGACACGGCGATGGAGGAGGCCACCTTCCTGACCCGGTTCGCCCGCTCGGTAACGGTCGTCCACCGGCGGAACGAACTGCGTGCCAGCAAGATCATGCAGGACCGCGCGTTCGCCAACGAGAAGATCCGCTTCATCTGGGACAGCGAAGTCGTCGACATCCTGGGCGACACCCGCGTCACCGGGGTGCGAATCCGCAACGTCAAGACGGGCGAGGAGACCGAGCTTTCCGTCAGCGGCGTGTTCGTCGCGATCGGCCACGAGCCGCGCACCGAGCTGGTCAAGGGCCAGGTGGCTCTCGACAAGGAGGGCTACATCCTCGTCGAGGCGCCCACCACCCGGACGAACATCGACGGAGTCTTCGCGGCGGGCGACGTCGTCGACCACATCTACCGGCAGGCCATCACGGCCGCCGGCACCGGCTGCTCCGCGTCGCTCGACGCCGAGCGCTGGCTCGCCAGCCAGGGCTGACCGGAGCTGAACCGGGGGGCTGACCGGGAATGCGGGGGCCGCCCCCGCGGTTACACCGACCACACAGAGCTAGGGGAGAAAACCTTGGGCGCCATCAAGAGCGTGACCGACGGCAACTTCGAGGCCGAGGTCCTCAAGAGCGACAAGCCGGTCCTGGTCGACTTCTGGGCGGAGTGGTGCGGGCCGTGCCGCCAGGTCGCGCCGATCCTGGAGGAGATCGCGAACGAGCACGCGGAGAAGCTGACGGTGGTCAAGCTGAACATCGACGAGAACCCGTCGGTTCCGCGGGACTACAACGTACTCCAGATCCCGACGATGAACGTCTACAAGGGTGGAGAGGTCGTGAAGCAGATCATCGGCGCGAAGCCGAAGGCGATGCTGCTCCGCGAGCTCGAGGGCATCATCTGACGCCCCCTGCGGCACGCGAGCCGTACCACCGCCTTTCCGGCGGCACCCCACCCAACGGAAAACCCCCCGCGCTCCGGCACGGGGGGTTTTTCACGATCAGGCGGCCTCCTGAGATGGCCTCAAACGGGCCGTAGAGCCCGCTCGGGGGACATCGACCCAAGAAGCCGCTCCAGGGCCACCTCGACGTCCTCACGCCAGGAGACGGCCGTCTTGAGCTCCAGGCGGAGCCGGGGGAACCGCAGATGCGGGCGCACCGTCTTGAACCCGACGGACAGCAGGTATTCGGCCGGCATGACGCAGCTCGGCTGCTCCCATTTGAGGTCGCCGAACGCCTCGATCGCGCGGACGCCCCGGCGGGTCAGGTCCTTCGCGACGCCCTGGACGAGCATCCGGCCGAGCCCTCCCCCGGAGAACTCGGGGATGATGTGCGCCGTCATCAGCAGCACCGCGTCCGAGCTCACCGGTGAGGTCGGGAACGCGATCGAGCGCGGCACATAGAGCGGCGGCGCGTAGAGCACGAAGCCGGCCGCCACCCCGTCGACATAGGCGATCTTCCCGCAGCTCCCCCACTCCAGGAGCGTTCCGGAGATCCACGCCTCCTTCTCCAGGCCCGGATCACCGGCCTGTACGGCCCGCTCGCCGCTGACGGGGTCGAGCTCCCAGAACACGCAGCGCCTGCATCGGCGTGGCAGGTCGTCGAGATTGTCGAGAGTGACGTTGGCCAGCCGACGCGACACGTGATGCCCCAATCCCCGCCAGGAGTGCTGCCAGAAAAGCGCGCGAATACGGCGTCTCCAGCTCGCATCGTAACTCAGGGAGACGTCACGGGTCGGCCGCCACAGCGTTCATCCGCCCCTCTTTCCACGGCGGTCTTATGCGTATCACCGGCCACTGGGCCCTCAGGAATGGCATGGAGCAGCAAGGACGGCGGCCCTTCATCGTCAAGGGCCTGCTGTGATCGGCGTGGCGCGCTACCGTACTCTAGATTTCTCGGCTATGTGATCGGAGGTGGACCGTGTCGCAGGAGCTCGATCACGGTCGGACTAACGCGCCCCAAGGGTCGCGCATTGACGCCTACGTCGACCGTTACGCCGCCCGCGCCGCCGGAATGGTCGCCTCCGAAATCCGAGCTCTCTTCGCCGTCGCCTCGAGGCCCGAGGTGGTCTCGCTCGCCGGCGGCATGCCGTACGTCACGGCCCTGCCCCTCGACGTGGTCGGCGAGCTCGTCGCCGAGCTGGTCGCCAAGCGCGGCCCCGTCGCCCTCCAGTACGGCTCGGGCCAGGGCGACCCCGCCCTCCGTGAGCAGATCTGCGAGGTCATGCGGCTGGAGGGCATCGAGGCCGGGGCCGACGACGTCGTCGTCACGGTCGGCTCGCAGCAGGCCCTCGACCTCATCACGCGAATCTTCATCGACCCGGGCGACGTCGTCCTGGCCGAAGGGCCGTCCTACGTGGGCGCTCTCGGCACGTTCAGCGCCTACCAGGCCAAGGTCGTGCACATCGCGATGGACGACCAGGGGCTGATCCCCGAGTCGCTCGCGCAGACCATCTACGCCCTGCAGACCGCGGGCAACCGCATCAAGTTCCTCTACACGATCCCGACGTTCCAGAACCCGGCGGGCGTAACCCTCAACGAGGTGCGCCGCCGCCAGGTGCTGGAGATCTGCCAGCGGGCGGGCGTGCTCGTCGTCGAGGACAACCCCTACGGACTGCTCGGCTTCGACGGGGAGCCACTGCGCGCGCTCCGCGCCGACGACCCCGAGGGCGTCGTCTACCTGGGCTCGTTCTCCAAGACGCTCGCGCCGGGCTTCCGCGTCGGCTGGGCGCTCGCTCCGCACGCCGTGCGCGACAAGCTCATCCTCGCGATGGAGTCGGCCGTGCTGTCGCATTCGTCCTTCACCCAGCTCGCCGTGGGGCACTACCTCGCCACCCAGCCGTGGCGCGAGCAGATCAAGACGTTCCGGGAGCTCTACCGCGAGCGACGCGACGCGCTGCTCGGCGCTCTACAGGTGCTCATGCCGCCCGGCTGCTCGTGGACCCATCCCGCGGGCGGCTTCTTCGTCTGGATGACCCTTCCCGCGGGGCTGAACTCCAAGGCCATCCTCCCGCGCGCGGTCGCCGAGCGCGTCGCGTTCGTCCCGGGCACCGGCTTCTACTCGGACGGCGGCGGCGCCCAGCACATGCGGCTGTCCTATTGCTACCCCGAGCCCGACCGCATCCGTGAGGGCGTACGCCGCCTCGCCGGGGTGATCGACCAGGAGTTGCAGCTCCGCGACACGTTCGGCACCGGGTCCGCCCCCGGGCACGCCGGCGTCGACACGCCAGGCCCCGACCTCGCCTGAGTCGCTGTACGGCTAGCCTGTTCGGGCTGGCCGTACAGGACTCCTCGAGGCGAGAAAGGCCCTCTCCGTGAGCGAGCGAACGATGACCGAAGGACGGCTCTCCGTGGCGGCGCCGCGAGGGGGGCCGGTGCGAGCGCGTACCGGGCGGGCGGGCACCCGGCCGCTTCCGGGGAGCTCCGCATGAGCGATCTCGGGCACGTGCTCATCCTGGCGGGCGGGCTGTCGTACGAGCGCGAGGTGTCCATCCGCTCGGGCCGCCGGGTCGCCGAGGTGCTCCGGGCGGCGGGGGTCGACGTGGAGACGCGGGACACCGACGCCACTCTGGTCCCCGCCGTGCTGTCGGATCCGCCCGACGCGGCCTTCGTGACGCTCCACGGCGGCGCGGGTGAGGACGGCGCCATTCGGTCCGTCCTGGAGCTCCTCGGCGTGCCGTACGTGGGCGCCACGCCGGACGCCTGCCGTGTGGCATTTGACAAGCCGACGGCGAAGGCGGTCGTCCGGTCCTGGGGACTGAACACGCCGGACTCGGTGGCGCTGCCCAAGGAGACCTTCCACGATCTCGGCGCGGCCGCCGTCCTCGCCCGGATCGTGGAGCGGCTCGGGCTGCCCCTGTTCGTCAAGCCGTCACGCGGTGGCTCCGCGCTGGGCGCATCGATCGTGCGGACCGCCGAGGAACTGCCCGCCGCGATGGTCGGGTGCTTCGCGTACGGCGACACCGCGCTGATCGAGAAGTACATCAAGGGAGTGGAGGTCGCGGTGTCCGTCGTCGATCTGGGCGACGGGCCGGTGGCGCTGCCGCCCGTGGAGATCGTGGCGGACGGCGGCGTGTACGACTATGCGGCCCGCTACACAGCCGGGCACACGGAGTTCTTCGCTCCGGCCCGGCTGCCCGCCGAGGCGACGGAGGCATGCGCGGCGATGGCCGTGGCCGCCCATACCGCGCTCGGCCTCCGGGATATCTCCCGCACGGACCTCATCGTGGACGCCGCCGGCCGGCCGTACTTCCTTGAGGTGAACGTGGCACCCGGTATGACGGAGACATCGCTGCTTCCGATGGCGGCCGGGGCGGCCGGGCGGGATCTCGGCACGCTCTGCAAGGGCCTCCTGGAGATGGCCGCCCACCGAGGGTAGATCCTGGGCCCGGTTTCACGTGAAACAGCGGTCCGGCATTGGACTTCACGTGAACCGGGCCCAGGCGCATAACGACGCTCGTGCTGTTTCACGTGAAACACAACGGTAAGCGCATCAGGGCAGGGCGGAAGTGCTGGTGCTGTTTCACGTGAAACGAAGCCGATGCGAGAGCGGGCGGGCACTCCGGCCGACCGTGATGCTTGCGGTCTGGTGAGGCCGCGTTCGCGGCCGGGCGCGGGCACGGGCGCGGTGGTCTCGTGGCACGGTCTTACGACGGCCTCCGCACCCGGCCGCTCTCGCTCCGCGAGCCGTCTACTCGGCCGAGAGGCCGCGCATCGTGTTGCTCGCCTCTGGGGCCATCGTGCCGATGATGCGCTCCAGGTCGTCGATCGTGGAGAACTCGACGACGATCCGGCCCTTGCGGCGGCCTAGGTCGACCTTCACCTTGGTCTCGAAGTGATCCGAGAGCCGGTCCGCCAGATGGCGGAGCGCCGGGGCGGTGGGCTGCTTCGCCCTCGGCTTGCGCGGCGCGGGCCCCGAGGCGGCGTCTCCCAGCGCGACGATCTCCTCGACCGTCCGGACCGACAGCCCCTCGGCGACGATCCGGCTCGCGAGCCGCTCCTGGGCCGCGTGGTCGTCAAGCGACAGGAGCGCTCGTGCGTGGCCCGCGCTGATGGTGCCGGCCGCGAGGCGGAGCTGGACGTTGGGCGGGAGGTTCAGCAGGCGCAGCGTGTTGCTGATGTGCGAGCGGGATCGGCCGACCTTCTTGGCCAGCACCTCATGGGTGGCGCCGAAGTCGTCGAGCAGCTGCTGGTAGGCCGCCGCCTCCTCCAGGGAGTTGAGCTGCTCGCGCTGGAGGTTCTCGATGAGCGCCTCGCGCAGCATCTCGTCGTCCTGCGTGGTCCGGACGATCGCCGGGATCCGCTCCAGACCGGCGAGCTTCGAGGCACGCCACCGCCGCTCCCCCATGATGAGCTCGAAGCGCTCGTCACCGACAGAGCGGACGACCACCGGCTGGAGCAGACCCACCTCGGCGATCGAGGCGGCGAGCTCCTCCAGGCGCTCCTCGTCGAAGACCTCACGCGGCTGCCGCGGGTTGGGCGAGATCGCGGTGACGGCGATCTCCTGGAAGTGGGCCCCTTCGACCGGCCTCAGCCCGGAGTCGCCCGGATCCTCGGAGGGAGAGCTCGTCGCGACCGCTGGGTCGACGATCGGTCCCGTGGGAATCAGAGCCCCAAGGCCCTTGCCCAGTCCCCGACGCTGCTGAGTCACCGCTGCTCCTTAAGCACCGCACAGAAGGCAGTGCCCAGCGACCTTCGGCCGCTGGGCACTCTACGCACACCACGAGAGGTTACCGCTGCGCGGACTCCTCTATGAGCATCACCACACGGAGCCGGGCCGACGAGGGGTCTACGGCTGGTGCAGGGCCGCCGCCCGGTAGGCGATCTCGCGGGCCGCCTCCATATAGGCCATGGCCCCGCTCGACCCGGGGTCGTAGGTCATGACGGACTGCCCGTAGCTCGGCGCCTCGGAGACCCGGACGCTACGCGGGATGACCGCGTCGAGCACCGTGTCGCCGAAGTGGGAGCGCACCTCCTCGGCCACCTGGGAGGCCAGCCTCGTCCTGCCGTCGTACATCGTCAGCAGGATCGTGGAGACCGACAGCGTCTGGTTCAGGTGGACGCGAACCAGCTCAACGTTCTGCAGAAGCTGGGTGAGACCTTCGAGCGCGTAATACTCGCACTGGATAGGGATCAGCACCTCCTGCGCCGCCGCCATCGCGTTCACGGTCAGCAGCCCGAGCGACGGCGGGCAGTCGATGAGGATGTAGTCGAACTCCATCGCCTCGAAATTGGCCAGCGCGCGCTTCAACCGGGTCTCGCGGCCGACCATGGGGACCAGCTCGATCTCCGCGCCCGCCAGGTCGAGGGTCGCGGGCGCGCAGAACAGCCCCGGCATATCGGGGACCGGCGTCACGATGGACGACAGGGCAAGGTCGTCGACCAGGACCTGATACACCGAGGGCACACCCGCCCGGTGCTCGGTCGCCAGGGCGGTCGAGGCATTGCCCTGCGGGTCGAGGTCCACAACGAGCACCCGCTGTCCGTGCATGGAGAGCGCGGCGGCAAGGTTGACGGCCGTGGTGGTCTTCCCTACCCCGCCCTTCTGGTTGGCCACGGTCATCACCCGGCATTTGGGCGGCCTCGGCCAGTCCCCTTCACTGCGTGCCGAATAACCGACGGCAGGCGCAGCCGCGAGTGGGGGCGCGGCTGTTTCACGTGAAACCACAGAGCTCAGTGCCTCTCGTACCAGCGGCGAATCACCGGAGTTAAGGGGGGTCTGGGACACGGTCGTCGTCCTTTCGACCTGCGAAGCAGAGAAAAGAGGCCAGCCAACCCCCGAAGGCCGGCTTGCTGTCGCGATCTCCAAGGGTAGGCCGAGGGGGCTCTCCGGCCAACCCAGGCCCTGTGCCGCACCCGGCAAGACGCTCACCTCTTCCGTCGCCGCCGCGCACCCCGTCCACTCGACTGCGCCGCTGTCGCATATGGAGATGGTCCGGCGACCACGCGGACCAGAGTGGCGGGCGGCTCGACCCTACCGCGCCCCACCGTGACAAGCTCGGCCGATCTCACCCCTGAGGCTTTCAGTAGAGGTCTGGCCGCCTCCAGTTCCTCGGCGGCCCGCTCTCCCTTCATCGCCAGCAGCTCTCCGCCGTCCCGGAGCAAGGGCAGGGACCAGGCGAGCAGGCGGTCGAGCGGCGCCACCGCGCGTGCCGTCGCCACGTCGAAGCTCCGCTTTCCCGCCAGCTCCTCCGCCCGGCCGCGCGCCACCTCGACATTGCCGAGCTTGAGCGCCTCGGCGCACTCGGAGAGGAAGACCGTCCGGCGCAGCAGCGGCTCCAGGAGCGTCACCGTGACATCGGGCCGGACGATCGCGAGGACGAGACCGGGCAGCCCGGCGCCGGAGCCGATGTCGACGACGGTCGTGTTCTCCCCGAGCGCCTCCGCCACGACGGCGCAGTTCAGCAGGTGCCGGTCCCAGATTCGGGGAACCTCACGCGGGCCCAGCAGCCCGCGGACGACTCCGGGCCCGGCGAGCAGCTCGGCGAACGTCCGGGCACGGTCCAGCGCCTCCCCGGTGAAAACCTCAGGCGCCACAGGAGGCGGCTCGGGCAACTCGTTGCTCTCGGTCATTCACTCACTCATCCAGGAACGCTCTCGGGCCAAGGGTAGTGCTCCCACCCCCGCCCGGAGGGCAAGGCCGTACAGGATGGAGAAAGCCGCCGGTCCCGCGAGGAGGACCGGCGGCTTTCCCGCACTACGATCGCTGTGATTACCCCGGCTACGCGGGAAGGACGACGACGAACCGGCGCGGCTCCTCGCCCTCGGACTCGCTACGGAGCCCGGCCGCGGCGACCGCGTCGTGCACGATCTTCCGCTCGAACGGCGTCATCGGCTGGAGCGCCTTCGGCTCGCCGCTGCGCTTGACGTCCTGGGCCGCGGCGGACCCGATCTTGGTCAGCTCGGCCCTGCGCCGCTCCCGGTAGCCCCCGACGTCCAGCATGAGCCGGGACCGCTCCCCCGTCTGGCGGTGCACCGCGAGGCGGGTCAGCTCCTGGAGCGCCTCCAGCACTTCTCCCCCAGGCCCCACGAGGTCGCCGCCTTTGATGCCAACGACCGAGACCACCGCCCGGTCGCCCTCGACGTCCATATCGATGTCACCGTCGAGGTCGGCGATGTCGAGCAGGCCCTCCAGGTAGTCGGCCGCGATCTCGCCTTCCTGTTCCAGGGCCTCGACGTTGGGAGCAGGCTTGAGGGTCTCCTCAGTTTCGGTCACTTCCGGACTCTCCTTCTCCTACGGCTTCTTGCTGCCGGTGCGCTTGCTCCGCGGCTGGCGCGCCGGCTGCTGACGGACGATCTTGGCCTCCGGCTCCGGGGACGGCTCCGCCGGGGCCGCTGCCTTGGGCTTTCCCACCAACTTCGTGAAGATGCCGTTCGTCGGTTCGGGCGTGGTGACGTTGCCCTTCTCGTCGATGACCGGCATCGGGTGACGGCTGTAAAACCAGTGCTGCTGGCCAAGCGTCCACAGGTTGGTGGTCACCCAGTAGAGGATCAGGCCGAGGGGGAAGTTCAGGCTGAAGACGGCGAACAGCGGCGAGATGTACATGAGGATCTTCTGCTGCTGCGCCATCGGGTTGTCCGGCATCTGCTGCATGGAGCGCGTCACGCTCTGCCGGACGGTGAGGAACGTGGTGAAGGAGCTGATCGCGACGAAGCAGGCCAGCACGATCTTCGTCATCACGGGATCGGCGCCGAACTTCGCGACGTCCGCGGCGTTGGTGAAGAAGGTGGCCGGCAGGGGTGCGCCCAGGATGTGCGCATGACGCGCGCTGTCCACCAGCTCCTTCGTCATGCCGAAGGCGACCCGGTCGCTCGCGATGGCCCGCAGCACGGTGAACATCGAGATGAAGATCGGGAACTGCGCGACGACGGGAAGGCAACCGCCGAGAGGGTTGGCGCCGGCTTCCTGGTAGACGCGCATGACCTCCTGGTTCATGCGCTGCTTGTCGTTCTTGTACCGCTTGCGGAGCTCCTGCACCTTGGGGGCGAGCTCCTGCATCTTCCTCGACGAGCGCATCTGCTTGAGGAAGAGCGGGAAGATGAGCAGGCGCATCAGCACGGTCAGCGTGATGATCGTCAGCGCCCAGTTCAGCCCGTTGTCTGAGGGGATGAAGGTGCTGTAGCCCGTGTGGATCCGGGTGATCACCCAGGCCACTGCCGTATACAGCCAATTCAGGAATGGCAGCTCCACCGAGCTAGCTCCCTTGCGTTTCGTCGTGAGACCGGACTCGGGGTGGGGGCACCGGGTCGAAACCGCCCGGATGGAACGGATGGCATCGCCCGATACGCCTAACGGTCAGCCATACCCCCATAGGGGCCCCATGAACGGCGATCGCTTCCAGGCCGTAGGCGCTACAGGACGGCTCGAACCGGCAACGTGGCCCGAGCACCGGGCTGATGAAGGCCCGGTAGAACCGGATCAGGGCAATCAGGACGCAGGCGACCGGGCCGGCCGAGGCGGCCGGCTGGGTGCCCACGGCTGCGATCCCCTGCTCCGGGATCGGCTGCTCCCCTGTCATGACCGTCCATCCGTAGGGGTCCGGGACTCGGACCCTCGCCGCCGGAGTAAACGATCGAGCGCGACGTCGAGTTCGGCGGCCAGATGCTCGCTTCGCGCGGACGCGGCCGGTGGATTGGCGCGTACCACGAGCAGGCTACCTCTCGGCAGCCGGTCCATACGGGTCCGCATCAGGTGTCTGAGCCTGCGCTTCACCTGGTTCCTGATGACGGCGCCGCCGACGGCCTTGCTCACCACGAACCCCACCAGTGGCGGCTCGTCGGCTTCGCGCACGCTGAAATGCGCGACCAGGGTGGGACGGCCGGCGCGTCGCCCGCGGCGTATCGCGTCGGCGAACTCGTCACCCCGTCGCATGCGCGACGCGGACGGCAGCACCGGGTCTTCCTCAAGGTACGGCTGTCGCCCGCCGACGCTGGGGACGGCGGGCGACGGCGGCTTCGCGTCGTCAGACGGTCAGCTCGGCGCGGCCCTTGCGGCGCCGGGCGGCAAGGATCGCACGGCCGGCACGGGTGCGCATGCGCAGCCGGAAACCGTGGGTCTTCGCACGGCGACGGTTGTTCGGCTGGTAAGTACGCTTGCTCACGAGTGGGCTCCCAGGCTTCAGATGCGCCCGCAGCAGTCTGCGGGCGCGGTACATTCCAAGGTTACGGCTCGTCAAATGCGTGGGCATGCGAAATAGCCGTCGCGTGATTAGCCGACCGGCATACGTTACGGGCCGATCGCACGTCAGGTCAAACCAGCCACCACCCTACCCACCGTCTCCACATGCTCCGGCCACCCGTCGTCCAAGGAGGACCTCCACGGCGGCCGGACGACCCCCGGGCATCCCCAACGCACGGAGGAACGGGAAAGAACAAGCCCGTACGGTGAGCAACCCCAGCCCGTTAGGCTGTGGACAACGTCTTGAACGCAGGTTGGGCACACCACTACTCTCGGCCCTCCGGCCCTTCCCCTCATCACCGTGGATTGCGCCCGGGGACGATGTGCGGGCTGTGCACATCGTGTGGATCTCATGTGGATCTCCATGTGGATCACGTAGCGGGGACCGGGACCACCGGGCGCCCCCGGCCGGGCTGGAGTGGAAACGGATCGCGGCGAGCCAGCGGGGGCCGCGCAAGGGAGGAGGGGCCGAGCCATGGAAGGCGTCGACCTCAACGCGGTATGGGCTCGGGCGCTCGGGACCTTGCTCGACGAGGGCGTCTCGGGACAGCAGCGCGCGTTCCTCCAGATGACCCAGCCGTCCGGCCTGATCAACGACACGATCCTCCTGGCCGCGCCCAACGACTTCGCCAAGGAGGTCCTGGAGGTGCGGCTGCGCCCGCTGATCGCGCACGCGCTCTCCCAGGAGTTCGGCCGCCCGGTGCGCATCGCCGTGATGGTCGACCCCACCGCGACCGTGGACGACGGCGGCCGGCGCGACGGCTATCCCCCTCAGCAGGACCAGGGTTATCCCCAGGCCGGGCAGCCCGGTGGGCAGAGCAGTGGACAACATGGTGGACAACGCGGTCCACAGCCGCAGCCCCCGTACGGCCAGCATCATCGGCCGGGTCCCCCCAACTCGTCCACCGACTATCCACAGGGCCGCCCACAGGGTCAGGGTTTCCCCTTCGGCCAGGACGACCCTTCTCCACAGGACATGGCCGAGCCGTACGGCTCGCAGCAGTACCAGCCGGGGCAGCAGTATCCGGCCGCGCCGCAGTATCAGGCGCCCAACGGCGGGTTCTCGCCCGAGCCGCCCCCGGCGCCCAAGCCGGAGCCTGTGCAGAACCGCTGGGACAGCCGCGGCGGCCGCACCACCAGCGAGCCGGCCAGGCTCAACGCGAAGTACACCTTCGAGACCTTCGTCATCGGCGCGAGCAACCGGTTCGCGCACGCCGCGGCCGTCGCGGTCGCCGAGGCCCCGGCCAAGGCGTACAACCCGCTGTTCATCTACGGCGACTCCGGGCTGGGGAAGACCCACCTGCTGCACGCGATCGGCCACTACGCGCAGAGCCTCTACGACGGCGCCCGCGTGCGGTACGTGAGCTCCGAGGAGTTCACCAACGACTTCATCAACTCGATCCGCGACCACAAGGCGGACGGCTTCCGCTCCCGCTACCGCGCGGTCGACATCCTGCTCGTGGACGACATCCAGTTCCTGGAGGGCAAGGAGCAGACGCAGGAGGAGTTCTTCCACACCTTCAACACGCTCCACAACGCCAGCAAGCAGATCGTCATCTCCAGTGACCGGGCGCCCAAACAGCTCGTCACCCTGGAGGACCGGCTCCGCAACCGCTTCGAGTGGGGCCTGATCACCGACGTCCAGCCGCCCGAGCTGGAGACCCGCATCGCGATCCTCCGCAAGAAGGCGATCCAGGAGGGCCTGGCCGCGCCGCCCGACGTGCTCGAGTACATCGCCAGCCGGATCGCCACCAACATCCGCGAGCTGGAGGGCGCCCTCATCCGGGTCACCGCCTTCGCGAGCCTCAACCGCCAGTCTGTGGACATCGGGTTGGCCGAGATCGTCCTGAAGGACCTGATCAGCGAGGACGCCAGCCCGGAGATCACCATCTCGCTGATCATGTCGACGACCGCCGAGTATTTCGGCGTATCGCTCGACGATCTGTGCGGCAGCTCCCGGTCACGCGCCTTAGTCACGGCCCGGCAGATCGCCATGTACCTGGCCCGCGAGCTCACCGACCTGTCCCTGCCGAAGATCGGCCAGCAGTTCGGCGGCCGTGACCACACAACCGTGATGCACGCCGAGCGCAAAATCCGGTCGCTCATGGCGGAGCGCCGCTCGATGTACAACCAGGTCAACGAGCTGACGACGCGGGTGAAGCAGCGCGCTCGCAACACGTGATGCACAGCCTGTGGATATCTCTGTGGATCAAATCCGCCGCACGCTGGCGGCGTCTTCTCCCCGCTTCTCCCCGGCCCCTGCCCATCGCTCGCCCGAAATAGGCTGTTAAGAGTTGGGGACGAACATGGGGAAAGCCTGGGGATGGCCTTGGGACAACTCGTGGACGACTTGGGGACGCCCTGTGCGTTCCCGTTCCGCCGTTCTCGCCGGCCCCTTTTGTCCCGTGGACAACCGGTGGAAACATCGTGGGTAACTCGTGGATGAAGGGCCCCCAAGCTGGGGAACCGGTGTGGGAACACCGTCCTTCCCCACAGTCACAGCGCTCCCATCCACCCCTTCCCCACATGGGCGGTGGATGAAACATCGCGCCTGACCTGCGAATATGCTCGACATCCACATATCCACGGCCCCTAATGAGATGACCAATATCTCTCTCACTAAGAACTCAAGAACCATAGAAGGGTTCTGGAGGAGCCACGGTGCGAGAGATGGAACACTTGACGACGCACCGACACCCAGGAGGCTGATCCCCGTGATGTTCCGGATCGAACGCGATGTGCTCGCCGAGGCCGTGGCGTGGACCGCACGCAGCCTTCCGGCCCGGCCTTCGGTGCCGGTGCTGGCGGGCATGAGGCTGGAGGTCACCGAGGAGCAGCAGTTGAAGCTCTCCGGATTCGACTACGAGGTCTCGGCGGAGGTGACCCTCGAACCGCAGACCGGCGAGCCCGGCGTGGTCCTGGTCTCCGGCAAGCTGCTCGCCGAGATCACTCGCGCGCTGCCCGCCCAGCCCGTCGACTTCGTCGTGGACGGGGCCAAGGCCGTCGTCACGTGTGGCAGCGCCCGGTTCACCCTGTTGACCATGCCTGTGGAGGACTACCCTTCGCTGCCCGCTATGCCCCCCGCCGCCGGACGGGTCGGCAGTGACGTGTTCGCCTCGGCCGTCGCCCAGGTCGCCGTGGCCGCGGGCAAGGACGACACGCTGCCCATGCTGACGGGCGTCCGGATGGAGATCGAGGGCGACACCGTCACCCTGGCGGCCACCGACCGCTACCGGCTCGCCGTGCGTGAGCTGAAGTGGCAGCCGGAGCAGCCCGGCTTCCAGGCGATCGCGATGGTGCCGGGCCGTACTCTCGCGGACACGGCCAAGGCTCTGGGCGCCACGGGGGCCGAGGTCGAGATCGCGCTGAGCTCGGTCGGCGGCACCGGTGAGGGCATGATCGGGTTCTCCAGCTCCGGCCGGAGGACGACGACCCGGCTTCTCGACCCGGAGTTCCCCAAGTACCGCTCGCTGCTTCCCACCGAGTTCTCCGCGCGCGCCGACCTGTCCACAGGCGCGTTCGTCGAGGCGGTCAAGCGCGTCGCCCTGGTGGCCGAGCGCAACACCCCCGTACGGCTGGCCTTCCGCGGCGACGAGGTCGTCCTGGAGGCGGGCAGCGGCGACGAGGCGCAGGCGGTCGAGGCGCTCCCGGTCGAGTTCGACGGCGAGGAAATCAACATCGCGTTCAACCACCAGTTCCTACTGGAAGGCCTGGGGGCGATCGACTCCGACGTCGCGCGGCTGCAGTTCACCACGTCCACCAAGCCGGCCATCCTCACTGGGGGCAAACCTGTGGATGACGGGGTGAGCGAGGACTACCGCTACCTCATCATGCCGATCCGCCTCTCCAGCTGACGCAGGCGTAGCATCTCCCGGGGGCATGGACCCCTTATGCCGGGGTACTTGCGTGCCCGTGGGCGAGTGACACGCATTGGGGAGTGGCTGAAATGCAGATCGGCATGATCGGGCTCGGCAAGATGGGCGGGAACATGGCCGAGCGGCTCCGCCGTGGCGGCCATGACGTGGTCGGCTATGACCGTGATCCGTCGATCAGCGACGCCGGCAGCCTCAAGGATCTCGTCGATCGGCTCCAGGCGCCGCGCCTGGTGTGGGTCATGGTCCCCGCGGGCGGGCCGACCCGGGCCACGATCGAGCAGCTCCGCGACCTGCTCTCCCCCGGTGACCTCGTCGTCGACGGCGGCAACTCGCACTACAAGGACGACCTGAAGCACGCCGCCGAGCTGAACGAGCATGGCATCGAATTCGTCGACGTGGGCGTGAGCGGTGGCGTCTGGGGGCTGCAGAATGGCTACGCCCTGATGGCCGGGGGGAGCGCCGAGGACGTCCAGAGGCTCGACCCGATCTTCCAGACGCTCAAGCCGGAGGGCGAGGACGGCTTCGTCCACGCCGGCTCGGTGGGCGCCGGCCACTTCGCGAAGATGGTCCACAACGGCATCGAGTACGGCATGATGCAGGCCTTCGCGGAGGGCTGGGAGCTCCTGGAGGCCAGCGACGTCGTCAACGACGTCCCCGGGACGTTCAGGAGCTGGCGGAACGGCACGGTGATCCGCTCGTGGCTGCTCGACCTCCTGGTCCGGGCCCTTGAGCACGATGCCGACCTGGACGATCTCAAGGGCTACGCCGAGGACTCCGGCGAGGGCCGGTGGACCGTCCAGGCCGCGGTGGACCACGCCGTGCCGCTTCCGGCGATCACGGCCGCCCTCTACGCGCGGTTCTCCTCCCGCCAGGCCGACTCGCCGGCGATGAAGATGGTCGCCGCGCTGCGCAACCAGTTCGGCGGGCACGCGGTCGCGTCGGTCGAGGGCCAGACGAGCAAGGGCGCCGACTCCCCCGGCGCCGACGTGACGCCCCCCGTCGAGGCCGACCGCTGATCCCGGCCGGGCCCTGCCGTACGTCCCGGAGCCGGGAGGGCGGTAC